>NZ_WWCQ01000009.1:0-264614 GCF_009857555.1 Duganella sp. CY15W | reverse complement strand
GCTGTGATCGCTGCCGTCATGCACAAGCTGGTGCATTTGATTTATGGCGTGATTCATAACGACAAGCCCTTTGATCCGAATTACCAGATCAAAGGGCTTGCTATTCAAGACGGTATCTGACCCCGGAGTGATGCGGTGTTAGCGGTGGTAGGTGACGAGGTGGGTGCGGGTGCTGTCCATTTTGTCGGCGAGCGCGACGATGGCGTTGCCGGTCCCCTGGACGGTGACGTCGGTCTGGCGCGTGCACAGCTGGCGTGCGTCGAGGTCGCCCGAGCCGCTTACTTGCGCGCTCAGCACGGTGGCATTGCCGGACAGGATCATGTTGCCGGGGCCGCTCAGGCGCGCACGCACGTTTTGCGCTTCCAGGCCGCGCACGGTGAGGTCGCCGGAGCCGTGCACTTCGGCGTCGAGTTTTTTGATGTGGCCGGCCAGGCAGGCTTCGCCCGGGCCGTGCAGCTTGGCGCTGGCTTCGTCGGCGTTCAGCGTGCAGGCTTCGAGGTCGCCCGAGCCATGCACTTCGGCGCGGATTTCTTTGGCGCTGCCACGCAGCACCACGGAGCCCGGGCCGTGCAGGGCAGCGTTGATGCGGTTGGCGTGGATGTCGCCGATGTCGAGGTCGCCCGCGCCGCTCACCACCAGGTTCAGGTCTTGCGTGACGCCGCTGGCGCTGACATCGCCCGGACCGTTCATGCGCAGGTTCATGCTGCCGGTCGACAGCGCGCGCAGGTCGACGTCGCCGCTGCCGCCGACGGTCACGCTGAGGTCGGCCACTTTGCCGCTGGCGGTAATGTCGCCGGGGCCGTCGGAAATCAGGGTCAGTTGCTGGCCCTGGAATTGCTGCAGGCTGACGTCGCCGCTGCCGGCGTTGCGCAGGCTTTTCAATGCCGCTGCGCTGATGCGTACCGTCAGTGGCCGGTTTTGCTTGCCCCAGCCGAAGTTGAAGCTCCAGCCTTTGTTCTTGCTGGGCTTGCGCACGGTCAGGGTGTCGCCGCTGACCGAGGTTTCGATCTCGGCGAACTGGCGGCGTGGGCCGGAAATTTCAATCGTGTTGCCCGGCTGCGCGGTGACGATGACGTCAAACGGGCCAATCAGGTTGAGGTTGCTGAAGGCGGCAACGGTGCGGGTTTCGGTGCCGTAGCTTTCGTCCTGCTTGTTGTCGGCGCGGCTATTGGCGGCCACGGCCACTGCCAGTAACAGGGTGGTGGCCAGTGCGGTGCGTTTGAGCGTCTGCTGCATAGGGATCTCGTTAAAAGAAGTGGCGACCCATAGACGATATGATAAAAGTCACCCGCCGTCGCAGCCCATGGGATGGACGCGCGGAACGGAGGGATCAGCTGCAAAAATCCGGGGCTGAGCGGCATTCAACTTTTGCGCGCGCACGGCCGTTACTGTTTGTGTGGCCGCCTCGCTGCCGTGATGTCATAATGGGACATCAGTCTGCGGGCATGACAGGCCTGCGCAGTGATAAAGGAGCGCACATGATCAAGTACATGGGAACTAAAAGTACCAGCGACGGTGGTGTGCTGTATATTTTTTTGATTAACGGCTTGCAGAAGGAAATCAAGGAGCATGCCTTGAAACAATATCCAGGCTGCTACGAAGCACTGCCACCGACGGCCAAGGCGCGCATCAGCGCCAACCGGGCGTGGTTGTCCAAAACGTAATGCGGGCGCGGCACGGTTGCGTGGGCGCCGCGTTGGCGCTGCTGTGTGGCGTGGCGCAGGCGCAGGCGCCCACCACGTTTGGCACGATCATCGGTAACGGCCTGCTGTGCCGCGATCATACCGATAACATCTATTACTACAATTATCTGCTCAAGCATTTCGGTGCGCCGTACAAGCACGACGGTGGTGCGTTCTGGTTCCGCACGGACGGCGCCTCGCTGTGGGGCACGACGATTTCCGAGGTGATGGTCAGCGATGACACCAGCACCTATGTGTTCGTGGGCGCGGTGGCCGAGGCGACGCCGGAGAATCTGGAGAAAGCCATCATCCAGCAGGTGGGCACGCACTACACGGTGATCGACACTTCGGCCTATCCGGTACGCGAGGCCAAGCCGGCCAGCCGCATCGTGTATTTCGATACCAAGTCCAAGATTTATTGCGCCAAGTACCAGCCGCTGCCGCCGGTGCAGCCGCCGCCGGTCCGACAGCGGCTAAAATAGGCGACCGCTGACTTTCCGGGCTTTCATGTACACGCAATTTTTCAATCTGAAGCAATCGCCGTTTTCCATTGCGCCTGATCCGCGCTATCTGTTCATGAGCGAACGCCACCGCGAGGCGCTGGCGCATCTGCTGTACGGCATTGGCAGCGGCGGCGGTTTTGTGCTGCTGACCGGCGAGATCGGCGCCGGCAAGACCACGGTGTGCCGCTGCTTCATGGAGCAGATCCCGGAAAATTGCAAGCTGGGCTATATCTTCAATCCCAAGCTGTCGGTGGAGGAGTTGCTGCTGTCGATCTGCGATGAGTTCGGGGTTGCGCTGCCGCCGCATGGCGCTGGCGCGGTCAGCGTGAAGACGTATGTTGATGCGATCAATGCCTATCTGCTGGCCAGCCATGCGCAGTCGCGCAACAATGTGCTGATTATCGATGAGGCGCAGAATCTGTCGGCCGAGGTGCTGGAGCAGCTGCGCTTGCTGACCAATCTGGAAACCAGTGAGCGCAAGCTGCTGCAGATTATCCTGATCGGCCAGCCGGAGCTGCGCGGCATGCTGGCGCGGCCGGAGCTGGAGCAGCTGGCGCAGCGCGTGATTGCGCGCTATCACCTGGGCTCGCTGTCGGAAGCGGAGACCGGCACGTATATCGAGCACCGCCTGGCGGTGGCGGGCGCGACGGCGATTGTGCCGTTCCCGCGCAAGCTTATGGGCCTGGTGCACAAGCTGACCAAGGGCGTGCCGCGCCGTATCAATCTGCTGTGCGACCGCGCGTTGCTGGGCGCGTATGTGGAGAACCAGCCGCAGGTGTCGCCGAAGATTTTGCGCCGCGCGGCGGCCGAGGTGTTTGCCGGGCAGGATGCGGCGCCGGCAGGGCAGGGCGCCAGTGTTGGCGCGGCGCGCTGGCCGCTGGTGACGGCGGGCGTGATTGGTGGCGTGGCGCTCAGCGTATTGGCGTGGCAGCTGGCAGTGCGCAATGCCGGGCCGGGCGTGACGACCGCGCAGGCTGCGGCGGCGAACCTTGCCGTGCGTGCGCCACACAGTGCGGCGCCGGCGTCACCAGCGGTGGCGGTCGCGCCGTCCGCTGCGATTGCGTCGGCAGCTGCCATCACGGGCACCGATGCTGCGGCCGCCTTGCGCCAGCTGGCTGGCCTGTGGGGGCTGACGCTGGTGGAGGGCGATCCGTGTGCAACGGCGGCGCGCGCCAATCTGCGCTGTCTGCAAGCCAGGGGCTCGCTGGAAGATATCCGCCAGCTCGACCGTCCGGCGCTGCTCAAGCTGCACGACGATCCGGCCGCGCCCAATTATGTGCTGCTGACCGCGCTGGAGGAAGGCGCGGCCACCATTGTCGCCGCTGGCGGCAAGCCGCAGACGCTGAGCCTGGATGCCTTGTCAGTCCGTTATGAGGGGGAGTACACGACTTACTGGCGGGCGCCGCGCGCGTGGCGCGATGAGGTACGCGCCGGCGACCAGGGACCGGATGTGGACTGGCTGGCCAAGCGTCTGGCGCAAATTTATGACCTCAAAAAGCCGCAGGAAAACCAGCCGCTGGATGCAGCCCTGCGCCAGCGCCTGACGGCCTTCCAGACCGCGCAGAGTCTCAAGGCCGACGGCGTGGCCGGCCCCAAGACTTTCATCCGCCTGTATCAGCTGGGCGGCGTGCAGGAGCCGCGCCTGCGCTGATCAGATGGCGCGGCCGTCGTAGTGGTGCACGGGGATGGCACTGAGGTCTATCCCTTCGATGCAGCGCAGGTTGATGGCGGCCGTTGGCGTACCGTCCGGTGCGATTGCTTCGGCGTAGGGATGGATGCCGCAGTTGGGGCAGAAACGGTGCTCGATCTTGTGCTTGTTGAACAGATAGGGCTTGCTGTTTTCTTCCGGCGTCAGCAGCTGCATGCTGGTGCGCGGGACGAACCACAGCAGCGAGCCTTTGCGCTGGCACATCGAGCAGTTGCAGGCCAGGCCGGATTCGATTTCGCCTTCCGCTTCAAATTTCACCTTGCCGCAATGGCAGCTTCCTACGTATTTCATACAGCCTCCATGAATTGATCGAGTTGTTGGAAGAACGCGTTCCAGCCGCGCTCGTGGTTGTTGCGGGCCTGGATGTCGACGAAGCGGTCGTGCACAAACGTCAGCCCGGTACCGTCGGCATCGGGCGTGAGCGTGATGCTGACGCGGGAGACACGTTCGGGTGTGCTGTGGAACGCCCAGTTAAATACCAGGCGCTGGTTGGGATGGACTTCGAGATACTCGCCGCCCACTTCGTTATGTTCACCATCGGGCGACTGGAAGGCGATGCGGTAGCGGCCGCCCAAACGCAGGTCGATCTCGGCGTGGGTGGCGATGGTGTCCGGCGTCGGCCCGAACCAGCGCATCAGCGCTTGCGGCTCGGTCCACGCGCGCCAGATTTTGTCGGCACTGACGGGGTAATGGCGGACGAGGCGGACTTCTCCGGTGTGTTCGCTTGCGTGCATGTCTGCTCCTCGTGATAGAGGTAACGTCCCAGCGCATCGAGCTGGGCGTTCCAGTAGCGTTCGTAATGGGCTATCCACTGTGCTGCTTCCTGCATGGGCTCGGCCTCCAGCGTGCAGCGCACGATGCGGCCCTGTTTCGAGCGGGCGATCAGGCCGGCGGCTTCCAGCACGGCCAGGTGTTTCATGAAGCCGGGCAGCGACATGGCATGCTGCTGCGCCAGTTCGCTCACGCTGTGGCTGCCTTGTTCGAGCTGGGTCAGCACGCGGCGGCGCGTGCCGTCGGCCAGCGCGGCAAATACCAGATCGAGTTGGGCGTCGTCATGCTTAACCATGTGGTTTAGTATTATCCCGTGACGCGGCTTTGTCAAGCTCCGGGCTTACGTTAAGATAGTGCGGTCTCCACCTTGGTTATAGCTATGTCTTATATTTTGGAAGCGCTCAAGAAGGCGCAAGCGGAACGCCAGCTGGGCAGCTCGCCCACGATTCACGCGCCGACCTTGCAGACGGCGGCGGCCTCCACGGCGGCCGGGCGGTTCAGCAAGTCGATGCTGCTGGCGGCGGTGATCGGTGTGTTGCTGGTGCTGGTGATGCGGCCGGCGTCCGTGCCTGCGGTCGCGCCGGCGCCCGTTGCTGCGGTGGCACCGGCGCCGGTTTTCGCTACGGTGACGCCAACTCCGCTGCCGGCGCCAGTGGCTGATTTGCCGCCATCGGTGGCGAATCTGGCGCGCGCATCGGTACCGGAAGCGCAACCGCAGGCGCAACAGGCGCCCGCCGCCAAGCCGGCCGCCGTGCCGGAAGAGCCGGTGGTAAATCAGCGTGACTTGCCAGAGCCGATACAGCGCTCGATTCCACAGGTGGCTGTGGGCGGCTACATCTATTCTAAAAACCCCGCCGACCGCCTGTTGCTGGTCGACAAGGTGCTGCGCCACGAGGGCGAAGAGGTGGCGCCCGGCCTTGTTCTGGAGAAATTGCAACCCAAGGAGGCGGTGTTCAGCTTTAAAGGCTACCGTTATCGCGTTCCCTACTGAACTGTAACTCGCCTGTCATTAAATCATGATATTTTTCTATCATTGTGAACTCAGCATGGGAAATATCATGAAACATTTGAAGTTTTTGCCTTTCCTGATTGGCGCGGCTTCCTACCTGCCGCGCGCGCACGCTGCGGAAATGGTGCAATCGACTGAACCGAGCACCCTCAGCATCATTGTGCTGTGCCTGAGCCTGATCGTACTCGCGGGCGCAGGCCATCGCAGCCCGGTCATCAAGCCTGAACTCTGAACGGGCTAGCTGCGCCATCAAGATGTTGCTGCGTATAATGTCGGGCAACAACATGATGGTGTAGAAAGGCCCCGAATGCTCGACGTCAGCTCTGCGCACGCGCGCTCCCTCCTTGGTATTGTTGGCCGTTCCGGCAGCGGCAAGACCACGCTGCTGGTGGATCTGCTGGCGCAGTTGGCGGCGCGGGGATTGAAGGTCAACGTCATCAAGCATAGTCACCACGATCTGGAGCTGGAACCGCCGCACAAGGACAGCGCACGCCTGCGCATGGCGGGAGCTGCGGAGGTGATGGTGGCGTCGCCGTTCCGTTATGCGATTGTGCATGAGCTGCGCGGCGCGCCGGAACCGTCACTTGATGAGCAGCTGGCGCGGCTGTCACCAGCTGACCTGACCTTGCTGGAAGGCTTCAAGTCGTATCCCATCAATAAGCTGGAAGTCCATCGCCTGGACACGGGTAAGCCGCCGCTGTATCCGGACGATGAGCATGTGATTGCGGTGGCGGCCGATTATCCCCGTCCGCCGGGCTTGCGCGACAGTGTCACGTGGCTGGACCTGAACCAGCGCGAGGCAGTGCTTGTCTGGATACTCACGCATCTGAAAAAAATTTCATCCCAAGGCTAAAAAACCCTAAAGTTTGCCGCGCCGCGTCCGTAAATTACAGTGATAACCGAAACTGGAGGATCACATGGACGTGACCGGTATTGCTCAGACCGCAACGACAATTGCTGATACAGGCACCAAGCAAGCTGTCGGTATTGCCGTACTGAAAAAAGCTCAGGACATTCAGGCTTCCAGCGCTTCCGCGCTGATTGAGGCGATTCCGCCCGTGCCGAATCTGCCGTCTCACCTCGGCAACAACATCAACACCACCGCCTGAGTGGGTGGTCTGCGGCCGCCGTCCCGCGCCGCAGCTTTCTCCTGCGCACCGTCCGGTGCGCAGCGTGTGCTGCTGCACGCGCTATCCCCTGACGATCAGACAGATGCGTATTGGCGTAATTGCTGGTACGCTGCGGATGCTTTTCACTTTCCTCAGGAGACTTACCATGAATAAACGTCAAGCCTTGATCGCTGCTGCGCTGGCCACCGTGTGTGCTGCCCAGGTGGGTACTGCCGCCGCTGCCGATGACAAGGAAAAATGCTACGGCGTGGCCAAGACCGGCCAGAACGATTGCGGCACCAGCGCTCACTCGTGCGCTGGCCAAGCCAAGGCCGACAATGAGCCCGATGAGTGGAAGTTTGTCGCCAAGGGCACGTGCGAGAAGGCCGGCGGCAAGACCACGCCACCTGCCAAGTAAGTGAGCGCTGGCGGAGCGGCAATGACGCGCGGCTTGGGTGTCGGCGTCGGTTTGCGCGCTCCGCATTACCGGCAGTTCCTCGCGCAGCGGCCGACGGTCGGCTGGCTGGAGGTGCATAGCGAGAATTATCTCGACCGCGCGGGCTGGGACTGGCACGTGCTGCAGCAGCTGCGGCGCGATTATCCGGTCAGCCTGCATGGCGTCGGTATGGGACTGGGCTCGGCGCGCGGATTTTCGGCAGCGCATCTGTTGCGCGTGCGGGAGCTGGTGCGGCAGGTCGAGCCGGTACTGGTGTCCGAGCATCTGTGCTGGGGCGCGCTGGCGGACCGGCAGCTCAACGATTTGCTGCCGCTGGTGCTGGACCAGGCGGCGCTGGACCTGCTCAGCGCGCGCGTGCAGCAGGTGCAGGACGTGCTGGGACGGCAGATCCTGCTGGAGAATGTGTCGGCCTATGTGCGCTTCCAGGCGGATGCGATGAGCGAGGCCGAATTCATGGCGGCATTGGCAGCGCGCACGGGCTGCGGGCTGCTACTGGACCTCAATAATTTATACGTCAACCAGTGCAACCATGGCGAGGACGCGCTGGCCGCTATTGCGGCCATTGCGCCGGACACGGTGGGCGAGCTGCATCTGGCCGGCCATCTGGTGACGCCGGAGGCGGTCATCGATCACCATGGCGCCCGCGTGGCAGCCCCCGTGTGGCGCCTGTATGAGGCGGCGCTGGCGCGCTTTGGCGCAGTGCCGACCCTGATTGAATGGGATACGGAGATTCCGCCGCTGGAGGTTTTGCTGGCGGAAGCGGGCAAGGCGAAGGCGTTGGCGGCACACGCGATGGCGCCCGCCATATTGGTGACGCCGACTGACCTGCCGTCGCTGCCAGGCGTGGTGGCGGAGGCCGGCGCGGACAATGCGGCCGCTGTACAGCAGCAGTTTGCTGGCGCGCTGCTGGCGCCGCAACTGGCGCCGCCGGTGCTGGCGGGCTTGCGCGCGGGCATGCATACGCCGCACCGCTACGCGCTGTATCGCGGCAATCTGACAGCCACCTGGACCAAGACGCTGGCCGCCGCCTACCCGGTGGTGCTGGCACTGGTGGGCGAAGACTTCTTTGGCGGCCTGGCGCGCGCTTACGGCCACGCCCACCCCTCCGACAACCCTGACCTCAACCACTTCGGCGTGCACTTCGCGGCGTTCCTGCGCGCCTTCCCGCATGTGGCGGACTATCCCTATCTGCCAGACATGGCGGCGCTGGAGTGGGCGCTGCACCGGGCGCATTATGCGCCGCTGACGGATGCGCTGACGGCGCAGCAACTGGCGGCCATCCCGCCCACGCAGGTCGAGACGGCGCCGTTGACGCTGGCGCCGGCCGCGCAGTTGCTGGCGTCGCGCTGGGCGGTGGTGCCGCTGTGGCTGGCGCACCAGCCGGACGGTGGCGCGTTTCCTGACAATATGGCGGCGCCCAGCTATGGCGTGGTGGTGCGGCCGCAGTGGCAGGCCGGCGTGCTGGCGCTGACTGCCGCCAGCCATGCCGCACTGAGCGCATTGGCGCACGGCGGCACGCTGGGCGCGGCGCTGGATGCGGCGTTTGATCTGGACGAGGATTTCGATGTGGCCGGCCAGCTGCAGCGCTGGCTGGCGCACGGCTTGCTGGTGGCGTCAGTCTTCGCGCCGGAATGCGCGTAGCAGCCGGGCTTCGCCGGTGAGGTCGCGGTGCAGCCGGCTGGCGACGGCGGTCAGTTCAATCATGCGGTCGATCTGCATGTCTTCAAAACGTGCCAGTTCTGCCGTGGCGGTTTGCAGCGCTTCAGCCAGCTTGCTGCGGGCCGCCTGATAGAGCGAGCCATGGTATTGGCCGGTATTTTTCAGCAGATCTTCGGCGTTTTCGATCACCTGGCGCAAGTCGTCCAGCAATCGTTCCTGGGTGAGGCTGCTTGGTTCAGGACCGTCCATGACGTCCCCCTGTGTGATCTGGTTGAAAAGCCGGGGCAGAGTGGCCCAATATAGCCGGGCCGGCCGCTGCCGGTTTGCGCGCACTCAAACGCGCGAAAGGCTTGCTTGCAGCTTAGGAGGTTATTTCCTGAATGCAAGAAGAATTACGCGCCTTCTACACTGATTTTAATATCTCCCACAGTCACTTGCTGGCCGGCGCGGATTTTCGCGGTCTTGCGCAGCTCTTGCTTGCCATCCACTTTGACATCGCCGCTGGCGACGATCTGCTTGCCGGCGCCGCCGCTGTCGCACAGGCCCACCAGTTTCAGGAGCTGATTCAGCTCGACAAACTCGCCATGCAATTCGAAACTTACTTTTTCCATTTTATCCTCTGTTGCCATGATGTGAAATCGGCGGTCGCCCTACCTTCATCCAGTGTAGCGACATTCCGACAGGCCCGCAGTTTACCTCATCCCTGCAAAGTAATTTGGATTGCTACCGGGCAAAGAAAGAGCTATGCTGAATTAACTGCTGAAGGTTTAAGCAGGGCGCAACGACCGTAGCGAGTTGCATCATGAAGAAGCTCTCCCTGGCATTGGCGACACTGGGCCTGCTTGGCGCAGACGCTGTCGCATCCGATCCGTTTGCGCCTCAGCAAACTTCCCTCTGGTTTGAAAAACGCGCCGATGCGGCGCTGCTGTTTGATGCAGCCGACCGCCAGTCGGCGCTGGCCGAGTCGCTGCAAAGTCCGGCGCGCGGCATACTGCTGGCGGGCGCACCACGGCTGCGCTTTGGCGCCTTGTCGCACGACCAGGCGCTGCTCGATCCGCTCGGGCCGCTGCTCAACGAGCACAGCAAGCGCTTCCTGAGCAGTGCGGAATTTGAACAGAAAATGGGACGCGCCACCGGCATTGTGACCATCGGCCTGCTGCGCGAGGCGGGCGGCGCGCCGGGCATGCAGCATACGATGGGCATGATGCTCAGCACGCGGCCAACCACCACCTTCACCTCGCTGTCACTGGGCTATGCGCTGGACGCGCGCAGCTCGCTGATGGCGATGGCCTCGTATGGCCGCACGGACGGCATCGGCAGCCCGGACAGCCTGCTGGCGCAGGTGTCGTCGGTACGCACGGTAGCGTACAGCGCGGGCTATGTGCGGCGCCAGATTTTCAGCGGCAGTGACCGCTTTGCTGTGACCTTATCGATTCCGGCCAAGGTGCGCAGCGGTTCGCTGGCGTACAGCGGCGCCTTGCCGCAGACGGTCGATCCCGGCGTGGCGGCGCTGGGCGCGCCCACGCTGAACCTGCGGCCCACCGCCACCGAGCGCGATCTGGAGTTCGGCTATACCCGTTTGCTGGGCAAGGAGGGCAGCCAGGGCCGGGTGACGGGCGCGGTGATGTGGCGCGTCAATCCCGGCCATGATGCGAATGCCCGGCCGGACTGGCTCATGGGCGTGCGCTATTCCTACGGCTTCTAACCGGTGGCGCCGGGCTGGGTCATGGACAGCGGCACGATCCACTGTTCAAACTGCTCGGCCGTGACATAGCCCAGCGCCAGCGCCGCCTGCTTGAGCGTGGTGCCTTCGTGCTGGGCCTTCTTGGCGATGCTGGCGGCCTTGTCGTAGCCGATGTGCGGCGCCAGCGCGGTGACCAGCATCAGCGAGCGTTCCATGAGTTCTTCGATGCGGCTGCGGTTGGGCTCGATGCCGTGCACGCAGTGCTCCTCGAAGCTGCGCATGCCGTCGGCCAGCAGGCGCGCGCTTTGCAGGAAGTTGTGGGCGATCATGGGCTTGTAGACGTTGAGCTCGAAGTTGCCGGAAGCGCCGCCCATGGTGATGGCGACGTCGTTGCCAAACACCTGGCAGGCCAGCATGGTCAGCGCCTCGCACTGGGTCGGGTTGACCTTGCCCGGCATGATGGAGCTGCCCGGCTCGTTTTCGGGAATGGTGATTTCGCCCAGGCCCGAGCGCGGGCCGGAGGCCATCCAGCGCACGTCGTTGGCGATTTTCATGAGCGCGGCGGCCAGGGTCTTGAGCGCGCCGTGGGCGCTCAGCAGGGCGTCGTGGCCGGCCAGTGCGGCGAATTTGTTGTCAGCGGTGCGGAACGGCAGGCGCAGCGCGTGCTCCAGTTCGGCCGCAATGCGGGTGGCGTATTCGGGATGCGCGTTAAGGCCGGTACCGACCGCCGTGCCGCCGGCGGCCAGTTGCAGCACGCCGGGCAGGGCGGCCTGCAGCGCGTGGGCGGCAAAGTCGAGGTGGGCGACGTAGCCCGAGAACTCCTGGCCCAGCGTTAGCGGCGTGGCGTCCTGCAGGTGGGTGCGGCCGATTTTGACGATGTCGGCAAACGCCACGGCCTTGGCGTGCAGGCTGGCGCGCAGCTGCTGCAGCGCGGGCAGCACGTTGTTGGCCAGTGCCTGGGCGGCCGCCACGTGGATGGCGGTGGGGAAGATGTCATTGGACGACTGGCCTTTGTTGACGTCGTCATTGGGGTGCAGCTTGCGCTGTTCGCCGCGCACGCCGCCCATGAGCTCGGAGCCACGGTTGGCCAGCACTTCATTCATATTCATATTTGACTGGGTGCCGGAGCCGGTTTGCCACACGGCCAGCGGGAATTCGCCCGGATGCTGGTTGGCCAGCACTTCGTCGGCGGCCTGGGTGATGGCGATGGCTTTGGCGCCCTCCAGCAGGCCGAGGTCGAGATTGACACGGGCGGCGGCGCGTTTGACGCTGGCCAGGGCGTGGATCAGCTCGCTCGGCATTTTTTCGGTGGAGATGCGGAAGTGCTCGAGGGAGCGCTGGGTCTGCGCGCCCCACAATTGGGCGTCGGGGACGTCGATGGGGCCAAAACTATCGCGTTCGCTACGGGTGCTCATGGTTGAATCCTTGGTCGAAACAAGATGATCGAGTGTAGCGCAGTTCGGAAAAATTAACCGGGGGCTACAAAACCGGAAAAATCAGCCGTTATAGCTGTTACACTTTTGAAATTCTCGCCTGACCGCGACCCTGAAATGATGCAGCACAAGCAATTCACAACCCCGATCCGTGCCTTGGCGCTGGCCTGCGCCGCGCTGGCGGCTGGCTTGCCGGCGGCCCACGCGGCTGAGCTGGGCGATATCGCGCCCAAGTCGTATATCGGCCAGCCGTTGGCGGTGGATATCGACCTGGTGGCGCTGACGCCGGAGGAGGTGACGGGCCTGCAGGCGCGGCTGGCGCAGCAGGACGTGTACCGGGGCGCGAATGTGGCCATGCATCCGGCGCTGGCGTCGGTGCGGATGCAGGTGGAGCAGCGCGGGCAGCGTTCGGTGCTGCATGTGACGACCACGCGGGCGGTGGATGCGGAGTATGTGCATCTGTACGTGCAGCTGGGCGTGCCGGGCAAGCAGGATGTGCGGCTGGCCACGGTGTGGCTGCAGCCGGACCCGAATCCGGCGCCACCGCCGACGCCTACGCCTACGCCGGCCCCGCTGGCCAGTGCAATGACGCCGGCGCAGGCACAGCAGATTACGGCCCAGGCGCGGGCGACGCGCGCGGCCACAGCGGCGCCCAAGGCGGAGCCGGCGCATTCCGAGGCTGCTAAATCCGAAGCTACCAAATCCGACGCTACTAAAGCTGAGGCCGCCAAGTCAACGAGCGCCAAGTCTGAAACCGCGAAGCCGGAGCCGGCGCCTGCCGCAGCGGCGCGCGAGCGCAACAAACCGGCGCCGCTGCCTTCGTTGCATGAGGCGGAGACGGGCACGCCGGGCGAGGTGAAGTCGCTGCAGGCGCGGCGCATTGCCGGTGTGCTGGTGACGCCGGAGGGGCGGCCGCTGACGCGCGCGGAGATCGCCGAGGTGCCGATCAATGTATCGCAGGCTTTGCTGCCGCTGGCGCCGCTGCCGTTGCCGAAGGGCGTGAAACGGCCTGCGCGGGCCGCCTGTCCGCCGAGTGGCATGAGCGCCAAGGAGTGCGTGGCGCTGGATGCACATAATGCCGAGCTGTCGACCAAGATTACCGAGCTGGAGGGCAAGCTGAAGGCTTTGCAGGGCGCGCTGGGTGGTGCGGCGCCGACGACGTCGGCGGCAGCGCCTGCGGCGGCCAAGGGGGCTTCGGCGGCCAGTCCGGGGGCGCCTGCGGGACATGCCGAGGCCACCACGGGCAAGACGACAGCAGCGAGTGCTCCTGCGCCGGCGGTCGTGGCGGCGGCTGCGCAGGGCGCGGGACATGGCAGTGCGACGGCGACCGCATCGGCTGGCGACAAAGCGGCGCACGCAGAACAGTCTTCCGCATCGACGGCCAAGCTGTCGGCGGAGGGCGAGACGGGGATGCATGCGGCCAAGGCGGCGGCAGAGGCGTCCGGCCCGTCAGAGGCGAGTACGTCCGCGCAGGCGGCAAGCGAGGCGGCTTCGGCAGCAAGTGCGGCCTCGGCAGCATCGCCGCCGGTACCGACCAAGCAGGTGCGGGTGCTGCCCAAACTGAAATACAAGAAGGAGAAGCCACCGGAGCAGCCGTCCAGCAATGTGCTGCCGCTGGCGGCCGGCGGTGTCGGCTTGCTGGCGCTGCTGGGTGGCGGCCTGGTCTGGTGGCGCAAGAAAAACGCCGGCCGTGGCCCGCTGAAAATCTGGCAGGGCTTCCGCAAGAAGAAGGATGAACCGGTGGTGCAGGAGGCCGCGCAGCCCGAGGTGGCGGCCGAATCGCCGGCACAGTAATGCAAAATTTGCATAAGCATATAGCTGTAAGCTCTGCATGCGCTCTGGCAATCTGGGGTATAGTGTTTGGCGCTATTTTTCCCACCTTGAAAGAGCCCCATGAGCGCAGCTGAACAATATCAAGCCTTCAAACAACTCGGCCTCAAACTCGATATGTCGCGCGGCAAGCCCGCACCGGAACAACTGGATCTGTCCAATGCGCTCGTCGATGCGCTGGATACCTACAAGGCGGCCGACGGCACCGACGCCCGCAACTACGGCGGCACCATCGGCCTGCCGGAAGCGCGCGCTTTGTTTGCCGAGCTGCTGGATGTGCCGGCCGCGCAAGTGGTGGTGGACAGCAGCTCCAGCCTGTCGCTGATGCACGATGTGATTGTCTACAGCCTGCTCAACGGCGTGCCGGGCCATGCGCCGTGGGTGCAGTCGCCAGTGACCTTTCTGTGCCCGGTGCCAGGCTATGACCGCCACTTCGCGATCTGCGAGACGCGCGGCATCAAGATGATTAATGTGCCGCTGACCGAAGACGGCCTGGACATGGATCTGGTGGAAAAACTGGTGGCCGAAGACGCCAGCATCAAGGGCATGTGGATCGTGCCGAAGTACAGCAATCCGGGCGGCGTGGTGTATTCGGAGCGCGTGGTGGAACGGCTGGCGGCCATGAAGACGGCCGCGCCGGACTTCCGCCTGATGTGGGATGACGCCTATCGCTTCCACCACCTGGGCGAGCGCAAGCTGGCGGTGGCGGATATTCTGGCAGCGTGCGCCAAGGCCGGCAATCCGGACCGCGCGATTGTGTTTGCCTCCTCGTCCAAGGTGAGCTGGGCCGGTTCGGGCGTGGCGGCGCTGGCGGCATCGCCGGCCAATATCGCGTGGTGGACCAAGCATGCGGGCATTCGCAGCATTGGCCCGGACAAGATCAACCAGCTGCGCCATGTGCGCTACCTGAAAGACTTGCCGACGCTGGAAGCGCTGATGGAACAGCATCGCCAGCTGCTCAAGCCGAAGTTTGACGCAGTGCTGGCGCAGTTCCAGGCGCATCTGGGCGAGGTGCCGGGCGTGTCGTGGACGCGGCCGGAAGGCGGCTATTTCATCGACCTGGTGACGCCAGACGGCGCGGCCAAGCGTACCGTGGCACTGGCCAAGGAAGCTGGCATCACGCTGACCCCGGCCGGCGCGGCGTTCCCTTACGGTGTGGACCCGAAAGACCGCCACATCCGCATCGCGCCGAGCTTCCCGTCGCTGGAAGAGATCAATCAGGCGGCGCAGGGGATTGCACTGTCGTTGCGGCTGGCACTGGCAGCCTGACCCGGCGATTCCCGGGACGAAAAAAAAGCGCCGAAAGGCGCTTTTGTTATTCTGGGCCGGCGTTTATTGGCGGGCCATGCCTGGGACGCTGTTCATCCACGGATCGGTGACGTCGCGGATTTCGCGGTCGTTGGCCAGGATTTGTTTCAGCAGGTCGATCTTGCGCAGACGCTGGGCGCCGCTCAGGGCTGGTACGCCGGTGCTGGTGGCGCGCGCTTCCGTGGCACACTGGTCTTCCAGTTTGTCCAGGCTGTTGAAGTCACCCATGCGTGCAGCGGCTGCCATTTGATTGGTCAAACCGGCAATGTTTTCGTACATCGAGAGGACTTCGGAAGAGGTCATATTTGCACCTGGCTAAGTTAAAGCGGATTACCGCATGTCCTGATTAACGTCGCCTTAAACGGGAACTTTAGGGTTTTTTTGAAAAAAATCGAAAAAAAGTCGAAAAAAATCCGCCTGCAGTGAAAAACAGGCGGATTTCGATGTAGTAAAGCTAATTCTTGCTTATTTGACCAGCTCTTCCAGGCCAGCGCTCAGCTCGTCCGGCGGTGGCATGTCGTCGATCAGGGCGTTGTCATCCAGGCCCAGTTCTTCGGCCAGATCGACCGGGTAGCAGGCGGCGATTTCTTCATCGTTGAGCTCGGCGGCGGCAACGCGTGCACGCCAGGCGGCCAGCGCGACCACGGCGGCCAGGCGGTTCAGTTCGCCATTGTGGTGCGGTTCCGGGAAGGCCGAGATGGTTTCCGAGAAGGCGGGCGGGAACTTCCAGCGCTTGGCCAGTTCGGCGCCGACGTCGGCAAAGGTGTAGCCCAGCGACTGCTGCTCGGCGTCCAGGCGGCGCGGATCCATCGGACCGGCCACCTTGTCCAGCGCCATGGCCTGTTCCGGCGCGGCCGAGTGGATCACCAGCTGGCCGATCGCGTGCATCATGCCGATGGTGAAGGCGAGGTCAGTGTTTTCCTTGGTTTTCTTGGCGATCCATTTGGCGCTGACGGCGGTGTGCAGGCTGTACTTCCAGAACTGCTTCAGATCAAGTCCCGGTACGGTTTTGAAACCGCTGACCAGGCCGGAGCTGATGACCAGCGTACGCACGGTGACAAAGCCGAGCATCAGGACGGCATCTTCAACGGTGCCGATGCTGCGCGAGACGTGGTAGTAGGCCGAGTTGGCCAGACGCAGCAGCTTGGCGCTCAGTACCGGGTCCGTCGACAGTTTTTTCGCGATCTCTTCGGTCGAGACGCTGGCCTTGTCGAAACTGCTGATCAGCTCTTCCACGACTTTGGGCGCGGTAGGCAACGCAGTTGGATTCTGGAACAGGGCATCAAGTTTCATATTTATCTCCTTGGCGATGGTCGCGTTGCTATAGGCTAACTATATAGGGATTCCTCGCATGGCAGAAGAGATTTGATGGGGTTTCGTCGCTTTTCCGTAATCGTGGTCGATCCGGTCGTGCGCGCGGCGATTTTTTGGTAGACGCGGTTTGACGATTGTGGTCGATTGATCGGCCACTCACGCCACAAGCGCGCCTCGCATATACTCCGCCCATGGACATCGAAAACATCACCCAGACCACGCTGCGGCATTACGAGCGCACGGCAGAGCAGTTTTTTGCCGGCACCATCGACCATGACGTGAGCCAGAATATTGGCGCCTTGCTGGATGCGATTCAGGCTGACGCGCCTTACCGTTTGCTGGACCTGGGCTGCGGCCCGGGGCGCGATCTGAAAGCGTTCAAGGCCATGGGCCATGAAGCGACCGGCATTGATGGTTCGGCGCGGTTCGTTGACATGGCGCGCGCCTACAGCGGCTGCGACGTGTGGCAGCAGGACTTCGTCCAGCTGGCGTTGCCGGCGCAGTATTTCGACGGCATCTACGCCAACGCCTCCTTGTTCCATGTGCCCAGCGCGGCGTTGCCGCAAGTGCTCACAGACTTGCATGCTGCATTGAAAACCGGCGGAGTGCTGTTCAGTTCCAATCCGCGTGGCGACAACAGTGAGGGCTGGAATGGCCCGCGCTACGGCAGCTACTACGACTACCCCACCTGGGCGGCTTACCTTGCCGCAGCAGGCTTTGTCGAAGTCCAGCATTACTACCGCCCAACTGGTCTGCCGCGTGAGCAACAGCCCTGGTTGGCCAGTGTGTGGCGTTGCGTACGCGAGCGCACAGAAGCTCTGCCATGATGGACCTATAGTGAAGCCATGCATGCAGCGCTTTTACTGCATGCCCTTTCGCTTCATTACTCACTAAGGAGTTCATCATGAACAAGGACCAAGTCAAAGGTAAAGCCAAAGAAATCGGCGGCAAAATTCAGGAAGAAGCTGGCAAACTGGTCGGTAGCTCCGAACAGCAAGCCAAAGGCCTGAACAAACAGGCTGAAGGCAAAATCCAGAAAGGCTATGGCGACGCCAAAGAAGCCGTGGAAGACGTAGTCAAAGGCAACCGCAACTAATCCTTGCTGGTGCCCTTAACAAAACAGCCGCTTGCGCGGCTGTTTTGGTTTATTGCGGCTGAAGATTCTTTTTGAAGAATGCTTCGATGTTGCCGTACACATGGCGCTGCGGCGCGCGGCCCGAGATGCCGTGCTTGCCACCGGGGTAGGTCATGAGCTCGAAGTGGACATTGCGCTTGACCAGCGCATCGATCATGCGCGTGGTGTTGGTGAACAGCACATTGTCATCGGCCATGCCGTGCATCAGCAGCAGCGGCGATTTCAGCCCATCCAGATGCGAATAAACGCCGCTGTAGTCATAGCCGGCCGCGTTTTCTTTTGGCGTGCCCATGAATTGCTCGGTGTAGTGGGTGTCGTACAGCGACCAATCAGTCACCGGCGCCACCGATACGCCCATGGCGATCTTGTCCGACGCTTCGGCCAGCAGGCGCAAGGTCATGAAGCCGCCATAGCTCCAGCCGAACACGCCGATGCGCTTGGCGTCCACATAGCTTTGCTGGCCCAGGTACTCGATGCCGGTCAGCTGGTCTTCCACTTCCACGCGGCCCAGTTGATGGTAGTTGGCGTCGGTGAAGGCGCGCTCGCGGCGGAACGAGCCGCGGTTGTCCAGGCGCCAGACGATGAAGCCTTGCTGCGCCATGTACTGGTCAAAGAAATTGCCCCATTTGCGCGACACATGCTGCGAGTGCGGGCCGCCGTAGGTAGACAGGTAGACCGGGTATTTCTTCGAGGCGTTAAAGCCGGAAGGCTTGATGATCGAGTAGTACAGCGTCTGGCCGTCCTTGGCCTTGAGCGTGCCGTATTCGGTTTTCAGGTGAGCATCCAGATACTTGGCGTACGGATGGTTGGCGTTCAGTTCGTTCTGGTCGATCCAGGAGATCATCTTGCCGTCCTGGCTGCGTACGCTGATTTGCGGCGGCGTGTCCGGGTTCGAGTAGGTATCGACAAACACCTCGCCGCTGCGGGCGAACGAGGAATCATGCCAGCCGTCGCCCTGCGTCACGCGCAGTGGCTTGTCGGCGGTGCTGCCATCCAGCTTGAGCATATAGGTCTGGCTGTCGACCACCGCATCGCGGTTGGACTGCACATAGACTCGGCCATTTTTTTCATCCAGTGCCAGCAGGCGGTCGATGCCCCATTCGCCCTTGGTGATGGCGTGTTTGAGCTTGCCGTCCATGCCATACAGGTACAGGTGCTTGCGGCCGCTGCGTTCCGACGACCACACAAAGCCCTTGTTATCGGCCAGGAAGCGCAGGTCGTCAAAGATGCTGACCCAGGTTGGCGAAGTTTCGGTGATCAGCACTTTCTGCGCCAGGGTGGCGGCATCGACCGAGATCAGCTCCAGCTTTTTCTGGTCGCGGGTCTGGCGCTGGAACAGCAGGGCCTTGCTGTTGGCGCTCCAGTCGGCGCGCACCAGGTAGATGTCCTGGTTGTCGCCGAGCGCGACATCGCGGATGGCGCCGCTGTCAGGCGCAACGATTTTCAGCTGCACCAGCACATTGGGATCGCCCGCCGCAGGGTAGCGCTGCTCGACCACTTCGGTGCGGTCGGCAAAGATTTCAAAGCGGCGCACCACGGGTACTGGTGCTTCGTCGTAGCGCTTGTAGGCGATCGCCGAATCATCGGGCGCCCAGTAGTAGCCGGTGGTCTGCGCCATTTCTTCCTGCGCCACGAACTCGGCTTCGGCATTGTGGATGGTGCCTTTGCCGTCGGTGGTCAGCTGCTTTTCCTTGCCCGTGCTGAGGTCGATTACGAACAGGTTCTGGTCGCGCACGTACGACACGTAGCGGCCTTGCGGCGAAATTTTCGGGTCCAGCACATTGCCGCTGGCGACCATGCGCGCGGTGTCCGGCTGGCTGACGTCGATCAGGTACAGATTGCCGGCGATCGGCACCAGCAGGCGTTTGCCGTCCGGCGACCAGCTGTAGCTCAGGATGCCCTTGAGCGCGGCGGTGCGCTCGCGCTCGCGGCGGGCTTTTTCGGCGTCCGACAGATTCTCTTCCGGCACCAGCACCTTGGAGTCGACCAGGCGGTGGGTGGTTTTATCCTTGAGGTTGTATTCCCACAGGTCGAGCTGGAACTGGTTGTCTTCGCGCCCGCGCAGGAAGGTCACGCGGGCGCCGTCCGGCGACACCTTGAGGCTGCGCATGCCCGGACCGCTCAGCGACGGGTCGCTGTGGATACGGTCCAGGGTCAGTTTTTCCGCCGAGGCGGCGCCCGACAGCAGGGCGAGGAAGCAGAGTATGAAACGCATGGGTGTCTCTTATGATTGACAGAATCCGAGACGATACCAGACGCACACGGCCGTGGCGAGACGGCAAGATTGGGAATCCGCGCTAGAAAACCGTTTTTCCTTCGGCCACCTTGCGCACGGACAGCCGCTGCAACGCCCAGCTCAGCAGCACCGCCGCCACCGTCAGGCCGATGCACAGGCCGATCCAGAAGCCGGCTGCCGCCATGTCATGGCCCAGACCGAGCCAGCAGCCCAGCGGCAGCGCAAAGCCCCAGAACGCCAGCAGCTGGATCAGCATGGGCTGGCGCGTGACTTTGTAGCCGCGGATCGCGCTCGAGGTCGCGACCTGGGTGGCGTCGGACAGCTGGAACAGCGCGGCAAACAGCAGCAGGTAGGCGCACAGCGCCTGCACCGCGAGGTCCGAAGTGTAGGCGGCGGCGATCTGGTGCCGCAGCAGCACCATGGCGGCAGCCGACAGTACGCCAAACGCCAGCGCCATGCCGACCCCGACCCACGCCACAAAGCGCGCGCGCACCGCATCGCCTTCGCCCATGGACTGGCCGACGCGCGTAATCAGCGCAATCCCAAAACTCAGTGGCACCATGAAGGTCAGCGAGCTGAAGTTCAGGGCGATCTGGTGCGCCGACACTTCCACCACGCCATAACGCGCCACCAGCAGGCTGACCGCGCCAAACGCGCTGACCTCGGCAAAATAGGTCACGCCGATGGGCAGGCCCAGGCGCAGCATGGAGCGGATCTCCGGCCAGTGCGGCCACTCCCAGTGCGTGAACGGGTAGGTGGCGCGGTAGGCCGGCGCCAGGCGCAGCCAGACCAGCATGGCGCCCAGCATCAGCCACATGCACAAGCCGGTGGACACCGCACAGCCGACGCCACCCAGCGCCGGCAAGCCCCAGTGGCCAAACACCAGCAGCCAGTTGACGAACACATTGAACAGCAGGCCCAGCAGCGCAATCACCATCACCGGCTTGGTCTGGTTGATCGAGGTGCTGTAGCCGTACAGCGCGCGGTAGGCGGCAAACGGCGGCAGGCCGATGCTGATGATGTGCACAAACAGCGCGGCCTGGCGCTGCACGTGCGGCGTCAGGTACAGATGGTCGAACACCAGCGTCGCCAGATTGGCCAGCAGCGCCGCCACCACACCCACGCCCAACCCCATCCACAGCGACTGGCGCACCGTGTGCGGCACTTTGACCAGTGCGCCGGCGCCGACATCGTGCGCGACGATGCTGTTGACCGCCATCATCACGCCCGTCACCGTGACCAGCACGATGGCCCACACCGAGGCGCCCAGCGACACGGCGGCCAGTTCATCGGCGCTGGTGTGGCCCGTCATGGCGACGTCGGCCACGCCCATGCCGACATTGGCCAGCTGGCCGATCAGCACCGGCCATGCAAGCTGCCACAGCGAGGCGATTTCACGGCGGACATTGGGCAAAGTAAAGGTATGGGGCATGGAGAAACAAAGTTGTTACAGAAACGGACAATTTTACTGTGTTGCCAATAGTTTTGCGCGGTATCATGCTGGCTCAGCCCGACCCGGAGACCGTCCATGCAAAAAATGCTTACCGCTGCCGTGCTCAGCACCGCCGCCACCGCCGTCTGGGCAGGCGACATCACGCTGTACACGCGCGAACATTTTGGCGGTCCGGCCATCACCCTGCACGAGGCGGCGCCCGACCTCGACCAGCAGGGCTTCAACGACAAGACCTCCAGCGTCATCGTGCACCAAGGCCGCTGGGAAGTGTGCGCGGAAAAGCACTACAAGGGCAAATGCCTGATCCTCAAGGAAGGCGAATACGCCGAACTCAAGGGCTTTAACGACATGATGTCCTCGGTGCGCGAACTTGACGCCGGCCGCGATGCCGCGCGCGACACCAAGCGCGAGCACAAATAAGCGGGGATTGTTGCGCCACCTGCGCGGCCTTACAATTGCTTGCAATTTGGCCATGGTTGTCTGTCGTCGCCAGCGCTGCCGTGCGCGTTGTGGCCTTGTAGTCTTGCCAGCCGTCATTAACCTTTATCTTTCTTACCGATCATGAACACATTCCTCTCGCGCCTGTTGAACACCACCGTGTTGCTGACCGCCACCTCGCTGCTGGCCGCAGCCGCCCATGCCGGCGAAATCACGCTGTACACCGACGACAACTTCGGCGGCGCGTCGGTCACGCTGCGCAGCGCCACGCCCGACCTGGTGGACTATGGCTTCAACGACCGCGCCTCGAGCGTGATCGTGCGCTCGGGTAGCTGGGAACTGTGCGAACACTCGGGCTTCCGCGGCCGTTGCATCGTGCTGCAGCGCGGTGAATACCGCCGCCTGGAAGGCTTTAACGACGAGGTTTCGTCGGTGCGCGAAGTAGGCGAGCGCGGCCGCGATGACCGTGATGATCGTGGCGACCGTGGTGACCGCGGCGACCGCGGTGGCTGGGGCCGCCGTGGCGAGGCTATCGTGCTGTTTGCCCACGCCGGCTTCGGCGGCCGCCGCGCCGAACTGCGCAACGACGCCCACGCGCTCGACGACTACGATTTCAACGACCAGGCCGGCTCGGTCATCATCAACGAAGGCCAGTGGGAACTGTGCGAACACGCCGACTTCCGCGGCAAATGCATCCTGCTTGGCCCTGGCCGTTACGAGCAGCTTGGCGAGATGAACAACCGCATCTCCTCGGTGCGCCGGGTACGCTAAGCCCGCCACTGCAACGTGCGGCGGCGCACGCAGGTTTTTGGCATTTGCGCTAGACTGGCAGCGATGCAATACGGGAGCGGGCAACGTGGAATACAAGGACTATTACCAGACCCTGGGTGTGGCCAAAACGGCCAGCGACGACGAGATCAAGAAAGCGTACCGCAAGCTGGTGCGCAAATACCATCCCGACGTCAGCAAGGAAGCGGACGCCCAGGCCAAAACCCAGGAAATCAACGAAGCGTACGGCGTACTCAGCGATGCTGAAAAACGCAGCGCCTACGACGACCTGGGACGCGGCCACCAGTACCGCGCGGGCCAGGAATTCCGCCCGCCACCGGACTGGGGACGCGGTTTCGGCGGTGGTGCGGGTGGCCCCGGCGCCAGCGCCGGCTTTGGCGGCGCCGACAGCGATTTCTTTGCCGACCTGTTTGCCAACCTGGGCGGCCGGCGCCGGCAGGCGCCGCCGCAGCGCGGCGAGGACAGCCACGCCAGCATCACCATCGACCTGGCCGATACCTACACGGGCGCCACGCGCACCATCAGCCTCACGGTGGCCGAGCGCGACGCCCAGGACCGCATCTTTACCCGCGAGCGCAACCTCAGCGTCAACATCCCCAAGGGTGTGACGGCTGGCCAGCAACTGCGCCTGTCGGGGCAGGGCCAGCCGGGTGCGGCCGGCCCCGGTGACCTGTACCTGGAAATCCAGTTCCGCCCCCATAACCGCTACCGCATCGACGGCCGCGACGTCTACCAGACCGTGCCGGTGGCGCCGTGGGAGCTGGCGCTGGGCGGCGAGGTGGAAGTCACCACGCCGTCGGGCAAGGTCAACGTCACGGTGCCGGCCGGCTCGCAAAGCGGGCGCAAGCTGCGTCTGCGCGGGCGCGGCATCCCGGGCAAGGAGGCGGGCGACCTGTACCTGCTGCTGGAGGTGGTGCTGCCGCCAGCCACCAGCGACAAGGCCCGCGAACTGTATCAAACCATGGCGCGCGAGATGGCCTTCAATCCGCGCGCGGGAGGATGATGATGGGACACGTGCTGACCGCTGTCGTTGTGGACGACGCCGCACTGACACTGGAAGAACTGGCGCAGGCCTGCGCCGTGGAACCGGACTGGGTGGTAGCGCGCGTGCGCACCGGCATTCTGCTTGACGACAGCGCCGACACGCACGGCGACAACGCGGCCGGCTGGCGCTTCACCAGCGCTGACCTGGTACGTGCGCGCCGCCTGTGCCAGATCGAACGCATGTTTGACGCCAACGATGACGTGGCGGCGCTGGTGGTCGACCTGTCGGAAGAAATCCGCCGCCTGCGCGTCAAGCTCAGCGCGGCCGGAGTGAAATAGGCGCAGCCACCGCCACCTCGGCCGGCGGTATGAGCTGACGGTAGGCGTGCGCCTGTGCGGCGGCCTGCTGTGCATGGGCCGCGTGTTCGACCGTTTCGCGCTCGGTGAGCGCGGTCGTCACGCCCGGCTCACCGCTTTCCATGAACTGCTGCATGAGCCAGCGCGAGGCCGGCCCCGGCTCCTCGTCGCCGCGGCGTATCACATACAGCGGGAAGCTGAACGCGCTGCCCTCGGCAATCTGTAGCTGCACCAGCCGGCCCGCGTCCAGGTCCCACTGCACGAACTCGCGCGGCATATTGCCCCAGCCGATGCCATTGCGCAGCAGCGCGTGCTTGGAACTCAGGTCGCCCAGGCGCCAGTCGCGCAGCGCCAGCACGCCAAAGTCCTGGCCCTGGGTCAAGGTGCTGCGGTCGGTCAGCACCAGCTGCGTATGCTCGCGCAGCACCGCGGTCGGCACCACGCCTTCGATCTGCGCCAGCGGATGGTCGGGCGCCACTACCGGTACCATGGTGACAAAGCCGCAAGCCTGGCGCTCGATCACATCCGGCGTCCCCGGCATCCAGCCGCTGATGCCGATGTGGCTGGTGCGGTCCACCACCAGCTGCGTCACCGCACCCAGCGCCTCGGTGCGCAGGCGCATGGCGACGGTCGGGAACTCCTTCTGGAACGCGTGCAGGATGCGTACCAGCTTACAGGTGGAAAACATCACATCGACCACCAGCGACACCTCGGCCTCCAGCCCGGCCGACAGCGCCTTGGCGCGCGCACGCATACCATCGACCTTGAGCGACACCGCGCGCGCATCGGCCAGCAGTGCGCGGCCCGCTTCGGTCAGCGTCGGCTTGCGCTTGCTGCGGTCCAGCAGCGCCACATTGAGCTGTTCCTCCAGGTTGGCAATCGTGTAACTGATCACCGACTGCGTACGGTGCAAGGCGCGCGCCGCATGGGCAAAGCCGCCATGGTCAATCACGGCAATGAAAACGCGCAGCTGGTCGAGAGAGGGGAGGCCGGGATCACGCATGGCATACCTTTAAATCGATATTATCGATAAGTAAAATAGAAATTTCCTGTATTTCGTCGATATTAAACCCGTTCTATGATGGCTGCAATCCCTAACCCGAAAGGAAACAGATCATGGCAAACGTTCTTCACATCGACAGCAGCGTGCGCAACAATGGCTCCCTGACCCGCCAGCTCGGCAGCGAATTCGTCGCCAAGCTCAAGGCCGCCGACCCGTCGGCCACCGTGGTCACGCGCGACCTCGCCAGCAACCCGGTGCCACACCTGACCGAGCAGATGATGGGCGCCTACTTTACTCCGGCCGAGCAGCGCAACGCCGAGCAGGCCTTCACCATCAAAACCTCCGATACGCTGGTGGATGAACTGCTGGCTGCCGACACCATCGTGATCGGTGCGCCGATGTACAACTTCTCCGTCACCTCCGGCCTCAAGGCCTGGATCGACCACGTGGCGCGCGCCGGCCGCACCTTCAAATACGGCGCCACCGGCCCCGAAGGCCTGGTGCTGGGCAAAAAGGTCTACGTGGTCGTCGCCAGCGGCGGCGCCTACAGCGCTGGCCCGGCCGCCGCGTTTGACCACGTGACCACCTACCTGCGCTCGGTGCTGGGCTTCCTCGGCATGACCGACGTCACCTTCATCGTGGCCGAAGGCGTGGCCATGGGCGAAGAAGCCGTCAACGCCGCGCTGGCCAAGAGCCGCGCGCAAATCGACGCCATCGCCGCCTAAGCCGCCGCTCCCGCCCAGGCGCGAATGACGTGCCTGGACTGCTGTATCATGTAAGACTCCAAAGCCATGGAGCCTTACATGAAACGGAATCTGCATCTGTTGATGATAGACCCGCAAAACGATTTTTGCGACCTGCCGGACCAATACCGTCCGCTGGACCCGTCCACGCGCCAGCCGCTGGCGCCAGCGCTACCGGTCGCTGGCGCCCACCAGGACATGCTGCGCCTGGCTGCGCTGATTAACCGCGGCCGCGCCGGCCTGACCGCCATCAGCGTGACGCTCGATTCGCACCACCGCTTCGACATCGCCCACCCGACCTTCTGGATCGCCGCAGATGGCGCCGCAGTGGCGCCATTCACCGAGATCACCGCCGCCGACGTGCGTGCGCAAAAATACGCACCACGCCATCCGGCCGCCTTGCCCGTCGCGCTCAACTACCTGGATAAACTGGAAGCGGCCGGCCGCTACCAGCTCATGGTGTGGCCCGTGCACTGCGAGATCGGCACCTGGGGCAACAACGTCCACGCCGACGTGCGCGCCGCCTACAGCCATTGGGAAGAAGCCTCGCTGGGCATTGTCGCCAAGCTGGCCAAGGGCTCCAATCCGTGGACCGAACACTATTCCGCAGTGCAGGCCGAAGTGCCGGACGCCGACGATCCCGACACCCAGTTCAACACCCGCTTCGTGCGTACGCTGGCCGAGGCCGACCGCATCTACGTGGCCGGCGAGGCGGGCAGCCACTGCGTCAAAGCCACGGTGGAACACATCGCCGATTATTTTGAAGCGGAATATGGCGCCGCCGCGCTGGCCAAGCTGGTGCTGATTACCGACTGCATCAGTCCTGTGGCCGGCTTTGACGCGCAATATCAGGGCTTCCTGCACGCCATGCAGGCGCGCGGCGTGCAGCTCGTGCAATCGGGCGACGTGCTGCCCGAACTGCTGGCCAATGCCAACGCCAGCGACAGCGTCGTGGAGAGCGCATGAAGCAGCCAGTCGTCCGCAGCCTGCTGGAAACGGACTTATACAAATTCACCATGTGGCAGGCGCTGCTGCATGGCCATCCGAACTCGCACACCGAGTACGAATTCGTGTGCCGCAATACGCCGGCCTTTCCGCTGGCGGACCTGCTGGAAGACGTCGAGCGCGAACTCGATCACCTGTGTTCGATGAGCTTTACCGACGAAGAACTCAGCTACCTGCGCTCGCTGCGCTACATGAAAAGCGATTTCATCGACTTCCTCACCGTGTTCCGCTTCCAGCGCAAATTCATCGAGGTGCGCGCCGTTGGCGACACGCTGGTGATCCACGCGGCCGGTCCACAGGTGCACGTGATGGGCTTTGAAATCTATGTGCTCTACATCGTCAACGAGCTGTACTTCCGGCGCTTCGACCACGGCGCCGCGCTCACCGAAGGGCGCGCGCGCCTGAGCGCCAAGATCGCCCGCCTGAAAACCCTGGGCGACGAAGCGTCGCGCCGCTATCCGTTCGAGTTTTCCGACTTCGGCACGCGCCGCCGCTTTTCCGGGACCTGGCATGACGAAGTGGTGCAGCGCCTGGCGCGCGAAGTGCCCGAGTATTTCAAGGGCACCTCCAACGTCTACCAGGCCATGAAGTTTGGCCTGATCCCGATTGGCACCATGGCGCACGAATACATGCAGTCGTTCCAGGCGTTTGGTGTGCGTCTGCGCGACTTCCAGAAAGCCTCGCTGGAAGCGTGGGTGCAGGAATACCGCGGCGACCTTGGCATCGCACTCACCGACGTGGTGGGCATGGATGCCTTCCTCGACGACTTCGACCTGTACTTCGCCAAGCTGTTCGACGGCCTGCGCCACGACTCCGGCGACCCGGTAGCGTGGGGCGAAAAAGCCATCGCCCACTACGCCGCGCTGCGCATCGATCCCAAGACCAAGCGGCTGGTGTTTTCCGATGGCCTCAACTTCGACAGCGCGATTGCGCTGTACCGCCACTTCGCCGACCGCATCATGACCGGCTTTGGCATCGGCACCCACCTCACCAACGACGTCGGCCTGGCGCCGCTCAACATCGTCATGAAGCTGGTGTGCTGCAACGGCCAGTCGGTGGCCAAGCTGTCCGATTCCCCGGGCAAGACGGTGTGCAAGGACGAGACTTTCCTGGCCTATCTGCGCCAGGTGTTCAACCACCCGGCCACGTAAATGGACTACCTCTACCTGCTCAACGCCGGCATGTACCTGATCATCGGTACGGCGTTGCTGGCAGTGTGGCAGCGCCACCGCGCGCAAACCTTCGCGCGCGACATGGGCTGTTCGACCGTGTTCGCGGCGCTGCTGCCGATCGGCTACCTGGTGCACACCGAAGCCGCGCCGCCATGGCAGGCGCTGGGCATGGCGCTGGTGGTCGTCGGCGCGATTCCCAATTTGCTGTTCCTGGCGTCCGGCGTGCTGCAGCTGTCCGGCCGCCGCCTGCCGCGCCCGGTGGCGGCCGTCATCACGGGCGGCGCCCTGATCGTGCTGCTGGCACCTCCCGCCGGCGCCAAGCTGGTGTGGTGGGCCGGCTTCAATCTGTGCGTGCTGACCGCGCTCGGCGTACTGGCCACGCGTTTCCTGTGGCGCACCGGCGCCGGCGTGCGACTGGTCGGGCCGCTGCTGATCACGCTGGGCCTCAACCAACTGCTGCTGATCGCCTACGCCGAGCAGGGACTGGCCATCAACATCATCAACGCCACGCTGCTGCGCGCCGTGATCGGCGCCGTGTTCGTGCTGTCAGCGCTGGATGGCGCGCTCGATGAAGCGGGCAAGCTGGCGCGCCGCTTCCAGCAGCTCACCGAACATGCGGTGCAAGGCGTGGTGGTGATTGACGGCCAGCGCATCCTGTACGCCAATCCGGCAGTGCGCCAGATCTACGGGCTGCCGCTCGGACTGGGCAACTACATCGCGCTGGCCGACCTGCCGCCGGAAAGCTTTTGCGACGCTACGCTGCAGCGCCAGCATCATGCGCTGCAAAGCGGCCAGACCGATATCGCCAACTGGGAAGGGCGGCGCGAAGTGGCGGGCGGGCGCGAACTGGAACTGCGCTTCGAAGCGTGGCGCGTCGAATGGGACGGCCACTCCGCCACGCAAGTACTGATCACCGACGACACCGAACGTAATGCCAGCGCGCGCGCCTTGCTGCACCAGGCCACGCACGACAAGCTGACCGGCCTGCCCAACCGCACGGTGCTCATGCAGCGCCTCAAGGAATACTGCTACCTGGCCGACGGTTCGCTGCACTGCACCTTGATCGTGCTGAATATCGACCGCTTCAAACTGTTCAACCAGAGCCAGGGCCACGTGGTGGGCGACCATGTGCTTAAAGCGTTTGCCGCGCAGCTCAGGCAGGTGCTGGGCGCCCGCGCGGAGCTGATGCGGCTGGGCGGCGACGAATTCGCCATCGTCGATCCCGACGGCGCCAATCCGCACGACATCGCCGGCCGGCTGCAAAGCGCCTGCTCGCAAGCGTTGCGCGTGGGTGGCAGCGAGTACGTGATCGATGCCTCGATGGGCATGGCCATCTTCCCCGAGCACGCCGGCAATGCCGAAGCGCTGCTGCGCGCGGCCAACGCCGCCATGTACCAGGCCAAGCGTATTCCGGGAACCTCGCTGGCGCTGGCTGAACCGCTGCGCGTGGAGCAGTTGTCGAGCGCGCTGGAAAACGAACAGGCGCTGCGCCGCGGCATCCGCACCCAGGAAATCTATCTGGATTACCAGCCCAAGATCGATGCCGTGAACGGCAAGTTGCTGGGCTTTGAGGCGCTGGCGCGCTGGCAGCGTCCCGGCATCGGCCTGGTCAGCCCGGTGGAGTTCATCGCTATTGCGGAACGTACCGGCCTGATTGCCGAACTGGGCGCCGCGCTGCTGGAACGCGCCTGCCGCCAGATCGCCGTCTGGCACGCTGAGCTGGGCGACTGCGTACCGGTGGCGGTTAATGTCTCGCCGGTGCAGTTGCTGACCAAGGGCTTTCCGCAGCTGGTCGAGCGCCTGCTGCGCGAGACCGGCATCCCGCCGCACTGCCTGACGCTGGAAATCACCGAAAGCGCGGCGATCGACAACCTCGAAGACACACAGACCCAGTTGCGGCACTTGCGCGGACTGGGCATCGAAGTGGCCATGGACGATTTTGGCACTGGCTTCTCGTCGCTGAGCATGCTGCGCGAACTGCCGTTGAGCACCCTGAAAATCGACCGCGGCCTGATCATCCCGCTGCCGGCGCCGGACGCGGTGGCGGTGGTGACCGCGATTTGTCAGCTGGCGTCCGCGTTGGCGCTGCAAGTGGTGGCCGAAGGCATCGAAACGCTGGAGCAGGCGATCGCCGCACGGGATGCCGGCTGCCAGGCCCTGCAGGGCTTCTTCTACGCCCAGCCGCTGACCGTGGCCGACGCGGGCGCATGGATGCAGCGCCAGCTCAGCGCTGGCGCAGATGGCCGCAACGCCGGCGACGACGCCGCGGCTGCTGTCTCGACGATGTAGGCCTTAAGCGTCTTTGGCGCCGTAGCCGCCCATGATGGAGTCGGCCTTATCCTGATCGTCGTCATCGTAGATATCGACGGTCAGCATGGCGCCACTGCGCTGGCGCGCGGCAGCGGCGGCGGCCGGCCCGCCCGGTGTCAGGGAGTCGAGCAGATTGCCGACCGTGCTGGTGGCCACATTGGGCGCCGGCGTGGTGTGCTTGGTCAGCTTGACGCTGGACTGCGGAAAACCGCTGGACAACAGGGCGCTGCGGGCGCTCTCGGCGTCCGCGACCTGCTCGAAATTGCGATGGATGGTGCGGCTCATGATGGCCTCCTGTTGAGACTCATTAGTGCGCGGCGGCGCTTAAAAACCCGCCACCACGGTTGTAAAATGCTCCACTTTCGGCGGCAGGGCAAAGTGGCTGCCCACCAGCCCGCGCCAGGCCTGGAAACCGGCGCTGCCGCGAAAATCGACGGTATGGTTTTCCAGCGTCGCCCAGCCGATCACCAGATGGTACGTGTCCGGCACTTCAATATCGCGATCAAGGCGCATCGACAGGCAACCGGTGGCCGCCTTGAAAATCGGCACTGCTTCGCGCACGGCGGCCTGGAAGGCGTCGTGGGCGTCGGACTTGATGTAGAGCTCGGCGACTTCGTAAATCATAAACGTTCCTGGCAGTGAAGTATGGTGCTATTGTGCCTCAACTACGGCAGGCGTGCGCAGGATGAAACGCATGGCCTGGCGCGCCAGCTCCTGGACGTCGGCGCCATTGCCCGGCTTGTACCATTGCACGGTCCAGTTCAGCGCGCCGAAAATCAGCAGGCGGTCGAACTGCGACGGCGTGCTCCAGTCGCCCGAATGGTGCAGGGCTGCGATGGCGCGGTCCCATACCGCCTCGTACTGATCCTTGAGCGCGACAATGCGCGCGCGCGAGGCCTCGTCCAGCGAGCGCCATTCATACAGCAGCACCGCGATGAAATGGTGATCGGGCGCCAGCAAAGTGTGCAGATGCGTCTCCACCAAACGCTGCAGCATGGCGCCCGGCGGCAGCTGCTGGGCGGCGATCTCCTCAATCTGCGCCAGCGAACGCTGCATGCCTTGCTCCATGATGGCGGCCAGGATTTCCTGCTTGGTCTTGAAGTGATAAAACCAGCTGCCGGCCTGAATGCCGGTGGCCGCCGCGATATCGCGCACGGTAGTGTTGTCATAGCCCTTGGTGCGGAACAGCTGGGCGGACTTCTCGATGAGTTCCGCGCGCAGGCCGCCGCCTTCACCCTTTTGCGGGCGTCCGCGTTTCTTGGGGCCGGGGACAGCTTGGACGGCGGCATCAGGCATGGCGTGGTGGAAGCTGGAATGATGACACTGTCATTTTAATACGTTGTTAGCGATAAATTCACAAATCCTGTAGCGCGTGCTGCGCCGCAACAACAGGCCGCACGTTTGCGCCATACCGGCCCAGCTTGACAACCGTAATCGTGCACACGAGGATGAAGCCATGGACCACGCCAACGACACGCTCAGGGCAGAAATGAATGTCCGCTTCCAGGAGGTCAGAGCCGACTTCCGGCAAGTAGACGCGAACTTTCGTAACGTTAATGCCAACTTTCGCAACGTCGACGGGAATTTCCGCGAAGTTAATGCCCGCATCGATGCGTTGCGTATAGAAACGTACGAGCGCATTAATCAGTTGCGCAAAGAAGTCAACGAACGCATTGATGAGCTGCGTAAGGAGACTCACGATAATTTCAGGCTCATCGAAGCCAAAATCGATGAACTGCGCAACCATAACGATGCCCAGTTCCGCTGGCTGGTAGGTCTTATGCTCACCAGCATGCTAGGCATGGCTGCGTTGCTGATCAAGACCATCTAAGGTAAATGGTGCCGGTATATTTCCCGACCGCCGGCGCCGGTAGAGCCGCCCGCATGGGGCGCTAAATGGTCGTTCTATGTGAGAACTGCAGCCATCATAACGGCCGAATATGACGGGCGTTTGACGTGCATAGCGGGGGGCGGCAAATTACGGTAGAATACGAAGTCTGTGGGGACGACCTGGCTTCGACGTGGGTTGCAAAGCAGAGCAGGGCATACCGAGGCCTGGTTACCTCGTAAATACACCCAGAAATCAATAACTGCAAACGATAACTCGTACGCACTGGCAGCCTAAGGGCTGTTAGCTCCTAAACGCTTCTTCCCTGGGGCGGACCGTTAAAAGTCAAGGAGTCATTTACAGGGAATCGCGCTGTAACGGGTCACTTGAAGCAGCGCTAAATCTAAGGTGAATCGCTTGTATGTAACGTGCACATCCGTGCCATACCGGTTAAATTAAATGATAGTGCTAAGTATGTAGAACTGTCTGTGGAGTGCTTGCGGACGCGGGTTCGATTCCCGCCGTCTCCACCAAAAATCTCATAAGCCGTTGATTCGTCAACGGCTTTTTCTTTTTGCCTGCCCGATTTGGCCTTGAACCCCAAATCAGCACCCCAAATCGGAGCAGGGCATGGCGATCAAGCTACCTTCACATCTACACCGCAGCCGGTCAGGAACTTTACATTTCCGCATTGCAATTCCATCGGACGTTCGCCATCATTTCGCGTCGCGCGAAGTCTACCGCGCCCTGGGCACCGCCTCAGTCCAGGACGCGACGGACGCTGCGCAATCACTGTCCCTTGCGTTTCGAGAAATACGGCAGCAGTCAATGTTCGATCAAGAAGATAAAGAATATTCTCCTCAGACCGCCAAGCTGATGGAGATGATGAAAATCAAAAAGGTGCAACTGCGCTACCAGGCTGTCATTGATGAGTTGGACGCCAAGGTGGATCAACTGGAGCTAATGTCGCGCCGGCAGACGGAGCAGCACCGGCGAGAGCTTGCATTAGTGCTTCAGGCGACGAACTCGCACTCAGCCGCCGGTGGGGCCAAACTAGATCCCTCGTCAGTGGCGCGCGCGGTGCCAATGTCGGCGTATATCGAACCGTACTTCGATGCCATTCCAGTTGAGCAAACGCCTAACGAAAAGTCATTGGAGGCCTACCGCGCGGCCATCAATACTTTTATCAAGATCGTTGGCGACAAGCCTCTGCAACAGCTGGGTGTCCAGGAGCAGAACAGGTTTGAGGACGTCATTGTCAAGCTGCCGGCCAACAGCACGAAGCTGGCCAACCTGCGCAGTCTTTCGATAGATGAGATGGTGGCGCTCGGCCTTGCACCGATCAGCCCACAGAGCGCGAAGAACATTGCGCGCCGGACCAACGTATTCTTGGAGTGGGCCTTCCGCCGAGAGGGAGGGAAGCCGCCGTTCAAGTTGCTGGAGCGTATCAAGCTCACCAAGAAGCGGAAAGTAGCCGCAACAAAGCGGCGCGCTTTCACTGATGACGAACTGCGTACTGTGTTTGATCCGAACACGCTGGGCGTCAGTAATCAGCCCAGCCTATATATGTTTTGGGTGCCCTTGATCGGTGCTCATACCGGTATGCGTATCAACGAGATTGCGCAGCTAAACTTGGCCGATTTGGAGATGCACGCTGGCGTCCATTGCTTCAACGTCACCGACTTGCCTGACCCAGACGAGGAGGCCGAACTCGTGAACGTCTTGGCTGCGAAGGCGCTCAAAACCGAAGCTGCGCGCCGGTTGGTTCCTATCCATCCCCGTCTTGTCGAGTTAGGTTTGCTGGAGTATGCGGACGCTCTGCGCGGCGCAGGAATGACCAGGCTGTTCCCCGACCTAGTCGGTGGCCGTGATGGCCCTGGCCAGCCTGCGTCAAAGCAGTTTGGTCGATACTGCGACCGCATTGGGCTGACAGACCCGGCTCTGGTCTTCCAGAGTTTCAGGCACGGTGCCGTTGGACGTATGCGGTCAAAGATGGTGCCGAAGGAACTGCGGAAGGTAGTCGTTGGCCATAGCCTGCTAGAAGACACTCACGACGGCTATGGCGATATGCAAAACGACTATGCCGCAAAGGATCGGTATGATGCCATCGCGGCGCTCAACTTTGATGGAATTATCGACTACAACCAGTTGGCGGCGCATACGCCCGATCTGGCCGCACTAAACGATTCGCTTTCGCGTCAGGCAAAACGGAAAAAATGATGTTTGCCCACCAGAGGCATCTCAATCAAATAAGGAAAATGAATGTCAAGCATCGGCACATGTAGGCTTTGCCAAACGGCAGGAGCGACCTTACTGGGATCACATATTGTTCCTGAGTTTTTCTACAAAAGGGTTTATACGAAGTCGCATAAGTTCACAGCAATTCCACTGGAGGATGAAAAGCGATTGGCGATTGAACAAAAGGGATATCGAGAAGACCTCCTCTGCGCGAACTGCGAGACAAAGTTATCCAAGTGGGAGGGAAAGCTGAGTCAGTTTGTAAGCCAGGTTGTATCGGGGGCTTATACGACTTGCAAGGCGACTCAGCACGGCATAGTAACTGCCGTTTCGGGGGTAGATTATTCTAGTGTGAAAATGGCCGTCATTTCTATCTTCTGGCGAATGAGCATAGCAAAACATAAGCTGTTTGGTTCATACAGCTTAGGCCCCTATGAAGAACAATTCAGAAATTTGCTGGACCAAGCAGCAGTGCCTGCGGAGACGGAGTTTCCCATCTTGCTGTCAAAAGGTTTACTCGATGGGCAATTTCTTCCTGGGATTCTTTTCCCGATGAGTAGGGGAATGTATGACAATACTCTTGTTCTGCAATCGGTCGTATTGAACGGCATTGTGTTTGATTGCGTTATGACTAAGACCCGGGCCATCCCAAAGGAAATGGCTGCGTTTGCACTGCAAGCGTCCGGGGGGATACTTATAGCAAGTAGATCATACGAAGATCTGGGGGTGGATATCGGTGAGGTATCGAAGCGGATGCGGCGGGCGGACGTAAAGGCCTTTTATCAGAAGCATTCGTAGCGAAGTTCTCGCGGTTGCCGTTGAAGGCCTGCGAATACAGGCCAGTTGTAAAATCAGGCTGCCCATTCCTGAACACGGCTTACGGCCTTCGCCGTCCACTTGCCGCCTCGTATCGTCGGCACGCCCATCTGGTTCAGGTGGGCGGCAATCGCGTTCAAGCTCATGCCTTCGCGGAGGTTGCCCAGATGGCCCTTCATCTTCTTCGCAAACTCGACGGAGGCCAGCTCCCGCGCCTCTCGGCCCTTCGCCTGCGCATCGGGCAGGTTGGTCTTGTTACCCAAGACCACGCCAGAAGCCTTCCTGACCGCCAGCGCCGCCTTGGTGCGCTCAGAGATCAACTTGCGCTCCTGTTCGGCCAGTGATGCGTATATGTGCAGGACGAACGGATTCACATCGACCCCAAGCTCCGCGTCATCATCAAGCGGGGCGCGGCTACCCATCCACGTCAAGAATTGGAACGCTCAATAATAACCTGCCGCCTTATGCGGTGAGCGTTCGGCTTTGCCTGTCAGGCGACCACACGACGGTCAGGGGCTTTCTGGTAGCTCCTAGCGATGAAGTTTTGAAAGGGCGTAATTGCTTCAGAAGTGTTACCGATAATGTGCACTCTAGCTCGAGCCGCCACTTTGGAATTAAATTCAATAACAGCATCCTCATTAATTTTATTCTTTCCCGCAGTGAACCGCGCGGAATCGCAGATGATGTAAGCGATTCGAGGCGAGATTGGATAATAGAAGTCAGAATGCTCCGGCGGGGTGAAGTCTGTCATTGAAACAGACGGGTGCACATTGACGATAGGTTGATCAGACGTGATGAACGGCACACTCGTGTCATTTATCAGTAGCGCATGTCTAGCGCTGCGACGATCCAAGAATAGATTACGTCCAAGATTCATCCCAAACATATAACTCAGAAACCACCATACATGCTCCATTGCAAGAGCCACTTGAATCTCAAGAGCATTGCTTCGAGAAAGAACTTGAATTACGCCATCTCGAAAAGGCTTTGTACGGGAAATTTGATGACCGAAGAACGCCATGAAATTCATCATGTGAGAATCATCCTGCAACACCCCGAGATTTTCTTCGGCAAGCGCTTCCAGCACTGGACGCGCCAGTTTTTCGTGCTCAGCGTGGAGATTTTCTAATAGGCTGCAATTCAATGCATGAAAATGTAATTCTGCTTCCTGATTCAGCTTGCCAGACTTACGGTACATAGCCTCTGCCTGCTGCACCTTCAAAAATTCACGAAGGAGCGACATGTGCTGTTGATGGAGATCGTCAGGGCTTTTCCGTGAGAAGCGGTCAATCACTTCGACATGCCATCTAGTAAGCGTAGTGATTTTATAGAAATAGTCCTCAACAACAATAGCGCGAACGCTATCTTGGGCGATTTTGCCAGTCTTGGTAGTGTAGAAGACATTGTTCGTGCCACTACCCCATCGAGCTAAGTATGACGCCCAGACGTAATGATGCCGTTTCTTTACTTCGAGGTGTTTTTGCGATATGCGTGTCCGTTCGATGTAGTACCCGCGTGTTGGCGCACTCTACAAGCTTCTGCTGTGTCGCCTGTCAGCTGGCCGGTGAACTTTATAGCTGAACTTCTGTTTCTGGCCTAACTCGGCCGGTGACCAGACAGAATAACATCTTGCTCATCTGGAAAATACGCGAAATCTCTCGAGTCCGAGTAGCGGCGTTCAGAATGACGCGAGTATTGAGTTGGCCAGAGCGAACAGGCGGTCGCGGCTCACTCTGGCAGTCTCCTGGCGCGGCCCTGGCGGAAAGTGAAAGTCCTAGAAAAAAACGACTTCCGGTATGGCATAGGCTTTGAAAACTAAGGGGGCAATTTGAAAATCACCTTACGACGACGGTCGGAGTACCCCTGCAGTGCTGCATCGCTTTCGATGTGATATTTGGTGAGAATCTACAGTTGGTCGTCAAGTACACTGCTCAATCTAATTGTTTCCACCCGGAACTGCTTTATGCCTACGGCTATCGCAGATGGTTTTCAAAAGAATCTAGTTACTTGAATAAATGAATGATCTGAAGCACTCGGGCGAAGGCGCTCCTGTTTTACTTCCACGCATCGCTGCATCAATCGAACTGATTTTTAGTATTGTGAAGTTCGCGGTGGGATTGATTGTCTTACTGATCGTATTTTTTATTGCATATAGCGTAATAAGTACTGCGCTATCTGGCGACAAACCCTTTGCCGGACCAGAAGATAATTCAGTTCAGACGTTGACGCCAGGTGGTGAAGAGACCGCCGGTACATCGAAATATGTGCTCTCCCCAGAAGTTGAAAAACTTGGCGAGTCCATCGATATAGATAAGATCAATCGTGCGATTGATCGCCATGATGTGAGCGTACTGGCAGTCGTTCCGGTTCCTGGTCAGGACAAGAATCTAGCGCGCCTGTTCAAGCGACATAATCTTGTCATTGCCAACAATGGCGAGGCGTTATGTGAGCAAGCTGTGAAATTCGACGGGCTGGAACGGGCAGGGTGCTCGATCTCCATCTTCGTATCGCGAAAGCGTGGCAATGGGAAATACTCGGACTTGGCAGGTTTTCACGCGACGTGGTTTCGCGGCACCCATGATAAGGCGTTTAAGCCTGCTAATGGATGGGCAGAGCACATTACATATGCTGACGAATGGATCGCTTTGGGTGGGATGATCGATCGCATGGACCGTCCATAACCATTGAAAGTCCTGTGATACGCTTTATGCTATGCGAAGGGCGGCAACATGGAGGCAATCGTATTCCGCCTGAGTGTCGTCATCGTATCTTCGCTATGCAACCAAGATGAGGGCATAAATGAGTTGTTCTGTCTGCGATAGTAAAGACGTAATCCATGAGGCTAAAGCGCTGTACTACATCAACGTCGGCGGTTGCCCGCGCGCTGCCGAGATAACGCAGTACCTGGCAAGCCTACCGAAAGACGCGCTGATACGCCTGGCTGGCGAGTGCAGCGTGACCGATGGCTGGGACATGTGCCGCACCCTTAACCTCGACACCGGCAAATTCAGGCTGGGCCGGGAGCGCGCCGTGGTCAACGCCTGGCTGCATGCTTGGGCAGCGAAACGCCTACCTAAGTGACCAGGCAAGTTGACTAGAAATGAAGCACACTACCTGCAACAATGGTATTCTGTACGTGTAACCGGGCAGTATTGCGGTATTTTATCTGGAGAAAATTATGAGTGCGCCAAGCATCCCAAAAGGAGGTCTAGCCGGCGGTTTGCGTAAGAGAGTGCGCCAAGACAAAGGGCCGCGTAGCCTGACGGTGCGCAGCTTGGACGCCTTGTTGCTTCAACGCTTGGATGTGGTAGCCGCCCGTCGCACCGGAGTTGTTGTGCCCGCTCTGGACCCGACGGTGAAAATTAAGGGTACGGTGTACCCAGGCATGATGTACGACATTGCGGGCGCGGAGCCTGCGGGCGTCAACATTGGGGCCGTAGCGCGTGCCGTAGTCGCGCCGAGCAAGACCAAGGATCATGTGGATCTTGAGAAGCTGGAGAAGCACCGCAAGGCCGTCGCCATGATTGCCGGCCTGTGGGGCAACAGCGAAGAAGGCCCGATTGATGGCGTTGAATATCAAAAAAAGATGCGTGAAGCATGGTAATAACCGATCCAGTCATCATCGACACCAACATTTTCATCGACCTGCTAAATGGCGTTCCTGACGCCCGGAGAGTTCTGGACACCCACATCGACATTGCCCTTGCCGCCATTACCTATGCGGAGGTAGCGTCGGGCTGCACGCCGGCGGAATCCGGCATGTTTGAGGCGTTCCTTGCAGCCGGCAAGAGCGCCGGCACGGTCCAGATGATTCACACGGACGACGCCATCATCAAGCTGGCGGCGAACTTCAACAAGAATCCAAAGACCGGGCGAGGGTACGGCAAGAAGCAGCTGGCCGATTCCATCATTGGGGCGACTGCCGTAATGTCTGGCCGGACGCTGTTGACCCGCAACGCACCGGATTTTAAGGGCGCAGTGGTGAAAACGCCGTACCAGGGCCAATTGGTCGACACGCCCCAGGCGGACGGCACGGTGAAGAAGGTATGGGTTCCCAAGGTGTCTGCGCCGGCGCCCGTTGCAGCCACCACAACGGTACTCCCAGTCACTCCGGCCCCCGCGGCACCTGCCAAGCTGGCGTAAATTTAGGGCGCTGGCCAGCTACGCCTGACCGTCCAACTATTCATCGCCCGCCATCTGCGCGTCCAAGTACGACTCGTCCGAAAGGTACGCCAAATACGCCCCGGTCACGGTCGGGGCGCTTTCCGCCCGCCGCATCCAGCGGTGGCGCTCCTCTTCCTTGAGACTCTTCCACCAGGCCACTTCGGCGCCCTCGTTGACGATTAGCGGGAAAACGCCGCTGCCAACCTCATTGCCCTCCGCGTCGTGCAGCTTGAGGTTCCATCCACCGCCTGCAGTCTCAGCGCGCAGCATGATCCGGTAGTGCGGCTGCCCCGACTCGTCTGGGATGGGCAATCGGGGGCCGGCCGCCAGCTCGTCCGCTAGGTGGAGTCAGCGCCGGCGAAGGTAGATGACGTAATCATTGAGCAGGCCTGAATGAGCAGGCGGGCGCAGCTCACTCTGTCGGCCTCCTGGCGCGCCCCCGGCTGAAAATGAAAGTCCTAGAAAAAAACGACTTCCGGTATGGCATGCGAGAGAAAAACCGCGATGCAAATTCGAGAATCTGCTTGCGTGGTGGTGTAATAGCAGTTGATGATGAAGTCGAGTGAAGTTGCTGTGCATGGACCGGATAAGATTAATACGCCGGTCGTCACCGCCGGCCACGCCAGGCGAGGGCGAACAGGGCCACGATCGCGACCAGGATGATGAACTGATGGGCGGCGGTAGGGTTCTGTCCGAAGGCGGCGACGATTTCGGGCGCGTTGGCTACGGTTTTCTCAACGGCGTTGCTGGTCATTTTGGTGTCCTTTTTTGTGATGAAACTGCGTCAATCTTTGCACACAAAAAGAACAAACGGTTTACGGCGGGCGTCTCAAGCTCCGTTTTTGGACCTTCGCGAGCGTGCCGGTGACATGTCGCCGCAGAGCGAAAAACACGCTCCGTTCATAGGCATGCCTACCCACTTCTCATAGGGGAATTCGCCGCCGAAGGTCTCCGCCAAAGTCGAACAGCAGGTGATGCAATTGGTATCCTGACAGACGGTAGAAATCATCCAGCCAATCGATGCGCAACGGCGTTTCGTGGATCGTGGCGTCGATGACGGTGCCGGAGATGGAGGCAGGCCGCCAAGTCGTACCTCTGCCACGCGGCCGCAGGCAGACCGAGCGCGTCGAAGTCATTTGTCAATCGCCGTTATTCACCACGACGTTATTACTGAAAGGAGATTTAATTATGAATTGCCCAAACTGCGGCGGTGACAACGTCGTCCATGAGAGTAAAGCGATGTACTACACCCACGAGGGCCGTGCGCACGCAGGCGGTAATGTCACTGGTTACTTTTGCAAACAATGCGGCACGATGCTGACTGGACAGCAGAGGTCAACTGACGCCGAGCTTGAGGAGCGCCGCTCTAAACCGGCGATTGTTTTGACCGAGGCCCAGCGCGCCGCGCGCCGTGAAGCGCTGACTCGCCTCAGGAGTCTGAATCGACTGCACCGCGAGGGCGGGGTGGTCGATGGCTTGGCATTTCAGTTGGAGCAACGCGCCGAGTGGTAGGGCTGGTTCTCAGGTTCATCACTTGGGCGCATCACCGCCCAGGTGATGAACCTGGTAGCTGACCTCAGTTCCAAGTAGGACAATCTGTATCAATGTTGTAAGTACAAAATCCGGGCCTTTCAAATAGTATTTCTCACAGGGAATACTATCTGGTACAAAACCCGGACCTTTCGGAGAGTATTTCACCGGGGGAATACTCTCCATCGTTTCGCGCGTAGAGTGGATAGGGACTGGGGGTTGATTCCCGATACACTCAGAGGAACTCCGCCGAGCGTCCGGCTTGGTTGGTGCTAGAATACCCCGAGTCTGCACCCCAAACGGGGTGCAAAGTGCGGCCTGATCGAGGTGAGCAGCCCTGTAGAATCAAAAGCTTATGAGTGCCGATGGTGGAGACTGGAGACTCCCGCCGTCTCCACCACAAATTCGAAAAGCCGTTGATTCGTCAACGGCTTTTCTTTTTTGCCTGCCCGGTTTGGCTTGGAACGCCAAGTCAGCATCCCAAGAACGGACCAAGCATAGCAATTAAGCTACTTTCGCCCCCACCATTCGTTTCGTTATAAACGACTCCGATGAGGAGTTCGCTTAAACACGTCGTCGATTTTACTTCATGAGAGTTTTTAGCCGAGGGTCGTCAGGCTTGAACACTTCGCGACAGTCGCCGTCATAAAAGCAGAGTGAATCTCCCGGCTGAATGTCTTCACGCCGTATCCAAACGAGAACACTACTTCTTTCCACAACGATATGGCCTTCGTATCCGGGAGGCGGCAATATCTTCGCAAGAAATTCCGCCACTGAGGGAATAAGTGTAGGGGTATTCATTTAGGATGCCTCTCGACGGTAGTGAAGGTTGAGGCTTTTACAAACTTGAATCCAAAGATGGTGACTCAGCTCGATGTTGACATGTATAGATGGTGGAGATTGCAGAATCCCGCCGTCTCCACCATTCGGCTGGAAGAACAAAAGGCCTCGTTGCGCAAGCTTCAGGGCCTTTGTTTTTGTGCTCTTTTTCTGCACCAGCTCAATCTGTGCGAAAGAAGATTTTATGTCCAAGGTATAGACTGTGAACTCCTGTGGAAGGAGAAGTCAGATGGATACGCCAACAATGAAGAGTTCCAAGGGACCGTTGAAAAACGAACAAGGCGAAAAAACGACCCAATTGGAGGCTGATCGCCAAGTGCGTCTGCAGGCAATCGATCTCATTTTCGGCATCTGGAAAGGCCGTACCGACATTCCTGCCGATGGCTTGAAGTACCAACAGCAGGTACGTGCCGAATGGTAAAAGTCTTGTTTGATTCGAATATCCTGGTCGACATAATGAATGGCGTGCCGCAGGCACGTACAGAGGCTAGTTATTATTCGGATATCACCATCAGTGCAATTACCTGGATGGAGGTAATGGTCGGGTGTGTTCAACCAGTTCAGGCAGTTCAATTCCAAACTTTTTTGACCCGCTTGGCGGTCAATGTCATCCATACGAACGATGCGATTGCACTCGCCGCAGTGCAGATCCGCATGACCGGCTTAATGGCGACTCCGCGCCGACAGATTCGGCTTCCTGACGCAATCATCAGCGCGACTGCACAGACTTTGGGCCTGACTGTTATCACCCGCGATCCAAGTGATTTCAGTGGAAATGCAGTGCGCGTGCCTTATCAGATTGATGCTGGCGGCGTCGTGGTAAATGTACTGCCGCCGCCTGCCTAGTTACATGCCTGGCGGTGGCACTTCCGGGATCTGGCTGTGCAGGCTGGCGTTGATCACGTTCCAACCTCGGATCACCGCAATTGCGTAGCTCATTTCGGCGATTTCGTTGTCGCTGAAATGGCTTTTCAGTAAATCGAAATCAGCGTCGCCAGGATGTTTGTGGGGCAGGGCGTTCACCGCTTCGGCCCAGTTCAGCGCAGCGCGTTCGCGTTCGCTGAAGAACGATGCCGGCGCCTCGCGCCAGCCGGCGATGGCGTTCAGGTGGCGTGGTTCGACTTCCTGCTTGATGAGGTCGCGCCAGTGCATGTCGACGCACACGCCGCAGCCGTTGATCTGTGAGATGCGCAGGTTGATCAGCTCCACCAGGCGCGGGCCGAGCGAGCTTTTCTTGACGGTGCCGGACAACGTAATCATGGCCTGCATATTGGCCGGTGCGAGTTTGAAGAAAGGGATGCGGGCTTGGTTCATGGTGATGCCTTTCAGAGTAAGGGGAGGGCGCACCGTGCGCGCTCCATACCCTGTAAGACGGGCCAGCTTCGCAGCTTGTGACAGCGTTCAGAAAATAGTCTGTGGGACGCCGGTCAACTTATCCGGATTGCGCACGATGAGCACGGCGGCGATGCGGTCGTTTTCGATGACGATGGATTGCGCCGACTCCAGTTTGCCGTTCACATAGCGCACCAGCCCCGGGCCGCCGTTGACACGGGCCTGGCGGTACACCACCTGCTGCGGATACTGGTGCTCCAGCGACCAGAACGATCCCGCCACGCGTCCCGCGCCGTGCAGGATGTGCAGATAGGAGTTGACCTTGCCGCCGCCATCGGCCACCAGCTGTACATCGTCCGCCAGCATGGTTTTCATGGCCGCGCGGTCGCCGATCTGGGCGGCGGCGATGAAGCGGCCCAGCAGCGCCTGATGCTGCTCGCGTGGTATCTCGAAGCGTGGCTTTTGCTGCTGCACGCGTTCCTGCGCGCGGTGCACCATCTGCCGGCACGCCGCTTCGCTTTTGCCCAGTACTGCCGCGACATCGGCGTAGTCGTGGTCGAACACCTGCCGCATCAGAAACGCCGCGCGCTCCTCGGGCGACAAACGCTCGAGCACCCACAGAAATGCCATCGACACTTCACTGGCCAGCTCCGCATGGCTTTCCGGCGTGTGTTCGTCCAGCTCGACGATGGGTTCGGGCAGCCACCAGCCCACATAGGACTCACATTCTGCAAGGCGGCCGCGCAGGCGGTCGATGGCCAGCCGGGTGGTGATGGTCACCAGCCACGCTTCCGCCGATTGCACGGCTTCCTGCGCGCTGCCGTGCCAGCGTAGCCATGCATCCTGCACCACGTCCTCGGCATCGGCGCGCACACCCAGCATGCGGTAGGCAATTGAGAACAGCCGCGGACGCAGCGCGTTAAAAGTCGTCGTATCAGTCATCATGCAGCGTAGACGTGCCAGTGCTCCGTTTTGTGACAGCATAGCTTATCCGGATTGCGCATTTGCATTTTTGGAATCATTCTTGGTCACGCCATGGCCTTCCATGCTATTTTGCTAAGTCCACCACCCAAGGAGACAGCATGAAACTGGAAACCATCGCCGTCCACGGCGGCTACCGCCCGGACCCGACCACGCGCGCCGTCGCCGTGCCCATCTACCAGACCGTCGCTTACGCCTTTGACGACACCCAGCATGGCGCTGACCTGTTCGATCTTAAAGTGCAGGGCAACATCTACACCCGCATCATGAACCCGACGCAGAACGTGCTGGAAGAGCGTGTCGCGGCGCTGGAAGGCGGGATTGCCGCGCTGGCGCTGGCGTCCGGCCAGGCTGCCATCACGTATGCGATCCAGACCATCGCCGAAGCGGGCGACAACATCGTCTCCGCCGCCACGCTGTATGGCGGCACCTACAACCTGTTCGCGCACACGCTGCCGCAGTTCGGCATTACCACGCGCTTTGCCGATGCGCGCGATCCCGCATCCTTCGCCAAGCTGATCGACGAGCGCACCAAGGCCGTGTTCATTGAATCGATTGGCAACCCGCTCGGCAATATCACCGACATCGCCGCGATTGCCGCCATCGCCCACCAGCACGGCGTGCCGCTGATCGTCGATAACACCGTCGCCACGCCTTATCTGCTGCGCCCCATCGAGCACGGCGCCGACATCGTGGTGCATTCGCTGACCAAGTACCTGGGCGGCCATGGCAATTCCATCGGCGGCGCCATTGTCGACTCGGGCAAGTTCCCGTGGGCGCAGCACAAGGAGCGCTTCAAGCGCCTCAACGAGCCGGATGTGTCCTACCATGGTGTGGTCTACACCGACGCGCTGGGGCCTGCCGCTTATATCGGCCGCGCACGCGTGGTGCCGTTGCGGAATACTGGCGCAGCGCTGTCGCCGTTCAATGCCTTTTTGATTTTGCAGGGGATCGAGACGCTGGCGCTGCGCATGGAACGCATCGTCGAGAACACGCGCAAGGTGGCGCAGTTCCTGGGCCAGCACGCGAAGGTGAAGTGGGTCAATTACGCCGGCCTGGAAGATCACAAGGATTATCCGCTGGCGCGCAAATACCTGGGCGGCCGCTCGTCCGGCCTGCTGACTTTTGGCGTCGAAGGCGGCGTCGAGGGCGGCACGCGCTTCCAGGATGCGCTCAAGCTGTTCACGCGCCTGGTCAATATCGGCGACGCCAAATCGCTGGCCTGCCATCCGGCCACCACCACGCACCGTCAGCTCAATGAGGAAGAGCTGGCGAAAGCCGGGGTAACGGTGGATACGGTGCGCCTGTCGATCGGCATTGAACACAGCGATGACCTGCTCGCAGACCTTGAGCAGGCGCTGGCCGCGGTTTAAGGCTTGGCTTTGTCCGGCACGCGGGTGATGATGACGTTGCCATCGGCGATCGTGCAGTCGATGATGTGGCTGCGCGATACGCCCGCGTGACGCGAGTACAGGTCGTGGTACTTGCCTGACTCTTCGAGCCGCAGGTCGATGCGGAAGTTTTGCAGGTTGTTGGCAGCCTGCACATCGCGCAGGCGCTGCTTGCGGATGTCCGCTTCCTTGTCGCTGCGGCCGTGCATTTCCGGGCCTTCAAAGTAGCGTATCAGCGCGCATTCCACCACGTCGATGCGGTCCTTGAGCAGCATGTCCGCCGCCACCGGATTCTGGTTGACTTCCATCTCGGCCGGGTCGCCGTCGTCCGACATGACTTCGACATTGAAGCGCTGGATCAGCAGCAGCATGTCGTTGTCTTCGCTGAACTTCTGGTGCACGCGCTGCACTGGCGTCAAACGCGCGCGTGCCAGCCGGCCCAGCGGGTCCTTGGTCTGGCCGACGTACTGTACCTCGGTCTTGTAGTTCAGCTGATTCTCGTACTGCTGCAGAACATCGTGGATCGACAGCGCTTCAATCAGGCCGCCCCAGTTGAGCGTGATGAAGCGGTCGGTCAGCACCACCGACGGTTTTTTCAGCGTGGCGGCAAACGGCACCTCCAGCTCGATGGTCAGCGATTCCTTTTTCTCTTCCGGCCCCACCAGCAGCGGCACGGTCAGCTTGAGCGAGAAGAAGCCCCAGCTGGTGCTGCGCGTGGTGTCGAAGCGCACGCGCGGGCGGTTGACGGCAAAGTAGATGAGGCGCTTTTCGCTGGTCGCTTCCAGGTCGAACTGCATGCGGCGCAGGTGACGGCCGACCGGATCGCGGATGTCCGGCACTTCCGGGAAGCCGGCGATCAGGTCATACCAGTGGAATTTGGCGTCGGCCACCGTGACCACCCAGGTCTGCGGCGCGGCGGTCCGTTGCGGCATCAGCGGCAACAGTTCTTCCATCGCGTCCGGCGGTGGCGCCATCAGGTCGTGGAAGGGTTCGGGCGCTTCCTCGAACAGCGCGCCTATGCCCAGTTCTTCCGGCGACGGATCGGGGTAATCGTCGTCGTCATTGGTCATGTTGCGCGCTCCAGGGATGTCATAGTGAGGTGATTATAGTGCTTGCGGCAAAATATTTCCATGTGGAAATATGGTCGCAAGCGCCTGTTCACTCAATGTAACACTACTCAGCTTTTAGTGCGTTTGGCGGCGTCCGGCCGTGGCATGACGGCCACTTGGGCCTGGCCGTCGGCGATGTAGCAGCTCAGCAGGTGCTGCCTGGACGCGGTGACAAATTCCGAGCACAGGTAGTTGTAAAAGCCGGTTTCCGGCAATTGCAGATCGATGGTGTATTGCGCCAGCTGGTTGCATGCCTGCACGGCGTCCAGGCGTTCGCTACGCGTCTTGCGCTCGTCGCTGGTGCGCCAGCGCGGCGTGCTGCCTTCGAAGTGGCGGATCAGCGCCGCTTCGATCACGTCCATGCGCTCCGCCTGCAGCGCGTCGGCCGCCAGCGGATGCTCGTTGTGCGGCTGTGCGGCGGGATCGCCTTCGGCGCAGTTGACGTCCACTTCCATGCCCACCAGCAGCAATAGGATGTCATAGTCGGCGCCAAATTGCGCGCGCACCTTGTGCAGGGCGGGCAGGCGGCCTTTGGCCAGGCGGCCGTCCGGATCGCGGGTCTGGCCTACGTACATGACCTTGCTTGGCAGCTTGAGCGTGTGGGCATAGGTCTGCAGCAGGTCGTGCACGGAAAATACTTCGACCAGGCCGCCCCAGTTCAGGCTGATGAAGTCTTCGGCCAGAATCACGGTCGGTTTTTTCATGGTGGCCGCGAACGGCACCTTGAGTTCCACCGAGATGGTTTCCTTGCGGGCGTCCGCCCCCACCAGCAGCGGCAGCGTCAGCTTGAGCGAGAAGAAGCCCCATTGCACCACGCCGGTGACGTCGAAACGCACGCGCGGACGGGTGACGGCAAAGAACAGATGGCGCTTCTCCGCTGCGGCATCCAGTTCGAACTGCATGCGGCGCATGTAGCGGCCAACGGGGTCGTGCAGGTCCGGCTTCTGGGTAAAGCCGGCCAGCAGGTCGTACCAGTGGTATTTGGCGTCGGTCACGCGGACCATCCAGCTCTGCGGGGCTTCGGTGCGCTGCGGCAGGATGGTCGTATTGTCAGAGTAAAGCTGCGGGTTTTGGGCAGCCAGCTCAGGAAAATTCATGATGCTCCTGATAGGAAGTTGAGATAAAGGGTGACTGTCTCTCTCTTCCTAATCAGCGAGGTCGTGGCTTTCAGGAAATAAGTAATTCTACGCAGTCAGGGCGCAGACTATACCTACTCTGTCCGTACGGCAATAACTATTTTGCTCAAAATATAGGCAAAGCACACTAATGAGTCGTCTATACAACGGTTAGCGTTATCATTTAACTTTAGGCCGCCAGCGCGCCGCCTGACAGTGTGTTCTGCATCAATACCAACAGTTCGGCGGGGTGCTGGAACAGATAGTCGGCCTGCCAATGTTGCGGTTCGGTCGGGCCGCAATAGCCCCAGCCGCAGGCGATGGTCAGCATGCCCGCCGCCTTGCCAGCCTGGATGTCACGCAGGTCGTCGCCCACATACCAGCATTGCTCTGGCGCCAGATTCAGGCGTTTGGCCGCTTCCAGCAGGGGCGCCGGATGCGGCTTGGGATGCGGCGTGGTGTCGCCCGAGATGGCGCAGGCGGCGTGCGCCAGGCCGATCTGCGGCAGCAGCGGATCGGTAAAGCGCTTGGACTTGTTGGTAACGATGCCCCATTGCAGGCCTGCTGCCTCGATACCGGCCAGCAGCGCGGCAATGCCATCAAACAGGCCGCTGTGCACGGCCATGGCGGCTTCGTAATTGCTGAAGAAGCCGTCGCGCAGTTCGATATAGCCCTCATCCTCGGGCTTCAGGCCGAAGGATGCGCCGATCATGCCGCGCGCGCCGGCAGAAGCGGTGGGACGCAGGATCTCATAGGCGGTCGGCGCCAGACCACGCGCGGTGCGCAGCAGGTTCACGGCGGCGGCCAGGTCGGGCGCGGTATCGGCCAGGGTGCCATCCAGGTCGAACAGGATGGCGCGCGGTGCGGCAGGCAAGGTCATGGTGCTCATGCCAGTGGACGGCGTGCAGCCACCAGGTAATTGACGCTGGTGTCGTCGTTGAGCGAGTAAATCTTGGTCAGCGGGTTGTAGCCCATGCCCTTGAAGCCTTGCACTTCCAGCCCGGCGCTGCGGATGAACTGCGACAGCTCGGACGGCGTGATGAATTTTTCATAGTCATGCGTGCCTTTCGGCAGCATGCGCAGGATGTACTCGGCGCCGATCACGGCAAACAGGTAGGACTTGGGATTGCGGTTCAGCGTCGAGAAGAAGACTTGGCCGCCTGGCTTCACCAGCGCCGCGCAGGCGCGCACGATGGCGGCCGGGTCCGGCACGTGTTCCAGCATTTCCATGCAGGTCACCACATCGTACTGGCCGGCTTCCTGCGCGGCCATGTCTTCTGCGGCGATGAGCTTGTAGCGCACTTGCACACCCGATTCTAGCGAATGCAGGTCGGCTACCTTGAGCGCTTTTTCGCCCAGGTCGATGCCGGTGACGGTGGCGCCCTTGCGCGCCATCGATTCGCTGAGGATGCCGCCACCGCAGCCAATGTCGATCACGTTCTTGCCGGCCAGCGGCGCGCGCGCGTTGATCCATTCAAGGCGCAGCGGGTTGATCTCGTGCAGCGGACGGAACTCGGAGGTCGGGTCCCACCAGCGATGGGCCAGTTCGGAGAATTTTTGCAGTTCTAATGGATCGGCGTTCATGTTGTTCTGTGCAGATGGAATGCGCTATTCTACCCCGCACTGCGCATGCAGGGGTCTGACCCCGTACGGGGTCAGACCCCTTTTTGCTGAGGGGTATAAAAAAAGCCCCGCAAGGCGGGGCTTTCCAGTGTGCGGGCAGCGAATTACTTGCTGGTGCCGACCACTTCGATTTCTACGCGACGGTTTTTAGCGCGGCCTTCAGCAGTTTTGTTGTCTGCTACAGGTTGTTTCTCGCCTTTACCTTCGGTGTACACGCGGTTGGCTTCAACGCCTTTCGAGATGATGTAGGCTTTGACAGCTTCTGCACGGCGTACCGACAGCTTCTGGTTGTATTCATCGGTACCGACCGAGTCAGTGTGACCGACGGCGATGATGACTTCCAGATTGATCGAACCCAGTTTCGAGGTCACGTCGTCCAGCTTGGCTTTACCTTCTGGTTTCAGCACAGCTTTGTCGAAGTCGAAGAACGCGTCAGCAGCGAAGCTCACTTTTTGTGCGGTTGGCACTGGTACTGGTACTGGGGTCGGCGCCGGGGTTGGTGCTGGTGCCGGTGCTGGCGCTGCTGGTGGCGGCGGTGGTGCTACGCACTTGCCGTTTTCCAGTTTCTCTGGCTCGACGCAGATCGGCAGATCGCAACCTGGCACGGCATCAGCCGGGGTCCAGTAGCCGGTGCGCCAGCACAGACCGAATGGATCACGGGCGATGATGCCGCGTGCGTCTTGCACGTAGGCGCTTTTCGGCGTTGCTGCTTTGATGTCCTGGGTGACAGGCGCATACGGTGGCGCGGTTGGCGCGGTTTGCGCGATGGCCGAGCCGGCAAATGCAGCCGAGATGGCCAGCATCGAAATCAGTTTTTTCATATTTTTCTTCCTTTCGGGGTGATATCTGCAGAAAACTGCGCGACGTAGTTCTTTGCGTGGGGCGAATTCTACCACGCAGGGGCGTCGACACCGTTTTCCGCTTGCGAAACAAGCAATTGACTTCTCGTCCATTTTGCCACAAGCGATTAAAGTCGTTTAAAAGGCTCCAACATGGCACCTTTTCAGGTTCGACTAAAATGTTGTTTTGTTGCAACGGGATTGTCGATAATAATTGAGTAATGTGTCATGAATATTACAACTTGTTACCGTGCGTGGTAGGCCGCAACACCGCATGGCGGCGGGCGGGAAGCGGAATTCCGCTAGTTGCCGTGCGCGCATGCTAAAATCGTACGCTTGCCTTTCCCTCGGGGAGGCTTAACAAACCACAGTAAAACGACCCGCCAATGGATCAATTCGCAAAAGAAACAATCCCTATTTCCCTCGAAGAAGAGATGCGCAAGAGCTACCTCGATTACGCCATGAGCGTCATCGTCGGCCGCGCCTTGCCGGACGTGCGTGACGGCCTGAAGCCGGTGCACCGCCGGGTCTTGTACTCGATGCACGAATCCAATTATGTGTGGAACCGCGCGTACGTGAAGTGCGCCCGTGTGGTGGGCGACACCATGGGTAAGTACCACCCGCACGGCGACGCCTCGATTTACGACACGCTGGTGCGGATGGCGCAGGACTTCTCGCTGCGCTATATGCTGGTCGATGGCCAGGGTAACTTTGGCTCGGTCGACGGCGACGGCGCGGCAGCAATGCGTTACACCGAGTGCCGCCTGGACAAGATTTCCAGCGAACTGCTGGCCGACATCGACAAGGACACGGTCGACTTCCAGCCCAACTATGACGGCAAGGAAAAAGAACCGACCGTTCTGCCGACCCGCATTCCCAACCTGCTGATCAACGGTTCGTCCGGTATCGCGGTGGGTATGGCCACCAACATCCCGCCGCACAATCTGCATGAAGTGATTGCCGGCGCGCTGCACGTGCTGCAAAACCCGGATTGCTCGATTGACGAACTGATCGAACTGATCCCGGCGCCAGACTTCCCGACCGGCGGCACCATTTATGGCGTCTCCGGCGTACGCGATGGCTACCGCACCGGCCGTGGCCGCGTGGTGATGCGCGCCAAGACCCACTACGAAGAATACGGCAAGGACGGTGGCCGCACCGCCATCATCGTTGACGAGCTGCCGTATCAGGTCAACAAGAAATCGCTGCTGGAACGCATCGCTGAAAACGTGCGCGACAAGAAGCTGGACGGCATTTCCGACATCCGCGACGAATCCGATAAATCGGGCATGCGCGTGGTCATCGAGCTCAAGCGCGGTGAAGTGCCGGAAGTGGTACTGAATAACCTGTACAAGCAAACCCAGCTGCAAGACACCTTCGGCATGAATATGGTGGCACTGGTCGACGGCCAGCCGCGCCTGCTGAACCTGAAGGAAATGCTGTCGTGCTTCCTGTCGCACCGCCGCGAAGTGGTGACGCGCCGTACCGTGTTCGAACTGCGCAAGGCGCGCGAACGCGGCCACGTGCTGGAAGGCCTGGCAGTGGCACTGGCCAACATCGATGAATTCATCGCGCTGATCAAGGCCGCGCCGACGCCGCCAGTGGCAAAAGCGGCCCTGATGGACCGTTCGTGGGACTCGTCGCTGGTGCGCGAGATGTTGGCCCGTACCGGCGAAGGCACCACCGTGGGTGGTATCGAAGCCTTCCGTCCGGAACACCTGCCGAAGCACTACGGCATCCAGTCCGATGGCATGTACAAGCTGTCCGACGACCAGGCGCAAGAGATCCTGCAAATGCGCCTGCAACGCCTGACCGGCCTGGAACAGGACAAGATCGTCAACGAGTACAAAGACGTAATGGCGGAAATCGCCGACCTGCTGGACATCCTGGCCACGCCATCGCGCGTGACCACCATCATCACCGAAGAAATGACGTCGGTCGTGACCGAGTTCGGCGATCCTGCCAAGGACCCACGCCGTTCCAACATCGAGCACAACGCCAGCGACCTCAATACCGAAGACCTGATCACGCCGCAGGACATGGTCGTGACGCTGTCGCATACCGGTTACATGAAGGCGCAGCCGATTTCCGAGTACCGCGCGCAGAAACGCGGCGGCCGCGGCAAGCAGGCCATGGCGACCAAGGATGAAGACTGGATCGACCAGCTGTTCATCGCCAACACCCATGACTACATCCTGTGCTTCTCCGACCGTGGCCGCATGTACTGGCTCAAGGTATGGGAAGTACCGCAAGGCTCGCGCAACTCGCGCGGCAAGCCGATCGTCAACATGTTCCCGCTGGCGGACAACGAGAAGATCACGGTCATCCTGCCGCTGTCGGGCGAAAACCGGACCTTCCCGGAAGACCACTACGTCTTCATGTCGACCAGCCTGGGCACCGTGAAGAAGACCCCGCTGAAAGACTTCAGCAACCCACGCAAGGCCGGCATCATTGCGGTCGACCTGGATGATGGCGACTTCCTGATCGGCGCTGCGCTGACCGATGGCGAACACGATGTCATGCTGTTCTCCGATTCCGGCAAAGCCGTGCGCTTCGACGAGAACGACGTGCGTCCGATGGGCCGCAACGCCCGCGGTGTACGCGGCATGAACCTGGACGAAGGCCAGCGCGTGATCGCACTGCTGGTGGCAGAAAACGAGCAGCAGTCGGTACTGACCGCCACCGAAAACGGCTTCGGCAAACGGACCCCGATCACCGAGTACACCCGTCACGGCCGCGGCACCAAAGGCATGATTGCGATCCAGACCTCGGAACGTAATGGCCGCGTGGTCGCTGCAACGCTGGTCGATTCGACCGACGAGATCATGCTGATTACCACCGGTGGTGTGCTGATCCGCACCCGCGTGTCGGAGATCCGCGAGATGGGCCGTGCAACCCAGGGCGTGACCCTGATTGCAGTGGAAGACGGCACCAAGCTGTCCGGCCTGCAGCGCGTGGTCGAAACCGACATCGACGAAGTCGAACTGGAACCGGGCCCGGATTCCAAGCCGGACGACGCGGCAGCCGAATAAGGCTGAACCAATCCGGGCGCAAGTCCGGACCATCGGGGCCAGGTCTGTCGCGTAATGCGGCGCAGACTGGCCCCTTTTTATTTGGAGATGCAGAACATGAAAAAAATCGTAGCAAGCCTGGTGACTTCGCTGGCGCTGATCGGCGCCGCCCCCGTCTACGCACAGGCGCCAGCCGCCGACCCGGCCGCCATGGCCGCCGCCAAGGAACTGTTCGAGTCGATGAACTACCGCAGCGTGATGATCGGCGCCATGCAGCAGATGTCGCAAAGCATCGGCGCCTCGATGCATGCCGGTGCGGAGGCATCGATCAAGAACAACCCCAAACTCAGTGCCGACGACAAGCAGAAAGCGCTGGCACAAATGGAAGCCGAACTGCCGGGCGCCATCAACACCATGCAGGCCGTGATGAGCGACCCGACGCTGGTCGATGAGATCATGGCGGAAACCGTGCCGCTGTACGCGCGCAATTTCAGCGCCGCTGAACTGAAGCAGATCACCGCTTTCTACCGCACGCCGGTGGGCGCCAAGATGCTGTCGTCGATGCCGAAGCTGATGGGCGAGGGCATGCAGCTGGGCCAGTTGATCGTGCAGCGCCGTCTCGGCCCGCTGATGCAGAAGATGCAGCAGCAACAAGCCAAGTAACACCATTCACCATAAGGATCGCAACGTGACTCACATCTTTAACTTCTCCGCCGGCCCTGCCGTATTGCCGAAAGAAGTGCTGGCGCAAGCCGCTGCCGAAATGCTGGACTGGCATGGCAGCGGCATGTCCGTCATGGAGATGAGCCACCGCGGACCGGAGTTTATTTCGATTTACCAGGCAGCGGAGCGCGACCTGCGCGAGCTGCTGGCAGTGCCGGACAATTACAAGATCTTGTTCATGCAGGGCGGCGGACTGTCGCAGAACGCCCTGATCCCGTTGAACCTGCTGGGCCACAAGCCTGACGGTGCAACCATCGATTTCATTCACACCGGTTCGTGGTCGGAGAAATCCATCAAGGAAGCGCGCAAGTACGCCAACGTGAACATCGCCGCATCGTCGACCACGGCGGTGCCGCCGCAGGCGCAATGGCAGCTCACGCCCGGCGCAGCTTATCTGCACATGTGCACCAACGAGACCATCGGCGGCGTCGAGTACCAGCCGGACTTCAACGATCCGCGCCTGCAGGACGTGACGCTGGTTGCCGATATGTCCTCGCACATCCTGTCGCGCGAGATCGACGTCGCCAAATATGGCGTGATCTTTGCCGGCGCGCAGAAGAACATCGGTCCGGCCGGCGTCACCATCGTCATCATCCGCGAAGACCTGCTGGGCAAGGCACTGCCGGTCTGCCCATCGGCGTTCGACTTCAAGCTGGTGGCCGACAACGAATCGATGTACAACACGCCGCCGACCTACGGCATCTATATCGCCGGCCTGGTGTTCCAGTGGCTGAAGCGGCAGGGCGGCGTGGCCGAGATGTCGCGCCGTGCGCAGGCCAAGGCCGACCTGCTGTATGCAGCGCTGGACGGCAGCGACTTTTATGAAACGCGCGTAGCGCTATCCAACCGCTCGCGCATGAACGTGCCCTTCTACCTGAAGGACGAAAGCAGGAACGAAGCATTCCTGGCCGGCGCCAAAGCGCGCGGCCTGCTGCAACTGAAGGGCCACAAGTCCGTCGGTGGTATGCGTGCGTCGATTTACAACGCGATGCCTATCGAGGGCGTGCAAGCGCTCGTCGCCTACCTCAACGAATTCGCTGGTCAACACAAATGAACGACAAACTGAAACCCTTGCGCGAAAAGATCGATACGATCGACGCGCAAATCCTCGACCTGCTGAACCAGCGCGCCCAGGTCGCGCAGGAAGTCGGCCACGTCAAAGCGGAAACCGGTGCACCGGTATTCCGTCCCGAGCGCGAAGCGCAGGTGCTGCGCGGCGTCGCCGAACGCAACCCCGGCCCGATGGGCAACGCGGAACTGCAAACGATCTGGCGCGAGATCATGTCCGCCTGCCGCTCGCTGGAAAAACGCGTCACCGTGGCCTTCCTCGGCCCGGCCGGCACCTACAGCGAACAGGCAGTCTACGAACAATTCGGCACTGCGGTGGACGTGCTGTCCTGCTCCTCGATTGATGAAGTCTTCCGCGCGACCGAAGCCGGCACCGCCGAATTCGGCGTGGTGCCAGTAGAGAATTCAACCGAAGGCGCCATCGGCCGCACGCTGGACCTGCTGCTGCATACGCCGCTGACCATCAGTGGCGAAGTATCGATCGCCGTGCGTCACAGCCTGCTGACCGGCACCGGTAATATGGAAGGCGTCACCGCCATCTGCGCCCACGCCCAGGCGCTGGCGCAGTGCCAGATCTGGTTGAACAATAACTACCCCGATCTGGAACGCCGCGCCGTGTCGTCCAACGCCGAAGCGGCGCGCATGGCGCGTGACGATCACACGCTGGCGGCCATCGCAGGTGAGCGCGCAGGCGTGCGATACAGCTTAGGCACGGTCAAGGCCAACATCCAGGACGACCCGTCGAACCGCACGCGCTTTGCCGTGATCGGCCAGCTGCATGCCGGCCCGTCAGGCGAGGACCGTACCTCGCTGGCATTGGCGGCGCCGCACAAGGCAGGTTCGATCTACCGCCTGCTTGGCTCCCTGGCGCAGCATGGCGTGTCGATGACGCGCTTTGAATCGCGCCCGGCCCGCACCGGCACCTGGGAATACTATTTCTACGTCGACGTCGAAGGCCACGTCCAGAATCCGTCCGTTGCGCGCGCGCTCGAAGAGCTGCAAAGCAATGCCGCATTCTTCAAGGTGCTGGGTTCCTACCCGGTCAGCCTGACCTGATTACGAAGAGAGACAATATGAGCAAGAACTACGGCCCGGAATACGTCCGCGCCATCGCACCCTACCAGGCAGGCAAGCCGATTTCGGAAGTCGCGCGTGAATTCGGCCTGGAAGAAGCGGCCATCGTCAAACTGGCGTCGAATGAAAATCCATTTGGCATGCCGGCCTCCGCGCAGCAGGCGCTGGCCGCCGCCGTGGCGGAACTGGGGCGCTACCCGGACGCCAATGGCTTTGACCTGAAAGGTGCGCTGTCCAAACGCTACGACGTGCCAGCAGACTGGATCACGCTGGGCAACGGCTCCAACGATATCCTGGAAATCGCCGCGCATGCATTTGTCGAGCGTGGCCAGTCCATCGTGTATGCGCAGTACTCGTTTGCCGTGTACGCGCTGGCGACCCAAGGGGTGGGCGCACAGCACATCGTGGTGCCGGCCAAGGCGCACGGCCACGACCTGCCAGCGATGCTGGCGGCGATCCGTGACGACACGCGCCTGGTCTTCATCGCCAATCCGAACAACCCGACTGGCACCTTTATTCCGGCTGCCGAGATCGAAGCGTTCATCGCCAAGGTGCCTGCGCACGTAGTGGTGGTGCTGGATGAGGCATACAACGAATTCCTCGCGGCCGAACACCAGTTTGAGTCGGCGCAGTGGGTCAAGAAATATCCCAACCTGCTGGTCTCGCGCACCTTCTCGAAGGCGTACGGCCTGGCGGGCCTGCGCGTCGGCTTTGCGATTGCGCAGCCAGCGCTGACGGACCTGATGAACCGTATCCGCCAGCCATTCAATGTGAACTCGCTGGCGCAAGCCGCAGCGATTGCAGCACTGAACGACAAAGCCTTCCTGGCGCAGAGCGCAGCCAACAACGCCGCTGGTTATCAGCAGTTTGTCGAAGCGTTCGAGCAGCTGGGACTGGGGTACGTGCCATCGTTCGGCAACTTCGTTCTGGTAAAAGTGGGCGAGGATGCGGGCGCAGGTGCGCGCGTTAACCTGTCGCTGCTGAAGCAGGGTGTGATCGTGCGTCCGGTGGGGAACTATGGCTTGCCCGAGTGGCTGCGCATTTCCATCGGCCTGCCGCAGGAAAATGCCGTGCTGATCGCGGCACTGAAGAAAGCACTGGCGGAGTAATGCTGAATAAAGTCGTTATTTTTGGCGTCGGACTGATTGGTGGCTCGTTCGCCCGTTCGCTGCGCAAGGCCGGTGCAGTAGGCGAGATTGTCGGCGTGGGCCGTTCCGCCACATCGATGGCGCGCGCAAAAGAGCTGGGCATCATCGATGCGATTGGCGTAAGCGGTGTCGCCGCCGATGGCGCGCTGCCGCTAGCGGATGCGCTGCATGGCGCAGACCTGGTCCTGCTGGCCGCCCCTGTCGCACAGACCGAGGCGATTCTGGCCTCGATAGCGCCGCATCTGCAGGCTGGCACCGTGGTCACCGATGCGGGCAGCACCAAGTCCGACGTCGTCGCATCCGCGCGCCGCGCGCTGGGCAGCAAGGTAGCGCAGTTCGTACCAGGCCACCCCATCGCCGGCCGCGAAACCAACGGCCCCGATGCCGCCATCGACAACCTGTATGTCGGCAAAAAAGTCGTGCTGACTGCGCTGGCCGAAAACAGCGAAACGGATGTAGAACGTGTCGCCGCTGCATGGCGCGCTTGCGACGCCATCATCCATCGCCTGACGCCGGAAGAGCATGACAAAGTGTTCGCCGCCGTCAGCCACCTGCCGCACCTGCTGGCGTACGCGTTGGTCGACGACATCGCCAGGAAACCGCACGCCGACCTGCTGTTCCAGTACGCCGCCAGCGGCTTCCGCGACTTCACCAGGATCGCCGGTTCATCGCCAGAAATGTGGCGCGACATCAGCCTGGCCAACCAGCCAGCGCTGCTGGCCGAACTGGACGCCTACATGGCCCAGCTGACCCTACTGCGTGCGCAACTGGCCGCCAACGACGGCGCGGGCCTGGAGCAGGTCTACAGCAACGCCCAGCACGCGCGTCACCAATGGATCACCGCAATCGAAGCAGCCGAAACGCCGCCATCGCCCGATAAAGCAGATTAAACCCGGGGTCAGGTCCGTCATTTCTACACGAGCCCAGCTGTAAGGCCGTACTACGGTAGAGGTCGTGTAGAAATGACGGACCTGACCCCGTAGTGGAAGGAATATTTTATGACTCACGAATTCATTGACCTGCAAACGGTCGCTCATGTTGAGGGCGCTGTGCGCCTGCCGGGCTCCAAGTCCATTTCGAATCGCATTTTGCTGCTGTCGGCGTTGTCGCAGGGGCAGGTGGCGATTGTTGATCTGCTGGCGTCAGACGATACGGCGGTGATGCTGGCGGCGCTGCGTTCGCTCGGCGTCATCTGGACCGAGGAAAAAACGGCTACCGGTACGATTCACCACGTGACCGGCGTGGCGGGCGTGCTGCCGAATAAGTCGGCGGATCTGTTCATGGGCAACGCGGGCACGGCGATCCGTCCGCTGACCGCCGCGCTGGCTGTCATCGGCGGCGACTATACGCTGCACGGTGTGCCGCGCATGCATGAGCGCCCGATCGGCGATCTGGTCGATGCGCTCAATGCTGCCGGCACCAACGTGGAATACACGGGCAATCCCGGTTTCCCGCCGCTGCACATCAAGCAGGGCAAGATCAACACTCAGCGCCTGTCGGTGCGCGGTGATGTGTCGAGCCAGTTCCTGACGGCGCTGCTGATGGTGGCGCCGCTGATGGCGAGCGAGCGTGCCATCACGATTGATGTGACCGGTGAGCTGATTTCCAAGCCGTATATCGAAATCACGCTGAACCTGATCCGCCGTTTCGGTGTCAAGGTCGAGCAGGATGGCTGGGCCTCGTTCACCATCCAGCCTGGCCAGGTGTATCAGTCGCCAGGCACGATCCATGTGGAGGGCGATGCGTCGTCGGCGTCGTACTTCCTGGCAGCCGGCGCGATTGGCGGCGGCCCGGTGCGCGTGGAAGGCGTGGGCAATCACAGCATCCAGGGCGACGTGCGCTTTGCCGCCGCGCTGGAGCAGATGGGCGCGCAGATCACGATGGGCGATAACTGGATCGAGGCCAGGGCGAATGGCCCGCTGAAGGCGATTGACGCTGACTTCAATCACATCCCGGATGCGGCCATGACCATTGCCGTGGCCGCGCTGTACGCCGACGGCACCAGCACGCTGCGCAATATCGCCAGCTGGCGTGTCAAGGAGACGGACCGCATCGCCGCCATGGCGACCGAGCTGCGCAAGGTCGGCGCTACGGTGGAGGAGGGGCCGGACTATATCAAGGTGACGCCACCCGCCGTGCTGACGCCTGCTACCATTGATACCTATGACGATCACCGCATGGCGATGTGCTTCTCGCTGGTGGCGCTGGACGGTGCGCTGCGCAAGGGCGCGGCCACCCGCATCAATGATCCGAAATGCGTCAACAAGACTTTCCCTGAATACTTCAAGGCGTTTGCCGAAATAGCAAAGTAACCGATATGCCAACTTCCCAAATTCCAGTCATCACCATCGACGGCCCTACCGCATCCGGCAAGGGCACGGTCGCACACCGCGTTGCCGATAAGCTCGGCTTCCATTACCTGGATTCGGGCGCGCTGTACCGCCTCACGGCGTTGTCGGCGCTGCGCCGCGAGACCGACCTGGCCGACGAGCACGCACTGGCCAAGCTGGCCGAGCACCTGCATTGCAGTTTTCAGGGCGGCGACATCATCCTGTCGCATGAAAACGTCACGGATGCGATCCGCGCGGAAGAGGTGGGTAACACCGCTTCAAAAATTGCCACGTTCCCGGCGGTGCGCCATGCGCTGACGGGGCTGCAGCTGAGTTTCCGCAAGGCGCCGGGCCTGGTGGCCGATGGCCGCGACATGGGCTCGGTGATCTTCCCGCATGCCCCCTTGAAGGTGTTTTTGACCGCCTCGGTCCAGGCCCGCGCCGAGCGCCGCTATAAGCAATTGATAGACAAGGGATTTTCTGCTAATATGCAAGACCTACTGGTGGATTTGCAGGCGCGTGACGATCGGGATACAAACCGGACCATCGCGCCGCTGGCCCCGGCAGAAGGCGCACTGGTGCTGGATACCTCTGAAATGAACGCTGATCAAGCGGTCGAACAGGTGCTGGCATGGTATGCCGCTGTAGCAAAGTAGTAATTTTATTAACCTAACCCAGTTGAAGCCGCAACCCGCGGGCCTTACTGGTAACCTGGAAATACAATGTCTAATATGGAAAGTTTTGCAGCCCTCTTCGAAGAGTCCCTGTCGCGTCAAGACATGCGTTCGGGCGAAGTGATCTCGGCTGAAGTCGTTCGTCTGGATCACAACTTCGTGATCGTCAACGCCGGCCTGAAATCGGAAGCATTCATCCCTGTTGAAGAATTCAAAAATGACCAAGGCGAACTGGAAGTCAAAGTAGGTGACTTCGTTTCCGTGGCCATCGAATCGCTGGAAAATGGTTTCGGCGATACCATCCTGTCGCGCGACAAAGCCAAGCGTCTGGCTTCGTGGCTGGCACTGGAAAAAGCCATGGAATCGGGCGAGATCGTCGTCGGTACCGTGAATGGCAAAGTCAAGGGCGGCCTGACCGTTCTGACCAACGGCATCCGTGCCTTCCTGCCAGGTTCGCTGGTAGACACCCGTCCGGTCAAGGACACCACCCCATTCGAAGGCAAAACCCTCGAATTCAAAGTCATCAAACTGGACCGCAAGCGTAACAACGTGGTTCTGTCCCGCCGCGCTGTCATCGAAGCTTCGATGGGCGAAGAGCGTCAGAAACTGATGGAAACGCTGAAAGAAGGCACCGTGGTGACCGGCGTTGTGAAAAACATCACCGACTACGGCGCGTTCGTGGATCTGGGCGGCATCGACGGCCTGCTGCACATCACCGACCTGGCATGGCGTCGTGTGCGTCACCCATCGGAAGTGCTGACCGTTGGTCAAGAGATCACCGCTAAAGTCCTGAAATACGATCAAGAGAAAAACCGTGTTTCGCTGGGCGTGAAACAACTGGGCGATGATCCATGGACCGGTCTGTCGCGTCGTTACCCACAAGGCACCCGCCTGTTCGGTAAAGTCACCAACCTGACCGACTACGGTGCGTTCGTTGAAGTGGAACAAGGCATCGAAGGCCTGGTACACGTTTCCGAAATGGACTGGACCAACAAAAACGTCGCACCAAACAAAGTTGTTCAACTGGGCGACGAAGTAGAAGTCATGGTTCTGGAGATCGACGAAGAGCGTCGCCGTATCTCGCTGGGCATGAAACAGTGCAAAGCCAACCCATGGGACGACTTCGGCGTGACCCATAAGAAAGGTGACAAAGTCAAAGGCGCGATCAAATCGATCACCGACTTCGGCGTGTTCATCGGTCTGGCTGGCAACATCGACGGCCTGGTACACCTGTCCGACCTGTCGTGGACCGAGTCCGGCGAAGAAGCCGTACGCAAGTTCAAGAAAGGTGACGAACTGGAAGCCGTGGTTCTGGCCATCGACGTTGAGCGTGAGCGCGTTTCCCTGGGCGTTAAGCAACTGGAAGGTGATCCATTCAACAACTTCGCCGCCATGAACGACAAAGGCGCACTGGTTAACGGTACCGTTAAATCGGTTGAGCCTAAAGGCGCCGTGATCCAGCTGTCGGAAGAAGTTGAAGGCTACCTGCGCGCTTCGGAAATCTCGCGTGACCGCGTGGAAGATGCTGGCACCCACCTGAAAGTCGGCGATGCCGTCGAAGCGCTGGTGATCAACATCGACCGTAAAGCACGTTCGATCCAGCTGTCGATCAAAGCCAAAGATTCGGCTGACACCGCTGAAGCGATGAAAAACATCGCTGCTGACAGCAACGCTGCTTCGGGCACCACCAGCCTGGGCGCACTGCTGAAAGCAAAGCTGGACAACAAGAACTAAGCAAGTATTAAGAACTAGTCGATGACTAAGTCCGAACTCATAAACCGCCTGGCTGAGCGTTATTCTCAGCTGGTGGCCAAAGATGCGGAATATGCCGTCAAGACCATTCTGGATGCGATGACCAACGCCTTGTCGACTGGTCAGCGCATCGAGATCCGCGGTTTTGGCAGCTTTGCCCTCAACAGCCGGCCGCCACGTATCGGACGTAATCCGAAGTCGGGTGACAAGGTGATGGTGCCGGAAAAACGGGTGCCGCATTTCAAGCCTGGCAAGCAATTACGCGAGCGGGTTGACGCGATGGTCGGGCAACCGATCATCGAGGACTGAAGCATTCAAATAGTTAAACAAAGCGGCGTCCTTCGGGATGCCGCTTTTTTTTTGTTGCCCGAGGTGCGATACTGGCACCCTTGGAACTACACAGGGACTCTGGCTGATGAAATTCATCTCCACCTTTATCGGTTTTATCATCTTCATCCTGTTTTTCGGCTTCGCGCTGAAGAACTCGCAGGAAGTCGATCTGCACTTGTTCCTGCACTATGAGCTGCGCGGCCCGCTGGTGCTGATGCTGCTGGGCTTTTTTGTCGCGGGCGCCGTACTGGGCGTGCTGGCGCTGACGCCCACCGTATTCCGCCACCGCCGCGAAACGAACAAACACAAGACGACCATCCATACGCTGCAAGCCTCGGCACAGCAGGCGACCATACCGCCGCAGCCGGACAGCGTGAACACACAATAAACAATAACAAAAGCACACAGCATGGAATTTGAACTCTGGTGGTTACTGGGTATCCCGGTCTTCTTTGGCCTGGGATGGGTTGCGGCGCGCGTGGATATCCGCCAGCTGCTGTCGGAATCGCGCTCGCTGCCGCGCGGCTATTACAAGGGCCTGAACTTCCTGCTCAACGACCAGGCGGACAAGGCGGTCGACGCGTTTATCGAGATCGTGCGGCTGGACCCGGAATCGGCCGATATGCACTTCGCGCTGGGCCATCTGTTCCGCCGCCGCGGCGAGACCGAGCGCGCCATCCGCGTGCACCAGAATCTGCTGGCGCGTCCCGACCTGCCGCAGGAGCAGAAGGAACACGCGCAGTATGAGCTGGGCATGGATTACCTCAAGGCGGGCCTGCTGGACCGCGCCGAAGAGACCTTTAACACGCTACTCAATGGCCAGTACTCGGCGCAGGCGCGCCGCGCGCTGCTGGAGATTTTCCAGCGCGAGAAAGAGTGGCCGCGCGCCATCGAGTCGGCCATCGGCCTGCAGGAATCGGGCGCCGGTTCTCGCCAGAAGGAAATCGCACAGTTCTACTGTGAACTGGCGCAGGACGCGCTGGTGCATATGCATCCCGACCAGGCGCTGGTGCTGCTGGATAAATCGCTGCAGGCGGACCGCGTCAACGTGCGCGCGACGCTGCTGACCGGCGATGCCCAGCTGGCGCAGGGCGACCTGGAAGGCGCGCTGCTGACCTGGCGCCGCGTCGAGCAGATCAGCGTGCCGCACGTGGCGCTGGTGGCGCAGCGTCTCATGGATGGCTACACCAAGGTTGGCCGCCCGCAGGAAGGCGTGAACCTGCTCAAGTCCTACCTGGAGCAGGCCTCGTCGATCGACCTGGTGGAGGTGGTGTACAAGGCGGTGCTGGAGCTGGACGGCGTGGACGCCGCCAAGCAGCTGGTGTCGAATGAGCTGCGCCGCACGCCCACCTTGCTGGGCCTGGACAAGTTCCTGGAAGCGCGCCTGATGGACGCACCGGCCAATGTGATGCCGGAGCTGTCGATGGTGAAGAATCTGGTCCACAGTTATACGCAGAAGCTGGCACGCTACCAGTGCAGCCACTGCGGCTTTAAAGCACGCCAGTTCTACTGGCAGTGCCCGGGATGCAGCAAGTGGGAGACCTACCCGCCGCGCCGCACCGAAGAACTTAACGTTATGAATTAAAGAGTATCGCGATGAAGATTACTATTATTGGCACTGGCTATGTAGGTCTGGTCACTGGCGCCTGTCTGGCGGAGCTGGGTAACGACGTTTTCTGTCTCGACGTCGATCAGAAGAAAATCGATCTGCTGAACAACGGCGGCATTCCTATCCATGAACCGGGCCTGGAAGAAGTCGTCGCGCGCAACCGCGCTGCCGGCCGTATCCAGTTCTCGACCGACGTTGCGGCCTCGGTGGCGCACGGCGAAGTGCAGTTCATCGCGGTCGGCACGCCGCCAGATGAAGACGGCTCTGCCGACCTGCAGTACGTGCTGGCCGCGGCCCGCAACATCGGCAAGCACATGACCGGCTACAAGGTCATCGTCGACAAATCCACCGTACCAGTCGGCACCGCAGACCGCGTGAAAGCCGCGCTGCAGGATGAGATCAGCGCGCGCGGTGTCGCCGCCACTTTCTCGGTGGTGTCGAATCCGGAGTTCCTCAAGGAAGGCGCGGCGGTGGAAGACTTCATGCGTCCGGACCGCATCGTCATCGGCCATGACAACACGGCGGAAGGCGAAAAGGCCGCCGCCAAGATGAAGAAGCTGTACGCGCCGTTCAACCGCAATCACGAGCGCACCTTCTGGATGGACGTGCGTTCGGCGGAGTTCACCAAGTACGCGGCCAATGCCATGCTGGCGACCCGCATCTCGTTCATGAACGAACTGGCCAATCTGGCCGACCAGGTGGGCGCCGACATTGAAGCGGTGCGTCACGGTATCGGCTCCGATCCGCGCATCGGCCACAGCTTCCTGTACGCCGGTGCAGGCTATGGCGGTTCCTGCTTCCCGAAAGACGTGCAGGCGCTGGAACGCACCGCGCGCCAGTACTCGCAGGACCTGCTGATCCTGCGCGCCGTGGAAGCCGTCAACGACAAGCAGAAGCTGGTGCTGGGCCAGAAGGTCATCAAGCGCTTTGGCGCGGACCTGGGCGGCAAGCACTTTGCCGTGTGGGGCCTGGCCTTCAAGCCGAACACCGACGATATGCGCGAAGCGCCATCGCGCGTGCTGCTGCGCCAGCTGCTGGACGCCGGCGCCACGGTGGCGGTGTACGACCCGGTCGCCATGGCCGAAGCCAAACGCGTGCTGGCGCTGGACCTGACGCCGGAAGAACTAGCGCGCGTACGCTTTGCCGCCAGCCCGATGGACACGCTGACGGACGCCGAAGCGCTGGTCATCGTCACCGAATGGAAGGCCTTCCGCAGCCCGGACTTCGACAAGATCAAGACGGCGCTCAAGCAAGCCGTGATCTTCGACGGCCGCAACCTGTTTGAGCCGGAAGTGATGGCGGAAGCCGCATTTGAATACCACGGCATCGGCCGTTCCATCCTGACCCGCACCTGATACGAGGCTGAATCTTGACGACCAATTTGAACAATGTACGTATCCTGGTGGTAGGCGATGTGATGCTGGACCGTTACTGGTTCGGTGACGTCAGCCGCATTTCGCCGGAAGCGCCGGTGCCGGTGGTGCGCATCGAGAAGCGCGAAGCGCGTCTGGGTGGCGCCGCCAACGTGTCGCGCAATGCCGCCGCGCTGGGTGCGCAGGCCGGGCTGCTGGGCATCGTCGGCGACGACGAGGCGGGCGATGAAGTCACGCGCCTGCTGGAAGGCGGCGGCATCCGCAGCTATCTGAAACGTGACGAAGCCATCTCCACCATCATCAAGCTGCGCGTGATCGGCCGCCAGCAGCAGATGGTACGCATCGACTTTGAAGAGCCGCCGACCGACACCGTGTTGCGCGACAAGCTGGAACAGTACAAGGCGCTGCTGGCCGACTACGACGTCATCATCCTGTCCGACTACGCCAAGGGCAGCCTGGTGGCCGTGGCTGACATGATCGCGTCCGCGCGCGCGCTGGGCAAGGTGGTGATGGTCGACCCGAAAGGCGACGATTTCGCACGCTATGCCGGCGCCACCGTGCTGACGCCGAACAAGTCCGAACTCAAGCGCATCATCGGTTCGTGGAATAGCGAAGAGCAGCTGACCGCCAAGGCGCAGGCGCTGCGCGCGGAGCTCAAGCTGGACGCCTTGCTGCTGACCCGTTCGGAGGAGGGCATGACCTTGTACACCGACGGCGCGCAATACCACACGCCGGCGCAGGCGCGCGAAGTGTTTGACGTCTCCGGCGCGGGCGACACCGTGATCGCCACCATGGCCTGCATGCTGGGCGCCGGCGCCAGCTGGCAGGACGCGGTGGAAACCGCCAACCGCGCCGGCGGCATCGTGGTCGGCAAGCTGGGCACGGCCACCGTGACGCACGAGGAACTGTTCGGCTAACCGCACGACAGTCTGCTCCGACAACCGCCCCGATAACCCGCCCGGTTCGCGCCGTGCGGGTTTTTTTACGCCCGGATTGAACCTTGGCGCGTGCGGCGGGAATACACAGGCAACCCGACATACGGGCTGCTGCCGGTCGCCTCACCGGCAGCTCTTTTTCATCTTAACGACAGGAGATTCCCACGATGAAACAGGAGTGCATACTGGCCAGTGTGCTGGTGCTGCTGGCCTTGGCCGGTTGCGGTGCCGGTACCGATAGCAGCAGCACGGCCGCCACCGCCAGCCAATTGCGCCAGGGCGGCGTCCGCATGGATGCGGGACCGGCAGTGAATACGACGTTTTCCGGCAATCTGAGCCAGTACACCATTTCCAATGCCAGTCTGACCGTGACCGACAATGTCAGCGGCCAGGTGCAGGCGGTGCCGGCGCGCGCGCTGCTGCAGTTTGCCGATGCCACGGTGTCGCTGGATGTGGATGACGGCATTCCTGGCCAGATGTACCGTCTGTATCAGGCCGCGTTCAACCGCGTGCCGGACCTGGCCGGGCTGGGCGCGCAGATCAACGGCATGAACAATGGCCTGAGCCTGGAACAGATCGCGCAGAACTTCATCGATAGCCGGGAGTTCTCGGACACCTATGGCGCGCTGAACAACACGGCGTTCGTCACGCAGCTGTATGCCAATGTGCTCAAGCGCGCGCCGGACGCGGCCGGGCTGGCCTTCCACGTCGGCAATCTGGAGGGCACCAATCCGGGCGGGCGCGTGCTGAGCCGGGCGATCGTGCTGTTCGGTTTTTCGGAGTCGGCGGAAAACAAGGCGCTGGTGGCGGACAAGATCCGCAACGGCATCGAGTACATTCCGTTTGGCAGCAGCGCGCCGAGCACGCCGGCCACCGCATTTACGGCCAACTACAACGGTAGTCTCAGCGGCGGCGACAGCGGCACGCTGGCCTTGACGGTGGATGCCAACGGCGCCCTGATAGGCGCGCTGCACTCGGCCGCCTTCAATGTCGATATGAACGGCGTGACCGGCATTGCACCGGGCGGCCGCTTTGTGCTGGACTTGAGCGGCGGCGGCCATACGGCCACGCTGAGCGGCAGCTTTAATCTGGCCTCCGGCCTGGCGACCGGAAGCTGGACCTATGGCGGCAGCACGGCCGTGGGGACCTTCTTTGCCAACAAGAAGGTGCAGGTGGTGCTGCGCTTCCCGCAGGTACAGGCCATCATCAATCAACGCTGCGTGAGCTGCCATTCGGCCTCGCTGGCCAATGGCGGCGTGCGGCTGGATACGGAAGCATTGATACGCGGCCAGGCGGCGCGCATCAACCAGGTGGCGGTGCAGAGCACCATCATGCCGCAGGGGAATGTGACCGGCATGACGGCGGATGAGCGCGCCATTATCGGCAAGTGGATCAGCGACGGCACGCCGCCGTAAGCGGCTGGTTTGATCTGCGTCAGGCGGCCGCTGTCATCCGTGCGGCGGCCGCCCGCCGTTAAGGTGGTTCAAGGTGCGATGGTCGCCCTTGTTCAACTGAACGGAGACGCTTATGTACAAGAAACTACTGCTGGCGCTTGCCACGCTGGCCGCAAGCATGACCCTGGCCTGGGCCCAGGTTGACGTCAACAAGGCCGATGCGGCCGCGCTGGACGCCATCCGCGGCCTGGGGCCGGCCAAGACCAAGGCCATCCTGGAAGAGCGCAAGAAGGGCGAATTCAAGGACTGGGGCGACCTGGAGCAGCGTGTCAAAGGCATCGGCCAGAAGAATGCACTCAAGCTGTCCGAGGCTGGCTTGCAAGTGAATGGCAAGTCGAAAGACGGTGCGCCGGCCAAGTCTTCCAAGTAAGATAGTGGTTTTCCAACGGCCCGCGGCCACAGCGTCGCGGGCTACTCCCCGGAGACCGCTGCATGCAGATCAAACCCCTCGCGCTGGCACTGCTGATCGCCGTACCTGCCACGGCCGCAGAACCTGATACCAAACGTCATCAGGCGCAGATCGACCAGATCGTCAAAGAAATTTCCCCGGTACGCATAGAAGCCACCATCCGCAAGCTGGTGGGCTTCCGCACGCGCCACACGATGTCGGACACGGTCTCCGAAACCGAGGGCATTGGCGCCGCGCGCCGCTGGATCAAGGCGGAACTGGAGCGCTGCGGCGCGGGCACGGCGCTCAAGGTGGAGTTTGATAGTCACATCGCGCCGGTGTCGGCACGCATCAGCCGTCCCACGGAAATCGTGAACGTGGTGGCGACCTTGCCGGGCACGCAGGCGGCATCGGTGGACCGCATGTACGTGGTCAGCGGCCACTACGATTCACGCAACACCGATGTGATGGATGCCAGCGGCGACGCGCCGGGCGCCAACGATGACGCTTCCGGCACGGCGGCCGTGATGGAAATGGCGTGCGTGATGGCCAGGTACAAATTCGATGCCACGCTGGTGTTCATGACGGTGGCGGCGGAAGAGCAGGGCTTGCTGGGCGCGGCGCACTGGGCGGAGCAGGCCAGGCAAAAGAATCTGAACATCGCCGGCATGTTCACCAACGACATCATCGGCAGTTCGCGTGACGAACATGGCAAGAAGGACGACACGCAAGTACGCTTGTTCGCAGAAGGCCTGCCGGTGCAGAAGGAAAACAGCGATGCGGTGCGTACGCTGATCCAGACCGGCGGCGAGAACGATTCGCTGTCGCGCCAACTGGCGCGCGCGGTGAAGGAGGCGGGCGAGCGCTATGTGCCCAAATTTAAAGTCAATGTGATCCAGCGCCGCGACCGTTATCTGCGCGGCGGCGACCATATGCCTTTCCTCGAGCGGGGCTATGCGGCCTTGCGTTTCACCGAGCCGGCTGAAGACTTCAATCACCAGCACCAGAACATCCGCACCGAGAACGGGGTGCTGATCGGCGATCTGCCGCAGTACAACGACTACAACTACATCGCCAGGGTGGCGCGCGTGAACGCGGCGGCCCTGTCCTCGCTGGCGCTGGCGCCGGCTGCACCGCAGAAGGTGCAGGTACGCACGGCCAAGCTGCAGAACGATACGGAGCTGGTATGGCAGGCCAACAGCGAGCCTGATCTGGCGGGCTACCGCATTGTCTGGCGCGACACAACGGCGGCGGACTGGCAGGGCAGCAAGTTCGTCGGCAACGTCACCGAATTCACCATGCCGCAGTCCAAGGACAATGTGTACTTCGGCGTGCAGGCCATCGACAAGGATGGCAATGTGAGCCCGGCCAGCTACCCAACGCCGCTGCGCTGATGAAGATTTCGCGCATCCTCCACGCCGGCTATGTGTTCGAGAGCGGCGGCACGCAGATCCTGTTTGATCCGGTGTTTGAGAATCCGTTCAGCCGCAACTGCCACGCCTTCCCTGATGTGGCCTTCGACGCGCAGCAGATACGCGGCTTGCGTCCCGACGCCGTGTTCATCTCGCACCTGCACGACGACCATTGTTCACTGGAGAGCCTGGACCTGCTGGACCGCAGCACGCCGATCCATATGTACTGCCTGTTCGACGAACTGTTTGCGATGATACGCGCGCTGGGCTTCATCAATGTACAGGCGCTCACGGTCGATGTGGCCGTGCCGGTCGGCGCGTTTGAGGTTATTCCGCGCCGTGCGCTGGATGCGGACGTCGATTCCATGTTCCAGATCCGCGCCGAAGGCCTCAATGTGCTGAACGTGGTGGATTCGTGGATGGACCCGGAGACGCTGGAACAGCTCAAGCCCTATGCACCGTGGGACATGGTGCTGTGGCCATTCCAGACCATGCGCGAAGTGGATGTAATCGCACCATCGCGCGCCGAGCGCGGCCCGGTGGCGTTGCCAGAGGAATGGCCGGAACAGCTGCAGGCGCTGGCGCCGCGCTACGTGGTGCCCAGCTCCTGCCAGTTCCGCCAGGAGCCATGGTCGTGGTACAACCACGCGCTGTTCCCGATCACCTATCGCCAGTTTGCGCAGGCGGTGGGCGAGTGGCTGCCCGCTGCGCGCGTGGTGCGGCTCAACCCTGGCGTCGCGGTGGAACTCACGGCCGCTGCGTTGACGCCCGCCACGCCGCTGCCCTGGGTGCTGCCAGTCGGTGAGCAGGACGTCGATTACGCATACGACCCGGACCTCGTGCCGCCACCCACGGCCGACATCGCGCGCCGCTTTGCGCCGCTGACGGCCGATCAGGAAGCGCTGGTGCTGGACTTCTGCCGCAACGGCCTGTTGCAGCGCTATGAAGACATGGAACTGCCGGAGGACAGCTACTTCGCCGCACCGTGCGTGTGGCAGCTGTCGGTCTACGATCATGCGGGCCAGGTGCAGCAGTTCCGCTACCGCATCCATGGCGACCGCATCGCGCTGATGGGTGATGAGGAAGCGCCAGCATGGCTGACGGCCATCCCCATGGCCAAGCTGTACGCGGGACTGGCGCTGGGCGAGTCGCTGACCTCCATGTATTTGCGTATCGATGGCGCGCCAGCCGATGCCGACATCGTGGATGATCCGCTCATACGCTGCCTGTTCAACGACGCCATCGGCGCTTATCAGGCGGCGCAGTTGCGCCGGCTCACGGAGAAACAATGAAATCAGCTGCATGGATTGCCGGTCTGCTGCTAGCTGTCGCTGGTGCTGCGCAGGCGCAGTCGGTGGCGTTCACGTTTGATGACGGTCCGCATCTGCAGGAAACGCCGCTGCTGTCGCCGCAGCAGCGCAACCAGGCCTTGCTTGATGCGCTGTCCGCGCAGAAGGTATCGGCCGCGCTGTTCGTCACCTGCGGCAATGGCGCGGACCGTCCGGCAGGCTATGCGCTGGCGCAGGACTGGGGCAAGGCAGGGCACGCGGTCGGCAACCACACCATGACGCACCTGGACCTCAACGACGCCAAAGTCACGCTGGCGCAGTACCAGCGGGAGACTACTGATTGCGACCGGATTACTGCAACGCTGCCGGGCTATCAGAAGTGGTTCCGCTTCACCTTCCTGCGCGAGGGGAATACGCCGGAAAAACGCGACGGCATGCGCGCCTTCCTCAAGCAGGCCGGTTATCGCAACGCCTATGTGAGCCTGGACACCAGCGACTGGCGGCTGGACGAAAAACTCAACGACGTGCTGGCCAAAAATCCGCAAGCCGATCTCGCGCCGATCAGGCAGGCTTACCTGTCGCACTTGCGCCAGCGCGCGACTGCCTATCGCGACCTGTCGCGACAGCTGGAAGGCCGCGACATTCCGCAAGTGATCCTGATGCACCACAACCTGGTCAACGCGCTGTGGCTCAAGGACGCGATCCAGCAGTTCAGGGACATGGGCTGGACCATCATCACACCCGCGCAGGCCTTTGCCGACAAGGTCTACTCGCAGCCGCCGGAAAAGCTGGTTGCTGGCCAGAGCCTGCTGCTTTCCATCGCGCGCAGCAAAGGCCTCGGCAAGTTTGAAGGCTGGGAGCGATTGGTCGATGATGGCGATGCCGAAATCGAGGCGCTCAGGCAGCAGGGACTGTAGATGGATTATTTCGCAGCGATCATCGAGTCGATACGCACAGCGGATAGCGTCACCGTGTTGCGCGAGCATGCGGCTTCGTATTCCGGCTATGTACGCGAGGCCACGCTCAAACGCGCTGCCGAACTGGCGCAACCCGAGCTGCTGCCGGAAGTCGCGGCACGGCTGAACGACTGGGTGCCGGCCGTGCGCAAAGCAGCGCGTGCGGCATGGAGCGCCTTGCAGCCGCATGCATCGGCCGGGGAGATCATGGCCATCCTGCCGTTGCTGCGGCAGTTGCATAGCGGCGCAAGAGAAGACAACGCCGGATGGCTGGCCGTCGTGGAGCGGCAACTGATCCAGCAGGTGGGCGGCGAGGCGATTCGCATGGCAGCGGCCAGTCCCGATCTCAGAATTGCGCGCGCCGCCGTCCACCTGCTGCTCGACTACCAGCTGATGCCACTGGTGGACCTGATCGGCTTGATGCTGAAGCGCCGCGACGACGTGGTGCTGGCCCATCGTGCTGTCGTTCTGTGCGCGCAGCTGGCGCCGGAGCAGCAGGAGCTGGCATATCGTGCGGCGGCACGTACGCATTTCGCTGTGGTCCGCACCATGGCTGTCCGCGCCTTGTTGGCCATGCCAATCAAGGCGCGCATGGAGATCGCGATTGCGGCGCTGGATGATCTGCAATCGTCGCTACGGTCAGCGGCGGCGATCTATCTTTTGGCGGCCGGCTTTGATGTGCGCGGCCATTACCGTGCCAGACTGGAATCAGAACATCCGGCGCAACGCACGCGCGTTTATCTGGCTGCGCTGGCGGCACAGCGCGACGCGGCAGATCTGGAACTCATCAAATCCCATGTGGACAGCCGCCATCCCGCGATACGCGCCGCTGCGCTGTCTGCGTGGTTCAAACTCGCGCCACACGACAAGGATGACATCGCGCTCACCGCGATGCATGATGCCGCGCCGGGTGTGCGCAAGCTCGCCGTGCAGCTGGTGTCCAGATATGGGGCTTACATCCCGTTCTCACTGATACGCAGCCAGCTTGAAACCAGTGATAGCGTCGGATTTTTCTTACGGCTGTCGGAAACCAATCGCTGGAACTGGCTGGAGGCAATCGCCCGCGTCGGCCTGCGGGTTGGTGCCGAGGAGGCGCGCAAGCTGCGCCTGGAGGAAGGCCTGTTCGCCTGGCTGCGGGCCAGGCAATGCTATGTGTATCCAGATCAGGCGCAGCAGCAGTTCCTTTTATCTCAACCGGTAACGGCGCTGTTCGCCGACATGCTGCAAGCCTATCCTGATAACCTCAAAGCATTGCTGCAGCGTCTGCGGCTCGCCGGCTAAGCTTACGTTCCCAGCTTATCTGCTGGCAGGTTGGCCAGGAACTGGTGGATTTGCGAGACCACGGCCGCGCCCTCGCCAACAGCGGCGGCCACGCGCTTGGTGGAGGTGGCGCGCACGTCGCCAATCGCAAACACGCCGGGCACGCTGGTCTCCAGCGCGGCGCGTGAGGGCAGGTCGCGCGGATACACGCCGTTGGCGAAGTTGGCCTTGCACTGCGACTTGGTGACGTCAAAGCCGGTGCGGATAAAGCCATGGGCATCGACGTCCACGCCGCAGTCACTGAGCCAGCCGGTGTTAGGCTCGGCGCCAATGAACAGGAATACACGGCACACATCGTAGTCGCACTCGTCGCCGTTCCTGGCATGGCGGATACGCACCTGCTTTAGGCCATCCTCATCGCCTTCCAGCGCGACGATTTCGGTGCAGGTGTGCAGCTCGATATTCGGCGTGGCCTGGATACGCTCGATCAGGTAGGACGACATGGTGGACGACAGGCTGTCCTTGCGGATCAGCATATGCACCTTGGACGCAAAGCCTGACAGGAACACGGCCGCCTGGCCCGCCGAATTGCCGCCGCCGACCAGCACGATTTCCTCAGTCTTGCACAGCTTGGCCTCGACCGGCGAGGCCCAGTAGTACACGCCCTTGCCCTCGAACTGTTTGAGGTTGGCCAGCGACGGACGGCGGTAGCGCGCGCCGCACGACAGCACCACGCTCCTGGCCTTGAGTTTTTGCAGGCTGCCGCACATCTCCACCTGCAGCGGGTAGGTGTCGCAGATCAGCCTGCCCGCAGGCGCCGGGATCGCGATCTCGACGCCGAACTTCTGCGCCTGCACGTAAGCGCGGCCCGCGAGTGCGCGGCCGGAAACGCCGGTCGGGAAGCCCAGGTAGTTTTCAATGCGCGCACTGGCGCCGGCCTGGCCGCCGTAAGCGCGGGTTTCCAGCGCCAGCACTGACAGGCCTTCCGATGCCGCATACACGGCCGTCGCCAGGCCGGCAGGGCCGGCGCCCACCACGATCACGTCCCACACCTTGTCGCCGTCCAGCTCCGGCAGCATGCCGAGGCAGCGGCCGATATCGACCACGGTGGGATTTTTCTTGACCACGCCGTCCGGGCATACCACCAGCGGCAGCTCTTCCGGCTTGGGCTGGTAGTGCGCCATCAGGTCGGACGCCTGCTGGTCATGCTCGGGGTCGAGCACTACGTGCGGATGGCCGTTGGATTGCAGGAAGCTTTGCAGCGTGTGGATGCGGCCATGGCCACGCGGACCGACGATCACCGGGCCGCCCGATGCCTGTTCGATCAGGCCGACGCGGCGCAGGATCAGCGCGCGTACGATGCGTTCGCCCAGGTCGGCATGCGCCACCAGCAGTGCGCGCAGCGATTCTGATGGCACCACCAGCACTTCCACATCGCCCACTGCATGGCCATTGCCGAGCGACGGACGGCCCGACAGCTGCGCCACTTCACCGCTGAACTGGCCGGGCTGGTGGGTGGTCACGTATGAGGTGTTGCCCAGGCCATCGTAGCGGTTGACTTCGATGCCGCCTTTCAGCACCAGCATCAGGCCGAAGCTGGTTTTGCCCGCTTCGAAAATCATTTCGCCGTTCTTGAAGCACACCACATGGCCGAAGCGCTGCATGTGGCGGATGTCGGCCGGACTCAGCGTGGGGAAGATCTGATGCCGGCGTTGTTCGAGGTCGAGGGCGGGGCGCGGTGTCGGCTCGTCCGGGGTTTCTTCGGGGAGCAGTTCCGTGGAGGTGGTGGCCATGAGAATTCCGAATATGAAGATGGTTGCACGAATGTTGCCAGTCTAGCCGAAGCGGCGCCGCCAGTCCAAAGACTTAGGCGGTAGTCGGCCGCTTTGCGGCAACTCGGCTAAAATGGTCATTTTGGCGAACTCGAACAAGAACACGATGGCTTACAAGACTCTGCAAGATACGATCGGCAACACGCCGCTGGTGCAATTGGTGCGCCTGCCCGGCGCGGATGCCGCCGCCCGCAACAACATCATTCTCGGCAAGCTGGAAGGCAACAATCCGGCCGGTTCGGTCAAGGACCGCGCCGCCATGTCCATGCTCATGCGTGCCGAGGAACGCGGCGACATCAAGCCGGGCGATACGCTGATCGAAGCCACCAGCGGCAACACCGGCATTGCGCTGGCCATGGCCGCCGCCATCCGTGGCTACAAGATGCTGCTGCTGATGCCGGAAAATCTCAGTGTCGAGCGCCGCCAGAGCATGGCCGCCTATGGCGCCAACATCATGCTGACGCCCAAGACGGGTGGCATGGAGTATGCGCGTGACATGGCCGAGCAGCTGCAAAAGGATGGCAAGGGCATCATCCTGGACCAGTTCGGCAACCAGGACAACGCGCGCGCGCACTACGAAAGCACGGGACCGGAAATCTGGCGCGACACCGATGGCCGCGTGACCCACTTTGTGAGCGCCATGGGCACTACCGGCACCATCATGGGCACCTCGCGCTATCTGAAGGAACAGAATCCGGAGGTGCAGATCATCGGCGCCGAGCCGGAAGAGGGCTCGTCGATACCCGGCATCCGCAAATGGCCGGAAGCCTATCTGCCGAAGATTTACGACCGTTCGCGCGTGGACCGCGTGGAGTCGGTGTCGCAGGCGGCGGCTGAACGCATGGCGCGCCGCATGGCGGCGGAGGAAGGCATCTTCTGCGGGATCTCGGCAGCGGGCGCGTGCGAGATTGCGCTGCGCATTTCGCAAACGGTGGAGAACGCCACCATCGTGTTCATCGTCTGCGACCGCGGCGACCGCTACCTGTCGACTGGCGTCTTCCCGGCCTGAAGCGACAACGCCCTCGTCCCCTTGGTAAAAGGGAGGAGGGCGTGCTGACCGGAACGGATGACAACGAGGCTGGATTAGCCTTGGTTGTTGTTACCGCCGTTCGGGGTTTCGCCTTCTTTAGGCTTGAATTGCTTGTCGCTGATGCGGAACTTGTTGCGGCGGTCGCCCATCAAGTAACGCAGGTCACGGATACTCAGATCGCTGACTTCGTGCATGCGGATCAGCAGCGAAGCGCCAACCGGCAGGCGGTGGTGGCGAATCTTGCTGATCACTGGTGGTGCTACTTCCAGTGCGCGCGACAGCGCTGCGTCGTTTTTCAGGCGCAGGTTCTCGATCAGGGTATCCAGCAGGCGGTTGGGATTGTATTGCAGCAGATCATCGCCATCCGCATCATTGTTCATGTCTATGCCGACTTGGTTTGTCATGTCGTCTTTTCCTTCTGTAAAGTTGTCCTGCAAAGTACAACACTCGGGGCTTTGCTGCGTCAATGTCCAATCCTTACCAGGAGTATTTATACACGGACACGGATTCCAGGATAACAAGTTTCATAATATATACACAATTGTACAACATCGTGCAATCTAATACTCAGCAGCAATACAAAAAATCATCTTCCCGCAGAGTATTGTTGTCCGACTGCAACATTGTGTGAGAATTATACACCGAGTTGTATGTTAAGCTGCCTGTGCACACTTTTAATGAACAGTTAAAGTTAATTGTATAACAATTCCGTTGTAAAGTAGCCCACATTGTATTGCGTAGTTGGCAGTGTGTACAATTTATTGCCAAGTGTCAACTAAACAATACTGTGGTCTTACTCTGGAGACAAGATGTTTTACGCTTGCTTACATTCCTGAAGTAACTGCTGGCGCTGGTGCGCCGCCACGCGCGAGCCGCACGGCACGGCCCAATTCCACCACCGACATGGCGTAAAAATAACTGCGGTTATATTGTGTGATCGCAAAAAAATTGTTGTTTGCGAGCCAATATTCAGTCGGATCAGCCCCATTTTGCAAATCCACCAGGCCATAAGTCTGTTGTTCCGGCACCGGCGTGGTGGCGGTAACGCCCGCCGCCGTCAGTTCCTGGGGCCCGTATTTGGCGGTCAGGCCCTGGTTCAGCATGGTTTCCCAGGCGCGGTTGGGCGAGACATTGGCGGCGTACACCAGCGGGCCGCCCTGGTCGCGCTCCCAGCCGTGGCCCACCAGGAAGGCGGCCACGCTGCCGATGGCGTCGGTGCTGGAGTTGAGCAGATCGATCTTGCCGCTGCCGTCAAAATCCACCGCATATTTCATGAGGCTGCTCGGCATGAATTGCGGCATGCCGATCGCTCCCGCAAACGAGCCCTTGAGTGACAGCGGATCGATGCCGCTCTGGCGCGCGAACAGCAGCGTGGCTTCCAGCTCGCCGCGGAAGAATTCCATGCGCTCGCGGCGCTGCGGCGCTTCCGGATACGAGAAGGCCAGCGTGGTCAGCGCATCGAGCACGCGGAAGCGGCCCGTGTTGCGGCCATACACCGTCTCCACGCCGATGATGCCGACCAGAATCTCCGCCGGCACGCCGTACAGCGATTCGGCGCGGTTCAGCGCTTCGCTGTTGTCATTCCAGAACTTGACGCCGGCATCGATACGCACCGGATCGATCATGAGCTTGCTGTAAGCCTGCCAGTTTTTCGGCTTGCCCGGCGGCGCCGGCTTGACCAGCTGCACGGTGGCATCGACATAGCGCACCTGCGCCATGAGCGCGTTGAGCTCGTCGCGGTTGAAACCATTGCGCGCAGCGACGTCATCAAGGAAGGCGCGCACATCTTTCCAGTCGCCAAAGTTGACGTACTCGCCAACATAGTCGACCGCTGGCGCGGCCTTTTTCTTCGGCTCAGCTTTTTTCTTTTTGGTCTGCATGCTGGGCGGCAGCTTGTAGCCGTAGGGATCGACAGGCGCGGCATAACTGGCGGTTGCGGCACTCAACAGCAGGGCGGTAATCAGAGTCTTCATCGGCATAAAGGTAAAAGTGTTTTTAGCGTCGCTAGCGACGCCGAACGTGATTCGGTTCCGTCGGCGCCATACTTCAGCATACCGTACAGGTGCAAAAACTGGTTTATCGCAGCGTGCTTTTCCGCGCTCGCGGGCATGGCCTGCAGGCGCGCGGCATAGCTGTGCGGCCCCTCGGCCGGGCGGCGCGCATAACCATCGCGCGCCTGCAGCCGGCAAAACGCCGCGTACAGGCTGTCCAGCGGATCGGCGGGCTGGCGCTGCCACTGCCAGCGCAGCGCCAGCAGCAGGCCGCACACCAGCGCCGCAGCAACGGCGCTGCGCCAGTTGCCAAAGCTTGCGCTTAGTTCCTCGAGGAAACTTCGCTGTCTATCGGAATTGTAATCCAGTACCCATTGATTCCAAGAATTATTCAGTGCGGCATAGCTGAACCGGACCTGCGCCAGCCACGAATCGGGATCGCCTTGCAGCGCCAGCAGCGGCGCAAAGCCAAATGCGGCGGGCTGCGGCAGCGCGCGCGCCAGGTTGCGCTGCACACGATCGGGGGCGACGGCGGCCGTGGGATCGACGCGCTGCCAGCCGGCTTGCGGGGTCCAGATCTCGGCCCAGGCGTGGGCGTCGGACTGGCGCACGGTCAGGTAGCCATCGACCGGATTCATTTCGCCGCCCTGGTAGCCGGTCACCACGCGCGCCGGGATGCCCATGGCGCGCATCAGCACCACGTAGGCGCCCGCGTAGTGTTCGCAGAAGCCGGATTTGCTCTGGAACAGGAATTCGTCCACAGCGTCGCGCCCCAGCAGTGGCGGTTCCAGCGTGTAGTTGTAGCCGCCGCTGCGGAAGCGCGCCAGCAGCGCGTTGCTGAGCAGCGCGGCATCCGCCTGCGGCATGGTGGTGCGCAACTGCTGCGCCAGCGCCAGCGTGCGCGGGTTGTAGCCGGCCGGCAGCTCCAGCCAGCGCGCCATGCGCTCGGGGCGCTCATTGGCCTGCAGCGCGTAGCTGGTCCAGGCCATGGCCTGGTAACGCACGCGGCGGCTGATGGCGTCGGTGGTGAACACTTCCATCTCATCCGTGTCGCGCAGGCGGTAGCCCGGCACCTGCAGCTCGGGACCGGTGAGCTCCAGCAGCGCCAGCCAGCGTGTGTTGGTGGCTTCCATGGTGGTTTCGTAGCGTAGTGGCCGGCCGCGCGTCTGGATGGCGATGTCCAGCCGTTGCAGGCCGCGCTTGCGCGGCACGCGGCTCCAGGTGCGGCCGTCATAGTCGCCCAGCACGATGCTGCGCCAGTACAGCTGCTGCTGGGCCGGCACGCCGTCGAGGAAGCGCACGCGGAAGGCCGGTTCGTCGGACTGCGCCAGCGACGACAGCGTGCCGGGCGCCATGGTGTCGCTGAGCCCCGTCTTGCCGCCCAGCGCATCGCCGGGCAAGCCCCACAGCGGGCCTTGCAGGCGCGGGAAGCCGATGAACAGCAGCAGCGCAATCGGCGCCGCAATCGCGCACACCTTGGCCGAAGTGCGCAGGCGCCGGGCCAGAGGCGGCACCACGCCGGTGTACTGGAAGGATTGCTGCGCCGTCAGCAGCACCACCAGCGTCAGCGCCATGAACAGCGCGGTCGGCATGGACTGCGAATACAGGAAGTTGGTCAGCAAGACAAAAAAGCTCAGGAACACCACCACGAACAGATCGCGTTTGGCGTGCATCTCCAGCAGCTTGAAGGCCAGCAGCAGCACCAGCATGGCCACGCCGGCGTCGCGGCCCAGCAGGGTGCGATAGGTGGCGTAGACGCCGGCCATGGCCGCTACCGCCACCGGCACCAGCAGCCAGATGGGCGGCATGCGGCGGCCCGTCCACGTGATCGCCGCGCGCCACAGCAGCGTGACGCAGGCGAGGGCGCTGATCCACAGCGGCAGGTGCGCGAAGTGCGGCGCCAGCACCATGAGCGCGGCGGCAATCAGCAGCAGCGTGTCTGCCTTGTCGCGTGTGAGGCGCAGCGCCAGCGGCGTGCGTGGCGGGACCGCATTCATGCTCCGCCCTCCTGGCCGAACAGGGCCAGCGCGCGCAGGCAGCTGGCGCGGTGGGCGTCGCCGAGCGCCGGGCCATAGTCGTGCTGCGCCAGCTTGAAGCGGTAAGGCAGCGCGCGCTGTTCGGCCTCCAGCACCCAGCGCGCCATGCGCGCCAGCTTCAGTTCCAGATCCAGTTGCAGGGGCAGCGCCGCGAAGTCCAGGCATAGCTCGGCCACCGCGCCGCCTTCGAAATGCTTGGTCACCAGCTGTCCGCCCAGCGCCGGATCATGGCGCGCGATCTGGCGCCAGGCCAGATGCCGCAGCGGATCGCCGGGCTGGTAGCTGCGGATGCCGGCGAAGTTGTCCAGTCCCACCGTGCCATGCCCATCCTCGCTGGCCGCGCCGGCCGAGGGCAAGGGCTGCGGCGGCAGTTCCGGCGCCGGATACACCAGCACCCGCGCGTCCGGCTGCCAGTAGGCCCATGCGCGGAACAGCCCGAGCGGAAAGCGCGTCACCAGCCGCACGCGCGGCGCCGGCAGCCAGCCGCGCCGGCGGGCCGCTGCCGACAGCTGCAGCGCACTGCTGCCGCAGGCCGGCACATCGAGCACCTGGCGCGGCTCGCCATCGGCCTGAAAACCCATCCACACGGCAAAGCGGTCGCGCCGGCTGCGGTTCAGCACATGCAGCTCAAACTGCGCCTCCTCGCCGGCAAACACCGGCTGTGCGCGGCCGCATGCCAGCTGCAGCAGCGCCAGGTTCCTGGCTGTCATCACCATGTCCGCAACTGCGCAGGCGCCGGTGAAAAATGTCAGCGCAAAACCCAGGCCCAGGTTGTAGTTGATGGCGCCGATCAGCATGACCAGCAGCAGCACGGTAAACGCCAGCCCGGCGCGCGTCGGCAGGATGAACACGCGGCGCATGGTCAGCGTCACCACACCCGGCTCACTGTCGCGCAACTGGAACAGCCACTGGTCGCGGCCCTTGCGATACAGCGAGTGCAGCGCCGCCATCATGATGGGTCAGACCGGCACCGACTCTTGCAGCTGCAAGACCAGATCGCGGCTGGCCAGCGCCACGCCGTTGGCCGACCTGACAGGCCGCAGCCGGTGTGCGCATACCGGTACCAGCACCGCCTGCACGTCTTCCGGCAGCACATGGTTGCGGCCTTCCAGCGCTGCCCACGCGCGCGCCGCCTGCAACAACGCGATGGCCGCGCGCGGACTCAATCCTTCCGCAAACATGCCGTTGTGCCGCGAGGCCGCCGCCAGCGCCTGCACATAATCGATCAGCGCCGCCGATGCGTGGATTTGCCGTAGCCCTTGCTGCGCCTGGGCCAGTTCATCGGGCAGCATCGCCGCCGGCAGGGACTTGAGCAGCACGCGGCGGTCCTCGCCCATCAGCAGCGCACGTTCGGCGGCCGGGTCGGGATAGCCCAGCGACAAGCACATGAGAAAACGGTCGAGCTGCGATTCCGGTAGCGGGAAGGTGCCGATTTGATGCATGGGATTCTGCGTGGCGATCACAAAGAACGGCGCCGGCAGCGCGCGCGTCACGCCATCCGCGCTGACCTGGCGTTCTTCCATCGCCTCCAGCAGGCCGGATTGCGTCTTTGGCGTGGCGCGGTTGATTTCATCGGCCAGCAGCACCTGTGTGAAGATCGGCCCCGGATGGAACACAAAGCCGTTCTGCTCGCGTTCATAAATCGAAATGCCGTTGACATCGGCCGGCAGCAAATCACTGGTGAACTGGATGCGGTTGAAGCGCAAGCCCAGCGAAATCGACAGCGCGTGGGCCAGCGTGGTCTTGCCCACGCCCGGCACATCTTCCACCAGCAGATGGCCGCCCGCCAGCAGGCAAGTGAGCGCCTGCCGTATCTGCACGTCCTTCCCGACAATGATGTCGCCCACCTGACGGGCCACGGCATGCAATTTTGTGTACATGATATCTATGGTAGATTAGCGCCTGAGGGGATTCTATGCGAGAAACAGCTCGCAGCAGTAAAAATAACATGACCACAGCCATCTACAGCCATCCCGATTGCCAGCGTCACGACATGGGGGACTGGCATCCTGAATCGCCGGCACGCCTGCAGGCGATTGCCGACCAGCTTATCGGCTCCCACATCAACGACCTGCTGGAGCATCGCGAAGCGCCGCTGGTCGATATCACGGACCTTGAGCGTAACCACAGCAGGAACGCCATCGGCATCGTGCGTGACAACGTGCCGGAAGAGGGCGACACCTACCCGATCGATGGCGACACCTCGCTCAACGCCTGGAGCTGGCGCGCCGCGCAGCGCGCCGCTGGCGCCGCCGTGGCCGCGACCGATGCCGTGATCGACGGCGAAATCGACAACGCCTTCTGTTCCATCCGCCCGCCCGGCCACCACGCGCGGCCAAAAGAGCCGATGGGCTTCTGCCTGTTCAACAACGTCGCCATCGCCGCCAAGCATGCGTTGGAGGTGCGCGGCTTGCAGCGCGTGGCGATTGTCGATTTCGACGTCCACCATGGCAACGGCACCGAGGAAGCCATCCTCAATGAACCGCGCGTGCTGATGGTCAGCTTCTTCCAGCACCCGCTGTATCCCTACACCGAGCCGCTGCCGATCACCGACCATCTGGTCAACGTGCCGGTGCCGGCCCACACCAAGGGCGATGTGGTGCGCAAGATCGTCACGGAGCAATGGCTGCCGGCGCTGCACGCGTTCAAGCCCGAGATGCTGTTCATCTCGGCCGGCTTTGACGCCCACCGCGAAGACGACATCGGCGGCATGGGCCTGGTGGAAGCCGATTATGCGTGGATGACGCAACAGGTGATGGAGATTGCGCGCCTGTACGCGCATGGCCGTATCGTCAGCTGCCTCGAAGGTGGCTACAATTTATCTGCGCTAGGCCGCAGCGTGGTGGCACACGTGAAGGCGCTGGCTGACCTGTAGTTCGACTGATTTTTCTTAACACAAGGAGTGTGCTGTGAGTTTGTGGACCCAGTTTTACTTCAATGAAGGCAAGAAGATTTTCAAATGGACGCATTACTTCCCGATCTACGAGCAGCACTTCCAGCGCTTTGTTAACCGCCCGGTCACCATCCTGGAAATCGGCTGCCTGAGCGGCGGTTCGCTGCAGATGTGGAAGAGCTACTTCGGCCCGCAGGCTACGGTGGTGTCGATCGACATCAATCCCGACGTCAAGCAGCACGAGGAAGACCAGATCCACATTCGCATCGGCGACCAGTCGGATACCGCCTTCCTGCAAAGCGTGGTCGATGAATTCGGCCCGTTCGACATCGTCATCGATGACGGCAGCCATTTCAGTCCGCACCAGATCGTCAGCTTCGAATTCCTCTACCCGCACACCAAGGAAAACGGCGTCTACCTGGTGGAAGACCTGCATACGAGCTACTGGCCGGAGTGGGGCGGCGTCAAGCGTCCGGGCACCTTCATCGAGCACGCGAAAGACCTCATCGACACGCTCAACGCCTACCACGCGCGCGAAGCCATCCCGGTGACGGAATTCACCAACTCGACCACCTCGATGCACTTCTATGACAGCGTGCTGGTATTTGAAAAGGGCCGCATGCTGCGTCGTCACGACGTCACCATTGGCCGCGATGAAAACGGCGTGCGCCAGCGCGTCGAGCGCCAGTCGCTGCCGTACAAGAAGACCCGCTAGGCGCCCGGCCGCAGGATCACCTTGCGGCAGTTGTCCTCTTTCTTGTCGAAGATGCGGTAGCCCTCGGCCGCCTGTTCCAGCGGCAGGCGGTGGGTAATGATGGTTTCCGGCTGCAAGCGGCCGGCGCGGATATGCTCCAGCAGTTCCGGCATATAGCGCTGCACGTGGGTCTGGCCGCTGCGGAAGCTGATGCCTTTCTCGAACGCGTCGCCAAACAGGAAGCCGTGGATAAAGCCCGCGTACACGCCCGGCACGCTGACCACGCCGCCGCGCCGCACCGCCGCGATGCACTGGCGTAGTGCCGCGCCGCTGCTGCCTTCCAGTTTGATGGCAGTGAGCGCCGTCTCCAGCGCGCTGCCTTTGGCCTCAAACCCCACCGCATCAATCACCGCATCGACGCCGCGGTTGCTGGTATGCGCGATGATGACTTCGGCCGCATCGACGTTGTCGAAATTAATTGGAATCGCGCCGTAGGTGGCGCGCGCGAACTCCAGCCGGTAGGCATGGTGATCGACCATGAAAAGATGCTCCACGCCCAGCATGCGCGCGCACGCGGCAGCCATCTGGCCGACCGGCCCGGCGCCGAAGATCGCCAGGCTGCTGCCCGGTCCGACGTTGGCGTTGAGTACCGCCTGGTAGCCGGTCGGCAGGATATCGCTGAGGAACAGCACCTGCTCATCGGTGAGCGCATCGGGAATCTTGATCGGCCCGACATTGGCCTTGGGCACGCGCGCATATTCGGCCTGGCCACCCGGGATGCCGCCATAGTTGTGGGTAAAGCCAAACAAGGCCGCGCCGGGGCGCAGCGACTTTTTGTTGAGGATGGTCCCGCTATCGGGATTGGTGGTCTCGCAGGCCGAATACAGCTGCATGTCGCAGAAGTGGCAGCTGCCGCAGGCAATCACAAACGGCACCACCACGCGGTCGCCCCTGGCCAGTGCGGTGACGCCAGCTCCCGTTTCCACCACTTCGCCCATGAATTCGTGGCCGAGAATGTCGCCCGCGTTCAGGCGCGGCACCTTGCCACGGTAGAGGTGCAGGTCGGAACCGCAGATGGCGGTGGCGGTGATGCGGAGGATGATGTCGTCGGCTTCCTGTAGCGTGGGATCGGGAACCGTATCGACTTTGACGTCATGGGCTGAGTGATAGACAAGCGCGCGCATGGTGAACCTCCTCTCGTGGTGGAAGCCCATCATGCGCGCATGGCGGCTGCGCGCAGTCGGCGCACCCGCCATCTGGGTGTAGGAGCAGGCCTAGGGCGCCTGTTTGAGGTTTTTCTCCAGGAAGGCATCGACGCGCTGCCAGAACGCGATGCGGTTGTCTTCGTGGCGCCAGCCGTGGCCCTCATTCGGATACGTAATCATCTCGACGTTGCTGTTGCCGCGCTTGACCGCATCGTAAAAGCGGTTGGCGTGAACGATGGGCACGCGTACATCTTCCACGCCGTGGGCGATCAGCAAGGGCTGCTTGAGCTCAGCGGCGCGCGCCAGCGGCGACGATTTGCGCCACAGCTCCGTATCCTTGTCCGGATCGCCGATCAGCGTGCGCAGGCTGTAGTTGAGGGTCTCTTGCGAGGCGTCCGAATAGGGCGTATCAAAGCGCAGGCCGATGTCGGTAACGCCCGCCCATTCGACGCCGCAGCGGAATATCTCGGAATGCTTGATGAGGCCCATCAGCGTGGCATAACCGCCGTAGCTGGCGCCCATGATGCCGATGCGTTTGGGATCAGCCCAGCCCTGCTGGACCGCCCACTGGGCGGCATCGGCCAGGTCGTCCTGCATGGTCAGACCCCATTGCTTCAGGCCCGCCTTGAAGTGGTCGGAACCGAAGCCGGTACCGCCGCGGAATTCCGGCTGGATCACGACATAGCCGCGCGACGCCAGGAACTGCGCCTCGCTGTCCCAGGCCCAGTAGGCGCCACGGACCGTCGGCCCGCCGTGCACCAGCACCACGGCCGGCAGGGGGCCGCTGGCTTTGCCGGGCGGCAGCGTCACATAGGCGGGAATGCTGCGGCCATCGCGCGCCTTGTAGTGGTGGAAGTCGCGCAAGCCCATTTGCTCGACCTGGATATCCGGATGTTCGGCGCCCAGTCCTTCCAGTTTGCCGCTGGCGCGGTGGTAGATGATGTACTGCGGCGGCTGACGGTCGGACGAGGTCACCACCAGCGCCACGGGCGCTTGCAGGCAGTCGTCGGCGCAATGGATGGTATTGGTGGTGTTGGGCAGCATGGCATCGACCTTGGCCTGCTCGGCTTTCATCGCCGGATTCAGCCAGTAGGTGGTGCCGGCGTCGGTTTGCAGGTGGATGCCCAGAAGGCGGTGACTGGTGTAGTCGATTTCCGGCACGCCGTTGAAGTCGAAGCCGGGCACGGAGATAAACGGCTGCTTGTCCATCTTCATCGCTTGCAGGTCATAGCGGAACAGCGCGATGTAGCCCTTGTGGCCGGCGTTGACGTACAGCGTGTCGTCGCCGTCGAAAAAGGCCGGCGAGAAGCGGCTGTCCAGATAGCATCCGCCGTTTTCCAGCTCGCGCCATTCGGTGTCATTGGCGCGACGGTAGGAGCTGATGCAACGGCCGTTTTTCTGCGACATGACCACGCGTGGAACGTCGTAGGTGTCGGTCATCCACCATTGCACCGCGCCTGGCTGCGCGCCTTCCAGCGCGCCGCGCAGCTGGCGGTTGCGCGTGTTGAGGCGATAGATGCGGGAATGGTCGGGCGTGCGGTCGATATTGTTCCAGCTGAATTTCTGCACCAGGATATCGTCCGAGCCGTCATGGGTGACGCCGTAGAATTCGTAGTCGGCCGTCAGCGTGTGGGCCTTGATCGAGCTGCCGGTATTCTCGCGCTGATGGGTCCAGTTGCCGCTGATGAGGTGGACCACGTTGCTGCCATCACGGTCGGCCGCGATCTCGTCCAGATTGCCGTCGAATTCGACGCGCAGATTCTTGATGGTGAAGCCGATGCGGTTTTCATTGATCCAGTGGACTGCGGTGATGACTTCCTGGTCCGTGGTGCGGATGATGATTTTGTATTGCGACAGGTCGCTGGTGTTGCGCACCGAGAGCAGGCTTACGCCGTTCGGGGTCGCCGTCACGGAGGCGACATAGCCGCCTTTGGGTGACAGCGCGACGTGGCTGAGCTGGGGCGTCTGGAAAAAATGCTCGGCGCCGGGGGCGGTGGCTTGCGCCAAGCCCACTGACAGGGACAGGGACAAAAATAAGGACAGCAGGGATGTCTTCATAAAACCTCTACAATTGCAATTAAGCAATCATAGAGGTCGGTTGTTTTTTTGTCTATTACAGATCAGCCATGTACGGCCTGGCCGTTCTTGGCCGACCAGCGGTACAGGCTCCAGACGATGGCGGTGCCGACGATGAGGGCGATGGACATGGTCTGGCCTTCGCTCATGGCGTTGGCAATTGCCAGCGGCTCGCCTTTGCCCGACAGGACGATCATGCCGGCCAGCGCGACGTTGAACAGGCTTTCGCCGACGATGAAGCCGGACATCACCAGTACGCCAATCCGCTTGGCCGCTTCGCCGCCAGCCTTCTTCTCGACCGCGCGGTCGAACAGCCAGCCCGTCACGGCGCCGATCACCACCGGCGTGATCACCGCGCTAGGCAGGTAGATCGCCAGGCCCACGCCCAGCGGCGGCAGGCTGTACTTGCCGTTGCTGGACTGCTTGAGCGCGAAGTTGATCAGCACCAGCGCCAGGCCAATCAGCACGCCGTAGCCGAGCAGATTCCATTGCAGATTGCCGCCGATGACGCCCTTGGCCAGCGTCGAGATCAGCAGCGCCTGTGGCGCGGCCAGCGGCTGGTCCGAGATCGAATCCAGATTCGGTGCGCCGACAAAGCCGTTCGCATGGTTCAGCAGTTCCAGCACCGGCGGCACCACGCACGAACCGGCGGCCACACCGATCAGCAGGCCGACCTGCTGCTTCCATGGGGTGGCGTTGACCAGCTGGCCGGTTTTCAAGTCTTGCAGGTTGTCGTTACCGATCACGGCCACGGCCAGCACCACGGTGGTGACAAACAGCGCGAAGGCAATCAGCGCCTGGGCGACTTCCGGACCCATGACGGTGCGGCCGACCATGCCGACGCTGAGCGCGGCGCCCAGAATGGTCAGGATGGCGATGCCGGATACCGGCGAGTTGGACGAACCGATCAGGCCGGCCATGTAGCCGCACACCGCCGCCGCAAAGATACCGGCGATCAGGATGTAGCCCACGCCCACCGCCACCAGCGGCACGGCCAGCGACATCAGGGGGCCGCCTTGGAGGAAGCTGGCCAGCAGCCAGCCGGCCGGCACCAGCGAAATCAGCGTCACCAGGCCGACAATGAAGATCGGCATATCCAGCTCGGTGCGGTCCAGCACCGCGCCGGCCAGCTTGGCTTTGCGCGCGGTTTCCATGGCCGACTTGAGGCCGCCCAGGATCGGCTTGGCCAGGCCGGCCAGCGTGATGATCGCGGCAATGCCGATCACGCCCGCGCCCATCATGCGGACTTCCTTGGACCAGATGCTGAGCGCATGGTCGGCAGCGGCCATGCCTGCTGCGGCGGGCGACAGCGTGGTCATGATCGGCACCAGGACGCCCCAGGCGATCACGGTGCCGACCAGCATGGCGACACCGACGGTAATGCCCATCAGGTGGCCGGCACCGATCAGGGCCAGCGAGCTGGAGGCGCCAATGCCGGTGGCGCCGGCGCCGGTGCGGAAGTAGATCGCCACTTCGCCGGCCAGCAGCTTGGCGGCGGCGCCCGCAGCAAACAGCGCCGAGGTCAGGCTGCCCCAGATCACGGCGCGCAGGCCGGCTTTACCTTCAGCCGCGCCAGCACGCGACGCCATGCCGACCTTGAGCACCTCGGCGGCGGCTACGCCTTCCGGATACGGCAGGTCGGACTGCGACACCAGCGCGCGGCGCAGCGGCACCGTGTACATCACCCCCAGCACGCCGCCGACGGCGCAGGCGCCAAAGGTCGGCCAGAACGGCACGTGCGCCCACCAGCCGATCATCAGCAGACCAGGCAGGACGAAAATCACCGAAGCCAGCGTCCCCGCTGCGGAGGCAATGGTCTGGACGATGTTGTTTTCCTGGATGGTGGCATCCTTGAAAGCACTCAGCAGGGCCATCGAGATCACGGCGGCCGGGATCGAGGTGGCAAAGGTCAGGCCGACTTTCAGGCCCAGGTAGACCTGCGCGGCGGTAAACACCAGCGTAATCAGAATGCCCAGAATAATGCCGCGAAGGGTGATTTCCTTCGGGGTGGACGGTGCAGCTATGCTCATCTTCAGCACTCCGGTTGAAAAATATTGTTTATATAATCAGAAAAGGGTAAAAAGCGCCTCATGATAAACGAATCCCGGCCGGGTTAGCAGGTAAAATAGCGGGTTGTCAGAACGATTTTGAAGGTCAGAGCATGTCGATACAATGGTACCCGGGGCATATGAACGCCGCCAAGAAGAAGGCGGCGGAACAGATGGAGAACACCGATCTGGTGATCGAAGTGGTCGACGCGCGCCTGCCCGAAGCCAGCACCAACCCGATGGTGGAGGAGCTGCGCAAGTTCCGCCAGCGTCCCTGCCTGAAGATCCTCAACAAGATCGACCTGGCCGATCCCGCCGCCACCGCCGCCTGGACCGCGTACTACAACGCCCAGGAAGGCGTGACCGCGTATGCCATGACCACCAAGAAGCCGGCCGACGTGGCGCGCATTCCGGACCTGGCCAAGCAGCTGGCGCCGCACCGTGGCGTGCCGACCAAGCCGCTGCGCATCATGATTATGGGCATCCCCAACGTCGGCAAATCCACGCTGATGAACGCGCTGCTGAAAAAGCGCGTGGCCAAGGTGGGCGACGAGCCGGCCGTGACCAAGCAGCAGCAGAAGCTCTACCTCGACAAGAACACCGTGCTGGTCGATACGCCAGGCATGCTGTGGCCGAAGATCGCGCTGCCAAGCGATGGCCTGATGCTGGCCGCCAGCCACGCGATCGGCTCGAACGCGCTGATCGAAGAAGAAGTGGCCGAGTTCCTGGCCGGCGAGCTGCTGGTACGCTATCCGGAGCTGCTGGTGGCACGCTACGGCTTCAAGGAAATCGACCAGATGGACGCGATTGGCGTGGTGGAAGGCGTCGGCATCAAGCGCGGCTTCCGCCAGAAGGGCGGCGACCTGGATTACGAGAAGGCCTCGCACACCTTCCTGGGCGATTATCGCAGCGGCGTGCTGGGACGTATCTCGCTGGAGACGCCGGACACGCGCACGGCGCGCCTGGAAGAACATGCAGCCGAGATGGCAAAGAAAGCCGCTGAAAAAGCCGCCATCGCCGAAGAGAAGGCCCGCGCCGCCGCCAACGGCAAGCGCGGTACCTGATAGTTAGCACCCAACCCGCAATGCCGGGCAAGGGTCTGACCCCGTACGGGGTCAGACCCCGCGTCGGTTTGGGGTGCTGCGACGGGATTCAGGCCGCAGCCTGGCCGAAGCGGTAACTACTGACGGCCAGTGCACCCATAAAAGCATCCTCGTGGTATGGCATGGCGGCGGGGTCGTTTTCCGCCGCGCCCAGCACCACCATCAATGGCAGCAGATGCTCTTCGCGTGGATGCGCCACGCGTGCTGCTGGCGCCTGTTCCCACTGCATCAGCTGTGCGCTGCGCTCGGCCGGCGGCAGCGCCATGGTCTGCTGCAGCCACTGGTCAAATGCATGCGATGCCGACGCGCCCTGCGCATTGAAGGCGCGCAGGTTGTGGTAACTCAGCCCGCTGCCGATAATCAGCACCCCTTGTTCGCGCAAGGGCGCCAGCAGGCGGCCGACTTCCAGGTGCGTCTGCGGATCGAGGCCGGCTTTCAACGACAGCTGTACGATCGGCACCTCCGCATTTGGATACACCGGATACATCGCACTGAATGTGCCATGGTCAAAGCCGCGCTGCGGATCGAGCAGCGCCTTGTGGCCGCCAGCCTCCAGCAAAGCCTGCACCTGCGCCGCCAGCTCCGGCGACCCCGGCGCGCGGTACTGCACCTCGTAGGTGTGCGGCGGGAAGCCGCCGTAGTCGTAAATCATCGGCGGCGTGGCCGAGGACGACAGCATGAAATCGCGGCCTTCCCAGTGCGCCGTAATCACCAGCACCGCCTTGGGCGTGACGCCGATCTGGCGCGGAATGTCGCGCAGCGAGGCGTCCAGCTTGCCGTACAGGTGGCCGACCTGGTCCATCATGAATGGCCAGGGGCCGCCGCCGTGGGACAGAAAATAAGTAGGTAGCTTCATTGGGAGAGTTCCTTTCAGCCTTCACTATAGACACGCACAACTCTGCAATCAATGCTGTAAATATAGATGGATCGTATCGAAAATATGAATGATCGGACTTGCGTCCTTGTCAGGCGTATAATGCGCGGGTCTGGTGCCTGGGAAACACGAATCCAAAGTGTGCTGCCCCCGCAACCGTCATCAGCCCGGATACCGGCCAGACAAGGGGGAGACTGCTCAGCGGCCTCCGTACGATTCCAGCCTGCGGGGACGCAGGCGGATGGCTTCTACTAAAAAAATATACCACCATGATTAGCTCCGCATTCCGTCCGCGCCTGATGGCCGCTGCTGTTTCCCTTTGCTTTATCGCCCCGGCCACCGCGCTGGCCGAAGACACCGCCGCACAAGCCGGCCAGGCCCTGAGCACCATCGTGGTCACCGGTTCGCGCTTTGACGCCGATCCGGCGCTGGCGCCGATTGGCGCCACCGTCATTACGGCGGAAGAAATCCGCCGTTCGGGCGCCAGCGACGTTAACGCGGCGATCCGCAAGGTAGGCGGCGTGTACGGCCGCCAGTCGCTGGACGGCAGCCCGGACTTCGGCCTGGACCTGCGCGGCTTCGGCACCAACAGCAGCCAGAATCTGGTGATTGTGCTGGACGGCGTGCGCCTGTCGGAAAATGAATTGAGCAACGCCATCCTGTCGACCATCCCGATCAACACCGTGGACCACATTGAAATCACGCGCGGCGGCGCCAGCGTGCTGTATGGCGACGGTGCCACCGGTGGCGTCATCAACATCGTCACCAAGCGCCCGCTGGCCAATACCCGCCGTGGCAGCATGTTCGTGCAGGGCGGCCAGTTCCACGCTGGTGAAGTGCGCGTTTCCGGCGCCCAGGCCTGGGACAATTTTGCGGCCGATGCGACGCTGGGCACCCAGCGCACCGATAACTACCGCGACAACAACGACTTTAAGCAAACCAACTTCAGCGGCGGCGCGCAGTGGTTCGCCAACCAGTTCGACCGCATCGGCTTCCGCTACGAAGGCGCACGCCAGGATATGCGCTTTGCCGGCTCGCTCAAAGAGACCGAGTTCAACGCCAATCCACGTCAGACCAAGACGCCGGATGACAATGGCTCGCTGGACAGCGATCGCCTGACTGTATTCGGCGCCTATCGCCTGTATGGCCACGACATCGCCGCCGACCTGTCTTACCGCAAGAAGACGGTGGAATCGGCTTACTTCTCCAGCTTTGGCGCTTCGAATAGCAGCTACGAGAGCAAGCAATGGCAGTTCTCGCCGCGCGTGCGCAAGCTGGGTGCGATCAACGGCATGGTCAATGAGCTGGTGGCCGGCGTGGACTTCATTAAATGGGAGCGCACCACTGCGGGCGCATTCGCCGGCGCATCCTACACGGCCGCCAGCGCCAACCAGAAATCCAAGGCGGTGTACGTGCGCGACGAACTGCGCTTCGATGCCGCGCATGAAGGCCGCGTCTCCGCTGGCGTACGCCGCGAAATCTTCGACAAGGACTTCGCCGATCCGCTCAGCTTCGGCACCAAGTCGTACAACATCGTGCAGGGCCTGAATGCGTGGGAGCTGCAAGCCAGCTACATGCCGGTCGCCGACCTGACCGTGTTCGGCAAGCTGGGTCAGAGCTACCGCGTGCCGAACGCGGATGAAAACGCGCTGACGCCGAAAACCAATAAGCCGCTGGCGCCGCAGCAGTCGCACGATGCGGAAGTGGGCGTGAGCTACGCTAACGCCATGCAGAAGGTTACTGCGCGTGTGTTCCGTCACAACCTGACCAATGAGATCTTCTACGATCCAACGTTGAACTATGGCGTCAATACCAATCTGGACCCAACCCGCCGTCAGGGCGTTGAGCTGGATGCGGAGCAGAAGATCAACGCGGCATGGAGCGTCAACGCGCACTACCAGCATGTGCAGGCCAAGTTCCGTGAAGGCGTCAACAACGGCAAGGAGATGGTGCTGGTGCCGAAGAACACGCTGAGCGCGCGCGTGAGCTGGACTGGCCAGGGCCAGAATGCCGATGTGGGCGTGCAGTGGAGCGACAAGCAGCGCTATGGTGATGACTTCACCAACCAGTGCAAGGCCGAGATGCCAGCCTTCACCACGCTGGACGCACGTTATGCACGTAAGTTCGGCCAGTGGGAGTGGGCAGTGTCGGGACAGAACCTGACGGACAAACACTACTACTCGCAGGCATTCTCCTGCACCACGGGCGTCAACCAGGGCATCTACCCATCGGATGGCCGCCAGCTGAAAGTCTCGGCGCGCTACGACTTCTGATGCGCCGCGCTGCTTTCCTGCTGGCGCTGGGCGGCTTTGGCGCCGCTCACGCGGCTATCACGGTACAGGACGACGCCGGCAACAGCGTCACCCTGGCCAAGCCGGCGCAGCGCGTAGTCTCGACCGCGCCGCACATCACCGAACTGCTGTTCGCAGCGGGCGGTGGCGAGCGCGTGGTCGGCGCCATGAACTTCAGCGACTATCCGGAAGCGGCCAAGCGCATCCCCGTCATCGGCAGCAACGCGACCATCGACATGGAACGCCTGCTGGCACTGCGCCCGGATCTGCTGGTGGTGTGGCAGACCGGGAATACTGCGCGCCAGCTGGAACAGTTGAAAAGCCTGGGCATCCCCATCTTTTACAGCGAGCCGAAAAAGCTGGAGGACGTGGCCACCAGCCTGACGCGCCTGGGCCAGCTGCTGGGTACCGACGCCACCGCGCAAGCGGCGGCAAGCGACTACCGCCAGAAGATCGGCAAGCTGACCGCAACCTATGCCCAGCGTTCGCCGGTCAAGGTGTTCTATCAGATATGGGAAAAGCCGCTGTTCACGCTCAACGGTGAACACGTCGTCAGCGACGCGCTGCGCGTGTGCGGCGGCCGCAACATCTTCGCCAGCCTGAAAGTGACAGCGCCCTCGGTCAGCACCGAGGCCGTGTTGCAGGAAAACCCGGAAGTCATCCTGGGTGGCGAGCAGCACGACAACCAGGCCGGCATCAATATCTGGAAGCCGTACAAAGGCCTGCTCGCGGTGCAGCGCAACAATCTGTTCATGCTGGACAGCGAACAGCTGGTGCGCGCCACGCCGCGCATCGCCGACGGCATCGCCGTGCTGTGTGAAAAACTGGAGACAGCCCGGCGGCATCGGCCTTAAGTTGGGCTTAACACCTAGGCCCTAAGGTGAAAATAGTGGTAATCTCCCCGCGTTTGCCACTTTCACCTCACTTGAAGGATAGATATGCGTCTCCTGAGCTTCCTGCGCCCACTGATTGCCACCGTTGCCTTTATGGCTGCCGCTGCTGGCGCCGCCGACTTCAAGGATGGCCTGGACTACAACACCGTCAACGCGCCGCGTCCGGACACCGGCAAAAAGGTCGAGGTGCTGGAATTCTTCATGTATCACTGCCCGCACTGCAATGCGCTGGACCCGTCGCTGTCCGACTGGGTGAAAAAGAATAGCGACAAGATCGTCTTCAAGCGCATGCACATGGGCGACGACCCGCAGGCCAAGGCGTTCTACACGCTGGAAGCGATGAACCTGATGAACAGCGCCATGCATGAAAAAATCTTCCATGCGATTCACAAGGAACGCAACCGCCTGAATACCGACCAGGCCTTGCTGGACTTCCTGGTGAAAAATGGCGTGGACAAGGCCAAGTACCTGGAGGCGTTCAACTCGTTTGGCGTGCAGACCAAGCTGAAACGCGCGCAGCAAGTGGCCGCGCAGTATAAACTGGATAGTGTGCCTGCTCTGGTGATCGATGGTCACTACACGACGTCACCGGCGGTGGCAGGCCATGGCCTGACCGACCCGGACGCTGCCCATGTCGCCATGTTCAAAGTGGTGGACAGCCTGGTGGCGAAGTCGCTGCAGGAACGCGCCGGCAAGAAGTAATCAAGGAAGGACGGGTAAGCTAATGAAATTCCCACGAAATGAACGGGAAGAGGCCGAAGGCCAGGTGATGAAGATTTACAAGGAATCTTCGCCTGCGCTGGAGACCCTGTTTGAATGGGCCTATGTTAATCACGTGGCGTGGAGCCTGGTGATTGTGTTCATGGGCCTGATTTTCTGGCTGTGCGTGGCGCTGGTGAATGCTGAAAACCAGCGTAATGCGCTGATGACCAAGCAGTGTGTGGATCAGGTGTTCAAGACCGAGCTGGATAAAAAGTGCCTGCGCTCGGTGCAGTCGCGTGAGCACTGGTGGCAGCACCTGACGTATGCGATGAGCCACATCAGTCCCGAGAAATGAAACAGGTCATCCTGGTGACCGGCAGCGGCCGGGGCATAGGCGCTGCCACCGCGCTGCTGGCCAGCCGGCGCGGTTACGCGGTCTGCATCAACTACCACAGCAACGCTGCGGCGGCGGAACGCCTGCGCGCGCAGATCGTGGCGGAAGGCGGCGAGGCGATTGCGATACAGGCCGATGTCGGCGTCGAGGCCGACGTGTTGCGCCTGTTCAGCACCATCGACGAGGAACTGGGGCCGCTGACGGCACTGGTGAATAATGTCGGGGTGCTGGAACAGCAGGGCAAGCTGGCGGATATGTCGGCTGAGCGGCTGCAGCGGGTCTTCAATACCAATATCCTGAGCTACTTCCTGTGCAGCCGCGAGGCGGTGCGCCGCATGTCCAAGGCGCGCGGCGGGCAGGGCGGCGGCATTGTCAACGTGTCGTCAGGCGCTGCGCGCCATGGCGGCGGCAACGTGTATATCGACTACGCGGCCTCCAAGGGCGCGGTGGACGTGATGACGCTGGGGCTGTCGAAAGAAGTCGGCCCGGAAGGGATACGCGTGAATTGCGTGCGGCCGGGGATTATCTATACCGAGATTCATGCCAGCGGCGGAGATCCCGGCCGTGTCGACAAGCTGGCGTCCACCGTGCCGCTGGGCCGTGGTGGCCAGCCGGAAGAAATCGCCGAAACCATCCTCTGGCTGCTGAGCGAGCAGGCTTCCTACGTCAGCGGCGCCATCATCGACGCCGCCGGCGCGCGCTGATCTTCAATCCTTCATTGAAAGTGCTTCAAGGGCTGGCCGCATTCTCATGCGGCGGGCCGGCGCGCACAATGGCTGCATCCACTCTTTGAAAGGAAGCGCCATGAAAGCCCTGATCGTTGCTGGTCTGTTGTCCGCAAGCGTCGCCCACGCCGACCCGGTGGTTGACGCCGCCCGTACCTACGCCGCCTTCTGGAATACCGGCGACCCGGCATTGGCGCAAAAAGCGCTGGCCCCGGACTTCATCGACCGTACCGCTGCCAGCGGGCCGCGAGCAGGGCGTCAACGGCCCGCTGCAAGCGTCCCGATTCTTCCGCACCGCCGTGCCGGACCTGAAAGCGGAAGCCACCCATATCGTGCCGAACGGCGACCAGGTGTCCGTGCGCCTGCATTTCACCGGTCACTTCACTGGCAAGTTCGGCGATGTGCAAGGCGCTGGCCAGGCCATCGACTTCCAGGCGTTCGACCTGTATCACGTGGTGGATGGCCGCATTACCGAGAACTGGCACCTGGAAGACAACCTCACGCTGCTGCAGCAAATGGGCATTAAGTAAGGTCGGCGAAACGCTCCAGCAAAAACGCTATCAGGGCCGAGATGCGCGGCGGCTGATAGCGGTTGCGGTGGTAGAGAAGATTGAGTGGCGCGCTGTCGGTGAAGTATTCATCGAGTACCGTCACCAGCCGTCCGCAGCGCAGGTCCTCGGAAATATCGAGAATGGATTTATAAGCGTAGCCTTGGCCGGCGATGGCCCACTTGCGGATGATCTCACCGTCATTGCTCTGTTGCGTGCGCCGTACGCGTACCGTGCGGCGTTCATCCGCTTCATCGTTGCTGCAGTAGCGCCATTCCTGCATCGGCCCCAGCGCCGTCACCAGCACCAGGGTCGGCAAGCAGGTCAGGTCTTCGGGCGTGGCCGGTCCGCCGGCCTGCGCGATCAGTGCAGGTGCGGCGCACACCACGCGGCGGCTGGGCGCCAGCACGCGCGCGATCATCTCGCTGTCCGCCAGCTGGCCATAGCGCAGCGCGATGTCGATATCATCCTGCACCATATTCGAGGTGTTGTCGCTCAGCGTCAGCGCGTACTGGATTTCCGGATGACGCGCGCGGAATTCATCCAGCATCGGCATCAGCACATTGCGCCCCAGGTCCGATGGCGCGGAGACTTTCACCACGCCGCGTACACTGTCCGTACCCGCGTGCAGGCTGGCTTCCGCTTCCGCCATCAGCGCCATTGCCTGCTCGCTGAAGTGGCGGTACAAACGGCCTTCCTCGGTCAGCCGCAACTGGCGCGTGGTGCGCTCAAACAGCTTGACCTGCAAGGATGCTTCGAGCCGCTGCATGCTGGCGCTGGCCGCCGCTGGCGACATGCCTTGCTTGCGGCCGGCGGCCGAAAAGCTGCCCAGCTGGGCGGCGTCGAGGAACAGACGGATCACCGAGAATCGGTCAGAGCCGTTTTGCAGGTCAGGTGTGCTCATAAGCGCCATTATCCATGAATGACGACGGTGCAGGTGGTTCCCGCCACCAGCTCCAGATTGCCGGGTTTTTGATCAATGTGAATGCGTACCGGCACGCGCTGCGCCAGGCGTACCCAGTTGAAGGTGGGGTTGACGTCGGCCAGCAATTCACGCCCCAGGTTGGCATCGCGGTCGGTGATGCCACGTGCGATGCTTTCGATGTGGCCCTGCAGCTGCGCTTGGCCGCTCATCAGGTGGACCTCCACTTTGTCGTTCACTTTCAGCAGCGGCAGCTTGGTCTCTTCAAAGTAGCCGACCACGTAGAACGACTCGCTGTTGATCAGCGCCAGCTTGGCAGCGCCGACTGCCGCAAAATCACCCGCATGCACGTTCAGATTGGTGACGTAGCCGGTGACAGGTGCCCGCACCACGGTACGCTCCAGATTCAGCTCCGCCAGGTTGCGCGCGGCCAGCGCGGCCTGGTACTGCGCCGATGCGGTGCCGGCTGCGGCTTCCGCCGTTTCCTTGCTCTCGGCCGAAACGATGGCGTTATCCAGGCCCGCGCGGCGCCTGGCTTCCTGCGTGCGGCGGCCTTTCTCCACCTGCTGCGACGCCAGCATGGCCCTGGCCTGCGCGAGGGCGTTCTCGTAGCGCGCCTTGTCGACCACGAACAGCACATCGCCTTTTTGCACCAGCTGGTTATCGTGCACCATGACTTCGGTCACTGTGCCTGCGACGTCGGCGCTGATCGTGACGACGTCTGCCTTGACCCGGCCATCGCGGGTCCAGGCGGATTCCATGTAGTGGTCCCAGGCGGAGCGGCCCATCCACAGGGCAGCCGCCAGCAACAACATGGTCAGGCAAAAGCGGAAAATTTTAGATGCGCTCACAGAAGCTCTCACAGAAAGTTGGAATTATTTGTACAGCGTGACCAGCAGGGCGCTGAAGATGCAGACGAACGTGCAAAGCCGCACCAGCGCCGGGTGCCAGCTGCGGCGGTACACGCCGATGTAGCTCAGTGCCGCATCCAGCACTAGCTGCAGCAGCACGGCGACCAGAAACACCGGCAGTACGCCGGGCAGCAGCACGCCAAAAAAATCAAGCTCACGCGGCATAAAGTTCTCCTGATTGCTGGTCCAGCAAGGACGTGTAAATGGAATGTAGATCGGTCAACGCGGTATGCAGGCGCGCGCGGCGTTCGGGCTGCGCATCGGGCAGGGCGGCACGCACGGCGGTACCGGCGTCGAGGATGGCTTGCAGCGCCGTCTCGCCACCGGTGCGGGAGGGCGCGTGCAGGTAGGCGGACAGTTCGCGCAGCACCGCTTGCAGGCTATCGCGCGCCGCGCCCGCGTGCGAAGCGGCGATCAGTTGGCGCAGCTCGATGACGGCGTGTCCCAGCTCCAGCAAGGTCAGACCCTGGCGTACCACCGCGCGCGTTTCGGCACTGGGCGCCGGCCCCGCCGCTGCATTGAGTTGACTCAGCAAGTCGCGCACGCGGTTGTCAAAGCGGCGTTTCAGGCGATGCAGGCGCGCGCTGCATGCCTGCTGCGCTTCGCGCCACAGCGCGGCAGCGACGTGGCCGCGATGGCCCATCGTGTGCTCCGGTAGCACCACCTTGAACATCAGGTAGGCTACCACCACACCCATGCTCAGCGACAGCTCGCTGCTGATGAAGGCCTCGACGTCGTAGCGCATCAGATTGGTCGGCACCACCAGTGTGGCCGAGAACATGCCGATACCGATGCCGACACCGCCCCAGCGCGGGCCGCTGCTCAGGTAAGCGCCAAACGCGAACAGCGGCAGCGCGGCCAGCACCAGCGGATAGAAATTGTCGGCTTTGGCCACCATGAAGAATTCAGTGATGAAAGCCAGCGGCATGGCCAGCAAAAAGCCTTGTAGCACCTGCTGCACCAGCGCCGTCGGACGCGGCGAGGAGGAGGCCAGCGCGCAGAAAATCGTCGCCATCAGGATGGCGTTGATGGTGGCGGGCCACGCCAGCCAGTACCACATGCCGGCCGTCAGCAGTAACGTCAGTGCGGCGCGGAAGCCGCTGGCGAAGATGATGGCGGGCGGGGTCTTGGGTGAATACGCGCCGGGATCGCTGACCTGCTGGCGTTTCTGCTGCGCCAGGCCGTGATACAAGGCGGCGAAATCGGCGAGGTTGCCGGCGAAGCGTTCCAGCAGCTCAACCGCGGTATCAAAATCGATTTGCTGCGCGCGCTCCACGGCCGGGCCTTGCGCAAGCTGCGTGCGTGCGGCGGCGATGTCGTCCGCCAGCGCATTGCGCATCTGCGCCAGGCGCGCTGCTGTCAGTTCTTCGCCCAGCGCTTGCGCCATGTGGGCATACATCGGTTCCACCAGTGCCAGCACCGGACCTTCGCCCGCTGAGCGCAATCGGTGGCTGAGCCGATGCAGCGTGTAGAAGGTAGTCAGCGCCGTCATGAACGCTGCATTGAAGGCATGCAGCTGGCGCGTGTGCGAACGCGAATGGCCGGCTTCAAAGAAGGCGGCGGCGCGGCCGGACTCCAGCGCCGCGATATCGGCCGCGAACTTCAGGTGGTTCAGTTCCGCTTCCGCCGGCGTAATGCGGTGTTCCAGCACGCCACGGCAGAAGCCAATGAAGCCGGCGTAGCGTGCCTGCACGGTACGCATCACGGCGCGCGAATGGCGGCGCGGGAAGAATACATCATGGACGACGGCGGAGCAGATGATGCCCAGGCCCACCTCCGTCACCCGCGTGACCGCCAGCGTGAACACGGACGACGGCGCGTCCACTGCCGGCACGGCAATCATCACCGCCGTGTACCCGGCCAGCACGAAGCTGTACGACTGCTGGTTGCGGTGCATGGCCGCGCCGCCCGTGCACAAGGCCACCCACAGCGCCAGGCCAAGAAACAGCACGGTCGGCGTTTGCGGGAACAGGCCCACCAGCGCCAGCGCGGCGGAGCAGCCGACCAGCGTGCCCAGAAAACGGTAGAACGCCTTTTCCAGCACCATGCCGCTGCTGGGCATCGCCAGGATAATGGTGGTGGCTAAAGCGGTGTAGGGAGCGTCGAGGCCGAGGCGGAAAGCCAGCCACAGGGCGGAGAAGGAGGCCAGCATGGCCTTGGCGACAAAGATCCAGCGTTCGCCTTCGGTATGCAGCCAGTCGGCGCTCTGCGCCTTGATCCAGCTGAACTCTCTCCGCGCCGCGCTGTGGTCCGGGGAAGGAGAGGCGGCGGGAGTTGCGTTCATGTGCTCAGGTCTAAGTGATGGCTTCTAAATTATCAAGCTGCCGTTTCAGCAGTGATTCCAATAGTTTTACTTCTTCGGCGGTGTAACCGTCGTAGGCGCGGGTGGTCTTGTTCCAGACTTCCGGCAGCACCTTCTCGGCCAGTGCGCGGCCTTCGTCCGTCAGCGAGATCATCACGCAGCGACGGTCGCCGGGGCGGTTGCCGCGCGTGATGAGGCCCTGCGATTCCAGGTCATTGCACACGCGCGTCAGGTTGGCCGGTTTTTCCATGCAGGCCTCGCCCAGCGTGGACGCGGTCGAAGTCTCATTGTCCGAGCCGTACAGCACCGCCAGCACCATGTAGCTGGCATCCACCAGTTCATACTTGCGCAGCGCGGAGTTGGTTAAATCTTTCATCCGTTTCTGGATGTGATAAGTCATACGCACCAGGCGCATCAACTCCTCTGGGAATTCCGGTATTCGGCCATGGATGTTTTTTAGGCGTTTTTTAGTCGCTTCAAAACTACTCATTGCCACTCCTCTGATATTTTTGGAAAGGATTGATTGTACTATCTAAGTATCAATGTAAATCCAGTTTTATGCCCCCACCAAGCGCTGACATCAATAATGCGTAGTTATCCAGTTGTTTGCTCGCCACTTGCGCCATCTGCTGCTGTTCGTTCAATAAGGTCAGCTGGGCGTTGATGACGTTCAGCGTGTCGGTCAGCCCCGATTGATAGGCGCGTTCCGCCAGTTGCTGCTGGCGTTGCGCCGAGGCCAGCGCGCGCTGCGCCAGCTGGTCCTGCTGTTTGACCGACGCGATTTTCACGACTGCGTTTGCAACCTCGGACATCGCCTGTATCACTGCGGCGTTGTACTGCTCCACCGCACCATCGTAGATGGCCGTCTGGTTGTCCAGTTGACTGCGCAGTCGCCCGCCTTCAAACACGGGCAGGCTGATGGCCGGAGTGATGCCGCGCATCTGCGAGCCGGATTCCAGGAAATGCCCGAAGCCCAGCGACTGCACGCCAACGAAGGCCGCCAGGTTGAGATTCGGGTAGAAGTCCTTTTTGGCCCCGGCGATGCGCGAACCTGCCGCTTCCACACGCCAGCGCTGCGCGGCGATGTCGGGCCGGCGGCCGACCAGTTCCGCCGGCAGGTTGGCCGGCACCGCGTCACTGCGGCCTGCCGCAAGGGTTAGCATCGGCCGGGTGATCGTGTCGCCGTCACCCGGTCCTTTGCCAATCAGGGCTGCCAGCTGGTTGCGCAGCAGGGCGATCGATTCGCCGATCTGCTCATGCTCGCGCCGTCCGGCCGGTAGCGTTGTTTCGATATTCGTGACCTCCAGATCAGTCGCCAGGCCAGCGGCCTTGCGGCGGCGCGTGATGTCGAGGATGCGCTGGCGCTGCGCCAGGTTGTCGGCCACGCTGTCCTGCAGCGTGTACTCCAGCGACAGCTGGATGTAGGTGCGGACGATGGACGTCGCCAGCGTCAGCCGCGCCATCTGCGATTCGGCGGCCGCCATGTGCACTTCATCCAGCGCTGCCGCCAGCGCATCGCGGTTGCGGCCCCACAAATCCAGATCGTAGGAACCGGATAGCGTGGCGGTGTTCTTCCACGCGTAGTTCCCGGCGAGCGGTGCGGGGATCGTGCTGTGCGCCGAATACAGCTCACGGTCGGCGCTGGCCGAAGCATCCACGCGCGGCTGCGTCGCGGCTTGCGCCACGCCAGCCAGTGCTTCGGCCTGACGTACGCGGGCCAGCGTCGCGCGCAGCGACGGGTTGTCGCGCAACGCGGTACTGACCAGCTGATTCAGCTGCTCATCGTGCAAAGCTTCCCACCAGCGTTCGTCGGGCCAGGCGATATTGGCGCTGGCAGCGGCGATGGCCTGGCCCGGATTCAGTCCGGCAGGCTTGAGCTGCACGGCCTGTGGCTTGACATTGCCCATGTCCGCGCAGCCGGCCAGTACGGCCAATGCCAGTGCGGGAATGACGAGGTGAGACAGCTTCACAGCGATGCTTACTTGGCGATGTGCTTGCGGGTCTGGGCGACGTCCATGTCCGCTTCGGTTTCGATCAGCGTGCCGTTCTTGCGGGCTTCGAAGAATTCCGCCTGCACTTCAGCGCGGGTTTTGCCGGCGGGTTTTTCCGCTTTGGCAGAAACCAGTGCGCTGTTGGCGACCGCAGTCTGGGCGGCGCTGGTGGTGGCTGGCGCGGTCTGCGCGAAAGCGTTGGTCACGGTGGTGGCGGTAGCGGCGATCGCAAACGCCACGGTAGCGGCAGCGGTCAGCAGGTGCTTGGTAGTGGTGCTCATGATGATCTCCTTGGTTGATGGAGTAACTATATGAGTGAATATTACATTTGTAAAGTAAAAAATTCCTATGAGCACGATAGCCATAAGCGAAATGCCGCACCGACGCTGTGGCGGTGCAATGATTGAATGAACTTTTACTAAGTTTTGATAAGGAGAGCACCATGGCTGACAGCACTCTGGACCCGGACAACATCCCGGCAGGCACCGACCGCATCCTGGGTAAAGGTCACGGCACGCGCGCACTGGGACCCAGCGATAACTCGGACAGTGGCAGCGACGTCACCGGTGAACCTGATAGCGAACTGGATAGCGATACCGATGCCCAGGGCACCGGCGAGCGCGCCAGCGTCGGCATGGAGAACATTGAAAGCGATATCGGCTTCGACCACGTCGAAACCATACCAGTGGTGGATGGCGAATTCCGCGAGCAGGTACCCGCCGACGACGAAACCGCCGAACATGATGTGCCGCCGCAGCTGCGCAGCCAGGAACGGCGCGACTGGTCGCGGACCAGCTAACTGGCGGCTGTCATCACGTCGCTGAGCCAGTCGACGAACACGCGCACGCGCGGCGACAGCTGGCGCTGATGCGGGTAGACCACCGATACCGCCATCGGTTTCGGCTGGTAGGCGCTGAGCACTTCGCGGAACACGCCGCTGCGCAGCAGATGTTCGACATGATAGCGGGGCAGCTGCACCAGCCCCAGATCATTGGCGCAGCAGGCCGCATAAGCTTCGGCGCTGCTGACCGACACGCTGCCCGGCAGCGTAATGCTGCGCTGTTCGCCGTTGACGGTAAATTCCAGGGGGAAGAACTTGCCGGTGCTGGACGAGAAAAAGTTCACCGCGCGGTGCTGCTGCGTGTGCAGGTCTTCCACAGTCTGTGGCGTACCTTGCCGGTCGAGATAGACGGCGGTGGCGCACGTCACCTGCTGTAGCGTCGCGACGCGCCGGCCCACCATGCTGGAGTCACGCAGCTCGCCCGCGCGCAGCACGCAATCAACGCCATCGCGCACCAGATCCACATAGCGGTCGCCCACGCCGATTTCCAGTTCGATGTCGGGGTAGCGGGCGAAGAATTCCTTCAACCGCGGCAGCACGTAATGCTGGGCCAGCGTGCCTTGCAAATCCACGCGCAGCTTGCCGCGTGGTGCGGCGCCGCTGTTGCCGAAGCCCGCCTCGGTTTCCTCCACGTCCGCCAGAATCCGCACGCAGCGCTGATAGTAGGCCTGTCCATCAAGCGTGGGACTGACATGGCGCGTGGTCCGCTGCAGCAGGCGCACGCCAAGCCGCGCTTCCAGCTGCTTGATGGTGTAGGTCGCCGTGGCGGCGGGGATTTGCATGTCTTCCGCCGCCTTGCTGAAGCTTTGCAGCTCAACAATGCGGGTGAAGACACGCATGGCGTTGAATCGATCCATCATGAAGATTTATTGCATGGTGTTGGCCGTATCAGCGGTGTTCCGAAGAGCCGGCCCACAGATTGATCGCGCCTTCCTGGGCCTGCGCGTCAATGTGCGCCAGTTCCTCTGCGGTGAAGGAGAGGTTCTTCAACGCGGCGACGTTCTCGCGGATCTGCGCGGCGTTGCTGGCGCCGATCAGCGTGGACGTGATGCGTTCATCGCGCAGCACCCAGGCCAGCGCCATTTGCGCCAGCGTCTGGCCACGGCGTTTGGCGATTTCATTCAGGCCGCGCACGCGCTCCAGATTGGCCTCGCTCAGATGCGATTGCTGGAGCGAGCCGCCGCCAGGGCGATTGATGCGGGCGTCGGCAGGCACGCCGTTCAGGTACTTGTCGCTCAGGATGCCCTGTGCGAGCGCGGTGAAGGTGATGCAGCCAATGCCTTCCTGGCCCAGCGTGTCGAGCAGGCCGTCGGTTTCGATCCAGCGGTTCAGCATATTGTAGGAAGGCTGATGGATCAGGCACGGCACCTTCCACTCTTTCAGCAGGCGCGCAGCTTCCGCAGTTTTCTCTGCCGAGTAGGACGACACGCCCACGTACAAGGCCTTGCCTTGCTGGACCGCGTGCGCCAGGGCGCCCATGGTTTCTTCCAGCGGCGTGTCCGGATCGAAGCGGTGCGAGTAGAAGATATCGACGTAGTCGAGGCCCATGCGTTGCAGGGATTGATCCAGGCTGGCCAGCACATATTTGCGGGAGCCGCCGCCCTGGCCGTACGGGCCGGGCCACATATCCCAGCCGGCTTTGGTGGAGATGATGAGCTCATCGCGGTAAGGCTTGAAGTCCTGCCTGAAGTGGTGGCCGAAGTTGGATTCTGCCGAGCCGTATGGCGGGCCGTAGTTGTTGGCCAGGTCGAAGTGGGTGATGCCCAGATCGAACGCGGTGCGCAGCATCTCGCGTTGCGAAGCGAGGTTGTTGGTGTCGCCGAAGTTATGCCACATCCCCAGTGACATCAACGGCAGCTTCAGGCCACTACGGCCGCAGGTACGGTACTGCATCTCGTCATAGCGATGCGGGGACGCGAGGTAACTCATTGTAAAAGTCTCCATGGTGGAATCGGGCCGGCTCATTATAATCGTCCAATCATAATTCCACAGGAGACGGTATGCGTTTGGTATTGCTGTTGGTGGCGATCGCCACCAGTGCTGCGGCCCGCGCGGATGGCGCGGCCGATCTGAAGGCGGCGCTTGAACGTTTGCAGGAGCCAGGGCCATTGAAGGCCACGCTGGAGGCGAGCGTATGGCGGCGCGAAGGCGAGGGCAAGGATGTGGAAGAAATCAACGGCCAGGCCAGCGTCAGCATCGACGATAGCGCACGTGGCATGCAGCTGACCTACAGCCGGGAGATGCTGGCCAGGCTGGATGCGGAAGCCGTCGCGCAAGCGCGCAATCCAAATGCCAAAACGCCCACCATGAGCGCGGCCAAAGACTTTGCGCCGACCGAGCTGCGGCCGATGATTTCAGCGGCGGCAATGCTGGCGCAGCGTCTGGAAAAGGCGGCGTTCAAATCGGAGAAACAGGACAGCTACCAGGGCAAGGCCGCGCGCATGCTGACCTATGCGCAGGGTATGGACGTCATCAGCGACCGTCAGCGTAAATACGTCAAGGATTTTGAGGGCAATATCTACGTCTGGATCGGCCCGGACGGTACGCCGCTGGGCAGCCGCATCGTACAGAGCTACTCTGGCCGCGCGTTTCTGGTGGTCAGCTTCAACGGCAAAAACGAAGAAAGCAGTAGCTACACGGTTGCCGGCAAACGTCTGATTACCAGCCGCTTCGAAAGCCGTGGCAGCAGCACTGGCGCTGGCGAGAAAGGGGAGTTCAAAACCACCAAAACGCTACAGCTGATGCCTTGAGGTCGGCCCACCAGTCTACGATGGCGAAAAAAAACCCGCCGAAGCGGGCTTTTGACTCAGGCTGCCGGGATCGCTCAGGCGAAGTTGGCGGCAGCGAAGTCCCAGTTGGCGAGCTTGAAGAAAGTCTCGACGAACTTAGGACGCGCGTTGCGGTAGTCGATGTAGTAAGCGTGTTCCCACAGGTCGATGGTGATCAGCGCTTTGGCGTCGGTGGTCAGCGGGGTGGCGGCGTTGGAGGTGTTGACGATGTCCAGCGAACCGTCAGCCTTTTTCACCAGCCAGGTCCAGCTCGAACCGAAGTTGCCGACGGCCGATTTGGTGAATTCTTCTTTGAACTTGTCGAACGAACCCCACTTGGCGTTGATGGCATCAGCCAGTGCGCCGTCTGGTGCGCCTTTGCCGTTCGGGGTCAGGCTGTTCCAGAAGAAGGTGTGGTTCCAGATTTGTGCCGAGTTGTTGAAAATGCCGCCCGACGATTTCTTGATGATTTCTTCCAGCGACAGGTTTTCGAACTCGGTACCTTTGATCAGGTTGTTCAGGTTGGTGACATACGTTTGGTGGTGCTTACCGTAGTGGTATTCCAGCGTTTCTTGCGAGATGGCCGGCGCCAGGGCGTCGATTGCATATGGCAGAGGTGGCAGAGTATGTTCCATTGTTCTTCCTTAGGTTTAGTGGTTGTTTCAACCGGGTGATTTTATCGAAACGACCACCATTGTAAAGCGGTTAGGCCGTCCTCGCAGAAAACACCCGGGTTTCGTGTGGATTAGCGCACCCTGCGCGTGGTTTCGCGGACGATGAGTTCCAGCGGCGGTACGGCGCCGCGCGCTTCCTCACCGTTAATGATGCGCAGCAAGGCCTGGGTGGCGATGCGGCCGATGTCGTACAGCGGCTGGCGTATCGTGGTCAGTGGCGGCGTTGTGTACGAGGAGCCCGGCAGATCGTCGAAACCGACCAGCGAAATATCATCCGGCACACGGATGCCCTTGCGGTACAAGGCCAGCCGCGCGCCATACGCACTGAGGTCATTGGCCGCAAACACCGCCGTGAACTGCTGGTGCGTATCGAACAAGCGGTTCATGGCCAGCATGCCGCTCGACTCGTGATAGTTACCCTCGACGATCAGGTGGTCGTCAATTGGGATGCCTGCTTCCTGCAAGGCGCGCTGGTAGCCGGCCAGGCGTTCGGCCGCGTCGCTGTTGTTGGCGGGGCCGGAGATAAAGGCGATCTGCTTGTGGCCCAGCTCAATCAGGTGGTGCACGGCCAGATAGGCGCCGTGTTCATTGTCCATCTTGAAGCCCAGCGCGCTGCGGGTTTGCAGCGCGCGGCCGGTGGACACGATGGGACGCTGGCCGGAAAAACTCAGCACCGTCTCATCCGACATGCGGCCCGACAGCAGGATGATGCCATCGACCTTGCGCGCCAGCAGCAGGCGGATACGGTCGGCTTCCTCTTCCGCGTTCCAGTGGCCGCTGACGATTACCGACGCATAGCCCGTGCCCTTGAGGCCATCGTCCACGCCGCGCAGCGTTTCGTCAAAGAAAGGGGAAGAGATATCCTGCACCACGATGCCGATGGTCATGGAGCGGCCTTTTTTCAGGCCCTGCGCCATCTGGTTGGGCGCGAAATTCATTTTTTCGATGGCCGCCAGCACCGCCTGGCGCTTGTCGTCCGACACCTTGGCCGTGCCGTTCAGGATACGCGATACCGTACTCGGGGACACTCCCGCCTGGCGTGCAACATCCATCAGCGTCGATGGGCCGGAGGAGTGGGGAGTGTCTGCCAACGTATTTCCTTATCGGTGTAGTTATGAAAACCTTTTCGCCGGAAGGTTACCATATTTTTCGCCTCTCTCCGCCAATTTGGAGAGTGACAGCAGATTGACTTTCTGCGGGCGGCAGTATTTAATGAAAAAGGCATTTGAAAACGTTTTCAAGAAATGCTGTGACATATAATCAAGACGCCAAATCAGAACGTCCAAACACAAGAGACAGAACGGAAAGAGACATGAAACGCGATTCTTTTTCGCACCTCGCCAACGGCCCGCGCATCCTGGCTGACATCGGCGGCAGCAGTGCCAGTTTTGGCCTGGAGACCGCGCCCAATCAAATCGAAGCCATCTGGCTGACCGAGTGCGCTGCCTATCCCACGCTGGGCGCGGCCATGGTGGCCTATTTGTCGCAGGCGGAGACGGTGGCGGCGGGCGGCTACCAGGCACGCTTTGCCGGCATCGCCATCGCCAACCCGATTGATGGCGACTGGGTGACCATGACCAACCATCACTGGTCGTTTTCGATTGAAGCCGTGTGCTCGCAGTTCAGTCTCAAATCGCTGGTGGTGGTGAACGACTTCACCGCGCTGGCGAGCGCCTTGCCGTATCTGGCGCCCGAACAAAAACACCAGATCGGCGCGGGGGTGGCGCGCGCTGGCGCGACCATTGGCCTGGTGGGCGCGGATGCCGGGCTGGGCGTTTCCGGCCTGGTGCCGGCCGGTGATCGCTGGATCGCCATTGACAGCGAAGGCGGTCACGCCACGTTTGCGCCGATGAACGAGCGCGAAATCGACATCCTGCGCTATGCGCGCCGCTACCACGAGCATGTGTCGAGCGAGCGGCTGGTGTCGGGCATCGGCTTGTCGCTGGTGTACCGGGCGCTGTGCGAACGCGCGCGCGTCGAGCCGCAAAATCTGAGTACCGGCGACATCATGGACCGTGGCCTGCACCGTCTCGATCCCGTGTGCGAAGAGACGCTGCTGGCTTTCTGCGAAATGCTGGGCACCGTGGCGGGCAATGTGGCGCTGACGCTGGGCGCCAAAGGCGGCATCTACATCGGCGGCCGCATCGTGCTGAAGATGAGCGACTTTTTCGAACGCTCCGGCTTCCGCGCGCGCTTTGAACAGAAGGGCCGCTTCTCCGACTACCTGGCCCACATTCCGACTTACGTCATCACTGAAAAAAATCTGGTCCTGAGCGGCATGTCCGCGATGCTTGCTGCCGCCTAGTTCAGCTTCAAGGAGTTGGCGATACGGCCGATCAGCGGGTCGTACACGCTCTTCGCTGCCGGTTCATATTCCAGGCTGAATTTGGCGCAGCTGGTGTTGTTGAACGTCTGTTTGGCATAGAAAATCCGGCTGCCCCTGATGCCGGATATCACCGCGAACGATTTGGTCATCCGGCTGTAGGTGATAGTCAGGCTGCCTTTTTTCTCATTCTGCTTATAGCCGTCAACAAAGCTGGCGAGCGCACGGGCGCCGTCTTCGCAATAGCTGCCGGATGCAGTGAAGCTGGCGTCGTTTCCGGGCGCGGTGAAGATCTGGCCATCGCCCGCATCGGGAACGCCTTGTCCCACAAAGGACGCTGGATAGCTGACCGCGTAGCCGTATTTGCTGTTGTCGTAGCGGAGCAGGCCGGATGGCGCCGCAGCCTGCGCCTTGCTCATCACGCCATGCTTCCACTGCCATTCTTCGGTGCGCGATTTCTGGCCCACGATAGCAGGGCTCTCCAGCATGATCGATACGCCGTCCTGGGTGAGCTTCGCATCCAGGAAGTCCATGCACTCGCCGAAGCCCTCGGACAAGCTGGCGGTGGTCTCGGAACTGATCTGGACCAGTGCAAATTCATGGCGGCAGTGCAGGCCTGGCACGTTCTTGTCGACGATGACGTAAGCGGGGCCGCTGTCAGACGAGGCCACGCGGTACAGGTTGACGGCATCGGCTTCGACCTTGCCCAGCGTTTTCCCGCCCAATGTCAGCGTGTAGACATCCAGCGACGCGCCTTGCGATGGCGAGGCTGTCAGCACGCCGTAGGGCGTTTTGATCTGCTCGTCCGGCATGCTGTACGCCGCAGCGTTGGCCGCGGCGAGAGCAAGTGTCAGTGTCAGTACAAAGGCTTTCATCATTTTCTTATAACGTCGGTTGTACGCTGTCGATGCCCACTTCGGCGCTGCCTTCGGCCAGGCGCACGTTGATGCTGCTGCGCGGTTGCAGCTGTGCTGGCGTGCGCAAAATCGCGCCCTTGCTGTCGGTGACGATGGCGTAGCCGCGCTCCAGTGTGCGCTGGGGATTGAGCAGTTCCAGCTGCGAGGACAGTGCGGCCAGGGCGTCGCGTTTCTGGTGCAACTGGCGTGCCATGCTGGTGGTGGCGCGGTGCTGCAAGCTGGCCAGCACCGAGCGCGACGCGCTGACGTCCGGCTTGCGTGCGCTCAGGCGGCCGCTCAAACGGTCCAGCTGATGGCGCGCTTGCGCCAATGGCGCGCGGTTGGCGTGCGTCATGGTGGTGGCGAAGGCGCGCAGCTTGTGGCGCTGCTGCCCGATTTGCGCCGTGGGATTCAGCAGGCGGCGCGAATGCATGTCCAGCGTTTGCTCGGCATCGTTGAGTGCGCGGCGCATGGCGCGGCGCAGGTCGATGACGTCGGCGCGCAGCGATGCCATCCAGTCGGCGCGTGGCGTGACGGCCAGTTCAGCTGCCGCCGTTGGCGTGGCCGCGCGCAGGTCGGACGCAAAATCGCAGATCGTGAAGTCGGTCTCGTGGCCGACGCCTGAAATCACCGGCATGCGGCAGTTGGCTACGGCATACGCGACTTCCTCATCATTGAACGACCACAGGTCCTCGATGCTGCCGCCGCCACGGCAAACGATCAGCACATCGCACTCGCCGCGCAGCGATGCCGTGTCGATGGCCGCCGCAATTTTCTGCGCCGCCAGCTGGCCCTGGACCGGCGTCGGGTAGAGGATCACCTGCACGTGCGGCGCGCGGCGCTGCAAGGCGGTCAGCACGTCGCGCAGTGCGGCGGCTTGTGGACTGGTGACGATGCCCACGGTGCGCGCAAACATCGGCAAGGCGCGCTTGCGGTCGGGATGGAACAGGCCTGCCGCGTCCAGCTTTTCCTTGAGCCGCTGGAAGGCTTCAAACAGCGAGCCTACGCCGGCGCGGCGGATCGCTTCCACATTGATCTGGTAGTCGCCGCGTGCGCCATACAGCGTGACCAGCGCGCGCACCTCGACCTTGTCGCCCTCGCGTGGCACGAAGCCCGCGTACTGCGCACGGCCGCGGAACATCACGGCGCGCACCTGGGCGCCGTCGTCCTTGAGCGTGAAGTACCAGTGGCCAGACGCCGCCCGCGTGAAGTTGGACACCTCGCCAGATATCCACTGCAATGGGAAGGTGCGCTCCAGCAGCCGCGCGACCGCCTGATTGAGGGCGCTGACGGTAATCACCGGGGCGGCGGCGGGGGCGGTGTCGTGAGGGTCGTCGAAGTTCATAGATTTCAAAAATGGAAACTATCCACACTATGTGCGTTTGGTCACACAGCGGTCACAGAGCAGCTAAAGCGGTAAGTATTATAGGTAAATCTATGATTTTAAAAGGTAAACATTTCTGCTGTATTTGCGTGCAAAGACGAAAAGTCCTTATGGATCAAGCACTTTGCCCGCACTGGCCCCGGTTACGCACAAAGTTATCCACAAAAGATGTGTGGAACTTTGGTGAGCGATAGCTGTTTTCTTGTTGGTATTTTCGCCATGCCTAAAATTTACGCAGAGAAAGTATATTGTGACAAATCAATGACTTAAGTCGGGTAGGACATTGTTTCGCACACTTTTATCCACAGAATTTGTGCAAAACTCTGCGCTGGGCGGTTTATGGCCATGGGTGGTGAATATCCGGGCCGGCTGATCCAGTGACATTTTTCCACCGGACGCATGACCTGAAATCAGCTGCTTTATTTTTACGCATGGCAATTAAAATATTACAAATCAATGACTTGGGTTTGTAACTTGCGCCTTGCTAACAATCTTATCCACACAAAATGTGCAGAAGTGGGCGATAGCTGGAGCTTATCGGTCGCATTCCTGCACTGGACGGTGGATAAGCGGGGTTCTGCACGCAGAAGGGGCGAAAAATACAGTGGTGCCAGATTTTTACTCAAGGCAAAAAAATCCTTATAAATCAATGTGCTTGCATGTTGTGGAAGCGCTTGCTAACACGCTTATCCACATTAAATGTGTAGAAGTCCACATTCATACCAGTGACAGAAGCCGGGTGTTTTGGCCTGCGACTGGTGCGCTTTTTTTACGCAGGAAAAAAATCTCCTTATAAATCAACGGCTTTACCAGAAGCAGTGTTCCTTGCTAACAACGTTGTCCACAGAATATGGGCATAACTGGGGGATGGGGAAATGCGCTTGCGCAAATTTTGAGCTGATACAGTATTCTTTTGTAGATCAAGGACTTAGGCATAAAGCACTGGCCTTGCTCACATTATTGTCCACAGAAAATGTTGAGAACTCCACCAGACACTTGCCGACGGCCGTCCAACACGATACATTGCGCCATTCGGTTGTTTATCACTAGGAGTTCGTTTTGCTCGCCATATTCCAAGCTGCAGGTTGGCCTATCTGGCTGTTGTTGATTGCTTCCATCGTCGCAACGGCCCTGATTGTCGAACGCCTCATGTATCTGCGCCGCAGCAAGATCATCCCGAAAAAGCTGCTGGACGAAGTGGTGCAGGTCTACCGCAACAACCACATCACGCCTGACATCATCGACAAGCTGGAAAAGAGTTCGCCGCTGGGCATCGTGCTGTCAGCCGCGCTGCGCAATGTGGATGCGCCGCGCGATGTGATGAAAGAATCGATTGAAGAAGCGGGCAGCGGCGTGGCGCACACGCTGGAGCGCTTCCTGACCACGCTGGGCACCATTGCCACGCTGGCGCCACTGATGGGTCTGTTTGGCACGGTGGTCGGCATGATCGAGATTTTTGGTTCGCAGAATGCGGCGGGTTCCAATCCGGCCGCGCTGGCGCACGGTATTTCGGTGGCCTTGTATAACACCGGCTTTGGCCTGGCGATCGCGATGCCGACGCTGGTCTTTTACCGCCACTTCCGCGCGCTGGTGGACAGCTTCATCATCGACATGGAGCAGCAGGCGGTGAAGTTTGTGGATATCGTCCACAGCAAGCGCAAGTAAGGACGCGCCATGAATTTCCGCAAAGGCCAGCGCCGCGAGGACCCGGAGATCAACCTGATCCCGTTCATCGACGTGCTGCTGGTGATCCTGATTTTCCTGATGGTCAGCACCACCTACAGCAAGTTCACCGAATTGCAGATCACGCTGCCGACTGCCGACGCGCAGAAAGCCACCGACAAGCCGTTCGAACTGAATGTGACGGTGGACGCCAAGGGCAACTACACCATCAACGGCGAGCCGGTATCGTTCCGCGATGTGAACGGCTTTGCGCAGGCCATGCGCGAGGCGGCCGGCAAGGGCGGCGAGGCTGGCAAGTCGCCGGTGGTGATCGTCAACGCGGATCAGTTCGCGATGCATCAAATGGTCATCAATGTGATGGAGGCCGCGCGCATCGCCGGCTACGAGAAACTTACTTTCGCGGCGCAGACAGGTGGCACAAAATAATTCGTCGGCGCTGGAATCCACGCTGACACGCAACTGGCTGCGCCGCGGCCCGCTGGCGTGCGCCTTGTGGCCCGTCTCCCTGTTGTTCCGCTTGTTGAGTGGCGCGCGTGCGGCCCTGTTCCGCGCGGGCGTGCTCAAGTCGTCGCGCCTGCCGGTGCCGGTGGTGGTGGTGGGGAATATCTACATCGGCGGCACGGGCAAGACGCCGCTGACCATCTGGCTGGTGCAGGCGCTGCAGGCGGCGGGCATGCGGCCGGGGGTGATTTCGCGTGGGTTTGGCAGTTCGGCGGAGGGCGCGCGTGCAGTGACGGCGACCTCCACGCCGGCGCAGGTGGGCGATGAGCCGTTGCTCATCAGGCAGCGCACCGGTGCGCCGGTGATGGTGGGCCGTGACCGTGCTGTGACTGGGCGCGCGCTGCTGGCCGCGCATCCCGAGGTGAATATTCTGCTCACCGACGATGGCCTGCAGCACTACAAGCTGCAGCGCGATGTGGAGATCATCCTGTTCGACGGCCGGGGTGCGGGCAATGGCTGGCTGCTGCCGGCCGGGCCGCTGCGCGAGCCGGTGTCGCGCCGACGCGATTTTACGGTTATTAATGCGCCGCAGCTGACGCCTGAGCTGGTGCGCGCAGTTACCCCGGTAACGGCGGGGTCTGACCCCCTACGGGGTCAGACCCCAGATCTGCGGACGGTGGCGGTCCAGATGACGCTGGTGGGGGAGTACGCCGAGCAGCTCCGCGACCGAACCCAGCGCAAGGCGCTGGCGGAACTCGCCGCCCAGCCCGCGCTGCGCATCGCCGCCGCCGCCGGCATCGGCAATCCGGCGCGCTTCTTTGGCATGCTGAAAGCCGCAGGCCTGCGCATTATTGAGCTGCCTTTGCCCGATCATCACGACTTCCAGGACCGGCCGTTTGCCGCCCTGGAGGCCGACCTAATCTTGATGACGGAGAAGGATGCAGTAAAATGTGCGCAAATTGAAGAACTCAGCGACGACCCGCGACTATGGGTCGTCCCGGTAACAGCGTGCATCGACCGCGCGCTGGCCGACCAAATTGTGGAGAAATGTCGTGGACGCTCGATTGCTTGATATCCTGGTATGCCCGGTCTGCAAAGGCCCTCTGGAGTACGATAAAAAGGCGCAGGAGATGATTTGCAAAGGCGACCGCCTGGCCTATCCTATCCGCGACGGCATTCCGATCATGTGGGCCGACGAGGCGCGCACGCTGCAGGACAAGGCGGAATAAGCAGTGTCCTTCATCGTCGTCATTCCGGCCCGCCTGGCCTCGACCCGGCTGCCGAACAAACCGCTGGCCGACCTGGGCGGCAAACCGATGGTGGTGCGCGTGGCTGAACGCGCGCAGCAGTCGGGCGCTGCCCGCATCATTGTCGCCACCGATCACGAAGACATCCGCGCCGCCTGCGAGCAGCATGGCGTGGAAGTGTGCATGACCCGTGCGGACCACCCGTCCGGCACCGACCGCATCGCTGAAGTGGTACGCACGCTGAACCTGCCGGCGGACGCCGTCATCGTCAACCTGCAAGGCGACGAGCCGCTCATCGATCCGGCCCTGCTGCAGGCAGCCGCCGCGCGGATTGGCAAGGATGTACCGATGTCCACTTGCGCCCATCCGCTGCACACGGCGGCCGATGCGTTCAACCCCAACGTGGTGAAAGTGGTATTGGACAAGGCTGGCCGCGCCCTGTACTTCTCGCGCGCCACCATCCCGTGGAACCGCGACGCGTTTGCGCAGTCCAAAGAGCATCTGCCTGCTGGCCATGTGCCGCTGCGTCACATCGGACTGTACGCCTACCGCAACGACTTCCTGCGAGCCTATCCGGCGCTGGAAGTATCGCCGCTGGAATCGATCGAAGCGCTGGAGCAGCTGCGCGTGCTGTGGCATGGCTACCCGATTGCCGTGCATGTGACCGATTCGGCCCCGGCCGCTGGCGTGGATACGCCGGAGGACCTGGAGCGCGTACGCCAGCATTATTAAAATAATTTATACCGATTCGCGCCGCGAATCGTCAGTTCTCCGTCAGTTACCACTGATATAAAGCCTGTAACTGTGCGATATTCATACGGAATATCGCTGGCAAATTGGCGTAAAGACTAAGTTTTGTGGTAAGTTTCGTACGATCTGACACTAACCAACCATACCCATATCTGTTTTTAGGAAACTTCATGCGTCTCATTCTTTTAGGAGCACCAGGGGCCGGCAAGGGCACCCAGGCTAATTTCATCAAAGAAAAATATAACATCCCGCAAATTTCCACTGGTGATATGCTGCGCGCCGCCATCAAGGCTGGCACGGAACTGGGCCTGGCCGCCAAGAAGGTCATGGATGAAGGTGGTTTGGTATCGGATGACATCATCATCGGTCTGGTCAAGGACCGCCTGACCCAGCCTGACTGCGCCCACGGCTATCTGTTCGACGGCTTCCCACGCACCATCGCGCAAGCTGACGCCATGAAAGACAGCGGCGTCGCCGTGGACTACGTGCTGGAAATCGCCGTGCCGGATGAATCGATCATTGAACGTATCGACGGCCGCCGCTGCCACCCGGCATCGGGCCGCGTGTACCACGTCAAGTTCAATCCGCCAAAAGAAGAAGGCAAGGACGACGTCACCGGCGAACCGCTGGTGCAGCGCGACGACGACAAGGCAGACGTCGTGAAGAAGCGCCTGGACGTGTACCACAACCAAACCGAAGTGCTGCTGGGCTACTACAACACCTGGGCACAATCGGGCCAGCCTGGCGCACCCAAGTACCGCCGCATCGAAGGCGTCGGTCCTGTTGACGAAATTCGCGACGCAGCGTTTGCCGCATTGAGCAAATAAGCGTTACAGTAGAGCGGACCGATGGTCCGCTTTTTTTTCGCCGGATGCCATCCCAGTTTTTCAGTTTTGCAGTTCGCAGTTAGCGGCCCGCTGTCACAAGCGGCGGTGCGCTGAAGTGTGGTTTGTAGGCTCGATCAACATAATAAGGGGACACTATGGCAGACAGCTTATGGTTGGCAGTGGCATGCGGCGTCATCGCCGTGATTTACGGACTCTGGTCGCGCAGCTGGATTTTGCGACAGGACGCGGGCAATCCGCGGATGCAGGAAATCGCACTGGCGATTCAACAGGGCGCCGCAGCCTACCTCGCGCGCCAGTACCGCACCATCGCGATTGTCGGCGTGGTGCTGCTTATCCTGATTGGTGTGTTGCTTGACCTGAGTACCGCGATCGGCTTCCTGATTGGCGCGGTGCTGTCGGGCGCGTGCGGCTTTATCGGCATGAACGTCTCGGTGCGCGCCAATGTACGCACGGCGCAGGCGGCCAGCAAAGGCATGAACGAAGCGCTCGACGTCGCCTTCAAGGGCGGCGCCATCACCGGCATGCTGGTGGTCGGCCTGGGCTTGCTGGGCGTGGTGCTGTTCTATATGTTCCTGGTGGCCGGCGTCGGTCCGGGCATGAATTTGCACAAGGTGATCGAGCCTTTGATCGGCCTGGCGTTTGGCGCGTCGCTGATCTCGATTTTTGCGCGGCTGGGCGGCGGCATCTTTACCAAGGGGGCGGACGTCGGCGCGGACCTGGTCGGCAAGGTGGAGGCGGGCATTCCGGAAGATGATCCGCGCAACCCGGCCGTGATCGCCGATAACGTTGGCGACAACGTCGGTGACTGCGCCGGCATGGCGGCCGACCTGTTTGAAACCTATGTGGTGACCTTGATCGCTACCATGCTGCTGGGCGCGCTGCTGATGGGGGCTATGGGCACGACGGCGGTGGTGTATCCGCTGTTGCTGGGCGCAGTCTCCATCATCGCGTCGATCATCGGCTGCTCGATGGTCAAGGCCAAGCCGGGCAAGAAGATCATGTCGGCGCTGTACACCGGCCTGTGGTGGGCGGCCGGGCTGTCGCTGATCGGCTTTGCCATCGTCACCTGGCAGCTGTGGAGCGACGACGCCATGCGGATGAAGATGATGGGCTGCACCGTGGTGGGCATCGTGCTGACCGGGCTGATGGTCTACATCACCGAATACTATACCGGCACCGACTTCCCCCCCGTGAAGCACATCGCCGAAGCATCGACCACCGGCCATGGCACCAACATCATTGCCGGCCTGGGCGTCTCGATGAAGTCCACCGCATGGCCAGTGCTGGCCGTGTGCGCGGCGATCCTGGTTTCCTACCAGCTGGGCCAATTGTACGGCGTGGCGATTGCCGCGACCTCGATGCTGTCGATGGCGGGCATCGTGGTGGCGCTGGACGCCTACGGTCCGATCACCGACAACGCCGGCGGCATCGCCGAGATGTCGGGCATGCCGGATTCGGTGCGTGCGATTACCGACCCGCTGGATGCAGTCGGCAATACCACCAAGGCTGTCACCAAAGGCTATGCGATCGGTTCGGCCGGCCTGGCGGCGCTGGTGCTGTTTGCCGACTACACGCACGCGCTGGAATCGGCCGGCCGCAGCATTGCGTTTGATTTGTCCAACCCGATGGTGATTGTCGGCCTGATTATCGGCGGCCTGATTCCTTATCTGTTTGGCGCGATGGCGATGGAAGCGGTGGGCCGCGCGGCCGGTGCGGTGGTGGTGGAGGTGCGCCGCCAGTTCCGCGACATCAAGGGCATCATGGAAGGCACGGGCAAGCCGGAGTACGACAAGGCGGTCGATATGCTGACCGCGTCGGCGATCAAGGAAATGATCGTGCCGTCGTTGCTGCCGGTGGTGGTGCCGATTCTGGTCGGCATGCTGCTCGGTTCGGCCGCGCTGGGCGGTATGCTGATGGGCACCATCGTCACCGGCCTGTTCGTGGCAATATCGATGACCACGGGCGGCGGCGCCTGGGACAATGCCAAGAAATACATCGAAGATGGCCACTACGGCGGCAAGGGTTCGGACGCCCATAAGGCGGCCGTCACCGGCGATACCGTGGGCGACCCGTACAAGGATACGGCCGGCCCGGCGGTCAACCCGCTGATTAAAATTATCAATATCGTCGCGCTGCTACTGGTGCCTTTGCTGCCGGCTTCGGGATGGCTGGCGGTCGGCTGATGGTCAGCTGATGGCCGGCTAGCATCGCGCGGATGCCGCCCCACACAACTGCCGTTACGCCTCGTTACAAGGAAATTGCAGTTGTGTGAGAATTGGTGAGAATCTTTTGCTGAGAAGGAGGATATTATCCCTAAGTAAACTTTAGCAAAGATTGTCTTATGAATATCAGCCTGTCCCCGCGTGCTGCATTGCGCCGCATCATTTCGCGTGTTACCGAATCTGTGGTGCAAGAGCGTGTAAAAGAATTATTGCTGGCGGAGAGGGCCAAACCACCAGCCAGCATCTTCCTGCCGCCCATCGACGTCTATCAGTCCGATCCCCAGCAGCCTTTCATGCCGTATTCGACCTGCTCGGCAGCTGACTTTTACCATCCGAGCTTTACCGCCATCGCACGCTCGATGGCGATTCCGCCGATGTTGCACCGCAAGTTCTGGGAGTGGGCATACATCGTGCACGCGGCGCAGAGCCGTGGTGTGGTAGCGCCAGGCAAGCGCGCGCTGGGTTTTGGCGTCGGCACCGAGCGTATGCCGGCGCTGTTTGCCAAGGGCGGCATGCATGTGACCGCCACCGATGCACCGCAAAGCGTGGACCAGGCGCAGGGCTGGAGCAGCAATGGCCAGTACAGCAGCGCGATCGACAGCATTCCTTACGGCGGCATCCTCGACCGTGAAACCTTCCATGAGCGCGTGCACTTTGAAGAGTGCGACATGAACGCGATTGGCGAGCAATTCCGCGATTACGATTTCTGCTGGTCGTCGTGTGCGCTGGAGCATCTGGGCAGCCTGCAACTGGGCCTGGATTTCGTCATCAACAGCGTGGAAAAAACGCTGAAAGTGGGCGGCATCGCCTGCCACACGACGGAATTCAACCTCAGCTCCAACGACGCCACGGTGGAAGACGGCCCGACGGTGCTGTACCGCCGCAAGGACTGGGAAGCACTGATCACCGAACTGCGCGCACGTGGCCACCACGTCGATGCGTTTGCCATCGCGCCGGACGCCCACTTCCTCGACGGCTACGTGGATACCGTGCCCTTTGCCAGCACCACGCCGCAAAACGGCCCGGCCCACCTGAAGCTGGAACTGTATGGCTATGCCTGCACCTCGGTGGGCATCATCGTGCAGCGGGGACGTTAAGCGTTACGAATTGTTTCCGTGGCTTCCCTGCTACCGTGCGTCTGCTATTAATACAGACAGGGAGGGAACGCCATGAACATCGCCAAATCCGCTGCTTTCACTGTCGTGTTTCTATTCGGAATGCTGGTGTGCGAGTTTGCCTGGGCAGACCCGGCGGCGGATTACGCCAAATTGCCGTTGTGCCAGCTGAATGCGGAAGGCACCGGCCTCGCGGTCGAACCTTGCCGTACGGCGCCGGCCAAATCGCCGATGCCGCGCCGCCCGGTGCCGCAAATCGTGCAGCGCATGCCCGACCTCAAGCGTGCACCGCCATTGGCAATGCCGGCTGCGCCACCTTCTCCTTCCATGCAAAGCCTGCTGGACCGGCCGCACGCGCCAGTGCCCGTGACCGGTTGCGATACCGCCGGCTGCATCGGCGCCAATGGCGTGCGCTATAACAATGCTGGCGGCGGCGTGGTGTCGCCGTCAGGCAAGGTGTGCAACCGCTCCGGCGCAATGATCCAGTGCTGACGCCGGATCAGGCCGTCAGGATCACGGGTTCGCAGCGAATCGGGAAATTCACTGAATTGGCGATATAGCAGTTCTCATGTGCGGCGTGGTGCAGTTGCGCCGCCGTATCGGCGCTGCCTGCCGAAATCGTCACACGCGGGCGCAGCACGATGGACTCGAAGCGGTCGTCCTTCATCGTGCCTTGCGCATGGTCTTCGTAAGTGGTGACGACAATCCCGGCATCCGCGCACAGATGCAGATACCACAGCTTGTGGCAGGCGGCAGCGGAGGCCACCAGTAACTCTTCCGGATTCCAGCGCGCAGCGTCGCCGCGAAATGCGGGGTCGGACGAGCCGGGAATCGACGGCTTGCCTGCTGCGCTGATCGTGTGCGCGCGTTCATATTCCCGGTAGCCGGACGTGCCGCTGCCGCTGTTGCCGGTCCATTCCACTGTGAGCTGATACTGGTGCGATGCCATGGCGTTCTCCTTGGTTGGGACGCAAAGTGTACTGCGATTTGGTATTTTGGTATACCATTTGCGTCATGAATACTTCAGACACCATTGCCGCCGCCCTGCGCGGCCTGATCGCCAGCGGCGAATTGCCCGACGGCGCCCGCCTGGTCGAGCGCGAACTGGCCGAGCGTTTTGCCGTCAGCCGGATTCCCATGCGCGAGGCGATCCAGAAGCTGGAAGCGGAAGGGCTCGTCGAACTGTTCCGCAACCGCGGCGCTATCGTGCGCGCGCTGAGCGCAGCGGATATCGAGGAAATCTACAGCCTGCGCATGCTGCTTGAAGGCGACGCCATCCAGCGCGCCGTCGAGCGCATGGATGCAGAAACGCTGGCGCGCGCCGAACTGGTGCATCGCCTGCTGGGCGAGGCGGCCGGCACGCAAAAGCAGGGCGAGCTGAATCGCGAATTCCACGCGCTGCTGTATTCGCCGTGCGGCAATCAGCGCCAGCTCAAAGCCATCCGCGAGCTGCGCGGGCAGGTGGAGCGCTACGAACGCCTGCAAAACACGCTGCTGGCCGATACACCGGCGTTCCAGCACGAGCATGCGGACATCCTGCAAGCCTGCCAGGCGGGCGATGCCGAACGCGCGCGCGCCATGACGGTAGAGCATCTGGCATCGGCGCGCCGCATCGTGTTGCTGGCGATCCGTTAAACTGTCGGGCTATGAAACATAAACTCTTTCTTTTCGATCTCGACGACACGCTGCTGGACTTCAGAGCCTCTGAGCAGCTGTCATTTGTCCGCACCATGCAGCAGCTGGGCCACACCGGCAGCACGGAAGCGCTGTTCCCGCAGTACCAGGCCATCAACCTCGGCTTGTGGCGGGAGTTTGAACTGGGCACGGTCAGCAAGGACTTCCTCAAGGTCGAGCGCTTTCGCAAGACCTTTGCCGCCAGCGCGCTGGCGCTGGATGCGGAAGCGGCCAGCCAGCTGTACCTGGAATCGCTGTCCGAGACCGTGGTGCTCATCGAGGGCGCCGCGCAGCTGTGCGCGCAGCTGGCGGCGGTGGGCGAGGTGGGCATTATCACCAATGGCGTGGAAGCGATCCAGCACCGCCGCATCGCCAGCTCGGGGCTGGGCAGCTACATTTCCTTCATCGCCACCTCGGAAGCGTGCGGCTACGCCAAGCCGGACAGCCGCTTCTTCGACTACACCACACGCATGGCGCGCGCCTTCGCCAGGCACGAAACGATCATCGTCGGCGACCGCCTGGACGCTGACATCCTTGGCGCCAACCGCTTCGGCATCGACAGCTGCTGGTTCAATCCCGGCCGCCTGCTGAATGAATCCGAAGCCCGGCCGACGTACGAAGTCGCCCATCTGGATGCGATTCTGCCTACCTTGTTATAATGCTGACGTTTACGTAAACGTCAAATAGAAAACAGGAGACAATATGCAGATCAAGGATCACGTATTCATCATTACCGGCGGCGCTTCGGGCCTGGGCGCGGCCACCGCGCGCATGATCGTCGCGCAGGGCGGCAAGGTTGTGCTGGCCGACGTGCAGGCGGAAGCCGGCCAGGCGCTGGCGGCCGAGCTGAAAGGCGTCTTCGTCAAATGCGACGTCACCACCGAAGCCGATGGCAAAGCCGTGGTCGATGCGGCGCTGGCGCAAGGTACGCTGCGCGGCATCATCAACTGCGCCGGCGTGGCGCCCGCCGCCAAGACCGTCGGCAAGGAAGGCCCGCATGCACTGGACCTGTTCCAGCGCGTGGTCGGCATCAACCTGGTCGGCACCTTCAATATGTGCCGCCTGGCGGCGGACGCCATGGGCAAGAACGCGCCGCTGGAAACCGGCGAGCGTGGCGTCATCATCAACACCGCTTCGGTGGCAGCGTTTGATGGCCAGATCGGCCAGGCGGCATATGCCGCTTCCAAAGCTGGCGTGGCCGGCCTGACGCTGCCGATGGCGCGCGACCTGTCGCGCAATGCCATCCGCGTCATGACCATCGCGCCGGGCATCTTTGAAACCCCTATGCTGATGGGCATGCCGCAGGAAGTGCAGGACGCACTGGGCGCCATGGTGCCGTTCCCGTCGCGCCTGGGCAAGCCGGACGAATACGCGCAACTGGCCAAAGCCATTATCGAAAATGCCATGCTGAACGGCGAAACCATCCGTCTGGATGGCGCGATCCGCATGCAGCCTAAGTAATCACACGTAAAACGGGATAAACGATTTCGTGTAGGATGCCAGAGTGATCGGGCGCGCGGCGCAGGCCGCGCGCCTTTTTATTTGGAGAGTTCATGTATCGTTTGAAGACCCTTGCGCTGAGCATCGCGCTGCTGGGCGCACTGCACGCGCCATCCTACGCACAACGCGCCACGCCAGATATGGCGCCGGAAATCGCTACCGGCTACGCTGAAAAAGCCGGCAAGTCCTCGCAAAAATTCATGGTGGCCGCCGCCAATCCGCTGGCCACGCAGGCCGGTTATCAGATGCTCAAGCAGGGCGGCAGCGCGGTGGATGCCGCCATCGCCGTGCAGATGGTGCTGACGCTGGTGGAGCCGCAATCGTCCGGCATCGGCGGCGGTTCCTTCCTGATGTATGCCGACGGCAAACGTGTGCAGTCCTATGACGGCCGTGAAACCGCGCCCGCCGCTGCGGACGAACACCTGTTCCAGGACAAGGATGGCAAACCGGTGTCGCGTGAAGTGGGCGTGGTCGGCGGCCGCTCGACCGGTGCACCCGGCGTGCTGCGCATGCTGGAGCTGGCGCACAAGCAGCACGGCAAGCTGCCGTGGAAAGCGCTGTTCCAGCCGGCGATCAAGCTGGCCGAAAACGGCTTTGCCGTCAGCCCGCGGTTGAATGCGCTGATCTCTTACGATAAATTCCTGGCGCGCGATCCGGTGGCGCGTGCCTACTTCTTCGATGCGGACGGCAAGCCACGTCCGGTCGGCTACCTCCTCAAGAACCCGGAGCTGGCGCGCACGCTGCATGAAATTGCCGATGGTGGCGCGGATGCGTTCTACAAAGGCCGCATCGCCAGGGACATCGCCGCGAAAGTGGCGTCGCATCCGACCAATCCGGGCAAGCTCACGGCGGCCGACATCGCCGGTTATCAGGCCAAGGAACGCGATCCAATTTGCAGCGACTACAAGAAGTGGACCGTGTGCGGCGCGCCGCCGCCATCGTCCGGCGGCATCGCCATCGCGCAGATGCTGGGCATTTTGGAGAACAAGGACATTAGCCCGTACAAGCCGGTCAACGGTCAGCTGACGGCGGACGGCATCCATCTGTTCACCGAAGCGGGCCGCCTGGCGTATGCGGACCGCAACCGCTACGTGGCCGATACCGACTTCGTGCCGCTGCCAGGCAAGGGCGTCGCCGCCATGCTGGACAAGGGCTACCTGAAACAGCGGGCAGCGCTGATCGGCGACAAATCCATGGGCCGCGCCAAATACGGCACGCCGGATACGATGCAGGTCGCCTGGGGCGCCGACAACGCCATCGACAAGCCATCCACCTCGCACCTGGTGGCGGTGGATGCGTTTGGCGGCGGCCTGTCGATGACCACCTCGGTGGAAGACGCCTTTGGCGCGCGCCAGATGGTCGATGGCTTCATGCTGAATAATCAACTAACCGATTTCTCCTTTGACTCGCAAGACGAAAATGGTCCGGTCGCCAACCGCGTCCAGCCGGGCAAGCGTCCGCGCAGCGCCATGTCGCCGACGCTGGTGTTCGACAAGGGCACGCACAAGCTGGTGATGGCGACCGGTTCGCCGGGCGGTTCGGCCATCATCAACTACGTGGCCAAGGTGCTGGTCGGTACGCTGGACTGGGGCCTGGACGTGCAGCAGGCCATCAGCCTGCCGAATATCGGCAGCCGCAATGGCCCGACCGAGCTGGAAGCAGGGCGCGTCAGCCGCGCCGTGGTCGAGCAGCTCAAGGCGCGCGGCCACGATATCCGCGAATACGACCAGAATTCCGGCCTGCAGGGCATCCAGCGCCGCGCCGTCAACGGCAAGGAAGAATGGTTCGGCGGCGCCGATCCACGCCGGGAAGGTGTCGTTTTGGGCGACTAATTAGAGGCCTTATGTCTCCCCAAACGGCATAGACCCTGCTAATCTTGCAAGATGGGAACACAAAAGAAAACAGGCTTGATCCTGACCGGGGGCGGCGCGCGCGCGGCCTACCAGGTTGGTGTGCTACAGGCGATATCGGAGATTTTATGGGAGGAGGGCTGGCCGCCAGCCCGCAATCCGTTTGACATCATCTGCGGTACCTCGGCGGGTGCGATCAACGCCGTGGCGCTGGCTTGTCGCGCCGACAATTTTGGCGAAGGTGTACAAAAGCTGCTGGATGTGTGGGAGCACATCGAAGTGGAGCAAGTCTACCGCGCCGATTCGCTGGGCGTGATCCGCTCCGGCGCGCGCTGGCTGTCGCTGCTGTCGTTTGGCTGGCTGCTGCGCAAATGGCGTGCCGCGCCGCCGCGCTCCCTGCTGGACAACACGCCGCTGGTCGGTCTGCTGCACCGCATGCTGGATCTGCCGCGTCTTGACTCGGTGCTGTCCGAAGGCTTGCTGCATGCGCTGGCCGTGACGGCGTCGTCCTACACCGCCGGCAACCACCTGACGTTCTACCAGACCGCTGCCGACATCGCGCCGTGGATACGCACGCAGCGCGTGGCGCTGCAGGACCAGATCGGCGTCGAGCACTTGCTGGCGTCGTCGGCGATTCCGTTTATTTTCCCTGCCACGCCGCTGTACATGGGCGGCCACCGCGAATACTGCGGCGATGGCTCAATGCGCCAGCTGGCGCCGATCTCGCCGGCCATCCACCTGGGCGCCAGCAAGGTGCTGGTGGTCGGCGCCGGCCGCCTGACCGAACCGCCGCGCAGCGCCGCCGAGAAAAACGCCGCGCGCTATCCCAGTCTGGCGCAGATTGCCGGCCATGCGATGTCGTCGATCTTCCTCGACAGTCTGGCGGTGGACATCGAACGGCTGGAGCGCGTGAACAAGACCTTGTCCATGCTGCCGCCCGAGTATCTGGAAAAAACCCCGCTCAAGCCAGTGCAGCTGCTGGTGATTGCGCCGTCCGAGCGGCTGGACGATATCGCCACCCGCCACATCGCCAGCCTGCCGGCGCCGATACGCGCCATGCTGTCCGGTATCGGCGCGACCGAAACACGCGGCGCCGCGCTGGCGTCCTACCTGTTGTTCGAATCCACGTATACTTGCGAGTTAATTCGCCTCGGCCAGCGTGATACGCATGCGCGCAAGAGCGATGTCCTGGCCTTCTTTGAATCCTGATTGATGTCTTGTTTGAACCGTCTTTGCCGCCGACTGCTGTTGCCGGCCATGCTGCTGTGGGAATCCGCTGCGCTGGCTGGCGCGCCGCCGCGCACCTTGCGCTTCGAGCAGCTCAGCGTCGAGCATGGGCTGGCGCAGGAAACCGTGCTAGCCATCGCGCAGGACAAGCAGGGCTTCATCTGGCTCGGCACGCAGGCCGGCCTGACGCGGTTTGACGGCTATCGCACTGTCACGTACAAGAGCGCAATCTCCGAGCCACGCAGCCTGGCCGACAACTGGGTGCGCGTGCTGCACCTGGACCGCTCCGGCCAGCTGTGGGTGGGCACGGACGGTGGACTGGACCGCTACGACGCCGCCACCAAGACCTTCACGCATTTTCTGCCGCATGAATCGGCGCAGCGCGGCAACGGCAACCGCCACGTGCGCGCGATTGCGGATGATGGCCTGGGCGGCCTGTGGGTCGCCACGGCCGACGGCCTGCATCACTTTGACCCCAACAGCAAACGCTTCAACAGCTGGCACCACGATCCGGCCGATGCCGGCAGCCTGGCCAGCGACCATGTGACGTCGCTGGCGCGCGATGCGGGGGGGCGCTTGTGGGTCGGCACCGCGTCCGGGCTGGACATGCTGCCAGCCGGCGCCACGCGCTTCCAGCATTACACCATCGACGCCAGCGGCGACAGCAAATTCAACTCCGTCAACGCGCTGCAGGTGGATGATGCGCAGACGCTGTGGGTGGGCACGCAGGGCGGGCTGGAACAATGGCGTTTGCTGGGCGCGGAGCCGCAGCGCCGCCGTCTCGGCGCGCGCGAGGGACTCAAGCCCGGCACCAGCATCACGGCCCTGTACGAGGACGCGGAAAACAATGTGTGGGCCGGTTCGCTGGCGGATGGCCTGTTCCGCTGGCTGCCGTCGGAAGGACGCCTGGTGCAGTATCGCCATCAGGTCAGCGATACGCACAGCGTGGCGGACAACCAGATCTCCGCACTGTTCCGCGACCGCGTGGGCACGTTCTGGGTCGGCACCTGGAATGATGGCGCCAGCCGTGTCGATATGGGCAGCGGTGGCTTCGCGCGCATCGTGCGCCAGGCCGACCAGCCCAATTCGCTGTCCGATAACAAGATACGCTCCATCCTGCCGGACGGTCACGGCAAACTGTGGCTGGGCAGCAGCGGCGGCCTGAATCTGTACGACGCCGTCACTGGCGAAAGCAAGGTATGGCGCCACAATCCGCAAAACCCCAACAGCATCAGCGATGACCAGATCACCACGCTGTGGCGCGAGAAGAATGGCAACCTGTGGATCGGTGGGCAGGCTGGCATCAATCATCTCAACCTGAATTCGGGCGCCATCCGTTCGATTTCGTTTGTGCGCGGCGACCCGGCCAGCGACACCATCCGCAATATCGTCGGCGACCGTAACGGCGTGCTGTGGGTGGCGTCGCGCGGCGGCCTGCATCGCCTCGACCCGGTCACGATGGAGACGCGCACCTTCCGTCACGATCCCTCGGATTCCGACAGCCTGTCCGACAACGTGGTGCGGCCGATCCTGGAAGACCGCCGCGGCCAGCTGTGGATAGGCACCTTCAACGGCCTCGATCTGCTGGACCGCAAGACCGGCAAGTTCCGCCACTTCCGCCGCGACGCTGTCAACCAGAACAGCCTCAGTCACGACGAGGTGCACTGCCTGTACGAAGATGCACTCGGCACCATCTGGGTCGGCACGGCGGCGGGCCTGAACAAGATGGAAATGGCAGCCGATGGCAGCGTGAAGTTCCGCCGCTATCTGCGCAAGGACGGCATTGCCGATGATGCGATTGCGTCCATCCTGCCGGACGACGCGGGCAATCTTTGGCTGAGCACCAACAGCGGCCTGTCGCGCCTGAATATCGAGACAGGCCTGGTGCGCAACTACAGCGGCGCCGACGGCACCATCGAGGGCGCTTACTTCGATGGCGCGGCATTGCGCACGCCGGACGGCATCTTGTACTTTGGCGGCTTCAATGGCATCACGGCCTTTGCGCCGTCCGAGGTGCGCGAGAACAGCGTCGCGCCGACCGTGGCGATTACTGACTTCCAGATCTTCAACAAGTCGCTCAAGCCCGGGCAGGGCGAGCATGGCGATGTGCTCAGGACGGCGATTGAACATACCGCCGCCCTGACGCTGCTGGAAGGCGACTCGGTATTCTCGCTGGAGTTCGCGGCCCTGCACTACGCGGCGCCGCAGCGCAACCGCTTCGCCTATCAGCTGCAAGGCTTCGATGAGGACTGGGTGGTCACCGATTCCACCAAGCGCTTTGCCACCTACACCAATCTGGACCCGGGCAAATATGTATTCCGCGTGAAGGCCGCCAACAAGGACGGCATCTGGAACGATAACGCGGCCACGCTGGAAATCACCATCAAGCCGCCGTTCTGGAAGACCTGGTGGTTCCGCTCCGTGCTGGCGCTGATTGCCGCAGGCGGCGCTTACGCCGTCTATCACGCACGCGTGCGGGCCTTGCGCCATCAGCAGCTGCGCCTCGAGCACCTGGTCGGCTCGCGCACGGCGGAAGTCGAGTACAAGAACCAGCAGCTGCAGCATCAGAAGCATGAACTGGAACGCCGCCGACTGGAAGCCGAAGCGCAGCGCGCTGAAGCCGAGCAGCGCCGCATCGACACCGAACGCCAGAAGGAAGAAGTGGAGCAGGCCCACCGCAACATCTCCGTGCTGAGTGAACTGGGCCGCGAGATGAGCGCGTCGCTGGACATGGAAACCACCATGCAGACGCTGTATCGCCACGTGAATCATCTGATGAGTGCGCAGATCTTCGGTATCGGCTTCGTGCTGGAAGACGAGGGCGTGATCGATTTCCCGTTTGCGATTGAAGGCGGCGTGCGTACCTACCCGTACCAGCGCCGGCTGGATCTGCCGGATCAATTGGCGGTGTGGTGCCTCACGCACCGCAAGCCTATCTTCATCAATGACTTCCTCAAGGAATACCGCGACTACATGAGCGAGTCCGGCCTGGAATCGCTGGTGCCTTGCGAGCGCGAAGACGGCATGCCGGTCGCCACCGCGCATTCGATGATGTACACGCCGCTCATCATCGGCGACAAGGTGGTGGGGCTGCTGTGCGTGCAGAGCACGGAGCGCAATGCCTATCAGCGCATCCACATGGATATGCTGCAAACGCTGGCGGCCCATGCCGCCGCAGGCCTGGAGAATGCGCGCGCCTACCAGGAGCTGGAAGAGACGCTGCAGACGCTGCGCCAGACGCGCGACCAGTTGATGGCGCAGGAACGCCAGGTGCGGCACCACACCGAGGAACTGGCGCGCACCAACCGCGCCTTGCAGGACAACGAGGAACGCCTGCGCTACGCCAAGCAGAAGGCGGAGGATGCGACGCGCCAGAAATCCGAGTTCCTGGCCAACATGAGTCACGAGATGCGGACGCCGCTGGCCGGCGTGATCGGCATGCTGGGCTTTGCGTTGCGCGATCCGCAGCTGGCGGCCAGCACGCGCGAGCAGATCATGCGCGGCCAGGCCAATGCGCAGTCGCTGCTGTCCATCATCAACGACCTGCTGGACTTCTCCAAGATCGAGGCCGGCAAGCTGACCATCGAGAATATCGACTTCTCGCTGTCCGGCGCGGTGGAGAACGTAGTTGGCCTGTTTGAAGAACAGGCTGCGGCGCACAGCGTTGGTTTCAGCCTGGAGTTCAGCGACGACCTGCCGCAGTTTGTGGTCGGCGATCCTACTCGCTTGCGTCAGGTGCTGGTCAACCTGGTCGGCAATGCGTTCAAGTTTACCCTGCATGGTTCGGTGCGGATGCGCGTGGAGCGCGCGCCGGACGACGGCACCGAGAACCGCATCCGCTTCAGCGTCTCCGATACCGGCATCGGCATTGAGGCGGACGCCATCCCGCGCCTGTTCCAGCAGTTCGAACAGGCCGACGCATCGACCACGCGCCGTTACGGCGGCACGGGCCTGGGCCTGGCGATCTGCCGCCAGCTGGTGGAACTGATGGGCGGCAGCATCAATGCCGTGAGCACGCCGGGCGAGGGCAGCACCTTCATGTTCGAGTTGCCGCTGCCGAATGGCGTGGCGCCGCCGGTGGTGCCGCACGTGCCGCGTGAACCGCACAGCCATCAATTGAAGGTGCTGTGCGCGGAGGACTTCCCGACCAACCAGATCATCATTCGAATGATGCTGGAAGACCTGGGCCACAAGGTGGACATTGCCGCCAATGGCGCGCTGGCCGTCAAGGCGTGTTCGCTGACGCGCTATGACCTGATCCTGATGGATGGCCGCATGCCGGAGATGGACGGCGCCAGCGCCACGCGCCTGATCCGTTCCGGCGGCCCGGATGTCGCGCCGGTACGTGACCAGGAACTCATGATCATCGCGCTGACCGCCAACGCCAGCGAGGAGGACCGCAGCCGCTATCTGGCGTCCGGCATGGACGACTTCCTGACCAAGCCGATCGACGAAGACAAACTACACTTCCAGTTAAGCCGCGCAATTGAGCGTCAGTTGCAACGCGGCTTCCAGCTGCCGCGCATGCAGCCGCGCCGCAATCCGGCCATCGGCACGCCGGAGCTGGATTCGATGTTTGGCGTGGCGCCCGCAGCGCTGGAGACCTCGCGCCTCGCGCAGCACAGCGGCGGCCCTAGCGATCTGAAAGCCCGCTTGCGGCAGGCGTTCAATCAGGATGCGCCATTGCGGCTGGCGGACCTGGAGCACGCGCTGGCGCAGCGCGACCGCGAGGCGGCGGGCCGTCTGCTGCATGGCCTGAAGGGCAGTGCGGGTTATCTGGAAGAGCAGGAACTGCAGGCGCTATGCGGTGATCTGGAGATGGAAGCGGACCACGGCAACTGGCCGCAGGTGGAATCGGCCATGCCGCATTTGCGCCGTTTGCTGGAGCAGGCGCAGGCAACTAGCACGCTGTAAGCTGCAATCTTTCTCGTCCAAGACGTTGCAAGAAGTGGTTATTGATGTAATATCATCGCATAGTGCCGTATCGCGGTAGCGTTGGCGTAGTCGTTAATGGCACAAGGAGCCACATGAAAGTTTTGGTAGTGGACGATGATGTCGTCTCGCGTATGGTGCTGATGCACCTGATCGATAGCTGCGGCAGTTTTGACATCGTTGAGGCGGAAGATGGCGCCGATGCCTGGCAGCAGCTGGAAGACGGTCTACGTCCCGCCATTTGCTTTTGCGATCTGCGCATGCCACGCCTGTCCGGCATGGAGCTGCTGCAGCGCGTGAAGGGGCACCCGGAAATCAACACCATGCCATTTGTGCTGGTCACCTCGGCCAATGACAAGGACACGGTGCTGGAAGCCACCAAGTCCGGCGCTGCCGGTTACATCGTCAAACCATTCCAGGCCGAGCAGGTGCGCGTGCACCTGGTGAACTTCCTCGATCAGGCCGCGAATGGCTACGACCATCACGCTGAAACCCCCACCGATACGCTGCGCCGCCTGGGCATCAATGCCGAGCGCCTGCTGGTCTACCTGAGCGGTTTCCAGAATCAGCTGACCGCCGCTGCCGGCGATCTGCAAACCATGCTGGCCAACGGCGAGCAGCAGGAGGCGCAAGTGCGTATCGACCGTCTGCACGCGGGCTGCGTCACGCTCGGCCTGCACGGCGCGGCGGCAGCGCTGAAAGGCATCGGCCCTGGCCAGCTGTCCAACGACGTGGTGCAAGCCGTGCTGTCGGACGTGGTACGCGCAGTGATCCACCAATCAGGACTGGTACGCCAGGAATCTGTTTAAACGCTTGATGTCGGGATAGTTTAAGTTTAAAGTATCTGCGCAATGCAGCGGATATCTTTTGACTTCCAACTTCAGGGCGAACATGAATCCATCTCTCGTAGCCAGCGCCTATACCGACCATTTCGCACGCGAGCATCTGCCGCCGCCGGAATTGTGGCCGGAACTCCATTTCGACCTGCCTGAACTACAGTATCCACCGCGCCTGAATTGCGTGACCGAGCTGCTGTCTTCTGCTGCGACGGATGGCGGCCGCACCGCGCTGTGTGGCGCGCAGGGCGACTGGACGTACGCGCAGTTGCGGGAGCGGGTCGATCGCATCGCCCATGTGCTGCGCGGGCCGCTGCAGCTGGAAGCCGGTAACCGCGTACTGCTGCGCGGCGCGAACACGCCCATGATGGCGGCCTGCATTCTGGCGGTGATGAAAGCAGGGCTGATCGCCGTGCCGACCATGCCGCTGCTGCGTGCGCGCGAGCTGGGGAAAATTGCCGACAAGGCGCAGGTCAACGCCGTATTGTGCGCCGATAGCCTGCGCGCCGAGCTGGAAGCCGCAACCTTGCCTGAAGCGGCGCGCGCCAGAACGCTCTTTTTCGGCGCCGACGGCGAGGATGCGCTGGAAGCGCTGATGGCCACGCAGCCGCCGGCATTCGATGCGGTGGACACGGCGGCCGACGATGTATGCCTGATCAGCTTCACCTCCGGCACCACCGGCATCCCCAAGGGCACCATGCATTTCCATCGCGATGTGATGGTGATTTGCGATTGCTTCCCGCGTTCGATCCTGCAATCCCGGCCTGGCGATATTTTCATTGGCACGCCACCGCTGGCCTTTACCTTCGGCCTTGGCGGCTTGCTGCTGTTTCCACTGCGGGTAGGCGGCACTGCGGTGCTGCTGGAAAAACTGACGCCGGAGACGCTGCTGAAAGCGATTGAAACCTATCGTGCGACCGTGTGCTTTACGGCGCCCACCTTTTATCGCCAGATGGCGGTGCTGGCGCCCCAGTTTGACCTTGCCAGTTTGCAGAAGAGCGTGTCCGCAGGCGAGGCGCTGCCGCTGGCGACGCGCGAGAGCTGGCGCCAGGCGACCGGGCTACGCATGATAGACGGTATTGGCGCGACCGAGCTGCTGCACATCTTTATCTCGGCATCGGGCGAGCAGATACGGCCCGGCGCTACGGGCAAGCCAGTGCCGGGCTACCAGGCCTGCATCCTGGATTTCGACGGCAACCCGGTGGGGCCGGGCGTTATCGGACGGCTGGCGGTGAAAGGTCCGACCGGCTGCCGCTATCTGGCCGATGACCGTCAGCACGACTATGTGCTCAACGGCTGGAACCTGACCGGTGATGCGTACGAGATGGATGCCGATGGCTATTTCTATTATCGCTCGCGCACCGACGACATGATTATCTCGGCGGGCTATAACATCGCCGGGCCGGAAGTGGAGGACGTACTGCTGCGTCATCCCGCAGTGGCGGAGTGCGGTGTGATTGGCCGGCCGGATGAGGAACGCGGGCAGATCGTGGAGGCGCATGTGGTGCTGCGCGCCGGGTTTGCGGCATCGCCGGAACTGGTGGTGCAGTTACAGGATTTCGTGAAAGAACAGATCGCGCCGTACAAATATCCCCGTGCGGTGAAATTCCTCAAGGCCTTGCCGCGCACCGAAACCGGCAAGCTGCAACGCTTCAAATTGCGTGACGAATGATATGAATATTCTCTGTATAGGCGGTGGTCCCGCAGGCTTGTATTTCGCGCTGCTCATGAAAAAGCAGAACCCGGCGCACCAGATTACGGTGGTAGAGCGCAATCGTCCTTACGATACCTTCGGCTGGGGCGTGGTGTTCTCCGACCAGACGCTGGGCAATCTGGCGGAAGCGGATGCACCGACCGCGCAGGCGATCGAATCGTCCTTCAACCACTGGGACGATATCGATGTGTTCTTCAAGGGCGAAAAGGTGACGTCGGGCGGGCATGGTTTCTGCGGCATCGGGCGCAAGCACCTGCTGAACATTCTGCAGCACCGCTGCGAGGCGCTGGGCGTATCGCTGGTGTTTGAAACCGACGTAACAGATGACCGGGAACTGGCGGCACGTTATGGCGCTGACCTGGTGATTGCGTCCGATGGCCTGAATAGCCGTATCCGCACGCGCTATGCGGACAGCTATCAGCCGCAGATTGAGCCGCGCCATTGCCGCTTTGTCTGGCTGGGGACGCACAAGAAATTCGATGCGTTCACGTTCGCTTTCAAACAGACGGAACACGGCTGGTTCCAGGCCCACATTTACCAGTACGATGCCGGCACCTCGACCTTCATCATTGAAACGCCGGAATCGGTGTGGCGTGACTCCGGGCTGGAGGATATGAGCCAGGAGCAGTCGATCGCGTTCTGCGAGCGGCTGTTTGCGGAACAGCTGGATGGGCACAAGCTGATGTCCAATGCGTCGCATCTGCGTGGCTCGGCCATGTGGATCAAGTTCCCGCGCATCGTATGTGACAAGTGGGTGCACTGGAACGGCGCCGTGCCGGTGGTGCTGATGGGCGATGCGGCGCATAGCGCGCATTACTCCATCGGTTCCGGCACCAAGCTGGCGCTGGAAGATGCGATCGAGCTGGCGCGCTGCTTTGGCGCCCACGATACCGCGGCCGCTGCGCTGGCCGGATATGAGGCTGTACGTTCGGTGGAAGTGCTCAAGCTGCAAAATGCAGCCCGCAACTCGATGGAATGGTTCGAAAACGTCGAACGCTACACCGCGATGGAAGCGCCGCAGTTTGCCTACTCCATGCTGACGCGCAGCCAGCGCCTGTCGCATGAGAACCTGCGCCTGCGCGATTCCTCTTACGTGGGGGGCTATGAGCGCTGGTTTGCCCAGCGCGGCGCCACGTTGGCGGGCCTGCCTGCACCGGCAGCAGTTACGCCCCCCATGTTCACGCCATTCAAGGTGCGTGGCCTGACGTTGAAGAACCGCATTCTGGTGTCGCCGATGGCGCAGTACAGCGCGGTGGACGGCGTGGCGGGCGACTACCATCTGGCCCACCTGGGTGCGCGGGCGCTGGGCGGCGCCGCGCTGGTGTTCGCCGAAATGACCTGCGTCTCCGCCGATGCGCGCATCACGCCGTATTGCCCGGGCATGTACACGCCGGAACACACGCAGGCATGGAAGCGCATTGTCGATTTCGTTCATCAGCACACCGATGCGGCGATCGCGCTGCAACTGGGGCATGCTGGCGCCAAAGGCTCCACGCGCGCCATGTGGGACGGCATCGACAAGCCGCTGGACAAGGACAACTGGCCGCTGGTATCCGCCTCGCCGCAGCAGTATCTGCAAGGCATATCGCAAACCGCGCGCGAGATGACGGCAGCGGACATGGACCGCGTGCAAGCTGATTTTGTACGCGCCACGCTGGCGGCAAACGACGCGGGATTCGACTGGCTGGAACTGCATTGCGCGCACGGCTATCTGCTGTCGTCGTTCATCTCGCCGCTGACCAATCAGCGTACCGACGACTACGGCGGCAGTCTTGAAAACCGCTGCCGTTTTCCGCTGCGCGTGTTCACAGCCATACGTGCGGCGTGGCCGTCGCACAAGCCGATGAGCGTCCGCATCTCCGCGCACGACTGGGTGGACGGCGGCATCACGCCCGACGATGCGGTGCATATCGCCAGGCTGTTCAAGGCCGTGGGCGCCGACATGATCGATTGCTCGTCGGGGCAGGTGAGCAAGCTTGAGAAGCCGGTGTATGGCCGCATGTTCCAGACGCCGTTTGCGGACCGTATCCGCAACGAGGCTGGCATCGGCGCCATCGCGGTCGGTTCGATTTACGAAGCGGACCACGCCAACAGCATCATTGCCGCCGGCCGCGCGGACCTGTGCGCGGTGGGGCGCCCGCACCTGGCCAATCCGGCGTGGACGCTCACGGAGGCGGCGCGCATCGGCTACACGGCCATGCCGTGGCCTAAACAATACCTGCCTGGCAAACAGCAAATGGAACGCAATCTGGTACGAGGAATGTAATGGAAGATGAAGAACAACTGGACCTGGCCAGCCGCCTGACGCAGGATCACCACCAGTCGCTGAAACTGTGGCTGCGCATGTTGTCCTGCACGGTGATGATCGAGAACGAAATCCGCAGCCGTCTGCGCACCACCTTTGGCATCACGCTGCCGCGCTTTGACCTGATGGCGCAGCTGGAGCGGCACCCGCAAGGGCTGCGCATGGGCGAGCTGTCGAAGCGCATGATGGTCACGGGCGGGAATATCACCGGCATCACCGATCAGCTGGAGCAGGAAAAGCTGGTGGTGCGCGTGCCCGATCCCAAGGACGGCCGCGCCTACAGCGTCAAGCTCACTCCGGCCGGCCGCAAGGCCTTTGCCAGCATGGCGGCGGTGCACGAAGGCTGGATCGAGGAGCTGCTGCAAGGCGTCTCCGGCAACGACAAGACGCAACTGATCGACATGCTGTCGGACATGAAGCAGACATTAAGGACTACCCCATGAAATACCTACCAGGCCAGGCGCAGCAACTGCCCGGCAACCGCACCTCGCTGGCCGGCTATCAGGCCAATCACTTTTTGTTTGAAGTGCAGGAGGGCGTGGCCACGCTGACGCTGGACCGCCCGGAGCGCAAGAACCCGCTGACGTTTGAATCCTATGCCGAGCTGCGCGACCTGTTCCGGGAGCTGGTGTATGCGGATGACGTGAAAGCGGTAGTCATCATCGGCGCGGGCGAGAATTTCTGCTCGGGCGGTGATGTGCACGACATCATTGGCCCGCTGACCAAGCTGGATATGCCCGGCCTGCTGGCGTTCACGCGCATGACGGGGGACCTGGTGAAGGCCATGCGTGCGTGTCCGCAGCCGATCATCGCGGCGGTGGATGGCGTGTGCGCGGGTGCGGGCGCGATCCTGGCGCTGGCGTCGGACATCCGCCTCGGCACCGCGCGCAGCAAGACCGCTTTCCTGTTCACGCGGGTTGGCCTGGCTGGCGCCGACATGGGCGCGTGCTCGCTGCTGCCGCGCGTGATCGGACAGGGGCGTGCCGCAGAGCTGCTGTACACGGGGCGTTCGATGTCCGGCGCGGAGGCGGAGCGCTGGGGCTTCTTCAACAGCGTGCAGGAGCCGGAGGCCTTGCTGGCCGCTGCGCGCAGCTTCGCGCAAAACCTGGCGGACGGTCCGAGCTTCGCTCACGGCATGACCAAGAAGATGCTGCAGCAGGAGTGGAATATGGGCGTGGATGAAGCCATCGAGGCGGAGGCGCAGGCACAGGCCATCTGCATGATGACCAATGATTTTCACCGTGCCTATCACGCTTTCGTGGCCAAACAAAAACCGGAATTCGAGGGCGACTGATGAGCGATAAACATTATCTGGAGTGGCCGTTCTTTGAAGCGCGTCACGCCACGCTGGAAAAAGAGCTCGATGCCTGGGCTGCGCAGCATGTCGCGCACGCGCATGGCGATGACGTCGATGCAGCTTGCCGCCAGCTGGTGCGCCAGCTGGGCGAGGGCGGTTGGCTCAGGCATGCGGTCGGCAATACCATCGACACGCGCGCGATTTGCCTGATCCGCGAAACGCTGGCCCGCCACAACGGCCTGGCGGATTTTGCGTTTGCCATGCAGGGCCTGGGTTCCGGCGCCATCAGCCTGTTCGGCAGTGCCGAAAACCGCGACGCGTATCTGCCGCGCGTGGCGCGTGGCGATGCGATTGCCGCGTTTGCGTTGTCCGAGCCGCAGGCTGGTTCAGACGTCGCCGCCATGCAGTGCGCCGCCGTGCGCGATGGCGACGACTATGTGCTCAACGGCGAGAAGACCTGGATCTCCAACGGAGGCATCGCCGACTTCTATGTGGTGTTCGCCCGTACTGGCGAGCAGCCGGGCGCGCGCGGCATCAGCGCTTTCATCGTGGATGCCGGCACGCCGGGGTTCGGGATTGCGGAGCGCATCAACGTCATCGCTCCGCATCCGTTGGCGCGGCTGACGTTCAATAACTGCCGCATCCCGGCCAGCAAGCGGCTGGGCGAGGCAGGGCAGGGCTTCAAGGTGGCGATGGCCACGCTGGACGTGTTCCGCACCTCGGTAGCCGCAGCGGCGCTGGGTTTCGCGCGCCGCGCGCTGGACGAGGCCATGCAGCGCGCCACCCAGCGCCAGATGTTTGGCCAGGTGCTGGCCGATTTCCAGCTCACACAGGCCAAGCTGGCCGAGATGGCGACCGGCATCGATACCTCGGCGTTGCTGACTTACCGCGCGGCCTGGCAGCGCGACCAGGGCCGCAAGGTCACCAAGGAAGCGGCCATGGCCAAGATGCACGCCACCGAAACGGCGCAGCAGGTGATCGACGCGGCACTGCAGATGTTTGGCGGCCTTGGTGTGGTCAGCGGCCAGCCGGTGGAAAGCCTGTACCGCGAAATCCGCGCGCTGCGCATTTACGAGGGCGCGACCGAAGTGCAGCAACTGATTATCGCGCGTGAACTGTTGAAGGAGGCATGATGGAGATACTACAACCGCCAGGCTGGGCGCGTCCGCGCGGCTACTCGAACGGCATCGCCGCCAGCGGCCGCATGGTGTTCGTCAGCGGCATGATAGGCTGGGATGGCGATGGGGTGTTCCACACCGACGATTTTGCCGGCCAGGTGAGGCAGGCGCTGCTCAATGTCGTCGCCGTGCTGGCCGAAGCCGGGGCCAGGCCTGAGCACATCGTCCGCATGACGTGGTATGTGACTGATAAAAACGCCTACGTGGCGGCTTACAAGGAAATCGGCCGCGCTTACCGCGACATCATCGGTGAGCATTATCCGGCCATGACGGCGGTGCAAGTGGCGGCGCTGGTGGAAGACCGTGCGCTGGTGGAAATTGAAGTGACGGCGCTGCTTCCTGAATAAAAGCTGCGTCAGGCCAATTGTGCATATGTTAATATCCCCGGCTCGACCCCCTTAAGACCTCTTATCGACCGGATGTGGCCAAGTGTTATTTAATACTTTTGCATTTTTCTGTATTTTCCTGCCCTTGGCGCTGTTGCTGTACTTTTTGGCATACCGTATTTCCATACGGGCGTCGATCTTTGCATTATTCCTGGCCTCGGTCGGGTTTTATTGCTACTGGGATATTTCGTTTTTCCCCATTCTGGCCTTCTCGATCTGCGTTAACTTTGCCGTCGGACGCAATATTGTGCAGCACATCGAGCGCGGCCAGAAAGGGCCGGCGAAACGCTGGCTGGTCGCTGGCTTGGTCTTCAACTTAACGCTGCTGACCTTCTTCAAGTACGCTGATTTCCTGCTGCAAAACATCGGCATGGTGACCAGCACGCAGATCGCGCCGCTGGGTATTTCTTTGCCGATTGGCATTTCCTTCTTCACCTTCACGCAGATCGCCTACCTGGTCGACTGCCATGTCGGCAAGGTGCGCGAATACAAGCCGGAGAGCTACGGCTTGTTTGTCACCTATTTCCCGCATCTGATTGCCGGTCCTATCCTGCATCACAAGGAAATGATGCCGCAGTTCGAGCGGCCAGAGTCGCACGTGTTCAGCATGGGCCGGTTGAACCTGGGCCTGGTGTTCTTCCTGATCGGCCTGTTCAAGAAAGTCATCCTGGCGGATGGCGTGGCGCGCTTTGTCGCGCCAGTGTTTGACGCCAACTACGCTGACTTCACGATGCTGGAAGCCTGGGCAGGGGCCCTGGCTTACACCTTCCAGCTGTATTTTGACTTTTCAGCATACTGCGACATGGCCTATGGCCTGTCCTACATGTTCGGCATCATCTTGCCGATCAACTTCAACTCGCCATACCAGTCGACCTCGATTATCGAATTCTGGCGGCGCTGGCACATCACGCTGTCGACTTTCCTGCGCGACTATTTGTATATTCCGCTGGGCGGCAACCGCCAGGGGCCGTCGCGCCGTTATGTCAACCTGATCACCACCATGCTGCTGGGGGGGCTCTGGCATGGCGCCAACTGGACCTTCATTATCTGGGGCGGCCTGCACGGCAGCTACTTGGTGTGTAACCACATCCTGCGCGCGCTGCTGGGGCAGCGCAGCAATCTGCTGGTCAAAGCCGGTGGCTGGCTGCTGACCTTCCTGGCCGTTGTGGTCGGCTGGGTATTTTTCCGCGCCAAATCCGTCGAAAGCGCCTGGTCGATTCTAAAAGCGATGGCGGGCCATGGCGCGGCGTGGGCTGCGCCGGGTAGCGAGCTGGGCATCAACCGGGTCATGGACATGGGCAGTTGCGCCATCTGGGTCGCGGTGTGCGCGGCGACCGCCTTCCTGCTGCCGAATGCCTACCGGGTGCTCGGCCTGGGCGAACAGTCCGGCAAGGAGCGCCGCCTTGGCGGCAGTGCCGGCATGCTGTTGCTGGGGGCGATGCTGGTGCTGATCTTGCTGCTGCTGATGATCAGCGAAACGCGCGGCGTGTCTGAATTTTTGTACTTTAATTTTTAATCGTCATGATCAAACGCACTCTGGCAGTGGTATTGGGCGCGGCCGTGACGCTGGTGCTGCTTGAATTCTTTTTTCAGGCGGCGCCGGTGTTTTCCGGCCTGCGTATCGAACAAAGCAATGACGCCCAGCCTTTTATTCGGGCGCTGCCGCATCAGCCCTATGTGTTTTCGCATAACTGGGCCATGATCAATGTGCAGCGCAGCGTCACCAATGCGCAGGGCTTCAGCAATTCCGAGGACTTCAAGCCAAACGCCAGGGCGCTGGTGATCGGCGACAGTTTTATTGAGGCCCATATGCTGGCCTATCCGCAAACGGTGCAGGGCGTACTGGCGCAGAGCGTGGGCGGCGGCGTGTATGCCGCTGCCGCCTCCGGCAACGGGCTGGCCGACTATCTGCAGGTGGCGCGCTATTATGTGCCGCGTTTGCAGCCGCGCAATCTGGTGGTGTTCTTGAAGGAATCCGACTTGGCAGGCATGCTGGCCCGGCCGGATCGCGGCCATAGCACGTTTGTGGTCGACGGCGGGCAGGTGCAGGTCGTGCATGAGCCGTATGTTGAGTCCCATCTCAAGCAGCAGCTGGCGCGTTCGGCCTTGCTGCGCTACGTGTATTACAACCTCAAGGCGCGTGAGCTGTTTGCCAAAACCGAAGTGGGGGCACTGTCGGTCAAGGCCAACCCTGCGGCGCAGGCGCAGGCGCAGCACCAGCGCCAGGCGGTACTGGATTACTACTTCCAGCAACTGCAGGCCTTGGCACGCACGCACGCTATGCGCGTGATTTTGCTGGTCGATGGCGACCGCAAGGCCATATATGCTGGCCACGACGGCGCCTGGAAAACCGAAAATCTGGACAGCGTGATTGCCCTGGCCCGGCGCTATGGTTTTGCGGTGGCGGATACGCGGCCGGTATTCCGCCAGCGCTGGCTGGCTGCGCATGAGCGCTTCGACTATCTGCCGGAAGACGGCCACTGGAATGCGCTGGCCCACCGGCTGGCGGCGCAGCAGGTGCTGCCACTGCTGGCACCCTGAGTTGTCAGACCTGTGGCAGGCGCGAGACATGATTTCAAAGACAATAGTGTTATTATTTTATAACTGAGCGCTATATCGGCAGTTCGTCAGCGGTTGAGGCGTCCAGGGGAAAGCACGACTTCACAATGCAATGCCCGACATGGAGGCAGCATGGCTGTAGAACTGGGCGTACCCAAGTTTCGCGAATGTTCAGGCGACAAGAAATATGTTGACTTGACTGAAACCGATTACGGCAACTCTTGCAACGACGTGCTGTATCAGAACCTGCTGACCCAGGCGGAGCGGCATCACATTGCCAGCCAAGGCGCCAAGGTGCTGGATTTTGGCTGCGGCAGAGGGCAATTTGTCGGTTATTTGCGCCAGCATGGATTGCGCGCATACGGCATCGAAGTAGATGCCAAACTGATACAGGCAGGCCAGGTGCTGAGTGCCTCGTTTCAGGATGAGCTGCCATTGTTATCGCTGGTCAGCGGCGAAGGCCACCTGCCGTTTCCCGACGGTTATTTCGACATGATCGTGGCCAATCAAGTGTTTGAACACGTGTCGCATCTGGAAGAAGTCGCTGCCGAGATAGGGCGCCTGCTGCGTCCTGGCGGCATATTGCTGACGTTGTATCCGGCCCGGTTCACCCTGGTGGAGCCGCATTATCATTTGTCGGTCGTGCATTGGCTGCCAAAAGGCAAATTGCAGCGCGCCTTGATCCACCTGCTGGTCCGGGCCGGTTTTGGGGTGCCGCCGCCGTCTGGCGTGTCGCGCCAGCTCATGGGAGACATCATCTCCGAGTATGCCGACCATGAAACCTTTTACCGTTCCAACCATGTGATTGCCGACATCTGCGCGCACCATGGCCTGCGGCTGGACTTTGATGAAATTCCGCAGGACATGCTCGATAAAAAGCTCAAACGCTTATCGGGTGTGCGGCGCCTGGTATTTTCGGCAACGGCGGGCACCTTGCCATTGGTGACGATGCGGAATTTGTTCAAGAGTTGTGCCGCAGTTGGCGTCAAGGAGCCGCGCTTGCACTGAAAGCCAGGCTGGTCCATGACTGGATTGCAATCGCTGTTACTCATTGGCTTTACCGAAGCAAGGCGGATCAATGATTTGCATATCAAGCGCAACTATGCGGCACTGTTGAACGCTCATGGTTATTTGAAAACGCGAACAGGGTTTTCTGATATGGTGGTGCCGTTTAGTTGTAAAAGCAGTGGGTGAAAATCACTTAACGTTACCGCATCAATAAAAACCGTGGCAGCGTCATGCTTTGAGTGGAAGGCGAGCAGATATAGGAAGGGCGCAATTTCGTCCCCCCCCGGTTTGCAATTGTTCGCCACATTTAGCGGGCGACTGGCGGGATGAATGTCTGGCGCTGAACCGCTGGGACTGGTCACCATAGTACTTGCAGGGTGAATTGACGCAAATCTATCAATACTATTCGTCATAGCAGTTTCCGTGGGATTGGTAAAACCGCCGGTGCTACTACTGCTACTACTACTACTACTACTACTACTACTACTACTACTACTACTACTACTACTACTACTGGTCGATACTATAGTTACGGGACGAGGGATTGGATTGATGCTATTAGCTTTCGTCGCAATCGGAGCTACAGGACGAGAGGTTGCAGCGTTGCTACTGCTACCAGTCGTGACTCTGGTTGCGGGATGAACGGTTTGATTGATGTTAACCCCCTTCGCCATTGGAGTCATAGGACGACGGGGGGCCGCGATGCTGCTGGTACTGGTGATTGTCGAAGTTGAGGGGCGACTGTTTGAAGCAGTTTTATGATCGGAAATTTCTGCTTGGCTAGAAGACGTTGGGTTGATAAAAGCCGAAGCACCCGACCGTATGATGTACGCCATTAGGCTGAAGTCGAGCATTCTGACCATGATAAAAACAGTCTGTGTGGGATCGACGTAATAACCGACTGTGCGGCTGCCGCTTTTCATACTATCAAATAATTCATCTGGGCTGTTATAGCAGACCGTGCTCTGAACAATGCATTCAGGACGGTGAAGAAATATTTTTCTCATGCTAGCGATCGGCTTCGTTACCATAAATTGCGGCACGTTTTCCCGGTTTAGTGCCGCATAGGCCTGGACCGCAAAGGAGTGCAGCAACAGAGAAATTCTGGGTGATATTTTGTCCGCAAAATGCTTTAGAGGACTAACCGTTCCTAACTTTTCCTTGGATGTTGTGTAACTCTCTGGTAATTTTTCAGCAATACTAAATGGGCTGGCAAATATTCCCATATGGGTTGTAAATGGCAGACCTGTGTGCCCGGTAACCGTCATACACATTTGAATATTGAGCGCCTTCCAATCGTCAGATGTGGAAATACTGCTGAGGTCGAAAGTAGCGTAGGCGATATATTGGATCGTCCTGTCATTAGGTGGAAGATCCAATGCGCGTTTAAAACCATTGATCGCCTCTTGCAGATCGGAAAGTTGTGTTTGCCCAGATGAATCAGCGCTTGGCCGCGCCAGAGTATTGACGTCGTTTAGGAATTTCATCCAGAACGCGTAATTCACAACAAGTGGTTCGAGCACGAGAAACAGGTCTTTCCCACTGCTGCTTTTAGTTTTGCAAACTACGCCCATGAAATCCCCCGCAATCAGAATCTGCCAGTGCGCAATATACGATCTATTTATATGATCGATTGGCTCTTTTGCAAAGGTATCATATTTTTAACTTTTAAAGTTAATTAAAACTAATATGACTTTTCGCCCCTGGGCCCAAAAACGGGAGTGTTACTGAGCTTGATGGCCATGGGCCCCGGTTATGATTTCTACCGCCTTGTAAAGCGGCTGCGCTCTATCCTGGTCGGAAGGCAAGCCCCAAGCGCTGTTTAATCTTGTCGATTTTCAGCTGACGATCACGCCGTTTGCCCCAAAGTTGTGCAGTCATGTCACGCAGCGCAATGGCGCTGATCCTCTGAAAACTAAGGGAGAATGGCGTTTAGCAGGGGGAAGTAAAAAGCGGGGCTGGTCCCCCCCGACTGGAATCGAGTATTCTTAATAATCAACATCTTGCACTTGATTGTCGTAATTTTGTCGTAATTGGAACGGGAAACATCGCTCGAACGAATTTGCATACCTGTGTCAAAAAAACGATCCAGTTGTTGCAGTTTGGCATCTGTGATAGTGTGATGTATTGTTTTAAATAACGATGATAATGTGGTCACAAAAATAAAGCACACGTTTTTGCTGCCGGTAAAGCTTAATCATGCAACCTTGTACCCGTTCGTCGAGGCAGTACTAAAGGGGTTGTCGAAACGACCAAACAGCATCCTGTTCGATTTTAGTCGCCTCGAGGGCCTGCAAGTTGGCGGTGTGACAGTCATTTGCAACTTGATGGAATTGATTTCTCGCATGGGGATCAAGGTATCGTTCTACGCAGCTGAATGGTGCAGGGCGGCTGAATTTGTGGAGCGGTCAGGTCTTCTAGCGCTTAGTAGCAAGGAACTTACGCCACCGCGAACGTGTAGAGCATTTTTGCCCATAAAATTAGTGGAGTACAACCGAAGCCATGGCTATGTTCACAATGAATTAGTCCCATGGTTAGCGGCTAATTTGCAATGTGATCCACGGGCCCTCGCTACTCTTCGTGTTTGCTTTGAGGAAGTCTTCAACAACATCCGTGACCATTCCTCAATCGAGGTGGGGTGTAGCGCTGCTCACTTTGATGCTTCCACTGGCAAAATAACCATTTGCGTATCCGATTTTGGAGTGGGAATTCCAGGCAGGGTAAGAATAAAATACGAGACCACGTCGGACCATGCTGCGATCGAGTTGGCGTGCAAAGAGGGGTTCACAACTCAAAGTACTCCCGGCAATATGGGCGCGGGTCTTCATATTTTGATCCGAAATGTTGTCGAGCGGAATTCCGGAAAAATTGTCATCACCTCCGGCAACGGGATCTATACTTGTGTACCATCTGGGGTGTCGGAGCAGGGTTCTAAAAGATCTGGGCGAAATGCTACGGCCACTTATCCGGGAACCCTGATTCGTGCCCAGCTTGATATTCGCGATTTTGTGCCTGACGTAGTCGAACACGAGGAGTTCATATGGGAATGATAAGAGTTCTAGATTTTGTTGATCGCTGTTATAACAGCGAAGACGGTCAGATCATTCATGATGTGATCGCCTCTAATCTCGAAGCGAGCGGGGATCTTGTGGTCTCGCTAGAGGGAGTAGACTCGGTCCCTTCCTCGTTTGTCAATGTTGCCTTTATCAGTCTTCTGGACCGATGGAATTTTGACGAGATAAAGCGAAGGGTCCGTTTCGCGAATACGACTTCACAGATAAATGAGATGATTCGTTCTCGATTCAGCTTTGAGGTAAAGCGAAGGGCAGCACACTGAAAATTTTGAATGAAACGGCGCTCCAAATGGAGCGCCGTTTTGTTTCTGCTCAATTTTTTTCCTGATGACTGTTCGTCCACGCTTTTACCTCCGTGGCTTTGTATAGCGGTTGTGCGCGGCCGGTTTTAGTCGGCAGGCGGATCGCCTTGGGGAAGCTCGGCAGGCACGCCATCCGTTCGCGGACGACCTGTGGGTCTCGCTTAAGGTAGGCGGCGATGGACGCAATATCCCAAAGGTCGATCGAAAGCGGGATGGCTGGCGGGGCGGTGAGCTTTTCCAGGATCTTCGTCAGTAATTTTTCGGTGCTCATCCTGCCTCCTGGGGAGTTGGTCTGTCAGCCAGCACAGCGTGCAGGCGTTCGACTTCTGCCGGGTTTTCGTCGCGCCACTGCTGCCAGCTATCATCCTCCAGCTTCCAGCGCAACCAGTCTGAATGATCTGGCTTTTTGGCGTAGGTGTCCTCGCCGCAATTGCAGGCGTCGCACAGTGGGCCGCGCGGCGCTTCTTCGGGATCTAGCGCCGGGTTAATGTAGCGTTGACGCAGATGGTCGCCGCAGAAATGCAGACCGCAGCCTTCGCCGGTATCGCTGTTGAATCCGCACAGGTGCGACACGCCCCGGTCGATTTCCTTGTCGCAGCCTAGGTGATCGCAATAGGCTGGCACGCCGTAGCCTATATCCCGCTGGTGATTTTCGTCGTAACCGATGCTCCAGCCCATCATGCACCGCCTTTCTCGTCCAGCTGCGCGACCTTAGCGGCGTCGATCAGTTTGCGCAAATTTGGGCCGCTACCATCGTATCCATAACCAAGGCATTCCAAATTGCATTATTTTCAGTTCTCAATTAGAGTAGAATTTTCAGTAACTTGACAGGTGATGTGTGCCGCAACATTACAATTCCGCTTCACGGTTACTTGCGATAATTAATGCGTTTCTTGCTCACGCGGATGGTGAAAGCGGAATGGACGCGTGGGGAGCGATTTTGGGAGTTGAAGAACCCGATGGCCATGTGAAACCGTTTAAAGTAGCCGAGCGTTTATGTGCGCTAAGCGATGAGCTTGATCGGCTGAAAAAGACTTTAGACGAACGCGGCACCTATGAAGCTGATCTTCACTTCCACCCAATCGCCATTGCGCGAAGGGCCTTCTCACCTGGGCTGCTACAAAATACGATCAAAGAGCCAAAGGCTTGGTTAGCAGGCGAAGTAAAGACGCAATTACGCTACATGGTTCCAGGTATTCCGTCCGATGAATCGGAATTTGACGCAGAAGATCTCGATGAACTCAAGGCACTGATAGCGGCACTGCAAAATTTAGTCAACCAATCCGAGCTGCCAGAGCGCTTGTTGCAAATGGTTAGGAAGCATATTGCGTTACTGCTTCGGGGATTGGAACTCTATCCAATTCACGGGCCATATGCTCTCAGACGTGCTTTGACACAGGTAACTGGTGAATTAGTGGTAAACCAACCTGCGATTCAAGAGTTCCAAGGTAGTCAAGAAGTCAATCTGATGGGTAAAATTTGCCAAAAGGCTCAAGAGATGACTGCTATAGTAAGTGCTGCCAGCGACTACATTACCGTGGCCACTCTCGCTTATCAAGCCGGAAAAGTCAATTTGTCAGTCGCGCACAGCTGATCGTGTCAGGAGCGCAGCCCGGGAGCCAGTTCGATTCCGTTAATTGGTATTCGGAAAAGTGGCAGGAAAATGGCAATGTTATCGTAAGTGGCTGATTTTTCGATGCATCGGTTTTCGGCAAGCGGAAACCAATTATGTCATCGATACTTTGCATGATGGAGTACTATATGCTTGCCTACGCGTCAGAGCCTCCTGCGATATAAGAATAAGTTGCAGTTAACTGAAAGGACTAATTAATCTTCTGGTCTCGAATCGTTTTCTCCATAATTTTGGATATTTCGTCTTGCAGTTGATGTAAGTTAGTTGTGAATGATTGATAGCTATTCATTAACGGCGTGTGCGTTGCATTTCTCACTTCGGTATATTTATCTACTGCCTCCCCATATTGGGATACTAGCTCTCCCATTTTGGCTACATCTTTTGTCTCTTTGGCAAAGTCAACGCTAATTTGTATTTTTTTCATCTCAGAGTTTGCAACTCTAAGTTCTGATACGCACTCTAATGCGGTTTTTAGAAATTCCTGATGGAGATTGAAAAAGCTAAGGCTAAATGGCTTTAACTCTGGAAAATAAAGCTCCGATAGCATCAATACTTGGAATACTGGGCTACCGGATGATTTAAATTCCTCATCCCCTGAAAAATGTAAACGTTCACTAATCCATTCTTGAGTTCTGTAAGTAGCTAAACTTAGATCCTCTAATTTGTTGCGACGAACAGTTTTATACTCCTTAACTGCCCACTCGCTGTGAGAGAGTGATAACTCAATATTTTTTGCGGTAGAAGTGGTCTCCGACAGCTGGCGTTTTATTTCAGAAAAATTTTCTGTAATAGCGCGAAATTTTCCGCGCTCGCTACCGTATGACTTTGCCCATGAAAAGAAAAGTGAAGTCACGAATGAGGTGAAAATAATTGCCACGTAAAATCGCCAATTTGTAAATTGTAACTCGATGATCGAATTGGCAAGTGTGGCGATAAATTTTTCGCTTAGCTCCATGTCGTTGTTCCGATGACTTGTTAGATAGTGTAGTGATTGCTTGAAAGCATTATCCCAACTTTTGTGCTAGATTTTCTGCTGTTTCGTTATAGTAGATTTGCAGCATTTTAAGATCTCTGTGGCCTACTGCTCGCGCGAGTTCAAGTACGTTTAGTTTGCTGGACAATCTAACAATGGCCTCGTGACGCGTGTCGTGGAAGGTCAACTCGTCGACAGCTGCAGCCGCACGAATCTTTCGGTAGTTGGCATCCAGCGAGGCTGTGGTTAGCCCGAATAGCGGATCACTGGATTCCCTGGTCGGCAAAAAGCTAAGCAGTTCCAGCGCTCTTTTGGAAAGAGGTACGTGTCTGCGTGTGCCGTTCTTCGTGTCAAGTAGGGTGGCGACAGTGCCGTTGATTGTCGCTGTGGTCAACCCGCAGAGTTCGCCTGCCCGCATCGCAGTTTCGATGGCAAAGAGGAAGGCTACGCCAACGCACTGCCTCACCTTCGTCACCTTCAATTCATCGAAGCCGCTCGCTAGCGTAATTCGGTCGATTTCGTCTTGAGAAATCCTGCGGTTGCGCGATTCGGGATCTTTTAGGCGGCGCACATCGGTCGTTGGACTCGTGGCGATCCACTTCCACTCACGCCGGGCAACTGTGTACACGTTTGAGATCAGGCTAAAGTCGCGGTTGATGGTCGAGGTTTCGACCTTGTCGACGTTCAGCCGATGATCTCGCCATCGCCCCCAAAGATCCGAAGACATATCTTGCAGCAGAATAGATTTGATGGACTTGCCGTTGATCTGCTGCTCACCGATGAATTTAAGGCGGTTTTGCTCCCACTTCGTCTTCTTCTTATGTAAAGATACTTCGGCGCCGTACCGATCGAATGCGTCACCTACCGTTTTGCTGAGATCAATCCCAGTGCTTTGTTGCCGTCGGATCTGTGTCTCTAACTCAGCCGCCCAACTGGCGGCCTCAGCTTTAGTGGAAAATCGCCGCGCCTCTCGCGTTCCAAGAATCGCTATCTGAGCTTGCCATCCGCCAGTGGTTTTTCTGATGCTCGCCATGCCTGCCTACCCCGTCGTAATTCTGTCGTAAATTTGTCGTAAATCGTAGCAGAAAACAATGGTTTTTTAGTGGTGTTTTGCTGGTTTTGATAAAACCGGAGAAAGGCTGTAACCCTCTAAAAACCCAAGGAAAATGGCGCTAAGTAGGGTTAAGTGAAAGAGGTTAGTGGTCCCCCCGACTGGAATCGAACCAGTATCCCACGCTTAGGAGGCATGTGCACTATCCATTGTGCTACGGGGAGGACGCGGTGTCGGCCGCGTTGGCCGGGACGGGGGCAATTATAGCCGAGGCCCAGGCTGCGTTGCGGCCAGATTGCACAAGTTTTTTTGTGCTCAGCGTGGCCGCCGCACCATCACATCCACTACCCGCAAGCCGTCGGCCTCGCCAACGGTGTGCATGCGCAGCCAGCGCGGGTCGCCTTGCGGCTGCAGGCTGCCGGCCGCTTCTTCGGCGTAGTGCTCGGGCGTCAGCGCCGTAATGCGGCGCCATTCGATGTGGTGGCCGTAGCCGGCCGCGCTGTTTTGCGCCGGCCGCAGCAGGCCTGCCGCGTCGGCCACGATGGGGCCGGCCGGGCGCGCGCAGCGGATGTCCGACACCACCGGATTGGCGGCGTGGGCCTGCCATGGGCCTTGCAGCCGGTCGGCATAGTACAGATGCAGTTCTTCACCGCGTTCCGCGCCTTCCTCGACCACGCTGACCCACATCCACCAGCGGCCGTCGTCCAGCTGGCGCAGCGTGGCGTCCACGGCGTTGACGCCTTCCAGCAGCACGCTGTCGAGTTCCCACTGGCCCGGGAAGCCGGTGCAGCGGTGCAGCTCGACCCGGCGCGTAGCCGAGGTCTCGGGCACCATATAGAGCTGGTCCTGCTGCCGTATCATGAAGGGATAGCTCAGGTGGTACGGGGTTTCCATCACCGGCAGCGGCGTGCCGTAGCTGCCGTCGGCATGCACTTCGAGTGCCAGCAGGCGGCCGCGTGGCGCGGCAAACGGCAGTTCTTCAAACATGATCCAGTGCTGGCCCTGCCAGTACAGCGGCATCGGGTCGGCCCAGAACACCTCGGGCGGCGGCACGATGAAATGGAAGCGGTCCAGCTGATGCCACGGCGTCGTGGCATCAAACGTGAAGGCCAGCTGCCACTGGTCCAGGTGGCGCTTGCGCTCGAGCCGGTTGTGCACTACCCGTTGCGCCACGCCCAGCAGTTGCGCCATGCCGCCCGGCGGCGTGGTGGTGGTGGTGGTGGCTGGCGCGGGCAGGTCGGCCTGGGCCGGCGGCACCAGCGGCCGGCCAGCCAGCCGCGCCGCCAGGCAGCGCGCCATGAAGGCTTGCGCCTTGTTGAGCGCGCGGCGGCGGGTGGCCGACAGCGAATTGGTCACTGCCGCGCTGACTGAGCGGTACAGCAGCGCCGGCGGCGTGGCGGCGTAATCGAGCAGCTGGGTTTCACACAGATGCGGTGCGTTCAGCATGGCGTGGGCGCCCGCGCGCGGGTCGGCGGCCGCCATGCCGTCCAGTGTCAGCAGCCACAGGCCCAGGCCTGGCGGCACCGCACTTTCCAGCTGCGGCGGCTGCGGCAGCAGCCATACCACGAGGTCGATGCCGGCCAGCTGCCAGGCGTGCAGCGCGGCGGCTGGCAGCTGGATGCGGCCATCCCGGCGCGGCCAGTCGGCGCCGGTGATGGCCGGTGGCTGCGGCAGCGTGGCTGGGGCGTCCACGGACGGTCCGGTGGCCATCAGGCGGCGGTCCACCGCGTGGTACAGGCGTTCTGCCAGGCCCAGCGTGGTGGCGCTGGCGGCCGCCACGGTCCAGCCCTGCCAGCTGGCGCCTGGCTGCGCCAGCATGGCCGCGACCATATTGCGCGCCCACAGCGGCAGCGTGGTGCTGCTGCTGACCAGGTGCAAACGGATGCTGTGGCCGCTCATCGCGCGTCCACCAGGCGGGACAGCAGTTCCAGATAGCGCTGCGCCGTCGCCGCCGGCGCGTGTTCGCGCTGGAAGTAGCTATGGCCCAGTTCTGCCAGTTCGGCATGGGCGGCCGGCTCGCTCATCAGGCGCGCCACCCATTGCTCGAGTGCGGCGTCGCTGTCGGCCAGCGCGTACGGCGGCTTGCCGTCCACGCGCGAGCCGGTGTCGAACAGGGCGGCGCTGGGGACTTTGCGCGACCATGCCTGCAGGAAGGTGTTGGGGAAGCCTTCATGGTCGGAGGTGTTGACCAGCAGCGCGGCGCGGTCGAAATAGCTGTCCGCCTCGGCAAACGGCACAAAGCCCATGAAGTGCAGATTGGGCAGGGTGGCCGCTTCGCGCGCGATGGCGTCGTAGTAGGCCAGCACCTCGGGCGCGTCGCCCATGGCGCCGCCGATCATGCGGAACTGCACGTGCGGCAGCGCGCGCGCCAGCGCCAGGAAGCGGTCAGGCCGCTTGACCTTGCGGATCATGCCGATCCACAGCACTTCGCGCGCGCTGCCGGCCGGTGCGGTCTGGCCGGCATGGTCGGGCGTGGCGTAGCAGCTCGGGATCAGCGTGCCGTCGCGGCCATGGTTGGCCTGCAGCAGCTCGCGCTGGCGCGGATTCTGCAGCACCACGGCTGCAGCCTGGCGCAGGCCGCGGTTGAACAGCCAGCGGTCGCGGCGGTTGTGCACGTTGGGCGGCCCCGGCTGGAAGTCGAGGTCGGACGCGCCGGCGTAGATGGCCGGCTTGTGATGCCAGCGGCACCAGGCCGTCATGAGGCCGGTGGTCATGCCGGAGCAGCGCTGGTAGTAGACGTCGGCGTTGGCGCGCCGCATGGCCTTGAACAGGCCGGTCACGCGCGGATGGAAAAAGCGCAGGCCGCGCACGCCGTCGTTGGGGCCGTAGGTGCGGATCACGCGGATGCCGTCAATCCATTCCTCTTCCGGCTGGCCGTAGTCCATGCAGATAAAGGTCACCTGGATGCCGGCGCGCACCAGCGCGCGCGCAATCATCACTTGCTGGACCTGGGCGCCGCCCAGTTCGCGCGAATCGCGGCGGCCGGCCAGCACCGGGTAGGCCGTCAAGGCCAGCATGCACAAATGGAGTGGTTTTGTCACAGTGTCGGGGTCGGCTGCGGGGCCGTATAAAGAGCGTAAATGGAAGCCAGGGTGTCGACCGCGCAGTCCAGCGAGGCGTGCTGGGCGACCCAGGCTTGCTGCTGGGCCGGCAGCGTGCTGTCGCTGGCGGCGCGGTCGATGGCCGCGGCAATCGCGGCGCCGTCGCGCTGGCCGACGACTTGCCAGGCGTTGGGCAGGATCAGGTGGATGTCGGAATACGCGGTGCTGACCACCGGCACGCCGGCCGTCATGGCTTCCAGCACCACGTTGGGGAAGCCTTCGCGCGCCGAGGTCGAGAACAGCACGTCGCACTGCGCCATGAGTTCGATCACCTGCTTGCTGTTGCCGAGCCGGTGTACCTGGCCATTCTGCGGCAAGCTGGCGAAGGCCGCTTCCACCTGGCTGGCGTAGCTGGTCAGTTCGGTGCGGCCGCCGGTGGTGTAATTGAGGAATTCGCCGATCGGCGCGCCGATGAACACGATGTGCCACGGCCGGCCGGCCTGCTGCTGCAGCGCGCGCGTGACCGCCACCGCCAGCAGGAAGTCCTTGTCCGGCTTGACCGAGCCGACAAAGCAGGCGATGCGCGCAGAAGGTGGAATGGCCAGTTCGGCACGCAAGCCCTGGGCCTGGGCGGCGCGGCGCTGCACGGCATCGACGTCGATGCCGTTCCAGGCGACGTGGATGTGCGGTTCCAGGCCGGGATACATGCGCTTGGCCAGCGCGGCGCCGGCCCAGGAATTGGCCACCACGCCCGTGCTGCGCCAGCGCGTGGCGCGGTGGGCCCACTGCTGGGCCGGACGCAGGTCGTAGTCGCTGCTGCGCTCGGCGCACAGCACCGGCAGGCCGGTGCCCAGCACGGCCAGGCGCGCGTACAGATTGCCGTCAAACAGATAGCCGTGCAGCAGGTCGGGCTGCCAGGCGCGGATCACGCCGCGCATGCGGCGCAGGACCTGCCAGTCCATGCGGCTGCGCTTGCTGTCTTCCCACAGCGGGATGCCGGCCGCGCGCACTTCCTCCACGCGCGCCGTGCCTTTCACCAGCAGGTACAGCGCCACGGCGTGGCCGCGCGCCTGCAGGCCGCGTGCCATGGCGATAATCTGGGTTTCCGCGCCGCCATAACCGAGGCCCGGGCATACAATCAGAATCCGCATGCTCAAGCCTTTCCGCGCAGTTGGCGCAGCCAGCGGTACAGGCGGCCGCGCCAGGTCAGTGCAAAGACGCCATCATATTCGCGCGTCACCTGGCCGCCGAATTCTTCCTTGAAGGCGTTGATCTGCAGCTTGGCCTTGTCGGTGCTGCCGGCGTACCAGCCGCCGAAATCGTAGGTGCTGCAGCCGGCTGCCTTGAGCGCCTGCATGTCCTTGAAGTGCAGCCAGCGGTTGGCGCGGCCGATCATGGTGCGCTGGGCGCTGTCGGCACTGGCGCGGAACAGCGAGGCCGATTGCAGCAGGCGCGCGCGGCCGCGCGACAGGATGTAGCTGTGGGTCACCAGCGGCGCCCCATCCTGTTCGGCCCAGCTCAGCAGCAGGGCGCCGGCCTGGGCCGCCTGCAGCAGGTAGTGGCGGTCGCACAGCGGCAGGCTTTTCTGCGCCGCAAAGGCGTCGTAGAAATCGCCATACTGCTGGACCTCGGCGGCGCTCGGCGCGTCCAGCAGGCGAAAGCCCAGCTGGTCCTTGGTCTCGGCGCGGCGCACCTGGTACTGGGTGTCTTTTTTATAGGCTTGCTGCCAGACCTCCTGCGCCGCGCTGAGGTCGACCAGCAGCGTGTGCTTTTCGCTGACGCTGCCTTGCCAGTCGGCGCTGGGCCACTGGCGCGCGATCATCAGGTCGCCGCGCGGCTGCCCCGCCGGCCGGCCAAACCAGGCTTCGGTGGTGTCGACCCAGCGGCCGCTGTGGTGGATGCAAGTGGGTTCGCTCATGCCGCCTCCGCGCTGCTGGAACCGGCTTGCCACTGGGCGGCAAAAGCGCCCAGCGTCATGCCGTGGTGGGTGCGGGCGATGGCCGCAAACAGGGTGCGCATATCGGCAAACAGCTGCTCGATATCGTGCGCGCCGGGGAAGTAAGGGCTGCCGCCCGGCATGAACTCTGACGAGTGGATCATGAATTCCAGGTAGGGCGAGCGCACGGCTTCGCGCTGCACCAGCTGCAGCACGCTGGCCAGGTTGTTGCGCTTGAGGCGCAGCCAGTGCACCGGTTCGGCGACGCGGTAGGCCAGCGAGCGCAGCACCGGGATGCGGTACAGCTGCGGCGCGCTGCGCTCGATCCACGAGGCGCGCGTGGTCATCGGCACTTGCAGCAGCGCGCGCTGGCCGGCGCGTGCCGGCCGTGCGATATTGTCCGGGTCCATATAGTAGGGCTGCTCGGGGAAGTGGCGGTAGTCGCTGCCGCCGGCGCCGTCCGGCGCGCCCGGCTGGCGCTGCCACGACACGCCCGGCGTCACCGAGCAGTCCACCGTGTAGCCGTGTTCCAGCAGCAGGCGCGCATAGCGCTCGTCCATGGCCCAGCGGCCGGCCCGGTGCGACACCATTTTGCAGCCAAACGTGTCTTCCAGCAGCTGCGTGTGGCCGGCCACCTTGGCGCGCATGACCTGGTCCGGATACTCGATCAGATACGGATGGTGGCGGTGGTCGTCCGCAGTGCGGGCCACCTGCGGCGGGCTGTCCCAGGCATGGATGTGGCAGCCGACCTCGGCGCGGTCCTCGGCAATGGCGGCGCGCGCCATGTGCACGAAAGGCTGGGCGTGCGCCATTTCCCAGTTGGTCAGGTAGGTCGGTTTGAAGCCGAATTCGTCGCACAGATCCTGGAAGCGCGGGATGTACTCGGCGTTGCGGGTGCCCGGGGCGCCGGCATGGCGGCCCCACAGGTTGTCGCCCTCGGTATCGATGGTGATGATGAATGGTTTCATAGTTCAGCTCTGACGTAGCGCTGGGGTCGCCAGCAGCGTGTGTGGCAGCCAGCCCGCTTTGCGGGCGACCAGGAAATAAGGCAGGGGCAGCACGGCGCCAACCAGCAGCATGCCGAGCAGCGGATGCATGGACAGCGGCCGCCATTCATAGGCCAGCCGGCCCAGCGCCGCCAGCGCCCCGGACAGCGCCAGCATGGCCAGCAGCATGCCCCAGGATTGCAGCTGGCCTACCGGTAATTGTAGCGTGCGGCTCAGCTGGCGCAGCAGCAGGCTGCGTTCCAGGAAGGCCATCACCACGCCGCCGGCCGCCGCGCCGGCCAGGCCAAAGGCATACGCGGCGCCAAAGCTGATCAGCAGCGACACCAGCAGCAGCGGACCGCCGATGCGCACCGCGTAGCGCATCTGCCCGGCCAGCATGATCAGGCTGTTCAATTCAACGATCTGCAGCAGCCAGCTCACGGTCAGGATGCGCATCACGGCCACTGCGCCCACATATTTTTCAGTATAGATCAGCGTATAGATCGGTTCGCCAAAGCACCAGATGAACGCCAGCAGCGGCACCGCAAAAAACGCCACCACCAGGTTGGCGCGGTTGTTGGTGTCGATCACGGCCTGCCAGTCGCCGCCGGCCTCGTGCTTGCTCATCGACGGCAAAAAGGTGCTGGAGACGGCGCGCCGCATCATCAGCACCAGCGAGCCAAACACGGCGCCCAGCGAGAACACGGCAAATTGCACCGGGCCGAACAGGAAGGCGGCAATCCACTGGTCGGCCTGGCGGCGTGCCGAGATCATCAGCGACGACAGGCCCAGCGGCCAGGCGCGGTCAACCTGGCGCCGCCAGTGCGCGGCACTGGGCAGGGTGCTGCCGAGCTGGTGGTGCACGCGCGCATAGCGCAGCAGCAGCAGCAGGCGCAGGGCGGCGCTGATGGCCAGCGCATAAAATACATACTCGACCTGGCCAAACGCCAGCGCGGCAGCCGAGGCCAGCGTGGTGCGCACCACGGCCACGCCAATCACCACGCGCGCCTGCCAGTCGCCGCGCTCGTCGGCCACCGGCAGATAGTCCAGCATGACGCCGGTGACCCACAGCGCGGTGAAGCCGCCGGTGATCCAGGCCATGGCGCGGAATTCAGCGCTGGGGCCGATCAGGGCGGCGCCCAGCGCCACCAGCAGGCCGGTCAGCAGGCCGGCCGCCACCATGTATAGCGCGGTCACGGCGACGTGGGCGCGGCGGCCGTCGCGGTCTTCGCGCGGCAGGAACAGCGCCAGCGTGTCGGGCATGCCCATCGGCACCATGGTGGCTGCGGTGGACGCGATCAGCCAGACCAGCCGGTAGTCGCCAAACGCGGCCACGGTCAGGTGGCGCACCAGCACCATGGGCAGGATCACCTGCAGGCCAAGCTCGACCATTTGCGACAAGCCCAGCCAGAAAGAGCGGCGGCCCAGACTCATGCTGGAATACCTTGCATCAAGTAAGTAACATGCGAAGGGCGCAACAAACGACAGAGACGGCTCAGGCTCATGATCAAGGGTAGTGGGTGCGAGGAAAGGAACAAGGTGTCCGGGGGCGGACCGTGATTGCTGGAATATTGTACAACATGCCGGTGAAAATTGGCGTACTGATAAGATTAGCGTGCGGCTACCAGATCGTTGTAAATTGAGTGACTTGCTGGTGCTTAGCAACAGATAATAGTGAGTGGCAACATGATTCCGTTGCCGACAGACGCCGTTCAGCGTATCGTACCAGTTCATACTGCCATCGCAGGGAAAATTTCTTTTACAGCAAGTCGTTGATCAGTGCACGTGAACTGGGGGCGTCCGTTGCAGACCCCGAGTCCGGTTCCGGCGCCCCAAACAGCATGATTTCCGGCTGTGCAACGCATGCCGGCGTAGGAGCCCCAGCAGCTTGGGCCACCACAGCCATGACCATTACTAATATCGATGAGTATTCAGGAGCATATTATGCTGAAATCTAAGCTGGGACGCCTGTCCGTTCCGATGATGCTGGTCTTGTCCGCCTACAACCTGCCCGCTGCAGCAGGTCCGGTGGCCACCCCGCTCGCTTGTACACCGACCAATCTGACCTCGGAATGGCCGCAGACCTCGCCGTTCTACCGTTCGCTGCAGCCGATCGACTGTGCTGTCATTGAGCATGATCCACCGGTCCTGGCCTGGTCGAATGTGAACGGCGCCACCGGCTATGAAGTCAAGGTGAGCCGTGCCAACGACGCCACCTTCAGCATACTGAATCCGCTGACCACCACGGCCAGCGCCACCCCGTGGCTGTATTACCCGACCAAGCTGGGCGCCGGCTATTACACCTGGAATGTGCGCGTCAAGGGCGCCACGGCCTGGGGACCGTCGCGCCGCTTCCAGATCAGCAGCGGCGCCGCCGACTTCAGCGTACCTAGCGTGGATACCGCATTTGCCAGAGCCTCAGCGCTGGCGCGGCCGCGTGCGCAGCCGGTCGGCGCTGAGCGCAGCGCCTGGCTGGCGGACCTGCGCACTGGCAGCCGTGCGGCCGATTACAGCGGCTTGCGCAAGCGCGTCACCGCCAAGCTGACCGAAGTCATGCCACTCGATCCGGCCTCCAAGTCGGCCGTGGCGGGCTACGCCACGGCAGCGATTGCCACGGCCAACCTGGCGTATATGAACCAGATGGTCAAGCTGGCCGAAGGCGCGCGCGAAGCGTCGCTGGTGGCCTCGCTGGAGCGCGAACCGGCGGTGCTGGCCGACGCCCGCCGCCGCGTGCTGTTCATGGCGCGCCTCGATCCCAACGGCTCGACCTCGTGGGCCACCGAAACCCTGTCCGCGTTCCGCCTGGTGTGGACCATGGCGGTGTGCTACGACTGGCTGTATGCCGATTTTACCGCCGCCGAACGGGCGGAAATCGAAGCCTCGGTGGCGGCGCGCGTGGCGCCGATGCTGGCTTCGCTGACCGACATCAAGGAAGGCCTGGCGGCCAAGCCGCTGGACAGCTTTGCCATTGATACGCTGCAGGCCACCGTGTCGATCGCGGCCCTGATGGCCGGCAATGTGGCCGATGCCAAGAACTGGTTTGCCGCGAGCTACCCGCTGTTCCCGCAATGGCTGAGCCCATGGGGCGGCGACGACGGCGGCTTTGCCGGCGGCACCAACTATTCGATCTGGGCGCTGGAGTCGGCCGAGATCTGGGACATCATCCGCTGGACCACCGGCATGGACATCACGCACAAGACCTGGACCCGCAATTTCGGCCGCCAGCTGGTGTACTTCTATCCACCGGGCAGCCCGTTTGGCATCTTTGGCGATGGCGCCGAGGGCGACAACACCGAGGCCAACGGCCGTCTGTTCCGTCCGTACGCGGCGCGCATCAACGATCCGCTGTACAACTGGTATAACACGCAGTGGGTGGGGGGCGACTACTCGCGCCTGCAAGCCATCCTGGCGCCGGTGTTTACGCGCCAGACCTCGCTGCCGGCGGGCACCCCGAATTCGATCTACCTGCCGTCCGTGGGCTGGACTGCGATGCACAGCGACCTGGCCGACCGCGCGCGGACCTCGGTCTACTTCAAGAGCAGCAACTATGGCTCGTATGGCCACGCGCATGCCGACCAGAACACCTTTGTACTCAACAGCAAGGGCCGCGCGCTGCTGGTGGAAACCGGTGTGTATGACTATTATGGTTCGTACAACTACGTCAACTGGCTCAAAACCACCGCGGCCCACAATGGCATTACCTACAACGGCGGCATCGGCCAGGGCAATTCGTCCAACGGTCGCGGCGATGTGACGTCGACCGGCAATGTCACCGCGTTCAAGAGCACCGCTGCCGTGGATATCGTGACCGGCGACGCCTCGAAAGCGTACAGCAGCGCCGTGGTGGCGAACAGCCCGGTCACCACCGCCACCCGTACCCTGGTGTATATCCGGCCGTCGACGGTGCTGGTGTTTGATACGCTGAGCGCCAAAACGGCCGTGACCTGGGAGTGGAATGTGCACGGCCAGGTGGCGCCGACCGCGTCCGACAATTCCAGCTTTACCATCAAGAATGTCGATGCCACGGCCTGCGGCAAGGTGTCCGGCGAAACGCCGCTGGTGCTCAAGCCGATCACGGCGCCTAGCGGCGCTGCCGTGGCTGGCCAGTGGCATGGCCGCTATGCGATGGCCACGCCGGCGCTGAACACCACGTTTGCCGCCGTGATGAGTGTCGACTGCGCCACGGCGCTGCCGACCGCAGCGCGCAAATCGGACGGCAGCTGGGTAGTGACCGGTCCAACCTGGACCGTGACCTACGCAGCAGGCAAGGCGACCTACAATCCCCGATGACGCTGACCCGATAACCACCGACGACTAAGGTATTGCCCTGAAGTATTACCCGGAAACCCCTGCAAGACAGCTGTCTTGCAGGGGTTTTGTATTAGCCGATGCGCGACGGCCCGCTGGACTTGAGGCGCTCCAGCAGCGTGGTCCATCCCTGGTGCAGGGTAAACAGCACGGCTTTGTGCGCCATGACGCGTTTTTCCACCAAGTGCCACGACGCCATGGCAAACAGCAGCGCCAGCGGGATCGATAGCAGCAGATTGCCATACCACTCGCGGCCAAACGGTACCAGCTGCACCACCACCTGCTGCAAGGGGTAGCCGTACAGGAAGATGCCGTAGGAATAATCGCCGCTTTCCAGGAAGGTGGATTTGCGCGGATTAAGCAGGCCCAGGTAGACGGTCACATAGGTGGCCGGCAGCGCCATGAAGTAGCCGGCCTTGGGATAGGCCAGGCAGGCCACGGCGGCCGCCAGCGCCACCAGCGCCGCCACGGCGTTGAGGCGGATGAATTCGCGGAACTGGTAGAACGAGACGCCGCTGCAGAAGCACAGCAGCAGCACCCGGCCCAGGTGGGCGTCTTCGCCGCGCAGCTGGATTTTGGCCTGGGAATAGGCCAGCAGCGCGCAAAATATCAGCAGCATGACGCGGCGGTAGCGGCGCAGGCCCAGCAGGCCCAGCACGCCCAGCACGATGTAGCACTCCAGCTCGACCGGTATGGTCCACAGCTGGCCGTTGACCTTGTGCGACGGATTGCTGTCGAACACGCCCGGCAGCTCAAAGTGGATGATGCCCAGGATGTTCTGGAAGTAGGCGTGGAATTGCGGATGGCTCAAATAATCGGCCAGCGGCAGCGTCGTCAGCAGCGGCCCCAGCAGCAGGGCGCACACCAGCGTGTCCATCGCCAGCGCCGGGAAGATGCGGAACACGCGCAGGCCGAGGAACACGGCAATGCTTTTTTGCCGCTCCAGGCTGCCCGCCACCAGAAAGCCGCTGAGCGCAAAGAACATCGGCAGGATCAGATTCCAGGCCACGCCCGGGAAGCTGCTGGTGATGTCGCGCTGCACCTCGGGGCCGTAGCAGGTGATAATGGCATGGAAGCAGATGACTAGCGTGGCCAGGCCGAAGCGCAGATAGTCAAAACCGGTGGGGCGGCCGCCGGTCGCGTCCATACGGTCGCTGAGGCGGGGGCTGGCGGTAAGCTGAGATAGCACAGTAGACTCCGGAAACAGTGTTTTGAAAACAAGAAATGCTAATATTCATGAAGAAACATTTCCAGGAAGGCAAGCAATCGACTCTACCTTAAAAAATTATTAAGTGGCGCAGCCTTGCGCTGTGCGGTCCCGGTTTATCCGTATAATTGTTGAGGGTGCACAATTCATGGTCTTTGTGTTAACATGGTGCGATACCGTCAGCGTGGTAGCACAGCCTTCGTCGTAGATTTCGTTAGGGAAAAAATGAGTACGAACACAGAGAGTATGCAGGTCGCCCGTGGTTTCAGCCTGCGCTCGCCGCACTTGCTGGCGTTGGTGCCGCTGGCCATCGGCCTGGCGGTACTGTATGGTCCGACCCTGTACACCCTGCTGACCGGCATCTGGAGCACCGACGAGCAGGCCCACGGCCCGATCGTGCTGGCGCTGTCGTGCTGGCTGCTATACCGCAAATGGCAGGAGATGCTGGCCGCCAGCGCGCAGTCCGGCGGCAGCGCCTGGGGCTGGGTGGTGGTGGTGTTTGCGCTGCTGCTCTACGTCCTGGGCCGCTCGCAGGATATTTCCCTGTTTGAAGTGGGTTCGGTGATCTGGCTGCTGGCCGGCCTGCTGCTGCTGCTGCGCGGCGGCAAGGCGCTCAAGGCCATGTGGTTCCCGCTGTTTTTCATGCTGTTCATGCTGCCGCTGCCCGGCCCGTTCGTGGACGCGCTGACGCTGCCGATGAAGACGGCGGTATCGTATGTGGCCGAGCATGTGCTGTTCTGGGTCGGCTACCCGATCGCCCGCACTGGCGTGATGCTGCAGATTGGCCAGTACAGCCTGCTGGTGGCCGATGCCTGCGCCGGCCTGCACACGCTGTTCACGCTGGAGGCGCTGGGCCTGCTGTACCTGAACGTGGTGCGCCATGACTCGACCTTCCGCAACATCGCGCTGGCGCTGCTGATCGTGCCGATCTCGTTTACCGCCAACGTGATCCGCGTCATGGCGCTGACCCTGATTACCTACCATCTGGGCGACGCCGCCGGCCAGGGCTTCCTGCACGGCTTTGCCGGCATGGTGCTGTTTGCCAGCGCGCTGATGCTGATCATCGGCGTCGACTCGCTGTTGCGCTTTGGCGCCCCGGACAGCGAGCACAAGCCGCCCCTCAACCCTACTACCGGGAGCCCGGCATGAACCGTCTGCTGTCCAAGTCCATCGCAGCCACCGCGCTGATGCTGCTGGCCGCCTGCGCCACCTCCTACCTGACGCCGACCAAGCGCCTGGTCAAGACCGAAGACGCGATCAACCTGGAACAGGCGGTGCCGACCAAGTTTGGCGACTGGTCGGTCGAGACCAACGGCGTGCCGTTGGTGCCGTCCGAGGATAGCAAGGAACTCATTGCGCGCATCTACGACCAGACGCTGAACCGCACCTACGTCAATTCGGCCGGCGAGCGCATCATGCTGTCGATCGCCTACGGCGGCAGCCAGACGCGCCAGCTGCGCGCGCACCGCCAGGAAGTGTGCTACACCGCCCAGGGGTTCCAGATCTCGCAGCTGGAGCATCCGACGCTGTCGATCCGCAACGCCAGCATCCGCGGCACCCGCATGGTGGCGCGCCAGGGCGACGCCCGCATCGAGCCGGTGACCTACTGGTTCACCATGGGCGACAGCGTGGTGCAGAACTTCACGGACCGCCAGGTGGCGCAGCTGAAGTATGCGCTGTCGGGCGTGATTCCGGACGGCTACCTGTTCCGGGTGTCGTCGCTGTCGGCCAATCCTGCCAGTGCCTATGCCAAGCAGGCCGCGTTTTCCAGCGAGCTGATGGGGCAGGTTGACCCGCGCCTGGCGCAGCGCCTGCTGGGCAGCGGCAGCCAGCAATAAGCAATTAGCAATTAGCATCCGCTCAGGGCCGGCGCGCTGCGCCGGCTTGCATCCAGCGCCAACTCCGTACTTTTACTTCTGCCACCACCGGGCTGCACATGACAGGCATCAAGCACATTGTTTTCTTTATCGGCATCCTTTTGTTTGCCACCCTGATTGGCATGCTGACCGCGCTGGGGGCCGGCCTGCCGCTGATTGCGGTGCTGATCCTGCTGTGCGGCATGGTGGCTACCATGTTCGACTTCCGCGTCGGCGTCATGCTGGTGGTGCTGATGATGCCGCTGGCGGCCACCGTGCTGATGCCGCGCCAGATGCTGGGCGTGCCGGGCTTTACGCCGCTGAACGCGGTGCTGGTGTGTACGCTGGCGGCGGCAATCGGCGCTTATCTGATCGGGCGCCGTCCGCTGCCGCCTGTGGCCTGGCGCCTGTATGCGCCGATGCTGCTGCTACTGGCGCTGGGCTCGTATATCGGTTCCAGCAAGGTGAGCCTGATCGCCGCGCATTACTTCATCGCCAGCCCGACCATGTACACCACGGCCAAGGCCTACTACCTTGCCGAACTGATCAAGCCGATGCTGATCCTGGCGGCGGTGTGGCTGCTGTCGGCGGCGGTGGCGCAAAGCAAGCAGCCGCAGCGCTGGGTGGCGCTGGTGGGGGTCTCCATCGTGCTGCTGCCGGTGCTGGTGTTCCTGGCCGCGGCCCTGTCCGGCCTGAGCCTGAGTGAAATGGCAACGCCTGCCGCGCGCACCTTCCTGAATGCCACCGGCCTGCATGCCAATGAGCTGGCCGTGGTGCTGCTGCCGGCCTACACGGCCGCGCTGTTCATGATGCCGGCCTACCGTTCGCCGGCCGGCAAGCTGTGGGGGCTGGCCGTGATGGGCGCCACCGTCGGCGCCTTGCTGCTGACGTTCTCGCGCGCCGCCTTCCTGGGCGCGATCCTGACCACCTTTACCTTCTTCTTCCTGCGCCGCAGCTACCGTTACATCTTCATGGGCGTGCTGGTGTTTGCGGTGGTGGCGGTGACCCTGCCGGAATCGTTTGTCGAGCGCGCCACCCAGGGCATGGGCCAGCGCGGCACCATCGGCGCCCACAACGACCCGCTGACGGCCGGCCGCGTGGGCGGCATCTGGCTGCCGCTGCTGCCGGAAATCCAGCGCCACATCGTGCTGGGCGACGGCATCAATTCCACGCTGTGGTCGGCGCCGGCGCGCCAGGGCCTGGTGCGCGAGGGCCACCCGCACAACGCCTATCTGCGCCTGCTCAAGGACCATGGCATTGTCGGCATTCCGCTGATCGGCTACTTCCTGCTGCAGGTATGGCGCTTGTACCGCCGCCTGGCGCGCGACGAGACCCAGCCGCCGCTGGTGCGCGGCTATTTCAACGGCATGTCGGTGGCGCTGCTGGTGTTCTTTGTGCAGTGCCTGTCCGGCTCGCGCCTGATCTTTGAGCAGCTGCACGTGTTCTACTGGCTGGCGATCGGCATTGGCCTGGGGCTGGAGCATATCCAGCGCCGCCAGGCGGTTCAGCCGGCGGCGGCCCAGCCTTACGTGCCTGCGCCTGCCGCTGGCTACGCCACCGCTGCCGCCTGACGCACCGGGACCAGGAGAGAGTACGCGTATGCCGATGGAAGACATTATTCATCCGTTCCTGAAACACTACACCGCGGCGCCGCAGTGGATCAAGACCACCATAGGCGGGATTTATTCCCGCATCCCGACCAGCTTGCGCTACGGCGTCAAGTACGACAAATTCCTGGATGAGATCGCCCGCAGCGGCGATCCGGCGTGGCTGGCACGGCGCGCCGATGAAAAGCTCATGGAGACGCTGCGCTGGGCCGCGGAGACGGTGCCGGCCTATGCCGGCCTGCGCGCCGAGCTGGCGCGCGACCGTTCACCGCAGGAGTTGCTGCAAGCATTTCCGCTGCTCGACAAGGCCAGCCTCAAGGGCGATACCAGCCGCTACCTGTCGACCCGCATGGGGCCGGCCAAGCGGCTGGTGGCCCACACGGGCGGTTCGACCTCGATCCCGATGAAGGTCTACCTGGAAAAATACGTCTCGCGCTCCAAGGACTTCGCCTACAACGGCACGTTTGACCGCATCGCCGGCATCGGCCCGCAGGACTGCATCCTGGCGCTGCGCGGACGCACCGTGCCGGGTGCCGACCGCCCGGACGGGCCGATCTGGATGTACGATCCCATCAAGCGCTATCTGCACCTGAGCTCCGACCACCTGGAGCTGCCGCATATGCCGCGCTACCTGGCCGCGATCCGGCAATGGCAGCCGACCTTCATCCACGCGTTCCCGTCGGCACTGGTGCCGCTGGCCAAGTGGCTGGAAGCCAATCCGGCGCCCGATTTCACGCGCCAGGTGCGCTGCGTCCAGCTGTTTTCCGAAAATATCTACGATTACCAGATCGACCTGATACGCCGCGTGTTCAACTGCCCGGTGCTGCTGGACTATGGCCACACCGAGCGCGCCGTCAAGGCGATTTCGCTGCCGGGCGACCAGCGCTACTTCTTCTGGCCCCTGTACGGCAAGCTCGAGCTGGTAGACTTCGACGGCCGCCCGGTCACCCGCCCTGGCGAGCTGGGCGAGATCGTCGGCACCGGCTTCGATAACCATGTGATGCCGCTGATACGCTACCGCACCGGCGACCTGGCCATGTGGAGCGCCGCGCCGAATACCGCGCGCCCGGGCTTCCCGGTGGTGGACCGCATCGAGGGCCGCCTGCAGGAATTCCTGGTCTGCCACGACCAGCGCCTGGTGTCGATCTGCACCATAGGCGCCGCCCACTTCGAGCAGCTGGCCGATGCCGACCGCATGCAGTTCGAGCAGCACCAGCCTGGCCATGCCACGCTCAAAGTGCTGTCCAGCCAGGACCTCAGCGAACAGGCCAAGGCGCAGCTGGCGGCCGGCATCCGCGCCAAGACCCAGGGCGGGCTGGAGGTGGACATCGTGCGCGTCGATGAAATTGCCCGCACCGGCGTTGGCAAGCACAAGCTGCTGGTGCAGCGGCTGGACATCAGCCACTATCTGGGCGCGTCGCATGTGGCAGGTGAAGCATGAAGCGCGTCATCATGATCGGCCCAGCGCCCAGCGCCAAGGGCGGCATCGCCACGGTGATCGGCATCCTGCTGCGCCACGGCTATGCGGCGCACGGCGATTGCGAGTTCGTGCCGACCCACGTCAGCGGCAGCACGGCGCGCAAGGCGCTGACGGCGGCGCGCGCGCTGCTGCGCGTGAGCTGGCTGCTGCTGAGCGGCCAGGCCGGCCTGCTGCACGCCCATGTCGCCTCGGACGCCAGCTTCTGGCGCAAGGCGCTGTTCATCCGCCTGGCGCAGCTGTGCGGCTGCCCGGTGATTTTCCACCTGCACAGCGGTGAATTCCGGGTGTTCCTGCACCAGCGCATGAGTCCGCGCCAGCGCCGCTTTGCGCTGGACCTGATGCGCCGTTCCACCTGCGCGCTGGTGCTCAGCGACGACGCCACCCGGCTGCTGCAGCAGGAAGTGGGCGTGGCGCGCGTGGAACTGCTGCCCAATCCGATCCCGGTGGCGGTGACGCAGCCGCGCGCGCCGTCTGCCGACGTGCTGTTCCTGGGCCGGCTGGACACCAAGAAAGGCGTGTACGATTTGCTGCGGGCATTTGCCACGGTCAAGGCCCAGGTGCCTGGCGCGCGCCTGATCCTGGCGGGCGAGGGCGAAGTGCCGCAAGTGCAGGCGCTGGCGGCGCAGCTGGGCGTGCTGGACGCGCTGGTGCTGCCGGGCTGGGTGGGCGAGGAACAGCGCGCGGCGCTGCTGGCAACTGCCGGCGTGTTTGTGCTGCCGTCCCACTTTGAGCAGATGCCGATGGTGGTGCTGGAAGCCATGGTGGCCGGCACGCCCGTGGTGGCCACCAGTGTTGGCGGCGTGCCGCGCATGCTGGTGGACGGCGCCTGCGGCCACCTGGTGGCGGTGGGCGACGAGGCCGGCCTGGCGGCGGCGATTATCGGCGTGCTGACCGACGCGCCGCAGGCGGATGCCATGGCGGCGCGCGCGCGCAGCCGGGTGGTGGAGGAATATGCGGCGGACGTGGTGCTGGCGCGCTTGCGGGCCCGTTATGCGGAGCTCAAGCGCTAGCTGTGCTGGGGCGCACAATTGAGTTGACTATATTGCCATATATGGCTTGCATAGTGTAAAGTGTGGCGGCTTTCATGCGCGATATTGCGTTGCGGCATTTCCTTCTGCCAGGGTATTGCACGGCAGCAAGAATGGCATTTTTTAACTGGCGAAACCACTCCTCCTTATGAACAAGCCTCTGCTTTACCTCGTTGCCGGCGCCCGGCCGAACTTCATGAAGATCGCGCCCATTGTGCGCGCATTGCGGGCGCATGGCGGGTTGGATTACAAAATCATCCACACCGGCCAGCATTACGACCACGACATGAACGACGTGTTCTTTGAGGAACTGGGCATCCCTGCGCCCGACCTGTTCATGGCGGCCGGCGGTGGCGGCCACGCCCAGCAGACCGGCAAGATCATGGTGGCGTTTGAAGAACTGTGCCAGCAGCAGCGCCCCAGCGCGGTGCTGGTGGTGGGCGATGTCAATTCGACGCTGGCGTGCTCCATTGTTGCCAAGAAGCTCACGATTCCGGTGGCCCACGTCGAGGCCGGCCTGCGCAGCGGCGACCTCAGCATGCCGGAGGAAATCAACCGCCTGGTGACCGACAGTATTTCCGACTGGTTCTTCGTGACCGAGCCCAGCGGCGTGAGCCATCTGCGCCAGGAAGGCAAGCCGGAGACCGCCGTGCACTATGTCGGCCACGTCATGGTCGACAACGTGCTGTACCAGGCCGACAAGCTGGCCCAGGACGGCGGCGCGGCGCTGGATCCGGCCGGCTTCAAGGCCGCCCACCAGGGCCGCCGCTACGGCGTGCTGACCCTGCACCGCCCCAGCAATGTCGACGACCCGGTGACCATGGCGCGGATTGCCCGTGGCGTGCGCGACATCGCCGCCGAGCTGCCGCTGATCTTCCCGGTGCACCCGCGCACCCGCGCCAACCTGGACAAATTCGGCATCGACCTCGGCCCGCAAGTGACCCTGGTCGGCCCGCAAGGCTATATGGCCTTCCTCAATCTGTGGAAGGACGCCGCGGTGGTGCTGACCGACAGCGGCGGCCTGCAGGAAGAAACCACGGCGCTGGGCGTGCCCTGCATTACCATCCGCGACAACACCGAGCGTCCGGTCACGGTGGACGAGGGCACCAATGTGCTGGTGGGTACGGATCCGGTGCGCCTGGTCGAGCAGGCCCGCCTGGTGCTGAGCGGCCAGGGCAAGCAGGGCCGCCGGCCGTCGCTGTGGGATGGCAAGGCGGCCGAACGCATTGTTGCCGTGCTGGCGCAGGTGCTGGCATGAGCGGCCAGGTTTCCGCCCCGGCCCCGGTCGCGGCGCTGCCGCCCGAGCGCATCACCATGATGGGCTGCGCGATGGACAACCTGACCATGGAAGAAACGCTGCAGCGGGTCGAGGGCTTTATTGCCAGCGGCCAGCCGCACCAGCACGTGGTGGTCAATGTGGACAAGCTGGTCAAGGCCCAGCACGATCCCGAACTGCGCCGCATCATCAACGAGTGCGCGCTGATCAATGTCGATGGCATGCCGGTGGTCTGGGCCTCGCGCCTGCTGGGCAAGCCGATCAAGGAACGCGTGGCCGGGGTCGACCTGTTCGAATCGCTGATGGGCCGCGCCGCGCAGCGCCAGTGGCGCGTCTACCTGCTGGGCGCGCGCGAGGAAGTGGTGGCCGGCGTCAAGCAAGTCTATGAGCGCCGCTATCCGGGCCTGGTGGTGGCCGGCTACCGCAATGGCTACTGGAAACCCGAGGAAGAGGCGGGCGTGGTGGACGCGATCAGCGCGGCGCGCGCCGACCTGCTGTTCGTGGCAATCAGCTCGCCCAAGAAAGAGCATTTCCTGGGCCGTTACCAGGAACAAATGAAGATCCCGTTTGCGATGGGCGTGGGCGGCACGTTTGACGTTGCCGTGGGCCGCGTGCAGCGCGCGCCGTTGTGGATGCAGCGCAATGGACTGGAGTGGTTTTACCGTTTTCTGCAAGAGCCGCGCCGCATGTTCCGGCGCTATTTTATTGAAGATATGGCGTTTATCGGTCTGTTCCTCAAGGAATGGCTGCGCCGCTAGCGTGCCCCTGTTTAATTTTCTGGTGAAGGAATTGTTATGACTATTATCGCTGTGATCGGACTGGGCTATGTAGGCCTGCCGCTGGTGGTCGAATTTGGTAAGCATGCGCGTACCATCGGCTTTGACATTGCCCAAAACAAGGTGGATGCCTGCCTGCGCGGCACCGACCCGTCGCGTGAGTTGAGCGACGAGGAAATGGCGGCCTCCAAGTTTGCCGAATACACCTCCGACCCTGCCAAGCTGGGCGAGGCCGACATCATCATCGTGGCCGTGCCTACCCCGGTCGACGATGCCCGCCAGCCGGACTTCACGCCGCTGATCGGCGCCAGCAAGAGTGCTGGCAAGCACCTCAAAAAAGGCGCGATCGTGGTGTACGAATCGACCGTCTACCCCGGCGCAACCGAAGAAATCTGCATCCCGGTGCTGGAGCGCGAGTCGGGCCTGAAGTGGAAGGAAGGCTTCTTTGTCGGCTACTCGCCAGAGCGCATCAACCCGGGCGACCGCGAGCACACGCTGACCAAGATCCTGAAAATCGTTTCCGGCGACACCCCGGAGACGCTGGAAGCCGTGGCCAAGATGTACGAGCAGATCGTCATCCCGGGCGTGCACCGCGCGTCCTCGATCAAGGCGGCCGAAGCGGCCAAGGTGATTGAAAACACCCAGCGCGACCTGAACATCGCGCTGATGAACGAACTGGCCATCATCTTCGACAAGCTCGACATCGACACCAGCGAAGTGCTGAAAGCCGCTGGCACCAAGTGGAACTTCCTGAAGTTCAGCCCGGGCCTGGTCGGCGGCCACTGCATCGGCGTGGATCCCTACTACCTGACCCACAAGGCGGAGAAGATCGGCTACAACCCGCAGGTGATCCTGGCCGGGCGCCGCATCAACGACGGCATGGCCAAGTACATCGCCGAGCAGACCATCAAAAACATGATTGCCGGCGGCAGCTACATCAAGGGCGCGCGCGTCAACGTGCTGGGCCTGACGTTCAAGGAAAACTGCGGCGACCTGCGCAATTCCAAGGTGGCGGATGTGATCGCGGAACTCAAATCCTACGGCGTGGAAGTGTTTGTGCACGACCCGCACGCGGAAGCGGAAGGCGCCCAGCACGAGTACGGCGTTGAGCTGACCAGCTGGCAAGACCTGCCACGCGCCGACGCCATCGTCGCTGCCGTGTCGCACCGCGAGTTTGTTGCCATGGCAGCCGAAGACTTCGCCTCCAAGCTGGTCAAGGGCGGCGCCTTCATTGACGTCAAGGCAGTGTTCAACCAGGCCGAACTGCAGCAGGCTGGCATCCGCGTCTGGCGCCTGTAAGATAGGGGACGACATGACTGCGTATCAACAGTTGCGCCAGCGCCTGGCCGAACAGCCGCGCGTCTGGCTGGTGACCGGGGTGGCCGGCTTCATCGGTTCGAACTTGCTGGAAACCTTGCTGGCGCTGGACCAGCAGGTGGTGGGGCTGGACAGTTTTGTCACGGGCCACCAGCACAATCTCGACCAGGTGCGCGCGGCTGTGACGCCGGACCAGTGGGCGCGGCTGCGCATGATCACCGGCGACATCCGCGACCCGCAAACCTGCCGCGACGCCTGCGCCGGGGTCGACTATGTGCTGCACCAGGCTGCGCTGGGCAGCGTGCCGCGCTCGATCGAGGATCCGCTCAGCACCAACGCCAGCAATATCGATGGCTTCCTGAATATGCTGGTGGCGGCGCGCGACGCCAAGGTGCAGCGCTTTGTCTATGCGGCGTCGAGCTCGACCTATGGCGACCATCCGGCGCTGCCCAAGGTGGAAGACGCGATTGGCAAGCCGCTGTCGCCGTATGCGGTGACCAAGCTGGTCAACGAGCTGTACGCCGACGTGTTTGGCCGCACCTATGGCATGCAGAGCATCGGCCTGCGCTACTTCAACATCTTTGGCCCGCGCCAGGATCCGAATGGCGCGTATGCTGCGGTGATCCCGAAATGGATCGCTGCCATGATTGCGGGCGAGCCAGTGCAGATCAACGGCGACGGTGAAACCAGCCGCGACTTCTGCTATGTGGCCAATGCGGTGCAGGCCAATCTGCTGGCGGCCACCACCGCTGACGCTGCGGCGGTCAACCAGGTCTACAACGTGGCCGTGGGCGACCGCACCACGCTGAACCAGGTGTGCGAAAGCATGCGCGCCGCGCTGGCGCCGCACTTCCCGCATCTGGCACAGTTCCAGCCCGGCTACCGCGATTTCCGCGCCGGCGACGTGCGCCACTCGCAGGCCGACGTCAGCAAGGCCGTCAAGCTGCTGGGCTATGCGCCCAGCCACCGGATCGGCCAGGGCCTGGAAGAATCGCTGGCCTGGTATGTGCGCCGGCTGAGCTAAACCCGGCGCATCGCCAGACCAGACGCGCACGCTGGCCGCCGGGCTGGCGTGCGCGTTTTGCCATGTGGCCGGCGTGGCGGCGGCAGCGCCTGCTGCGCTTTTTCCGGTATAACCCCCAAACGCCGTTACAATGGCGGCTTCTTTCATTTTTGCAGCACCGGCCTGGCCCGGCGGCTGCGCTTCCCGACCTGACCATGGCAGTTATTTCTCTCACTTCCGCGCAACTGGCGTTTGGCCACGTGGCGCTGCTGGACCACGCTGAATTTTCGCTGGAAACCGGCGAACGCGTCGGCCTGATCGGCCGCAACGGCACCGGCAAATCGTCGCTGCTCAAGATTCTTTCCGGCCGCACCAAGCTGGACGACGGCCTGCTGGTCATGCAACAAAACCTCCACATCGTCTATGTCGAGCAGGAACCCGTGTTCGAGCCGGCCATGTCGGTGCACGACGCGGTGGCGGCCGGCCTTGGCGAGCTGCCGCTGCTGCTCAAGGAATACGAGACGCTGACCGGCCAGTTTGGCCAGGGCGACGATGACGCGCTGATGGCGCGCATGCACGACATCCAGGTGGTGCTGGATGCGGCCGACGGCTGGAACCTGGCCAACAAGGTGGAAACCGTGCTGGACAAGCTGAACCTGCCCGGCACGCTGCGCATGAACGAGCTGTCCGGCGGCATGCAAAAGCGCGTGGCGCTGGCGCGCGCGCTGGTGTCGGCGCCCGACGTGCTGCTGCTGGACGAACCCACCAACCACCTGGACTTCAGCTCCATCATGTGGCTGGAAGGCTTGCTGCGCGATTTCAAGGGCAGCGTGCTGTTCATTACCCACGACCGCTCCTTCCTGGACAATGTGGCCACCCGCATCATCGAGCTGGACCGCGGCCGCCTGCTGTCGTTCCCGGGCAATTTCAGCACCTACCAGGCGCGCAAGGCCGAGCTGCTGGAAAACGAGGAAGTGGAAAACGCCAAGTTCGACAAGGTGCTGGCGCAGGAGGAAATCTGGATACGCAAGGGCGTCAAGGCCCGCCGCGTGCGCGACGAAGGCCGGGTGCGCCGCCTGGAAGCGCTGCGCCTGCAGCGCGCCGCGCGCCGCGACCAGCAGGGCCAGGTACGGCTGGAAGTGTCGGTGGGCGAGCGCTCCGGCAAAATCGTTGCCGAGCTGGAGAATATCAGCAAGTACTATGGCGAGCGTGCCATCGTCAAGCAGTTCACCGGCACCATTTTGCGCGGCGATAAGGTCGGCCTGATCGGGGCCAACGGCGCCGGCAAGACCACCTTGCTGAAAATGATCCTGGGCGAGCTGGCGCCGGACAGCGGCACGGCCAAGCTGGGCACCAAGCTGGAGGTGGCTTATTTCGACCAGATGCGGACCCAGCTCAATGAGGAAGCCAGCCTGCTGGACACCATTTCGCCGGGCAGCGACTGGGTCGAAATCAATGGCCAGCGCAAGCATTCGATGAGCTATCTGAGCGACTTCCTGTTCTCGCCCGAGCGCGCGCGTTCGCCGGTCAAGTCGCTGTCTGGCGGCGAGCGCAACCGCCTGTTGCTGGCGCGCCTGTTTGCCAAGCCGGCCAACTGCCTGGTGCTGGATGAACCCACCAACGACCTGGACATCGACACCCTGGAACTGCTGGAAGAACTGCTGGAAGACTATAGCGGCACCGTGTTCCTGGTCAGCCACGACCGCACCTTCCTGGACAATGTGGTGACCCAGGTCATCGTGGCCGAAGGCGAGGGCCTGTGGCGCGAATACGTGGGCGGGTATAGCGACTGGGAGCGCGTCAAGGCCAGTGCGCCGGCGCCGCTCAAGAGCGCCGCCAAGCCGGCGGCGGCAGCGCCTGCCGCCGCTGCCGCGCCGGCACGGCAGAAAAAGCTCAGCTACAAGGAGCAGCGCGAGCTGGAGGAATTGCCGGCCCTGATCGCCAGCCTGGAAGATGAGCAGAGCGCGCTGTCGATCGCGCTTGCCGCCCCCGATATTTACAGGCAGAATCCAGCCGAGGCCAAGCGCATGACGGCGCGCGTTGAAGCAATCGAAGCGCTGCTGCTGGACGCGCTCGAGCGCTGGGAGCAGATCGAAGCGCGCGGCCAGGGCTAGCGCGGTAGCGGTGTGCCCTCGCAGCATGCGCTGGCACACCACACCTTATCTACCGCCAACCCAGGGAGTCGCATGTCCGTTCTGCCGTTGTCCGATTTGCCCACCGATTTGTTCCCGTCCCCGCGCGCCATCCTGCCGCCTGCCGTGCTGCTGCGGAGGCGCCATGTTTGAGCGCGCCGCCTTGGCGCGCATCTTGCCGTTTGGCGCCTACATGCTGTTCATTTTCATTGCCGACATGCTGGCCAGGGCTGGCGTGCCGGACAGCGTGCTGCTCTGGCTGTACCCGCTCAAGATCGCCGTGGTGGCGCTGCTGCTGTGGGTGTTTTGGTCACATTACGAGGAGCTGCGCGCGCCGCGCCTGCGCTGGCCGGACGCGGTGCTGGCCCTGGTGGCCGGGGTGGTGGTGCTGCTGCTGTGGCTGTGGCTGGACAGCGGCTGGATGGTCATGGGGCAGCCGGGCGGCTACGAGCCGCGCGTCAACGGCCAGCTGAGCTGGACGCTGGTGGCGATCCGGCTGGCGGGCGCCAGCCTGGTGGTGCCGCTCATGGAGGAGTTGTTCTGGCGTTCCTTCCTGATGCGCTGGATCACCACGCCAGCGTTTCAGGGGCTGTCACCGCACGCCATAAATTATAAAAGTTTTATTGTTACTGTGATATTATTCGGCGTCGAACACAACCTGTGGCTGGCCGGCATGGTGGCGGGCCTGGCCTACGGTTTGTTGTATGCCCGTACCGGTAAATTATGGGTGGCAATCCTGGCACATGCAGTGACCAACGGCCTGTTAGGGGTTTGGATAATTGCAACCGCGAGCTGGACTTACTGGTAATATGGCATGCTCTGGCTGTTTTATTAATTTTCAAAGACGAATAACACATGTTGAGTTCCCTGTATGCGCCTTTTGATTGCAGCTCGAAAGCCAGCTGGTCCCCACGGCCCTCCCGGACGCCGCTGGCACAGTGTGCCTTCCTGATCGCGCTGCTGGGCTGCGCTGGCGCCGCCCAGGCGGCCGCCGACGATGGCTTTTCGCCGTACGCATCGCTGGGCTATAACTACGATGACAACCTGTTCCGGCTCGGCGATGGCCAGCCTGGCTATGACAATACGCGCGGCGACTATTCCACCTCGCTGCAGGCCGGCGGCCTGTTTTCCAAGACCTACGGCCGCCAGGACATCGCGCTGCAGGCCAAGGTGAGCCGGGTCAGCTTCCGCCATTTCAGCCAGCTCGACTACAACGGCAAGGACATGCTGGCCGACTGGCACTGGCGCCTGGGCAACCACCTGGAAGGCAAGGCCGGTGTCAGCTATTCCGAAGTCCTGGCGCCGTACACCGATATCGTCACGCGCGACCGCAATCTGCGCACCCAGCGCCATGCCTACGCTGACGGCGGCTGGACCTTCCACCCCAGCTGGCGGGTCCGCCTGGCGTATGTGCAGGACCGTTACAAGTACGACCTCCAGAGCCAGACCTATAACAACCGTGTGGATGAGGTGAACGAGGCCGGTCTCGACTACCTGGCGTCCAGCGGCAGCACGATCGGCTTGCAGGTGGACCAGGTCAAGCGCAAGTACGACCAGCTGCGCAGCATCGGCAACCAGCTGATCGACGCTGGCAGTACCCAGGACGATGTCAAGCTCAAGGTGGTGTGGCGCGCAACCCCGGTCACTACGCTGCAGTTCCTGGGTGGCTGGGCCGACCGCAAGCATGCTTTTTATACCGAACGCGATTCCAGCGGCGTCAATGCGCGCCTGCAGGCCACCACGGTGCTCGATGGCAAAGTCACGCTGGATGGCGCGGTATGGCGCCAGTTTGAGGGCGTGGAAAGCGCGCAGACCAGCTATGCGCTGAATACCGGCGCCAGCGTCAATGCCAACTGGAATCTCAGCGCCAAGCTGCTGGCCAATGCCTCGGCGCGCTACCAGAAACGCGACTACAACGGCTTGCTGGTGGCTGCCAGCGGTCTCAGCATCAATGACAGTTCGCGCAACGTCTCGGCCGGCCTGACCTATGTGCCGCTGCGCCTGGTGCAGCTGAATCTGTCGGCCTACCGCGAGTCACGCAACGGTCTGGCTGCCGCCATTTTCGGCAACGGCTCCTACCGTGCCAACGGCGTCAGCTTTAACATCAATCTGCAATACTGATAGTTCCCATGACGCTCAATGATATTCCGCTGATTTCGTTTTTTCAACGGGTGCTCGATCCGTTGGTGATCATGGGAACCCTGTACCTGTCTTCGCTGGCGCTGCACGAGCCGTTTACCGGCTACGCGCTGGTGCTGATGGTGCTGGCCTTCTTTATTTCCTCCTCGGTGTACCAGTACGTCGACCCCTACCGCACCTGGCGCAGCGGCCGCATGCTGGCCTATGCGCGCGATACCGTGGTGGGCTGGGTGATTACGGTGGGCATCCTGTGGTTCATTGGCGTCGTCAGCGGCCTGGCGTACCGCCTCGGCCATGATGTGGTGCTGGCCTGGTTCATCATCACCCCGTTCGGCCTGCTGGTCAGCCACCTGGTCATGCACCGCGTGGTGTTTGGTCCGGGCAAGGACGGCGGCATGCGCTCGGTGGTGATTTGCGGCGTAAACGAGGTCGGTCTCAAGTTTGCCAGCGTGTGCAAGCGCAATCCGAGCCTGTTCATGCAGGTGGCCGGCTTTTTTGACGACCGCCTGGAAGACCGTTACCCGGGCGCGCTGCGCGAGCCCTTGCTGGGCCGCATGGCCGACATCGCCACCTATGTGCGCGAACACAATATCAAGATGGTGTTCATCAGTCAGCCGATCTCGGCCCAGCCGCGCATCCGCAAGCTGCTTGACGAGCTGCAGGACACCACCGTATCGGTCTACTTCCTGCCCGATATCTATGTGTTTGACCTGATGCAGGCGCGCTTTGACAACGTCGGCGGGATGCCGGTGGTGGCCATCTGCGAGTCGCCGTTCACCGGGATTAACAGCATGGTCAAGCGCGCCAGCGACATCATCCTGGCGCTGCTGATCCAGATCCTGCTGCTGCCGCTGATGCTGCTGATTGCGCTGGCCGTGAAGCTCAGTTCGCCTGGGCCGGTGATTTTCCGCCAGCGCCGCTACGGCCTGTATGGCGAGGAAATCATTGTGTACAAGTTCCGCTCCATGACGGTGACGGACGATGGTGCCACCGTGGTGCAGGCGCGCGTCAACGATGCGCGCGTGACGCGGGTCGGCGGCTTCCTGCGCCGCACCTCGCTCGATGAGCTGCCGCAGTTCATCAATGTGCTGCAGGGGCGCATGAGCATCGTCGGACCGCGTCCCCATGCGGTCGCCCACAATGAGCTGTACCGCAAGCTGATCAAGGGCTATATGCTGCGCCACAAGGTCAAGCCGGGGATCACCGGCTGGGCCCAGGTCAACGGCCTGCGCGGCGAAACCGACACGCTGGACAAGATGGAAGCGCGCGTCCACTACGACCTGGATTATCTGCGCAAATGGTCGCTGTGGCTGGACGTGTGGATTATCTTTAAGACGGTGCACGTGGTGCTCAAGCGCGAAAACGCCCACTGAGCGGCGCGCAGGGCGCGCACGATTGGCGGCTGAGTTTATAATATTGACAATCGCCCAAGAGAACGTGCATACTCGACATTGATATATGTAGATTTTTGTTAATATTATTTGTCATTTATCTATGTGTGGCCATTCCTGTTGCGCGCCCAGTGCCACGGGAGTGGTCAGTGCGCAATACTGGACAACCGAGGACCCCACTTTGAATCAGATCCCTATGGCCAACTCTCACAACCGTACTAAGATTGCCGCGGCACTGCTGCTGGCGACCACGCTGGCTGCCTGCGGCGGCAGCAAGGAATCCAAGCCGGGCCAGTCGCTGGCCCGCGTGAATGGCGAGGAGATCACGGTCTCGCAACTGAATGAAGAACTGCAGCGCGCCAATGTCCAGACGGCGCAGCAGGAAGCCGCCAGCAAGCAATTGCTGGAATCGCTGATCGACCGCCAGCTGCTGGTCAACCAGGCCACCCAGGACAAGCTGGACCGCGATCCGAAAGTGCTGCAAGCCATCGAACGCGCCAAGGCGCTGCTGCTGGCGCAGGCTTACCTGCAAAAGAAAGTCGGCGCGCCAGTGCGCCCGACCAAGGCCGAGATCGAAGAATATTTCAACCAGCATCCGGAATTCTTCAGCAACCGCAAGCAGTTCGACATGCGCCAGCTGGTCATGGCCACCAAGGATATTGAAGCGCCGCTCAAGGCCCAGATCGACAACGCCAAGTCGCTGGACGAGGTGTCGGCATGGATGGACCAGAACAAGGTCAAGTACACGCGCGCCCAAGTGTCGCGCACCAGCGCCGACTTGCCGCAGGAATTGTCCAAGCGCTTGCTGGACATGCCGAAAGGCCAGCTGTTCATCGTCAAGGAAGGCGAGCGCAGCCTGCTGATCACGGTGAGCGACATCAAGGAATCGCCAGTGCGCCTGGACGCCGCCGCAGGCCAGATTGAACAGTTCCTGTTCAACAAGAAGAACAAGGATGCCGCGGACGCCGAACTGGCGCGCCTGCGTGCCAATGCCAAGATCGAATACCTGAATGGCCGCACGCCGCCGGAAAAAGCCGCTCCGGCAGCGCCCGCCGCCGCCGCCAGTGCCCCGGCCGCCGCGCCTGCCGCACCGGCTGCCGCTGGTGCAGAGGGCGGCGCCACCGACGCGCAAAATGCGCGCGGCGTGGCAGGCCTGAAGTGATCTCCCGATTCTGACCCATTCAAGCACGAGGTAGCGAAATGATGAAACACATGAAGAAATGGCTGGCAGCGCTGGCAATGTTGACGCTGTTCGGCGCGGCGCACGCGGCCGATGCGGTGCTGGGACCGGGCGATGTGCTCAAGATCAGCGTGTATGGCAGCCCCGACCTGGCCACCGATACCCGCGTCAGCGATGCCGGCACCATTACCTTCCCGCTGCTGGGACCGGTGGAAGTGAATGGCCTGACCGCCAGCGGCGCTGAAAGCAAGATCAGCAGCCTGCTGGAGTCGGGCGGCTTTGTGCGCAAGCCGCAGGTGAATATCCTGATCACCCAGATCCAGAACCAGCAAGTGTCGGTGATCGGCCAGATCAACCGCCCGGGCCGTTATCCGATCGAAGGCAAGCGCACCGTGCTGGACATGCTGGCAGTGGCTGGCGGCATCTCTGCCGATGGTGGCGATACCGTGGCGCTGATCCGCAAACGCAATGGCACCACCACCAGGGAAGTGATTGATATCATTGGCATGGTGCGTTCCGGCGAACTGTCGTCCAACATCGAAGTCAGCGCCAATGATGTGCTGTACGTCGAACGGGCGCCACGCTTCTATATTTACGGCGAAGTCCAGCGCCCTGGCCCGTTCCGTCTGGAACGTGCCATGACGGTGCTGCAGGCGCTGTCGGCGGGAGGGGGCTTGACGCCGCGTGGTACCGAGCGCGGCTTGACGATCAAGCGCCGCGATGCCAATGGCAAGCAGCAAGTGATTGATGCCAAGCAGGATGATCTGGTGCAGAACGATGACGTGGTCTACATCAAGGAAAGCCTGTTCTAATTCATCGCGGCTGTCGTATGCGGCCGGCGCGAGCCGGCGTTTGTCCGTCTTATCTACTTCTCTATCGAGAGTCTCACCATGAACGCAACCCAATTCCTGCACATGCTGCGCGCCCGCAAGTGGATCGTGCTCAGTGTGCTGTTCGTCACCGTGCTGGCCACCCTGGTGGTCAGCCTGGTGCTGCCGAAGAACTACAAGGCCACCGCCTCCATCCTGCTCAACTACAAAGGCGTGGATCCGGTCACCGGCATGACCATGCCGGGCCAGCTGCTGCCTGGCTATGTGGCCACCCAGACCGACATCATCGGCAGCAAAAACGTCGCGCTGCGCGTGGTTGACCAGCTGGGCCTGGCACGCAATCCTGCCGTCATCGAACAGTTCCGCGACGCCACCGAAGGCAAGGGCAATGTGCGCGACTGGCTGGCCGACCTGCTGCTGAAAAAACTCGACATTGCGCCATCGCGCGAGAGCAGCGTGGTGGAAATCAGTTTCAAAGGCAATGACCCGGCGTTTGTGGCTGCCGTGGCCAACGCGTTTGCCGATGAGTACCAGAAAATCAGCGTGCAGCTCAAAGTCGAGCCGATGAAACAGGCGTCGACCTATTTCAATGGCCAGCTCAAGCTGCTGCGCGACAATGTGGAAGCCACCCAGGCCCGCCTGTCGAAATACCAGCAGGAACACGGCATTGTCAGCGTGGACAACCGCCTGGACGTGGAAAGCAACCGTCTGAACGACTTGTCGGCCCAGCTGGTGGCAGCCCAGGGCCAGCTCATGGAAGCCAACTCGCGCGCCGGCATGGCCAACGGCTCCACCGAATCGCCTGACGTGGCCGGCAATCCGCTGGTGCAGAACCTGCGCATCGGCCTGGGCAATGCAGAAGCCAAACTGGCGGAATTGGCCCAGCGCCTGGACCGCAACCACCCGCAATACCAGAGCGCCAAGGCCGAAGTGGACAAGCTGCGCAGCGACCTGAATGCCGCCGTGAAGAGCACCAGCAACAGCGTTGGCAACAATGCCGCCATCCTGCGCGTGCGTGAAGCCGAGCTGCGCAATGCGCTGGCCGAGCAAAAGAAAAAAGTACTGGAACTGAACCGCACCCGCGACGAACTGGGCGTGCTGGCCAAGGATGCTGAAAGCGCCCAGCGCGCCTTCGACGCCACCGCCATGCGCTCCTCGCAGACGCGCCTGGAAGGCCAGGTCGAGCAGTCCGATGTAGCCTTGCTGAACCCGGCGGTAGCGCCGGTCGATGCGGCGGGCCCGAAAGTCATGCTGAACGTGCTGCTGTCGATCGTGCTGGGCAGCATGCTGGGCGTGGGCCTGGCGCTGGCTGCCGAGCTGGTGGACCGCCGCGTGCGTTCCGAGACCGACCTGTCGGACGCCCTGGATATTCCGGTGTTTGGTGTGATCGACTGGAATATGACTTCGCGTAAGCCAACCGGCTTGCGCCGCCTGCTGTCGCCGCGCCGTTTGCGTTTGAATTAACAAGGACCTTGCCATGAATGCCCCAGCCCACCCTATCGCCACGCCCGCACCTGCGGCGGCAGTGCCGCGCAGCGCCGATTCCAGCATTGGCGGCCTGCTGCTTGAATCCGGCAAGATCACGCCGGAAAACGCCGAGCGCGTGCTGCGCATGCAGAAAGAACTCGGCATCCGCTTCGGCGAGGCCGCCCAGCGCCTGGGCCTGATCACCGAGGCCGACATCCAGCAAGTGCTGGCGCGCCAGTTCGACTATCCCTACCTGCAGGCGGGCGAGAGCAGCTATTCGCCCAAGCTGCTGGCGGCCTACCAGCCGTTCAGCCACCAGGTGGAGCAGCTGCGCGCCATCCGTAGCCAGCTGATGCTGCGCTGGTTCGCCCGTGGCCACAAAGGCCTGGTGGTGATCGGCGTCGGCTCCGGCGAAGGCACCAGCCTGTTTGCGGCCAACCTGGCCGTGGTGTTTTCCCAGCTGGGCGAACAAACCCTGCTGGTTGACGCCAATCTGCGCAAGCCAAGCCAGCACGAAGTGTTTGACCTCAAGGGCCGCCAGGGCCTGTCCGACATCCTGGCCGGCCGTGCCGGCACCGAAGTGGTGCACAAGGTCGCCTCGTTTGTTGACTTGTCGGTGCTGGCCGCGGGGACGCTGCCGCCCAACCCGCAGGAACTGCTGAGCCGCAGCAGCTTTGCCGCGCTGACGCCGCGCCTGGACGAACACTTTGACGTGGTGCTGTATGACGTGGCGCCGTTCTCGGCCGGTGCCGATGCGCTGGCCATCGCGGCCCGCGTTGGCGGCGTGCTGCTGGTGGCCCGCAAGAACCACACCCGGGTGGAAGACATCAATGCGCTGCGCGAGCAGATGCGCCACAGCGGCGCCCAGGTCATCGGCGCGGTACTGGTCGACTTCTAGGCCACTGGCCGGGCAAGCCATGCACAGCGCTGTGCGCCACCATGGGGCACCGCGCCAGGCGGGCGCAGCCCTGCTGGCGCTGCTGCTGCTGTTGGTGCTGGGCACCAGCGCTGTGCTGCTCGGCGCGTTCAGCCCGGTGGACCACGAGCGCCAGCGCGAGCTGCTCACGCGGCAGCGGGTAGCCGCCGCGCGTGAGGCCTTGCTGGGCTATGCCATGGCGCATGGCCGCCTGCCGCGTCCAGCCGCCTCGGCGCTGGACGGGCGCGAAACGGAGCGCAGCTGCAGCAGCGACAGCGACTGCACCGGCTATCTGCCCTGGGTGGCGCTGGGCATCGCCGGCAGCGATGGCTGGTACCATCTGCTGCGCTACAGCGTCTCCCCGGAATTTACCAGCACCATCGACCGCAATGCGGCCGCCAGCAAGGTGGTGCTGACGCGCCAGCTGGATGGCAGCGAACGCTATCTGAGCGGCCAGGAGCAGTGCTCGATGGCGCTGCTGTGTGCGGCGGCCGTGGTGCTGTCCACGGGCCGGCTGAACTTTGGTGTCAGCGAGCAGGGGGTGCTGCAAACCAGCCTGGATGACAGCGGCACCAACCTCGATGAAATCGCCAACGCTAGCGCCAGCCGGCGCTTCATGGCACGCCCCTACAGCGACGACCCTGCAGCGCCCGGCGGCCGCTACGACGACCAGGTCAGCTGGATCGATGCCGCCGCCCTATTGTCGCGCCTTAACCGCACCGGGCTGCTACACTGAGGCGCCCGATCAATTGCAGCAACCAAGGAATATCAATGAGAATACTGGTAACTGGCGGTATGGGCTATATCGGCTCGCATACCTGTGTGGAACTGATGCAAGCTGGCCATGAAGTCATTGCGCTCGACAACCTGAGCAACAGCACGGCCTCGGTGGCCGAGCGGGTGGCGCGCATCACCGGCCGCGCGCTCGATTTTGTCGAAGCGGACGTGCGCGACCGCGCGGCCATGGAAGCCGTGTTTAGCGCGCGCGCGCCGCAGGCAGTGATCCATTTTGCCGGCCTCAAGGCGGTCGGCGAATCGGTCGAGCAGCCGCTCAACTACTACGACAACAACGTCACCGGCAGTCTGGTGCTGTTTGAAACCATGGCCAAGTTTGGCGTCAAGACGCTGGTGTTCAGCTCGTCGGCCACGGTGTATGGCGACCCGGCATCGGTGCCGATCACCGAGCAGTTTCCGCTGTCGGCCACCAATCCCTACGGCCGCAGCAAGCTGATGATCGAAGAAATGCTGCGCGACCTGTACCGCGCCGATCCCAGCTGGCGGATCGCGCTGCTGCGCTATTTCAATCCGGTGGGCGCGCATGAGAGTGGCCTGATCGGCGAAGCGCCCAACGGCATTCCCAACAATCTGGTGCCGTATATTGCCCAGGTAGCCGATGGCCGGCGTGAGCGCCTGTCGGTGTACGGCAGCGATTATCCGACCCCGGACGGCACCGGCCTGCGCGACTATATCCATGTGGTGGACCTGGCGCTGGGCCATCTGGCCACGCTGGCCAAGCTGGCGACAGGCGTTGGCATTTATACATACAATTTAGGCACCGGCAGAGGTAATAGTGTGCTGGAAATGGTGCGCGCTTTCGAAGCGGCAAGCGGCCGGCCTGTGCCTTACCAGATCGTGGCGCGCAGGGCGGGCGATATTGCTGCTTGCTATGCAGACCCGGGCTTGGCGGAACGTGAGCTGGGTTGGAAGGCGACGCGAAATATTGCGCAGATGTGCGCCGATGCCTGGCGTTGGCAGAGCGCGTCCGTCTGAATAAAGGATAAGCCGCATGAAAGCAATGATACTGGCCGCAGGCAAGGGCACGCGGGTGCGCCCGCTGACGTACGACTTACCGAAACCCATGATTCCCATCCTGGGCAAGCCGGTGATGGCCTATCTGATTGAGCATCTGCACAAGTATGGCGTGACTGAAATCATGGTCAACGTCAGCTATCTGCATGAAAAGATCGAAGAGTATTTTGGCGAAGGCCACCAGTACAACGTCCAGATCGGTTACTCGTTCGAGGGCTATACCAACGACCAGGGCGAGATCGTGCCGCAGCCGCTGGGCTCGGCAGGCGGCATGAAGAAAATCCAGGAATTCGGCGGCTTCTTTGACGACACCACGATTGTGCTGTGCGGCGATGCGCTGATCGACCTGGACATCAAGTCGGCGCTGTTTGAACACCGCCGCAAGGGCGCGCTGGCGTCGGTGATCACCAAGGAAGTGCCGTGGGACAAGGTGTCAAGCTATGGGGTGGTGGTGACCGATGCCGCCGGCCGTATCACCGAGTTCCAGGAAAAGCCGAGCCGGGAAGCCGCCAAATCCAATTTTGTCAGTACCGGCATCTATATTTTCGAGCCGGCCGTGATCGACCTGATTCCCAGCGGCCAGGCGTTTGATATCGGCTCCGAGCTGTTTCCGCTGCTGGCCGAGAAGGGGTTGCCGTTCTATGCGCAAACGCGCGGCTTCAACTGGACCGATATCGGCAGCGTCACCGACTACTGGGAAACCTGCCAGAGCGTGCTGATGGGCGAAGTCGCCAACCTGCATCTGCCCGGGATCCAGCTGGACGACGGCTTGTGGGTGGGCCTGAACACCAGCATTGACTGGGAAGGCACGGTGATCGAGGGGCCGGTGTACATTGGTTCCGGCACCCGCATCGAGGCCGGTGCGCATATCGTCGGCCCGACCTGGATCGGCCATGGCAGCCATGTCTGCGCCGGTGCCAAGGTGGTGCGCAGCGTGCTGTTTGAATATACCCGGGTGTTACCGAATGTTTCTTTAGACGAAATGATTGTCTTTAAGGATTATAGTGTCGACCGCGCAGGCAATATGCTGCACGTGTCCGAGTCTGATCCGGATTCCTGGGCCAACGCTCGTGACCGGCGCAGCAAGCGCCGAACTGAGCATAATAATGAATTAATCGATAAGAGAATCAGAGCATGAAAATTTATCCCGTGATCTTGTCCGGCGGCGCTGGAACCCGTTTATGGCCGTTGTCGCGCGCCGTGCTGCCCAAGCAGCTGCTGCCGCTGGTCTCGGACAAGACCATGTTGCAGGAAACCGCCTTGCGCCTGCATGGCCGTCCGCAACTGATGCCGCCGCTGGTGGTGTGCGGCAATGAGCACCGTTTTCTGGTGGCGGAACAGCTGCGCGAAAGCGGCGTCCGGCCGCTCGGCATCCTGCTGGAACCGGTAGGCCGCAATACTGCGCCGGCGGTTGCGGCAGCGGCGCATTTCCTGCAATCGGTGGACCCGGAAGCGGTCATGCTGGTGCTGCCGGCCGACCATGTGATTAACGACGTGGACGCGTTTTATGCGGCCATCCAGCACGCTGGCGCGCTGGTGGGCGAGGGCGCGCTGGCCACCTTTGGCATCGTGCCGGCCGGTCCGGAAACCGGCTATGGCTATATCCAGAGCGGCAAGCCGGCCGCTGCCGAGCAATGCTACGCGGTCAACCGCTTTGTTGAAAAGCCGGACCGCGCGACGGCGCAAGGTTTTGTCGACGCCGGCAATTACTTCTGGAACAGCGGCATGTTCCTGTTCCGCGCAGACAGCTATCTGAAAGAACTGCAGGAATATGCGCCAACGATCGCCAGCGCCAGCGCCGAGGCCATGGCCAAGGGCTACCGCGACCTCGACTTCTGCCGTTTGGATGAGGCGGCATTTACCGCCTGCCCGTCGGACTCGATCGACTATGCCGTCATGGAACACACGCGCCATGCCGTGGTGGTGCCGGCCGACATCGGCTGGAGCGACGTTGGCTCGTGGTCGGCGCTGTGGGATGTGCAGCCGCATGATGGCCAGGGCAATGCCACGCGCGGCGATGTGTATCTGGACGATGTGTCCGGTTCGCTGGTGCGCGCCGAGGGCCGCATCGTGGCGCTGGTGGGGGTCAAGGACCTGGTGGTGGTGGAAACCGCCGATGCCGTGCTGGTGGCGCACAAGGACCAGGTGCAGCGCGTCAAGCAGATCGTCGACCACCTGAAGCAGCAGGACCGTACCGAACACCTGCACCACACCAAGGTCTACCGTCCATGGGGCTGCTATGAAGGCATCGACATTGGCGAGCGCTTCCAGGTCAAGCGGATTACCGTCAATCCGGGCGGCAAGCTGTCGCTGCAGATGCACCATCACCGCGCCGAACACTGGATCGTGGTCAGCGGCACCGCCCGCGTGACCTGCGGCGATACCGTCACGCTGCTGACGGAAAACGAATCGACCTATATTCCCATCGGTATGAACCACCGCCTGGAAAACCCCGGCAAGCTGCCCTTGCACCTGATTGAAGTCCAGTCCGGCAGCTACCTGGGCGAGGACGACATCGTGCGCTTTGAAGACGTCTATCAGCGCAGCTAAGCTGCGTCCGCGCGTCCGATTCTCACGCATTCTCACGCATTCTCACATGATGTTATAGCAGACTTTATTTTGCCTGCGACGGAATACAACGCTGTATTTAAGCTAATATAAAAGTTGTATTTCCGTTGTTGTAATTGTATATTTGCAATTGTCGCATGATCCTGTGGAGATGAAAAAGTGGATGCTTTAACGAAACGCGTTGCCGTAGCGGCTATCTTTAGTCTGGCCGCCAGCGGCGCGCAGGCAGCAAAAGTGTTTGATGCTGGTAAAGATACATCAAACGCCAATTGCGCCTTTAATACCGTTTGCGGTCCAGCTACTGGCACGGCAGACGACTATGCAGCCCAGTTGTTTACGCTGGGCAGCAGCACAACGCTGAAGTCGGCGAGCTATGTGGTGATCAACCAGGGCTATGATTTGCCGACCGAGGCCAAATGGCAGATCCTGGCCGCCGACGGCACTGGCGGTTTGCCCGGCACGGTGGTGGCATCCGGCACCAGCAATGTACTGGCTCAGACTTTCTACTATGGCCATGTGATGGGCATGAGCGCAGATGCGCAGTTCTTTGGCTTTAACGGCGTGACCCTGGCCAGCGGCTCCTACTACTTTGCGATCCAGGCAGTATCGCCAAGCTTCACTAACTTCCTGGCGGCCGGTACCCTGGCTTCCGGTGCTGCCGAGTACTACCAGGGCAACTGGCGCACGGATTACCAAACCTTCCCAAGTATTTCCCTGGCGCTGTATGACCATGAGGCCGCCATCCCGGTGCCTGAACCGTCGAGCTATGCCATGATGTTGGGCGGCATCGCGCTGCTGGGTGTGGTTGCGAGCCGCCGTTCCCGTACTGCACAGTCCGCCACGTAAGCAGGGCGCATGGCGTGATGCGCTGTACTTGCTGGAGGCTGACGCACGATATGCTACAGTGCCGTTTATCTCACAAGCAATGATCGGAACTGTAGTGCGGAAGATGATAGTTGGATTGCTGACACTGCTGTGCTGGCATAGCGCAGCCCATGCGCAACTGGTGGCCAAGGCGGCTGGATTCAAAGCCGCGCAGCTAGCCTTGGTCATTAACGACGACGAACCGAATAGTGTGGAAATCGGCGAGTACTATCGCCAGGCACGCAATGTGCCTGCAGAGAACATCGTTCATGTGCGGATTCCGCACCGCCCCCGCAAACTGGATGCCGAACAGTTCCGCCAGCTCAAGGAGCAGATCGACGCCAAGCTTGGCCCGCACATCGATGCGGTGCTGATGGTCTGGACCGCGCCGTATGCCGTCGAATGCAATTCCATTACATCGGCCTACACCCTGGGCCTGGACGCCAATTTGTGCACCGCGCCGTGCGGCCCGGCCAAACCCAGCCCGTATTTCAATGCCACCTCGGCCCACCCGTATGCCGAGCATGGTATGCGCTTGTCGATGCTGCTGCCGACCGACTCGGTGGAGGCGGCCAAGGCCCTGATCGGGCGCGGCATGGTGACCGGCTTCAGTGCGCCGGCCGCCAGTGCGTATTACCTGACCACCAGCGAAACCGCGCGCAACAGCCGCGCGCCATTCTTTCCGCGCGCCGGCGTGATTCCCACGCGCAAACTGACGGTCAAGCGCCTCAGCGCGGATGCGCTGGAAAATGAAAAAGACATCATGATTTACCAGACCGGCATGGCGCGGGTGGCCAAGCTGGACACGCTGCAATTTTTGCCGGGCGCGCTGGCCGACAGCCTGACCTCGTTTGGCGGCGACTTGATGGGGACCAATCAGATGAGCAGCCTGCGCTGGCTGGAGGCCGGCGCAACTGCCAGCTATGGCACGGTTACCGAACCATGCAATTACTGGCAGAAGTTTCCTCAGCCAACCGTGCTGCTGTCGCACTACCTGCGTGGTACCAGCGCGATTGAAGCTTACTGGCGCAGCGTGGCCTGGCCGGCACAAGGCGTATTTATCGGCGAGCCGCTGGCCGCACCATACCGCCGCTAGGCAGTGCGCCGCCTGCGCGCGGCGTAGCCGGCAACGATGGCCAGGCCCGCCAGCAGCATGGCACCAGACGATGGTTCGGGCACGGCAGGAATGCCGGCCTGGAGTCGGGCCTCGCCCTGGCGCAGCGGCGTCTTGCTGTCCCCGGATGGATACAGCGGATTGACCTGCAGCGCAATACTGCCGGGCGCGCCGGATGGCGGCGGCTGCCAGCCATCGGCATCGCCCTCGCGGCGCGGCAGAACCAGCCATAGCTGATGGGACTCAGGGGTGTCCATGCCGATCCGGCTCAGCATCATGATGTGGTCCAGCAGCGCGCTGGTATCGCTGGGCGGTGTGCCTTCGTTCACGTATGGTTCTTCGGCTTTTTCCGCATCCAGCAGATGGCACTGGCGGCGCCAGTGCTTGCGCACATCTTGCGGTGCCGGCTGGCCAGCCGGGTGTTGCGCCAGGCAGGGCGACAGCGGCGGGACGGACAGCGGCGGGACGGACAGCGGTACGGCCATGGCGGCGCCGCTCATCACGGCACAGCACAGCAGCAGGGTGGGGCGGACAAGTCGTGGCAACATGGCGCTCTCAGCTTCACTCAAGTCTGACAACTTCGCTGATAAATTATCAATTGGAAATATTTATTTCACTATAGAAAATAGTATAGCAGCTTTGCATCAAATTACTATCCAATTCAGTGAACCGGGATTAGTCCGTTCGGTCTAACTCAGCGTCATGATGGCGTCATGACGAAGTCCTAATATGCAAATTGCAAGCTTCAAAGCCTTTTTGTTAATATCTCCAGGACTGTTCATGAAAAAAATTCTTCCTCCGCCGGCGCGTACCGTAATCGCTGCCGCCCTGCTGGCCGGCCTGTCGGCCCAAGCTGCCGCTGTAGCCGTGGCGCCGGTATCGTCCCAAGTGGTGATCAGCCAGGTGTATGGCGGCGGTGGCAATTCCGGCGCCAAGTACAAGAACGACTTTATTGAACTGTTCAACCGCGGCAATACCGCAGTCGACATCAGCGGCTGGAGCGTGCAATACGCCAGCGCGGCCGGCACCAGCTGGCAGCTGACCAAGCTGGCCGGCAATACCGTGCTGCAGCCTGGCCAATACTTCCTGGTGCAGGAAGCCAACGGCACCGGCGGCACCGATGACCTGCCGACCCCGGACGCGACCGGCACGCTGGCGCTGAGCGGCACCACCGGCAAGGTGGCGCTGGTGGCCAATAGCACGGCGCTGGCGGGTGGCTCGCCGGCGGCCGGCACTTTTGCCGACCTGATCGGCTTTGGCACGGCCAGCTATTTTGAAGGCACGGTGGCGCCGACCCTGAGCAACACCACGGCGGCCCTGCGCGCTGCCGGCGGTTGCACCGACACCGACAACAACGGCGCCGACTTCAGCACCGGCGCGCCGGCCCCGCGCAACCGCGCCAGCGCCCTCAATGTGTGTGGCGCGCCGACCGCGCCACCGATCGTGGCCACCTGCCCGGGCAACCTGTCGCTGGCGTTTGGCGTCAACGGCGTTGCCGACCTCAGCGCCACCGATGCCGACGGCATCGTCAACAGCGCCATCATCACCTCGGCGGCGGTGCCTGGCATCAGCCTGGTCAACTTCCAGCCGGCGTCGGCAGCGGGTGGCGTCGCCACCGCCAGCCTGAACGTGGCAACCAGCGTCAAGGCCGGCACCTATCCTGTCACCGTCAAGTTCGGCAACGACCAGACGCAGGAAGCCAGCTGCGCGATCAGCGTGGCGATTAGCGCACCGGCCGGCATCACCCACACCATTCCGCAGATCCAGGGCGAGGGCGATGCCAGCCCTTACGCCGGCAGCGTGCAGACCACCGAAGGCGTGGTCACGGCCAAGGTCGGCTCCGGCTTCTTCCTCCAGGACCCGGACGGCGACGGTAATCCGCTGACCTCGGACGGCATGTTTGTGTTCACTACGGCCGGCAATATCGGCACCGTGCAGGTCGGCGACAAAATCCGCATCACCGGCACCGTCAGCGAATACACCCCGTCCGGCGCCAGCCGTTCGTACACCGAACTGACCACCATCACCAACATCGCCAAGCTGGCCGGCGGCATCAGCGTCACGCCAACCAATGTTCAGCTGCCGCACGCCAACCTGGGCCAGGTGGAAGGCATGCTGGTACGCTTCAGCCAGCCGCTGACCGTATCGCAGCTGGAGTTCCTGGGCACGCGCGGCGAAGTGACGCTGTCCTCGGGCCGTCTGGAAATCGCCTCCAACCGCTATCGTCCCGGCACGCCGGAAGCGATCGCGCAAGCGGCCGCCAACCAGCGCAACCAGATCATTCTGGATGACGGCATCTTCACCACGCCGACCACCATCCCCTACCTGGGCGACGATGGCTCGCTGCGCGCGGGCGACACCGTGTCCGGCCTGACCGGCGTGGTGGACTTTGGCGCCAAGGGCGGCGGCGGTGCGGGCTTCAAGCTGCAGCCAACCGAAGCACCGGTGTTCTCTCAGGATAATCCACGCACGGCGCCGCCAGCGCTGGCGGCCGGCAACATCAAAGTGGCCAGTGCCAACGTGCTGAACTACTTCACCACCTTCACCAATGGCACCGATGTGGCCGGCAACACCAATGTCGGCTGCTCGCTGGGCAGCAGCATCTCGAAATCGAACTGCCGCGGCGCCGACAATCTGAACGAGTTCAACCGTCAGACCGCCAAGATCGTGGGCGAACTCAAAGCCATCAACGCTGACGTCTACGGCCTGATGGAAATTCAGAACAGCGGCGAGTACACCGTCACCAAGCTGGTCGATGCGCTCAACGATGCGATCGCGCCCGGCACCGGCCTGAAAACCTATGCGGTGGTACCGAAGCCAGCCGCGACCGGCACCGACGCCATCCGCGTGGCCATGATCTACAAACCGTCGGCACTGACGCTGGTGGGCGGCGCGCTGTCCGACGCCGACGCCATCAACAACCGTCCACCGATGGCGCAGACCTTCCGTGCCGCCAACGGCGCCAAGTTCACGCTGGTAGTCAACCACCTGAAATCCAAAGGCAGCTGCCCGGCCGGCGGCGCGGACGCCGACCAGAACGACAGCCAGAGCTGCTGGAACGCCACCCGTATCCAGCAGGCCAAGCGCCTGCTGAACAGCTTCGTGCCGCAAGTGGTGGCCTCGGCCAACGATGCGCGCGTACTGCTGATTGGCGACTTCAACTCCTACGGCTTTGAAGATCCGATCGCTGCCATCACCGCCACCGGCTACGTCAACCAGCTGGAGCGCTTCGTGCGCGGCAGCGGCAATATGCCGTACTCGTTCGTCTTCAACGGCGAAACGGGCTATCTGGACCACGCGCTGGCCAGCCCTGCGCTGAGCCCGCAAGTGGTGGATGCTGCGGAATGGCACAACAATGCGGATGAACCGACCGTGATCGACTACAACACCGACGGCAAGCCGCAGGACAAATACACCAGCGCGCCTTACCGCGCGTCGGACCATGACCCGGTGGTCATCAGCCTCAACCTGCAAGCGCCAAATACCGACGTCAGCGCCAGCATCCGCACCGTGGCTGCGCCCGTGGTGTACAACCGCGCCACCGCCAAGTGGACCGGCAACGTCACCCTGACCAACACCGGCAGCACCGCGCTGAGCGGCCCGTTCCAGGTGCAGTTCGATGGTCTGGTGGCCGGCGCCACGCTGGTGGGCAGCAACGGCAGCCATGACGGTTCGCCTTACCTGACCATCAACCAGGCCACGCTGGCCCCAGGCGCCAGCCTGACCGTGCCGACCGCGTTCACCAAGACCGGCACCGGCAGCGTCACCTACTCGGCAGTCAAAATTTACAGCGGTAACTTCTAAGAAAGCACACGATCATGTTTAACCAAGCACTCAACTTCCGCCGCGCCGTGATGGCGCTGGCACTGGCCGCCTGCGCCAGCCTGGCCTCCGCTGCCGGCACGCTGCACGTCGAACTGAATACCGGCAGCTATGGCAGCAACGGCTATATCGACATCCAGCTCAACAGTTCGCCGCTGGGCGCCGTGAGCACCTTTGCCAACCTGAGCAACTTCGGCAACTGGGGCAGCAGCGCTGACGCCGAGCTGTCGAACGTGACGGGCTCGCTGCTGACCGGCTTCCGCATCGAGAACGTGGCGGGCGGCTACAACGACCTGTTCCACGCGGTGGACTTCAGCAAAGGCAAGGTCAGCTTTGACGTCGCCTTCAGCGGCGACGCCGATCCGTCCGCCCAGTTTGGCTCGACGCTGTCGGTATCGTTGTTTGGCAGCGACAAACAGACGCTGCTGGGCAATAGCAGCAACGTCAATGGCAGTCTGCTGAGCCTGAACTGGACGCCGTCGCTCACGCCAGGCGGCCAGGGCAGTGTGGCCAGCGAAGTATTCGGTTCGGGCGTGGTGACCACGCCAGTACCAGAGCCGACCACGTGGGCCATGCTGGCTGGCGGCCTCGCGCTGCTGGGCTTTGCGCGCCGCCGCCAACAGGCTTAATTTACTGCTCTTCCTAAAAGCGCACCTTCGGGTGCGCTTTTTTGCTTATTTATACGTAAAAACTCTAAATCTACCAAAGAAATCATATTAGTAAAGCCACATTGCTTATTGCATAGTATTTCCTTTACAGGGAACCGCTATGCCAGCCGCTCACATTCTCATCGTTGAAAGCACGCCAGCAATCCAGGAGCTGATCGCCCTGAATCTCGGCATGGCGGGCCACCAGATCAGCCGCGCGGCGGACGCCGAAAGCGCCTTGCTGATGCTGGAAGACCAGTTGCCCGACATGGTGCTGCTGGACTGGAATCTGCCGGGCCAGTCCGGCCTGTCGCTGGTGCGCCGCTTGCGCGCACAGTCGCGCACGCGCGGCCTGCCGATCATGATGGTGACCGCCCGCTGCGGCGAGCACGACAAGATCATGGCGCTGGAAAGCGGCGCCGATGACTACATGACCAAGCCCTTCAGCCCGCGCGAGATGGTGGCGCGCGTGCATTGCCTGCTGCGCCGCTGGCAGCCGCAATCGCTGGCCGACGCGCCGGTACAGCTGGCCGGCCTGCGGCTCGATCCGTGCACCCAGCGCGTAACGGCCGGCGCGCGCGAGCTGGCGCTGGGCCGCGTCGAATTCAAGCTGCTGAACTTCCTGATGAGCCACCCGGAGCGCGTGCACACGCGTGCCCAGCTGCTGGACCAGGTGTGGGGCAATGGTTCCTACCTGGACGAGCGCACCGTCGATACCCATGTCGGCCGCCTGCGCAGCGCGCTGCAGCCAAGCGGTTACCAGCAGCGCATCGAAACCGTGCGCGGCAGCGGCTACCGCTTCGTCGCGGCCCAGGCGTGAACATGGAACAGCTGGTCATACTGAGCAAGCTGGAGCAGGAATACCTGCTGCACGCGATCGAGGCCGCATTGCCGGTGCAGGATGCGCGCCAGTTCTTCCTGTGGACCCAGGGGCAGTTGCAGAGCCTGCTGCCGCACCAGGTCATGGTCTGCCTGCAACTGGGCGCGCAGGACGAGCTGCAGCACGTCGAGTGCCTGCACAGCACGGTGCTGGATGCCGAACTGCGCAGCCGCCTCAGCAACCGTGAGGATGGCCTGGCGCTGCGTCTGGCGCGCCACTGCCGCCACAGCGGGCGCCTGCCGGCCATGCTGGATGCCGGACCCGGCGCCGATGCGCCCAAAGCCGGCCAGGGCCTGGCGCCGTTCCAGGGCGAGCTGCGCGAGCTGGGCATGGAAAACCTGCTTCTGCATGGCTCGGAACGCCTGCCGGGCGGTTCCACCTTCTTTGTGCTGTTCGGCCTGCCGCACCGGCCGCAGCCGCGCCAGGCCTACTTCCTGGAACTGCTGCTGCCGTATCTGCACATGAGCTTGCAACGCATCAACCGCCAGCAGGCGCAGGCGCGGGTCGGCACGCTGGCGCGGCCGGTCAGCGCGCGCGAGGCGGAAATCCTGCACTGGGTGCGCGAAGGCAAAAGCAACGAAGAAATCGGCTTGATCCTGGGCATCAGCGGCTTGACGGTCAAAAACCATCTGCAGCGTTTGTACCGGTTGCTGGGCGTATCCAACCGTGCGCAGGCGATCGCGCGCGGCATGGCGTTGCATTTATTCGACCGGGCACCGCTACCACTGGCGCGCGCGGCATAAAAAGATTGTCGGAACTGCAAAGCGCATGGTAGCCTCTGGCTTTGAGCCGGCGGGCTTAACGCTGAGGAGTACCTGGGATGGAAGTTGTAAAGAATGGCCGCAAGACCAGCGCGCACAAGGCAGCTGGCTTCACCTTGCTGGAACTGCTGGTGGTTATCGTCATCATCGGTTTGCTGGCAGCGTATGTTGGACCGAAATACTTTGCCCAGCTGGGTAAATCGGAAGTCACCATCGCCAAGGCGCAGATCGAGGCGTTTGAGAAATCGCTGGATACCTACCGTCTCGACGTGGGCCGCTATCCGACCACGGAAGAGGGCCTGGGCGCGCTGATTACCGCGCCCGCCACGGCCGGCGCCAAATGGAACGGTCCCTACCTGAAAAAAGGCATTCCGCCTGATCCATGGGGCCACCCTTACCAGTACAAGGCGCCAGGCACCAAGAGCGAATTTGAGATTACCTCGCTGGGCCGCGATGGCCAGCCAGGTGGCACGGGTGAGGACGCCGACATCAGCTCGCAATAAACCACGCCCCTAGAAAGCCGCACCCATGCAGTTTGATGTCCGTACTTTGTCGGCCGATATGGTCATCTCCCATCTGGTGATCGATGGCCGCGATGAGGCGGACGCGCGCCGCCAGGTGGAAGCGCGCGGTTTGTTCGTGAGTTCGATTGCTCCGGTACGCAGCGGCCTGCCGGGCCGTGGCGGCAAGCGCCGCGCACTGTCGCTGGTGCTGTTCAGCCAGGAGCTGCTGGCGCTGCTGACGGCGGGCCTGGGCATTGTCGAAGGGCTGGAAGCGCTGCTGGAGAAGGAAACCAATCCGGCCACGCGCGGCGTGCTGGAACGGCTGCTGGCCGGCCTGCGCGAAGGCCAGCGCTTTTCCGCCGTGCTGGCTGAACAGCCGGACCTGTTTCCGCCGCTGTATGTCGGCATCGTCAAGGCGGCTGAGGGCACTTCCGACCTGCCGCGTTCACTATCGCGTTTCATCGATTACCAGCAGCGCATCGACCTGGTGCGCGGCAAGCTGGTGTCGGCTGCAATCTATCCGTGCATCCTGCTGCTGGTCGGCGGCGGCGTCAGCCTGTTCCTGATTGGTTATGTGGTGCCGCGCTTTGCCGAGGTGTACCAGGGCGCGGGCCGCAACCTGCCATGGCTGTCGCAGCAGATGCTGAACTGGGGCCAGTTCGCGGGCGCCCACACCACGCTGCTGCTGGCGATCATCGGCGCCGTGCTGGGCACGCTGGTGCTGGGCGTGCGCCAGCTCATGGCCAATGGCGGCATGGTGCGTCTGCTGAGCCGCCTGCCTGGCATCGGCGAGCGTGTCCGCATCTACGAACTGTCGCGGCTGTACCTGACACTGGGCATGCTCAGCGAAGGCGGCATCACCATCGTGCATGCGATTGAAACGGTGCAGGGCATGGTGTCGGCGGCGATGCGCGGCAACCTGCAAACGGCGCGCGCCGCCGTGGAATCCGGCCTGCCGCTGTCGACCGCATTTGACGCCGCACAACTGACCACGCCGATCTCGCTGCGCATGCTGCGCGTGGGCGAGCGCACCGGCGACATGGGACCGATGCTGACCCAGTCCGCGGCGTTTTACGACGGTGAAATCAGCCGCTGGATCGAACGCTTTACCCGTACTTTTGAACCGCTGCTGATGGCGGCCATCGGCCTGGTGGTCGGCGCCATCGTGGTACTGCTGTATATGCCGATCTTTGATCTGGCTGGAGATATGTCATGACGGCTGTACAGGCCATCGATATGGCGCTGGTGGCGCGTGCGCGCCATCTGCGCCAGCAATCGAAACGCACGCTGGTGGAAGAGCTGGAAGCGCTCACCGGCACCGAGCCGCGCCTGCTGGTGCAGGCGCTGGCGCAGCCCTTCGGCATGGCGGTGCTGGAGACGGTCGATATGCTGGCCTACACGCCGGCCTGGGACTTGCTGCCGCTGTCGCAGGCCATGGCACGCCACTGCGTGCTGCTGCGCGCGCACGACCAATCCGTGATCGGTGTCATCGCCGATCCGTTCGACCTGGATTTGCAGACCTGGCTGGGCACGCAGGCGCGCGCCACGCCCGCTGCGCCGCTGCCAACGCGGCTGGCGCTGCAGGCCGATATCCAGGCTTACCTGTCCAAGCAGGAGGAGTCCGCGCGCGCCACCGATACGCTGCTGCCCGGCGCCAGCGAAGGCCGGCGCGATGGCAAGACGGCGGCCGTGCTGTCGTTTGCCTCGGTCTCGGAAGGCGCCAGCCCGGCGGTCCGGCTGGTCAACTCGACCCTGTACGATGCGCTCAAAGCTGGCGCCTCGGACATTCACCTGGAAAGCACGGCCGGCGGCCTGGCGGTCAAGTACCGCGTCGATGGCGTGCTGGATCACGCCACCGCCGTCAATGGCGTCGATGTGGCCGAGCAGATCATCTCGCGCCTGAAAGTGCTGGCGGAACTGGACATCGCCGAACGCCGCGTGCCGCAGGACGGCAGCTTCCGCGTGGAAGCCAATGCGCGCGAGATCGACCTGCGCGTGTCCATCATGCCCAGCATCCATGGCGAAGATGCGGTGATCCGTATTCTCGACAAGCGCGCCATGATCGAGGCCTACGGCTCGCTGACGCTGGAGGCGCTGGGCTTTGATGCGCCATCGCTGGTGTCGCTGCGCACGCTGGCGCAGGAAGCCTACGGCATGCTGCTGGTGACGGGACCGACCGGTTCCGGCAAGACCACCACGCTGTACGCGGCGCTGACCGAAATCCACAACGGCCGCGAGAAGATCATCACGATTGAAGACCCGGTGGAGTATCAGCTGCCGGGCATCCTGCAAATCCCGGTCAACGAAAAGAAGGGCCTGACCTTTGCCAAGGGCCTGCGCTCCATCCTGCGCCACGACCCGGACAAGATCATGGTCGGCGAAATCCGCGACCGCGAGACAGCGGAAATCGCCGTGCAGTCGGCGCTGACGGGCCACCTGGTGCTGACCACTGTGCACGCGAATAACGTGTTTGACGTGTTTGGCCGCTTTACCCACATGGGCATCGATCCGTATGCGTTTGCGTCGGCGCTCAACGGCATCTGGGCGCAGCGCCTGATTCGTACCAACTGCCCGCACTGCGCCACCGAATACACGCCCGACGACCACGAGCTGGCCAGCGTCGGCATGACGCGCGCCGACGCCTACGACTTCCGCTTCATGCAGGGCAAGGGCTGCGGCGATTGCCGCGGCACCGGCTACAAGGGGCGCCGCTCGATCGCCGAGATCCTGACGCTGAACGATGAAATCCGCGAACTGATTGTGGACAAGAAGCCGATCCGCCAGATCAAGCAGGCCGCCTATGAGAACGGCACGCGCAGCTTGCGCCAGGCCGCACTGGAACTGGTCAAGCGTGGCGGTACCACGCTGACTGAAATTAAACGGGTGACCCTGCATGCGTAGAGCGATGGGACAGTTTTTACGCATTGACGTGGCGCCGCACGCAGTCAGCGTGCAGCGCGTCAGCCGCTGGCGCAACGCCGCGCCGCAGACGCTGGCCGAGCAGGCGATCGCGCCATCCGGCGAGCATCCATTCGACGCCATCGCCAATGCCTTGCGTGCGCTGCTGGGCGAGGTGCAGGCGGACGGCTGGCCTGTCAGCTTTGTGCTGGCCGATGAATTGACCCGCATGTGGCGCGTGACGCCGCCGTCGGGCGCGGCCCGCATGGCGGACATCGAGGCGGCGGCCGGCTTCCGCTTCCAGTCGCTGTATGGCGAGCCGGCGGCGGCATGGCAGATCTGCGCCGACTGGGATGCAACCCGGCCTTTCTTTGCGGCCGCCATGCCGCGCGTGCTGCTGGCCGCATTGAGCGCAGTGGCGCAGGACTGCAAGCTGTCCATCGTCGCTGTCGAGCCGCGCTTTGTCAGCGCCTGGAACCGCTGTCGCGGTGGTGTCAAAAAGGGCGCGTGGTTTGGCCTGGTGCACGACAACCTGTTGACGCTGGCTGCAACCGAAGCGGATGGCAAGGGCCTGCGCGCCATCCGCGCGCTGCCGATCCCGCATGGCGCCGATCATTACTGGCTGACGCAGACGCTGCAACGTGAAGCGCTGCTGCTGGAGCTGGAGGCGCCGTCGCTGCTGCAGTTGAGCGGCAGCGCGCCGGCGGCGTGGACCAAAGCCGTCACCAATGCGTCGCACATTCCCTGCATGGCACTGCAAGGGAGCGCCGCATGAAAGCGATGAAGATCGATTTTGCCCCGCGCACGCTGCGCCGCGTGCTGTTCCATCTCCATCCTGCAGTGCTGGCGCTGGCCGGCGCTGGTGCGCTGCTGTGCGCCGGCGCGGCGGTTGGCACGTATGCGCTGGTGGAGCAGAAGCGCGAACGCCAGCACCAGCTGCAGCATTTACAGACGCGGGTGGCGGCGCTGTCGGCGCGTCCGGTGGAAGTGGCCAAGGTGGCGATTCCAGAAGCGCAGGCAGCCTTCGTCAACGGCGCCGTCCTGCAACTGAACCTGCCATGGCGCGAGCTGCAGGACGCCGTGCTGGCCGCGACGCCGCGCAAGGTGGCGCTGGTGGCCATGGAGCCCGACCCACGCAAGCGGGTGCTGAAGATCACCGCCGAAACCAAAAGCAGTGACGATATGGTGGACTATGTGGCCGCGCTCAAGGAGCAGGAAAGCTTTAGCGGCGTGATACTGACCCGCCACGAAATCAACGAGCAAGACCCGAACCGGCCATTGCGATTCCAGCTGGAGGCGACATGGCAGGCGCGATGAACCAGGTGAACCTTCCCGCGCTGTTGCTGCGTGTCCGTATCGCCTTGCTGCGCCTGGGTGTGCCGGCTTGCGTGGCGATTGTGCTGTGCGTTGCCGGTATCGCGGCCTGGGCCTGGCTGCTGCCGCAGCGTGCCGCACAAGCGCAGCTGATGGCAAAGCCGTTGCCCGCACCATCGACACTGGTGACAGCGCCGCCACCGCCATCGGCCAACCAGAACCTGGCGGCGTTCTACGAAGTGCTGGGTGAGAAGCGCTATGCGGAGCAGCAGGTCAAAGTGCTGTTCGACCTGGCGGCCAAGGCCAATATCACGCTGTACCAGGGCGAGTACAAGGCCAGCTACGACAAGGCCAGCCGCGTCAGCACCTACCAGATCAACCTGCCGGTGAAGGGGCCATATCAGTCCATCTGGCAGTTCGCCATGCAGGGCTTGCGCGAAATGCCGTTTGCTTCGCTGGATGAAGTGGCCTTCCGCCGCGACAATATCGCCGATACCACCGTCGAAGCGCGTCTGCGCTTTACCCTGTACCTGAAGGATGCCGAACCATGAAGCCGTATCAGATCCTGATGGCCGTGGCGCTGGCGGGGGCAGCGGGGCTGGCGCTGTTTGGCGATAACTCGTCCTCCGGCGATATCGCCGAACCGGTGGCGCGCGCGCCTGGCGCAGCGGCGCCGGCAGCCGCGCCACGCAGCACCAGCAAGGATGGCAAGCCGCAGGTGGAAGCCGCGATCCTGCCATTGATTCCGCGCGCGCAGCTGGTGGGCGAGTCCGGCGAGGCGACGTTTGCCTCGGGCGAGGGCGTGTTCATGGGGCAGAACTGGAATCCGCCGCCGCCACCGCCGCCACCGCCATCGAATGCGCCGCCGCCAGCACCGGTGGCGCCGCCCATGCCGTTCACCTATCTCGGCAAGGCCGTGGCGGATGGCGCGTGGGAAGTGTATCTGGCGCGCGGCGACAAGACTTACTCGGTGCGCGTACAGACCGTCATCGATGGCACTTACCGCGTCGAGCGGATCGCACCGCCGCTGATGTCCGTGACCTATCTGCCTTTGAATCAGCAACAACAGATGAATATTGGAGTCCTTGAGTGATGGCTAGCCCTTTGAAGAATATCGCCCGCTGCGCTGCGCTGGCCATCCTGCTCAGCGGCTGCGCTGCGCAGCTGGCCTACCGCGACGGCAATGACCTGATCGCGAAGAATCAGATCGAGGCAGGCCTCGCCAAATATCAGGAAGCGGTGAAGGCCGAACCGGGCAATGCGCAGTACCGTTCCGCGTATCTGACGGCCCGCGATCGCGCCGTGCAGCGGATTCTGGACACTGCGGAACGCGACCAGGCGGACGGCCGCACCGGGCAGGCGGAGCAGGGCTTCCGCCGCGTGCTGGGCATGGATGCGCAAAACGAACGCGCCGTGACGGGCTTGCGCGCGCTGGAGCGCGACGGCCGCCAGGCCAGGCTGCTGGAGGCGGCGGCCCAGCATCTGAACCGGAACGAACTTGAGCTGGCGAAGCAAAAACTCAACGCCGTGCTGACTGAATCGCCAGGCAACGAGAAAGCGCGCGCGATGCTGCGCGAGGTGGCGGAAAAGACCGCGCCGCCGCCGGCGGAATCCGGCCTGGCCAAGAGCTACAAGCAGCCGATCTCGATTGAATTCCGCGATGCGCCGCTGAAGCAGGTGTTTGAAGTGATTTCGCGCCGCTCCGGCCTGAACTTCGTGTTTGACAAGGATGTGAAGACGGACCAGCGCACCACGGTGCTGCTGAAGAACAGCACGGTGGAATCGGCGATCTACTTCCTGCTGCTGACCAATCAGCTGGAGCAGCAGGTCATGGATGCCAACACCATCCTGATCTATCCCAACGTCGCGGCCAAACTCAAGGAATACCAGGAGATGACGGTCAAGACCTTCTTCCTGGCGAATGCGGAGGCCAAGCTGGTGGCCAATACGCTCAAGACCATTCTCAAGTCGCGCGATGTGGTGGTGGATGAAAAGCTCAACCTCATCATCGTGCGCGATACGCCGGAAGCGATCCGCCTCGCCGAGCGCCTGATTAACCTGCAGGATGCGCCGGAAGCGGAAGTCATGCTGGAGGTGGAGATCCTGGAAGTGAAGCGCTCCACGCTGATGGACCTGGGCGTGGTGTGGCCGACCAAGTTGGGCTTCTCGGTGCTGTCGACGTCGGGCGGTACCGGCATTACCATCCGCGACCTGAATAATCTGAACCAGCGCACCATTGGTGTCACCGGCACCGACCTGTCCATCAACGCCAACAGGAATGCAGCGGACTCCAACCTGCTGGCCAATCCGCGCATCCGCGTGCGCAACAAGGAAAAGGCCAAGATCGTCATTGGCGACAAGCTGCCGGTGATTACCTCCACCGTGTCGTCCGGCGTGGGCGGCTTCGCCAGCGATTCGGTGACGTATGTGGACGTGGGCCTGACGCTGAACGCGGAACCGACCATCTACCTGAATAACGAGGTGGCGATCCGCATGCAGCTCGAGGTCAGCAATCTGGTCAACACCATCACTACCAAGAATGGCACCACGGCCTACCAGCTCGGCACCCGCCAGGCCTCGACGATGCTGCAGCTGAAGGATGGCGAGAACCAGGTGCTGGCCGGCCTGATTAACAATGAAGAGCGCAACTCGTCCAACAAGGTGCCGGGCTTCAGCGAGCTGCCGATCGTCAGCCGCCTGTTCGGCAGCCAGCGCGACGACAATCAGAAGACGGAAATCGTGCTGTCGATCACGCCTCACCTGATCCGCAACGTGCAGCGTCCGGAAGCGTCGGCGTCCGAGTTCTCGGCCGGTACCGAGGCGAGTTTCCGCCGCCGTCCGGATACGACGCCGCGCGCCGCCGTCGCCATGCCGGCGCCACCGGGCGCGGTGGCCGCACCGGCGGTACCTGCCGTGCCGCCGCCGCAGGCGCCGTCGCCGGTGCAAGCTGCGACGATTTCGGCCACCCAGCCTGCGCCGCTGCCGCCGACGCAGGGCGTCCAGCCGCAAGCCGTGCAACCGCCAGCCGCCGAACCATCGCCGGCGCCGGCCACCGAAGCCGCACCGGTGCAGCAGTAATCATGCGCGCGCGTGGATTCACCCTGATCGAGCTGCTGGTGACGCTGGCGATACTTGGCCTGCTCAGCGCTCTGGTGATCCCGACCGCGCAGGTGGTGGTGCAGCGGCGCCAGGAGCAGGACCTGCGCGAATCGCTGCGCGACATCCGCCATGCGCTGGATGCGTACAAGCTGGCGTATGACCAGGGCCACATCACCAAGTCGCTGGTCTCGACCGGCTATCCGAAGACTCTGGAGGTGCTGGTGGAAGGCGTGCCGGACCTGCAAAATCCCAAGCATGCCAAGATCTACTTCCTGCGCCGCGTGCCGCGCGACCCGTTCAACAGCGATGCCGCGCTCAGCGATGCGCAGACCTGGGGCAAGCGCAGCTATGCCAGCGAGGCCGACCAGCCGCGCGACGGGGAGGATGTCTACGATGTCTACAGCCTCAGTGAAAAGACCGGCCTGAACGGCGTGCCGTACAAGAAATGGTGACCATGAAACACAAAGGCTTCACGCTGATTGAACTGCTGGTGGTGCTGGGCATCGTCGCGTTATTGCTGACGCTGGCCGTGCCGCGCTATTTCCCCAGCATCGACAAGTCCAAGGAGGTGGTGCTGGCGGATAACTTGCGGAATGTCAGGCAGGTGCTGGACCAATATTATGGCGACACAGGACGCTATCCCGATTCGCTGGAACAGCTGGTCGAGAAAAAATATCTGCGTGCATTACCTGTTGATCCACTGACAGAAAGCGATACGACCTGGACCATTGTGCCGCCGGAAGACAGCACCAAGGGTGGCGTCTACAACATCCGTAGCGGCGCGCCCGGCAACGACCGCAGCGGCAAGCCTTACGCTGACTGGTAATGGCTGCAACACCGACATGGCGGCGGCATCCGCGGGCGCGCGCAGTCAGCGGCGGCTTTACCTACCTGAGCCTGATTATTTTCATTGCCGTGATTGCGCTGGTGACTGCGGCCTCGCTGAAGCTGGGGTCGGTTTTGCAGCGCAGCAGGGCCGAGCAGGAATTACTGGACATTGGCGCGGCCTTCAGCGACGCCTTGAAAAGCTATGCGGATGCCACCCCGCAAGGTCAACTGGCGCAACCGCCGTCCCTGAAAGAGCTGCTCAAGGACCCGCGCTTCCCGGGGACACGCCGGCATTTGCGCAAGATCTTTGTCGATCCCATGACGGGCAAGGCGGAGTGGGGCGTGGTGTATCTCGCGGACAAGGCGGGTGTGCTGGCCGTCTACAGCCTATCGGACGCACGGCCGGTGAAGGTCGGCAACTTCCCGCAACGGTTTGCCGGTTTTGAAGGCAAGAGCCGGATTTCTGAATGGAAATTCGTCGCCGCCAGCGATAGCCGTAATACGTCGCAAACGTCACAACCTCCCGCCAATCAAGCGTCTAGTGCGCCACCCGTTGTGGAACCACAACAAAACCCGGTGGTGCCATCGCCACCTGTCCAAAAAACGCCGGAAGAGCCGCTCATTCCCCCCGAAGAACCGGCGCCGCCCTCTGAGAACGTCCCCAACCAGGGGGCGGAAAGGCGCCCGGATGAGCCGGTTACGGATTAACAAAACTTGAACTTGCATGCTTAAACCAAGGGGAGGCTTATCAAAATGATGCAGTGCAGTGAAGTGCCTTTTTGCAATGCGAAAAGCTTTACCGTGCGGCAACAACGATAAAAAAAATGTAATACTAAAAATGTTTTTATGTTACTATTTGTCTCAGCAGTACTCCTATTAACCTACACCGTGGTTGGCGCAAGCGCAGCCACAATTCGTTTGATTAAGGAAATCATAATGAAATTGAAAAACATTGCTGCTGGCGTATTACTGGCTGCTGCATCGGTAAGTGCTTTCGCAGGCGACAAATCGGTCTCCGTTACTGCTGACGGCGCGAGCCATAACTGGGCTGGTGAGCTGGGTGATGGCATCCTGTCGGGCAATCTGGACGTTATCGATTTTGGTAGCAACCTGACCGCAGGTACCTACAAAGTAGGTATCACCGTTACCGGCCAGAATCTGGAATTCTGGAATACCTCGACGCTGAACGGTCAAACCGGCGCAGCTTTCCAGTTCAACGGTCTGCAGTTCTTCGGCGCTACCTTCCAAGGCGGCAGCCCATTCATCCTGAACCTGCGCGGTCTGGCAGGCGCTGGTGCTAGCTACACCGGCACCTACACCGTGACCGCCGTTCCAGAACCAGAAACCTATGGCATGCTGCTGGGTGGCCTGGCTCTGATGGGCGTGGTTGCTCGTCGCAAAGCTAAAAAAGCAGCTTAATTTCTGCTTGCAATAAAAAACCCGCCTCGGCGGGTTTTTTTTCGTCAAGCGGAATGCTGTCAGCGCGCGATGCGCCTGAAGTCGCGCAGGCGGAAGCCCATTGCCAGCAGTGCAGCGAAGTAGACCGCGCCACATACGGCCACCAGCAGCAGCAGGGCGCCCAGGCGCAGGATGGCGTGGTGCTGCAAGCCCAGCCAGTCGATATGGTGCGCGCCAAACCAGGCGGCGGCGCCCATCAGCACACATGCAATGACCAGCTTGGTGCAAAACGCCAGCCAGCCTGGCTGCGGGCGGTAGATGCCGCGCTTGCGCAGGCCGATGTACAGCAGGCTGGCATTGACGCAGGCGCCGACGCCGATTGACAGCGCCAGTCCGGCCACCTGCAGATACGGCACAAACAGCAGGTTCAGCAGCTGTGTCAGCACCAGCACGCCGGTGGCGATGCGGACCGGTGTGCGGATGTCCTGCTGCGCGTAGAACGCGGGCGCCAGGGTTTTCACCAGAATCAGGCCCAGCAGGCCGACGCAGTAGGCGATCAGCGGCCGCGCAGACTGGACGGCGTCGGCGTCGGTAAAGGCGCCGTAGTGGAACAGCGTGGCGATCATGGGCTCGGCCAGCACGGCCAGGCCGACCGCGGCCGGCAGGGCGAGCAGGAAGGTCAGACGCAAGCCCCAGTCCAGCAGGTCGGAATACTCTTGTGGGTCATCGTCGGCCTTGGCTTTGGACAGGCTGGGCAGCAGGATGGTGCCCAGCGCCACGCCCAGCATGGCGGTCGGGAATTCCATCAAGCGGTCGGCATAGGACAGCCACGAAATGCTGCCTTCCACCAGCCGCGAAGCGATGCTGGTGTTGATCATCAGGCTGATCTGCGCAGCCGAGACGGCAAACACTGCCGGCGCCATTTTCTTGAGTACGCGGCGCACGCCCGGATCGGTCAGGCCGGCCGCAGGATTCCACGACAGCCGCGGCAGCATGCCGATCTTGACCAGCGCCGGGATCTGGATCGCCACCTGCAGTAGGCCGCCGACGAACACGGCAATCGCCATGGCGTAGATCGGGCGTTCCAGATGCTGTTGCAGGAACAACGAAGCCAGGATCGACGCGATATTGAGCAGTACCGGTGTAAAAGCGGGAATCTTGAATTCGCGCCAGGTGTTGAGTACGCCACCGGCCATGGCCACGAAGGCCATGAAGGTAATATAAGGGAACATCACGCGCGTCATCCAGACGGCCGCGTCAAACTCTTCCAGCCCGTTGGCAATCAGGTAGATGAAGGCCGGTGCCGCTATAATGCCAATGATGGTGACGATCAGCGTGGCCCACACCAGTGTGTTGGCCACATGGTCGGTCAGCTTTTTGCTGGCTTCATGGCCCTGTTTGTTTTTGTATTCGGCCAGGATCGGCACAAAGGCTTGCGAGAACGCGCCTTCGGCAAACAGCCGGCGTAGCAGGTTGGGAATGCGGAAGGCGACGATGTAGGCGTCAGTCATGCCGCCGGCGCCAAAGGCGCGGGCGATCAGGGTTTCACGCAGGAGGCCGGTTATCCGGGACAGCATCGTCATGCTGGAGATGGCGGAGAGTGTCTTAAGCAAGTTCATGGGACGTGATTATAGTTGCTCCTGCTGAAAAATATCGCTATAATCATAGGCTGTACAAAATTCTGTTGCGCAGACATTATTGTTTGGCAAGCAGTAGTTTGACTCACACGGTTCGCTCTTTCGCAACCTGAACGTACCTGTGTTGGCAAACAATAATGTTTGCAAACGCATCATTTACCTGATTTAGGAAATTTCATGGCAAATACCGCACAAGCGCGTAAACGCGCTCGTCAAGCAGTTAAGCAAAACGCTCACAACTCGGCTCAGCGTTCGACCCTGCGCACCGCTATCAAGGCTGTGCGTAAGGCTATCCAAGCTGGTGACAAAGCTGCTGCGACGACCATCTTCCAGTCCTCGGTGTCGACCATCGACAGCATCGCTGACAAGAAGATCATCCACAAAAACAAGGCAGCTCGTCATAAGAGCCGTCTGGCAGCTGCCCTGAAAGCACTGTCCGCTTAATTCCTTTCGGGGAGTAAAGCAAAAAGCCGCGCTGGCATGCCAGTGCGGCTTTTTTCGTTGGTACCGCCGGTTTATGGCCGCAAATGCCGCAGCAAATCGTGCAAGGGCTGAGGTGACAGGCCCAGCAGCTCCGCCGAGCGGCGGTCGATCTCGTTGGCAAGGTCCAGTTGCAGCCATTCGATCTCGTCCAGCATGGTGCGCAGTTCCACCAGCACGGCGGGATCGTCCTGGGCGATGTACAACATGCTTTCGCTGCGGTCGGGATCGAAGCCGGCCTGCAGCACCAGCTGGCGGATGGTGCTCATGCGCTCGAACAGGAAGGCCAGCGGCGAGCGCTCCGGCTCGGCTGGCGCCACCAGGTGCGCAAACACGCTGCGCAGCGCGAACCAGGCGCGCAGCACATCGGCCAGCCGCGCCAGCTTGGTGGCGGCGTCCAGCTGCTCCTGGGGCAGGTGGTGGGCATCTTCCGGCGTGGCGTGGATCAGGTCGCGCAGGGCGTCGGCAGCAGCGCGGTCGAAGCGGTTCTGGTGCAGACGGGCCAGCATGTCCAGGCGCGGCAGGTCGAAGCGGCGGATCACGGTTTCCGCGACGTCGGCCACCGCCAGCAGCTTGGCCAGCGGGCTGATCTTATCGGCGCGCAGCCCGTGCGGATAGCCGCTGCCATCGAGCCGTTCGTGATGCTGCAGCACGGCCAGCCGGGCCGGCGCGGGAAAGCCCGCGATGGCGTTGAGCACCACATGGCTGGTCAGCGGATGCACGTGCACGTAGCGGCGCTCGTCGGGCGTAATGGCGTGGCCGCTTGCCAGCAGTTGCGGGTCGGTGTGCAGTTCGCCCAGGTCGTGGCATAGCGCGGCCAGCAACAGCAGTGCGCGTTCTGCCGGCGCCAGCTTGAGCCGCTGTGCCAGCGCGTCGGCAATCATGGCGGTGCGCAGTGAATGCTGGAACATGGCGGGGCGCTGGTCGCGCATCACCGTCAGGCGCATCAGCAGCGGCGGCGGCAATTTGAGCGCGGCCAGGCCGTGCTTGACAGCCAGCGCGTCGCCGCTGCGGTTGCCCATGCGGGTGTAGATGGGATCGTGTTCGAGCACCTTGTCCGCTTCGATCGACAGGCTGGCGGCATCCAGCGCGCGCTCGCTGGTCAGCATATTGTCCAGCGGTTCGCTGAGCTTGTGGCGTGCCAGCCGCTGAAACTGCGCTTCGTCCAGCGCGGTGCCCTTGGCCACCAGCTTCATGCCGCTGTCGCAATAGATGTCTTCGTGCGCGGTGACGGTCTGGCGCTGCGCCAGTGCGGCCACGGCTTGCAGGTAGTAGGGGCTTTCGGTGTAGCTGACGCTCGATTCGGCAGGCATGGCATCCTCCAGGCGCGGCGGCGCCTACCGCATCAGCATAGGCCAGGTGTTGCCAAACTGCCAGATCTACAGATCTTTTGGCGACACTTCCATCCACTCGCCCGGCATCAGCGGATGCGTGGCCAGTGCAATATTGCCGATGGCGCTGCGCACCAGCCGTAGCGTCGGCAAGCCCACTGCGGCCGTCATGCGCCGCACCTGGCGGTTTTTTCCTTCCTGCAGCGTGATGGCGAGCCAGCTGGTCGGCTGGCCGGCGCGCTGGCGGATCGGCGGGTTGCGCGGCCACAGCCATTCGGGCTCGGCAATGTGCATGGCCTGGCAGGGCTGGGTCACGAAATCGCCCAGGTCGATGGGCGCCTGCAGCCTGGCCATGGCGGCGGCGTCGGGAATGCCGTCCACCTGCACCAGATAGGTCTTGCCGGCCTTGTGGTCGGGGTGGGCGATGGCGTGCTGGAGCTTGCCGTCGTCGGTCAGCAGCATCAGGCCTTCGCTGTCGTAGTCCAGGCGGCCGGCCGGGTAGATATCGGGGATCGGCAGATGGTCGGCCAGCGTGGCCTTGTCATCCTGCGGCGAGAACTGGCACAGGACCTGGAACGGCTTATTGAATAGAATCAGGGGCATCTTGAAAACTGAAATGGGGATGGGCTTGAAAACTTTGGCGCCTCGCTACATACTCGTGCATAATGTGAAACAACCGTCTTATATCTTATAGAAGACTTGGACCATTCCCCTTCGGAGAATCACGATGTATCAACATATCAAAGTACCTGCGGACGGCCAGAAAATCACCGTCAACGCTGATTTTTCCCTGAATGTACCAGATAACCCGATCATTCCCTACATCGAGGGTGATGGCACCGGTCTCGACGTCACCCCGGTGATGCTCAAGGTGGTCGACGCGGCCGTGGCCAAATGCTATGGCGACAAGCGCAAAATCCGCTGGATGGAGATTTACGCCGGCGAAAAATCGACCAAGGTCTATGGCCCGGACGTGTGGCTGCCGGAAGAAACCCTGGGCGCGGTCAAGGATTACGTGGTCTCGATCAAGGGCCCGCTGACCACGCCGGTGGGCGGCGGCATCCGTTCGCTGAACGTGGCGCTGCGCCAGCAGCTGGACCTGTACGTCTGCCTGCGTCCCGTGCGCTACTTCACCGGCGTGCCGTCGCCGCTCAAGGAACCGGAAAAAACCAATATGGTGATCTTCCGCGAAAACTCGGAAGACATCTATGCCGGCATCGAATACGCGCAGGGCACCGAAGGCGCCAAAAAGCTGATCGACTTCCTGGTCAAGGAAATGGGCGTGAACAAGATCCGCTTCCCGGAGACGTCGGGCCTGGGCATCAAGCCGGTATCGATTGAAGGCACCGAGCGCCTGATGCGCAAGGCGATCCAGTACGCCATCGACAACGACAAGCCATCGGTCACCATTGTCCACAAGGGCAATATCATGAAGTACACCGAAGGCGGCTTCCGCGACTGGGCCTACGCGCTGGCGCAAAAAGAATTCGGCGCCGAGCTCATCGACGGCGGTCCATGGTGCAAGTTCAAGAATCCCAAGACTGGCCGCGACATCACCATCAAGGATTCGATTGCCGACGCCTTCCTGCAGCAGATCCTGCTGCGCCCGGCCGAGTACAGCGTGATCGCAACGCTGAACCTGAACGGCGACTATGTGTCGGACGCGCTGGCCGCCCAGGTGGGCGGAATTGGCATCGCGCCAGGCGCCAACCTGTCGGATTCGGTGGCGATGTTTGAAGCGACCCACGGCACCGCGCCGAAGTATGCCGGCAAGGACTATGTGAATCCGGGCTCGCTGATCCTGTCGGCGGAAATGATGTTGCGCCACATGGGCTGGACCGAGGCGGCCGACCTCATCATCAAATCGATGGAAAAGGCGATCAATTCGAAGCGCGTTACCTACGACTTCGCACGCCTCATGGAAAGCGCCACCCAGGTCTCGTGCTCGGGCTTTGGCGACGTCATGATCGAACAGATGTAATACCGGATCGGGCCGCATGCCGGCCCGATTCTGCTGCGCTTAGCCGCAGTTCAGCATGCACTCGTCCAGCTCGACGCTGCAGTCTTCCGATACGCCGGCGGCAACGCAGGCGTGGTAGGCATTGATGCAGCCACGGGTGCAGGTCGATGCCTGTGCCTGCGCGGCGACCGATGCGGCGCCGACGCCCACTGCAAACAACAAGGCGGCCAGTTTTTTATTGATGTTCAACATGGTGACTCCTCCATAGACTGGACGTTGACGACAGGCGAAACCGCGCCGTCCATTTACACGGCTTCCAGAAACGAAAAGGAATTTACTGGGCCTGCGGCGGCTTGATCCGGGCCAGCGCGGCCTCAATCACCGGCTGCTTGAAGCCCGTGATGCGGCGGCTGCCGATCAGGATTACGGGCACGGCCTTCTCGCCCAAGCTGCGGTAGTCTTCCTGGCCCTTGCCGGGCTGGGTGACGTCGATATCGGCGTAGGGGATGTTGTGCTGCGCCAGGTAGTCGCGGGTCTGCTGGCAGAACGGGCAGGTCTTGGTGCCGTAGAGCACGACCTTGGTGGCGGCGTCGGGATAGTAGGCCTGGTAGTTGCCCTCGACATATTCGGCTTTGAACCACTGTGGCGCCTGCATGCCCAGGCGGCCAATCGCCAGGCCCAGCACCAGGATGACGCCATAGGACAACACGGTTTTGATGTGGCGGGTATGTTTGCCGTTCATAAGGTCCTTGTGAGATCAGCACGAAAAGCGCCATGGCATGCCGTATCGGCATCTTAGGTTTCCGCATAAGATTATGCATTTTTCAATTTTGCACATTCTCTTGAATTGTCACAAAGCCAATAAAATTAGTTGGCGACTGTGCTGGGGATACAACAGTTCCGGTGGGGGGATGCGTCAGGCAGGGACGAAAAAAAACCCCGCAGGCGGGGTTTTTTACATCTGTTGCTTAAGAAATTAAGCGGACTGGATGTTGGAAGCTTGCTTGCCTTTAGGGCCTTGCGTGACTTCGAATTGAACTTTCTGACCTTCTTTGAGGGTCTTAAAACCGTTCATGTTGATTGCGGAGAAGTGAGCGAACAAATCTTCGCCGCCGTCATCAGGAGTGATGAAGCCAAAACCTTTGGAATCATTGAACCACTTAACAGTACCTGTTGCCATAAAAAGAACTTTCAAATATTAACTGATCACACGAGCCATAAAAGCAAGAAGCTTCTTGCCCCTCTCCTCACGCCCACTTCTTATCAACATGTACATTTCTGCACTTAGCCGATAACGCATTGTTAGCGGACCAAATTTGAAAGTCAAGCAGATTTGTGGGCATTTTGCTACTTTTAAGACGATTGGCGAAAAAGCAACTCTTGATTTTGCGGAATAGGGCGCCATCTGCGTCAAGTTCAGAAAGCGCGTAAGATGGAAAACAATTGGATCTGTGCAGCGAAATGCACATTGCAACAACCTCGAAAGCATTAGAATATAAGCGTATGGCAACCAAGCATGACACTGAAACCCTCTTGGAGCGGCAAACGCTGAAGCCGCCACCTCTTTACCAGGTGGCGTTGCTGAATGACGACTACACGCCGATGGAATTTGTGGTCGCGATTATCCAGGAGTATTTCAATAAGGACCGGGAGACGGCCACGCAAATAATGCTGAGTGTTCACCGCTACGGCAAAGGAGTGTGCGGCGTGTTCTCGAAAGATATAGCCTGTACCAAAGTGGAATTCGTTTTAACGCATGCGCGCAAGGCAGGGCACCCCCTGCAGTGCGTGATGGAGGAAGTATGATTGCGCAGGAATTGGAAGTAAGTTTGCACATGGCGTTTGTCGAAGCCCGACAAGCGCGCCACGAATTCATCACGGTGGAGCACTTGCTGCTGGCCTTGCTGGACAACCCTTCGGCTGCCGAAGTGTTGCGCGCATGCGCCGTCAACATTGAAGATCTGCGCAAAACCCTGACCAATTTTATTGGCGATAACACCCCAACCGTGCCCGGCACCGGCGAGGTGGATACCCAGCCTACGCTCGGCTTCCAGCGCGTGATACAGCGCGCCATCATGCACGTGCAGTCCGCGTCGAATGGCAAGAAAGAGGTCACGGGCGCCAATGTGCTGGTGGCCATCTTTGGCGAGAAGGATTCGCACGCGGTGTACTACCTGCACCAGCAGGGCGTGACGCGCCTGGACGTGGTCAACTTCATCTCGCACGGTGTGCGCAAGGACCAGCAGTCCGATACGGCGAAAGCCTCGGAAGGCGTGGAAGAGGGCGCACCTGGCGGCGAAGGCCAGACCAAGGAAAGCCCGCTCGACCAGTTCACCCAGAATCTCAACAAGTCGGCCGCCGAGGGCAAGATCGATCCGCTGATTGGCCGCGAGGACGAGGTCGACCGTGTGATCCAGATCCTGTGCCGCCGCCGCAAGAACAACCCGCTGCTGGTGGGCGAGGCCGGCGTGGGCAAGACCGCGATTGCGGAAGGCCTGGCCTACCGCATCACCCAGGGCGATGTACCGGAAATCCTGTCGAATGCCGTGGTGTATTCGCTGGACATGGGCGCGCTGCTGGCCGGCACCAAATACCGCGGCGACTTCGAGCAGCGCCTCAAGGCCGTGCTCAAGCAGCTCAAGGACAATCCCAACGGCATCCTGTTCATTGACGAGATCCACACCATCATTGGCGCCGGCTCGGCCTCGGGCGGTACGCTGGATGCGTCCAACCTGCTCAAGCCGGCCTTGGCCAATGGCCAGCTGAAATGCGTCGGTGCGACCACCTACACCGAGTTCCGTGGCGTGTTTGAAAAAGACCACGCGCTGAGCCGCCGCTTCCAGAAAGTGGACGTCAACGAGCCGACCGTCGAGCAGACCGTGCAGATCCTGCGTGGCCTGAAGTCGCGCTTCGAAGAGCACCATGGCGTGAAATACTCGTCGTCGGCGCTGTCGACCGCCGCTGAACTGGCGGCGCGCTTCATCAACGACCGCCACCTGCCGGACAAGGCGATTGACGTGATCGACGAGGCCGGTGCTGCGCAGCGCATCCTGCCAAAATCGAAGCAGAAAAAAACCATCGGCAAGACCGAGATCGAGGACATCATCTCCAAGATCGCGCGCATCCCGCCGCAGACCGTCAACCAGGACGACCGCAGCAAGCTGCAAACCATCGACCGCGACCTGCGCAACGTGGTGTTCGGCCAGGATCCGGCGATCGAAGCGCTGGCGTCGGCCATCAAGATGGCACGTGCCGGCCTGGGCAAGACCGACAAGCCGATCGGCTCTTTCCTGTTCTCCGGTCCGACCGGCGTCGGCAAGACCGAGGTGGCGAAACAGCTGGCCTTTATCCTCGGCATCGAGCTGGTGCGCTTCGACATGTCGGAGTACATGGAGCGTCACGCCGTGTCGCGCCTGATCGGTGCGCCACCGGGCTACGTTGGTTTCGACCAAGGCGGCCTGCTGACCGAAGCCATCACCAAGAAACCGCACACGGTGCTGCTGCTGGACGAGATTGAAAAAGCCCATCCGGACATCTTCAACATCCTGCTGCAGGTGATGGACCATGGCACGCTGACCGACAACAACGGCCGCAAGGCGGACTTCCGCAACGTCATCATCATCATGACCACCAATGCGGGCGCCGAGAGCCTGCAGAAGTCGACCATCGGTTTCACCACCAGCAAGCAGGCTGGCGACGAAATGGGCGATATCAAGCGCATGTTCACGCCGGAGTTCCGCAACCGCCTGGACGCGATCATCAGCTTCCGCGCGCTGGACGAGGAAATCATCCTGCGCGTGGTCGACAAGTTCCTGATGCAGCTGGAAGAGCAGCTGCACGAGAAAAAAGTCGAGGCCGTGTTCACCGAGAAGCTGCGCACCTTCCTGGGCAAAAAAGGTTTCGACCCGCTCATGGGCGCGCGGCCGATGTCGCGCCTGATCCAGGACATGATCCGCAAGGCGCTGGCCGACGAACTGCTGTTTGGCCGTCTGGTCACCGGCGGCAAGGTGGTGGTCGACCTGGACGACAAGGATGTGGTCAAGCTGGACTTCCCGGAACCGCCAGATGCGGCGCCGAGCCAGCCGCCAGAGACGGTCGAAGTCGACTAAACTGCACTGTTTCCCCCAAGCCCGCTTACCCAGCGGGCTTTTTTTATCTGATCCAGATCAACACCGCTGTATCGTGCGCGGCGCAAGCTAGTTGGAATTGGCGCGCTGTCAACACGGTAGTGGAGGATGTGATGATCGATTATTTCGGCCATATGGCCGTGGTGGATGAGCTGCACGGCCTGTTGCGGACCACAAGTTACAGCAATGCCGACGAGCAGAAAGCGCAGGCCCGCACGCTGGCAGCCCTGGCCCAGGATGGCGACCTGGCCTGCCTGGGGGCGCTCACCGATCATCTGCTGGCCCATGCGGCCAGTGATGGCGCCGAACTGGATATGCTGCAACAGGCCGCCGACCTGTGGCGCGACGGCCTGGACGTCTATGCGGACGTCGGCAAGGTGCGGGCCGCGCTGGAGTCCGCGCTGACCGATCCTGCCGCACCGGATGCGCTGGACAAATTCAACCAGGCACAGGCGTTGATCGGCGGGCTGGAGCAGCGTGCCACCCAGGTCATCACTGTCGCCATGGCCTTGCCGGCGCAAATGTCGCCCCCACGTTACCTGGCGCGCCATCCGCGTCAGGACGACCGCAAGACGCCGGAGTGGAACTGGGGCGACCTGTTCCTGGCCCGCCGCACGGACGCCTTTGTGCGCAGCGTCGCCGCACAGGCAGGGAAGGACAGCGGCGCGCGCGCGTTTGCGTTTGGCGTGCTGGCGGGCTATGGCGGCAACGTTGCCGGCAGTGCCTACCTGGGGCGCACCGTCGGCGGCCCGCGCCGTAGCCACCCCTATCGCGACCGCCTGTCGCGTTATGCGAGCGGCAGCTGGCTGCGCCAGCACCGCAGCGGCCTGCCGCCAATGAAAAAACTGGCACAGATGCTGCGCTGGGGTGTGCCTGGCTTGCCAGCGCAACTGCCCGCCAGCATCGCGCAGCTGCTGCAGGACAGCCTGACCGCAAGCTACGATCTGCGCATCACGGCGCCGCTACCCGACTTCAATATCGGCTACCAGCGCCTGCTGCGGCATCTTGAACTGCTGGCCAGCTTTGACATGCCGGCAGCGCCTGCACCGCTGGCACTGGCGCTGGAAACGCGCAAGGACGCCAACCCTGCAGCGTTTCCACCACTGGAGGCCAACCTCAAGCCCACCAGCGGCAGTGGCGGCTCGCCGCCGGGTGGCGGGACGTCCAACGCCGACAGCGAAGAGACCAAAAGCAAGACCTGCTGGGCTGGTCTGCTGTCCGTGCTGCTGGTCATCGGCATCGTCTTCGTGTGCATCATCACGGGCGGCGCAGCGTGTGGCGCCGGATCACCGCCCAAAGATCCCAGCCATCCTGATCCGCAACCCGGCACCAATAGCCAGGCATTGACGGCGTTTGCCGGTACCGATCAGGCCGTCCATATCTGCGATGTGCTGGAGCAGTTGCAGCAATACTTGTGGCAGGGCTTTTCCAATGCGGCCGACTATCTGGCCGTGTTCGGCATCATCTACCCCAATGCGCTGCAACTGCTGCAACCTGCGCACGCGCAGTTCACCGCCTCGCCACCGCCCGCAGCTTACCCGCACCGCGCCACTGCCCAACCCAATGTGGGCTATGAAAGCATGCCGGCCACGCCAGTCGAGCACGCAGCAGGCGGCCCGCCAGCACACCCGCCACTGTCGACGCCTGATAGTTACGTCACCGCTGCTGCGCGCCTCGCGCACCAACTCTGGCAGCAACTGGCGCGTGGCGACGCTGACAGCGCCAACCTCGACATGGATGCCGACCGCGATGCCGGGCGCCAATGCTGGGACATTGCCACTGGCTCCATCAAAGACGATCCGGTGCCGGAAGTGGCGCTGGCCTACGCGCAAACTGCCTTGTAAGGAACCATCATGGACCATGATCCCGCGCCCGATGACGCCATCGATACGTCCCATCCGTGGCTGGTGATTCCCTACTTTACCGGCGATGAGGGCCGTGCTTCGCAGCGGCCGCTGAGCAAAATCACGCCGCCCGTGATCAGCTGGCTGTGCCCGTCCATCCACGTGCAAGGCCTTCACTACACCACACCGACGGGCACCTATCTGCCCGACGAACCGCTGGAAATCAGCGTCAAGGTCGACAACCGCGGCGTGCCGAATGCCTACGTCAAGCTGCGCATCTACTGGTCGGACCCGGCCACCGGCTTTGCCAACCCCCAGCTGATACTGTCCGACAGCCAACCGGTAGCAGGGCGCTCGGTGCTCGGGCCGACGGCGTTTCCGCCTATGGTGTGGACACCGGAGCACGCCAGTATTCCCGCGCACTTCTGCCTGCTTGCCCACGTCAGTTGCACGCCGCAGGAACTGGATCCCGGCCCATCGGCGTCAGCGCCCATGAGCAACCGCCATTGGGCGCAGTACAACCTGCAATCGGCCGTGCTGAATGGCGCCGGAAGCAATACCTTCGTGTTCTGGGCCGGCAACCCCGGGCTGGAGGCCGGCGCTTATACCGTCACGGCGCAAGCGCTGGCCGAACCAGCGTTGCAGCGCCTGGCGCGCACCGCGCGCGCTGAGCCGGTTGCGGTGCGGTCGCAGCAATTTGCGCTGCAGCGCGCGCTGGATGCACGTGCCAGCGGCAGGAGCAGCAAAAGCCATGAAGCCAGCGTGGTGCTGGAACTGCGTGGCGGGGAACGGCAGGCACTGGTGTTGAGCGCGCAGGATTTGCAGCTCGGGCCGCAGCAATTCACGGCCGTGGAAGTGCTGCAAACCCGCGTCGGCCAGGAGCATGAGGGCGATGCCACTGGCAGTCTGGGGGTGGTGCTGTTTGGCTATGCGGAGCAGGACTGCCAAAAACGACGACGATAGTCTATCTGTACCGGGCAAGCTGTGCCAAAATTGCCGTTCCATTAGACAACCTTTGACACTGTCCCATGAACCTGTCTCGTCCGCTTGCCCTGATGTTGATGTCCGCCGGTCTGCTGTCCACTGCCACTGCCGCCGACGCTTATTACCGTTTTCCTGCTGTCCGTGGCGACAGCGTGGTGTTCACCGCCGAGGGCGATCTGTGGCGCACCAGCGCGCACGGCGGCCAGGCGCAGCGCCTGACGACGCACCCATCCGCCGAAACCAACGCCGCCATTTCGCAGGATGGCCGCTGGGTGGCATTCTCTGCGTCGTACGAGGGCGCGCAGGAAGCCTATGTGATGCCGCTGGCCGGCGGCCTGCCCAAGCGCATCACATTTGAAAACGGCGCCGTGTCGGTGCTGGGCTGGAGCGCGCAGGGCGAGGTGCTGGTCAGCATGGCGGACGGCAAAGGACCAGGCCGCGCGCTGGTGATTGCGGCCGTCAAGCCGGACGATCTGCAACGCCGCATCTTCCCGCTGGCTGACGCCAACGACGCGGTGCTGGATGACACCGGCAAAACGCTGTATTTCACGCGCAACGGCCTGGCCATGACCAACGATAACGTCAAACACTATCGTGGCGGCGCCTACGCGCAGCTGTGGCGTTACGAGCTGGGCGGCAATGCGGAAGCCACCCAGCTGTTGGCTGCCGATACGGGCAACAACAAGCGGCCGATGTGGTGGCAGGGCCGGCTCTACTTCATCAGCGACCGGGGCGGCTCGGACAATCTGTGGACCATGGCCGCCGACGGCAGCGAGCCACGCCAGCTGACCAACTACACCGACTGGGATGTGCGCAACGCCAGCATGGGCGATGGCCGCATCGCCTATCAGCTGGGGGCAGATGTTCACGTATTGGACCTGGCCACCAACAAGGATGAGCAACTGGCCATCAACCTGGTGTCGGACTTTGACCAGCAACGCTCGCGCCAGATCCGTTCTCCGCTCGAGAACCTGACCAATGTGCAGATCGCCGGCAAGTTCGAACGCATCGTGCTGACCGCGCGCGGCCGCGTCAGCGTGGCAGGCACGGGCGCGCAACGCCGCGTGGAAATCGCCATCCCGGAAGGCGCGCGTGCACGCCAGGCCGTGTTCAGCCATGACGACAAATTCATCTACGCGATTGTCGATACCACCGGCGAAAACGAAATCTGGAAATTCGCCGCCGACGGTTCCGGCAAGGGCGAGCAGCTGACCAAGGATGGCAACAACCACCGCTGGCAACTGTACCCATCGCCGGACGGCCGCTGGCTGGGTCACACCGACAAGAAGGGCCGCTTCTGGCTGCTGGACCTGGCCACCAGGGCCAACACGGTGATCGACGATGCGGGCAAATCCGGCATCGGCGAGTACGAGGAAATCCTGTGGTCGCCGGACAGCAAAAACCTGGCCCTGGTACGTGCTGCCAGCACCGAGCAGCGCGACCAGATCGGTTTGTACAACACCGAATCGAAACAGCTGGCCTTCGTGACCAGCGATCGCTACACCTCGCGTTCGCCGGTGTTCTCGCCGGACGGCAAATGGCTGTACTTCCTCTCGGCCCGCAACTTCCAGCTGGCGAACGGCTCGCCTTGGGGCGACCGCAATATGGGGCCGGTGTTCGACAAGCGCACAGGCATCTACGCGCTGGCGCTGCAGGCAGAGAACCGCTTCCCGTTCAAGCCGGATGATGAGCTGAACAAACCAAGCGACAAGCCGGCCGAAGGCGCGACCGAACAGGCAGCAGAAAAGGCCGCAGAAAAAGCTGTCGCCAAGGCTGCACCGAAGGCCAGCGGAAAATCGCTGCCGGCGATTGCCTACGCGGGCCTGGCGGAGCGCCTGTATGAAGTGCCTGTCCCGGCGGGCAATTACCGCAGCCTGCAGATCGACGACAAGCGGCTGTACTTCATCGACGCCGACGGCAGCGATGGCAAGGCCGCAGTCAAGACGCTGGCGATTGCCAACAACGAGCCGAAGCCGGAAGTGTTTGCGGCCGGCGTGCGCGAGTTCGATCTGTCGACCGACAGGAAGCACGTCTACTACCGCACGGCGGGCGCCGGCGCGGGCGATATGCTGATCGTTGAAGCGGGCGCCAAGGCGCCGACTGACACCAGCAAGGCCAAGGTCAAGGTGGATGACTGGACCTTCACCTCCAATCCGCGCCTGGAGTGGAAGCAGATGTTCAATGACGCCTGGCGCATGCATCGCGACTTCCTGTACGACGCGAAGATGCGCGGCGCCGACTGGCCGGTTGTGCGGACCAAGTACGCGCCGCTGGTGGACCGTGTGACCGACCGCGCGGAGCTGGACGATGTGCTGGGGATGATGATTAGCGAAGTGGGCGCGCTGCACTCGCAGATCCGCCCTGGCGACATCCGCCGTTCGGCGCCGGAAGGCACGCCCGCCGGCCTGGGCGCGCTGCTGTCGCGTACCGCAGAAGGCTACCGCGTCGACCATATCTACGCCAGCGAACCGGAGCTGCCTGCACAACGCGGCCCGCTGGCGCAGGCTGGCGTGGATGTGAAAGAGGGCGACATCATCACCGCCGTCAACGGCAAGTCCGTACTGGAGGCGCGTGACATCGCCGACCTGCTGCTGAACCAGGCCGACAAACAGGTGCTGCTGCAAGTGAAGCGCAAGGCGGAAACGCGCGCGGTGATTGTGCTGCCGGTGACGATGGCCAAACAGAGCGTGCTGCGCTACAGCGATTGGGAGCAATCGCGCGCGCGCCAGGTGGAAGCTGCATCCAAGGGGCGTATCGGCTATCTGCATCTGCGCGCGATGGGACCGAATGATATCGCCTCGTTTGCCCGCGACTTTTACGCCAACGTGAATCGCGAAGGGCTCATCATCGACGTCCGCCGCAACAACGGCGGCAATATCGATAGCTGGATCATCGAGAAACTGCTGCGCAAGGCGTGGGCGTTCTGGGCGCCGCCGGGCGTGCAGCCGTCGCCGAATATGCAGAACACCTTCCGCGGCCATCTGGCCGTGCTGGTGGATGAATACACGTATTCGGACGGCGAGACCTTCGCCGCCGGCATCAAGGCGCTGGGCCTCGGTCCGCTGGTCGGCAAACGTACCGCTGGCGCCGGGGTCTGGCTCAGCGATAACAACCGCCTGAGCGACAACGGCATGGCGCGCGTGGCGGAGATGGGGCAGTTCAATTCCGAAGACGGCCAATGGCTGATTGAAGGCGTTGGCGTTGCGCCGGACGTGGTGGTGGATAATCCGCCGCACGCCACCTACCAAGGTCAGGACCGCCAGCTGGAAGTGGCGCTGCAGCTGCTGTCCAAAAAAATGACGGAGCAGCCGGTCAAGCCCTATCAGCCGCAGGTGATCCCGGGACTGAATCAGCAAGCTGTCCGGAAGTGAACAGCACAAGCGTCCACTTTTGAACACATCGATGCGAAATCCGCGTGGCATGGATGTTGCAGTCTGTCGTGACAACTTCACTACGGACTGAAACCTATGGATTTTCGCATCGCCTGGCGCACGCTGATACAAGAACCGGCTTATACGCTGGCCGTCATGCTCGGATTGAGCGCCGGCCTGGCCGCGTGCCTGCTGTTGCTGGGCTTTGTGCGCTACTCGCTGGAATACGATGCACAGGTGCCGGACGCGGATAACATCTACGTCGTCCGTCACCGGTTCAATGTCGATCCTTCCGAACCGGTGTACGATCTGGCGCCGATGTTCCTGCGGGCGGCGGCGCTCCAGCTGCCAGGCGTGGTGGATGCGACCTGCTACATCCCGGCACGCCAGGAGGTGCTGCCGCTGGCGGTACGCATCGATCGCAAAATTCTGCGGGTGCGGGCGCTGACCGTCATCCCGGGATTCCAACAGGTACTTGGCCTGCGCACCTTGTACGGCGATATTGCCGTGGCACTGGAACGCCCGGACCAGATCGTCCTGACGGCGGCTGCGGCACAACGCCTGTTTGCCACGGCCGACGTGGTCGGACGCGTGCTGCATGCGGAAGGCAAGCCGCTGCGGGTCGGCGCCGTCGTCGCCACGCCGCCATCCAATACCACCATCCCGTTTGAGCTGCTGTTTGGCGTGAACTCCACGTTTGCCGACGAGGTGCGGCATGAGATGCTGACCGGCGAACATGGCTGGATGGGCAAGCTGCTGATACGCGTCCGTCCCGGCGCCTCGGTTGCCGCGTTGACGGATAGCCTGCAGCAGGTCGTCGACCGCACGCCAAGCGTACAAAGCTTCCCGCCCGACGTCATGGCGCGCCTCGGCAAGCGCAAGACGCTGGAGCTTTCCATGTCGCCCTTGCGCAGCGCCTATTTCGCCACCCAAGTGCGCGACAACCCGATTGCGGTGGCAGGCGACCGTGGCGACCCAATGGTGATCGGCGGCCTGGCGGCCATCGCCGTGCTGATACTGGCGCTGGCGGCGATCAACTATGTCAATCTGGCGACGGTGCGCGTATTGCGGCGCCAGCGCGAAGTGGCGATGCGCAAGGTGCTGGGCGCCAGCGTGCCGCAGATCGTCATGCACTTCATGCTGGAGTCGCTGCTGATGTCGATGCTGGCCACGGCGCTGGGATTGCTGCTGGCCTGGCTGGCGCTGCCGGCCTTTTCGCAGCTGGTCGCGCGGCAGCTCGACGATGTGTTCAATCTGCAGAATATTGCCATGGCAGTGGCGCTGGGTGGGCTGCTGGGTGTGGCGAGTGCCGTGTATCCGGCACTGATCGCGCTGCGTGTGCATCCCACGCGGGTGCTGGCAGGGCGTCCAGGTACGGAGTCGGGAGCCAGCATGCGCTTGCGCCGCGTGCTGACGGTAGTGCAGATTGCCGCCGCCATGGGCCTGGCCGGCGTCACGATCGCGATTGCGTGGCAGACGCACTATGCGATGACGTCTTCGCCCGGCTTTGAGCCATCGCCGTTGCTGGTGGTCGAAATGCCGGAACGTGTACGCGACAACGCTGCTGCACGCGGCCTGTACACGGCGCTGTCAGCGCAGCCAGGTGTGGAAGGCGTGGCGATCTCGGAAGATCCGGTCGGTCGTCTCGACTGGCTGTGGACACGGGAGTTGAAACGTCCCGGTGGCCAGGCTGCGGCCATGGAAATGAAATCGGTCAGCGCGAATTTCTTCGAACAGCTGCGCCTCAAACCGGTGGCGGGGCGCCTGTTCAAGAGTGGCTTTGACAGGGATGACGACAAAATCCCGGTGGTCATCAATGCCATCGCTGCGCGCGAGCTGGGCTTCGCGACGCCGGAGGCGGCAATCGGTGAAACGGTGCTGTTCACCGGATTCGATAATGTCACGATAAACAAGACTGTCGTCGGCATCGCGCCGGAATTGCGCTTCCGTTCATTGCATGAGGCGCCACGCGCCACTGCTTACGAGCTGTGGACTGCCGGTGGCGCGTTGACGATACGTGTGCATGGATCGATGGCGCAGGTAGAAAACAGCGTGCAGGAACTCTGGCCGCGCTATTTCCCCGAATCGCTGCTGCGCATGCATCGCGCTGGCGAGATCCTGGCACAGAACTATGCGGATGATGCACGCATGGCCAAGTTGCTGGCTGTGGCGACAGGCATTGCCCTCATCATCGCTGGCGTAGGCACCTATGTTTTATCGGCCAACACGGTGCAGCGGCGCGCGCCGGAGATCGTCATGCGCAAACTGCACGGCGCGCGCGCTGGTGACATCGGCCTGCTGGTCATCCGCGAGATCGGCTTGCTGGTGCTGGCCGGCGCGGCTATCGGCCTGCCGGCGGCGGCCATCGCGACCCACCGCTATCTGTCTGGCTATGTGGAGCATGCGCCTGTGGGTTACTGGACCTTGCTGATCGCACTGTGCCTCACGCTCGCTATCGCGCTCGGCGCGACCAGCCGCCACACCTGGCTGGCGATGCGCATATCACCAGCAGAGGCATTGCGCAGCTAGAGCATTGTCAGGGCCTTGAACTGCGGGGCGCGGCGACGGGAGACTTCGACGGCAAGCTGGTCGCGCAATGTCAGATCGAGACCACCGGCATCATTGGGTTCTGCCTGCTCGATGAAATCGAGGTTGACGATGTGGCGGCGGCTGGCGCGGAAGAAGCGTTGCGGATCCAGCTTCTCTTCCAGCTGGTTCAGAGAACGCAGCATCAACGGCTGCTGATCGTCGAAATAGACGCGCGTGTAATTGCCGTCCGATTCAAACAGGCGGATATCCTGGACCGCGACGAACCAGCATCGCTCGCCATCCTTGATGAACAGCTTGCGCGCCGCCGACGGCATGGCCGAGGCGATGTGCAGTCGGCGTGCGGCGCAGCGTTGCAGCGCGCTTGCCATGCGCGCCGCCTGTATCGGCTTTTGCAGATAGTCCAGCGCATTCACTTCAAACGCCTGCAATGCATAGTGATCGAACGCGGTGGTGAAGATGACTTCCGGCGCTTCCTCCAGTGCTTCCAGCATGTCGAAGCCGCTGCCGCCGGGCATTTGCACGTCGAGGAAAATCAGATCGGGCTTGAGTGCATTGATCTGCTGTACACCATCGGCGGCATTGACTGCCTCGCCCACAATCTCCACATCAGGATGCGCCGCCAGCAGGCGACGCAGTTCGGCGCGCGCCAGGCGCTCGTCGTCTATCAGTAATGCCCGCATCAGGCGGCCTCCGGCAAGGTAAGCGTGGCGCGTACCCAGCCACTGTTTTCAGACAGATCCAGCTGCGCGTTAGCGCCCAGCGCCAACGCCAGGCGCTTGCGCGTGTTGACCAGGCCAACTTTGGTGGAATTCGCAAACGGCACAATCGCACCCAGATTGGCGATCTCGATATGCACCGCACCGTTGTCCAGACGCTGCGCGCGGATGCGGATGTCACTGCCAGTAGGGCTGGTTTCGACGCCATATTTAACGGCGTTTTCGACCAGCGTCTGCAAGGCCATGGGCGGAATGCGTACCCGCTCCAGGCCCATGCCGATATCCACGCTGACGCGCATGCGTTCTTCAAAGCGGATTTTTTCAATCGCGAGATAAGCCTGAACAGCCTCGATCTCGGCCGCCAGCGGCACGGTGTCATGATGGCCGGACTGCAGTGCGTAGCGCATCACGCTGGCCAGCTGGTCGATCATCTGCGCGGCAGCATTCTGGTCTTCATAAATCAGCGCGCGCACGCTGTTCATGCTGTTGAAGAAAAAATGTGGGTTGACCTGTGCCTGCAGGGCGCGCAGTTCCGCATCCTTGGCGGCGACTTCCAGCCGCAGTGTTTCGGCTTCCGCGCGGTTGGCGCGGCGCAGCGATAGCACGGCCATGTAGCAGATGTTCCAGACCATGTGCGCGGCCCACCAGAACAGCAGCGCGCCTGGCAGCCAGGCGACGCCATGCCATTCGCCGAATGGTTTAATCAGCGCATAGCCCAGCGTTTGTGTGCCGGTGTTGATGACGCCCAGGACCAGCACCGCGCGCAGCATCATCGCCCAGTTCACCGCAATGCCGTAGTGGATGCGGCGCTTGAGGATGCGGTGCCAGATGTCTGAAAGGATGATGCCGGACAGCGCACCCCAGCTGGCGATGATCAAACCGTTGAGGCGCACCTCGACCGGCATGGACGCGGTCATCATCAGCGGCAGGAAGCTCCAGCCGGCAAGTTGAAATATCCAGTACCAGTTCAAACGCGGAAGCAGGGAATGGTCGTTGTTCATGATTAGTTTAGGAAGTTATCAATACGATCATACATCCATGCAGGATCGTCGTACATGATGAAATGGCGGGCGTTGTCAGCCAGCTCCACTTTGACGTTGGGCAGTTGCTGGTACTGGGATTTGTACAACTGCGTGAAGCTGTCCTTGTTGCCGTAGTTTTTGTAGGCGATCCAGCTGCCCAGTACCAGCGTCGGCGCGGTGATGTGGTTCAGGCCAGGGCGCAGGTCGTCGGCCGTCATCTCTGCCAAGGTATTAATCACGGTCATGCGGTCGGACTGCTTCGCCCAGCCCATGGCGCGGTCAATGTCTTCCTGCTTGCTGATCATGCTGCGCAGCGATTCGAGCGTGCTGGCGCTGGCTGCCTGGGCATCCTGGCCCAGCATGCGGGTTCGCATGTCTTCGGCGATCAGTTTCAGCTGTTCTGGCGTGGTGCCGGGAATGCGTGCGGCCATCAGTGCCGGCAGGGTATCGACAATGACCAGGCGCCCGACCTGCGCGGGGTGATCGGACGCCAGCTTCATACCGATAAAACCGCCCAGGCTATGGCCGATGACGACTGGATGTTCAAGCTTGTGTTCCCGGATGTAGTCGCTGAGCTGCTGTTCGACCGTGGCGATCAGCGGCGTGCCGATGGCTGGCTGGCCCGCAAAACCTGCTAGCGACAACACGTGGCACTGGCGCTTGCCGCAGTAGTGCGCCACCGTGCTAGCCCATACTTCACCGGGCGAACCAAGGCCGGGAATCAGGATGACAGGTGCGCCCTGGCCAGTCACATCGACCTTGAACGAAGGATGGTCGGCCGCTGCAGCATGGCCCAGGACCAGGCTGGCAGCGATCATGACGACGGTTTTGAGCAGCGAACGTGGCATCTGTTTCTCCGTGAGTGAAGTTGGAGATCTCATGCTATCGGCGCGCTACGCCGGCCGCGACGGCTTTGGGATGAGTGGTTTGATCGGCTGGATGAACGGTTGTCAGTTCTCTGCTTTGAGTTTGCGCCACAGCGTGGTGCGGCTGATGCCCAGGTAATCGGCCGCAGCGTCACGCCGACCGCCGAAGCGGGCCAGGACTGCGTGGACGCTTTCGCCGCTTTGCGGCAGCGCGGTCGGCGCAGGTGGTGGCGGGCCAGCCGGCGCGGCGGTGCGGGTAGCCAGTTCCGGTGCGACGCTGAGCATGAAGGCGGGCGTCAGTGCCTGCAGCGGTTCAGCTGCGAGGAACAGCGCCAGGCGCTCGGTGAGGTTGCGCAGTTCGCGCACATTGCCAGGCCAGTCGTAGCGTTGCAGCAGAGGCGCGCAGGCGGCCATCTCGGCGTGCAGATTGGGATGCGGCCGTGCGCTCAGCGATGCCAGCGCGTTTTTCAGCGACCATTCGGCCAGCGCTACCACGTCGTCCAGACGCGCACGCAGCGGCGGCAACGTCAGGCGCAACACCGCCAGCCGGTAGAACAGATCCGCGCGGAAGCGGCCTTCGCGCACGCGCTGTTCCAGGTCGCAGTGCGTGGCGCTGATGATGCGGACGTTGACCGGTATCGGCCGTGTGCCGCCGACGCGCACGACTTCACGTTCTTCCAGCACGCGCAGCAAACGGGTTTGCAGCGTCAGCGGCATCTCTCCGATCTCGTCGAGGAACAAGGTGCCGCGGTTGGCCGCCTCAAACAAGCCCGCATGGCCGCCGCGTCGGGCGCCAGTGAACGCGCCTTCCTCATGGCCAAACAGTTCGGACTCCAGCAGCGATTCTGCAATGGCGCCGCAGTTGACGGCGACGAAGGGGCGGTTCTGGCCCAGCGTGCGCGGCGCTTCGCGGTGGATGGCTTGCGCCACCAGCTCCTTGCCGCAGCCGGTCTCGCCCTGTATCAGCACGGTGGCGGGCGATTTCGCATACAGCACCACGGACTGGCGCACGTTCTCCATCGCCGCCGAGTCGCCGCGCAGGTCATTGATGCCATGTTTGGCGCGCAGCGTGTCTGTCACCACCGCGTTGCGTGAGCGGCTGTGATTGGATTCCAGCTGCGTCAGGCGCGCCATTTCCAGTGCATCGTCAAATGCGTGGCGGATCGAGGTGGCCGAGTACACGAACACGCCCGTGAGGCCGGCTTCCTCGGCCAGGTCGGTAATCAGGCCGGCGCCGACGATGGCCTTGATGCCTGCCGCTTTGAGGTCGTTGATCTGCGCGCGCGCATCCTCTTCGGTGACATAGGTGCGCTGTTCGACGTCGAAACCAAAGGTCGCCGAGAACTCCGCCAGCTCCGCCAGCCGGTCCTGATACGTGATGATGCCGATGCGCTCGGACACGCGCCGCGCGCGCGCCAGCGCCTGCATCACATCCAGCCCGCTGAATTTGGTGATCACCACCGGCACGGACAAGCGGCCTTTCAGGTAGGCGGCGTTGGAGCCGGCCGAAATCACCGCATCGCAGCGCTCTGTCGCCAGCCGCTCGCGGATATGTCTGGCCGCTTCGTCGAAGCCCAGGTTGATCGGTTCTATGGTCGCCAGGTTGTCGTATTCGAGTGTGATATCACGGAACAGATCGGACAGGCGCGATACCGAAACCGTCCAGATAACCGGCTTGTCGTTGGCGTCGAAGGGCAGGGGCGTGGAATGTCGCATGTTTCAATTATAGTTCAAATTTGTTTCGGTGTTCCATGATGAAACGACGTGGATGTCGTAAGTTGTTGATTTATATGGATTGGTGCTCTGGCATAGCCCTTGCACTACAAAGCGCAACTTCAACGCAATATCGAAAGGTCACAATATGAGTCACTACTCCGCAGGCGCGGCGTTCCGCAAAGCCGTCCAGGAAGAATCCCCGTTGCAGGTGGTCGGCGCCATCAACGCCAATCACGCATTGCTGGCCAAGCGGGCCGGCTTCAAGGCGATTTACCTGTCGGGTGGCGGTGTGGCTGCGGGCTCGCTCGGCCTGCCGGACCTGGGCATCTCGAATCTGGATGATGTGCTGACTGACGTGCGCCGCATTACCGACGTCTGCGACTTGCCGCTGCTGGTCGATTCGGACACCGGCTTTGGCGCCTCCGCCTTCAACGTCGCGCGTACCGTGAAATCGCTGATCAAGTTCGGCGCCGCCGCGACCCATATCGAAGACCAGGTGGGCGCCAAGCGCTGCGGCCACCGCCCGGGCAAGGAAATCGTCAGCAAGGAAGAAATGGTTGACCGCATCAAGGCCGCCGTGGACGCGCGTACCGACGACCAGTTTGTCATCATGGCCCGCACCGATGCGCTGGCCGTTGAGGGCCTGGACGCTGCCATCGACCGCGCAGTCGCTTGCGTGGAAGCCGGCGCCGACATGATCTTCCCGGAAGCGATGATCACGCTGGACATGTACAAGAAATTCGCTGCCGCCGTCAAAGTACCGGTGCTTGCCAATATCACCGAATTCGGTTCGACCCCGCTGTTCACCGTCGACGAGTTGCGCAGCGCAGACGTGGGCCTGGTGCTGTATCCGCTGTCCGCCTTCCGCGCCATGAACAAGGCGGCGGAAAACGTCTACGGCGCGATCCGCCGCGACGGCACGCAGCAGAACGTGGTCGACACCATGCAGACCCGCGCTGAACTCTATGAGCGCATCAACTATCACGATTTCGAACAGAAGCTGGACGCCCTGTTCGCCGCACAGAAGAAATAAGAGGAGATACCGACATGACCGAAGCCACTACCTTCAAACCTAAAAAATCCGTCGCCCTGTCGGGTGTCGCCGCTGGTAACACTGCGCTGTGCTCCGTCGGCAAAACCGGCAATGACCTGCACTATCGCGGCTACGACATTCTGGACGTCGCCAACACCTGCGAGTTCGAGGAAATCGCCTACCTGCTGGTGCACGGCAAACTGCCGACCACCGCAGAACTGAAAGGCTACAAGGCCAAGCTGAAATCGCTGCGCGGCCTGCCGCAAGCGGTGAAAGCCGCACTGGAAGCCCTGCCGGCATCGGCCCACCCAATGGACGTGATGCGTACCGGCGTCTCCGTGCTGGGCTGCGTGCTGCCGGAAAAGGATGACCACAACACCCCAGGCGCGCGCGATATCGCCGACCGCCTGATGGCGTCGTTCGGTTCCATGCTGCTGTACTGGTACCACTTCAGCCACAATGGCAAACGCATCGAAGTGGAAACCGATGACGACTCGATCGGCGGCCACTTCCTGCACCTGCTGCATGGCGAGAAGCCACAGGAATCGTGGGTACGCGCGATGCATACGTCGCTGATCCTGTACGCGGAACACGAATTCAATGCCTCGACTTTCACCAGCCGCGTGATCTCGGGCACCGGCTCCGACATCCACTCGGCCATCACCGGCGCGATTGGCGCGCTGCGTGGTCCCAAGCACGGTGGCGCCAACGAAGTCGCTTTTGAAATCCAGAAGCGCTACGAGAATCCGGATGAAGCGGAAGCGGATATCCGCAATCGCGTCGCCAACAAGGAAGTGGTGATCGGCTTCGGCCACCCGGTGTACACCGTATCCGATCCGCGCAACGTCGTCATCAAGGAAGTCGCGCGCCAGCTGTCCGAGGAAGCCGGTTCGACCAAGATGTTCGACATCGCTGAACGTCTGGAATCGACGATGTGGGAAATCAAAAAGATGTTCCCTAACCTGGACTGGTTCTCGGCTGTGTCCTACCACATGATGGGCGTGCCGACGGCGATGTTCACGCCGCTGTTCGTCATCTCGCGTACCTCCGGCTGGTCGGCGCACATCATCGAACAGCGCATCGACAACAAGATCATTCGTCCAAGCGCCAATTATGTTGGTCCGGAAGACCTGAAGTTCGTTCCGATCAAGGACCGTCAATAATCATGAATACTGCATTCCGCAAGAATTTACCGGGCACCCAGCTAGACTATTTCGACACGCGTGAAGCCGTTGATGCGATCCAGCCAGGCGCCTGGGCCAAACTGCCATACACCTCGCGCGTTCTGGCTGAAAATCTCGTACGCCGTTGCGAACCGGCGATGCTCACTGCCTCGCTGTCGCAGCTCATCGAGCGTAAGCGTGACCTGGACTTCCCATGGTTCCCGGCGCGCGTGGTGTGTCACGACATTCTGGGCCAGACTGCGCTGGTCGATCTGGCCGGCCTGCGCGATGCAATCGCAGAGCAGGGCGGCGATCCGTCGCTGGTGAATCCTGTCGTGCCAACCCAGCTGGTGGTGGACCACTCGCTGGCCGTGGAGTGCGGCGGTTTCGATCCCGATGCCTTCAACAAGAACCGCGCGATTGAAGACCGCCGCAACGAAGACCGTTTCCACTTCATTGACTGGACCAAGAAGGCCTTCCTGAATGTGGACGTGATCCCGCCAGGTAACGGCATCCTGCACCAGATCAATCTGGAGCGCATGTCGCCGGTGATTCAGGTGACGGATGGTGTGGCTTATCCTGATACGCTGGTCGGCACCGACTCGCATACGCCGATGGTCGATGCGCTCGGCGTGATCGCGATTGGCGTTGGCGGCCTGGAAGCGGAAACCGTGATGCTGGGCCGCGCATCGTGGATGCGTTTGCCTGACATCGTCGGCGTTGAGCTGAGCGGCAAGCCGCAGCCAGGCATCACCGCCACCGACACGGTGCTGGCGCTGACGGAATTTCTGCGCAAGGAAAAAGTGGTGTCGGCCTACCTGGAGTTCTACGGCGAAGGCGCGACCTCGCTGACGCTGGGCGACCGCGCCACCATCGCCAACATGGCGCCGGAGTTTGGTGCGACAGCGGCGATGTTCTCCATCGACGAGCAGACCATCAAATACCTCAAGCTGACCGGCCGCGATGATGCACTGGTGGCGCTGGTCGAACAGTACGCGAAGCACACCGGCCTGTGGTCGGACAGCCTGAAGACGGCCGAATACGAGCGCGTGCTGAAGTTCGACCTGTCGACCGTGGTGCGTAACATCGCCGGCCCATCGAACCCGCACAAGCGCGTGCCCACCAGCGAACTGGCGGCACGCGGCATTTCGGGCGTGGTGGCGAACGAGCCGGGCAAGATGCCGGACGGCGCGGTCATCATCGCCGCCATCACCAGCTGCACCAACACCAACAATCCGCGCAATATGATTGCAGCCGGTCTGCTGGCGCGTAATGCCAACAAGGCTGGCCTGCTGCGCAAGCCTTGGGTCAAGTCCTCGCTGGCGCCAGGCTCGAAAGCGGTCACGCTGTACCTGGAAGAGGCAGGCCTGATGCCTGAGCTGGAAAAGCTGGGCTTCGGCGTGGTGGCGTATGCCTGCACCTCATGCAACGGCATGTCCGGTGCGCTGGATCCGGTGATCCAGAAAGAAGTGGTGGACCGCGACCTGTATGCCACCGCTGTCCTGTCGGGCAACCGCAACTTTGACGGCCGTATTCACCCTTATGCCAAGCAGGCCTTCCTCGCCTCGCCACCGCTGGTGGTGGCGTACGCAATTGCCGGCACCATCCGCTTCGACATCGAGAAGGATGTGCTGGGCCATGACGCCAGCGGTAAACCGGTTACGCTGAAAGACCTGTGGCCAAGCGACGAAGAGATCGACGCCATCGTGGAGGCCAGCGTCAAGCCGGATCATTTCCGCAAAGTCTACATCCCGATGTTTGCACGCAGCGAAGAGGCAAGCGAACTGGCCGCGCCTTTGTACGACTGGCGCGCGCAATCGACCTACATCCGCCGTCCGCCATATTGGGAAGGCGCGCTGGCAGGCGTACGCACGCTGAAAGGCATGCGTCCGTTGGCGGTCCTCGGCGATAACATCACCACCGACCACCTGTCGCCATCGAACGCGATCATGATGGATTCCGCTGCGGGCGAGTACCTGCATAAAATGGGCCTGCCGGAAGAGGACTTCAACTCCTACGCCACCCACCGCGGCGACCACCTGACCGCGCAACGCGCCACCTTCGCGAATCCAACGCTGAAGAACGAGATGGTGCGCGATGCGGACGGCAATGTGAAAGCCGGCTCGCTGGCGCGCGTGGAGCCGGAAGGCAAAGTGCTGCGCATGTGGGAAGCGATTGAAACCTATATGGACCGCAAGCAGCCGCTGATCATCGTCGCTGGCGCAGATTATGGCCAGGGCTCGTCGCGTGACTGGGCGGCCAAGGGCGTGCGCCTGGCTGGCGTGGAGGCGATTGTGGCGGAAGGCTTCGAGCGTATCCACCGTACCAATCTGGTGGGCATGGGCGTGCTGCCGCTGGAGTTCAAGCCGGGCGTGAACCGCCTGACGCTGGCGCTGGACGGCACCGAGAGCTATGACGTCATCGGCAAGCGCGAACCGCGCGCGACGCTGACGCTGGTGATCCACCGCCGCAATGGCGAGCAGGTCGAGGTGCCAGTCACCTGCCGTCTCGATACCGCAGAAGAAGTGTCCATCTACGAAGCCGGCGGCGTGCTGCAGCGCTTCGCACAGGACTTCCTTGAATCGGCAAAGGCAGCGTAAATGAGCCACAAACCGCAAATCAAAATCGCCGCCACGTATATGCGTGGCGGTACCAGCAAGGGCGTGTTCTTCCGCCTGCAGGATCTGCCGGAAGCGGCGCAGCAGCCGGGCGCCGCGCGCGACCAGCTGCTGCTGCGCGTGATCGGCAGCCCGGACCCCTATGGCAAGCAGATCGACGGCATGGGCGGCGCCACTTCGAGCACCAGCAAGACAGTGATCCTGTCCCGCAGCGAGCGCCCGGACCACGACGTCGATTATCTGTTCGGCCAGGTCTCCATCGATAAAGCCTTTGTGGACTGGAGCGGCAACTGCGGCAACCTGTCGGCAGCAGTCGGCGCTTTCGCCATCAGCGGCGGCCTGGTTGATCCAGCCCGCTTGCCGCGCGATGGCGTGGCCGTAGTGCGCGTGTGGCAAGCCAATATCGGCAAGACCATCATCGCCCACATTCCGATGACCAACGGCGAAGTGCAGGAAACCGGCGACTTCGAGCTGGATGGCGTCACGTTCCCGGCGGCGGAAGTGCAGCTGGAGTTCATGGACCCGGCAGCGGAAGAAGAGGGCGCAGGCGGCTCGATGTTCCCGACCGGCCAACTGATCGACGATCTGGAAGTCCCTGGCGTCGGTACGTTGAAGGCGACCATGATTAATGCCGGCATCCCGACCATCTTCATCAATGCCGATGCTGTCGGCTACACCGGCACCGAGCTGCAGGACGCCATCAACAGCGACAGCAAGGCGCTGGCGATGTTTGAAACCATCCGCGCCCACGGCGCGCTGCGCATGGGGCTCATCAAGGACCTGAGCGAAGCGGCCACGCGCCAGCACACGCCGAAGGTGGCGTTTGTAGCGCCGCCCAAACCGTACACGTCGTCCAGCGGCAAGGCTGTCGCGGCGGGCGATGTGGACCTGCTGGTGCGCGCGCTCTCGATGGGCAAGCTGCATCACGCCATGATGGGCACGGCGGCCGTCGCGATCGGTACGGCCGCCGCGATTCCCGGCACGCTGGTGAACCTGGCGGCGGGCGGTGGCGAACGCGGTGCGGTGCGTTTCGGCCATCCATCTGGCACCTTGCGTGTCGGCGCCGAAGCGGTGCAGCAGAACGGAGAATGGAGCGTGACAAAAGCGGTAATGAGCCGCAGCGCGCGGGTATTGATGGAAGGCTGGGTACGCGTACCCGCTTAACGCTTTACACAAAACACCGGAGGAGACATGAAGTACGCTGAGTTCTATCAGCGCTCTATCGTCACGCCTGAACAATTCTGGCAGGACGAGGCAGCGCTCATCGACTGGAACACGCCTTTCACGCAAGTCCTGGATTACGCCAAGCCGCCGTTCGCCCGCTGGTTCGTGGGCGGACATACGAACCTGTGCCACAACGCGGTGGACCGCTGGTGTGCAACGCAAGGCGACCAGCCCGCGCTCATCGCCATCTCCACCGAAACCAACACGGAGCGCAGCTACTCCTTCAACGAGCTGCGCGCGGAAGTGGAGCGCTGGGCGGCGATGATGCAGTCGCTGGGCGTGCGCAAAGGGGACCGCGTCCTCATTTACATGCCGATGATCGCCGAAGCGGCTTTCGCCATGCTGGCCTGCGCCCGCATCGGCGCGGTGCACTCGGTGGTGTTCGGCGGCTTTGCTGCCAACAGCCTGGCCAGCCGTATCGACGATGCCAAGCCGGTGCTGATTGTCTCTGCCGATGCCGGCTCACGCAACGGCAAGGCGATTCCGTACAAGCCGCTGCTGGACGAGGCCATCGCGCTGTCGTCGGCCAAGCCGTCGCGCGTGCTGCTGGTGGATCGCGGCCTGGCGCCGATAACAATGGTTGAAGGCCGCGACGTGGACTATGCGGCGTTGCGTGCCGCGCATCTGGCAGCCCATGTGCCGGTGACATGGCTGGAGTCGAACGAACCTTCATATATTCTCTATACCTCCGGCACCACTGGCAAGCCGAAAGGCGTGCAGCGCGATGTCGGTGGCTATGCTGTCGCGCTGGCGGCGTCGATGAAGTACAACTTCTGCGGCAAGGCCGGCGAAACTTTCTTTGCGACGTCCGACATTGGCTGGGTGGTGGGGCATTCGTACATCGTCTACGGCCCGCTCATCGCCGGCATGGCGACCATCATGTACGAGGGGCTGCCGATTTGTCCGGACCCTGGCATCTGGTGGAGCATCGTCGAGAAGTACAAGGTAACGCGCATGTTCTCGGCGCCGACCGCAATCCGCGTGCTGCGCAAGCAGGCGCCGGAATTCATGCGCAAGTACGACAAGTCTTCGTTGAGGGCCTTGTACCTGGCTGGCGAGCCGCTGGATGAAACCACATCAAGCTGGATTGCTGGCGAACTGAATGTGCCCATCATCGACAATTACTGGCAGACCGAAACCGGCTGGCCGATCCTGTCTATCGCCAAAGGGATAGAAGACACTCCGACGCGGCTGGGCAGTCCCGGCCTTGCCATGTACGGCTACAAGGTCAGGCTGATTAACGAAATCAACGGCCAGGAATGCGGCGCCAATGAAAAAGGCGTGGTGATGGTGGAAGGCCCGCTGCCGCCGGGCTGCATGCAGACGGTGTACGGCGACGATCAGCGCTTTGTCGATACCTACTGGTCCGAACATGAAGGCAAGATGGTCTACTCCACCTTTGACTGGGGCTTGCGCGATGCGGATGGCTACTACTTCATCCTCGGCCGCACCGACGACGTGATTAACGTTGCAGGCCACAGGCTGGGTACGCGCGAGATCGAGGAGTCCATCACCAGTCACCCCAACGTGTCGGAAGTGGCGGTGGTGGGTGTCGAGGACAAGCTCAAAGGGCAGGTGGCTGTGGCGTTCGCGATTCTGAAAGATGCCAATGCCGCGACCAGCGAGCAGGATGTGATGTCGGTAGTGGACCGCCAGCTTGGCGCCGTGGCGCGGCCAGCGCGTGTGTACTTCGTCACGCAGCTGCCGAAGACCCGTTCCGGCAAGCTGCTGCGCCGTTCGATACAGGCCATCTGCGAAGGCCGCAATCCCGGCGACCTCACTGCCATCGAAGATCCGGCATCGCTACAACAGATACAACGCGCGTTGCAGTTGTAAGGCCCCGGTAAGGCTGCTCTTCTATTCTGCGTATAAGCTCGAATAGAAGAGCATCAATAACGGAGACTCACCATGCAACAAGATCTGGTTCAAAAGATCAAACAAGATCCCAATTATCACCAGCTGGTCCGCCAGCGCTCGCGGTTCGGCTGGCTGCTGACCTCACTCATGATGGTGGTCTATTACGGCTACATCCTCCTCATCGCCTTCGACAAGGAATTCCTGGCAGCGAAAACCGGCACCGGTGTCATGACCTGGGGCATGCCGATCGGCTTATTCGTCATTGTATTCACGGTGCTGGTCACCGGTATCTACGTCCGCCGCGCAAACAGCAAGTACGACGCGCTGACCCAGGCCATCCAGGCGAAGGTGCAAGCATGAGCGCCGCTAAACGTCTGATTCCGGCAGCGCTGCTGCTGGCCGGTGGTGCGGCGATGGCCGCAGGTGGCGATCTCGGTCAGGCCGAGCGCCAGCCGACCAACTGGGTGGCGATCACCATGTTCGCCGTGTTCGTGGTGTTCACGCTGTTTGTGACCAAATGGGCTGCGGCCAAGACCCGCTCCGCGTCGGACTTCTACACCGCTGGCGGCGGCATTACCGGCTTCCAGAATGGCCTGGCGATTGCGGGCGACTTCATGTCGGCAGCATCCTTTCTCGGTATTTCCGCTTCCGTGTTCCTGAACGGTTACGATGGCCTGATCTACGCGATTGGCTTCCTGGTTGGCTGGCCTATCATCACCTTCCTGATGGCGGAGCGCTTGCGTAACCTGGGCCGCTTCACGTTTGCCGACGTTGCGGCTTACCGTTTCAAGCAGGCGCCTATCCGCATCTTCTCCGCTTCCGGAACGCTGGTGGTGGTGGCGTTCTACCTGATCGCGCAGATGGTTGGTGCGGGCCAGTTGATCAAGCTGCTGTTCGGCCTGGAGTACTGGGTGGCCGTGGTGCTGGTCGGTACGCTGATGATGATTTACGTGCTGTTCGGCGGCATGACCGCGACCACCTGGGTGCAGATCATCAAGGCCGTAATGCTGCTGGGCGGCGCAAGCTTCATGGCCATCGCCGTGCTGGCGCAGTTCAACTTTAGCCCGGAGGCGCTGTTTGCCAAATCGGTCGAGCTGCACGCGAAAAAAGACGCCATCATGGGACCTGGCACCTTCATCAAGGATCCGGTGTCCGCGATCTCCTTCGGCATGGCGCTGATGTTCGGTACCGCCGGCCTGCCGCACATCCTGATGCGCTTCTTTACCGTACCTAGCGCGAAGGAAGCGCGCAAGTCGGTGTTCTGGGCGACCACCTGGATTGCTTACTTCTACATCCTGACCTTCATCATCGGTTTCGGCGCCATTGTTTTGGTAAGCACCAATCCGGAGTTCAAGGACGCCGCCGGCAAACTCCTGGGCGGTAACAACATGGCTGCGGTCCACCTGGCGAAAGCGGTGGGCGGCAATGTGTTCCTCGGCTTTATTTCGGCCGTGGCGTTCGCCACCATCCTCGCAGTGGTCGCTGGCCTGACGCTGTCCGGTGCATCGGCCGTATCGCACGACCTGTACGCCACCGTGATCGCCAAAGGCCAGGCCAGCGGCGCCAGCGAACTCAAAGTGTCGAAGATCACCACCATCGCACTGGGCATCGTTGCTGTGGTGCTGGGCATCGCGTTTGAGAAGCAGAACATCGCCTTCATGGTATCGCTGGCGTTTGCGATTGCCGCATCGGCCAACTTCCCTGTGCTGTTCATGTCCGTGCTGTGGAAGGACTGCACCACGCGCGGCGCCACCATCGGCGGCTTTGTGGGCCTGACGATGGCGCTGGTGATGACGGTGCTGTCCAAATCGGTGTGGGTGGACGTGCTGGGGAATGCACATGAAGTATTCCCGTATGCTTCGCCCGCCATCTTCTCGATGCCGGCTGCCTTTGTCTGCATCTTTGTGTTCTCGCTGCTGGACCGCAGCAACCGCGCACGCATCGACCGCGCAGGCTTTGAAGCGCAGGAGATGCGCTCCGAAACCGGCATCGGAGCAGCAGGCGCCAGCGCGCACTGATAATTTGACAAGATGTGCGTAAGACGATGCCCGGTTCGCCGGGCATTGTCGTTTTTAGGCCCGCGCACGATGCACCAAAATGGCATCATCAGGCAATTGTGGTTTATGATCTGCCAACTATGCTGCCAAGGTTTCGAGTGTCGACCAATCCGGATTTCGTAGCCGACGCGCTGGCGCTGATCGGCGTACCTGCCTGCGCCTGCGCTGCGGACGGCACGGTGTTGGCTGCGAACAGGGAACTGGTGGCACTGCTCGGCGTTGATCCGGGCGGGCGTCCGATCAGCGACCTGTTTGCCCGTCACGTGCGTGCCGCCAGTCTGGCCAGCCTGCGTGGCGAAGGGCGCTGGGACAGCTGCCTGACCTGCGCCGACGGCCAGTACCTGTCGGTGCAAGCGTGGTCCAAACCGCTGCCCGCCAGCGCCGATACCGATGGCGTGACCATCGTCTTTCACGACATCACCGACGTCCAGCGCGACCAGCGTGCGTTGCGTAAAACACTGCTGGAGCAGCAGGCCATCCTGGAAAATGCCGCTGTCGGTATTTTGTTCAGCAAGGATGGCGTTATCCAGGAATGCAATATCCGCTGCGCCGAAATGCTCGGTTACAGCCGCGATGAGCTGGAGGGCGCGTCGAGCGTCGTGGTGCACCCAAGCGAGTCGGCCTTCGTTCAGCTGGGCGTGGATGCGAGACCATTGCTGTCGCAAGGACAGTCTTTCATTTCGGAGATTCAGCTGCGCCGCAAGGACGGCACGCTGTTTTGGGCGCGCCTGTATGGCCGCGCCATCGATCCCATGCACACCACCGAAGGTACGGTGTGGATCATGGAAGACATCAACGAGCATAAGCTGGACGAAGAGATCATGCGCCGCATGCTGCTGGAGCAGAATGCGATTCTGGATAATGCATCGGTCGGCATCCTGTTCAGCAAATCGCAAATCATGATGCGCTGTAATGCGCGCATGGCGGAGATGTTCGGCTATGTGCCTGGCGAGATGGAAGGGCTGCACTCGTCCATCGTATTCCAGTCGCCTGGGCACTACGAGGAATTTGGCCGGGAGGCCGCGCCGCAGCTGGGTGTCGGCCAGCCGTTTGAAAAGAAGGCGTATCAGTTCAAACGCAAGGACGGCAGCTTGTTCTGGTGCCGCGTACGCGCACGGGCGGTTGATGCTGAGCAGCGCGGCGGCGGTACTATCTGGATTCTGGAAGACGTCACGCACTCGCTGCAAACGCAGATGGAGGTCGAGGCGATCATGACCAACGCCTCAATGAGCATCCTGTTCACCAAGAACCGGCTGATTACCCGCTACAACCGTGGTTTCGCCGAGATGTTCCGTTACGACGAGACGTCCGGACTTGGCCTGCCGGGCCGCGCGCTGTATCCATCGCAGGAAGCCTACGACAAGCTGGGCGCGGAAGCCTTCCCCTTCCTGTCGATTGGCCGGCCGTTCCAGACCGAGATCGAAATGCGCCGCGCCGACGATAGCACCTTGTGGGCGCAGCTGATCGGCTATGTGGTGAATCCGGACGATCCGACGCAGGGCACCATCTGGGTGATCGAGGACCGCACCGAACAAAAACGCGCGGAAGAAGCGCTGCGCAATGCGCTGCTAGAGAACCAGGCGATACTGGACAGCGCGGTGCTGGGCATCTCGGTGGTGGAGAATGGCCGTAACCTGCGCTGCAACCGCAAGATGGAAGAGCTGTTCGGCTATGGACCGGGTGAAATGAATCACCTCAGCGTGCAGGCCTTCTACGCCGACAAGGAAGCATGGGAGCATGCGCGTTCCGAGACCGTGCGCGATTTTCGCGCAGCGCAGGTCAACGTGTCGGAATATGAACTGGTGCGCAAGGACGGTACGACCTTCTGGGCGCGCCTGTCCGGCCGCCCATTCGACCTGGCGCACAACAGTGGCCGTTCGGTGTGGCTGGTGGATGACATCACGGCGCGGCGCGAAGCCGCAGAAGCCGTCGCCCGCGCGCGCGATGAGCTGGAGCTGCGGGTGCAGGAGCGCACTGCCGAACTGGCCGGCGCCAACGCGCAGCTGCAAGGCGAGATTGTGGAGCGCCGCCAGGCCGAGGCGCGCGTGCATCACATGGCGTATCACGACAGCCTGACCGGCCTGCCGAACCGCGCGCTGTTGTCAGACCGGCTGGACCGCGCCATGCTGGCCGCGCAGCGTACCGAGCGCAAACTGGCGGTCATGTTCATCGACCTTGACCGCTTCAAGACCATCAACGATTCGCTGGGCCACATGACGGGCGACCAGCTGCTCAAGGAAGTCGCCAGCCGCCTGTGCCGCGCGGTGCGCGCCAGCGATACCGTGGCCCGCCTGGGCGGCGATGAATTCGTGGTGCTGGTGCCGGGCATCCGCACGGTGGAAGAGGCCAGCCAGGTAGCGGAGAAAATGATCGAGGCCTTGTCGGACAGCTTCCCGCTCGAAGGGCGCAACCTGCATATCACGCCATCGATCGGCATTAGCGTATACCCCGATGATGGCGAGGACGTCGAAACACTCATGCGCAATGCCGACGGCGCGATGTACCACGCCAAGGCCAATGGCCGTAACAACTACCAGTTCTTCAAGGAGGCGATGAATCTGACGGCAGCGCGCCACTTTGAACTGGAGTCCAGCCTGCGCGGTGCGCTGGCGGCCAATGAATTTGAGCTGTACTTCCAGCCGATCATGGACATCGGCACGCGCCGCCTGCACGCGATGGAAGTGCTGCTGCGCTGGCGCCGGGGTGGCGCCGGCGGCGAACTGGTGACGCCGGACCAGTTCATCCCCATCATCGAGGAAAACGGCATGATCGTGCCGATCGGCGAGTGGGTGATACGCGAGGCCTGCAGGCAAAGCATGCTGTGGCAAAGCCAGGGCATGACGCCGGTGCCGCTGGCGGTCAACCTGTCGCCGCGCCAGTTCATGCATCGGGGACTGGTGGAATCCATCCGCGCCATCCTCGACGAAACCGGCATCGATCCGGCGCTGATTGAATTCGAGATTACGGAGACGGCGCTGATGCAGCACGGCGAGCAGACGCTGGAGATCCTTGGCCACATCAACGCCATGGGCATCCGCCTGTCGATCGACGACTTCGGCACCGGCTATTCGTCGCTGGCTTACCTGAAGCGTTTCCCGGTCAAGAAGATCAAGATTGACCGTGCTTTCATCAAGGACCTGGAGCAGAGCGCGGAAGACCGCGCGATTGTGGCGGCGATTATCGCCCTGTCGGACAGCTTGCAGCTGTCCGTTGTGGCGGAGGGGGTGGAAACGGAAGGGCAGTATGCGCTGCTGCAGCAGCACGGCTGCCAGTACGCGCAAGGCTATCTGTTCTCGCAGCCGGTGCCGCACATCACGGCCCAGCTGCTGCTGCCGCGTACTTAAGAGAAGGTGGCGATCACCGGAGTGTGATCGGACGGCTGCTCCCACTTGCGTGGTACGCGGTCGATCACGCAGGCAGTGCAACGCTGCTTGAGCGCGTCGGACAGCAGGATGTGGTCGATGCGCAGGCCTTTATTCAGGCGGAAGCCCAGACCGCGGTAATCCCACCAGCTATACGATTTGTCGGCCTGCTCAAACAGGCGGAAGGCATCGACCAGGCCGATGTCCAGCAGGCGGGTCAGCGCAGCGCGCTCCTTGGGCGAGACGTGCACCATGCCTTCCCACGCGGCCGGATCGTGGACGTCGCGGTCTTCCGGCGCAATATTGTAGTCGCCGACGACCGCCAGCTGCGGGTGCTGCGCGGCTTCTTCCTTGATCCAGTCGTGGAAGGCCGACAGCCAGGCCATTTTGTATTCGTACTTGTCCGAATCGACGGCTTGACCGTTCGGTACATATGCGCATACCACGCGCACGCCATCGATTGTTGCGGCAAGGATACGCTGCTGAAGATCTTCGAACTTTGGATTATTTTTAACAACATCCGTAATCGGCAGCTTGGAGAGGATGGCGACACCGTTATAGGTCTTCTGACCGGTGTAGACCACATGGTAGCCAGCGGCCTCGATAGTGCTCACGGGAAACTTGTCGTCAGTTAATTTTGTTTCTTGAATACATAGCACATCAGTGGGGTTCTCCTCTAGCCACTTCATAACGTGCGGCAGTCTTACGTTCAAAGAGTTAACATTCCAGGTGGCTAATTTCATGAGACAGTGATTCCTAGCGGGGTTCAAGGGGGGCGATTGCCCTGAGTGACTTGCATCTTACCGTATCCAGATTTAACACATGTAATTATCAAACTAAAAAGTTGTATGAAAAAACATGAAAAACCCTTTCCTGAGTCGTGGTCGAGGGCCTAAAATGTTGCAAAATGTGTGAAATTAAAAAAAAATTGCCAATACTGTCTCGTTGTTGTCAAAATAGAACGGAAGGGCAAGACAAAGCAAGCAGAATAGAAATATACTAATACAAATTGAGTGGAAAACTTGTGTTTCCGTTTAGCAACTATAACAGTCAAGCCTGCGTATATTTATGTGTTGTGATGACGCAATAAATGATACTATACGGAAATTACTTGTGGTTTTTTACAGTGAATGGCGCTTAGCGCATTTGCAAAGGAATAAAAATGCGATCTGCATTTGAGGCATGGGCACAGCGCGACGGACATATCGTTCGCCGCCGTGAAGACAAACCAGACGAATATCTGGTCTTCGAAACGCAACGCCGCTGGGTCATCTGGCAAGCGGCGCTGGAACATGGCAAACCGCCAGGCGGCCGCAAGACCGCTGCGCAGAAGGAAGCCGCTGCCGCTGACAAGCGCGCCGCTGCCGCCGCTCTGGAGCGACCACAGGAAATCAACCCCGATGAAGCCGCAGTGCGTAATCAGGTGCTGAACGAGGTGCTGGATGCCTTTTCTTCGCTGGGTGGTGAGCGCGGCATGGATGATATCCTGAAAGTCGTGCAGGGCCTGAAGAAGAAGCAGCAGGAACAAGCGGCAGAGCCAGTGGTCGCCAAGACCACCGAACGCCAGAACGCGTAAAGTGCAAGGCTTTACGCCGCTTGATTAAGCAAATAAAGCCCGCGGCGGGCTGATACACTGCCTCTATCTTTATTCCAGAGGCAGACCATGTATCTCCGCCCCACCGCAGCGGCTTCGGTGCTGCTGGCCTTGCTGGCCGGCTGCGCTTCCCTCACTGAATCCACTGAACAAAGCGTATTGGTGCAAACCGTGCTCGATCATCGCGAGATCGCCGGCGTGGGCTGTGTGCTATATAACGATACGGGCAAATGGTTTGTCACGACCCCGGGCCGCGTGACCTTGCGCAAGAGCGCCGGACCGCTGCGCATTGATTGCCAGAAGGCGGGCAAGGGCTGGGCCTATGAAAAGGTCGAATCCAAGGTGGACGCCAACCTGTGGGGGAACCTGGCGCTGACGGCCGGCGTTGGCTACTTCGTCGACAAGAATACCGGCGCAGGCTATGACTATCCGTCGACGCTGACCGTGGTCATGCATCCCGCGCAGGAAAAAGAAGAAGGGCCAGCGCCGGCGCCCGGCGTGACCCTGTTCTAACGTCGCTCCCGCGTACGCGGGAATCCATACTAATTAAGCTGATCGCTTAATTCGCGCGCTTAGTTTGCACGATTAATCAGGAAGTTCGACAGCAGCGGTACCGGACGGCCGGTCGCGCCTTTTGCGCCGCCCGATTTCCATGCGGTGCCGGCGATATCCAGATGCGCCCAGGTGTACTTGCGGGTGAAGTTTTCCAGGAACGCCGCTGCGGTGCACGACGCGCCGCCCGGAGTGCCGATGTTGGCCAGGTCGGCGAAGTTGGACTTCAGCTGCTCGTTGTACTCCTCGCCGATCGGCAGACGCCATGCGGTGTCGCTGGCGTTCTGGCCTGCTGCCATGATCTCGTCAGCCAGCTTGTTGTGGGCTGCGTCGTCGCGCGTGAACAGGCCGCTCTTATGGTGGCCCAGGGCCACGATGCAGGCGCCGGTCAGGGTGGCGATGTCGATGACGGCGGCCGGGTTGAAGCGCTCGGCGTAAGCCAGTGCGTCGCACAGCACCAGACGGCCTTCGGCGTCGGTGTTCAGGATCTCGATGGTCAGACCGTTCATCGAGGTGACGATGTCGCCTGGCTTGGTGGCGCGGCCCGATGGCATGTTCTCGCACGCAGCGATAATGCCGATCACGTTCAGCTTCAGGTCCATCTCGCCGATGGCGCGGAAGGTGCCCAGCACCGAAGCGGCGCCGCCCATGTCGTACTTCATCTCGTCCATGCCTGGACCGGCTTTCAGCGAAATGCCGCCGGTGTCGAAGGTGATGCCTTTACCGACCAGCACCACCGGTGCATCCTTGGACTTGCCGCCCATGTGCTTGATGACGATGAACTTCGGCGGCTGCTCGCTGCCGTTGGTCACGGACAGGAAGCTGTTCATTTTCAGCGCTTCCAGCTGTTTGCGGTCCAGCACTTCCACTTCAAACTTGAAGTCCTTGCCCAATTTTTTGGCAACGTTGGCCAGGTGGGTCGGAGTGCAGACGTTGGCCGAGGTGTTGCCCAGCTCTTTGGTCAGGTCCATGCCGTTGGCGATCGCCACCGCCTGGGCCAGCGCCAGCTTGGTTGCCGCATTATTAGGCACGGCCAGGGCGATTTTCTTCACGCCGGCAGCGGCCGGGTCTTTCTTGCTCTTCTGCGCATCGGTGCGGAACACGGCTTCGTGGCCGCTCTGGACCACGCAGCGGATCGCCCAATTGACGTCGCGGTCTTTCACTTCGGTCATCGGCAGTGCGATAATAGCGTCGCTCGTGCCCAGGGTGGAGAATGCCTTCAGGGCTGCGGAGACGCCGCCGGCAAAGCTTTTTTCGCTGACGGCTTCGTCGCTGCCCAGGCCAACCAGCAGCACGCGCTCGGCCGCCGCACCTTTGGCGCCGCGCAGCAGCAGGGTGGTGCCGGCTTTGCCGGTAATGTCGCCGGACTTGAGCGCAGCCGTGATTTCACCAGCGCCGTCCAGCGCCTTGGCGGCTTGCGACAGCTTCTTGTTCTCGAAGACCGCAACGGCGATAACGCCTGCTTTTGCGGTAGCGATGGTGTTTTTTGTGTCGAATGCTTTTATGCTAAAGTCCATTTGATTCTCCGTGTCGTGTACGTGTGCCAGCCCTGCGTGGCCCGATAAGGCCGGGCTGTTATTTTAAAACTTGTGGCCCCGTCTGAAAATATGACGGGCCAAACTACCGAATTATAATCTTCAATGATCTTTCAACGCGCCCTACGACGTGAAATGGCCAGTGCCGCCGGGGCTACCTTTACTGTGCTGTTCAGCGTCAGTGTCGTCTTCGTGCTGATTGGTGTGCTGGGCAAGGCTGCCGGCGGCAAGGTCGCATCCAGTGACGTCATCGCGCTGATCGCTTTCGCAGTGCTGAATTATCTGCCAACTCTCGTCATCCTCACCAGCTTTATTTCCGTGCTGATGGTGGTGACCCGGACCTATCGCGATTCCGAAATGGTGGTGTGGTTTGCCTCCGGCCTTAGCCTGGTGCGCTGGATCCGTCCGGTGCTGACGTTTGGCTTGCCGCTGGTGCTGCTGACCGCAGGCCTGAGCTTTATCGCCACGCCATGGGCCAAGCAGAAAAGCTCCGAGTATGTGGAGCGCTTTGAAAAGCGCGAAGACCTGCAGAAGGTGTCGCCAGGCCAGTTCAAGGAATCGGCATCGGCCAACCGCATCTTCTTCGTGGAAGGCGTGGCCGGCAAATCGGCCGTGGTGCAGAACGTGTTTGTGAATACCGTCGATGAACATGGTACCGCCGTGATCGTGGCGCGCGAAGGTGTGGTCAGCAACGGCCCGAAAGGCGAACGTTATCTGGTGCTGAAGAACGGCCGCCGCTATCAGGGCACGCCGGGGCAGGCGGACTTCCAGACCATGGAGTTCGACAGCTACAGCATGCGCGTGACGCAGCGCGCACAGGATCTGGAAGCCGAGCATGAAGCCGTCGCCATGACCACCATGGAACTGCTGGCGGCAAATACCAACATCGCGCGTTCGGAACTGTTGTGGCGTATCGCCCAGCCGCTGACCTGCCTGGTGCTGATCCTGCTGGCGATCCCGCTGGGCTTTGTGAATCCGCGTGCCGGCAGTTCGGCCAACCTGATTATCGCGTTACTGGTGTTCTTCAGCTATAGCAATCTGGTGAAGCTGGTGGAAGCCAGCGTCAAGCAAGGCAAATCGGCGTTTGCGCTGTCGTGGTGGCCGCTGCACCTGGCCCTTGCGCTGGTGGTGCTTGGCCTGTTTGCATGGCGCCTGAACCTGAACCACCGCTACCATCCGCTGGCGCTGCTGGCCGCGTACAAACGCTCGCGTAACAAGAAAGACTGATCGTAATGAAAATCCTGCAACGCTATTTCGCGGTCTCGATACTGCAAGCGGTGGCCTTTGTGCTGGTGGCCTTCCTGGCGCTGCAAGCCTTTATGGACCTGACCGGCGAATTGCCGTCGGTGGGCAAGAACGGCTATGCGATTCAGTATGCCTTCCTGTATGTGCTGGTGCAGCTGCCGGGCCACGTGTATGAAGTGATGCCGCTGGCGGCGCTGATCGGCACCATCTATACGATGGCGCAGTTTGCGGCGACGTCGGAATTCACCATCATGCGCGCGTCCAGCATGTCGACCGGCATGGTGGCACGCATGCTGGCCAAGGTTGGCCTGGTGCTGGTGATTGTGACGTTTATCTTTGGTGAGCTGATTGCGCCGCGCACGGCGCCGCTGGCGGAGAAGATCAAACTGAGCGCGCGTGGCGCGGCGATTTCGTCGGAGTTCCGTTCCGGCCTGTGGACCAAGGACATCGTCAAGTCGGAAGGCATGAATGGTACCGTGACCGGTTCGCGGTTCTTCAACGTGCGCGAAGTACGTCCTGACGGCACGCTGATTGGTGTGAAGCTGTATGAATTCGATACCAATTTCCGTCTGCGGTCGATCACGCTGGCGAAAACCGGCACCTTCCAGGGCAGTAACCGCTGGCGTCTGGAGGATGTGACGGAAAACCTGTTCACCAATCCCGAACTGCTGAAACCGGGCGCGGAAGCCAATCTGGAAAATAACTTTGCGCAGGAATCGAGCCTGATCGAAACGCGCCATAGCCCGAGCAAGGATTTGCTGTCCGAGATTACGCCGAAGATTCTGTCGGTGGCGGGTTCCGATCCTGAGCGCATGTCGGCCAACGAACTGGCGGTCTACACCCGCCACCTGCAGGAGAACAAGCAGGAGACGGAGCGCTTCAAGATCGCGTTCTGGAAAAAGCTGTTCGACCCGCTGGCCATTTTTGTCATGATGGCGCTGGCGCTGCCGTTCGGTTATCTGCATACGCGTAGCGGTGGCGTAAGTCTGAAGATTTTCGTCGGCATCATGATCGGCGTGAGCTTCCTGCTGGTGAATACGCTGTTCTCGCACCTGGGCATGCTGAGTACCTGGCCGGCGGTCATGACGGCGATTGCACCGAGCCTGTTATTCCTGCTGCTGGCGCTATGGGCCTTGTGGTGGGTGGAGCGGCACTGATGGCGACACAACGTGCACTGATCCTGTTTGCGCATGGCGCGCGTGCGGCGTCCTGGGCGGCGCCATTCGAGCGTTTGCGCGATCTGACGCAGGCGCGCGAGCCGGAGGTGCGCGTGTCGCTGGCGTTTCTGGAGCTGATGTCGCCGCGCCTGCCGCAGCTGGTGGCAGCGCTGGTGGCAGATGGTGTGCTGGATATCACCGTGGTGCCGGTATTCCTGGGCCAGGGCGGCCATGTGCTGCGCGACCTGCCAGTGATGCTGGACGACCTGCGCGTGGCATACCCGCAAGCCGCGCTCAAGGTGGTTGAGGCGGCCGGCGAGAATGCTGCCGTACTCCAGGCACTGTCCGACTACTGTGTCGCTTCCTTAGTGCACCCGTCGCCACACTGATACGGGTATCTGGCCATCCGGCCGCACGGGGACGCGGTAGCTTAATTCATCTCCTTTCAATTCATAGCGGCGTTCCTGCCGTGTGCCTTCCCAGTTTGAGAATGCCGCGCTGGCGATATGGAAGCTCAGCGTGTGCGTCATCTCGTCCATCGAGAGCGTGCCCATATGCGTGCTGGCGCCCAGCACTGCTGCTTCGAATTCCTGCCTGGTGCCGGTCTTCTTTTCGCCGCCGGTAAAGTGCGGGCGGCCTTGCTGGTAGATTTGCAGCATGTAGCGGCCATCCGTGTCGATCATCAGCAGGCCGGATGGCGCTTCGCCGTAGTCGTGCTGCCGGCTACCGTCCGGCATGATCTTGTCGGCAGCCACCAGCGACCAGGTGCCGGCCAACGGGAAGGGCGGGACGGCCATTGCAGCTTGCTGTGCGGGCATGCACATGGCGAGGCAAAACAATCGGGTCAACATTTTCATCGCATCTCCTTAAATAAAGACACGATAGCCGTGTTGGCGGCTGCTTGAAATTAGCAAAACCTGCGCATTTTGTGTGCATAATTGCACAATGAGCCAACCTGACTGGGATGACCTGCGCTACTTCCTTGCCTTGCACGACGCTGGCACGCTGTCCGCTGCTGCGCGCACGGCAGGTGTCGAACATACCACCGTGGCGCGGCGTATCGATGCGTTGGAGGCGGCGCTTGGCGTCCGACTCTTTGACCGCTTTCCGAAAGGCTGGTCGCTGACAGCCGCAGGCAAGGCGCTGGCGCCGCATGTCCGCAAGATGGAAGACGGCCTGCATGGCGTGCTGCGTGCGGCAACCGGCGCGGCCGAACTGCACGGCAAGGTGCGCGTCTCTGCACCTCCGGCGCTCGCAGCCTGGTTGCTGGCGCCGCGCTTGCGGCCAGCGCTGCATCGCCTGCCGGGCATCGAGCTTGACCTGCGTGGGGAGGCGCGTGAGACGGATCTGATGCGGCGCGAGTCCGACATCGCCATACGCTACAACCGTCCGACGGCGCTGGGGCTGGCCGTGCGCAGTGTGGCGACAGTGCACTACCGTCTGTGCGCCAGTGCCGGGTATCTGGCGTCGCGCGGCCCGGAGGAGTGGGAATTTCTCGGCTACGATGAACAACTCCAGCACACGCCGCAGCATCAGTGGCTGGAGAAAATACGTGGCGAGCGCCGTTACTGCCTGCGTTCCAACGACCTGGGGGCGCTCTATCAGGCGGCACTTGCCGGCTGTGGCGTGGCGGTGTTACCCGACTACCTGCCGCTGGCTGGCTTATTGGACGTTACAGCGCCAGCTTGTCCGGTCAAACGCAAACTCTGGATCGTCATGCACGAAGACGTCCGCCGTGCCGCTCCGGTTCGCGCAGTGGCCGATGAGATCATCGCGTTGCTGGCGCCGGAAGGGTGATATTCTAGGCTGCATGACCATTCGCACCCTTACCCCCTCTGATGACCTGAAGCGTCCCACGCCGGCGCCGTTGCGCGAGCGTGATGTGGTGGGGTTGATCGCATCGTTCAATGCAGGCCGCGATGCCGAACGCGTGACGCAGAAATATCGTCTGCTCGCGGATAATCCCTTCGCTTTCCTGCGCGGTACCTGCCATCTGTTCTACCAGGATTTTCCAGACCTCGGCCAGTCGCCGCTGGCGTGGATCTGTGGCGATCTTCACCTCGAAAACTTCGGCAGCTACAAAGGCGACAACCGCCTGACCTATTTTGACATGAACGACTTCGACGAAGCCGTGCTGGCGCCAGCCAGCTGGGAGCTGGTCCGCTTTCTCGTCAGTGTGCTGGTGGCTGCCGACGCATTGACAGTGCCGCCGGCACAAGCGATCGCCCTGTGCCACAGTTTTCTGGATGCGTACGTCGGCAATCTGGTCGAAGGCAAAGCACGCTGGGTGGAACGGGCGACCGCCGACGGCATGGTGCGCGACCTGCTGCGGGACTTGCGCCTGCGCGAACGTCCCGCCTTCCTCGACCGTCGCACCGATATCCGGAAAGGCAAACGCAAGCTGCGGCTGGACGGCATCAAAGCGCTGCCGGTCAACGAAGCGGAGCGCGAAAAGGTCACGCAGTTCATGGCATCCTATGCGGAGACTCGGCAGACACCGGCGTTCTTCCGCGTGCTTGATGTGGCTCGCCGCATCGCTGGCACGGGTAGCCTCGGGCAAGAGCGCTATGCGGTTCTGGTGCGTGGACGCGGTGGATTGGACGGCAACTTCCTGCTCGACCTGAAACTGGCCTCCAGTTCCGCATTGTCGCCCTATCTGCCGGTGGTGCAACCACCATGGCAAACCGAAGCCGAGCGCATCGTCGCGGTACAGAAAAGAATGCAGGCCATATCACCAGCCTTCCTGTCAGCGGTGAGCATCGGCGACCAATCGTATGTGCTCAAAGAACTGCTGCCACAGCAGGATCGTCTTTCGCTGGAGCGGTGGGGCGGCAAACTGCGCCGCCTCGAAAGCGTCATGCGGACCATGGGCAGTATTGTCGCCTGGTCGCACCTGCGCTCCGGCGGTCGTCAGGGGGCCGCCATTGCCGATGAATGGATCGCTTATGGCCACGACGGCAAGCAATGGCGCCCCGCGCTGATCGACTACGCCCAGACCTGCCATCAGCAAGTGCTGGCCGACTGGAGGCAGTACGCCAGCGCATACCGCGCAGCGTTGCAGGCGCGCTGATGCCGGCTAATTGGCTGGCGTCGGCAGCGGCGGCAGGCCCATGGTTTTTCTGCGCTGGTTCAGGTTTTTTGGGTCGTCGATCGGCGGCATCTTGTTACTGCCATATTCCTGCTGCGTGCCGTAGAGCTGTCCCTTGCCTTGTCTCAGCCTAACCCTGTCGACAAACATGGCGTAGATCTTATTCGGAATTTCGCCTCGCTTGTTTGCGGCGGCAAGCAAATCAGCGTGTTTAAGCTGATAGTCCAGGTCCGCATGCTGAATGATGAGGAACGCTGCATCTGCCGCGCGGTTGGCGTCAAGCTTGCCGGGCCAGCCGCACTGCCCAATCAATTTGTCCAGGTTGCGCTGATTACTTTCGTCGATGTCCGAGATGGTGTATTCCAGCTGATCTTTTTCCTTGGGATCGAACTTCTCCTTGCGGTGCTCCATCTCCAGGATGTGGATGTAGCGGCCGCGCAGTGACTGGTCGTCGCTCCGCATCTTTGCGTACTGTTGGGCCAGCGCGGTTTTCTCGCACGGCTCCGCAAGTGCCAATAAAGGCAGGAATGCCAGTGCAAGAACAGCACGAGATAAATTCGATGTTTTCATTGATTGAATGGTCCTCGACATGATTTGTTCGCATGGGTGGTTGCCTCCTCAGTGTACGAGTTTCATTAATCTCTTGGCAAGTTGAGTTCAGCTTTCGTCGCGGGTGAGAAGCACGTGGTCGATCAGGCCATATTCTTTGGCGTCTGCGGATGACATATAGTTGTCGCGGTCGGAGTCTTTTTCGATCCGGGCCAGCGTTTGCCTGGTGCGCTCGGCCATGATGGAGTTGAGGCGGTGGCGCTGGTAGAGCACCTCGCGTGCCTGGATTTCAATGTCGGAGGCGACGCCTTGCGAGCCGCCATGCGGCTGATGGATCATGATGCGCGCGTTGGGCAGGGCATAGCGCTTGCCGATTGCGCCAGCGGCGAGCAGGAAGGAGCCCATGCTGGCGGCAAAGCCGGTGCACAAGGTGGAAACCTCTGGTTTGATGAATTGCATGGTGTCGTAGATCGCCATGCCGGCATACACCGAGCCGCCCGGAGAATTGATGTACAGTGAGATGTCTTTGTGTGGATCAGCCGATTCCAGGAACAGCAGCTGCGCCACGATCAGGTTTGCCGATTGTTCGGTCACTTCGCCCACCAGGAAGATCACGCGCTCTTTCAGCAGGCAGGAATAAATATCGAAGGCGCGTTCGCCACGGCTGGTCTGTTCGATGACGGTGGGGATGAGGCCCAGGGAATTGGTCAGCATGATGTTCCTTTCGCGGTCAGGTTGGTTCACTGCCCGCTTGACGCCTGCGCCGGTGCGCAGTGTGACGGCAAAAAAATAGATAGTTGATGTGTCACGTTTGGCGGCTACCCAGCGTCATGTCGTGTCCGCACCATGAGAGGAGAATCACCATGTCACGTACTACCGATACCGACGGCGCCATGTTCGAGCAGCTGCGCCCGCGCCTGAAGGCGATCAGTTCACGCATCGTAGGCAGCGAGGCGGAAGCGGAAGAAGTGGTACAGGACTGTTTTTTGAAGTGGCACAGCGCTGAAAGGGATGCGCTGGTGACGCCTGCCGCCTGGCTGACCACCGTTGTGCAGCATCAGTCAATCGACCATTTGCGCAAACGCGCGCGCGATGCGGTGGCCGCCCAGGTTGCAAAGGAATTGTCGCCCGATGTGCTGCCGCTGTCACCAGAGGAAGAGCTGCTGCGGTGTGCCGACGTGGAAGCCGCATTTGCGCGGATGCTGGCGCGTCTGTCGTTTTCTGAGCGGCTGGCGCTGGTCCTGCATGAGGTGTTTGAATGCGGACACGCTGATATTGCTGCAGTACTCGGGACGAAAGCAGAAAACGCGCGCCAGTACCTGGCACGTGCGCGCAAGCGGTTGAAGCAAGCGGATGATGACATGCCGCCCGAGGAGAAGCTGTCGCGCGAGCTGATACGCAGGTTTCAACTGGCGATCAACACCCGTGATGTGCCGGCCGTGGTGACCCTGCTGACGGACGGGCAGCCCCTGGCCGTCTGCCTTCAACAACAGCGGCCGCGCGTGCGCGGCTTTAGCGCATGCGCCAATGATGCGTCGTATGCGGTGGCGGCCTAGATGCAGCGTGTGACAGCTTATGGCCGGCGCGTGATTTTTACTTCGTAGATCTTGGGCCACAGTTTGCCGGTGACGAACAGGCGTTTTTTATCGGCGTCGTAGGCGATGCCGTTCATGACGTTTTCGCCGTTCGGTCCTTTGCCGGCATCGGGATAGAGTTTGCTGAAATCGATCCAGCCAACGATCTTGCCGGTGGCAGGATCAATGCGGGCGATGGTGTTGGTGTGCCAGATGTTGGCGTAGATTTCGCCTTCCACCACTTCCAGTTCATTGAGCTGGTCGACCGCAATGCCGTCCGCCGTTACTTTCACGCGGCGTACTTCGAGGAAGGTCTTGGGATCGAGGAAGCGCAGCGTGGCGCTGCCATCACTCATGATGAGTTCTTTGCCGTTCTGCGTCAGGCCCCAGCCTTCGCCCGGGTAGGCAAACTGGCTTTTGAATTCAAAGGTCTTCAGATCGAAGACAAAACCGGTCTGGGTTTGCCAGGTCAGGCCGACCAGCGTATCGCCCCAGGCGGTCAGGCCTTCGCCGAAGTACTGGGGCGGGATGTCTTTGCTTTGCAGGACCTTGCCGGTTTCCAGGTTTACTTTGCGGATCGAGGATTTGCCGTTCAGGCCCGTGCTCTCGTACAGGAAGCCATCGCGGTACAGCAGGCCTTCGGTGAAGGCTTGCGCGTCATGCGGATAGCTGCGCACCACCTTAAAATCGTAGGTGGGGAGTGCAGCCGATGCAACAGCGGGCAGGAAAGTGGAGAGGAGGAGGGCTTGAGCGTAAATCTTTTTCACTATGCAGTCACCGAATTTTGTAGTTCAACCATGGCGTCCAGCGTGGTGCCGGGAGCATTGAGCTCCGCTTCCACGCAGGCGCGGGCTTCCGGCGTTTGCACCAGCGAGACGGCTTGCTGGCGCGCGATCGCCGCCGCAGCAGTATCGCCGCAGCCGTTCAGCAAGTCCAGTACCAATGCAACTTCGGTAGTGTAGTTGAATACATCGGCCAGCAGTTCTGCCATGCCTTCGGAGGTAAGGACGTTAATCTGGTTCTTTTGCTGGTTCAGCTTCATGGCCGCCTGCGCCAGATGTTCTTCCGGCTGCTGCAGATAACGGCGCGCCAGCTGATAGTCGCCACAGGCCATCAGTGAGGGCAGGGCGATGCGGGCTGTCTGCTGTTTCAGCGCGTCGGGTAGCCGCTGGAACAGGTGGTAAGTATTCTGCAAGTCGCCCAGCTTGTCGTTGACCACGCGGATGTCATTGAACAGCGCTGTATCGGTCGGCTCGCTCAGCAGCTGCTCAGCCATGTGGTTGCGCAGATCAACCAGCGCGTGATGGGCGGGCAGGTATTCTTCCGCAAGCTTGGCCCATGCGGCCAGCACGTAGGACAGGCGCAGCGATGCGGTGTCCGCGTCCTTGGCGGTGGCCTCAAATAGCCAGATGTATTCCTGCAGGGCTTCTTCAAACTTGCCCTCGGCGTGGATACTCCAGGCGTTTTCCAGTCTTTGAACGATATCCATTACTACCTCGAATGGTAAGAATGGACATTTTAATACCGAAAAATAAAACTCAGGCGCGGAGTTGGATGGCTATTGTGCTGCTAATCTCGTTGATGGGGGCGGGCGCGCATGGCTTCACCGATCATGACCAGCACCGGGCCATGTGGTGTGCCCAGGCCCTGGCTCAAGGTGGTGATGTCCATACGGTGGGTTTGCTGGTCGGCGCGGCTGACGTTTTCGATGACGACCACCGGCGTATCCGGTTTGTGGCCATGTGCCAGCAGGCGCTCTGCGGTGGCGATGGCTTCGCGGCCGCCCATATACTGCACCAGCGTGTCGGTTTCGGGAATGGCGTCGTGGTCCGCGTGTTCAGCTGCGGTGGACGAGGTGAAAAAACCGACGCTGCGCGCCACGCCGCGCTTGGTCAGCGGCTGCTTGGTGGTCGCTGCTGCCGCCAGCGCGGTGGTGATGCCGGGGACGACTTCCACCTCGATGCCAGCTTCTTCCAGCGCACGCAGCTCCTCATCGGCGCGGCCGAAGATCATCGGATCGCCGCCTTTCAGGCGCACCACCAGCCTGGCGCGCTGCGCGCATTCGACCAACTGCTGGTTGATGATCTGCTGCGCGACCGAACGCTGGCCGCTGCGCTTGCCGACCGGGATTTTTTCGGCCTGCTGACACAGGTCCAGCATTTCGGATGTCACCAGTGCGTCGTGCAGCACGATGTCGGCTTGCGCCAGCAGGCGCGCGCCGCGCAGGGTAATCAAGTCCTGGGCGCCAGGACCGGCGCCGATCAAATACACTTTTCCGAGAGCTGGCATGAAAAATCCTTGGCTCCCCGCAGGCGCGGGGATGACGCTGGCTAGGTTTATTGGTCCAGGCGGATCATACCAGCGGCCACGGTCTGATGGGTCACCTCATCGATCAGAATGAAAGCACCAGTGGCGCGGATGTCACTGTAGGCGTCGGCCGCCAACGGCTGCTGCACTGCCAGCTCGATGGTGGCGATGTCGTTGAGCTTGAGGCCTTCGGCGCTGTGGCGCTGCTGGGTGTTGATGTCCAGCAGGGATTCAATCGCTTTCACTTTCGCCGACGTCTGCTTGGTGCCGTGCTTGATCCAGTACTTGCGGCGCACGTCCAGCGGCTCGTCGGACATCCAGCACACGTCGGCCTTCAGCTGTTTCAGCTGCGTGGCCGGCTGTGCGGCATTGGCCAGCAGGTCACCGCGCGAGATGTCCAGGTATTCGTTCAGCAGCAGCGTGATCGACTGGCCGGCGACGGCCGACTGGTGCGAGCCTTCGAGCGTGACGATGTCTTTCACGGTCGCAGCCTGGCCGGATGGCTGCACCACCAGCGTGTCGCCCACCGAGACCTTGCCCGACTCGATACGGCCCATGTAGCCGCGGAAGTCATTGGCTTCGTGGCCGTTGTGGCGCGCCACCAGCTGCACCGGGAAGCGGAATGGCGCGTCGTGCGACTCGTCGTAGACGGACAGCGATTCCAGCAGCTCGATCAGCGTCGGGCCTTGGTACCAGCCCAGCTTCTCGCTCTTTTCCACCACGTTGTCGCCGCTCAGGGCGGACAGCGGAATCGGCGTGATGTCTTTCAGGCCCAGCGAGGCAGCGAATTCGCCATAGGCTTTGACGATGCGGTTGTAGATGTCCTCATCGTAGTTCACCAGGTCCATCTTGTTGACGGCCACGATGACGTGCTCGATTTGCAGCAGGTGGGCGATGGTTGAATGGCGTTTGGTCTGGATCAGCAGCTCCACGCCGCCGTCTTCGCGCAGCTTCACTTTCGATACGTCCACCAGGATGATGACGGCATCGGCGGTCGACGCGCCGGTCACCATATTGCGGGTGTACTGCTCGTGGCCTGGCGTGTCGGCGATGATGAATTTGCGTTTCGGCGTGGCGAAGTAGCGGTAGGCGACGTCGATGGTGATGCCTTGTTCGCGTTCGGCTTCCAGGCCGTCGGTCAGCAGCGACAGGTCGACGGTGTCGCCGACGGTGCGCTTGTGCTTGGAGCGCGACATGGCGTCCAGCTGGTCGGCGAAGATGCCTTTGCTGTCGAACAGCAGGCGGCCGATCAGGGTGGACTTGCCGTCATCGACGGAACCGGCGGTGATAAAACGCAGCAGGCCGCGTTCGTTCGAAGTAGTCGTAGTCATTAGAAGTATCCTGCTTTTTTACGTTTTTCCATCGATGCTTCGGAGGTCTGGTCGTCCATGCGGGTGGCGCCGCGCTCCGTCACCTGGGTGATCGCGGTTTCAGCGATGATCTGCTCCACGGTGGCCGCGTCCGAGGACACCGGGCAGGTGCAGGAGATGTCGCCGACGGTACGGAAGCGCACCACTTGCGTTTCGACGGTTTCGCCTTCGCGGGCCGGGGTCAGATCCGTCAGCGGCACCAGCAGGCCATTGCGCGGAATCACCTGGCGCTCATGGGCGAAGTAGATCGGCGGCAGTTCCAGTTTTTCACGGGCGATGTACTGCCACACATCCAGCTCGGTCCAGTTCGAGATCGGGAACACACGCATGTTCTCGCCGGCATGGACGCGGGTGTTATACAGGTCCCACAGTTCCGGGCGCTGCGACTTCGGGTCCCACTGGCCGAATTCATCGCGGAACGAGAAGATGCGCTCCTTGGCGCGGGCTTTCTCTTCGTCGCGGCGGGCGCCGCCGATGCAGGCGTCGAAGCCATGTTCGGCGATGGTTTCCAGCAGCGTCACCGCCTGTGAGGCGTTGCGCGAATCGGTTTGCGGATTGCGCAGGCGTACCGTGCCTTTTTTGATCGAGTCTTCGACCGAGCCGACGATCAGGCGTTCGCCCAGTTCGGCCACGCGCTTGTCGCGGAAGGTAATCACCTCCTGGAAGTTGTGGCCGGTGTCGACGTGCACCAGCGGGAACGGGAATTTACCAGGACGGAAAGCCTTCTCCGCAATGCGCAGCAGGACCACCGAGTCTTTACCGCCCGAGAACAGCAGGGCCGGGTTGCTGCATTCGGCAGCGACTTCGCGCATGATGTGGATGGCTTCCGATTCCAGGGCATCGAGGTGGCGCGAGTTCACTTGCGCGTTTTGTTCAACTAAAGCGTTCATTGGACTAGCCTATTCTTTGAAGCCGCTTATGCAGCGACAGATTTAATGCGTATCAGTTTGCCGTCGACGACGTGGAGGCCGCATTCTTTCGATTCCGGGTTCTCCCACCACCAGCGTCCGGCGCGGACATCTTCACCTGGCTGTATGGCTCGGGTACACGGTTCGCAGCCGATCGATGGATAACCCTGGTCGTGCAGCGCGTTGTACGGCACGCCGTTGTCGCGGATGTAGTTCCAGATGTCGTCCTCGGACCAATCGGCCAGCGGATTAAACTTGGTCATGAAGTGCGCCGGATCGTCCTCTTCCACCAGCAGCGAGGTGCGGGTCGCCGCTTGCGTGCGGCGCTGGCCCGTGACCCAGGCCTTGTTGCCGGACAGTGCGCGGTTGAGCGGCTCGACCTTGCGGATGCGGCAGCATTCCTTGCGCATCTCGACGCTGTCGTAGAAGGCGTTCAGGCCATGCTGTGCGACGTAGCTATCGACCGCATCCTGCTGCGGCTTGTAGACAGCGATGTCGTAGCCATAGTGCTGCTTCACCTTGTCCAGCATGGCCAGCGTTTCTTTATGCAGGCGGCCGGTTTCAAGCGAGAAGATGCCGATGTTGTGCTTGGCCTTCAGGATCATATCGGTCAGCACCATGTCTTCGGCCGCCAGCGAGGAGGCGAAAACGGCGGGGCTGAAATCGCTGGCGATGCGGGACAGCGTGGCGTGCGTGTCCGCAATCAGCTTGCTCAGGTCACTCATTGCAGCTCCAATCAAATACCGGCGCCGTCGTTGTTGGCCGTAGCCGGCACCGGGCGTGCGTGGCGGCGGAACAGCGGCACTTTCTGATCGACCGAAGCCTGATAGGTTTCGGAGAAATCGGACAGGCCTTTCAGCGCATCATGTACATCGCGGTCGGCGCGGATGGCGTAGGCGTCAAAGCCCACGCGCTGCATCGAGAACAGCTGGTCGCGCAGCACATCGCCGACGGCGCGCAGTTCGCCGGTCCAGCCCAGGCGGGTACGCAGGTTGTAGGCGATCGAGTAGCCGCGGCCATCGGTAAATTTGGGGAAATCGACGGCGATCAGCGGGAACTGGTCCAGCAGGTCTTTCAGCGTTTCAGGGCGCTCGTCCGATGCGATCCACACGGCGATCTCGCCGGCGGCGGTGCGTGCCGCCAGCACCTCGCGCTGCACCAGCCACAGGCTCAGTGGCACGATGAATTTGCCCTCCGGGACCGCCACGGTGGCGGCATCGACAACGGGTGCGCCTTCGACGGGCTCGGCCAGGCGCAGCACTTGCCAGTCGTCGGCGACAACTTCACGGCCCTTGATGATCAGGTTTTTTACTGCTTCAGACATATTCATCCTCTCCAACCAGACGGCCGCCTTTTTCAGCGATCGGCGTGGCGTACACAAATTCCTTGAATGGTGCGACGCCCAGGCGATGCACACAGGCGGCAAACGATTCATCTTCAAAACGCTCGCGCAGATAAACCTGCAGCAGGCGGTCGATCACTTCCGGCATCTGCAGCGCGGAGAACGATGGGCCGATGATCTTGCCGATGGCGGCGTTGTTGCCTTGCGCGCCGCCGATCGACACCTGATACCATTCGCTGCCGTCCTTGTCCACGCCCAGCACGCCGATGCTGCCGACGTGGTGGTGGCCGCAGGCGTTGATGCAGCCGGAGATATTCAGTTCGATCTCGCCGATGTCATGCTGGTAGTCGAGGTTATCGAAACGCTCCGAGATGGCTGCCGCAATCGGCAGCGACTTGGCGTTGGCCAGCGAGCAGAAGTCGCCGCCCGGGCAGCAGATCATGTCGGTCAGCAGGCCGATGTTCGGCGTGGCCAGGCCATGGGCCTTGGCTTCCTGCCACAGCGCGAACAACTGCGATTGTTCGACGTCGGCCAGCACGATGTTCTGTTCGTGGGTGACGCGCAGTTCGTTAAAGCTGTAGCGGTCTGCCAGGTCGGCCATGAAGTCCATCTGTTCAGCCGTGGCGTCGCCCGGCGGCACGCCGGTCTTTTTCAGCGACAGCACCACGGCGGCGTAGCCCGGCACCTTGTGCGGCTTGACGTTGCGCTTCAACCAGTTGGCGAAGGCCTTGTGCTCCGCGGCTTGCGCCTGCAGGGCGGCGTCGCTGTCTTCCAGCGCTTTGTAGGCTGGCGGCTGGAAGTAGTCGATCACGCGCTGCATCTCTTCGACGGTCAGGGTTTCAGGACCGTCCTTGAGATCGACCCATTCTTCCTCTACCTGGCGCGTGAATTCTTCCACGCCCACGGCTTTCAGCAGGATCTTGATGCGGGCTTTGTATTTGTTGTCGCGGCGGCCGTACTGGTTATACACGCGCATCACGGCTTCGGTGTAGGTCAGCAGGTGCTGCCATGGCAGGAATTCGCGGATCACGCTGCCGATGATGGGCGTACGGCCCATGCCGCCGCCGGCCATGAACTTGAAGCCGATTTCACCGGCTTCGTTGCGCACCACGGTCAGGCCGATGTCGTGAATCGCGATCGCGGCGCGGTCTTCCACGGCGCCGTTGATGGCGACCTTGAATTTACGCGGCAGGGCGATGAACTCCGGGTGGAAGGTCGACCATTGACGCAGCACTTCGGCGTACGGACGTGGATCGATGATCTCGTCGGCGGCCACGCCGGCATACGGGTCGGAAGTGGTGTTGCGGATGCAGTTGCCCGAGGTCTGGATGGCGTGCATCTCCACCGAGGCCAGGTCGCTCAGGATATCCGGTGTCTGTTCCAGTTCAACCCAGTTAAACTGGATGTTTTGACGGGTGGTGAAGTGGCCATAGCCGCGGTCGTACTTGCGGGCGATATGGGCGAACATACGCATTTGCTTGGATGCCAACAGACCGTACGGCACGGCAATGCGCAGCATGTAGGCGTGACGTTGCATGTACAAGCCGTTCTGCAAGCGCAGCGGCAGGAATTCGGCTTCGGTCAGCTCATCAGCCAGGCGGCGGCGTACCTGGTCGCGGTACTGGGCGATGCGCTCGCGGACGATGAGGTGGTCGTACTGGTCGTATTGATACATGTATATTCTTCCTGGATAGTCGCTGATTCCCCAAACTGGTGCTAATAGTAATAAACTTCGTCTTTATTCCATACGACTTAGTCTTTATTTGCTTATATAAGGATTGGGCATAAGCATGGACGCTAATAATTTTAAGATGGGCCAAGACCTGCAATGAACCTTCATCAATTGCGCTTTGTGCGCGAAGCAGTACGCCAGAACTACAACCTGACCGACGCCGCCAAGGCGCTGTTTACCTCGCAGCCGGGCGTGTCCAAGGCGATTATCGAACTGGAGGAGGAGCTGGGAGTCGATATCTTCACCCGCCACGGCAAGCGTATCCGCGGCCTGACCGAGCCGGGGCGGCTGGTGCTGGAGTCGGTGGAATTGATTATGCAGGAGATCGACAGCCTCAAGCGCATCGGCAAGGAATATGCGGCCCAGGACAGCGGCAGTTTTACCATCGCCACCACACACACACAGGCGCGCTACACGCTGCCGAAAGTGGTGCAGGCCTTCATGGTCAAGTTCCCCAAGGTGCGCTTATCTTTATTGCAAGGCAATCCGCAGCAGATTGCCGAGATGGTTCAGCGCGACCAGGCCGACCTGGCAATTGCCACCGAATCGATTGCTGGTGTGAATGGTTTGGTAACATTGCCATGCTATCAATGGGAGCACGTGGTGGTGGTGCCACCCGACCATGCGCTGCTGCGCACCAAGCAGCCGACGCTGGAAGAGATCGCCGCTTTCCCGATCATCACGTATGATGGCGCCTTTGCCGGCCGCAGCAAGATCGACCATGCGTTTGCCCTGCGCGGCCTGAAGCTGGACGTGCTGCTGGAAGCCATCGACGCCGATGTCATCAAGACTTATGTGGAGCTGGGCATGGGGATTGGTATCATAGCGGGGATGGCCTTTGACGCCGAGCGCGACAAAAACCTGCGCGCCATCCCGGTGGGCCACCTGTTCGGCATGAATGTGTCGCGGGTGGCGGTCAAGCAGGGCGCCTATCTGCGCAGCTATATCTACACCTTTATCGAACTGCTGGCCCCGACGCTCAACCGCAAGTTGATCGAACAGGCCATGAGCGGCGAAAAAGAGAACTACGAACTATAAAGAAGAAAGCATCATCATGATTACCAACCAGTTGACCCAATATTACGCCGTCAACGCGGATAACTATGACCAGGTCTACGCCAATGAAGAGCGTTTCGACGATCTGGACGATTTGCAGGAAATGGTGGCAGAGCTGTTCACCGGCCATAAAGTGCTGGAACTGGGCTGCGGCACTGCGTACTGGACCGACCTGATCGCGGAAACGGCGGAGTCGGTCTATGCGACGGATATTCTGCAGGAAATGATCGACCTGGCTGAAACCCGTGGCCTTGACGAGGACATCGTGACGTTTGGCGTCATGGATGCGTTTGACCTGCCGGAGGGCCTGCAAGGCCTGTACACGGCAGTGTTTATTGGCAATCTGTGGCGTCACGTGCGCCGTGAGCAGCAGGAAAAATACCTGAAAACCCTGCGCGCCAAGCTGGGCAAGGATATCCTGCTGGTGGTGCTGGACGAGTCGCAGATCGACGGCGAGGTGGTCATCGCCCGCACCGATGCGGACGGTAATACGTATCAGATCGTCACCGCCGATGATGGCGAACGCTATGAAATCATGACCAATTATTTGACCGATAGTACCTTGCGCAAGCGTTTTGCCGACCATGCGCGCCAGATCAAGATCGAGCGCATGGAGCACTACTTCCTGCTGAGCTGCCGCCTGAAATAACGCGGTTCAGTAAGCCGTTTCATCAAAAGCCGCTGCCAGCGGCTTTTTTTTCACTTGTGATGTTGATTTACAACAAATGGTGATTGTCACATTGTTGAAGTAATTGATAGGCATGATCTCGGCCGTGGAATTCAATACTGCAGTTTTTCTTTCAACCTCAAGTAGAGAACATCAAGTGAAAAAACTTACTCTGGCAGCAATGATCATCGGCGGCTTCGCTGCACAAGCTCAAGCTCAATCGAACGTGACGATCTACGGCCTGGTGGATGCCGGTATCGTTGGCGAGCGCGGCGGTGCTGCCGGTTCCGTCACCAAAGTGACCAGCGGTATCGGCGGCCAGTCCCGTCTGGGCTTCCGCGGTACCGAAGACCTGGGCAATGGCCTGTCGGCGATCTTCCAGCTGGAAGCCGGCTTCAAAGCGGACGACGGCACCATCGACAGCGCCGGCACCCTGTTCAACCGCCAGGCTTTCGTTGGCCTGAAGAGCAAAGAAGCTGGTCAGCTGACCATCGGCCGTCAGTACACCCCGCTGTACCTGGCACAAAGCCAGGTGGCTGACCCGTTCGGCGCCGGCTACGCTGGTTCGATCAAAAATCTGTTCCCATCGGCTGGCGCCAACACCCGCGCGAGCAACGCGCTGGTGTACTCGACCCCAACCGTGGAAGGCTTCAGCGGCGACGTGCTGTACTCGCTGGGCGAGCAGGCTGGCAGCGCCACCGCCGGCCGTCAATTCGGTCTGGGCCTGAACTACGCCCAAGGCCCGCTGAACGCGCGCCTGGTGTACAACAACAAGAACAACGACACCGCTGCTGTCGGCGCCACTCCAGCCAAGCTGCAGGATACCGGCCGCAACACCATGTTCGCGATCAACTACGACTTCCAGGTTGTGAAAGCCTTCTTCGCTTTCAGCGCAGACAAAGGCGTGAACAGCGCCCAGATCCCGGTCGCCAACGCCTACGGCTACACCGTAGCGCCGAAGCCTAGCCTGGACAGCAACGACGTGCTGATCGGCGCCACCGTACCAGTTGGCAACGGTTCGATCATGGCTTCGTACATCCGCAAGAACGACAAGACCGTCAACAACCAGGACGCCGATCAGTGGGCACTGGGCTACCTGTACTCGCTGTCGAAGCGTACCGGCGTGTACCTGGCCTACGCCAAGATCAAGAACAAGAACGGCGCTGGCTACACCGTTGGTAACAACAACGAAGCTGGTAGCGGCGACAAGGCCTTCAACGTCGGCTTCCGTCACGCGTTCTAAGCTGTATCTGGCGGCAGCGGCAGGCGTATCATGATGCGCGTGCCGCCGTCGTTGACGATGGCGATATCGCCATGCAGTGCCCAGACGCGCTCGCGCATCCCGATCAGGCCGAAGGACGAGGCTTTGTCCATGTCCTTTTCGGCGATGCCGCGACCGTCGTCATGGATCGAGATGTGCAGGGCGTCGTCCTTGCGGTACAGCGACAGCCTCACCGTGCGCGCTTCAGCGTGGCGCGTGATGTTGGTCAGCGCTTCCTGCACGATGCGGAAGATGGCCGTGCTGTAGGCATCATCGAGTATCAAATCCCCTTCGTTGGCGCTGAGCGTGCAGCTGATGCCGTGGCGCGCGACAAATTCCTGGCGCAGGCTGTGCAGCGCAAAATACAACCCTCCCTCATCCAGCGCCCGTGGTCGCAAGTTGCTGGCAATACGCCGCAGCGAGGTGATGGCTGACATCAACAGCTCATCCATGCCGGCCTGCAGCTTGCGCGTGGCCGCGTGATTATTGCCCTGGCGTTGCAGCAGGGCCAGATCACCGCGCAGGGTGGCCAGCAGCTGGCCCAGATCGTCGTGCAGTTCGCGTGCGATGTGCTTGCGTTCTTCTTCGCGGATGGTTTGCAGCGCGGCGGATAGCTCGCGCAGCTCGGCATAGGATTGTTCGGTAGCGGGGGAGGCGCGGTCGTGGCCGAGGCGCCAGCACAGGCGGCCGGTTGCCGCGAGGGCGGCGAGCAACAACAGGGCACGGGTGGGGCGCATGTGGATCTCCCTGCGGCCGGAAATCGGCCGCGAGGAGTCACACTAAATCAGGCTGGGTGGAGCAGGTTTGATGTGCCGCAGTTACATCTGCTTGAACAGATGCAGGAAGCTGCGGCTCACTTCCAGCTTTTCCGGACGGCCTTTGATCATCACCAGGTGACGGCCGCGGATGTCGCGCGTCACGCCTTCAATGGCGTTGACGTTGACCAGCGTGGCACGGTGGATTTGCCAGAACAGCGCCGGGTCCAGTTCGTCGGCGAGGTCGCGCACGGGCTTGCGGATCAGCGCCTCGTACTTCTCGGTCTGCACACAGGTGTACTTTTCGTCCGAGCGGAAGAACAGGATCTCTTCGACCGGAATCATGCGCAGGTCCTGGCCGATGCTGGCCTGTATCCACTGCAGGTGCGCTGGTTTTGGTGCGGCGATTTTCTCGGTCAGCTGCGCCAGCATGGCGGTGACGCTGGCGTTGATGTCGGCGCCTGCGGCCGGTTTGTTCATGCGGCCTTTGAGGCGGTCCACCGTCACCTGCAGGCGCTCCTGCTCGGGCGGTTTCAACACGTAATCGACCGCGCCCCGTTCGAAGGCTTCCACCGCATAGGCATCGTAGGCGGTGACGAACACGATCTGGCTCTTGTTGCCGATGATGGCGGCCGCTTCCATGCCGGTCTTGCCGGGCATGCGGATATCGAGGAAGGTGAAGTCGGGCTGGAGCTCGTCGACCAGGTCGATGGCTTCGTCGCCGTTTTTGGCTTCGCCAATAATGTCCAGCTCAGGCCATACCTGGCCCAGGCGCATGCGCAACTGGTCGCGCATTAAACGTTCGTCATCTGCAATGATTGCTGTAGGCATCGGTCTCGGGTGTGCGTATTAATTATTCAATCAGTTATTCAATCAATTATTCAACGAATCGTCGTAATAATCAATTGCTGTTATTGGCCTTGGCCAGCTGGTACGGTACTTCAATGGTGACGATCACGCCGCTCGGGCTGTTGGCGGCGATCAGCAACTGCGCCTGGTCGCCGTGCAGCAGTTTCAGGCGTTCGCGGATATTGGTCAGACCCAGGCCGGTGCCGTCGCTGGGCTTGGCGCCGAAGCCGAGGCCGGTATCACTGACAATCACGCGCAGCTTGTTGTGGGCGACGTCGGCGCGCACTTTCAGCGTGCCGCCTTCCGGTTTGCCCTCGAGGCCGTGCTTGATGGCGTTTTCCACCATGGATTGCAGCATCATGGGCGGGAAGGCGGCGGTGCGCAGGCCATCGGAGACGTCAAAGTCCACGGTGAGGCGTTCTTCCATCCGCATTTTCAGCAGATTGAGGTAGGCCAGCACCATATCGGCTTCGCGCCCAAGGTTGGTGATCAGCGAGCTGTCGCGCATTTGCGGCAACACCGCACGCAGGTATTTGATCAGGCTGCGCTGCATGGCGGAGGCGCGCGGCGGGTCGGTTTCGATCAGGTGCTCGACCGACGCCAGCGTGTTGAATAGAAAATGGGGCTCGACCTGGGCTTGCATCATTTGCATCTTGGCTTCGCTGAGCTGGCGCTGCATGGATTCGCGCTCGGCGGCGGCGTTGGCGGACTGGGTCTCGGCCTCGGCGCGCTTTTTGCCGCCCATCAGCGCCTTGGTGCCGAACAGGGCCAGCACCAGCAGGGTGATGAAGCTCTTGAACCAGGTGGAAGCCTGGCCGTGGTAGCGGGCGACTTTCTGTTCGGCGGCATCATCCACGGCTTCCTCAATGGCATTGGACAGCTCTTCGCCAATTTGCGGCGGCAGGTCAATGTGGACTTCCTCGCCAGGCAAGGTGGGCAGGGCTGGCACCGAGGCCGCACCGCTCTTGCCGGCTTTTGCCGATGGGGCGGCTGGTGCGGCAGGGGCTGCTGGTGCTGCCGGCGCCTCCGGCGTGGCGGGAGCTTCCGGCGCTTCCGGCGGAGCAGCGGTGCTGTGTTCGTTGTTATCCTCGGCATTCTTGTTGCGGATCTTGCCGCGCGGGTTGAAGTGAATGCCGCTGTCGTCAATCAGGATATTGGTGTCAGCGCCTTTGCGCTTGGCTTTGACCATGCGATCGCCACGATCGATGTCATCCTGGGCCGGATTGGACGAAAACAGCTCATCTTGCAGGATGGAGCCGGCAATCAGCATCAGGACGGCAAACACCAGGAACTTCCACCAGGACAGCTGGGTAACCCAGGTGGCGGTGGCGTCAAACCCCCGGTGCAGCCAGCCGCCGGCAGTTTTCAGGGTGTCTTGCACTTTTGGCGTGGGAAACATGTGAGCCTTCAATCTTAATATGAGGCAAGTGTAGCGATCATCGTCTGGTGACGCCATGCGATTGCGACAGTCTGCAAAAAACGGGGATTGGACGGCAAAGTAAAAGGAAGCACTTGCCAAACTGCGGAGGGGTTGCTATAGTTCGGTCCCTCGCGAAACGAAGCATGCAAATGCAGAGTGAAACGAAGAAAAAGAAGAGCTTGACGAGATGTACGAAACGCCTCATAATCTTGCCTCTTCGCTGATGAACAAAACGCTTTATCAGCAACGCAGTACAGAATGATCTTTAAAAAATTACAGTCGATAAATGTGGGCGTTTGATGCTGCAACAAAAAGCATTAAATGCTCCACAAGAAATAAGCAGTAGTAATACTGTCAGTATTTTGAGTGAGCGAACCATCCGGTAAAACGGATAAAACAGAGATTAAACTAAAGAGTTTGATCCTGGCTCAGATTGAACGCTGGCGGCATGCCTTACACATGCAAGTCGAACGGCAGCACGGAGCTTGCTCTGGTGGCGAGTGGCGAACGGGTGAGTA
>NZ_WWCQ01000008.1:0-268781 GCF_009857555.1 Duganella sp. CY15W | reverse complement strand
GACTGCGGCGTCGGCGCGGCAGCTGCGGCCGGCGGCAGGCCGACCGGGCCGGCTGGCGCGGCCGGATCGGGCGCCAGATCCAGCGTCAGGCCGGCTTGTTTGTGATCGCTGACGGCCGGTTCCGGGCTAGGCGACGGGCGCGGTTGCGCACTGGCGGCGGGCATGGCCGGCGCCATCGGCTCCAGGCTCAAGCCGTCCAGGTTGAATTCGCGCGCCGGCGCCGGCGCTGCGGCAGGCGCCGGTTCAGGCGTCAAGGCCAGAATGTCGTCAAACGCCTCGGACGGTTTGTCCAGCTCGTCTTCGGTGGCCGAGTTTTGTTTTGCGCGCTCGGCTTTCTTGAGCGCCTGCATTAAGAGACTCATGATCCATTCGCCTTCGGAACGGGATATGGTTCGGTGTCGGGTTTCTGGCCCGGCAGGATGTAACGGTACTCCTTGTAGTCGCCGTTGATGCTGGCGTCTTTGACCACCACTGGCCGGATGAAAATGACCAGCTCGGTCTTGGTACTGTTCTCATTGCGGTAGGAGAACAGGTTGCCCAGCACAGGGATCGTGCTCAGCAGCGGCACGCCATCCTTGGTATTGTTCACTGAGTCCTGCATCAGGCCGCCCATGACGGCGACCTGGCCGCTGTTGATACGCATGATGGACTCCAGCTCGCGCGCCTGGATCACCGGCACCCTGCTGGTCACTTTGGCATCGGCCAGCGCCGGGTTCGGGTCGTTGACGTATTCGACCACGCGGGTGATGGTTGGCCGTACGTTCAGTGTGACCTCGTCGCTGTCGGAAATCTGCGGCGTGACGCTCATGACGAAGCCCACCGGCACCGTCTGCAGGCGCGACTCGTAGGTTGGCGGCGTCGATGGCAGGCCGTTGGCGTTGAGGATGGCCGGCGTCACCTTGATGGAGAAGAACACATTATTGTCCACCACCTTGAGCAGCGCGGTCTGATTGTTCAGCACGCTAATCTTGGGGCTTGACAGCACTTTGACCTTGCCGAACGATTCCAGCAGCTGGATGGTGGTGGCGATGTTACCGATGCGGCTGGTCGGATTGACATAATTCATCACGAACACGCCAGGCGAGTCGCCATTAATGGTTACGCCGCTGGGCAGGGCGGACTTGCCAACTGCGGCCTGGGTCAGTTTCAGTCCGCCATTGCCGATGGACGCCCAGTTGATGCCTTGCTGGTAGGAGTCGCTCAGCTTGACTTCAATGATGGTCGCCTCAATCAGCACCTGGCGCTTGGCCGCGCCCAGCACGGTATCCAGGAATTGCTGGATTTTCTCATGCTGACGCGCGGTTGCGCGGACGGCAATCAGGCCGCCTTCCGGGTTCACGATCACGGAAGTGGTTCTGGCGCGTGACTGGCCGCCGTTCAAGTCCAGCGCAGGGGCAGTCCCGGCTGGCTGCCCCAGGCCATTGGCCGTTTGAGCGGGCAAGCCGCCCGGCGCCGGTTGTGCCGCTGCGAGCGGGTCGACGGGGTTGTCGTTGAGGTTGGAGCTGCGCAGCATGTCGCGGATATTCTTTTCCAGGTTGTACCAGAAATTATTGTCCGCGCGGTTGTTGACCACCGTGGTGGAATTATTGGTGCCGTTGGGGGATGACGCGTTATTGGCGTTGCCCCCCTGTTGATTATTGACGTTGCCGCCCACGGTGTTGCCGCCTTGGGACGGCGACTGCTGTACCGTGGCCTGCACCGGATTGCTGGCGTCGCTGCCACCCGTGGTGGAAATCTGCGTGGCGATATTCACGCTGCTACTGGTGCTGCGCGCGATGTTGACGTAGTCCACCTTGTAGTTGCGCCATTCCGGCGTGTCCGGCAGCACCGTCAACGTGGTGCCGTTGATTTCATAGCGCATGTCAACCTGGCGCTGGATGCGGTTCAGCAGCTGTGGCAGGGTCTGGTCCAACGCATTCAGCGTGACCAGCCCGTCGATGCCCGGGTGAACATCGACATTCATGCCAGCATCGCGCGCCAGTGCAAACAGCAGCGACTGCACCGGCACCTTGTGCACCGTCACGCTGAAAGTCTCGACCTTGGCGGCGGGTTTAGGTGGCGGCAGCGCCACGCTTTGCTGGACCGGCTCGGGGATCGCCCCCACGGGCGGTGGCGGTTCGCTGATGTGTAGCGGTGACTGCGGTATGGTATGGCTGGCGCAAGCGCTCAGCAATACGCTGCAAACCACGGGGGCGAAGGGGGAGCTGAGTTTTTTCATTGTTTCTTTCCGGCCCAGGGAAGATGCAGGAAGTCGTTGTTTTTGTTGTGCTTTTGCAATTATGGATACCATCATCTTACAAATTTGGTGTCGCCGCAAGGACGAGATACCACATTGCCCCTATAAAAAGGGCCAATAAACACCCGAGAACAACAGGGCGCGCGCGCCAGCGGCCAGCAGGGCGGCGAAACGCGGTTTCGGCGATGGCCTGGTGCGCGTGCACCGCTTCCACCATGGTGGCATCATCGGCAAATGCGGCCAGCAGCGCCTTGTCGGCCAGGATGTTGATGCGGCGGACGATGCCCTGCGACGCCTCGGCAATCAACTTCGCCGCAGCCGGGCTGAACAGGGCCGGGCCTTCGTGGCCGGCTGCGCGCAGGCGGAATGCCAGGAAGTCGCCGGTCAGCTCGGCTTCGAGCGCCGGTACCTGGAAGCTGTGCGTGATGCGCTCCTTAAGCTGGCGCATGCTGGACAGGTTGAGGTTCTGATCCAGCTCGGGCTGGCCAAACAGCACGATCTGCAGCAGCTTGCTGCGCGCGGTTTCCAGGTTGGTGAGCAGGCGGATCGCCTCCAGCGTGTCAAGCGGCATGGCCTGCGCTTCCTCGACCAGCAGCACGACCTGGCGGCCGGCGCTGTGGCGCTTGATGAGTTCGGCATGCAGGCTGCGCTGGACCTCGTCGGCGCGCAGGCCGGTGGTGGGCAAGCCCAGCTCGGCGGCAATCGCGTGCTGCACCTCGAGCGGATTGAGGTTGGGATTGACCAGGTAGATGACGTCGATATGGGCCGGCATGCGGCTTTCCAGCATGCGGCACAGCATGGTCTTGCCGGTGCCGACCTCACCGGTGAGCTTGATGATGCCCTCGCCATTGCCGACCGCATACAGCATGGCGTCCAGAATATCGCCACGGGCATTGCCGGAATAGAAAAACGCCGGGTTGGGCGTGATATGGAACGGCGATTCGCGCAGGCCAAAGTGGGATTGGTACATGGGCAGGCTCAGGCTATGCAAGTCAGGAAAGCTTGTTCCAGCGTCGCCGCGCCGTACTGGGCGCGGCAGGCGGCCGGGGTGCCGGTGAAACGGATGTGGCCGTCGTGGAGGATGGCCATGCGGTCGCACAGCTCGTCCACGTCGGCCAGCGCGTGCGAGGTCAGGAACACGGTGCTGCCGGCCTGGCGCAGATTGCGCAGCTGGTCTTTCAGCAGCGCGCGCGCCTTGGGGTCGAGTCCGCTCATGGGTTCGTCCAATACATACAGCGGCTTGCGCGTGAGCAGGCACGCGGCCAGGCCCAGTTTCTGGGTCATCCCTTTGGAATAGCTGCGTACCGTGCGCCTGAGCGCGTCCGGCGCCAGGTCCAGCGCGGCTAGCATGGTCTCGACGGCGGGCGGCTGGTACGGCAATCCCTGCAAGGTTAGCAGATAGCGCATGAAATCGGCGCCGGTCAGATAATACGGCGGTGTGAAGCGTTCGGGCACGAAGGCCAGCGGCTGGCGCGCGGCCGGCCGGTGGTGCGGCTGGCCGAAAATCTCGATGCTGCCGCCGTCCAGCGCGCAAAAGTCCAGCAGGCATTTGATCAGGCTGGTCTTGCCGGCGCCGTTGACGCCGACCAGGCCGAAACACTCGCCGGCGCGCAGTTCCAGGTCCACGCCGTGCAGCACGCTGGCCGCACCATAGCGTTTGACAACTTGCTGAAAGCGCAGGGCCGGACCAGTCATGAGGAGCAATGGGCAAATGAAACGAGCCACACTGTAGCGCATCCGTCCAAAGAAAGCGACACCTGCGCTTGCGCCAACTCGCTCTAAAAACACATCTGGCATAGAATGGCCGCAAGTTTTAGTGAGAATCGTCAAGGAGCGGGTATGTCTAGGCCAGAGAAAGTCCGGCTGGGTGAAATTCTGGTGCAGCAAAAGCTGCTGTCCGAGGAACAGCTGACGCTGGCGTTGGCCGACCAGAAGCGCAGCGGGCGCAAGCTGGGCCGCGTGTTTGTCGAAAACGGTTATGTGACCGAAGAGCAGATCGCCGGTGCGCTGGCGCGCCAGCTGAATATCCCCTACCTCAACCTCAAGTTCTTCAACATCAATCCCGAGATTGTGCGGCTGCTGCCGGAAACCCAGGCGCGCCGCTTCCGCGCGCTGGTGCTGGAAGACCGCCGCGGTTCGCTGCTGGTCGGCATGTCCGACCCGACCGACCTGTTTGCGTACGACGAGATTGCCCGCCTCGTGCGGCAGAATATCGAGCTGGCGGTGGTCAACGAGACCGAGGTCATGGCGGCCATCGACCGCATTTACCGCCGCACCGAGGACATCTCCGACCTGGCGCGCGAGCTGGAGCAGGACCTCGGCGATGTCTCGGTGGACTTTGGCGCGCTGGCTGCGGCCAATCCCAACCTCGAAGAAGCGCCGGTGGTCAAGCTGCTGCAGTCGGTGTTTGACGACGCCGCCCAGGTGCGCGCGTCCGACATCCACATTGAACCGCAGGAAGGGCGGCTGCAGATCCGCTTCCGCATCGACGGCGTGCTGCACTTGCAGACCGAGTCTGATATCAAGATTGCACCGTCGCTGGCGCTGCGCCTGAAGCTGATGTCGGACCTGGATATCTCGGAAAAGCGCCTGCCGCAGGACGGCCGTTTCGCGGTGCGCGTCAAGAACCAGCGCATCGACGTGCGGATTTCGACCATGCCGACCCAGTACGGCGAGTCGGTGGTGATGCGTCTGCTGAACCAGGGCGGCACGCAGCTCAAGCTCGATGCAATCGGCATGCCGCGCGGCCTGCTGGAGAAATTCCGCGCCATCGTCCAGCGGCCCAACGGGCTGGTGCTGGTGACCGGGCCGACCGGTTCCGGCAAGACCACCACCTTGTACTGCGCGCTGTCCGAACTGAACTCGGTCGAGAAAAAGCTCATCACGGTGGAGGACCCGGTCGAATACCGGCTGGCCGGCATCAACCAGGTGCAGGTCAACGACAAGATCGAGCTCAGCTTCGCTCGCGTGCTGCGCTCCGCGCTGCGCCAGGACCCGGACATCGTGCTGGTGGGCGAGATGCGCGACCAGGAAACCGCACAAATCGGCCTGCGCGCCGCCATGACCGGCCACCTGGTGCTGTCGACGCTGCACACCAACGATGCGGTCAGCACGCCGCTGCGCCTGATGGACATGGGCGTGCCGCGCTATATGGTGGGCTCGTCGCTGCAGGCGGTGCTGGCGCAGCGCCTGGTGCGCGTGATCTGCGAAAGCTGCACCACGCCGTATGAACCGACGCCGACCGAGCGGGAATGGCTGAGCATGGAGCTCAACGACAAGGTCGACAAGGCGCGCTATTTCCATGGCAAGGGCTGCTCGCACTGCAATGGCATGGGCTATCGCGGCCGGACTGGCGTGTACGAGCTGCTCGAGATGACGCGTGCAGTGGTGGATGCGGCCAATGATCCCGACCCCGCGCACTTCCTCAAGGTGGCGGCGCAGCAGATGGCCGGCGAAACGCTGCGCCGGCACGCGGTGCAACTGGTGGTCCAGGGCCGCACGACGATTTCGGAAGCCATGCGCATCAGCAACCAGGTCGAGGACTAAACGGTGCCATTCTTCGCCTACAAAGGCCGCAATGCACGCGGCGAACTCATGCAAGGCATCCTGGAGGCGGCCGATAGCGGCGCCGTTGCCGACCAGCTGTTCAATACGGGTGTGACGCCGATTGAAATTGTGGTCACCAAAAAAGCCGCTGCGGCCGGCGATGGCGAGACCTGGTGGGCCAAGCTGCTGGAGAAGCGCGTCACCTCGATGGACGTGCAGCTGTTCAGCCGCCAGATGTACACCTTGCTCAAGTCCGGCGTGCCCATCATGCGCGGGCTGGCGGGTTTGCAGGAATCGGCGGTCAGCAAGGCGTTTGGCAAGGTCATCAAGGATTTGCGCGAGTCGCTGGATGCCGGCCGCGAGCTGTCGGCCGCGATGCGCCGTCATCCCGAGGTGTTCACGCCGTTTTATCTGTCGATGGTGCGGGTGGGCGAGATGACGGGGCGGCTGGAAGAAGTGTTCCTGCGCCTGTTCGACCACCTGGAGTTCGACCGCGACATGCGCGAGCGCGTCAAAACCGCCACACGCTATCCGAGCTTTGTCATGATGGCGATGCTGATTGCAATGGTGGTGGTGAATATTTTCGTGATTCCGGCGTTTGTCGGCGTGTTCGCGAAATTTCACGCGGAGTTACCGCTGATGACGCGGATACTGATCGGCACCTCCAATTTCACCGTGCGCTACTGGCCGGTGATGGCGGTCGGTGTCGCGCTGGCCGTCTGGGGCTTTCGCCTGTGGGTGCGCACGCCGCGTGGCCTGTATGAATGGGACAAGTTCAAGCTGAAGATACCGGTGGCAGGGAAAATCGTCTTGAAAGCCACGATGGCGCGCTTTGCGCGCAGTTTCTCGCTGTCCAGCCGCAGCGGTGTGCCGATTGTGCAGGCCTTGACGGTGGTGGCGCAGACGGTGGACAACGCCTACCTGACGGCGCGCGTGGAGCAGATGCGCGACGGCGTCGAGCGCGGCGACAGTATCTTGCGGACTGCGGCAGCGGCGAATGTCTTCACGCCAGTGGTGCTGCAGATGATCGCGGTGGGCGAAGAAAGTGGTTCGATCGATGATTTAATGGACGAGATTGCGCAGATGTACGAGCGCGAGGTGGACTATGAACTCAAGACCCTGTCAGCACAGATTGAGCCGATTCTGATCGTGTTCCTGGGGGTACTGGTGCTGGTGCTGGCGCTGGGCATCTTCCTACCTATTTGGGACTTGGGTAAGGCCGCACTCCACCAGTAAATGTTAAAAAATCGTGAGTTCCTTGACCATTTTTGTACCCTGTAAGCAACGCGGCGCCAGCCTGCTCGAATTCGCCATAGCGGTGTTTGTGGTAGGCATCCTGATGGCGGTTTTGCTGAATCGCATAGCATATTATCAGGAGCAGGCAGAGCAGGCGGCGGTCAATGCCACACTGAGTAATCTGCGTCTTTCCTTAGAAATGAAGGTTGCAAACAGAAAATTGTCGCGGACCAACGATGATTTAGCGGTATTGGCCGAAGAAAACCCATTAAATTTGCTAAAAATCAAGCCCGCGAATTACGCTGGGGAATTATTCAGTCCGACGGACAAGGATATTGGGCCGGGTAACTGGTGCTTTGATCGAACCGATAAGAGTCTGATTTATTTGTTAAATTATGCAGAATCTTTTCGAGATGCCCCATCGAAACGTTTGAAATTCAAGGTAAAATTACAGCGCTTGCCCCATAGCCCCGCCAAGCCGTCAGGCACACCTGAGACCATAGGTGTGGCCCTTGAGCAAGTGAAGGACTAGCGCATCCGCGCAAATTTTTCGGACGATTTGGAGAAAGTAATGAATAAGCAAACACGCACTGCAATTTCTCAACGCGCCCAAGGTGGCTTCACGCTGATCGAACTGATTGTGGTGATTGTGATCCTCGGGATTCTGGCGGCAACGGCCTTGCCGAAGTTTGCCGATATGGGCGGGAGTGCGCGTGCAGCGTCGATGAACGCGGCAGCCGGTGCGCTGAAATCGGCTGGGGCTATCGTTAAAAGTCAGTCGCTGCTGAACAATACTGCGACCTTGGCGACCAGTTCGGTGAGCCTGGAAGGCACCACGATCAATACCGCCTATGGGTATCCGACATTGACGGACGCGCCCACTGCTGCGGGGTTGAGCACTAACGACTACACTTTTGTAGCCGCCCCAGGCGGCGGCACCAATCAGCCGACTGTGGCGGCAGGCGCGGTCGCGATTCAACCCAAAAATGGCGCAAGCGCCACTTGCTATATCCTGTACACCGCAGCGACTTCCGCAACGTCGGCCGCGACGGTGACCAACAGCCCAACGGCATCTACCTGTCAATAATCGGATGCGGCAACTGCGCGACGCGCCGTGAAGTCTGACTTTTGCTCACAACCGGATGCTGGATTCACCATCATTGAGCTGGTCACGGTGCTGATTGTTATTGGCATCGTTGGCGCCATCGGGGTAGGGCGGTTTTTCGATAACAGGGTGTTTGAAAACCGCGCGTATGCCGATCAGGCGAAGGCCATTATTCGCTATGCGCAGAAGTTGGCCATTGCGCAAAATCGCTTCATGTATGTGCGCGCAGATGGCAATAGCTTTGCCGTCTGCTCTGGTTCTGGTTGCGCAGCAGCCGAGGCGGTCACCGCACCGGCTGGCAGCAACAGTGGCAGCAGTGTCACCAAAGCCAATTGTCTGCTGGGTGGCGCGTATGTCGCGCAGTGGCTTTGCGAAGGGCGCCCCGCCAGCGTGACGGTCAATGCCGGCGGCCGCGCCGAAGTCGGCGCTGGCGGCTATTTCTTCTTTGACGCGCTGGGGCGTCCTTACAACAAAGCCGATAGCGGCATTGCCGGCTCTACCTTCAACGCACCGCTGGCCATTACCTTTGCCAGTGGCGGCAATTCGGCACAGATCACCATCTATCCTGAGACAGGTTATGTGCAATAAGCGCCGACAAACTGGTCTGACGATTATTGAGCTGGTCATCTTTATTGTCATCGTCGGCATCGCCGCTGCGGGTATCCTGCGCGTGATCAACCAGTCCACGGGCGCCAGCACAGATCCGGTGCGGCGCAAGCAGGCCATCCTGATTGCCGAAGCCTATATGGAAGAGATCCAGCAGGCGCAATTTACGGTGTGCGATCCGGCGGATGCGAATGCCGCTATCGCGACCGATGCCAATGCGGCCGCGCCGGTGGGATGTGCTGCATCATCGACGACCGAGAAGCTGGGACCGGAAGCCGGTAATACCCGGCCCTACGATAACGTCAACGACTATGTGCCGGTAGGTTATACGCTCGGTACCCCCGTGCGCGCCTTTGCTGTGGCCGATGCCAGCGGCAAGCTGGTGGACCGGGATGTCAGCGGCGCCGCGCTGGGCGTGAACGCGGTCGGCAGCGCATTGGGCAAAGTGTCGATGGACGGCATCACGACGACCTTGACCCTGAACTTGGTCAATGGCCTGGGCGGCACCATCACCTCCACGGCGCAGAATATGATCGCCTTGCAGATCACCATTACGGTCAACTACGGCCCCGGCGAGTCCGTCACGCTGGATGGTTATCGCACCCGCTACCAGCCAGGCGCGCTATGAGCATACCGAGCGCCGCCCGCCAGCACGGTTTTACCTTGATTGAAACCATCGTGGTCATGATGATTACCGCCATTCTTGCCGGAATCATGGTGCTGTTCATCCGCCGGCCGGTGCAGAATTATGTGGACAATGCCGCACGCGCGGACATGGCCGACGTGGCAGAGATCGCCTTGCGCCGCATGACGCGCGAATTGCGCGGCGCGCTGCCGAACAGCGTTCGCTGGGCGGTCATTGGCAATACCTCCTACATCGAATTCATTCCGACCAAAAGCGGCGCGCGCTATCTGGCTTCTGACGATGGTGCCGATCCGTCGCTGTATCACGCATTGGACTTTAGCGCGGCCACGGCGCGTACCAACTTCGATGTCGTTGGCCCCATGCCGGCCTCGCCTTACGCGATTGCGGCTGGCGACCAGATCGTGATCTATAACCTGGGTAGCGGCTTCGCTGGCGCGGATGCATATGCTGGCGGTAACCGTGTTGCCCTGACTGCGGTGAACGGCAAGACGCTGACCATGGCTGGAAACCCTTATGCAACAGCCGGGACGCCGAACAGCTCGCCTGGAAAGCGCTTTGCCGTGGTCGGCACGCCCGTGACCTTTGCCTGCACCAATGATACGGCGACCGGCAAAGGTACGCTGCTGCGGTATTGGGGCTATGGATGGAACGCTGCGCAAATCGCACCGGCCGGTGGCAGCAATGCGCTGATGGCCGATAACGTCTACGCCTGTCTGTTTTCAGTGACTGCGGTCGCCAATCAGCAAACGGCGCTGATCGGATTGTCGATCGCGCTGGCGCGCTATAACGCTGACATGGGAGCGCCGGAAACGGTCACGCTGACGCATCAAATCCACGTGAGTAATATTCCATGAAGCCATTTGCGCGCAGACGCCGGCAGGCACGCGGTGTCGCCATTATCACTGCCATCTTCCTGCTGGTCGCCGTGGCGGGTCTGGCCGTCGCGATTGTGACGCTGACGACGACGCAGCAAGCCGGAACGGCGCAGGACATCCAGGGGATACGCGCTTACCAGGCCGCCAAGGCCGGCATTGAATGGGCACTGTACACGGCGCAGCAATCCGGTTTGAATCCGCCGCAGCCGGCAGTGACCTTTGGCTGCTCGGCGGCGCAGACCACGGTGACGCGCAACGTCGCGCTGCCGGCTGGTACCAGCTTATCGACGTTCACGGTGACGCTGGTCATTACTTGCGACAACCTGGTGGCAGGCATTGCCGGTGGCGGCAGCGGCGACGCCACTGCCGCGCACATCAGAATTACCTCCACCGCCTGCAATCAGCCTGGCGCGGGAGGCGCGTGCCCGAACGCTGCGCCGGGTGCGGATTATGTGCAGCGCGTGATCACGGCGCAGCTTTGAAGCCGCAACTGTGCGGAAATTTGTGTATTTTTACAGAATGCTTGCCATTTTGAGCATGAAATGATCGGTAACTTGAATATAATCAAGCATCTAGCGCGTAAACTTCGTGTGTTGAGATATGGGCTTCTTTAAGCGGGCTAAAAAATCGGATGGCTGGTTGACCGTCACGTTTCTGCGGGACGGTATCTGTGCGGGCCGCGTTCAGCGCGTGCGCGATGCCAAGGCCATCGTCGAGGTGTCGGCGTTTTATCCGGCTGATGCCAGCTTCTCGCCGGAAGCGCTGGAACGCATGAGCCGCGAGCTGCGCGCCAACAGCTACCGCTGCGGCACCATGCTTGGCGGCGGCGAGTATCAGCTGCTGATGGTCGATGCCCCCAACGTGCCGCCGGACGAATTGAAAACCGCCGTGCGCTGGCGCTTGAAGGATATGCTCGACTTCCATATCGATGACGCCACCATTGACGTGCTGGACATCCCGCAGGACAGCAGCGGCGCCTCGCGCGGCCACTCGATGTTCGCGGTGGCCGCGCGCAATGCGCTGGTGCAGTCGCGCCAGGCGCTGTTTGGTGAAGCCAAGCTGGAGCTCACGGTCATCGATATCCCTGAAATGGCGCAGCGGAATATCTCGGCCTTGCTCGAAACCGATGGCCGCGGCCTGGCCATGCTGTCGTTTGACGGCGATGGTGGCCTGCTGACCATTACCTACAAGGCCGAGCTGTACCTGTCACGGCGTATCGATGTGACGCTGGAGCAGCTGCTGGAACGTGACTCGGACCGCCAGCAAGTCTGCTTCGACAAGATTACGCTGGAGCTGCAACGCTCGCTGGATCACTTCGACCGCCAGTTCCATTACGTGAACGTGCTCAAGCTGCTGCTGGCGCCCACCGGCACGCACGGCCTGCACGAACACCTGGCCGCCAACCTGTACATGCCGGTGGAAGCCATGACGCTGGACGATGTGTTCGACCTGCGCAACGCGCCTGCGCTGCAGGACGCCGCGCAGCAGCAGCGTTTTTTCCTGACGCTGGGCGCGGCGTTGCGGCATGAGGAGGTGCATCTGTGAGCCAGCAGATCAATCTCTTCAATCCCATCTTCCTCAAGCAGCGCAAGATTTTCGCCGCGTTGCCGATGGTGGAAGCGCTGGGCGTGATCGTGGCCGGCGCCTTGCTGCTGACCTGGTACGCGGGCCAGCGTGTGGCGGCGCAGGAGCAGGAAGCGGAGGCGGGCAAGACAGTGTTGGCCAAACGGGAGCAAAGCCTGGTACGCGCCAAGGCGCAGTTCGCGCCGCGCGCCCAGAGTCCGGCGCTGGCCGCCGAGCTGAATGCGGCGCAGGCGGAACTGAAGTCGCTGCAGGATGTGGCGGCGGTGCTGCAAGGCGGCACGCTGGGCAACACGGCGGGCTATGCGGAATACTTCCGCGCTTTTTCGCGCCAGAACGTCAGCGGACTGTGGCTCACCGGCCTCACCATCACTGGCGCCGGCAATGATATCGGCGTGCAGGGCAGGGCCATGCAGCCGACGTTGATCCCGCATTACATCGCCCGTCTGACGGCGGAGAAGATCATGCGCGGCAAGACGTTTGCGGCGCTGGACATCGCGCGGCCGGAGGCGGGGGCAGCGCCGCAGGTTGCCGCTGCGGCGGGCGTGGTATCCACGGCGCCGGTGGTGGCGGTCGCGCCGGCCGTATCGCCATTCGTGGAGTTCAACCTGCAATCGACCATGATGCAGGAGGCCGCCAAATGAAACAGCAGCTGCTGCAACAATGGATTAAGCTCAGTACCAGGCTGGATGCGATGACGCTGCGCGAGCGCGCGATGGTGTTTCTCGCCGTGGTGGCGTCGGTCCTGTTCCTGATTTATACGGTCTCGGTTGAGCCGATGCTGAACCGGCAGAAGCTGCTGCTCATGCAGATCAAGCAGCAGCAAAACCAGATTGCCGGCATCGATATGGAAATCAGCTTGCTGGCGCAAGGCTTTGTGCCTGATCCGGATGCGGCAACGCGCGCGAAGCTGGCGTCGGTGCAGCGCGAGATCGATACCAGCAGCGCTGGCCTGATGGCGGTACAAAAAGGCCTGGTGGCGCCGGAAAAGATCGCGCCGCTGCTGGAGCATCTGTTGCACGGCAATGGCAAGTTGAAGCTGATGTCGATGAAGACGCTGCCGGTCACGGGCCTGAATGAGGCGATCCTGCCGGAGCCGGCGAAGGCGGCATCCACGCCGCCGGCCGCAGTCACGGCAGCGGCCCTGGTGGCGGCCGCAACGCCAGGTGCGCCAGCAGCGCCGGCAGCGGTCAAGCCGCGCGAGCTGCTGTACCGCCACGGCGTGGAAATTGTGCTGCAAGGGAGTTACCTGGACATGGTCACGTATATGGAGGCGCTGGAGTCGCTGCCGGTGCAGCTGTTCTGGGGCAAGGCCAGGCTGGATGCCCAGCAGTATCCGAACTCGCGCCTGACGCTGACCTTGTACACGCTGAGCCTGGATCAGAAATGGATGAAACTATGACGCGGCGATTCTGCATGGCGCTCCTGCTGCTGTCCGGTGCGGCGACGGCACAGTCGCTGACCGATCCCACCCAGCCGCCGCCGGAATCGCGCCTGCTGCCGGCCACGGCGGCGGATGTGGCGCCGGTGGCGACCGGCCCGCAGCTGCAATCCGTGCTGATCGGCGCGCATGGCCGCCAGGTGGCCGTCATCGATGGCCAGACCATCCGCAAGGGCGAGAAGTTCAACGGCGCCGTGCTGGTGGAAGTGCGCAAGAATCAGGTAGTGCTGCAAAACGGACGGAACAGGCAAGTTCTGACCTTGTTCCCACAAGAAGCCCCAAAAGCCGCCCATTAACGCGAAGACCGCTATGCAAAAAATTCTGACCACCGCGCTTGTGACGATGACGATGCTGCTGCTGAGCGGCTGCAGCACGCCATCCACGCGCGATACTTACGACAAGATCAGCAATGAGGTCAACGGCGCCGCTGCCAAGCCGGTCGCCGTCACGCCCAACGAGGCCGTGTCCAGCGCCTTGCTGCCGCCGGTATCGCAGCTGACCGATCAATTGCCGAAAGCGCGGGCGGTGCTGGAGGAGCGTTTCAACGTCGCATTCAACAACGTGCCGGTGCAGCAGTTCTATAACTCGATCGTGGCGGGCACGCGCTACAACATGCTGATTAACCCTGAGGTAACCGGCAATATCACGGCCAACCTGAAGGACGTGACCCTGTTCGAAGCGCTGGATGCGATCCGCGAACTGTATGGCTACGACTACAAGGTGGAAGGCACGCGCATCTACATCCGTCCGCTGACCATGCAGACCAAGATGTTCAAGATTAACTACCTGACGGCGATCCGCAAGGGCGTGTCCAGTTTACGCGTGTCGTCAACCTCGGTGGCCAATGCGGGCATCAGCAACAGCGGCAACCAGAGCAACAACGGCTCGAACGGCAACAATAACAACAACGGCAATAACAACGGCGGCAATGACCCCAACAATCCCAACGGCACGCAGCAGACCCAACGCGATTCGGCCAATGTGCAAACGCGTTCGGAAAGCGATTTCTGGCTGGAGCTGAAGACGGCGCTGGAAGCGCTGGTGGCGATCGGCAAGGATGGCCGCAGTGTGACGGTCAGCCCGCAGTCAGGCGTGATCGTGATTCGCGCGATGCCCGATGAGCTGCGCAATGTGGACCTGTATCTGAGGGCGACCCAGGTGTCGGTTGACCGCCAGGTGATTTTGGAAGCCAAGATCCTGGAAGTGGAATTGAACAGCAATTTCCAGAGCGGCGTGAACTGGGCCGCGTTTGGCAAGTTCGCGGCGGGCGGCAACAACCGCTTCTCGGCCGGCACGCTGCAGCCGGATACCACCTTGCGTCCGCTGGGTAACGTCATCAGCAGCAATGGCAAGGCGGGCATCACTTCTCTGCCGGGCAGTTCGCTGGGGGCATCCGGCGATGCCCTGGGTTCCTTGTTTGGCATGGCTTTCCAGACCAGTAATTTCGCCGCGCTGATTTCCTTCCTTGAAGGGCAGGGCACGGTGCATGTGCTGTCCAGCCCACGCATTGCGACCTTGAACAACCAAAAGGCGCTGCTGAAAATCGGTACCGATGAATTCTATGTGACGGGCGTCAGCACCACCACGACCACCAGCGGCACGGGCACCGGCGTCACCACGCCGACCGTGACCCTGCAGCCGTTCTTCTCCGGCGTGGTGCTGGACGTGACGCCGCAGATCGACGACGACGGCAATATCATCCTGCATGTGCACCCGTCGGTGAGCCAGGTGTCGACCGTGAACAAGGGCCTGAATCTGGGCTCGCTGGGGAATTTCAGCCTACCGCTGGCGGCGTCGTCGACGTCTGAAATGGACAGCATGGTGCGCGGCCAGAATGGCCAGGTGGTGGCCATCGGCGGCTTGATGCGCCAGGCCACGACCACCGACAATTCCGGCGTGCCGGGCGCCAACCGCGTGCCGGTACTGGGTGCGCTGTTTGGCAGCAAGAGCGAGGTGGTGCAGAAGCGCGAACTGGTGGTGCTCATCAAGCCGACCGTGGTGGAGACGTCGTCGGACTGGAATCAGGACCTGCTGGACAGTGGCCGCCGCATCAAGGAACTCGACCCGCGCGACAGGGGGCGCAACTGACCATGTACAGCAAACACTTCGGCCTGCGTGAGGCGCCGTTCAGCATCACGCCGGATACCAGCTATTTTTTCACCAGCCCGCATTCGCAGGAGGCGTTGAATACCTTGCTGGTGGCGGCGAAGAGCGGCGAAGGCTTCATCAAGATCACCGGCGAAGTCGGCACCGGCAAGACGCTGTTGTGCCGTAAATTCATTGCGACCATCGGTGCGGATTTTGTGACCGCCTATATTCCGAATCCGTACCTGGAGCCACGCACGCTGATGCTGGCCCTGGCCGACGAGCTGGAAGTGACGCTGGAGCGCGATGTGGACCAGCACCAGTTGCTGAAATCGATCACGCACCGCCTGATGGATCTGGCGCGCGAAGGCAAGCAGGTCTTGCTGCTGCTGGATGAGGCGCAGGCGATTCCGACCGAAAGCCTGGAGGCCTTGCGCCTGCTGACCAATCTGGAAACCGAAAAGCGCAAGCTGCTGCAGATCGTGCTGTTTGGCCAGCCGGAGCTGAACCAGCATTTGCAGGAAAATTCGATCCGCCAGCTAGCGCAGCGCATCACCTTCCATTATCATCTCGGCCCATTGTCGCGCGACGATATTGAATATTATCTGGCGCACCGTTTGCGTGTGGCGGGGTATGCCGGTGGACGGTTGTTCAGCCGTGGCGCGATCGCGGGTTTATACAAGTCCAGCGGCGGCATTCCGCGGCTGGTCAACATCATGGCCAACAAGGCGCTCATGCTGTGCTACGGCGAAGGCAAGCAGCAGGTGACGCGCCGCCATGTACATCTCGCTGCCAGCGATACGGTGATGCCGCAAGGCCGCCTGCGCTGGGCGTGGATGGCGGCGGGCGTGAGCCTGCTGATTGCCGCTTGCGGCCTGACCTGGGCACTGACGAAATGAGCTTGATTAATAAAATGCTGCAGGACCTGGATGCACGCGGCGGTGGCGGCGAGCCGGCCTTGAGCCCGCAGGAAGTAAAGGCCGTGCCGGCCATGGAACGGGATCGCCGTCCGCTGATTGTGGGCGGGGCGGCGGCGGGTGTGCTGGTACTGGCAGCCGGCGGCTGGTATGGCTGGCAGTACTGGCGTTCACACAACGCGCCGGCTGCGGCGCCGGTGCCCGCAGCGCGCGTGGTGGACAACCGCATTCCAGACCGGCCACGCTTCCAGGAACCGCCGGCGGCATCTGGCGCCGCTGCCGTCGCGCCGTCGCCTGCCGTCAGCGCGCCGGCTTCCGCGCAGCCGGCAGAGCACAGCGCGCCCGCAGCGGAACGCGCCGTGCCGGAGCCTGCGCCCGCCAAGCCGAAACCTGCGGAGCATGTAACGGCCGAAGCGCGCCGCGAGGAGAGCGACATGCCTGCAATGGTGCAGCAGCGCAAGGCGATGCGCGCCGCTGCGGCCACGCCGGCCACCGGTGACGGCGTCGTGCTGCGCGAACTTACGCCTAAACAAATGTCGGAAAACAGCTACCGCCGCGCGCTGGGCCATCTGCAGGAAGGCCGTGTCAACGCAGCGCTGGTGGAGCTGGACAAGTCCGTCGAACTCGATCCGCGCAACGAGGCTGCACGTCAGACCTATGTCAGCCTGCTGCTGGAAAACAAACGCACCGACGACGCCATCCGCCAGCTGCGTCTGGCCCTGGGCATCGATCCGCGCCAGCCCGGCCTGGCCATGGTGCTGGCGCGCCTGCAACTGGAACGCGGCGATCCCGCGCTGGACACGCTGCTCAAAACGCTGCCGTACGCTGGCGCCAGTCCCGACTATCACGCCTTCCTGGCGGGCGTGCTGCAGCGCGAACAGCGCCACGCCGAAGCGGCGCAGCACTACCGCGATGCGTTGCAGCTGTCGCCGCAAAATGCAGTGTGGTGGATGGGACTGGGCATCTCGCTGCAAGCCGACCAGCATCTGCCGGAAGCGCGCGAAGCCTACAACCGCGCCCGCAGCACCGGCGGTCTGACGCCGGAACTGCGCAGCTTTGTCGATCGCAAGATAGAACAGCTGTCGCGCTAATCAGAGCGCCGCTTGTGCACCCCAGATCTGCTTCATGCTGAAGCGGATCGATGCCTGGTCCTCGCTCAGGGACTCGGTGATGCTGCAGCCATCGGCGCCAGTGCGGCGCACCGGTGCCGGCGACAGCACGCCGCCAGCCGGATCGCGCAGGCAGTGGATGCCGCGCGCCGCGCCGCCATCCAGCCGCTGGCTGACTACCCCAATCTCACCGCTGGCCAGGCGCACCAGGCAGCCCGGCGGATAATCGCCCAGCTCCTGCTGGAATTGCCGCGACAGCGACGCATCAACCGGCGCCATCTTGTCCTCGACCAGATTGCGCAAGGCCTGATGCGGCGGCAGCGAGCGGCGGTAATTGCGCGCCGATACCTGCGCGCAGTAACGGTCGGCCAGGCTCAGTAGCTTGGCATTCAAGGTCACTTCGGGACTGGCGATGCCGGCCGGGTAGCCGCTGCCTTCGTCGTTCTCATGGTGCATCAGCACGCAGGAAATCCAGTCATCGTCTTCCACGCCCACGCAGCGCAGCATGTCCACGCTTTCCTCCGGGTGGCGGCGCACGATGGCCATTTCCTCGCTGGTCAGCGGCGTATTCTTGTTCTGGAAGCCTTCATGATGGCGCAGCATGCCGACGTTCATGGTCAGCGCAGCAGCGGTCACGGTGAGCGTGCTGGTGGCGCTCATCTGCATGCTGTGGGCGATGACCACCGTGACCACGGCGGTTTCAATACAGTGGCGTACCGCGTAGCTGCCGTTGATCTGGCTCAGGAAAATACAGGCCAGCGCGATGTCCGGGTTGAGGTCAACCGCATCGATGACTTCGCGCGCGATGTCGCGGATATCGGCCTCCGCATTGTGTTCGTTGCGCAGGTTGTGCAGCAGGCGCTCCAGCCGGCGATTGGATTCGTTCAGCTGATGCAGCACCGACGATGGCGCGGCCAATGGATTGGTGTCGGACATTTTTCGATCCCGATCTTAAACTTTACCCAGCCGCTCCAGTGCGAGGGCCAGGGTCTCATCTTTTTTGGCGAAGCAGAAGCGGACAATGCCCGACTCCTTGCCTTGCTGGTAAAACGCCGAAACGGGAATCGCGGCCACCTTGATTTCGGTGGTCAGCCATTCGGCAAATTCGGCTTCGGTGCGGGTGGAAATCTGATCGTAGCGGACGCACTGGAAGTAGGTGCCGTCGGCCGGCAGCAGTTCGAAGCGCGTGTTCTTCAAGCCTTCGCGGAACAGGTCGCGCTTGCGCTGGTAGAACGCCGGCAGTTCCAGGTAGGGCCTGGGATCGGCCATGTAGCTGGCAATGCCGTGCTGCATAGGCGTGTTGACGCTGAAGACGTTGTACTGGTGGACCTTGCGGAACTCCGCCATCAGCGGCGCCGGCGCAGCGACATAGCCGATCTTCCAGCCGGTCACGTGATAGGTCTTGCCAAAGCTGGAGACGACAAACGCGCGCGCCGCCAGGTCCGGGTAGCGGCTGACCGACTCGTGCCGGTGGCCGTCGTAGACCATGTGTTCATACACCTCGTCCGACAGGATCAGCACATCGGTGCCGCGCACGATGTCGCTGAGCGCCTGCATGTCGGCGGCGCGCAGCACGGTGCTGGTCGGGTTGTGCGGGGTGTTGATGATGATGAGGCGCGTCTTGCTGTTGACCGCTGCCGCCACCTTGGACCACGGCACGCTGTAGCCATCGGCGCCCACTTCCATCTCAACCGTTACCGGCACGCCGCCGGCCAGCGTAATCGCCGGCACATAGCTGTCGTACACCGGTTCGATCACGATGACTTCATCGCCCGGATGGACGCAGCACAGGATGGCGGTGGTGAGCGCCTGCGTGGCGCCCGAGGTGACCGTGATCTCGCTGTCAACGTTGTACTCGCAGCCGTAGATGGCGGCGATCTTGGCGACGATGGCCTGGCGCAGCACGGGCGCGCCGCTCATCATCGGGTACTGGTTGAAGTCCGCCTGCATGGCATCGTTGACGGCGGTGATCAGGCTGCGTTCGCAACCAAAGTCAGGGAAGCCCTGGCCCAGGTTGACGGCGCCCGCCTGCGCGGCCAGCATGGACATGCGGGTGAATACGGTGGTTCCGACCGCCGGCAAGCGGGTGGTCAGGGACGGCGTCATCGGCAAATTGGTGCGGCTGTTCATGGCGACTTGATAGTGGATGGATGACCTATTCTAGCGCAGCCCGCACGGTTTGGTGTGGCTATACGTCCAAGCTCCACTTCTCAGGCAACATCACTTTGAACATGCCCTCGCGCGCGAGGCGGCGGGCCAGCTTCAGCAGCGCCTTGTCTTTGGTGATGAGCACATGGGCCTGGGCGTCGCGCGCCAGTTCCAGGAATTTCTGGTCGTCCTTGTCGCTGCACGCGGGCAGGCGCACGCCGGAGACGGGCGGCGCCACCACCTTGATCAAGGCATCAAAGCGGGCCGCGGCCAGCGGGCGCGTGTCATCGTCCAGCGGCAGGTGCTTGTAGTGCAGCACGACGTTGTATTCGTCGCGGCAATCCGAGCGCGTGATTACGTCGATCGCGCCGTTTTCCATCGCCGATAGCAGCGCCGACCAGCGCGGGTCCTTGAAGACGAACAGGTCCAGGCAAACATTGGTGTCGATGACGATGCGTTGTCGGATGGAATTCGTTGGAACAGGTATCATGTTGGGTAGTTCTTGTAAAAATGTATTTTGGAATCTTATGCTGATAGTGCTTTCCCCGGCAAAAAGTCTCGATCTGGAGACCCCGCCCACCACCAAGCTGCGCACCGAACCGTCGTTTCTCGATCACTCCGAACAACTGATCCATCGCCTGCGCGAATTTTCGCCGGCCGAGCTCGGTGAGCTCATGGACTTGTCCGACAACCTGTCCTCGCTGAACGTGGCGCGCTATGCGTCGTGGACCAGGGACACCAGCGAAGCCCGCCAGGCAGTCATGACCTTCAATGGCGACGTCTACGATGGCCTCGATGCGCGCACGCTCAAGCCGTCCCAGCTGGATTATGCGCAGTCGCGCATCCGCATTCTGTCCGGCCTGTACGGCATGCTGCGTCCGCTGGATGTGATTCACCCGCACCGCCTGGAAATGGGCACGCGCCTGAACACCCTGCGTGGCAAGAGCCTGTATGACTTCTGGGGCGACACCATTGCCAACGCGCTCAACCAGACGGCGCAAGAGCAGGGCGCCGAAACGCTGGTCAACCTGGCGTCGGAAGAGTATTTCAAATCGGTCAAGCCGAAGACGCTGCAACTGCCGGTGATTACACCGCTGTTCGAGGACTTCAAGAACGGCAAGTACAAAATCATCTCGTTCTACGCCAAGCGTGCGCGCGGCCTGATGGCGCGCTATGCGGCGGTCAAAGGCATCACCGATCCGAAGAAACTCAAAAAGTTCGATATCGACGGCTATGCTTTCGTCCCGGACGCCTCCGACGACAAGACCTGGATCTTCCGCCGCAAGCTGGCGGCCTAAAAAAACGGGGTCAGTTCTTGCAATCCAACACGGGCTCTGCCGTAGTGATGCTACGGCAGAGCCCGTGTTGGATTGCAAGAACTGACCCCGGATTTTTACATCGAAGCGTTGGAGCTCCAGAACTTCCACCAGTGACGTTCGGCTCTTTTGCCTTCGTCCAGGAACTTGGAGTTCGGGTAGTTGAGCCTGAAGACGCGCTCGGTGTCGTTGCGCAGTTCGGTCATGCCCAACTTGTCGTAGCTGCGGATCATGATGAACAGCGCTTCTTCGATCGACGGCGAATCGCGGAAGTCGCTCATGATGCCCATGGCGCGGTTGGCTGCTGCCAGATAGGCGCCCCGGCGGTAGTAGTAGCGCGCCACGTGGATTTCGTAGGAGGCCATGGCGTTGATCAGATAACGCATACGGTCCAGCGAGTCCGGGGTATACTTGCTGTTCGGGAACTTGGTAACGAGTTCCTTGAAGGCTGCGTAGGCTTCACGCGTGGCTTTCGGGTCGCGCTCGGTGGCGTCCTGCTCGTAGACGAAGTTCAGGAAGCTGACCTGGTCGTTGAAGTTGATCAGGCCGCGCAGATAGTACATATAATCGACGTTGGCGTGATTCGGGTGCAGCTTGATGAAGCGCTCCACCGCTGCCAGCGCCTGGGCCTGGTCCTGTGATTTGTAGTAGGCATAGGCGATATTCATCTGCGCCTGCTGGGCATAGGTGCCGAAAGGATAGCTCGATTCCAGCTTCTCAAACAACTGAATTGCGCGCTCGTAGTGCTGGCCATCCAGTTCTTCGCTCGCCTCCGAGTATAATTTCGTAGCGCTCCAACCTTTTGTTTCGTCGGCTTTTTCAGAGAAAAGGCCACAACCGGACAAACCAAGCAGAACTACTGTTGCTGCGACTACCGATAATTTTTTTTGCATATCTTTTGCAAGAAACTGTTTAACCAAAGTTTTACGAGGCTAATTATAGCCGATAGGATTACCGTGATATTAAACGCAAAGCCGAATTTGGCCGAATCTTCCTCCGAAACCGATGCCGACCTGATCGCCAATGATGGCGATTTTGGCGACGACGATGACGGCCTGGCTCCGATCGAACTGCAGCTGACCGCCGAATTCTGCGGCCAGCGCCTGGATAAAGTCATTTCCGGCCTGGTCCCGCAATTTTCCCGTGGCCGTCTGCAAACCTGGATTACCGACGGCTTTGTGACGGTGGACGGCAAGCCGGCCAAAAGCACCAAGGATACCGTCTACGGCGACGAGAAGGTCATCATTCTGCCCCAACCGGAGCCGGAAGACGAGGCTTTTAAGCCGGAATCGATGGAACTTAACATAGTTTTTGAAGATGACCATCTGATTGTGATTAATAAACCGGCCGGCCTGGTGGTTCACCCGGGCGCCGGCAACTGGTCCGGCACGCTGCTGAACGGCCTGCTGCACCATTGTCCGCAGCTGGCTGGCGTGCCGCGCGCCGGCATCGTCCACCGCCTGGACAAGGACACCAGCGGCCTGATGGTGGTCGGCAAGACGCTGGCCGCGCAGACCGACCTGGTGCGCCAGCTGGCGGCCCGTACCGTCAAGCGCGAGTACTTTGCTTTGGTGTGGGGCACGCCGCGGATTAGCGGTACTATTGATGCGGCCATGGGACGCCACCCGCGCGAGCGCGTCAAGATGGCGGTTTCGACCGCCATGGGCTCCAAGCCAGCCATTACGCATTATTCGCTGATTTCCAGCGGCAAGCTGGGCGAGGGCCGTCCCGTGAGTCTGGTGCAGTGCCGCCTGGAGACGGGCCGTACCCACCAGATCCGCGTGCACATGATGTCGATTGGCTTCCCGCTGGTCGGCGACACGGTGTATGGCAAGCCGCACCTGGCCGACTATTTCCCGCGCCAGGCGCTGCAAGCGCGCCGCCTGGGGCTGGTGCATCCGGCCACCGGCGAGCAGTGCGAGTGGATGGTGCCGCTGGCAGACGATTTTGCCGCACTGCTGGCCCGCGCCGGCATTGAGGAACCGGAACAAATTTGATGTCTACACAGCAGCAGTGGTTAATCCCGCACTGGCCGGGCTTGCCTGACAATGTGGGGGTGCTGTCGACTACCCGGCGCGGCGGCGTCAGCCCGGCGCCGTATGACGATGGCATGGGCGGCGGCGGCCTGAATCTGGGCACCCACGTGGGCGACCAGCCCCACAACGTGGCGCGCAACCGCGCCATCGTGGGGGACATGCTGCCGGCTGAGCCGGTCTGGCTGTCGCAGGTGCATGGTACGGTAGTGGCCAATGTGGCCGACGTGCGGCCGCAGGAAGTACCGGATGCGGATGCCAGCCTGTCTACGGTGCCTGGCAGGGTGTGCGTCATCATGACGGCTGACTGCCTGCCGGTCCTGTTTGCTGACAAAGAGGGCAAGACGGTGGCTGCGGCCCACGCCGGCTGGCGCGGCCTGGCATCGGGCGTGCTGGAGCGCACGGTGGAGGCCATGCGCGCAGCGGGCGCGGGCGAGCTGACTGCCTGGATGGGGCCGGCCATCGGCGCCTATCAGTTCGAGGTCGGCCCGGATGTGATGCAAGCCTTTTTGAATGGCGCGGTGGACGATTCTGGCGTGCGCCATGTGAAGGCGGCCTTCAGTACTATCGACGGCAAGCCGGGCAAGTATCTGTGCGATATCTACGGTCTGGCGCGCTATCTGCTGCACCGCGCCGGCGTCGCCAGTGTGCATGGCGGCGAGTTCTGCACCGTATCCAACTCCGGCCGTTTCTATTCCTACCGCCGCGATGGCGTCACCGGCCGTCAGGCCACGCTAATCTGGCTTAAATGAACCAGTATCCCGTGCGGCTTGCTCAGCAGCCCGCCGCCGGGCTTTGCGCTTGCCTGTTCCCGCGATGTACATCAAAGTGCCCAAGGGCAGCACGCAATAGAACAAAAACGTTACAATTCCCGCAACGACGGATGTCTCCGTCAAGGCCATCAGTCCGACTACATAGATCCAAGCAACAGCAACAATCAGCATTGTGTTTAACTCACTTTTAGGGAACCACAGATGAATATGCCAGATCCTCAAGCTTTTGCCAGTGCCTGGATGGAATCCAATCCGCTGGCCGCCATGATGCAGGATACCGGCGCGCACATCAAGCCAGAGGCGATGGAGCAGCTGAAAAATGACTATCTCAAGGACTTCGGGGTGTTGTGGCAGGATTTTATTAGCGGCAAGACGCCAGCCATCAGCGACCGCCGCTTCAGTTCGGCTGCCTGGCAGGGCAATCCGATGTCGGCGTTTAATGCAGCTGCGTATCTGCTGAATGCCAAATTCCTCAATGCGATGGTGGAGACGGTGGAAGCCAATGCGCAGCAAAAGCAGAAAATCCGCTTTGCCGTGCAGCAGATCATTGATGCGATGTCGCCTGCCAACTTCCTGGCCACCAATCCGGAAGCGCAGCAGAAGATGATCGAGACCAAGGGCGAGAGCCTGAGCAAGGGCCTGGCCAATATGCTGGCCGACATGAACAAGGGCCATATCTCGCTGTCGGACGAATCGGCGTTTGAAGTGGGCCGCAACCTGGCCACGACCGAGGGCACGGTGGTGTATGAAAATCCGCTGTTCCAGCTGATCCAGTATAAGCCGCAGACCGAAAGCGTCAACCAGACGCCGCTGCTGATGGTGCCGCCTTGCATCAACAAGTTCTACATTCTGGACCTGCAGCCGGAAAACTCGCTGGTGCGTTATGCGGTAGAGCAGGGCAATACCGTGTTCCTGGTCTCGTGGTCGAATCCGGACAAATCGCTGGCCAACACCACCTGGGACGATTACGTCGACAAAGGCGTGATCCAGGCCATCCGCGTGACGCAGGAGATCACCGGCGAAGACAAGCTGAATATGTTCGGCTTCTGCGTCGGCGGCACCATCGTCTCGACCGCACTGGCGGTGCTGGCAGCGCGTGGCGAGCAGGCGGCCAACAGTCTGACCCTGCTGACCACCTTCCTCGACTTCAGCGACACCGGCGTGCTGGATGTGTTTGTCGATGAAGCGCAAGTGGCGATCCGCGAGCAGCAGCTCAAGGCGGGTGGCCTGATGCCGGGCCGCGACCTGGCGACAACGTTCTCCAGCCTGCGTCCGAACGACCTGGTGTGGAACTATGTGCAGTCCAACTACCTCAAAGGCAACGATCCAGCCGCGTTTGACCTGCTGTACTGGAACTCGGACAGCACCAATCTGCCGGGGCCGATGTTCTGCTGGTATCTGCGTAACACTTACCTTGAAAACAAGCTCAAGACCGGCAAACTGGTGGTGGCGGGAGAGACGGTGGACTTGAGCAAAATCGATGCACCGGCCTTCATCTACGGTTCGCGTGAAGACCATATCGTGCCATGGCCGTCGGCATTCGGTTCGCTCAGCATCCTGACCGGCAAAACCCGCTTTGTGCTGGGTGCGTCAGGCCATATTGCCGGCGTCATCAATTCGCCCGTCAAGAACAAGCGTAGCTATTGGATCAACGATGGCACGGCGAAAACGGCCGATGCCTGGTTCGATGGCGCGGCGGAAAAGCCGGGCAGCTGGTGGCCGGAATGGGCCGGCTTCCTGAACGACCATGGCGGCAAAAAGGTCAAGCCCAAAGCCAAGCCGGGGAATACCAGATACAAGCCAATCGAGGCCGCGCCGGGCCGCTACGTGAAGGTGAAAGCTGATTAATTTTCATGTGGGGAAAAAGCAAAAAATTGTTCAACTGTAAATTTGGTTGCGTTGCAATAAATGCCAAAAGTTATATCAGATTGTGCAGGACTCGCTTTTTCCCCTCTATAATAGGTGTAGTAGGCACGTGGAAAGAGGACTACCCGTCCGCTTTCTTTCCGACTTTTTAGAGTACGCGCTGCGGCGCAATAAACGGACTTGTGATGAGTAGTGCGAAAAAAAATGCTGACCGCCTGATTAAAAAATATCCTAACCGTCGTCTGTATGACACGCAGACCAGCTCCTACATCACGTTGACCGACGTGAAACAGCTGGTCCTGGATAACGAAGAATTCACCGTCGTCGATGCCAAGACCAATGAAGACCTGAGCCGCAGCATCCTGCTGCAGATCATTCTGGAAGAAGAGGCCAGCGGCGCGCCGATGTTCTCCAGCGACGTACTGGCCCAGATCATCCGCTTCTATGGCCACGCCATGCAGGGCATGATGGGTTCCTACCTGGAGAAGAACGTCCAGGCCTTTACCGATATCCAGCGTAAGTTCACCAGCACCGCCGTGGGCGGCCAGCCGTTCAGCCCGGAAATGTGGACCCAGTTCATGAATGTGCAGGGCCCGATGATGCAGGGCATGATGAACAATTACATCGACCAGAGCAAGAGCCTGTTCGTGCAGATGCAGGAACAGATGCAGAGCCAGAGCAAAAACCTGTTCGGTACCTTCCCGTTCGCACCAGTCCCGCCTACCGATAAAAAGTAATTTCGCTACGTGTTGCAGTGCGTATAGACGGCACAGTCTCCTCAGGTGGCTGTGCCGTTTTTGTAACTAGGCTACAAAATCCACCAATAATTCGTTGACACCCGAAATTCTTCGCTGTTAGTATCTAATCATCTTGTGGAAGCGCTTCCACTTCATGTTCAAGCGAAGGAGCTTTTGTGGTTGAAGAGACGTTTTCGCCGCCGGCCGGCTCGGTCCTGTGGCGCAAGGATTTCCTGGTAGGCGCGGCCACCGCGGCGTATCAGATTGAAGGCGCGATCCATGAAGATGGCCGTATCCCGTCGATCTGGGATACTTTTTCCGCCACGCCCGGCAAAACGCTGGCCGGCGATACTGGCGAATTCGCCTGCGATCATTATCACCGCTGGCAGGAAGACGTCGAACTGCTGGCATCCCTGAACGTCGGCGCCTACCGCCTGTCGATCTCCTGGCCGCGTGTCGTGACCGCTGACGGCCAGCCGAACCAGAAAGGCATCGCGTTCTACCGCAACCTGCTGAAGGCGCTGCGCGCCAAGGGCCTCAAAACGTTCGTCACCCTGTACCACTGGGACCTGCCGCAGCACCTGGAAGACAAGGGCGGCTGGGTCAACCGCGACACCGCCTACAAGTTTGCTGAATACGCCGACATCATCAGCAAGGAACTCAAAGGCCTGGTCGATGCGTGGGCCACGCTGAACGAGCCATGGTGCTCGGCCATGCACGGCTACGGCACCGGCCACCACGCGCCGGGCAAGCAGGACGTGGTGTTTGCGACGCAGGCCATGCACCATCTGCTGCTGGGCCACGGCCTGGCCGTGCAGCATCTGCGCGCCAACGATCCGGCAGCGCAAGTGGGCATCGTCGCCAATGTGGGCCGTGGCACCAGCACGGACGCCAGCCCGGCCGGCCAGCGCGCTGCGTGGCTGTTCGAGCTGCAGCACAATAACTGGATCCTCGATCCGCTGCTCAAAAAATCCTATCCCTCCGCTTTGTGGGAGTTGTGGCCAGGCGCTGAGCCGACCATCCTCAATGGCGATATGGACATCATCGGCGCGCCGCTCGACTTCCTGGGGATTAACTACTACTTCCGCACCAATGTGGTGAGCGACGGTAAGCACGGCTACACCGAAGTCGATCTGGACGGCGTGGAGCGCACGCAAATGGGATGGGAAGTGTACCCGGATGGCCTGCGCCATCTGCTGGTCGGCTTCCACCAGGAGTATGCTAATCTGCCGCCGATTTACATTACCGAAAACGGCATGGCCACTGACGATAGTGTCATTGACGGCGAGGTCGATGACCACCAGCGCATCTCCTTCCTGAACCGCCATCTGGAGGCAGTGAACCAGGCGGTGAAAGCCGGTGTGGATGTACGTGGCTACTTTATCTGGTCGCTGATGGACAATTTCGAATGGGCCTTTGGATATGAGCGCCGTTTCGGTATTATCCATGTCGACTACGCCACGCAAAAGCGCACGCTGAAACGCAGCGCGAAACTGGTTACACAATTTTTGGCGGAGAGAGCGTCCAAAAATTAAGCTGTACGAATAGAATGGGGCGCTCGACGCCCTCACGGAGACAGACAGTATGTACAAAGCCTCAAAGCTGGGCAGCGCCATTGCGCTCGCCCTGGTAGCAAGTGGTGCAGCTCACGCACAAGCGCCGTTGAAAGCAACCGTCATTCATTGGTGGACCTCGGGTGGCGAGTCGGCCGCAGTCAGGCAGTTCGCCGAAGCCTATAACAAGGCGGGCGGCCAGTGGGTCGACCAGGCTATCGCCGGCGCCGACCAGTCGCGCGCCACCACCATCAACCGCATCGTCGGCGGCAATGCGCCGACCGCAGCGCAGTTCAACACCTCCAAGCAGTTCCGCGACTTCGTGGAGCAGGGCCTGCTGAATAACGTCGATGACGTCGCGATCGCGGGCAAGTGGGACCAGATCATGCCGCCGTCGATCCTGCAAGCGATCAAGATCAATGGCCACTTCTATGCGGCGCCGGTGGACATCCACATGCCTGCATGGTTCTTCTACTCCAAAGCTGCATATAAAAAAGCCGGCATCACCAACGAGCCGCAGACCTGGGAAGAATTCCTGGCGCAGCTGGGCAAGCTGAAAGCCGCAGGCGTGGTGCCGCTGGCCTTCGGTGGCCAGGTGTGGCAGGAGAAGATCACCTTCGACGCCATCTTCGCCATGGTCGGTGGTGCGGACCTGTACCTCAAGGTGTACCGCGACCGCGACCAGAAATCCGTCATGTCCCCCGCCTTCAAACAGGTGCTGGTTGAATTCAAAAAGCTCAAAGGCTTTGTGGATGCTGGCTCGCCAGGCCGCAACTGGAACGACGCGACCGCAATGGTCGTACAGGGCAAAGCCGGCGTGCAGATCATGGGCGACTGGGCCAAGGGCGAATTCGCCGCCGCCAAACAAGTCGCGGGCAAGGACTTCGGCTGCTACCCGGGCTTCGGTCCGAAAGCGCCGTACATCGTGGCCGGTGATGCCTTCGTGTTCCCGAAAACGAATGACGCCAATGCCATCAAGGCGCAAAAACTTTTGGCCAATGTGGTAACGTCTCCAACGGCCCAGGTAGCGTTCGCAGCGCGTAAGGGCGCGATCCCGATTCGCGGCGACGTCGATGAATCGCAGCTGGATATTTGCGCGCGCCAGGGCCTGGCCATCATGCGCGACAAGTCACGCCAACTGCCCAATACCGAGATGCTGGCTTCACCGGATACCACCGGCGCACTGCAGGACGTGCTGACCAGCTACTGGAACAAGAACCAGTCGCCGGAAGACGCGCAAAAAGCGTTTGCCCGCGCCATTAAAGGCGAATAAGTCATGACCAAGAAACGTATCAACGTTTCATTCGCGGCCTACGTCGCCATCTTGCCGATGGCGTTGACCGTGCTGCTGGCCTACCTCGGCACCATGCTGTGGACAGCCCGCGTATCAGTCAGTAGCTCGCGGACTTTCCCTGCCAGCGACTTTGTCGGCGCCTCGCAGTATGTCCGCCTGTTCAACAACGAGCGCTGGCTGCTGTCGCTGCAAAACGTCGCGGTCTACGGCGTGCTGTTCATCGTCCTGTGCCTGCTGATCGGCTTCCTGCTGGCGGTGTTCATCGACCAGAAAGTGATGGCGGAAGGCGCATTGCGTACCGTGTTCCTGTATCCGTATGCGATGTCGTTCGTGGCCACGGGCCTGATCTGGCAGTGGATACTGAATCCCGAACTGGGCATCCAGGAAGTGCTGCATAAAATGGGCTGGGCCAATGCGCAATTCGACTGGATAGTCGACCAGGACATGGCCATCTACACCATCGTGATTGCTACTGTATGGCAGGCGTCCGGCCTGGTGATGGCGCTGATGCTGTCCGGCCTGCGCGGCGTGGATGAAGAAATCTGGAAGGCCGCCCGTATCGACGGCATCCCGCGCTGGCGCGTCTACTGCAGCATCGTGCTGCCGATGCTGGGGGCTTCGGTATCGACCGCCTTCGTGCTGCTGTTCGTGATGGTGGTGAAGGTATTCGACGCTGTCGTCGCTATGACGCAGGGCGGTCCTGGCACGGCCAGCGAAGTGCCGGCCAAGTTCATCATGGATTATCTGTTCGGCCGCGCCAATATCGGCCTGGCTTCCGCTGCTTCGATCGTACTGCTGCTGACAGTACTGGCCATCGTCGCGCCGCTGTATTTTGTGCGTAACCGCCGCGCTGCGATGGGGGCATGATGGGACAAGTTGTGAAACTCGATAAAACCACCGGCGTTGCCGCCGCTGAAGCGGTGCATCCCAATGCCGCCAACGACGCCAGCATCCCGACACCGCGTCCACGCCGCAGCCTGGCGTGGACACCGGCGCGCATCGGCGTCTATGCCTTCCTGATGATCGCCGCGCTGTTCTTCCTGCTGCCGCTGTACGTGATGCTGGTGACGTCGGTGAAACCGATGGAAGAGATCCGTCTTGGCACGCTGTTCGCGCTGCCGCAGCACTTCACGCTGGAGCCATGGACCCAAGCCTGGTCATCGGCGTGTACGGGCCTGGAGTGCAATGGCATCCGTGGCGGCTTCTGGAACTCGGTCGCCATCGTCGTCCCCAGCACCATTTTGTCGATAGCGATCGGCGCGGTGAATGGCTATGCGCTGTCGTTCTGGCGTCCGCGCGGCGCCGGCTTCCTGTTTGCGATCCTGATGATGGGCGCCTTCATACCGGTGCAGGTGATGATCTACCCGCTGGTGCGCGTGCTGGCGTCGGTGAACCTGTTCAGCTCTCTGCCGGGCATCATCATCATCCACACCATCTTCGGCATGCCGGTGATGACGCTGCTGTTCCGTAACTACTATGCCGCGCTGCCGCTGGAACTGTTCAAGGCCGCGCGTATCGATGGCGGTGGTTTCTGGCGCATCTTCCTGCAGCTGATGGTACCGATGTCGACGCCGGTGATCGTGGTTGCCGTCATCATGCAGGTCACCGGCATCTGGAACGACTTCCTGCTGGGGCTTGTGTTTGCGGGTTCCGAGCATCTGCCGATGACGGTGCAGCTAAATAACATCATCAACACCACCACCGGCGAACGCCTGTACAACGTGAATATGGCGGCGACCATCCTGACCTCGGTCGTGCCGCTGGCGCTCTACTTTATTTCTGGCCGCTGGTTCGTGCGCGGCATCGCTTCTGGCGCTGTGAAGGGTTAAACATGTCTAACGTAGCTATTCGTAATTTGCAGATCCAACTCGGTGGCAACAAGGTCATCGAGTCCTTGAACCTGGACGTGAAAGCAGGGGAGTTCGTGGTGCTGCTCGGCCCATCGGGCTGCGGCAAATCGACACTGCTGCACAGTATCGCAGGCCTGATCGACACCAGCGCCGGCCAGATCGAAATTGGCGGCAAAGACATGACCTGGGCCGATCCCAAAGACCGCGGCATCGCGCTGGTGTTCCAGTCCTATGCGCTGTATCCGACCATGAACGTGGAATCGAATATGTCCTTCGGCTTGCGCATCAACGGCACGCCGAAAGCGGAGATTGCGCGCCGCGTCTCGCGCGCCTCCGACATGCTGCAACTGGGGCCGCTGCTCAAGCGCAAGCCGGCCAACCTGTCCGGTGGCCAGCGCCAACGCGTCGCCATCGGCCGCGCCATCGTGCGCGAAGCCGACGTCATGCTGTTTGACGAGCCACTGTCCAACCTCGACGCCAAGCTGCGCACAGAACTGCGCCGCGAACTGAAACAGCTGCACAAACAGCTCGGTGCCACCATGATCTACGTGACCCACGACCAGGTCGAGGCAATGACGCTGGCGCAGCGCATGGCCGTGATGAAAGGCGGCGTGGTGCAGCAGTTCGACACGCCGGACATCATCTACAACACGCCGGCCAACCTGTTCGTCGCCACCTTCCTCGGCTCGCCGGGCATGAACCTGTTCAAGGGCGAGGTCGAGCAGCAGGGCGGCCGCGCCATCTTCAGCAACCAGCACATGTCGGTCGACGTGACCGGCTATCCATTCAAGGCGCCACTGGCCGGCACGCACGCGTGCGTGCTGGGTGTGCGTCCCGAAGACATCGACGTCGGTCACAGCGACGGCGTCGGTCAGACGATGCGCGCATCGGTCTCGCTGATCGAGGCCATGGGCGCGCACCGCGTAGTGTGGCTGGATTTCCACGGTACCCAGGTGGCTGGCATCGTGCAAGACCAGCAGCAGATCGAAACCGAGAGCAGCATCACCTTCTCAGTCCGCACCAGCCGTATTTCCCTGTTTGACGGAGCCAGCGAACAGCGGCTCTAAAAAAATTTGGGGTCAGGTCCGTCATTTCTACACGACCTCATCCGTAACACGCGTTTACGGATGAGGTCGTGTAGAAATGACGGACCTGACCCCGGAGTTCTGCCCCAAGTTTTTGTAGTTAGTTAGACCCCGGGCCGCCACGGCATGGCCCGACGCCTTCGTGCGTCTTGTGGTGGAACCGGTTCCACCGTGCATAGTCGTCCAAAGAGCCGGCAGGCACGCCACCTTAACTGATGGAAGAAGCGAGGATAGACAAATGAAAAAAACGATTTTGGCTCTCAGCATTGCGCAGATGGCACTTGCGGCCGGCGCAGCTTATGCCCAGCAAGCGTCGCCGGATGCGCCTGCCGCCAGCGATAATATGGAGAAGATCATCGTCACGGCCACCCGCCGCGATACGCTGGTCCAGGACACGCCGCTGGCCATTACCGCCTATACCCAGGACACGCTGGCCAATAATCAGGTCAAGGACCTGGCCACGATGACTGCCATGGTGCCTAGCCTGGTGGTTGAGCCGCACAGCGATTCGGGCGGCGTCCATGTGTACATGCGCGGCGTCGGCTCGGCCAATCACACGGAGCTGGGCGACCCGGCCGTGGCGTTTTATGTGGACGGCATCTATGTGCCGCGTCCACAAGGTGCGACGGCGCTGATGTATGACCTCAACCACGTCGAGGTGGCGCGCGGCCCGCAAGGTACGCTGAATGGCCGTAACTCGACTGCCGGCGCGGTCAACCTGGTGTCCGGTGCGCCCAGCACCAGCAAGGTGTTTGGCTCGGCCAGCATCGTGCTCGGCGACTATCACCACGTGCAAACGCAGGGCATGATTAATATTCCGCTCAGCGACGATATCGCGCTGCGCATCGCTGCCATCAAGGACCAGCACGACGGCTACGTCGATTTCCGCAAGGGTTCGAACGTGATGCCGGGCGCGCAGAAGTATGGCGCCGGCAATCAGCAGGGCGCGCGCGCTTCGCTGCTGTGGAAGTTCACGCCGGACCTGAAGGCGACCTTCATCGTTGACTACTACAGCGACACGGGCGCCGGCAATATCTATCTGTCGGCGGAGCCCAAGCCTGGCCAGGATCTACGCTCGGCCCTGATCGATACCCCGGGCACGCTCGACCAGTCCATCATCACCGCCAAGACCAAGGTGCAATGGCGTCCGGTGGAGGGGATCGAGGCGCAGTATCTGGGGTCGTGGAGCCGTCTGAAACGCAGTAACGCCAGCGATGCAGATGCAGGTTTCTACCCGGGCTTCAAGGCGGAGAACCGCACGGAGTGGGGCCAGTTCGACAGCGTCTCCAACGAGCTGCAACTGCGCTCGGATTCGGAAGCGCCGCTGCAATGGGTGGGCGGCCTGTTCTTCTTCCGCGAGAAGAACAAGATCCGCTTTGATATCGACCGCAGCCAGATTTCGGAAGCCATGCTGGCGCAGGATATCGCCAACGGCAGTGTGATCTTCGTGCAGCCGACCGTGGGCCAGTATGCCTCGGCGATGTCTTTCATCCAGGGCGACCGTCAGCTGCATTCGAAAGCCGCATTTGCACAAGCGAGCTATGAGCTGGATCCGGTGTGGAAGCTGACCGCAGGCGCACGTTACACCAAGGATCACAAATACGATATCGGCGGCCAGAACTGGGCCTGCCCGAACTGGCCTGACAACGCACCGCGCGGCGCGACGCTGACGCCAAGCCAGATCGCGCAGCTGGTGACGCCAGGCGTGGGCACCATCAACACCCACAATATCGGCCCAGGCGGTGTGGTGAACCAGTCCACCTGTGGCAATACCTACGGCGACAACACGGCGGATCTGGCGTATGGCCAGGCCACCTGGCTGGGCCGCGTGGAGTACAAGCTGTCGAAAGATATCCTGACCTTTGCCTCGGTGACCACCGGCTTCCACTCGCCGGCGATCGGCGATGGCGGCGCCACCACCAAGCCGGAAAAGCTGACCAGCTATGAAATCGGCTTCAAGTCGGATCTGCTGGACCACAAGCTGTCGCTGAATATCGATGGGTTCTGGATGAAGTATAAGGACAAGCTGGAGTCGCAGGTGGTCAACAACACGCTGCAGAACTTCAACGCGGCCGGTGCTTCGGTCAAGGGTGTGGAAGCGGAATGGGCATGGCGTCCGACCAATGTGGACCGTTTCAGCGGCAACGCTACCTGGCTCAAGGCGCGCTATGACGATTTCCTGTCGTGCGACGTGGATGCCGCGCGTGCCAATGGCCAGTCCTGCGGCACCACTGCGCCTACCGTCAACGTTGGCGGCAGCGTGCTGAAACACGCGCCGACCTTTGCGGCGACGCTGATGTATGAACATGACTTCACTCTCGGCAAGGGCCGTGTCACGCCGCGCGTGTCGCTGCACCATGAGAGCGAGTCCTTCGTCGGCTCGGGCGCTTTCAGCAACGACGTGCCGGGCCATCCTGGCGTGAAGATGCAGGCTGCCTACAGCACGCTGGACCTGAGCGTGAGGTACGAACCGTTCGGCAAGGCTTACACCGCCGAACTGTTCGTGAACAACGCGACTGACAAGGAAGTGAAGTATGACGCGATTGAAGTCTGCACGCAGGTCGGCGCACCGTGCCAGCCTACGCAGCAGATCTGGGCCGCGTACTACAACAACCCACGCACCATTGGCGCGCGCGTTTCGATGAAGTTTTAGTAGTAGGGGGTAGAAGTAGTTCTTTGGGCTGGCGTGTTCCCCTCGCCAGCCCTTTTTTATGTCTGCTGAAAGGTGACCTGTACGCGCGTGCCGCGGTTTTCAGCTCCGGAGGCGATGCTCAGTTGCGCGCCGTGGCGGGCCGCGATTTCATACGCGATCGGCAGCCCCAGCCCGCATCCGCCAGCCAGTTCGCTGGTGCTGCCGCGATAAAAGCGTTCCAGCACCAGGCCGCGTTCCTGCTCGGGGATGCCGGGGCCATCATCTTCCACCACCAGTGTGACTGGGTTGGCGTTCAGGATCAACGTAACGGTGCCGCCGCTCGACTGATAGCGGATGGCGTTGTCGATCAGATTGCCGATCAACTCGCGCAGCAGGTTGCTTTCACCGGTAATCATCACGCCGTCCTCCGGGCCCTCGTAACCCAGATCGATTTCTTTTTCCAGCGCGGCGTCGGCCCAGCGTTCGACTTCTTCGCGGGCGATGCCGGCCAGGTCGACCGGGGCTAGCTTGAGGTGCTTTTCGGTTTGCTGTTCCGAGCGCATCAGCGTCAGCAACTGTTGTGTCACGTGGTGCAACCGCGTGACCGCCCGGTGCACGTCGCCCAGCGCCTGGTCGTGCTTGAGTGGGTCGCGTTCGCGCAGGACGCGCTGGGTCTGGACTTGCAGCGTCGCCAGTGGCGTACGTAGCTGGTGCGCGGCGTTGGAGATGAAGCGCTTTTGCGAGTCCTGTTCTTCGCTGAGTTTTGTAATCAGGCGGTTGATGGCGCTGATGAGCGGCGCGATTTCAGCGGGCATGCTCTCGGTATCGGCTACCGGCGTCAGGTTGTCGGTTTCGTATGCGCCCAGACGCGCTGCGACGCTGTCCACTTTTCTCAGGTTGCGTGTGACTGCCAGCCAGATAAAGGCGGCTGCCAGCACCAGTACTGCGATCTGCAGCGGCGCCCATTGCGAGAAAATCTTGGTGGCTACGCTCTCGCGCTTGTGCATGGTCTCTGCAACCAGGATGCGTACGGTGTCGTTGATGCCGGCCGGCGCCGGGCGGTCTATCGCGACCACGCGCACCGGCTGATCGTCGATCACGGCGTCGTAAAACTGTGGTCTGGATGGGCGCATGGGCAGCGGCGGCGCTGGCAGGAATGCGTTGCTGAGCAGGTGACCTTGCCGCTCCGACGATGCTTGCCAGTAGATGCGGTCCACCCGGTCCCACTCGAACATCTGGATTGCCGTTGGCGGCAGCACCAGTTGCACCTGCCTGTCGTTTGCCTTGATTTGCGCCGCCAGCGTCATTGCCGAATCCAGCAGCCATTGGTCATGCACCTGATAGCCGACATAGCGGGCAATCAGCATGCCTCCAGCTGCGCCCAAACCCAGCACCGCCAGCAGCGGAACTGCCAGATGGACCAGCAACTGCCGCCGCAGACTGGATTGCGCAGGCTTAGTCATGCGCTGCTTCTTCCAAGCGATAGCCAAGGCCGCGCAGGGCACGGATCAGCGTCTGCGAGTTCGCTTCCGACAGTTTGCGGCGCAGGCGGCTGATGAAGACTTCAATCATGGCCGGATTCTTTTCATCGGCATGGTCGTAGATGTCGTCGACAAACTGGGTCTTGCTCACCACCCGGCCGGGACGGCGCAGCAGCAGCTTGAGCACCGAGGCCTCGGCGGCAGTCAGCGCCAGTTCGCGGCCGTGGATGCTGGCTTGCCGGGTGGCGGGTTCGAACACGATGTCGCAGAACTGGATACGCGATTCCTGCGGTGCACCGCGCCGCAGCAGGGCGCGGATGCGCGCTTCCAGTTCCGGCAAGGCGAAAGGTTTGGCGAGGTAGTCGTCACCGCCCGCATCCAGTCCCGACACACGGTCGTCCAGATCGAAGCGGGCTGTCAGGATCAGCACCGGTGTGGTCATGCCCGCCTTGCGCAGACGGCGCAGCACCTCAAGACCATCCATGTCGGGCAGGCCCAGGTCCAGTATCACCAGGTCGTAGCTGGTGCTTTTGCAGGCGTCGATCGCGGCCTGGCCGTCGAAGACCACGTCGGTGGCGTAGTCGGACTGCGCCAGGGAACTGCTCAGCCCATGGGCAAGTTCCCGGTCGTCTTCAACAAGTAAAAGTGGCATGGCAAGGTTCAGGCAAGGTTGGCTCGGTACTATCACGCGCAAGAATACTGGCCAGGCGCCGCACCATTGTAACTGACACGGAAAATTGCATGGATATGAAGAGTAGGTCGATTGCCATTGCCGCCCTGGCGCTGGCGGCAGCGGTGGTCATCGGATATGAGCTGTCCCCACACCATCCAGCGCAGGCAGCGACGCAGCCGCCCGCAGGGATGGCCGCACCGTCGAATCCCGACGAACTCCAATACCCCAACGGCGCAGCGCAGCTGGAAATGATACGCGCGCAAGTGATGCCCGCAGTCGCCGTGCCGGCTGGCGACACCCTCAGTGCGCGCGTAGTATATGACGAAGATGTCACCGCCCGTCTGGGCGCCAGCGTGGCTGGCCGGGTGGTGGCGATCAAGGCCGCGCCGGGCGATAAGGTACGTAACGGTCAGGTACTGGCTGAAATCGATTCCGCCGATTTCGGCGCAGCGCTTGCGGATTTGAGCAAGGCGCAGGCGGATGAAGAACGCAAGCGCCAGGTCTTCGAACGCGCCAGGGATCTGGTACCGGGCGAGGCGATCGCCAGCAAGGATTGGGAAGCCGCACAGGCCGATTATGCCCAGGCGCGCGCTGAAACGGTACGTGCCGCGCAGCGCGTCAAAAATATCAACCCGCACGGAGTGCGCGGACAGGGGCAGCACCTTGCGCTGGCCAGTCCGATGGACGGCGTGGTGGCCGAACGGACGGTGACGCCGTCGCTGGACGTCGGCCCTGGCATGGCCGCGCCGATGTTCGTGGTGACCAATCCCAAGCGACTGTGGCTGCTGATCGACGTGCCGGAATCCATGCTGGCCAGGATCACGCTCGGCTCCGGCGTCGATGTGGAAAGCGATGCCTACCCTGGAGAGCATTTCAAGGCCGAAATTACCCAGCTGGGGCAGACGGTTGACCCCAACACGCGCCGCGTTGTGGTGCGCGCCCGCGTCGACAACCCGGCCGGTAAATTACTGCCGGAGATGTTCGTGCGTAGCACGCTGCTGCAGGAACAGGGCAGCGCGGTGCGCGTGCCAAACAGCGCGCTGGTCAACCGCGGCTTGTACAACTATATATTCGTGCAGACCGGGAAGGGCCATTTCCAGCGCCGCCAGGTCAAGATGCTGACCCATGGCGGCGATGCCAGCTATCTGGGCGAGGGCGTGAAAGGTGGAGAAAACATCGTCACCAGCGGCGCCTTGCTGCTGGATGCGGAGATGGGCGCCCGTGCAGGTAGTGCGCCATGATAGACCGCTTGATTGTGTTCGCGCTGCGCCAGCGCGTGTTTGTCATGGTGCTGGTTTGTGCGCTGACCGGATTTGGCATTTATGCCTTGTCCAACTTGCCGATTGAGGCTTTTCCCGACGTGCAGGATGTGCAGGTGCGCGTGATCTCCCAGCTTGCCGGGCAGGCGCCGGAAGACATGGAACGCACGGTGACCTTGCCGATTGAGCGTGAGGTGGCCGGCATTCCGCACCTGATTAACGTGCGCTCGGTGACCATGACCGGTCTTTCCATCGTCACGCTGACCTTCGATGACGACACGGACAATTATTTTGCGCGCCAGCAGGTGACGGAAAAGCTGTCCACTGTCACGCTGCCGGCCGGCGTACAGCCGCAGCTTGCGCCGCTGTCGACCGCGGTCGGCGAGGTGTACCGCTATGCGGTGGAAGGCCCGCGCGGCATGCCGGAAGCGGACATCCGCACCTTGCAGGACTGGACCATCCGTCCCGCGCTGCGCATGACGCCGGGCGTGGCCGATGTGGTCAGCTTTGGCGGCACGATCAAGGAATACCAGATCGAAGCCGACCCTTTCCTTCTGCGTAAATACCAGATCACGCTGGACCAGCTTAGCCAGGCCATCAACAATGGTACGGGCAGCGCTGGCGGTGGCCTGCTTAAACTTGGCGACGCTTCGCTGGTGGTGCGTTCCGCGGGCCTGTTCAAGGATCTGGCCGATATCCGCCAGGTCGTCGTGGCGGCGCGCCAGGGCCGCGCCATCACGGTGGGCGATGTGGCGGCCGTGCGGGAAGGCGAACGGCCACGCTTCGGCATCGTTGCGGCGGATGCACGCGACAGCATTGTTGAAGGCATCGTCTCGATGACCAAGGGCGGCAATCCGTCCAAGATCAATGCGGAGCTCAAGGAGCGCATCGCGCAGCTGCAGAAACGGCTGCCGGAGGGCGTGAAGATCGTGCCGATTTACGACCGTACCGATCTGGTTCACCACACGGTGAAGACGGTGGTGGAAAACCTGGTGACGGGCGCGCTGCTGGTGATCGCCATTCTGGTGGTGTTTTTATCGAGCTGGCGGGCGGCGTTGATCGTTGCAACCGTGATTCCACTGGCGCTGCTATTCGCCTTCATCCTGATGCATGCGCGCGGCGTATCGGCCAACCTGATTTCACTGGGGGCGGTGGACTTCGGCATCATCATCGATAGCGCGGTGGTGATTGTTGAAGCGCTCATGGTGCGTATGGCCGTGATGCCGGTGCAGGAAGCGAATCCTATCGAAGCGCGCATGCATGTGCTACACCGGACCATGAGCGACATGGCGCATCCGGTGCTGTTCTCCAAAGCGATCATCATTCTGGCCTTTGTGCCCATCTTTACCTTTCAGCGTGTCGAAGGGAAGATCTTTACGCCGGTGGCGCTGACGCTGTCCTTTGCCCTGGCTGGCGCGGTGCTGCTGACCTTTACCTTGCTGCCAACCCTGCTGTCGTGGACCACGCAGCGCCGGCCGCTGGTGGAAAAGCACAGCCGCTGGCTGACATGGCTGCAGCAGCGTTATCACCGCTTGCTGGACTGGGCGCTGGGCCGCTCCAAACCGGTGCTGTGGCTATCCATGCTGCCGCTGATGGTCGCGTTTGCGCTGGCGCCGCGCCTGGGCAGTGAATTCATGCCCAAGCTGGACGAGGGCAATATCTGGCTGACCATTACCTTGCCGACGTCAGCATCGCTGGACACCACCAAGCAGGTGGAGCGGCTGATGCGCGCCAAACTGATGGCTTATCCGGAAGTGGCGCACATCATCAGCCAGGCCGGCCGCCCGGATGACGGCTCCGATCCTAAAGGTCCCAACAATCTGGAGACGCTGGTTGATCTCAAGCCCCGCGCGCAGTGGCGCTTTGCCGACAAGGAGGCGCTGGTGGCCAGCATGTCCAACAGCCTGGCCGCGATTCCCGGCGTGACGACCAATTTCTCGCAGGTGATCCAGGATAACGTGGAGGAGTCGCTGTCCGGCTTCCGTGGCGAGATCGTCGCCAAAATCAGCGGTAACAACCTCGATGTCCTGGAAAGCAAGGCGCAGCAGCTGGTGGATGTGATCCAGGCGATTCCCGGTGCGACCGACGTCGAAGCGACGCATATCGGCGGCCAGAGCGAAGTGGTGGTCACGCCTGACCGTGGCCGTCTGGCGCGCTATGGCATCACCATCGGCGACGTCAACACCCTGGTCAATGAGGCATTGTCGGGCGCCGCTGTGACCAGCTACTTCGACCAGGACAAGCGTTTTGATGTGGTGCTGAAGATGAATGAACACAATCGCCAGAGCATCGATGCGATCGGCGAACTGCGGCTGGCCGTGCCGGGCACGCAGGTGGGCAATGGCCCGGGCACGGTGGCGCTGCTCGAGGTGGCGGACATCGAGCTGCGCCAGGGCGTGTCGCGCATCCTGCGTGAAACCGGTTCGCGCAGCGTGATCGTCAAAATGAATCTGCTGGGCCGCGACCAAGGCAGCTTTATCGATGAAGCACAGCGCGCGGTCAGTGAGAAGGTGAAGCTGCCGCCTGGTTATGACATCAGCTGGGGGGGGCAGTTTGAAAATTCGCAGCGCGCGGCCAAGCGGCTGGCAGTGATTATTCCGCTGACGATATTGCTGATGTTCTCCCTGTTGTTCTGGGCTTTCCGCTCGGTGCGCCTGGCGGCGCTGGTGCTGGGCATGGTGCCGTTCACCATGATCGGCGGTCTGGCGGGACTGGCGCTGGCGGGGCTGCATCTGTCGGTGTCGGCGGCGGTGGGCTTTATCGCGGTGGCCGGGATCTCGGTGCAGAACGGCGTCATCATGGTGGAGGAAGTCATCCAGCGCGTGCGTGAAGGTGCGACTGTCGGTCTGGCCATCGTGCAGGGCGCCGCGATCCGTCTGCGTCCTATCCTGATGACTGCCCTGATGGCGGGTATGGGCCTGCTGCCGGCTGCGCTGTCGCATGGCATCGGCAGCGAGACGCAACGGCCGTTTGCCTGCGTGATCGTGGGCGGTATCGTCAGCGGGACCATTTTCACCTTGCTGGTGCTGCCGGTTGCACTGCGCCTGTTCGGTAACTTCTCTGAGCCAGTTGATGCTGCGCCGTCCAAATCATGAACCGATATTTATCGACGCTGTCTTTCGGGCCTATTGCCCTGGTTTCCCTGCTGGCCGGTTGTGCTGTCGGGCCGGATTACCAGCGCCCAGCGCTGGACCTGCCGCAGTCGTATGCGCAGACGGCGGCTGCGCAGCACTATGCGCTGCAAAAGGATATCCAGAATAACTGGTGGACCTTGTTCCAGTCGCCCGCGCTCAACACGCTGATCGAACAGGCCTGGGCGGCCAATCCCGGTATCGAGGCTGCCCAGGCGTCCTTGCGTGCGGCGCAGGAAAACGTCTATGCCCAGCAGGGTTACTTCTATCCGACGGTGCAGGCTGGCTATACGCCGTCGCGTACCAAGCTGGCCGGTAATCAGGGTGGCAATTCGCCGGGCGTGCAGGGTAACGGTTCCGTCATCAGCACCACGCAGAATACGCCGGCCAGCGAAGGCGGCACGGCGCCTTTCAACGCGCCAGTGATTTACAACTTCCATACCGCGCAGCTTACCGTTGGCTATACGCCGGACGTGTTTGGCGCCAATCGCCGCCAGCTGGAATCGGCCCAGGCGCAGCAGCGGGTACAGCGCTTCCAGCTGGAGGCGGCGTACATCACGCTGGCCTCGAATGTCGTGGCGGCGGCGTTTCAGGACGCCTTGTTACGGCGGCAGATCGCGCTGGTGCAGGAAACCATCACCGCCAATCAGAACGCGCTGACACTGGCGCAACGCCAGCTTGGCGCCGGCTATATCTCGCGGCTGGACTTCACCGCGCAGCAAGGCGCGCTGGCGCAATCGCGGCAGCTGTTGCCACCGCTGCAAAAGCAGTTTGAGCAGAATCGCGATTTGCTGCGTGTGCTGGCCGGCATCCGTGCTGACGGTGCGGTGCCGGGCTTTGACCTGAGCACCTTCCAGCTGCCGCAGGATCTGCCGCTTACCTTGCCGTCCCACCTGGTCGAGCAACGCCCGGACGTGCGCGCCGCCGAGGAGCTGCTGCGTTCCGCCAGTGCGGAAGTGGGTATTGCACGCGCGGCGCGCCTGCCGCAGTTCTCGATCTCCGGCTCGGCGGGCGGCACAGCCAGCCAGTTCGGCCAGATGTTCTGGAACAGCGGCAAATTCTTCGAGCTGACCGCCAGTGTGACGCAAAGCCTGTTCGACGGCGGCACGCTCAAGCACCGCGAAGCTGCGGCCAATGAATCGCTGCGCGGCGCTGTCGCCACTTATCGTTCGACGGTGGCCGGCGCATTCCAGAATGTCGCCGATGTGCTGCATGCGATCGATACCGACGCGGAAGCGCTGCGCTCGGCCGCGGATGCCAGTGCGGTGGCCAGGGCAGCACTGGAGCTGACCGAACGCCAGCACGCCAAAGGCTATCAGGACCGCCTGGCGCTGATCGCCGCCGAACAGAATGTCCGCCAGGCCGGCATCACGCTGGCGCAGGCACAGGCCAGCCAGTTGGGCGACACCGCCGCCTTGTTCCAGGCGCTCGGCGGCGGCTGGTGGAACAGGAATGAACGTTAGAGAGGAAGATATCATGCGCAAGCTACTAATCAGTATTCTGCCCGCTGTCATTGGCGTGGCGCTCCTGCCGGGTTGCGCAAGCAAGTCGCAGCAAGCCTCCACGGTCGACTGGGACCATGGCGCCAAACATGGCTGGGTGGTAGCGCGCTACGCGCCGGACGCCAGCGGCAGCGCGCTGCCGCCATGCCTGGCCAGTCTGCCGGAAACGGAGTATGTGAAGCACCGCTACGCCAAACTGCGCTATCGCCAGGGCCATCATACGCACGACGTGGTCGCCGAGCTGCCGCCTGGCTTGCCGCTGAATGATGGCCAGCCGGTGGAACTGTGGCCGGCGGATTGCGCGGCCGGACAGCTGGCCCATATCAGTCGTATACTGGCGGCCACTGCGCAAGCCAACGACTGAAGAATATGACGACACTGCTTCCCCATCTGCGCCGCATCGCGGTGCGCCTTAGCCTATGGATGCTGCTGGCGCCACCGCTGCATGCGCAGCAGGGCGACACCGCGCCAGACCTGCGCCTGATTGGCGATATCGGCGCTGGCGTCAACGCCGCGCCGACGGCGGCAAGCGCGCAATCGAATGGCGTCAAGCCCATCCCTTATCTGAATTTCGACTATGGCCCGGTGTTTGCCCGCATCGATACTTTTGGCGTGAAACTGGCGCCCGTGGGGGCCGGCAGTGTGGAGCTGCTCACGCGCGTGCTATCGGACGGCTACACCCCGCGCAACGCCGCTGCCGGCACGGCGCATCGTGCAGACTCGTTGCCACTCGGCGTAGGGACTTTGCAGGTGACGCCAGTGGGGGCGTTGATGGCCAATTTTTACCACGACCTCGGCAAGTCCAAAGGCAATCTGATCGACTTGATGTATGCTGCTGAGCTTCCGCTGGGCGCGCTCACACTGTATCCTCAGGTCGGTATCGAACACCGGTCTGCGGCATATGTCCGTTATTACAATGGTGATGATAGTGCTAATTCGTTGTACCGGGCGGGTGCATCCAACAATACTTTTGCAGCAGTTTTCGTCGAAATGCACCTAAGTGGTCCCTGGTATGCGAATATAAACGTCCGCAGGACCTGGCTTGGAAAAACAATACAAAATAGTCCTCGGGTGCAGCGCACCACGCTGGACACCAGCTTAGTATCACTAAGCTACCGTTTCAACTGAAAAAACCAAAACGGGATAGAGATGAAAACAATCACACTGCCGGGCGGCGATCATGCTGTCCTGGCGCTGCATGGCTTGCTGGGTAACCCGCTTGAAATGCAGTATCTGGGCAAGCGCTTGCAGAAGGCCGGTTACACGGTCGTCATTCCGCTGATCCCAGGCTACGGTTATGCCACCGGGGCAGGGCAGTCGTACCGCACCACGAATTACCAGCAATGGTACGAGGAAGTCGTACGTCATTTTGATGAGCTGAAGGCCAGGCATAAAACCGTCTCGGTGACCGGCTTGTGCATCGGCGCGGTGCTGGCGCTGCGGCTGGCGATGGAACGCGGCGACGAAATCGCCGCGCTGTCGCTGTTGTCTACCACGCTGGCCTATGACGGCTGGAGCCTGCCGTGGTACCGCTTCCTGCTGCCGCTGGCGTACTACACGCCGGCGCGCTATCTGTACGCCTACCACGAACGTCATCCGTTTGGCCTGAAAAACGAAAACCTGCAGCGCTGGATTGCGCGTGAAATGAAGGTGAGCGGTTCGTCGGCGGCGGGCGCCTCGCGGCTGTCGGCCGAGGGCATTTTCCAGGCGCACCGTCTGATTAAAGAGGTGCGGCGCGGCCTGCCGCAGGTGCGTACGCCGGCCTTGATCATTCACGCGGAAGAAGATGATGTCGCCAGCACGCGCAGTGCGGATCTGGTTGAATCCAGCATCAGCTCTGCCTCGCGTCGCAAGATCATCCTGCATGACAGCTATCACATCATTACACTGGATAATGAAAAAGAGATCGTGGCGGATGAAACCGTCGCGTTTATCGATAGCCATGCACAGGCATTTAATCAACATCTGAAAACCGCTTAAGCGAAACACTTATATATCATGACCACTTCACTGCCGACCGTTATCAACCTGCTGGCCAAGAGCCTGGATATTCCGCCTGAATCGATTACCGGCGACACCGAGCTGGAAACGCTGGGCGCAGATTCCTTGACGGTGATCGAGGTGATTTTTGACCTCGAAGAACAATTCAACATCCAGGTCGGCGACGAGCGTCCTGACCTCAAGACCGTGCAGGACATCGCCGACCAGGTCGACCGCCGCGTCGCCGCCAAAGCAGAGGCGCCATGAGCAATCGCCGTGTCGTGATTACCGGGCTGGGCGCCATTTCGGCGCTGGGTGTCGGCGCAGAACGCAATTTCCAGCAAGCCTTGCAAGGCCAGAGCGGCATCCACCTGCTGGAGCTGCCCGGCAACCACCAGCGCGCCGGCATCCCGGCGGCGCAAATCCGTTTTCCCCTGCCTGAACTCATCAAGTCATCCGAGCATGCGCTGTTCGACCGCCACGCCCTGCTGGGCTGGTCGGCTGCCAGCGAGGCGCTGCAGCAGTCCGGCGTGACGGTTGGCGATGAGCTGTCGGAGCAGAGCGGCGTATTCTGGGGCACCGGCATGGGCGGCGCCTCGACGGTGGAAGCAGGTTATGTGGACCTGTTCGTCGAAGGCAAATCGCGCGTGCGTCCGATGTCGGTGGTCGCCGCCATGAACAACGCGGCGGCGTCGCAGATTGCCTTGCGTTGCCAGTTCAAGGGTTCGGTCAACAACTACAGCAATGCTTGCGTGTCGTCGGCACAGGCCATCGGTGAGGCGTATCGCCACATCCATCACGGCTATGCGGAACGCGTGCTGGCGGGCGGCTCGGAAGCGCTGCTGAGCTATGGCGTGGTGAGCGCCTGGGAAGCGTTGCGCGTGCTGGCCGCGGCGGATGCGGGCGACATCGCCCGTTCGTGCCGGCCGTTCTCGGAAAAACGCACCGGCCTGGTGCTGGGCGAGGCATCGGCTGCAGTGATGCTGGAGTCGCTGGAATCGGCACAGCGCCGTGGTGCGACCATTCTGGCGGAACTGGTGGGCTATGGCGCCAGCAATGACTCCACCCACATCACCAAGCCGGACGCCGATGGCCAGGCCCGCGCGATGGGCATGGCGCTGCGTCACGCAGGCCTGGACGCCGCGCAAATCGGCTACATCAACGCCCACGGCGCTGGTACGGCTGCGGGCGATCTGACCGAGACCCAGTCCATCCGCCAGGCTTTCGGCGCAGCCGCCGACAAGCTGATGGTCAGTTCCACCAAATCCGTCCACGGCCACACGCTGGGCGCGGCGGGCGCACTGGAATTCGTCATGACGGTGCAGGCGCTTGCCAGCGGTTCGATTCCGCCGACCGCCTTCCTCGACCAGCGCGATGCGCAGTGCGACCTGGATTATGTGCCATTGCAGGCCCGTCATGGCCAGGCGATGGAAGCTGCCATGTCGAACTCCTTCGCGTTTGGCGGCAGCAATGTGGCGCTGATCGTTCAACGCTACTAGGCAGCACCCGGCGGCAGGCGCATGCTGAACAGGGCGCCGCCGCCTGACTGATTGGCCACTTCCAGTCGGCCGCCATGGGCCTTCATGATTGCCTGCGAGAGCGCCAGGCCCAATCCAAAACCCTCCACATCCCCGGCACGCGGACGCGAACCGCGGAAGAAGCGGTCGAACACAAAGGGCATTTCCGCTTCATCCAGACCGGAACCCTGATCGGCGATCGCCAGCAGCGCGCCTTCCTCATCCGCCTTGAGGCTGATGGTAATGCGGCTGCCTTGCGGCGAAAACTTGATGGCGTTGTCCAGCAGGTTGCGCAGCACTAGCCCGAGCGGCCCCAGGTCCACCTCCGGCGTCGTGGCCAGCTGATTGACCAGCACCAGCGTGATCCGGCGTTCATCGGCGACCGGCTGCATGCGTTGCATGGTGTCTGTCGCGAGCTGCTCCAGCGTCCCCAGTTCGGTCGGTGCGCGTTCCTGGCCGGCGTCGATACGGGCCAGCATCAGCAGCTCTTCTACCAGCATGGTCAGGCGTTCCACTTCGTCCAGGCAGGAGCGCAGGGCGCCGACGTAGGACTCGGTATCGCGCGGCCGGCGCAAGGTAATCTCGATTTCCGCGCGCAGCCGCGACAGCGGCGAGCGCAGTTCATGCGAGGCATCCGCCGTAAAGCGGCGCTGCACTTCAAACGCCTGCTCGATTCGTTCCAGCATGGCGTTCAGCGTATCCACCAGGTGGCTGATTTCATCCTCGCCACCAGGGTGGGGCAGGCGCTGGTGCAGATTGCTGTCGCCGATCTGGTGCGCCTGGTTGACGATGTTTTCGATGGCGACAAACAGCTTGCTGGACAAGCGCGCACCGGCCCAGCCGACCGCCGCCAGCAAGGCCACCGCCATCGCCGCGAACAGCGATGCCGCGGATTGCAGAATATGGTTGGCGTCGTCCAGCGAGCCCGCCACCTGTACCGCGTAACGCTGGCCCAGTCCGCGCGAAGGCAGGGACACCATGCGCAGCGGTTCTTCGCTGGTATCGGGCAGGGTGTCGAACACCGTTTCGCCAGCCGTCAGCCGCGCCAGCAGCGCCGGTGGCGCCGGCAGTTTTTCCGAGCCGAGGTTGGCGCTGCGGGCCAGTATCCGGCCATCGGCATCGATGATCTGCACCAGGCGGTCCAGCCGCGTCAGCGACGGTGGCGCGCTGCCGCTGGCGGCTTCATGGATGCGTACCGGCGCGCCGTTACCATCGGCCAGCATGGCCAGTTCGGTTTCCGCCAGCGCCAATAATGCGGCGTCGAGCTGGCGATTGACGGACTGCGACAACACCCACCATCCGGCGGCGGCAGTCGCGCCGATCGCGGCCAGCACGGCCAGCAGGTGGACCAGCACCAGTCGCCGGCGCAGGCTAAGCACCGTCATGCTCCGGCAGCGCCAGACGGAAGCCGCGTCCGCGTACGGTGGCGATCAGCGCCGCCTGGCCAGGCGCGTCAACTTTGCGGCGCAGGTTTTTGATGTGGACGTCCATCAGGTTGTCGATGGCGATCAGGTCCGCATGCCAGACGTGTTCCGCCAGCTGCTGACGACTGACGACCGCGCCCGTGTGCTGCATGAACAGTTCGAGGATGGCGTATTCCTTGGGCGTCAGATCCAGTTTGGCGCCCGCGCGCGTGACGGCGCGGCTGCGCAGATCGAGCAGCAGGTCGGCCACCTGCAACGCGGCCGGCGGCTGCACGCGTTCCACCCGGCGCAGCAGCGCGCGCACCCGCGCCAGCAGTTCATCGAAGACGAAAGGCTTGGTCAGGTAATCGTCGGCGCCTGTATTCAGGCCGGTGATGCGGTCGGCGACGGCGTCGCGCGCCGTCAGCATCAGCACCGGCAAAGTCTGGCCGTCTGCGCGCCATTCGGCACACACGGTGACGCCGTCCTTCCCCGGCATCATCCAGTCGAGGATGGCCATGTCGAACCGCGAGAGCGCGTGATGGCTGGCTTCCTCCGCCGAATGGGCGACCGTCACCGCGTAGCCTTCTTCTTCCAGGCCACGTGCCAGCAGGCGGGCTGCCTTGTGATCGTCTTCTACCAACAAGATGTGCATGGTCGAGAGTATAGCAGTGCCGGCGCAGGCCTTTTCTGAAGAAGAATTCAGGATGCGGTGCAGCAAATTTACTTAACATGCTCGCACTAAGGAGGGTACCGCCATGACAACAACAACTCTGAAAAACTTCTATCTGCCGTGTGCACTGGGCATCGCTGCCTTTGCTGTGACCGGGTGGAGCGTTTACGGCCTGCAGGCCAGGGAAGCCGCCGCGCCGCAGCCAGAACCCGCGCTGGTGCATGAAGGCGATTTGCTGCGCCTGCCGCAAAAATCGCCATTGCGACGTTCGCTGGTGGTGCAGGCTGTGGCCGATCAAACCGTGCAGGCGCCATTCATTTTGCCGGCGGTGGTGGAAGCCGATCCCGCGCGCCTGGTGAAGGTATTGCCACCGCTGGCGGGGCGCATCGTTCGTCTCAACAAGCAGCTTGGCGATGCCGTGCAAGCCGGCGAGGTGCTGTTCGTGATCGACGCACCAGATTTCGCGCAAGCCAACGCTGACGCCACCAAGGCGCAATCGGCACTGACGCTGGCGCGCCGCAATCTGGAACGCCAGCGGGAACTGGACAAGTCGGACATCGCCGCGCGCCGCGACCTGGAGCAGGCGCAGAGCGACTACGAGCAGGCCGCCAGTGAAGCGGCGCGCGCCAATGCGCGTTTGAGCCAGGCTGGTGGCGCCGGTGCTGGCGGTACTGCAGTTGCAGGCGGCAAGCTGGCCGTGCGTTCGCCGATCCCGGGCCGCGTGGTCGCGCTGGCCGCGGCCGAAGGCGGTTACTGGAACGACGCTACCGCACCGCTGATGACGGTGGCGGATCTGTCGCGTGTGTTCGTCAGCGCCAATGCACAGGAAAAGGACTTGAACCAGCTGTACGTCGGCCAGCAGGCGGCGATCCGGCTGGATGCCTACCCGGAGCCGTTGAAGGGGCAGGTCGGTTATGTCAGCGAGATGCTGGACGCGGATACGCGTACGGTCAAGGTGCGTATGCCTTTCGATAATCGCGATGGCCGCCTCAAGCCGGGCATGTTTGCCGAAGCCACGCTGCTGGCGCGCGCACACCCAGGCATTGTGGTGCCGATGTCCGCCATCATCCAGAACGGTTTTGCCAGCCGCGCTTTTGTGGAAGTCAAGCCGTGGCAATTCCAGCCGCGTGAACTCAAGCTGGGCGCGCAGATCGGTGAACAGGTGGAAGTGCTGTCCGGCTTGAAAGCAGGTGAGCGTATCGTGGTCAAGGATGGAGTGCTGCTGAATGATTGAACGTCTGGTCACCCTGTGCTTTAACCGGCGCGGCATCGTCTCGCTGATTTTCCTGATGGTGGCGTTGTACGGCGCTTACTGCTGGACGCAGCTGCCGTTGGAAGCTTACCCGGATATCGCCGACACCACCTCGCAGGTGGTCACGCAAGTCAATGGTCTGGCCGCCGAAGAGGTGGAGCAGCAGATCACCATTCCGCTCGAGCGCGAGATCATGGGGACGCCGGGCATGCATGTGATGCGCTCGAAATCCACCTTTGGCCTGTCGCTGATTACCGTGGTGTTCCAGGACGGTGCGGAAGACTACTGGTCGCGCCAGCGCCTGCAGGAGCGTATTGCGGGCGTCAGCCTGCCGTATGGCGCGCAGCCTGCGCTTGATCCTTTGACCTCGCCGATCGGCGAAATCTACCGCTACACGCTGGAGTCGAAAACGCGCGATCTGCGCGAACTGTCGGAGCTGCAGCGCTGGAAGGTGATTCCGCGCCTGAAGCAGGCTGCCGGCGTGGTTGATGTCAGCAATTTCGGCGGGCTGACCACGCAATTCCTGCTGGAGTTTGATCCGGCCAGGCTGTCCAAGTACAACCTGTCGCTGGCGCAGATCACGCAAGCGATTGCCGCCAACAACGCCAATGCCGGCGGCAGCGTGCTGACGCGCGGCGAACAAGGCCTGGTGGTGCGCGGCGTGGGCCTGATCCACAGCCTGGATGACCTGGGCAATATCGTTGTCACGCAGAAGGATGGCGTGCCGGTGCTGGTGAAAGACCTGGGCAATGTCACGCTGGGCAATCAGGAGCGCCACGGTGTGCTGGGCAAGGACCATGTGTCGGATACGGTCTCCGGCATCGTGCTGCTGCTGAAAAACGAGAATCCGTCGCGCGTGATTGCCGGCGTCCATGAAGCCGTGCAGGATCTGAACGACCACCTGCTGCCCAAGGATGTCAAGGTCGTGCCCTATATGGACCGCAGCACGCTGGTGGACGCCACCGTGCACACCGTCGGCAAGACGCTGATTGAAGGCGTGGTGCTGGTGACGCTGGTGCTGGTGCTGTTCCTCGGCAGCCCGCGTGCGGCGCTGATCGCGGCTGCGGCGATTCCGGTATCGCTGATGATCGCCTTCATCCTGATGCACCACTTTAAAATTCCGGCGAATCTGCTGTCGCTGGGCGCAATCGACTTCGGCATCATTGTGGATGGCGCGATTTTCGTGCTGGAGAATATCCTGCGCAAACGTGAAGAGCAGCCCGAAGGCCTGATGTCCGGCCAGGCTGCGCTGAAGGCCACGCTGCAGGTGATGCGCCCAACCTTCTTTGGCATGCTGGTGATTATGATTGCCTACCTGCCGCTGTTCGCCTTCCAGCGCATCGAGTACAAGCTGTTCTCGCCGATGGCGTTTGCCGTGGGCTTCGCCCTGCTTGGCGCTCTGCTGATGACGATGATGCTGATACCCGGCATGGCCTTCTGGGCTTTCCGCAAACCGCGCAAGATTTTCCATAACCCGTTGCTGGAATGGCTGATGCCGCGCTACGAAGCGCTGTTGCAACGGCTGGTCGGCAAGTCGCGGCTGGTGCTGGTCCTGGCCGGCGCAACGCTGGCGGGCGTGATCCTGCTGGGCGGCGCTATCGGCCGCGACTTCCTGCCGACGCTGGACGAAGGCTCGATCTGGCTGCAAGTGACGCTGCCGCCTGGTATCTCGCTGACCAAAGCCACCCAGATGGCCGACGCGTTGCGCGAAACCACGCTGAAAGAACCGCAGGTCGCCCATGTGGTGACGCAGCTGGGCCGCAATGACGAGGGCACGGACCCGTTCACGCCATCGCACATCGAGTGCGCGGTGACGCTGCATCCTTATAGCGAGTGGCCGTCCGGCATGAGCAAGCAGGATCTGATCGACAAGCTGGCCGCGCGCTACCGCGAGCTGCCGCGTACCGACGTCGGTTTCTCGCAGCCGATGATCGACGGTGTGCTGGACAAGCTGGCCGGCGCCCACAGCGATCTGGTGGTCAAGGTTTATGGTGAAGACTTCCACCAGACCCGCAAGCTGGCCAGCGCGGTCGAGCATCTGCTGCGCACCGTGCCGGGCGCGGAAGATGTCATCATCGACCAGGAACCGCCGTTGCCGCAGGTGCGGATTGATGTTGACCGCGCGGCGGCCGCACGCCTTGGCATCAACGTGGCCGACGTGATGGCGCTGATCCAGACCGGTATCGGCGGCAGCCCGGTGGCGCAAGTGTTTGTCGATGACCGCAGCTACGACGTGGCGGCGCGCTTCAGCGGCAATACCCGCAACAATCCGCAGGCGATTGGCGATCTGGTGCTGAATGCCGCCAACGGCGCACACGTGGCGCTGGCGCAGGTGGCGCATATCCGTCTGGCGGAAGGCGAAACCACGATTACCCGCGAGATGAACCGCCGCCACCTGACCGTGCGGACCAATCTGCGCGGCCGTGACCTGTCGTCCTTCCTGGAGGAAGCGCAGTCGCGCATCGAACGCGAGGTGGCTTACGACCATGCGCGTTACCAGATCACCTGGGGCGGCCAGTTCGAAAACCAGAAGCGTGCGCAGGCGCGTCTGGCGGTGATTGTGCCGGCAGTATTGGCGCTGATGTTTGTGATGCTGTTCTCCGAGTTCGGCAACCTGCGCCAGCCTGGCCTGATTCTGCTGGCGGTGCCGCTGTCGCTGCTGGGTGGCCTGGTCGCCCTGCAAATGCGCGGGATGACACTGAACGTATCGTCGGCAGTGGGCTTCATCGCCTTGTTTGGCGTCTCGGTGCTGAACGCGGTGGTGATGCTGGCTAACCTGAACCGCTGGCGCAAGCTGCTGCCGGACGATCTGCGCACGGCGGTCATCAACGGCGCGCGCGAACGTGTGCGTCCGGTGCTGACCACCGCCACGGTAGCCGCCTTGGGCCTGGTGCCGGCGGCGCTGGCCCATGGCCTGGGCAGCGATGTGCAGCGGCCGCTGGCCACGGTGGTGGTCGGCGGGCTGGTGACAGCCACCGTGCTGACGCTGGTGCTGCTGCCAGCCTTGTATTACCTGATTGAAGATCGCGTCGCGCGCCGCGCCGGCCCGGACGGCAAGGTAACGCTGGATGCGATGGAAGGAGATAACGTATGATGAAAAAGCTTGTTCCCACTGCGCCGGCTGTGGCGGCGGCGTTGCTGGCTGCATCACTGGCCGCCTCGCTGGCTGGCTGCGCGGCCGGCCCCGATTTTGTCCGTCCCGCTGCGCCAGCCGTGGACCGCTACACGGCAGAGGCGCTGCCCGAAGTGGCAGACCAGCGCTATACCCTGGGGCAGGATGTGCCATCACAGTGGTGGACGCTGTTTGGCTCCGATGAACTGAACGCGCTGGTCGAGGCGGCGCTGGCCGCCAACCCGGACCTGCAGGCGGCCGAAGCGGGCCTGCGCGCAGCGCGTGAAACCGCTGCCGCACAACGCGGCACGCTGTGGCCAAGTGTCGATCTGCATTTCCAGCCGACGCGCCAGAAGATCGCCAATCCGGTGGCCAGTCCGGCCGCCTCGGGCGCCAGCCTGTACTCGCTGCATACGGCGCAGCTGAACATTGGCTACACGCCAGATGTCTTCGGCGGCTCGCGCCGTGCACTGGAGGCCGTCGATGCGCAAACCGATGTGACGCGCTTCCAGCGTGACGCCGCACGGCTGTCGCTGACGTCCAACCTGGTGCTGGCCGCGATCACCGAGGCTTCGCTACACGCCCAGCTCGACGCCACGGTGGCCTTGGTGGAAAACGCCCGCAAACAGCTGGACGCGGTACGCAAGCAGCAAGGGGCAGGGCAGCTGGGCGCGGCGGACGTCGCTGCGCAGGAAGCACTGCTGGCGCAGATGGAGGCGACGCTGCCGCCAGTGGAAAAACAACTGGCGCAGCAGCGTGACCTGCTGGCGGTGCTGGCCGGCCGCCTGCCAGGTGCGGGCGTGACGCAGCGTCTGGCGTTTGCCGCGCTGCGCTTGCCGGAGCAGCTGCCGCTTAGCCTGCCGGCGCGATTGATCGAGCAGCGTCCTGACATCCGCGCAGCCGAAGCCGAGCTGCATGCGGCCAGTGCGCAGATCGGCGTCGCCAAGGCGGCGCGCTTGCCGGATATTTCGCTGTCGGCGACCCTGGGCAGTGCGGCGCTGAGTACGGGTACGCTGTTCAAGGCCGGCAATGGCTTCTGGAGCATTGGTGCGGACCTGGTACAACCGCTGTTCCATGGCGGTGCGCTCAAACATCAGCAACTGGCGGCCGAGGCAAGCTACGACCAGGCCGCGGCACAGTACCGCAGCGTGGTGCTGACGGCGTTCCAGGACGTGGCCGATACACTGCATGCGATTGAAGCCGACAGCCGCTCGCTGCGCGCGTTGGCCTCAGCCGAGCAGGCGGCCGGCCGCAGCCTGGCGATAGCCCGGCGCCAGTGGCAGGCGGGCGCCGTGGGCCATCCGGTGGTGCTGCAGGCGGAGCAGGCATACCAGCAGGCGCTGCTGGCGCGCATACAGGCGCAGGCCGTCCGCTACGCGGACACGGTCGCGCTGTTCCAGGCATTGGGAGGTGGCTGGCGGGAGGATGCATGAGAACCGCCATGCTGATGGCGTGGATGCTGTCCGGTTGCGCCGCCGTCTATGACAGCGTCTACAACTACGAAGAAGGGTGGCGTGACGCCGTGGTGGAAAGCATCTCGCCCGACGCGACGCAGCTGGCGCAGGCCAGCGTCGATTGTCGCCGCATAGTGCCGCAAGGGCGCTATGTCTATGTGCGCTACGAGTCGGCGCTGCGGCCCCGGCACGCCGTTGTGGCGGTGCCGGAGAACGTGGAGATACAGGTCAGTCAGCGGGTGTACATCAACATCCGCGACTGCAGCCAGGTTATTGTGCCGGAGGCGCCACCGAGCCGCGACGGGTAACGGTAACCGGGAAATCGCGCGTGATCTCGTGCCGGGTGCCGTAGCAGATGTTGAGCAGCCAGCGCACCGCATTTTGCGTCAGCTGCTGCATCGGGATGTGCACCGAGGTCAGGCCCGGCGACGAGAATTCTGCCGAGTAGTCATCGTCGTAGCCGACAATCGAAACGTCGTTCGGCACGCGGACGCCGGCGCGGTGGAAGCAGGACATGGCGCCCACCGCCATTTCATCATTGGCGCAGAACAGGCCCGTGAACTGGCGGCCTTCGTTAATCAGCTGCTGCGTGGCGCCAAAGCCGCCTTCGCGCGAGAAGTCCGATGGAATCTGGCGCACCGAATCGCGCGCAATGCCGGCGCGCTCCAGCGCATCAAAGAAGCCGTGCAGACGTTCCTCATTGTCCGAGGTGCCGACCGGGCCAGAGATTACCGCCAGCCGGCGATGACCTGCGTCCAGCAAGGTGCGCGCCGCCAGTTCACCGCCGTGGTAGTGGTCGGGGCAGAACGAGGACGACTCCAGCTCCAGGCTGCGGCGGTTCAGGAACGCCATCTTTGGATGCATCTTGTGCAGCATCTGCATGTCTTCGTCCAGCAGGTCGTGGCCCAGCACGACGATGCCGTCGCAATCGCGGCCGATCAGGAACTTGACGGCTTCAATCGCTTCGTCGCGCGGCGTGCCGTCGCCGCAGCCGGTGGCCACCACCACGTGGCGGCGCATGGCGCGCAGTTCAATGTCGGTCTGTTTGAGGATGGTGCCGTAGTAGGCGCCGAAGAAGGAGGGAGCGAAAATGCCGATCATGCCCAGTGACTGCGCCGATAGCGAGCGGCCGATGGAGGAAGGGCGGAAATTCAGCTGTTCGATGGCGGCTTGTACTTTTTTCATCGCCTCGGCCGATACCGGGCCGGCGCCTGAAATGGCGCGCGATGCTGTCGACATGCCTACACCGGCGAGCATTGCGACGTCTTTCAGTGTGGCCACACAATCTCCTATAGAAAAGAGGGCGTTAAGCCACTATCCTAACATGGTATAATGTTCGATTGCTCGTAATTCTTGTGACGTTTTAAGCAACCATCATGCAATCGCAACCACTCTCTCGTCTCCCCAAGCCAGCCGCCGGCGCGCCAGCACCTAAAGTGGGCTTTGTATCGCTCGGCTGCCCTAAAGCGCTGGTCGACTCCGAACAGATCCTGACCCAGCTGCGTGCAGAGGGTTACGAGACCGCCAAGTCTTACGACGGCGCCGATCTGGTGATCGTCAATACCTGCGGCTTCATCGACGCCGCCGTGCAGGAATCGCTGGACGCCATCGGCGAAGCGCTGGCTGAAAACGGCAAGGTGATTGTGACCGGTTGCCTGGGCGCGAAAAAAGATGCCGACGGCTCGGATTTGATCACCAAGATCCACCCGAAAGTGTTGGCCGTCACCGGCCCGCACGCACTGGGCGAAGTCATGGATTCGGTGCACCTGCACCTGCCGAAGCCGCACGAACCGTTCATCGATCTGATTCCACCGCAAGGCATCAAGCTGACGCCGAAGCACTACGCCTACCTGAAGATCTCGGAAGGCTGTAACCATCGCTGCTCGTTCTGCATCATTCCATCGATGCGCGGCGACCTGGTGTCGCGTCCTATCGGCGAGCTGCTGCTGGAAGCGGAAAACCTGTTCAAGTCGGGCGTCAAGGAACTGCTGGTGATTTCGCAGGACACCTCGGCCTATGGCGTGGACGTCAAGTTCCGCACCGGTTTCTGGAACGGCCGCCCGATCAAGACCCATATGACGCAGCTGATGGAAGCGCTGGGCGAGCTGGCCAAGTCCTACGGCGCCTGGGTGCGCATGCACTACGTCTATCCGTACCCGCACGTGGACCAGGTGATTCCGCTGATGGGCGAGCACGTTCTGCCTTACCTGGACATCCCGATGCAGCACGCGCACCCGGATGTGCTGAAGCGCATGAAGCGTCCGGCCAGCGGCGAGAAGAATCTGGACCGCATCCTGGCATGGCGCAAGATGAACCCGAACCTGACCATCCGTTCGACCTTCATCGCCGGTTTCCCGGGCGAGACCGAAGCGGAATTCGAATACCTGCTGGACTTCCTCAAGGAAGCGCAGATCGACCGCCTGGGCTGCTTCGCCTATTCGCCGGTGGAAGGCGCCACCGCCAACGAACTGGCCAATCCGGTGCCGGAAGAAGTGCGTGAAGAGCGCCGTGGCCGCGTCATGCTGCTGCAGGAAGAAATTTCGAAAGCGCGCCTGAAAGCCAAGGTTGGCAGCACCGTGCGTGTACTGATCGATGAAGTCAACCGTACCGGTGGCGTCGGCCGCTCGGCCGCAGACGCGCCGGAAATCGACGGCGTGGTGTACGTCAAACCACCGTACGAACCGCATAAAAAGCTGGTTGTCGGCCAGTTCGTCGATGTGCAGATCACTGCGTCGGACGCACACGATCTGTGGGGCGCAGCGCTCTAAAGACGAATTTAACGATTCATCTACTATAATAAAGGCGGACCAGCGTACTACGCGGTCCGCCTTTATCATTTTTAGATGCTTATGCCTGACTTGAAACTCCCGGCGGCGTTGGCCGCTTGCTTGCTGGTAGGCGTGCTGGCGCGGCCCGCAGTTGCGGCCGAAGCGCCGCTCATGCTGGAAGAAATGACCAGCACAGAACTGCGCGCCCGCATCGACGGTGGCGCCACCACCGCCATTATTCCCATCGGCGGAACGGAACAAAGCGGTCCGTATATCGCGCTTGGCAAACACAATGTCCGCGCCGTGGCGCTGGCGAAGATGATTGCGCAAAGGCTGGGCAATGCCGTAGTGGCCCCGGTCGTCTCTTACGTCCCCGAAGGCAGCATCACGCCGCCCGCTGGCCATATGCGCTTTGCCGGCACGCTGTCGATACCCGAACAAACCTTTGAAGACTTGCTGGTGTCAACCGGCCAGAGTCTGCGCCAGCACGGCTTCCGTCACATCGTGCTGATTGGCGACCATGGCGGCTATCAAAAAAGCGAGACCAAGGTTGCGCAGCGCCTGAACAAGGCCTGGGCCAGGGACGGCAAGGCCAGCGCCCTGGCGCTGCTGGCTTACTACGACGTCACGCAAGACGCTTATGTCGCCGATCTGCAAAAGCGCGGCTACAGCAAGGCCGAAATCGGCCTGCATGCCGGCTTGGCGGATGCGGCGCTGATGCTGGCCACTGATAAATCCCTGGTGCGCAGTGACGCGCTGGCGCGCGGTCCTTCGCCGACTGTCGAGCAAGGTGTGCGTGGCGATGCGCGCCGCGCGACGGCCGAACTGGGCAAACTGGGCGTGCAGCGCATCGTCGATACGTCGGTGGCTGCGATTACTGAATTTGCGGCGCATGGCGCGCCATCCACTTCTGTTAAAGAATCCAAATGAAACCATCTACCAATCGCATCGTTTATGCGGCCCTGGCCGCCGCAGGTCTGATCGCCACCGGCACGCTGCTGGCCGCTGCCACTGCGCCAGCCGCCGCACCAGCCGCTGCGCCGGCCAACGTCTATGCCGGCATTGCGCCATCCAATATGAGCCCGGCCGTGCGCGACCATCTGCCGCGCGTATATGTGCCTAATCTGCGCTCCAACGACGTGTATGTAATCGACCCGGAGAGCATGAAGGTGGTCGACAAGTTCAAGGTTGGCGTCGGCCCGCAGCACGTGGTGCCGGGCTGGGACCTGCAAACGCTGTGGGTTGCCAATAATGCCGAGCGTACCAACAAGGGCAGCCTGACGCCGATCGATCCGCGCACCGGCAAGCCGGGCCAGCAGATTCCGGTGGATGATCCCTACAATATGTACTTCTCGCCGGACGGAAAATCGGCCATCGTGGTGGCGGAAGCCTTGCACCGTCTGGACTTCCGCGATCCGCACACCATGGCGATGCAGTATGCGATCGACGCGCCGCAGTGCGGCGGCATCAACCATGCGGACTTCTCGCCGGACGGCCGCTATGCCATGTTCACCTGCGAATTCAATGGCTCGGTAACGCGTATCGACCTGCAGGCACGCAAGGTGGATGGCTACCTGAAGCTGTCCATGCCGACTACGCGCTTCTCCGAGAAGCCAACCATTGATGATGTACTGGCCAGCGAAGTGTGCACCTCGAAGAAGGGCATGCCGCAGGATATCCGCGTTTCGCCGGACGGCAAGCGTTACTACATCGCCGACATGGACGCCGACGGCGTGCACATCGTCGATGCGGCCAGCTTCCAGAAGGTCGGTTTCATCCCGACCGGCCTGGGCGCGCACGGCCTGTACCCGAGCCGTGATGGTACCAAGCTGTACGTGGCCAACCGCGGCACCCACAAAATCCACGGCAAGCGCAAAGGCAAGGGCAGCGTGACGGTGATCGACTTCGCTACCGAGAAAGTGATCGCGACCTGGCCGATCCCTGGCGGCGGCAGCCCGGACATGGGCAACGTCAGCGCCGATGGCAAATATCTGTGGCTGTCGGGCCGCTTTGACGATGTGGTGTACCGCATCGACACCAGCAACGGCGACGTCAAGCAGGTCAAGGTTGGCCAGGAGCCGCACGGCCTGACCGTCTGGCCGCAACCGGGCCGCTACTCGCTGGGCCACACCGGCAATATGCGATGAATACCAGGAAGTCGCCGCAAACAGCGCTGATCCACTCGGATTACCAGGCGCCGGAAGGCTTCGCGGCTTTTCCGGGGGCGATATACCATGCGTCCACGGTGCTGTTCAAGAACGTGGCCGCCATGCGTTCGGGTGACTGGAAAGAGAAGAACTCTTATACCTATGGCCTGCATGGCACGCCGACCACCTTCACGCTGGAGGCGCGTCTGGCGGAGATCGAGGGTGGCGAGCAGTGTCTGCTGGCGCCCAGCGGACTGGCGGCGATTTGCATGGTTGATTTCGCGCTGCTGAAATCGGGCGACGATGTGCTGTTGCCGGATAACGTCTACAACCCGAACCGCGAGCTGGGTCGCTGGCTGTCGGCGGACTTCGGCATCACGGCGCGCTATTACGATCCGCTCATCGGCGAGGGCATCGCCGCGCTGATCCAGCCGAACACGAAGCTGATCTGGGCCGAGGCGCCTGGCTCGGTGTCGATGGAAGTGCCGGACCTGCCGGCCATCTGCAAGGCCGCGCACGAGCGTGGCGTGCTGGTGGCGCTGGATAATACCTGGTCGGCAGGCCTGGCGCTGCGCGGCTTCGATCTGGGCGCGGACATTGTGATGCAGGCGCTGACCAAGTACCAGTCCGGCGGTTCCGATGTGCTGATGGGCGCCGTCATCACGCGCGACCGCGATCTGCATGACCGTATCAGCCTGGCGCATATGCGTCTGGGCCTGGGTGTGGGCGCCGACGATGCCTACCTGGTGTCGCGTGGTTTGCCCACCATGCGTTTGCGTTTTGACGCGCATGACGCGGCGGCGCGCAAGCTGGCGGCATGGCTGCAAGCGCGGCCGGAGATCAAGCGTGTGCTGCATCCGGCCTTCCCGGACTGTCCCGGCCACGAGACGTGGAAGCGCGACTTTAGCGGCGCAGGCGGCTTGTTCTCGGTGATCTTCGACGAGCGTTATACGGAACAACAGACCGACCGGTTTGTCGATGCGCTCAAGCTGTTCAAGATCGGTTTCAGCTGGGGTGGTCCCAACAGCCTGGCGGTGCCATATCGTATCCAGCACATGCGCAAGAACTGGCAGGACAAGGGCATCCTGGTGCGCTTCAACGTCGGCCTGGAAGACGTGAGTGATTTAATCGCCGACATCGAGCAGGCATTTGGGGTAATGTCATGAGCAGGTTCTGGAGCAAAGTGGTACACGGCCTGACGCCTTACACGCCAGGCGAGCAGGTACAGATGCCCAACCTGGTCAAGCTGAATACCAACGAAAATCCCTACGGCCCGTCGCCCAGGGCGATTGCGGCGATGCAGGCGGCCGTAGGGGATGGCTTGCGCAAATATTCCGACCCGTCCAATGCAGGTTTGAAGGACGCGGTAGCGCGCCGTTTCGGCCTCACGCGTGAACAGGTCTTCGTCGGCAACAGCTCGGATGAAGTGCTGGCGCATACCTTCCACGCCTTGCTCAAGCATGAACTGCCGCTGCTGCGGCCAGACATCAGCTACAGCTTTTACCCGACCTATTGCAGCCTGTATGGCATCGAGTCGCTTGAGCTGCCGCTCAATGAGCGCTTTGAGGTCGATGTCGCCGACTACCATCGTCCGTGCGGCGCCATCATCATAGCCAACCCGAACGCGCCGACCGGCATCGCGCTGCCGCTGGCGCAGATCGAGGCGCTGCTGCAATCACACCCGGATCAACCGGTGGTGATCGATGAAGCCTATGTGGACTTTGGCGGCGAAAGTGCCGCTGCGCTGTTGCACCGCTACGATAATCTGCTGGTGATCCAGACCTTGTCGAAATCGCGTTCGCTGGCGGGCCTGCGGGTTGGTTTTGCGTTGGGTCATCCAGACCTGATCGCGGGTCTGGAACGGGTAAAGAACAGCTTTAACTGCTACCCGCTGGGCCAGGTGCAGCAGGCCGGCGCGATTGCTGCGCTGGATGACGTGGCGTACACGGAACAGACCTCGCAAGCCATCATCGCCAGCCGCACGTGGCTGACATCGCAGATGCAGGCGCTGGGATTTGACGTGCTGCCGTCGCACGCCAACTTCATCTTCACCCGCCACCCGCAGCGCGATGGTGCGCAACTGGCGGCGGCGCTGCGCGAGCGCGCCATCCTCGTGCGCCATTTCAAGTCGCCGCGCATTGACCAGTTCCTGCGCATCTCCATCGGCACGGACGAAGAGTGCGGCAAGCTGGTGGACGCGCTCAAGGCGATACTGGCCTGACTTTCAGGCGCGCGAAACTGACGCAGGCGCCGACGGCGGCAAACACCGCCGCCACCGCGAGCGCAGTCACCGGCCCCGCAGCGTGCGCCAGCATGAAGCAGCCGGCCACGGTGGCCGCGCCGGTCGCCTGGCCCGTGAGCCGCGCTGTGGCCACAATGCCGCTGGCGCTGCCCGCGCGCGTGAGCGGCGCACTGCTCATGATGGCTTTCATATTCGGTGCCTGGAACAGGCCAAAGCCGACGCCGCACAATGCCATGCGCCAGCTGATGGCGTAGTCCGACGCCGCCGGCGGCAGCAGGATCAGCGTCACCACACCGGCGCACAGTAGCAGCAGGCCCGCGCCGCATAGCGCGCCGGCGGTGTAGCGTTCACTGAGCCGGCCTGCAACAGGCCCCATCACCGCGACCATCGCGGGCCACGGTGTAATCAGAAAGCCGGTTTCGATCGGTGAACGGCCCAGCGCTTCAAAATAAAACGGCAACGAGACGAAAGCCGCTCCCTGTACCGCAAAGGTGCACACGGCCGTCAGCGCCGACAGCGTGAACACGGGGATGCGAAACAGATCGACCGGCAGCAGCGGCGCGCTGTGGGTGCGCTGGCGCCGCAGCAGCAAGGCGAAGCACACCACCGCCACGATCAGCTCGGGCACCCAGCGCTGCGGCGATGCGCCGTGCGCGCCCTCGGCAAACAGCAGCACCAGGCTGCCGAAAGCGCCAACGTTATAGGCTGCGGCCAGGTGATCGAAACGGTGCGTGCCGCGCGCGTTGTCCGGCACGGCGCCGCGCGCCACCAGCCACGCGGTCAGGCCGAACGGGACATTGATCGCAAACAGCCAGGGCCATGATGCGACCGACAGGATCAATGAACTCACGGTCGGGCCGACAGCAAACGCCACCGCCACCACCAGCGCATTGGTGCCAAAGCCGCGGCCTTGTAGCGCCGCGGGGTAAATGGTACGCATCAGCGCCGTCGTCACCGCCATGACGGCACTGGCGCCCAGCCCCTGTACGAAGCGCGCCGCCACCAGCGATGGCAGCGACCACGCCAGCGCGCAGCCCAGCGAGGCGGCGGTGAACGCTACCAGTCCGCCGATGAAGACGCGCCGGTAGCCAGCGATTTCACCGAGTGCGGCAAACGGCAGCAGCGTGGCCACCATCGCCAACTGATAGATATTCACGATCCACACCGATGCCGCAGGCGTGGCTTGCAGCTGCGCCGCCATGGCGGGCAGCGCGGTGTTGGCGATGGCGGTGTCCAGCGAGGCCATGGCCACCGCAGTCATGACGGCGAGCATGGCGCGGAAGCGCGGGCCGGCTGCCAGTCCGTCCTGTGGCGCGGTGGTGGGCGTGGTGGAGGCGATGAACGCCGTCACGGTTTAGTCCCGCACCACGCCGGATGGGCCGATGCGCTGTGCATTCGGCACGTCCGACATGCGGATACGGATCAGGTGGCGGCGTTCGTCGCTATAGGTGGTGCGGCCGTGCAGCATGCGATGGTTATCGGCCAGCATCAGCGTGTCGGTCGGCAGCTGCTCCATGAAGCGCGGGGCTTCCTGTTCAGCGACGCAGTTCATGATTTCCAGTGCTTCTACCAGCGCCGGGCTGCTCAGGTCCGGACGTGCGGCCAGGCCTTTCATGATGGCGTCATGACGCCAGCGCATGGTGAAGCGGTCGCCGTCGCGTTTTGGCGGTCCGAAGATTGGCGCCGTGAAGACTTCAATATTCTCATCGCCCGCCGCGTACACGGCCGGCACGCGGAACGGAACCTCTACCTTGCTCAGCAGCTCGAATGCCGCCGCACCTTCTGGTGTGCGGTGCAAGGCCTGATAGACGTCTTCCGCGTCAATCAGGATCGAATGGCCGCCGTCGCAGCGGGCCGCATTGACCACGTAAAGAATGAACTGCTCTTCCGGCATCGGGTAGAACGATGAATCGGTGTGCATGTCGGCGCTGCCCACGCGTTCCGAGAACGTGACGAAGCGGCCATCGGCGCCGGTTTCCGGACGGGCCTTGACGTCCCAGGCCACGCGGCCGGTGCGCTGGTCGGTGGAGGTCGGATATCCCAGCATCAGCGTCAGCGCGTACAGCGCGGCGTTGCGGCGATCCTCCGGGAGTTCGTGCAGGCCGAGATTGCGCAGCACCACACCGTTCGCGCCCAGCTTGCGGATTTGCTCACTCAATTTGCGCAAGGTGGCGACTTCCTTGAGTTCCTCGCGCAGTGCCACTTCGTCCGCGTGGGGATAAAAGCCATTATCGTTAAAGCTATCAAAACGCTTATTCAATAGCTCAAAAATAATATTAAGATCATTACCCCATGAAAAATCTGTTGTAGCCAGGCAGATATTGCCTTGATATTCAATCGATGACAGCATGATTACCTCTAAAGTCTTTTGTGATCGCTATTCTATTGGAATACACTGGCTAGGTTTGTTGTATTATTGGGTGAATAAATTGCTTATGTTTTTATTTGAAGAAAACATTTTTATATTTTATAGAACGATTATCGGGGAGAGATGGAAATGAAGCAATTGACTGAATTGCCAGTCGCAACCAAGCTCAGCTTGGCTTTTATTGCGGTATTGCTCATGACTACGATTGTTGGGGTCTTCTCAATATTCGAGCTATCAAAAGTGAATGAAATATCGACACGCTTGTCATCGCGCTGGTTACCCAGTGTGCGGGTAATTGAAGATATTAAATCGCAAGTCGCACGCATTAGAACCAGAGAATTGCAATATATTATTTCCACAGATCCATCTGAATTAGATAAATATGACAAGGTAATCGCTGCCGACCTTGTTGATTTACAAAAAATGCAAAAAGATTATGAGGCGTTGCTGGAATCCGCAGAAGAAAAACAGATGTATGGCCAATTCGTCGAACAGTGGGAACGCTATATGGTGGAAGATGCCAAGATCCGCGCAGCGGTGCGTGCCGGTGACACGGAGCTGAGCAAGAAGCTGATCCGTGGCGAGTCGAATAAACTCATCGTCTCGCTGCGCGGACAGGTCGACAAGCTGGTGGACTTCTACAGCAACGGCGGCAAGGCGGCAGCGGAAGAAGGTGTGCTGCGCTATGCCTCGTCGCGCGTGTGGATCATCTCGCTGATGGTCGGCAGTGTGGTGCTGGGCGCGGTGGGCGCGATGCTGATTACGCGCAGCCTGATGCGCGGGCTGGGCGGCGAGCCGACGTATGCCGCCGATATCGTCAACCGCATCGCCGCCGGCGATCTGTCGGTGCAGGTCGAAGTGCGCGATGGCGACGAGCATAGCTTGCTGCATGCAATGAAGATGATGCGCGACAGCCTGGCGAAAATCGTCACCGACGTGCGCGGTTCCACCCACGTCATCGCCTCGGCGTCGGACCAGATCGCGGCCGGTAATCTGGACCTGTCATCGCGCACCGAACAGCAGGCCAGTTCGCTGGAGGAGACGGCGGCATCGATGGAGGAGCTGACCTCCACGGTGCGCCAGAACTCCGACACGGCGGCGCAAGCCAATCAGCTGGCCGGTTCTGCGTCGAACGTGGCGCAGGCCGGCAGCGATGTGGTGGGCCGCGTGGTGGATACGATGGAATCGATCAATGCCTCGTCGCGCAAGATTGCGGACATCATCACCGTCATCGACGGCATCGCCTTCCAGACCAATATCCTCGCGCTCAACGCGGCGGTGGAAGCGGCGCGCGCGGGCGAGCAGGGACGCGGCTTTGCGGTGGTCGCGTCCGAGGTGCGCAACCTGGCGCAGCGCTCTGCGGGCGCCGCCAAGGAGATCAAGGAATTGATCGGCAACTCGGTCAGCCAGGTGGAAGAGGGCAGCAAGCTGGTGGCGGAAGCCGGCACCACGATGGACCAGGTGGTGGCCAGCGTGCGCCACGTGACGGACCTGATTGCCGAAATCACCATGGCTGGCAAGGAACAGAGCACCGGTATCGAACAGGTGAACCAGGCCATTGCGCAGATGGATACGGTGACCCAGCAGAACGCGGAGCTGGTGCAGCAGGCGGCAACGGCGGCGCAAAGCATGCAGGAGCAGGCCACGTCGCTGGCGCAGCTGGTGAGCGTGTTCCGTCTCAGCGCTCATGAGGAAAACGCCTTGCGCCCGCCGTCGCTGTCGCATGCTGCGCCGCGCAGGCTATCCTTGTCTTCGCGCTAGACCGCATTTTTGCTATACTGTATAAAAGCACAGTATAGCGAGGCGGGGATGGAACTGAATGACAAGCTGGAAATCCTGGCGGATGCGGCCAAATACGACGCCTCTTGCGCCAGCAGTGGGGCGCCGAAGCGCAACTCCATCGGCAAGGACGGTTTTGGCGCGACCACGGGCATGGGCATCTGTCACAGCTATACGCCCGATGGACGCTGCGTCTCGCTGCTGAAAGTCCTGTTGACCAATTACTGCCTGTACGACTGCCAGTATTGCGTGAACCGGCGCACCTCCAACGTGCCGCGTGCGCGCTTTACGGTGGCGGAAGTGGTAAAGCTGACCACCGACTTCTATCTGCGTAACTACATTGATGGGCTGTTCCTCAGCTCAGGCATCATCCAGTCTGCGGATTACACCATGGAGCAGCTGGTGCAGGTTGCGCGTGAGCTGCGCGAGGTGCACCAGTTCCGTGGTTACATCCACCTGAAGACCATCCCCGACGCCGATCCGGCACTGATCGCGGCAGCGGGGCGTTATGCCGATCGCCTCAGCGTGAATATCGAACTGCCGTCGCACGACAGTGTGCAGAAGCTGGCGCCGGAAAAGAGTGTGCATACCATCAAGCTGGCCATGGGCTCGATCCGCCGCAAGCTCGATGAAAAGGCGGAAGAGCCCAGGGCGCCGCGCTTTGCGCCAGCCGGGCAAAGCACGCAAATGATTGTGGGCGCCGATGCCAGCGACGACCAGCAAATCCTGACCACGGCCGAGACGCTGTACGGCAGTTATAAGCTCAAGCGCGTGTACTACTCGGCTTTCAGTCCGATACCGCAAAGCCCGAAGAGCGTGCCATTGGCGCCGCCGCCCATGCAGCGCGAGCATCGCCTGTATCAGGCGGACTTCCTGTTGCGCAGCTATGGCTTCCAGGTCAATGAACTGCTGCCGGCCAGCGGCAATCTGGCGCTGGACATCGATCCCAAGCTGGCGTGGGCCTTGTCGCATCGCGAGCATTTTCCGTTGGACCTGAATCGTGCGGAACCGCACATGATTGCGCGCGTGCCCGGCATCGGATTACGCAATGCGCAGCGGATTGTGGAGTTGCGGCGTTTGCGCCAGGTGCGCTATGCGGACTTGTCGCGACTCAGGTGCAGCATGAAGAAGATTTCACCGTTCATCATCACGGCGGACTATTTTCCGGCCAACGACAGCAGTCCATCCGAACATCTGCGGCGGGCCATGGCGGAAGCACCGCAGCAAATGAACCTGTGGCCGGAGCTGCAGGCTGCATGATGCGCAAGGTGGTCCGTTCGTTTGACGAGTGGCGCGTGGCGGCACGTGAGCTGATTGCGGGCCGTATCGCGCCGGAATCGGTGGAATGGGCGACCAGCGAAAGCGACGGCGACCTGTTCTCGGCTTTTGGCGCGCAACCGCATGCAGCGGCGAGCCAGGCGGCACTGCATCTGCCGCGCCAGCTGGTGGAGATGCTGATGGCGGCCGGCTGCTTCAATACGCCCGATCGCTGGGCTTTCCTGTACAAGGTGCTGTGGCGCTGGCAGCTGGGTCAGCGCGACGTGGTATCCGCCGCCGATCCCGATGGCGCGCGCCTGCACGCCATGGTCAAGGCAGTGCACCGCGAGGAGCACGACATGCATGCCTACGTGCGTTTTCGTGAGCGCAAGGAGGAGGACGGCGCGCCGCGCTTTGTCGCCTGGTTCGAGCCCACGCACGAGGTGCTCCCGCAGGTGGCGCGGCACTTTGCACGCCGCATGGGCGGCACCAGCTGGATGATCGCCACGCCAGCAGCGGCCGTGGCGTGGGATGGCGAGCGGTTGCACGACATGCCGCCGCTGATGCGCAGCGCAGCTGATATCGACGATGCCGGCGAAGCGCTGTGGCTGACCTACTACCGCAGCATCTTCAATCCGGCGCGCGTGAACGCGGATCTGCTGCGCAGCCATATTCCATCGCGCTTCTGGAAGAATTTGCCGGAAGGCGCCATCGTGCCTGCCATGGTCAGCGCGGCGGCCAACGGCGAGCGTCGCACCGGACAGACCAGCACAGTGGGCCGGCGCAGCGGCGCCACCACGATACCCGTCGCCGCAGAGCGCGCCCAGCCGCAGCGTGAACTGCCATCGACGCTGGACCAGTGCCGCCGCTGCGATTTGTGGCGTAATGCGACGCAGGCGATACCCGGCGTCGGGCCGAGCAACGCGCGCATCATGCTGGTAGGCGAGCAGCCCGGCGACCAGGAAGATTTGCAAGGCTTGCCATTTGTCGGCCCCGCAGGCGCGGTGCTGGACAGTGCGCTGGCAGAAGCGGGCGTCCAGCGCGATGCCGTGTATCTGACCAACGCCGTCAAGCATTTCAAGTGGGAGTTGCGCGGCAAACGGCGCTTGCATAAAACCCCGGCGCAAAGCGAGATCGCCGCCTGTCACCTGTGGCTGGAAGAAGAACTGGCGCGCGTGAAGCCGGACGTGATTGTGGCGCTGGGCAGCACGGGGCTGAAGTCCGTGCTGGAACGGGGCAGTGCGACCATGCAGTCGGTAATGGACGCGCCGTTTGAACACGACGGCCGCTGGGTAATCACGGTCTACCACCCGTCATACGTGCTGCGCGCGCCCGATGAGGCGATCCGCCAGCAGGCCTATGAGGTGATCGTCAATGGCCTGCGGCAGGCGCTGGAACTTACAGCGGCGCCGGTTCGTTCCGGTTGATGCGGACGATGCCGACGATCAGGCGGTAGGCTTTCCACAGCCAGGCGCCAATCCAGATTAGCCAGGCCACCGGAATGCCGATGATGGTGATGAAGAAGGCGCAGCCGACCACGATCAGCACCACATACCACCAGAACGAACGGATCATCCACGTGTGGTGGCTATGGACGAAGGTGTTCTCCGTGCTGGGCCGCTGCAGATAGTTGAGTATCAGCGGGATGATGGAAAATGCGCCCAGCGAAAACACAAAGCTGACGGCGTGTATCACATACAGCCACCAGGCCGTCGTTTTGGCCGATTCCAGGCGGCCATCCAGTACCAGTTCTTGGGACATGATCTCTCCTCGTTTTGTCGTACTACGTGCCAGCGCGGGCTGCGCCCAGCGTCCGCTGCAGGAATGCAGTGACGTCGGCAAAGAACTCCGGCTGTATGGTTTCGCGGTCGAAGCCTTCCGGGTCCTGCGAAGGCTTGAAGTTCGGCCGCGTCATCTCCGGCGGGAACTTGCTCATGAAAGCGAAGTGTCCGGCACCGGCTATGTCTTGGTGTTCCACCAGTTCGGGATGGGCCACGCCTTCGATAATTTTGTGTGCATGTTCGATCGGCGTGATCTCGTCCTTTTCACCGGTACGTATCAGGATGGGCAGGTTCACCGGGCGTAGTGAACCGGCGATAAACCAGAACGTCGCTGGATTCAGCAGCACCAGCGAACGGATGCGGGCGTCGGGCGTGACAGGCACCGGCTCCGGCTGTGTGCCGGAATCCTTGCGGTCATAAGGGCCGCTCCAGGGCAGGCCACCGGCCGCCGCCAGCGCGGTGTAGCCACCGATGGAGTGGCCGATGACGGCGACACCGTTGTCCACAATATGCGCGCCCACGGTGGCATCGGCCAGCGCGGCGTTGATGGTGAGCGTGATGTGGCGCGGACGGTTGGCCAGGTTTTCTGCGGTGCCGGCCAGCGTGTTGTCGAGCCGCGTGTTGCCCGTGTGGGCGGGCAGGGCGACGATGAAGCCCGCCAGCACCAGGTGTCTGGCCAGCTGGCGATAGGCCCATGGCGTGCCGGAGTGGCCGTGCGAGATGACGACCAGCGGATACACGCCGGCCGCTGGTGGGGCATCCAGTGCCACGTCCAGCGAGTAAGGGCCGAAGTGTTCGGTACGCTCTTCGCCGTGGGCCGGATAGAGCAGCGCAAGCGGCACGTCCGCGCCTTGTACGGCGTCGTGTACCTTGCTCAACCGGCAGCCGCAGCGATAACCCATGTCTGATCCTTTTTCGCATAAAATGCAATGATGCTGATTATATAAGGAGCTGACTGTCATGGGTATGCGTGCCTCGTTCATTGCGGTAGATAGCGAACAGATAGACCGTTTTATGGCAGATCCCGATGCGCTGGGTGACTTCGTCTATGGCGAAGACCAGGCGCCGCCCCAGCATGCGATGGATGTCGACAAGGCCTGGCATGCGATTCACTTTGTGCTGAACGGCAGCGCCGAACCTGGCGCCGACGATGCAGCGCCGGTGATCTTCGGTGGCGAGCCAGTCGGCGAAGAAATGGATTATGGCCCGGTACGGGTGCTGCAGCCAGCTGAGGTGCGGGCCTTGTCGGCCACGCTGGCGGGCATCGGCGCAGAGGACATCCGCGCGCGCTTTTCGTCGGACCGGCTGGCCGCAGCGGGCATCTATCCGGGTGTGTGGACGGAGCCGGAGGAGGATCTCGACTACGTGCTGCACAATTACCGCGAAATGGCCCAGTTCTATGCCGCCGCCGCCCAGCGTGGTGATGGCCTGCTGCTCTACATTGCGTGAGGTAAGCATGGCTAAACCGGTATCGGTGCTGTTTGTCTGCATGGGGAATATCTGCCGCTCGCCGACGGCGGAGGGGGTGTTCCGCCATCGCGTGCAAGCGGCCGGGCTGGCGCACCGCTTCGTGATCGATTCGGCGGGCACACACGGCTATCACGTGGGCGAGCCGCCCGACGCGCGGTCGATGGAGTATGCGGCCAAACGTGGCTACGACCTGTCGGCGCAGCGTTCGCGCAAGGTGTCGGCGCGCGATTTCGAGGAGTTCGACCACCTGCTGGCGATGGATCACGATAACCTGAAGTTGCTGAAAGCCGCGTGCCCGCCGGAGTACCAGCACAAGCTGGGATTGATGATGTCGCACGCCACGCGCAGCGGCTCGGACGTGGTGCCCGACCCTTATTACGGCGGCAGCAAGGGCTTTGACCAGGTGCTGGACTATATCGAGGATGCCACAGATGGCTTGATCGCTACGCTCGGCGGCAAAAAGATCGGGTAGTATTATGAAACGACTACGCTTACCAGGCATAGGAGATCATCTTGAAAGAACCCGGCATACCCCCTGATGAGGTTCAACGGCTTTCAGCGCTAAAGTCGCTTGACGTTCTGGATACCCCGCCCGAAGAGCGCTTTGACCGCGTGACCCGGATGGCCAAGCGCATGTTTGGCGTGGAGGCAGCGCTGGTGAGCCTGGTCGACGAGAACCGCCAGTGGTTCAAATCAAGCGCCGGGCTGGATGCGACTGAAACGCCGCGCAACGTCTCGTTCTGCGGCCACGCGATTCTTGGCGACGATATCCTGTACATTCCCAATGCCCTGGCGGACGAGCGTTTCGCCGATAACCCGCTGGTCACTGGCGGGCCAAAGATCCGCTTCTATGCGGGTTGTCCGCTGCGTGCCGTGGGCGGCGCCAAGGTCGGGACGCTGTGCCTGGTCGACAGCGCACCGCGCGACTTTGACCAGGAGGACAAGCTGGCGCTGCACGATCTGGCGTCGATGGTGGAAGATGAACTCAGCGCCTTCCAGAACGCTACCACGGACGAGCTGACCAAGATATCAAACCGCCGTGGCTTCCTGCAGCTGGCCGCCTATGGGCTCAGCTTCTGCGTCCGCCATCACCAGCCGGCGACGCTGGCGTTTATTGACCTGGACCGCTTCAAACCGATTAACGATAACTTTGGCCACGCGGAGGGTGACCGCGCGCTGGCGGCGTTTGCCAGTGTGATGCGCAGCAGCTTCCGCAGCACGGACTTGTGCGCGCGCCTGGGCGGCGACGAATTTGTGGTGCTGCTGACAGGGGCCAACAAGCCGGAAGCGCAAGCGGTGATTGACAAGTTCAGCGCGCAGCTACATGACTACAACGCCAGCGCCAGACGTGGCTACGACCTGGCGTTTTCCTATGGGGTGGAAGAATTCCAGCCGACCGCGCCGCAATCGGTGGAAGCACTGCTGGCCGCCGGCGACGCGCAGATGTATGCGATCAAGGCGGCCAAGCGCCGGCACTGAACCGGGTTATTGCAGCAGCGGCAGGATGCCGTCCAGACCGACGAAATTCAGCGCCACATTGGCCTGTTCGCGCACCACCGGCTTGGCGCGGAAGGCCACCGACATGCCGGAAATGCCCATCATCTTGAGGTCATTGGCGCCGTCGCCCATGACGATGGCTTGCGACGGCGTGATGCCCAGTTCCGAGCACACGCGTTCCACGGTACGCTTCTTCTCTTCCGCATCGACGATGCCGCCCACTACCTTGCCGGTCAGTTTGCCGTCAACGATTTCCAGCTGGTTGGCGTGGGTGTAGTCCAGGCCCAGGCGCTGTTTCAGGCGCTCGGTGAAATAGGTGAAGCCACCCGACACCAGCAGGGTTTTCAGGCCGGCCGCCTGCACCGCTTTCAACATGCTTTCCGCACCGGGCGACAGTTGCAGGCGTTCTTCGTAGACGCGTTCCAGCGCCGAGGCGTCCAGGCCTTCCAGCAGCGCCACGCGGCGTTTCAGGCTTTCCGAGAAATCCAGTTCGCCGCGCATGGCCGCTTCGGTGATTTCCGAGACTTGCTTCTTCAAACCCTGCATGTCGGCGATTTCGTCGATGCACTCGATGGTAATCAGGGTCGAGTCCATGTCCATTGCCACCAGTTTGAACTCGCTCATCTTGTGGAAGCCGATGGAGTAGGTGGCGTCCAGCTGTGCCGCATGGGCTGCTACTTCGATGGTCTGGCGCAGTGCTGGCGAAAAGGTGATGCCTTCGCAACGCAGGGCGCGGTCGCTCAGCCAGGTGAGATTGGCAGGGGCGGTCAGTGCGGCTATACGCTCAAGACGGGCCTTGCAGTCGTCCACGCCTTGTAAAACGAGATTCATTGCGGTTTTTGCGTTTGTCATAGGTTTAGCATTGTTTGGGCTAAGTGGCCACGGTACGATGGTCTGGTTATGCGGTCAACTGTTTAATCGCGGCCTTGATCTGGCTGACGCGCGCGGGCAGATCCGGCATGGCGGCAGTGATCTTGAGCTTGTCCTGGCCATTGAGCTTGATCTGGCGGTTCTTCTGGATTAGCTCAATGATACGCATTGGATCGATCGGCGGCTTGGGCATGAACTGCAGATTGGCGGCCTCGGTGTGGGCATCGATCTTGATGATGCCCACCGTTTTGGCGGCGATGCGCAGGCGGTGGGTTTCGATCAGCGCCTTGACCGGATCCGGCAGCTTGCCAAAGCGGTCGATGAGCTCTTCCTGCATATCGTCGATCTTGTCCTGCGTTGCGCAATTGGCCATACGCTTGTAGATCGACAGGCGCTCGTGGACGTCGCCGCAGAAATCGGCCGGCAGCAGCGCCGGCACGTGCAGATTGATTTCCGTGGTGGTGGCCAGCGGCGCCGCCAGGTCGGGTTCCTTGCCAGCCTTGAGCGAGCGTACGGCTTCGTTGAGCATGTCGGAATACAGCTGGAAGCCGATCTCGGTCATCTCGCCGGACTGGTTGTCGCCGAGGACTTCGCCGGCGCCGCGGATTTCCAGGTCGTGCATGGCCAGGTAGAAGCCGGAACCCAGTTCTTCCATCTGCTGGATCGCATCCAGGCGGCGCTGCGCCTGTTTGGTCAGCGACTGCAGGTCGTGTACCAGCAGGTAGGCGTAGGCCTGGTGGTGCGAACGGCCGACGCGGCCACGCAGCTGGTGCAGTTGCGCCAGGCCGAACTTGTCGGCGCGGTGCATGATGATGGTGTTCGCGGTCGGCACGTCGATACCGGTTTCGATAATCGTGGTGCACAGCAGGATGTTGTAGCGCTGGGCGACGAAATCGCGCATCACTTTTTCCAGGTCGCGTTCGTGCATCTGGCCGTGGGCGACGGCGATGCGCGCTTCCGGCAGCAGCTCGGTCAGCATGGCCAGGCGGTTCTGGATGGTTTCGACTTCGTTGTGCAGGAAGTAGACCTGGCCGCCGCGCTTGAGCTCACGCAGGCAGGCTTCGCGGATGATCGACTCGCCCTCGCTGCGCACGAAGGTCTTGATCGCCAGGCGCTTTTGCGGCGCAGTGGCGATGACCGAGAAATCGCGCAGGCCTTCCAGCGCCATGCCCAGCGTACGCGGGATCGGCGTGGCGGTCAGCGTCAGCACGTCGACTTCGGCGCGTAGTGACTTCAGGGCCTCCTTCTGGCGTACGCCAAAACGGTGTTCCTCGTCGATGATGACCAGTCCGAGGCGCGTGAACTTGACGTCGTCCGACAGCAGCTTGTGGGTGCCGATGATGATGTCGAGCGTGCCGTCGGCCATGCCCTTGATGGCCTGAGCGATTTCCTTGCCGGTGCGGAAGCGCGACATTTCGGCGATGCGCACCGGCCAGTCGGCAAAGCGGTCGGCGAAGGTCTGCGCATGCTGCTCGGCCAGCAGCGTGGTCGGCGCCAGGATGGCGACCTGCTTGCCGCCCATGACGGCAATGAAGGCCGCGCGCAGCGCCACTTCGGTCTTGCCGAAGCCGACGTCGCCGCACACCAGGCGGTCCATCGGTTTGCCCGACGTCATATCGCGCACCACGTTGTTGATGGCTTCCTGCTGGTCCGGCGTTTCGTCGAAGCCGAAGCTGTCGGCGAAGCGTTCGTAGTCGTGCGCCGAATACTCAAACGCGTGGCCCTGGCGCAGCGCGCGGCGGGCGTAGAGGTTGAGCAGTTCGGCGGCGGTGTCGCGCACTTGTTCGGCGGCTTTGCGCTTGGCTTTTTCCCACTGGCCGGAGCCGAGTGTGTGCAGCGGCGCGTCGTCCGGCGAGGCGCCGGAGTAGCGCGAAATCACATGCAGCTGCGAGACAGGTACATACAGCTTGGTCTCTTTGGCGTATTCAAGGTGGAGGAATTCAGCTTCGCCTTCGCCCAGGTCCATGCTGGTCAGGCCCATGTAGCGGCCGATGCCATGGTTGACGTGGACCACCGGGTCGCCGATTTTCAGCTCGGACAGGTCGCGCACCATCGATTCGACCTGGGTGACGGCTTCCTGCTTTTTCTTGCCGACGCGGCGGCCGGAGCCCGCATACAGTTCGGTCTCGGTGATGAAGATGAGGCGTGCGCCATCGGCGGCTAGCTCGAAGCCGGCATGCAGCGGCGCGACGCCCAGCGCCAGTTTGGCGTCCGAGGCCACAAAGCCGTCGAAACCTTCGACCGGCGCCAGTGCCAGGTCGTATTCGTTGAAATACTGCTGCAGCGTTTCGCGGCGGCCGTTGGACTCGGCGCAGATCATCACGCGGCTGCCGGACTGCATCAGGTAGCCACGCAGATTGGTCAGCGGGTCGTCCAGATGGCGGTTGACGGCGATGTTGGGCACCGGCGCCGACAGCTCGGAAGCGCCGGCGTCCGGATTTTTGCGCACGGCGATCTGCGGATACGGCTTGGCCAGCACGAAGAACTGCTCTTCGTTGAGGAACAGGTCTTCCGGCGCCATGATGGGGCGCTCGCGGTCGGACTTGATGAAGCGGTAGCGCGATGCGGTATCGGTCCAGAAACGCTTGATGGCCGCTTCGATGTCGCCCACGGTGGCGACCACCGCGCCTTGCGGCAGGTAGTCGAACAGCGTGGCGGTCTGCTCGAAGAACAGCGGCAGGTAGTATTCAATGCCGGCCGAGGCGATGCCGGCGCCGATGTCCTTGTAGACCACGGCGCGCGACGGATCGCCTTCAAAATGCTCGCGCCAGCGGCTGCGGAAGGCGGTGCGCGACGCTTCGTCCATCGGGAATTCGCGGCCCGGCAGCAGGCGCACCTGCCTGACCGGGTACAGCGAGCGTTGGGTGTCGGCATCGAAGGTGCGGATGGTTTCGATGGTGTCGCCAAACAGGTCGAGCCGGTACGGCAGCGCGGAACCCATCGGGAACAGGTCAATCAGGCCGCCGCGCACCGAGTATTCGCCCGGCGACATCACTTGCGTGACGTGGGTGTAGCCGGCCAGCGTCAGCTGCGCCTTGAGCTGGGCTTCGTCCAGCGATTCGCCCTGCTGGAAGAAGAAGGTGTAGGCAGCCAGGAAGGACGGCGGCGCCATACGTACCAGCGCGGTGGTGGCCGGCACCAGCATGACGTCGCACTGGCCGCTGGAGATTTCATGCAGCGTGGCCAGGCGCTCGGACACCAGATCCTGGTGCGGCGAGAAGGCGTCGTAGGGCAGGGTTTCCCAGTCGGGCAGCAGGTGGCAGCGCAGCTGCTCGCCGCCGAACCACGGGATTTCGTCCAGCAGGCGTTGAGCGTCACTGGCCGATGCCACGACGATGGCCAGCATCTGGCCACGCGATTTGAGGTCCAGCGCAATTTGCGCCAATGCGTACGCATCCGCCGAGCCATGCAGAGCGGGCAGGGCAAAGCGGTTGCCAGGTTTGGGAATGGATTTTGTTAAGGCTGACGACACAACATACATTCAACGGTTATCCAGACACCTATTATAGCAAGCCATGCTCAAGGCTGTCGGCGGTTGGCCACGCCAAACGGAATGTGCACCATCGGGATATTCCCGGCCGGCGATTGCAGGTGGCTTAACTGGTCGTCAAAGAACATATGCGGCCTGAAAATCCCCAGCACGCGGGCTTTCTCCATGCCGCCCAGGAAGAAGGTTTCGTTGGCCGACACGCCCCAGCTCTTGAGCGTGGTCACCACGCGCTCGTGCGCGGGCGCGCTGCGGGCGGTGATGATGGCGATGCGCAGGACTTTCCGGTAAGCGGGATCGGCGCGCTGGGCGTCTTCTTCCAGCTGCTGCATTAGCGACAGCTTGCGGAACAGGTCGGCCAGCGGTCCGGGCTGGTGCGGGATGGCCACGCGCGCGGTTTCGTGGGCGTGGAATTCGTCGACGTTGTTATTGCGCTTGAAGACGGTTTCCGATTCGTCGTCGGCAATCACGCCGTCAAAGTCGAAGGCGATGCGCAGTTCGCCATCAGCCTCGTCGTCCTCGGTGCGCGAGGGCAGCACCAGGCCGGCCGGGTAGTGGGCGTCCAAGGCGCGCCGCACGTCTTCTTCATTTGCTGATAAAAATAAAGAGGTGTTGAACGCGGGCAAATAACGGTAGGGCGATTCGCCGGTCAGGAAGCAGGCGCGCGAAATATCCAGGCCGTAATGGGCAATTGAATTCATCACGCGCAGGCCGGTTTCCGGCGAGTTGCGCGAGAACAGCACCACCTCCACCGGCGCCGTGTCCGGATGCAGCTTGTTGATGCTGAGGAAGCGGCGGATGAAGGGGAAGGCCACGCCCTTTTCGAGGATGGTGCCGATCTGCTGTTCCTGATACTTGCGATAGGCTTCGGCGCCGCCTTCCAGGTAGACCTGGTGCGAGGCGGTCAGGTCAAACAGGGCGCTGGAGGCGATACCGATGACCAGCTTGTGTTCAATGGGGTAGGGCATGGCGTAGGGCGTAATCTGCGAAGAGCATTACTGTACCTTATCCATGCGTGGCGCGGCGGCGGGATTTGATTTCTCTCTTGCAATTTATAGATTGCTTCGGGGCAGGCGCTGCGCTACATTGACATTACCTTTCCATGGATGCTGGCGTGCTGAACCTCGATACCCTTTTGCTGGTCCAAATCTGCGTCACGCTGCTGACCACGGCGTTGCTGGTGGCCTCCGCCTGCTACACCCAGAGTCCGCCAGAGCAGCGCTGGTGGGCGGTGGGCAATGTGGCGGTGTCGGTCGGCATGACGCTGGGGAATTTCGACAGCGTGCCCGTCTTCATCAACAGCGCGCTGAGTTACGGCGTGATTGCGTTCGGCCTGGCGCTGGTGCTGCGCGGCCTGCGCGTGTACTGCGCCAGTTCGCTGAGCTGGACCAGCATTGCCATCATTACCGCGATTGCGGTGCTGGTGGCGGCGTATTACTCGGTGGTGGAGCCGAGCCTGCGCGCGCGCCTGTGCTTCAGCGGTTTTTATTTTGCACTGCTTAACTGGATCTGCGCGGCCGCAGTGGCGCGGCATGGCAGTTGGCGCGTATCCGGCATCGCGGTGGCCGGCTTTACCTTGCTGGGACTGGCCTTGTTCCTGCGCGGCCTGCACATGGTGGTGGATACGGATCCGGCCGACCATGCCAGTTCGCTGGTGATCGGCCTGAGCGCGCTGGTGGTGCCGCTGGCGCAGGTCTGCATCGCGTTCGGCCTGATCCAGATGGTGATGTGGCGCTATGCGGAGCGGCTGCGGCGCCTGTCGACGCTGGATGCGCTGACGGCGGCGCTGAACCGCGCCGGCCTGGAGGTGCAGGGCAAACGCATGTTCCTGCGCGCCCAGCGCGCGCAGCGCAGCATCGCGGTCATCATGATCGATGTCGATAACTTCAAGGTCATTAACGACAGCTACGGCCATCCGGTGGGCGACGAGGTGCTGCGCCATCTGGCGCGCGTGGTCAAGGTGGAGCTGCGCCCGCACGATGTGCTGGCGCGCTTTGGCGGCGAGGAGTTCGTGCTGGTGCTCGATGGCGTCGATCTGGCGTCGGCCGTGAAGGTGGCGGAGCGCGTGCGTGCGCGCATCGAGCAGGAGGCGGTGTCGCTCGACAAGCTGACGGTGAACTACACGGCTAGCATGGGCGTAGTCTGTTCCGATCAGCACGACTACGACCTGATACGCCTGATCTCCGCCGGCGACGCTGCCATGTATGAGGCCAAACGTGCAGGACGCAACCGAGTCGCCGCTGGCTGAGATTGTGAACACCGCGCCACAAGTCGCCACAATCTCATTGACGCCGCCGTTGCTGGGGCCGCATATTGTTGGCTAGGAACAATATTCACCAAATCTATCCGACGGTCCACTGACAGGAGTGCGCAATGTTCAAGAATTTACTCATCAAGTGGAAGCTGGCGACGCTGGTCGCGATCATGATGGTGGCCTTGCTGGTGGTGGGCTCGGCCGGCTATCGCGGCATTGCCAAGGTTGGCGCTTCGGTCAACGAAATCGGCGTGGTGCGCCTGCCGTCGATCCAGGGCTTGCTGGTCATGAGCGAGGGCCAGACCGCAGTGGCGGCCGCCACGCTGTATGCGGGCACTTATTCCAACGATTTCCAGGCGCAGGCCAAGTTCGCGGAAGCGATCGAGATGCGCAAGAAGGCATGGGCAAATATCGACCGTGGCTGGAAGCGCTACGAGCCGCTGCCGCAAACGGCGGAAGAGGCGGTGATGTGGAAGCAGTTTACGGCCGAATGGGCCGAGTGGAAAAACGTCGATGACAAGATCGGCGCCACCATCACGGCGCTCGCGGCCAACAAGGATGAGCAGAAGCAGAAGGATTTGTTTGGCGATTTCTACCAGGCCTACAACCAGTCGCGCCCGCTGTTCCAGAAGGCCGAAACCACGCTCATGAAAATCGAACGCCTGAATGAGGATATCTCGAGCAGCAGTGTGGATGAGGGCATGGCGGCCGTGACCAGCGCCGAGTGGGCGATGGTGATTGCGGCCGTGATTGCGGCGGTGGTGGCGATCGGTTGCGCGGCCTACATCACGGGCGCGATCACCAATCCGATCAATGAGGCGGTGCGCGTGGCGCAGACGGTGGCGTCGGGCGACCTGACCAGCCGCATCGAGGTGCACACCAGCGAGGAAACCGGCCAGCTGCTGGGCGCGCTCAAGGGCATGAACGACAGCCTGATCCGCATTGTCGGCCAGGTGCGCAATGGCACGGATACGATCGCCACGGCGTCGCAGGAGATCGCCACGGGCAATCTGGATCTGTCGCAGCGTACCGAAGAGCAGGCCACTTCGCTGGAGGAGACTGCATCGTCGATGGAGGAATTAACTTCCACCGTGCGCCAGAATGCGGACAATGCGCGCCAGGCCAATACGCTGGCGGAGTCGGCATCCGGCGTGGCGCAGCGCGGTGGCGATGTGGTGGCGCGCGTGGTGGAAACCATGGATTCGATCAACGCGTCCTCGAACAAGATTGTGGACATTATTTCGGTCATCGACGGCATTGCGTTCCAGACCAATATCCTGGCGCTCAATGCGGCGGTGGAAGCGGCGCGCGCCGGCGAACAGGGCCGCGGTTTTGCGGTGGTGGCAGGCGAGGTGCGGACGCTGGCGCATCGCTCGGCCGCAGCGGCCAAGGAAATCAAGGAGCTGATCGGCGATTCGGTCGAGAAGGTCGGCGCCGGCAGCAAGCTAGTGGAAGAGGCCGGCGCGACGATGGGCGAGATCGTGACCAGCGTGCAGCGCGTGACCGACATCATGGGCGAAATCACCATGGCCACGCAGGAGCAGAGCACCGGCATCGATCAGATCAATATGGCGGTAGGGCAGATGGATACGGTGACGCAGCAGAATGCGGCGCTGGTGGAACAGGCTGCGGCTGCGGCGGCGTCCCTGCAGGAGCAGGCGGCGGGACTGGCGGAGGTGGTAAGCGTGTTCCGCATGGATCAATCGATGGTGCCGCGCGCGCAGCCAATAGCCGCACGCAAGACGACCGTCGCCGCGCCGCGTGTGGTGGCTGCAGCGGCGCGGCCGACGCTGAAAGCGGTGTCCGCCAAAGCGCCAGCCAAGCAAATGGCCACCGCATCGGCGGACGACTGGGAAGAGTTTTAACCGACAATAAAGTAAGCCACTATCTGGCGCAGCAGCACAGTGAAGCAGCCTTCGGGCTGCTTTTTTTTATATGATTTATCTCAATCGTGGCGCGCGGCGGCGGTGCTAGCGTGACAGCTCGTCTGCAAGGAGAACGATCATGCTTGGCGCCAATGACAACCATCGGGTTGAAGAAAGTGAGAGAAATTCCTATGATGTGCGGATAGGGGCATTGGAAAAGGATGTCGCCGTGATGCAGAGCAGCTTGGCCACGAAGGACGACTTTCATGCATTGCGTAGTGAAATGCAGGCTGGTCATGAGCGTATTTTGACGCTGCTGTACGGGCATAAGCTGGAATCCCAGGAAGCCTTGGCCGCAGATCGTGAGGATTTTCATACAGCGTTGGCGCAGCAACGGGAATACTTCAATGCTGCGTTGGCGGAGCAGCGGGAATACTTCAATGCTGCGCTGGCGGAGCAGCGGGAGTACTTCAACGCTGCGCTGGCTAAACAGCGTGAAGAATTCAATGCGGCGTTGGCTAAACAGCGTGAAGAGTTTTATGCCGCCTTGGCTGAGACCAAACTCGATCTGCATAAATCGCTGATCGGTCATCTGTGGAAGCTCTACGGTTTTGCGTCAATGATGGTGGCTGGTGTGTATTTCATCGCCCGCTATGTGCATTGATTATTCATAGGCGGCCAGGCGTCTTTGCTCATCAGGCGTGAAGCCGGTGTCGCGCAGTTGCTGCAGGCTGGCCGCGCTGGCGGTGTTTTGCAGCAGTTGCTTGCGTTGTGCCTGGTAGGCGCTGATGCGCTGCTGCCAGTCGGCTTCTTCGCGGTCGACATCGGCCAGTCGCGCGGCGGCGGCTGGTGACAGGGCGGCGGCGCGCATGCGGTAGACCTCGTTGTCGTCGGCGCCGCGTGCGCGCGCTGCGCTAACCGATTCCTCCAGCCGTATCACTTTGGTCGGCGCGTCTTTTTCTTCCCGGGCTTGTTGTGGCAGGCGGGCATCCAGCTCGGCCAGTCGCTGTTGGCGCTGCGCTGCGCTCAGGCTGGCGTCGCTGCTGATGTCGAGGCGGGCGATGGCGTCCAGGTCGTAGGCGTCGCTCGCGCCAAACAGACCGGCGATTTCCTCATTGCTGAAATAGGCGGTGCGCAGTTGCTGCATGGCGCTCAGGCGCTGGCGCGCGCCCTCGGCAGGATTGGCGGGCGGCGGTAGGCCATGCTCCACATCGACCAGTGCGCGCTTGTAGGCCAGGTAGGCGTCCAGCAGGCGGCGAGCTTCGGCGGCCGGCGCTGGCCGCAGGCGGCGTTCCAGTTCGCTGATGATCTGGGTGCGGATGGCGTCCAGCGGCCGTTCGCCCAGGCCGGCCAGGTAGTAGTCGAACAGATAGGCCAGTTCGGCGTTGACTTCCAGCTGGTCGTTGGCGTTGGCGCGCACGTCGCCATCGGCGTGCGTGCCGGCCATGGAGCGGGCAAACGGCAATGGCTCTGGCGCGGTGCGCTGCGCGGACGCGGCGGCAACGGATGCGGGCGCGTCACCGCGCGCCCACAGCAGCCAGGCGCCGCCGGCCGCCACGGCGGCCAACACCACGACGCGCAGCGCGGCCCGCATCAGAGTCCCAGTCCTTGCAGGCGGTTGGCCTGCTGGCGGAAGATGGTCACCGGATTGGTCTCGAACAGATTGGTAATGCCGATCAGCTGGTTCACTTCATCGAGGTGGTTGAGCGCGTAGTCGTCGCGGATCACGCGGCCCAGATGGCTGGAGCAGCTGCTGACCAGGCCATCGTTCTTGGCGCCGTTGAAGGCCAGCGACGTCAGCGCCAGTACCGGGTCGCTGGCGTCAAGCACGTTGGTGTACGGCTGGGCACCGCTCCACGAGAAGTAGTACACGCCGCGCACCTGGTAGTCGCCCTCGCCGCAAGCGGAGGTGGGCACGCCTTCTGGATGGCGGCTGTTGAAGGCCAGCGTGCCGGCCGTGCTCAGCGAGGTGGCGGCTGCGCGCGCGTTCTGCGGCAGGGTCGGGCTGCCGGACAGGAAGCTGATCAGGCCGGAGACGGCATTGGCCACGCTATACGTCACATCGGGGACCGCGCCGATCAGCACGTCGGCCACGCGCGAGCCTTTATTGACGCCGCCCACGCTGCTGACCGAGGCCACCAGGTCGGGGCGCACGGAGGCGACGTAGCGCGAGGTCGGGCCGCCATGGCTATGGCCGATCAGGTTGACTTTCGCAGCGCCCGTCGCGGCCAGGATCTGCTTGACCTGCAACAGCAGCTGTTCGCCGCGCACTTCGGTGCTGTTGGCGGCCGAGACCTGCGTCACGTAGACCGTGGCGCCGCCGCTGCGCAGCGCGCTGGCGATGCCATAGAAATAGTCGACCGGGCCGACATTGTCAAAGCCGAACAGACCGTGCACCAGCACGATGGGATATTTGGTCTGGGTGTAGCCGGCCGCCCACGACGGGGCGGGCAGGGCGCTCAGCAGGGCAAGGCACAACGTCAGGTACTGCCAGATGCGTTTTCTCATGGTGGTCTCCGATATGGTTGTAGTTGTGATGCCGGGATCTGGCCCGGTCAATAAAATGTAGCACCCGCGTCAAGGCCTTGCAGTCCGCACGCACGGCCCCAGAAGCCAATCTGCGGGCTTGGTGAACGCGCCCGGGCGCGTAGGCTATAATCGGTCAAAAAATAAACTACAGGGACAACCTTGCCTGCGCAATTCGACTTCCAACAATTTCAGGCGATGACGCCGCTCGACGGCGCCAATATCTGGGCCTATCTGCTGGACCGCCACGCCGACCGCATCACGGTCAAGCGCCGCAAGCCGGCGCTGGAGAACCTGGAAAAAATCTTCAACGCGACGTTCAAGCTGGCCAACGAGGTCGGCTTCCGCGCCATGAACCTGCGCGACCTGTGCGGCGAGACGGGGCTGTCGATGGGCGGCCTGTATGGCTATATCGCCAGCAAGGACCAGCTGGCGGAGATGATCGAGGACGTGGTGCGCCACGCCACGCTGGAAGTGCCGAAGATGTTCCGCGATGTCAGCGCGCCGCTGGACCAGCTGGAAGCGCTGATCCGGGCGTCGATTTATGTGTCGGAGATTTTGCAGCCGTGGTTTTATTTCGTCTTCATGGATTCGCGCGTGCTGCAGGCGGAGCAGCGCGGCACGGCCAAGGAGTCGGAGCTGCATGTGCAGTCGCTGTTTGCCGGCATCATCGCGCAGCTGCCGCCGCGGCCGGGCAGCAGTCCGGAGCTGGCGGCGGCGCACATCCTGGCGATGTTCCAGGACTGGTATGTGAAGCGCTGGAAGTACCGAGCGGCCGACATCAGTCCGGATACCTTTGCCGACAGCGCCGTGCGTATGATGCGCGGCTATCTGTCGGCCTGAACCCGGCTTAGCGGGCCGGCGGCACCGGCCTGATATTTTCAGCGTTGGGCTGCGCGCCCGGCGCTGGCGCGGCCGGAGCTGCTGGTGCCCCAGGCTCCACGTTCTCGGCGCCGGCTGGCGTGTCGTCCATGTCCAGCGTGTGGCGCGCGGCGTCGCCCGTGAACTCGTCATACAGCCATTCGCCGTTCACCTGCGTCAGCCCGGTCGGCAGCGGACGTTCCTGCGGCGGCCGGCTTTGCATCGCCACCTTCATGTAATCGATCCAGATCGGCAGCGCCACGGTGGCGCCGAACTCTTTGCCGCCCAGCGATTTGGAATCGTCGTAACCCATCCACGATACCGCCACGATGCCGCCGCCGTAGCCGGCGAACCAGCCGTCGATAGCGTCGCTCGAGGTGCCGGTCTTGCCGGCCAGGTCGGGGCGGCCCAGGCGGCCGACGGCGGCGCCGGTGCCGCTGCGCGTGACTTCACGCATCATGGCGTCCATCACATAGGCGTTGCGCGGATCGAGCACGCGTGCTTCGTCGGGCAGCGTGGTGCGCGGCTTGGCTTCCTGGATGATCTTGCCGTCGCCGTCGACGATTTTGGCGATCAGGTAGGGCTCGACCGAGTAGCCGCCGTTGGCAAACACCGAGTAGGCGCCAGCCATTTGCGCCGGCGTGACGGAGCCGGTGCCCAGCGCCATGGTCAGGTTTTTCGGATGCTTGGCCAGGTCGAAGCCGAACTTGCCCAGGTAGCCGTGTGCATATGGCACCGTGATGGCGCGCAGGATGCGCACCGAGACCACGTTCTTCGATTCGGCCAGCGCGCGGCGCATGGTGATCGGGCCGTCGAACTTGCCGTCGTCGTTTTTCGGCGACCAGGCTTCGTTGCCGGTTTCGGCGCCGGTCAGGTCGAGCGGCACGTCGTTGATCAGCGTCGATGGCGAGAAGCCGCGCTCCAGCGCCGCCGAATACACGAACGGCTTGATCGAGGAGCCGGGCTGGCGCCAGGCCTGTGTCACGTGGTTGAACTTCTGCAGGTTGTAGTCGAAACCGCCGACCATGGCGTGGTAGCCGCCGGTGACCGAATCGATCGACACAAACGCTGCCGCCACTTGCGGCACTTGCGTGATGCTCCAGCTGTTCTTCTCCTGCATGATGCGGATGACGGCGCCCGGACGCAGGCGGATGCTTTCCCTGGCCTTGTCGGTCAGCGCGCTGGCGGCCAGTTTCAGGCCGTCGCCGCTGATGGTGATTTCTTCGCCGGACGGGTTTTGCACCTTGACCGCTTTCGGCCCCGCTTCCAGCACCACGGCCGGAATCAGGCCGTCGCTGCCGGGGCGCTTCTGCAGCGCTTCTTCGATGGCGTCGTCGCGTTCTTCCTCGCCGGCCGGCAGCGTGATGACGGCTTCCGGACCGCGGTAGCCGTGGCGCTGGTCGTAGTTGAGCACATTGCGGCGCATCGATTCGTAGGCCGCCTTCTGGTCAGCTTTCAGGATCGTGGTGTAGACGCTGATCCCCTTGGTGTAGGACTCTTCCTTGAACTGGGCGTAGACTGCCTGGCGCGCCAGCTCGGCCACATATTCGGCGTGGACATCGAAGTCCTGGCCCTTGCGGCTGATGTGCAGAGTTTCGTGCAGCGCCTTCTGGTACTGCTGCTCGGTGATGTAGTCGTTATCGCGCATGGCGCGCAGCACCACCTGCTGGCGTTGCTTGGCGCGCTTGGGATTGACGGCTGGATTGTGGCGTGCCGGATTTTGCGGCAGGCCGGCCAGCATGGCCATCTCCGCCACCGACAGCTCCTTGAGCGGCTTGCCGAAATAGGTCTGGGCGGCGCTGCCGAAGCCGAACGAGCGCTGGCCCAGGTAGATCTGGTTCATATATAGTTCCAGTATCTGATCTTTGCTCAGCGCTGCCTCGATCTTCATGGCCAGCATGACTTCGTTCAGCTTGCGGCCGTAGAACTTCTCGCGCGTCAGGAAGAAGTTGCGCGCCACCTGCATGGTGATGGTCGAGCCGCCCTGGCGCATGGCGCCGCCCAGGTTGGCCTTGGCCGCGCCCAGCGCGCGTTTCCAGTCGATACCGTTATGCTCGTAGAAGCGCTTGTCCTCAATTGCCAGCACCGATTTTTTCATCATCTCCGGAATGTCCTTGATGGCGATGAAGTCGCGGTGTTCCTCGCCGAATTCGCCGATCAGGGCGTTGTCGGCGGTGTAGATGCGCAGCGGGATTTTCGGCCGGTAGTCGGTAATCGCGTCCAGCGATGGCAGGTTGGGCGCCACCACCAGCAGCAGGTAGGCGAGGAGCAGGCCGGCGGCGACCAGCGCGGCCAGGCCGGCGGCAAGGGCGGCACGTATCATATTGCGGCGGTTGATCCAGTTGGGAATAGGGGAGGTTGAGGTTGTCAAAACATCATCTCTTGGTTGCACAGGTATGGGCGATTATAGATCATGGCTATTGTTACTTGGCGTCACTTGTCGTAACGTACAGGTATACAGCTCTAAAGGGACCAAATGGCGGAACCGCAGCATATACTCGATTGTGATGTCCTCGTCATCGGCGGCGGCATCAATGGCGCCGGCATTGCCCGGGATGCGGCCGGGCGCGGGCTGTCGGTGGTGTTGTGCGAGAAGGATGATCTGGCGTCGCACACCTCGTCGGCGTCAACCAAGCTGATTCACGGCGGCTTGCGCTATCTCGAGTATTACGAATTCAATCTGGTGCGCAAGGCGCTGATCGAGCGCGAGGTGCTGCTGCGCGCGGCGCCGCACATCATGTGGCCGCTGCGCTTTGTGATGCCGCATGCGCGCGGCCAGCGGCCGGCCTGGCTGATACGCGCCGGCCTGCTTTTATACGATATGCTGGCTCGGCGCGAGCTGCTGCCGGCATCGGCCGGCATCAATCTGCGCAAGCACGCGGCGGGCCAGCCGCTCAAGCCGGAGTTTGAGCGCGGCTTTATCTATTCCGATGGCTGGGTCGATGATGCGCGGCTGGTGGTGCTGAACGCCATTGACGCCGGCGAGAAAGGCGCCACCATCCTGACCCAGGCCGTATGCCAGAAACTGGAGCGCAAAAGCGCCGACTGGGAAGCCACCCTGTTCAAGCCCAGCTGCGGGCAGATCCGCGTGAATGCACGCTATGTGGTCAACGCGGCCGGGCCGTGGACGGCCGGCCTGCTGCACGCCGCCGTGCCGCGCGAGGAGGCCGGCCGGCTGCGGCTTATCAAGGGCAGCCACATTGTGGTCAAGCGTATTTTTGAACACGACAACGCCTACATCTTCCAGCATCCCGACGGCCGCATTGTGTTTGCCATCCCGTATGAGCAGGACTTCACGCTGATCGGCACCACCGACCTGGATTACCACGGCGATGCCGGCCAGGTCGCCATCAGCGAGGACGAAATCAGCTATCTGTGCGGACTGGCCAGCCAGTATTTTGCCCAGCCGATCGTGCCGGCCGACGTGGTGTGGACCTATTCGGGCGTGCGCCCGCTGGTGGAAGACGGTGCGGACGCCAAGGCGGTCACGCGCGACTACCGGCTGGAAGTGGACAGCAACGGGCCGCCGATCCTGAGCGTCTTTGGCGGCAAGATCACCACCTTCCGCAAGCTGGCGGAAGAAGCGGTGGACCACATCGCCAAGGCGCTCGACAACCGTCACGGCAGCTGGACCCACAACGCCTGCCTGCCGGGCGGCGACCTGTTTGGCGCCGAGCCGCAAAACCGTTCGGTGCGGGACTTTACCCAGTGGACGCACGCCCAGCAGGCGCGCTACCACTGGCTGCCGCCGCTGCTGGTGGCGCGCTACTGCCGTGCTTACGGCACGCGCCTCCATACCTTGCTGAGCGAACGCGCGGACGTCGCCGCCATGGGCGAGGAAATCGCGCCCGGCCTGTACGCGGCGGAGGTGGAATACCTGCGCCGCTACGAGTGGGCGCGCAGTGCCCAGGACATCCTGTGGCGCCGCAGCAAACTGGGCCTGCACCTGCCGGCTGATACTGCCGACACCCTGCAAGCCTGGCTCAACGCCCATCCGCTGGCCAGGTAGGCCCAAATAAAAACGGCGCCCTCGGGCGCCGTTCTCGTGATTACTTCACACCGTGCATGAGTTTCTGAATCAGCGGAGCGATCAGGAACAGCAGCACGCCGCCCGCCATCAGCGACCAGAAGCCGAAGGTGTAGCCGTGCAGCGCCGATGGCACCGACATGCCGCCTTCGCCCGACACCGCCGACGCGAAGATGCCCGACAGGTTGTTGCCGATACCGGTCGACAGGAACCAGCCGCCCATGCCCAGGCCCACCAGGCGGGTCGGCGCCAGCTTGGTCACCATCGACAGGCCGATCGGCGACAGGCACAGCTCACCGATCGATTGCAGCACATAGACCATGAACAGGGTCCAGAACGGGATCTTGTTGTTGACATCCACCAGGCTCGACAGCGCGAACATCAGCAGCAGGAAAGCGGTGCCGTTGAAGATCAGGCCCAGGCCGAATTTACGCGGAATCGACGGATTGGCGCGGCCCATGGCCACCCAGATAAACGCGATGATCGGTGCGCAGGTGATGATGGCCAGCGAGTTCACGGTCTGGAACCAGGCTACCGGGAAGGTCCAGTTGAACATTTCGCGGTTGACGATTTTCTCGGCCAGGAAGGTGAACGAGCTGCCAGCTTGCTCGAAGAAGCACCAGAACATGATGTTGAAGAAGAAGATCACCAGCATGGCGATGACCTTGTCGCGCGCGACCTTGCCGTTTTTGACGCCTTCCACCAGCAGCATTACCGACAGCAGCACGAACAGGATCGACAGCACCACCTGCAGGTTCTTGGCGCCGGCGGCCAGCAGCGAATACACCACGGGGATTACGCACAGCGAGCCGATCACCACATAGGCGATGCGCTTGGGATCGCCGCTCTGTGCATCCGGTGCGCCGATGCCTTTGAGGCCGCGGCGGCCGATGTAGAACCATACCAGGCTGACCAGCATGCCGACGCCGGCCGACATGAACACCACTTTGTATGCCGGCATGCCGCCGGTGCCAAAGATGGCCGATGCCAGCCACTCGGTCAGCACCGGTGCGACCAGCGCGCCGGAGTTGATGCCCATGTAGAAAATCGTGAAGCCGGAGTCGCGGCGAGTGTCGCCGGTGCTATACAGCTTGCCGACCATGGTCGAGATGTTGGGCTTGAACATGCCGTTACCGACAATAATCGTGGCCAGGCCGAACTTGAAGATGGTCTCGTCGGGGAAGGCAATCATGAACAGGCCGGCGGCCATGAAGGCTGCACCAACCAGGATGGAACGCTGGTAGCCCAGCACGCGGTCTGCAACATAACCACCGAACAGCGCGGCGGCGTACACCAGCGCCAGATAGGAACCGTAGACGAGGTTGGCGGAGGATTCGCCGGCCGAGTCGCCGTTGTAGAACTGGGCGACCACGTAGAGCACCAGGGCCCAGCGTATGCCGTAGAACGCAAAGCGTTCCCAGAACTCGGTCATGAACAACATCCACAGCGGGGCAGGGTGCCCCATGATCTGCTTAAATTCCGGAATCGCGGCTTCCGTATTATGGGTGGTGGTGGTCGCACCGCTCATGCGGCTTCTCCTAATAATTATGGTCAAAAAGGAACTGGTTTCCCTTGTGGGGCAGCCAAATTGCGCGCCATTGTAATCTACAAATCTGCGTGCGGCGCACTTTTTGATGGTGTCCCTGCAAACTAATATCATTTGTGTTAATAATTCACCAGCCCCCACAAGCGGCCCAGATGTCGTATATTGGTGGCGCAGCACTCATAGAAACTGAATAGGATTTGTGCATCATGGAATATGACGTTGTCGATACCCTGATTTCCCCGGAAGGACAGTTGGAAATTCTGTCCAAGGCTGAAGTGAACAAGCTGCTTGATACCAGTCAGGGCGGCTTGTATAACGTGTTCCGCAAATGCGCGCTGGCCGTGCTCAATTGCGGCAGCACGATCGACGATGGAAAGGAACTGCTGGAACGGTATAAATCGTTTGACATCAGCATTGTGCAGCGCGAGCGCGGCATCAAGCTCGATATCAAGGGCGCGCCGGCCATCGCTTTTGTGGACGGCAAAATGATCAAGGGTATCCACGAGCACCTGTTTGCGGTGCTGCGGGATATCGTCTTCGTCAGCAATGAGGTGACCGACAATCCCAAGTTCGACCTGGATAAAACCGAAGGCATCACCGATGCCGTGTTCCATATCCTGCGCAATGCAGGCGTGCTGAAGCCGATGCTGAATCCGAACCTGGTGGTGTGCTGGGGCGGCCACTCGATCAACCGCGAGGAGTACAACTACTCCAAGAAGGTGGGCTACGAAATGGGCCTGCGCGACCTGGACATCTGCACCGGCTGCGGCCCGGGCGCGATGAAAGGCCCGATGAAGGGCGCCACCATCGGCCATGCAAAGCAGCGTTTGCACCGCGGCCGCTACCTCGGCATCACGGAGCCGGGCATCATCGCGGCGGAGTCGCCGAATCCCATCGTCAATGAACTGGTCATCATGCCGGACATTGAAAAGCGTCTGGAAGCGTTTGTCCGCACCGGCCACGGCATCGTGGTGTTCCCGGGCGGCGCGGGTACGGCGGAAGAGATCCTGTATATCCTGGGCATCCTGCTGCACCCGGATAATGCCGATATTCCGTTCCCGCTGGTGTTCACCGGTCCGGAAACGGCGCGCGAGTATTTTGTGCAGATCAACCAGTTCATCCACGATACGCTGGGGCCTGAGGCGCAGAGCCGCTACAAAATCATCATCGACGATCCGGAGCTGGTGGCGCGCGAGATGCAGGCGGGGATCAAGGCGGTGCGCGAGTTCCGCAAGACCCGCAGCGACGCGTATTACTACAATTGGGGCCTGAAGATTGACACCGAGTTCCAGCGCCCGTTCCCGCCGACGCACGAGAACATGCGTAATCTGAGCCTGCACAAGAACCAGCCGGTGCACCTGCTGGCCGCGCATCTGCGCCGCGCGTTTTCGGGTGTGGTGGCGGGCAACGTCAAGGAAGAGGGCATCCGCGCCATCGAGAAACACGGCCACTTTGAGATCCACGGCGACAAGGAAATCATGGGGCCAATGGACGCACTGCTGGCATCCTTCGTCGCCCAGCACCGCATGAAGCTGGCCGGCAAGCCCTACACGCCTTGTTATCGAGTAATTCAGTAAACGGGCTTGGGGTTGGATTAATTCATTTTGGAGGAAATCAAGTTTGAGCAATCTGGGTTCATTTGATGAATATGATGACGAAGGCGTGGAAGTAGATGGGAAAGCGTTTCAGGAAAAAGTCTTTGCACGTTTCAAAGCTGCGGGAATAAATTATGAACTGCTCGAAGACTACGACAGCGAGCTAGCTGCCAGGTTTAAAATTCCCGCAGGGGACAAATTTCAGTGGGTATATTGTTTGGACGACGAGGATTACGAAAGGCTGGAAGCTATCTCGTTTGAGGACTATGTTTGCTTGGACGGATTCGATGCAATTTGTGATTATAAAAATGGGCAGGTTGAAGCAGGCATTAAGGTGTTGTCTGGTGGCAACAGCCGTAGAAATCTTTTTACACGGATTTTCGGACAATATGAATTCGAAGATGATGATCGTCCGCTGATACAACTGAACGCTATCGAAGGACAGGGGGAACTTGAAGTTCAAATTGGCGAGCCTTCCTTAGAGTTCATGACTTTGGCGCAGTCCAATTATCAGTTGACGATAAAAGTTACGTCGGAGAAGATCAATCAACAGGATCGGACAAAAAAATTGCTAAGCAAAATATCCGATGCTGTTTTTTTTCAAATAGATATTTTAAATCACCTGGCTCTTTCTCTTGCGAGAGAGCGCAAGGTGACGTCGCATTCCAAAAAGGATATCAAAAACGGTCTTGCTTCACTTCTGTCGTTTCCCGCTAACGAATACGATTCCGCACCGCTGTCGCTCTATTGGTACGCACGAAGTGCGGTAGGTATGCCATTATTGCAGTTCCTGGCATTTTATCAGGTGATCGAATTTTATTATCCCACTTACTCTCAAGCGGAAGCTAAAAAGAAAATCGGGTTAATACTAAAAGACCCCGCATTTCGTGGCGATCGTGATGCTGATCTGGGGAGGCTCTTATCTACAATACATGTGACGCGCTCGGGCGGCTATGGTGATGAACGATCACAATTAAAAGCCACTATCATGGAATGTCTTGATGATAATATGTTGCATGACTTTATAACGTCGGATGGGGCTAGAAAATCCTTTCTTACTGATAAGAAAAAAGGATTGGCTGGATCGCGGATCTCACTGATAGATGGTAGTATCAGACAAAGTGTGAGCGAGCGTATTTATGAAATTCGATGCAAAATTGTGCATACCAAGACGGATGCCAAGAATGGTGAATTTGAGCTCTTGCTTCCTTTCTCAAAAGAAGCTGAAGAGCTTTCACACGATATTGAATTGGTGCAGCACGTAGCGCAGAAAGTCCTGATCGCGGCCAGTAGCTCCTTCAAATTTGATGTTTGAGAATCTAATTTTTTGGTTTTTTAGGCGGGGCGATGTATTCGGGGATGTCTTTCGGTTTGAAGGTGTTGCGTGCACCGACGCAGCTTACTTTCCATAATATGGCGGACATCTTCGACGGATTTACTGTATTCAGTGATGACTGTAGTACGTCTACCTGGACGGCTCTGGGCATCTCCAAATCAGCGATTGCTTTATCTGACAGCAATTTTGCCAGTTTTTTCTGCGTCGGAATGTCTTTGCTTAACAAGTCAATCCGGCTTGGTCCTCGAGCAAAGGACACAATTGATCCCAGTTCGCCCTGCAGTTTATTCATCGCTCTAGTTGTTCCGGCGATAAGCAGCACGGCGTTCATGTCCGGGTTTTTATTTACCAGTAGTTCCAGTCGAATCAAGTCCCAGATGACATTCGCGATACTGCAATGGGAAGAGTCTGCCCATTTGGTTTCTACCGCAGTCGCTACTAATTTATAATCTGAAATCTCCTTTAACGAACCTTTGGTTCTGGCGCGCTTGGTGTCACTGCTATCATCATAAGTCTGTACAACGAAGTCGATTTCTGGACGACGTCCGCCACCAGTCTGGATCTCAGCAAGAATTTTATGCTTAACCCCGGAAACGACGACAGCATTCTTGCCACCGTGGAGAGACTGGATAATCTCTCCAACGCTGGCGGAAAGATAGCTTTCACCGAATAAATTGCCCCGATAGCAGCAGTAATCATAGGCCAGTTTTGCGGCGATTCCCTCGACGAGGCGGCGGTGTTCTTTCATTTTTAGGTATCTCCTGGTATCAATAAAAAAAGCCGCTCGGTTGAGCGGCCTGTTGACAGAAGTTACTCTTCGCGGCGCAGGTGCGGGAACAGCAGCACGTCGCGGATGTTCGGCGAGTCGGTGATAATCATCATCAGACGGTCGATGCCGATGCCACAACCACCAGCTGGCGGCATGCCGTATTCCAGTGCGCGGATGTAGTCGGCGTCGTAGTACATCGCCTCTTCATCGCCGGCGTCCTTTGCATCCACCTGCGCCAGGAAGCGGGCCGACTGGTCTTCCGCATCGTTCAGCTCCGAGAAGCCGTTGGCGATTTCGCGGCCAACCATGAACAGTTCGAAACGTTCGGTGATACCTTCGCGCGAGTCCGAAGCACGGGCCAGCGGCGATACTTCTACCGGATAGTCGATGATGAAGGTCGGTTCCCACAGCTGCGCTTCTGCGGTCTCTTCAAACAGCGCCAGTTGCAGCGCGCCGAGACCGGCGGTGGCAAACGGCTTGACGCCAAACTTCAGCAGCTCCTGCTTGATGAACGCAACGTCGTTCAGCTGCGCTTCGGTGTAGCCCGGCGCATACTTGTTGATCGCTTCGACGATGGTCAGGCGGTGGAATGGCTTGGCCAGATCCAGTTCGCGGCCGCCGTAAGTCAGGGTGGCGGTGCCGTGGGCGTCGATGGCAGCCTGGCGGATGATCTCTTCGGTGAAGTTCATGATCCAGGTGTACTCGGTGTACGCCGCGTAGAACTCCATCATGGTGAATTCCGGATTGTGACGGATCGACACGCCTTCGTTGCGGAAGTTGCGGTTGATCTCGAACACACGCTCAAAGCCACCGACCACCAGGCGCTTCAGGTACAGCTCAGGCGCGATACGCAGGAACATCTGCATGTCCAGCGCATTGTGATGGGTGATGAACGGCTTGGCCGCAGCGCCGCCAGGAATGGCGTGCAGCATCGGCGTTTCCACTTCCATGAACTCGTGCTTTTCCATGAAACGGCGCATCGACGAAATCGCGGCGGTACGCGCTTTAAACGTACGGCGGGTTTCTTCGTTCATGATCAGGTCCACGTAGCGCTGGCGGTACTTGGTTTCCTGGTCGGCCAGGCCGTGGAACTTGTCCGGCAGCGGGCGCAGCGACTTGGTGATCAGACGCAGTTCGGTGACCTTGATGGTCAGCTCGTCGGTCTTGGTCTTGAACAGCGTGCCGACCACGCCCAGGATGTCGCCCAGGTCGTAGTGGTGCAGCGCGGCCATGGCGGCTTCGCCGGTCAGGTCCAGCGTGGCGTAGATCTGGATGCGGCCATCGGCCTTGGCGCCCGACGAATCCTGCAGCGTCGCGAAAGCGGCTTTTTTGCCAGCTTCGCGTTTCAGCATCATGCGGCCGGCCAGCTTGACGGTCACCGGATTGGCTTCCAGGTCCTCGCGCGACTTTTCGCCGTATTGCGCGTGCAGGTCGGCTGCCTTGTGCTCAGGTTTGAAGTCGTTCGGGAAGGCGATGCCTTGTTCGCGGATGGCGGCCAGCTTGGCGCGGCGCTCGGCGATGATTTTATTATCGTCCGGGGCGGCTGCTTGTTCTTGAAGATCCGTAGTCATGGTCTTTACTTTTGTTGAGGTGATGATTTAATTGGTGGCGGAGGCAAACAGCTCGTCTGCATCCAGCTCGCTGAAGTCGCGTACGACAGCAATCACGTTGTCGAATTCCTTAAACGCTTCAGCAGGCAAAGTGGTTGTCAGCACCACGGCGCGCATCCCCGCGCGGCGTGCTGCTTCCACGCCCAGCGGCGCGTCTTCAAACACAATGCTGTGTTGCGGCAGGGCGCCTGCGCGCTCGGCCGCCAGCAGGAATACGTCCGGCTCCGGCTTGCCGCGCGCGACATCGGCCGCACCGGCAATGGCGTTAAATTCCTTGCGCAGATCCAGGCCGTCCAGCGTGAAGTCGATATTCTCGGTCGGCGCCGCCGTTGCCACGGCCAGCTTGATGCCAGCCGCCTTGGCGCGCGTGATGAAATCGACAAACCCCGTGGTCGGCGCCAGATGCGGCGCGTACATTTCGCGGTACAGCGCTTCCTTCTCGCTATCGAGGGCTGCGCTTTCCTGCTTGGTCAGCGCGTTGCCAAAGTAGGCGCTCATGATTTCATGCCCCTGGCGGCCGGCCGTGTTGCGGAAGAAGTCATCCGCATCGAGCATATGGCCGCGGCGCTGGAAGAACTCCAGCCACGACTTCACATGGAAGGACATATTGTCGACGATGGTACCGTCCATGTCGAAGATGAATGCACGCTGGGTCATTACACGCCTTGTTTGAGCGAGGCGGAAATGAAGTCGTCCAGATCGCCGTCCAGCACACCCTTGGTGTTGCCGGTCTCGAAGTTGGTACGCAAGTCCTTGATGCGCGACTGGTCCAGTACATACGAACGGATCTGGTGGCCCCAGCCGACGTCGGTCTTGGAGTCTTCCAGCTTCTGCTGCTCGCTCATGCGCTTGCGCAGTTCCAGTTCATACAGCTTGGCCTTCAGCATTTCCATCGCCTCAGCCTTGTTGCGGTGCTGCGAACGGTCATTCTGGCACTGCACGACGATGCCGGACGGGCCGTGGGTCAGACGCACCGCGGAGTCGGTCTTGTTAATGTGCTGACCACCGGCGCCGGACGCACGGTAGGTGTCGATGCGCAGGTCGGCCGGGTTGATCTCGATATCGATCGAGTCATCCACTTCCGGATACACGAACAGCGACACGAACGAGGTGTGGCGGCCGCCGGCCGAGTCGAACGGCGACTTGCGCACCAGGCGGTGCACGCCGGTCTCGGTGCGCAGGAAGCCGTAGGCGTATTCGCCTTCCACTTTCAGCGTGGCGGTCTTGATGCCGGCCACCTCGCCGTCGGACTGCTCCATGATCTCGACCTTGAAGCCTTTGCGCTCGCTGTAGCGCAGGTACTGGCGCAGCAGCATCGAGGCCCAGTCCTGGGCTTCGGTACCGCCGGCGCCGGCCTGGATGTCGACGAAGCAGTTGTTCGGGTCCATGGGATTGCTGAACATGCGGCGGAATTCCATGCCTTCGATGACTTTGCGGACTTCTTCGGCGTCGACGATCAGCGCTTCCAGCGTGTCGTCATCGCCTTCTTCCTTGGCCATGTCGATCAGGTCGCCCATGTCCTTGAGGTCGGCGTCGGCCTTGATCAGTGCATTGACCACCGCTTCCAGCGATTTCTTTTCTTTACCCAGGTCCTGGGCTTTCTTGGGATCGTTCCAGACTGCTGGATCTTCCAGTTCGCCGTTTACTTGTTCGAGCTTGTCGACTTTGCGGTCGAAGTCAAAGATACCTCCGAAGTTCGGCTTCGCGCGTGGTCAGATCGGCGAGCAGGGAGGTGAGGGCGTTGATGCGTTCGGCTTCCATGGTTTTCTTCTTTTCTAAGGCTGAAATCAAACCTTGAATTATACTCCAGACCGCCCCTGTCTCCCAGTGCCGCGCTGCGCGTCGTGTCGCGGCCCTGAAATACTGCCATTTAGGCCACAAAACAGATAGAATATCGCAGCCTGTAACTTCATGATGCCGTCCATGCGCCCAAACCACCGCGCTTGTCTAGTCTTGCCCGTTGTGCCATTCCTGCTGTCCGCCTGCGCCAGCCTGCCCAGCGGCACAGCCACGCCCGTGGGCGCCGAGGCCACGCTGGCGCTGCTGGAGACCACCGACCTGCACGCCAACGTGCTGAGTTATGATTACTACAAGCTGCAAGCCGATCCCGCCATCGGCCTGGAACGCACGGCCACGCTCATCAAGCAGGCGCGCGCGGAATACCCAAACAATCTGCTCATCGATAACGGCGACGCGCTGCAAGGCACGGCGCTGGCCGACTACCAGGCGCTGGTCAAGCCGGTGGCCTGCGGCGAGACGCTGGCCATCTATAAAGCCATGAACCAGCTGGGCGTGGACGGCGCCGGCATCGGCAACCACGAATTCAACTACGGCCTGGCTTATCTGAACCAGGTCACCGCCAGCCATTTCGACGTCGATGGCGTGCCCGCCGACGCGCCGCGCTGCGCCGGTCCCGGCTTCCCCATCGTGCTGGCCAACATCTACAGCGCCCGTACCCGCCAGCCGCTGTTCGCGCCATACCGCATCCTGACGCGCCGGATCAGCGCCACCGGCCCGGATGGCCAGCCGATCACGGCCACGCTGAAAGTCGGCATCATCGGCTTCACGCCGCCCGGCGTGCTGTCGTGGGACAAGCACTGGCTGGCCGGGAAGGTGTACGCCGAAGGCGTGCGCGAAACGGCACAGAAATATATTCCGCAGATGCGCGCCGAAGGCGCTGACCTGATTGTCGCCATCTCGCACGGCGGCATTGACGGCGAGCCGTACACGCCCGACATGGAAAACGCCAACTACCATCTGGCGCAAGTGCCCGGCATTGACGCCATGCTGATCGGCCATGAACACCTGCCATTCCCGGACGCCGCCAGCAAGCGCGCCGCCTTCAACCTGCCGGGCGTCGACAAAGTCCAGGGCACGGTCTACGGCGTGCCGACCGTGATGGCCAACCTGTGGGGCAAGAACCTGGGCGTGATTGGCCTGCACCTCCAGTACGACGGCGCGCACTGGACGGTCGACAAAAGCCGCACCACCGTTGCAGCGCGCAGCACCAAACAGCCGGACGGCAGCTATGTCGCCGCCGATCCGGCCATCGCGCCGCTGGTCGCCGCCGAACACGCGGCCACCATCAGCTATGTGAAAACCCCGGTCGGCACCAGCGACTTCCGCATGACCAGCTATTTCGCCGACGTGGGCGACATCAGCGCGATTGAACTGGTCAACCAGGCGCAAACCGCCTACGTGCAGGACTACGTCAAGGCCAACCTGCCGCAGTACGCAGCACTGCCGGTGCTGTCGATGGCATCGCCGTTCAAGACCGGCGCCGCTGGCGTGGCAGACTACACCGACGTCAAGCCGGGCGCCGTCGCGCTGAACAATGCGGCCGACCTGTATCTGTATCCGAACGCGCTGCACGCCGTCAAACTCGATGGCGCCGGCCTCAAGGCCTGGCTGGAGAAATCCGCTGAACGCTTTAACCGCATCGATCCGGCCAGCAGCGCGCAGCAGGAACTCATCAACACCAGCTTCGCCGGCTTTAACTTCGACATGCTGACCAGTGCTGACATCCGCTACCAGATCGACGTCACGCAGGCCGTCGGCCAGCGCATCGTCGGCCTGCATTACAAAGGTGCACCGCTGTCACCGACGCAGGAGTTCCTGGTCGCCACCAATAACTACCGCGCCAGCGGCGGCGGCAATTTCCCCGGCCTGGATGGCGGCAAAACCGTGATCGCCTCGCCGGATTCCAGCCGCGACGTGCTGATCGCCTACATCCAGAAAACCCGGCAACTGACGCGTGCACGCAACGGCGCCACGCGCAGTTGGCGATTTGCGCCGGCCGCCGTCCAAGGTACGGTAGTATTCCACTCCGCGCCAGGCCTGCTGGACCTGGCGCGTGAAGCCGGCCTGGCCAACGTCTCGCAGCGCAAAGTGGACGACGGCAGCGGCAAAGGTTTCGCCCTGTACGCCATCGACCTGAATCAATGAAGATCCCGCACCTCGTCATCGCCGTCCTTACCGCTGCCAGCTGCGTGCTGGCCGGCGTGGCCGTGGCCGGACCGGTGGAAGAAGGGCGCCTCAACCTGCGCGGCTCCGAAGCCACACCGGCCAATCTGCCGCGTGCCTTTGAATTGTTCAGCGGCGCCGCCAAAAAAGGCGACCCGCAGGCGGCCTACTACCTGGGCATGATGTACAAGAACGGCATGGCCGTCGCGCGCGACCTCAAGGCCGCCGCGCACTGGCTGCAGTTCGCGGCCAACCGCCAGACCCCGGCCGCCATGTACGCGCTGGCCAAGCTCTATCTGTCCGGCGAAGGCGTCAAGCGCGACGAACTGGCCGCGCGCCGCTGGATCGAAAAAGCCGCCGACCTTGAATATCCCGAAGCCGTGATGGCCATGGCCATCGGCCTGCGCGACGGCTCCATGGGCTTCGAGCGCAATGAAGCGCTGGCCGAAACCCAGATGCGCTTCGCCAACCGCGCCCTCAAACAAGCCACGCCGGGCATGTAATTCTTACTGCCAGCTTACAAGCGCACAGGGTGCCTGCCCTTGCTGCGATGCCGCACAGCTATCTGTTGCTGATGTAGTTCTACTAACCTACAATGATTTCCCGATGGGGCGGCTTTTCCAGCGTACGACTATTAAAAAAAGCGTTGTATAACAGGAGATGACAGATGAACTTCAAGTTGAAATTGCTCGTGGCAGGTTTGGCACTCGGTTTCGCAGCGGCCTCGCAGGCTGCTGATCCCATCAAGATCGGCGTGTCCGGCCCCTTCACCGGCGGCTCCGCGCCGATGGGCGTATCGATGCGCGACGGCGTCAAGCTGGCCGTGGCCGAGATCAACGCCAAGGGCGGTGTGCTGGGCCGCCAGCTCCAGATCATCGAACGCGACGACGAAGCCAAGAACGAACGCGGCGTGCAGATCGCCCAGGAACTCATCAACAAGGAACGCGTGGTCGCCACGGTCGGCTACATCAACACCGGCGTGGCGCTGGCCTCGCAGCGCTTCTACCAGGATGCCAAAATCCCGGTGATGAACAACGTCGCCACCGGCTCCATCATCACCAAACAGTTTGCCGACCAGCCGGAAAACTACATCTTCCGCAATTCCGCCAGCGACCAGATCCAGTCGCAGATGATTATCAAGGAAGCGGTCGACAACCGTAAATTCAAAAAAGTCGCGATCCTGGCCGATTCCACCAACTACGGCCAGCTGGGCCGCGAAGACCTGGAAAAAGTCCTCGACAAGCGCGGCATGAAACCGGTCGCGGTGGAGAAGTACAACATCAAGGACGTCGACATGACGGCCCAGCTGCTGAAAGCCAAACAGGCCGGCGCCGACGTGGTGCTCACCTACGGCATCGGCCCCGAGCTGGCGCAGATCGCCAACGGCATGGAAAAGCTGGGCTGGAAAGTGCCGCTGATCGGCAGCTGGACCCTGTCGATGGCCAACTTCATCGACAACGCCGGCAAGAACGGCAACGGCACCCGCATGCCGCAGACCTTCATCCAGGATGCCAGCACGCCCAAGCGCAAAGCCTTCATCGACGCCTACGTAAAAGCCTACAACCCGCCGCAAGGGCGCATGCCGTCGCCGGTATCGGCGGCGCAGGGCTATGACTCGATCTACCTGCTGGCCGCCGCCATCAAACAGGCCGGCAGCACCGAAGGCCCGAAAGTCAAAGCCGCGCTGGAGAACCTCAACGAGAAAGTGGAGGGCGTGGTGACCTCCTACAGCAAGCCCTATTCGAAAGATGACCACGAAGCCATCACCGCCGACGTCACCGTGTTTGGTGAAGTCAAGGACGGCAAAGTCGTCCAGGCCAAATAAGGCCGTCTAGCGCGCCACAATGGCCAGACTTGTTGACGCAAGCCTGGCCATTTTCTTGTCGGGGGAATCATGGAAATCCTGTTGCAACTGGTGTTCAGCGGCGTCGCGCTGGGCATGATCTATGCGGTGATCGCGTTCGGCTACCAGCTGACGTTTGCCACCTCCGGCACGCTGAACTTCGGCCAGGGCGAATCGCTGATGCTGGGCGCACTCGTGGGACTGAGCCTGGTCGGCACCATCCACGGCGGCCCGTACATGGGCTACCTGCTCATGATCCCCTTGGTGATCGTGTTCGGCGCGCTGCAAGGCATGCTGGTGGAATGGATAGGCGTGCGGCCGGCCATCAAGATCAAATCCGAATTTGGCTGGATCATGTCCACCATCGCGCTGGCCATCATCTTCAAGAACGTCGCCGAAAACATCTGGGGCAAGGACGACCTGACCTTCCCGTCGCCGCTGGACTCCGCGCCGATCCAGATCCTCGGCGCCAATGTGCAGCCGATGCAGGTGGCGGTGGTGGTAGGCGCCCTGGCCATCATGGCCGTGGTAGAACTCTTCAACCGCAAATCCATCTACGGCAAGGCCGTCGTCGCCACCGCCAATGACCGCGACGCCGCAGGCCTGATGGGGATTAACACCGGCATGGTGATTACCTTCTCCTACGCGCTATCGTCCGCCGTCGCCGCGTTTGCCGGCGTGCTGGTGGCGCCGCTGACGCTGACCGGCGCCACCATGGGCGCCTCGCTGGGACTGAAAGCGTTCGCGGTCGCCATCATCGGCGGCCTGACCTCGGGCGTTGGCGCCATCGTCGGCGGCCTGATACTGGGCATCGCTGAAACCACCACCGGCTACTACGTCTCCACCGGCTACAAGGAAGTCCCGGGATTGCTGCTCCTGCTGCTGGTGCTGGCGGTGAAGCCGTCCGGCCTGTTCGGCAAAGCCGCCATCAAAAAGGTCTGATCCATGAACAAGAAAATCATCGCAGCCAGCGTGATCGGACTGGCGGTGCTGGCGCTGTATCCGACGCTGATACCGAACCCGTACTACATCCACCTGTTTGAAACGATACTGATCTACGCGATACTGTTATTTGGCCTCGACATCGTGGTTGGCTACACAGGCCAGGTGTCGCTGGGCCACGCCGGCCTGTTCGGCATCGGCTCCTACGTTACCGGCGTGCTGGTATTCAAACTCGGTGCGCCGTTCTGGATCGCCATTCCGGGCGCGGTGGCTGGCGCCGCCATCTTCGGCGCCATCCTCGCGCTGCCGGCCCTGCGCGTGACCGGTCCCTACCTGGCCATGGTGACGCTGGCCTTTGGCACCATCATCCAGATCCTGATCAATGAAATGACCTTCCTCACCGAAGGCCCAATGGGCATCAAGATCTCCAAGCCGCTGATCCTGGGCGCCAAGCTCAGTGAAGTGCAGTACTACTACCTGGTCGCCGCGCTCATGGTGGTATCGCTGGTGGTGGTGCACCGCATCCTCAAATCCAACCTGGGCCGCGCGTTCGAAGCGCTGCGCGACAGCCCTATCGCCTCCGACTGCATGGGCGTCTCCGTCTACAAATACAAGGTCTACGCCTTCATCATCAGCGCCGGTTTCGCCGGCCTGGCGGGCAGCCTGTACGCGTATTCGGAAGAATACATCTCGCCCAACACCTACAACTTCGAGCTGACCATCCTGTTCCTGCTGGCGGTCATCATGGGCGGCCGCAAGACCCGTTCCGGCGCCTTGATCGGCGCGCTGATCGTGGTCATGCTTCCCAGCCTGCTGGCCGACATTGAACTGTTCCGCCAGATCGCCGTCGCCGCCGCCGTGCTGGGCGTGATAGGCGCCGCACTGGCCGTGGCCCGCAAACGCTCCACCGTGGGCGGCGTGATCGTGCCGCTGGTCGCCACCATCGGCATGGCGGCGTTCTCCTTCAAGCTGGAAAACATCGTCGACTGGCGCCTGACCATCTTCGGCCTGATGACACTGTTCGTTGTCTACTACCTGCAGGATGGCATCGTCGGTTATCTGCAAAGCCTGTTCGGGCGCGGCGCCGTCCACGCCAAAGCCGTCGTCGCCACGGGCGCCGAGCCATTCCCGCGCGCGCAGGGCGGCAAGGTCGGCGACACGCTGCTTGGCGTCGAACAGATCCTCATGCAGTTCGGCGGCCTGAAAGCACTCAACCAGGTCGACCTGAATGTGATCCAGGGTTCGGTGCATGGCCTGATCGGCCCCAATGGCTCCGGCAAAAGCACCATGATGAATGTGCTGACCGGGATCTACAAACCGACCGCCGGCAAGGTCGCGTTCTCGGGCGCCATCATTTCCGGCCGCACGCCGTCCGAAATCGCGCTGGGCGGCGTGGCGCGCACCTTCCAGAACGTGCAGCTGTTCGGCGAAATGACCGCCACCGAAAACGTGCTGGTCGGCCTGCACAACACCTTCCAATCCAACGTGCTGGACGTGATGCTGCAAACGCCGCGCTACAAGCGCGAAGAACGCGCCGCCCGCGAGCGCGCCGCCAGCATTCTGGACTTCGTCGGCCTGTCCGACCTGGCCAATGAGGAAGCGCGCAACCTCCCGTACGGCAAACAGCGCCTGCTGGAGATCGGCCGCGCGCTGGGCCTGAGTCCGCGCCTGCTGCTGCTCGACGAACCGGCCGCCGGCCTGACCGCGCCCGACATCAAGGAACTGATGGCGATTATCCGCAAGATCCGCGACCACGGCATCACCATCATCCTGATCGAACACCACATGGACGTGGTGATGGCGCTGTCCGACACCGTCACGGTGCTGGACTTCGGCCAGAAAATCGCCGAAGGCAAACCGGCCGCCGTGCAAAGCGATCCCAAAGTGATCGAAGCCTACCTGGGCGGCAGCGGCGAAGAACACGGCGGCATGAAAGCGCCGGCGGCGCACTAACGAGGACACGACATGCTATCGATCTCCAATCTGTACGCCGCCTACGGCAAAGTCGAAGTCCTGCACGGCATCTCGCTGGAAGTCCCGAAAGGCAAGCTGGTGACACTGATCGGCTCCAACGGCGCCGGCAAGACCACCACCATGCGCGCCATCTCCGGCATGCTCAAGCCGAAAGCGGGCAAGGTCACGCTGGACGGCAAAGACATCACCGGCAGCGACTCGCACAAAATCGCCCGCGCCGGACTGGCGCACTCGCCGGAAGGGCGGCGCGTGTTTGCCTCCATGAGCGTGACCGACAACCTGCTGCTGGGCGCCTTCCCACGGTTTACGCGTGCACGACCCAAGGGCGACATCCAGCGCGATCTGGAAAAGGCGCTCGAATTGTTCCCGCGCCTGAAAGAGCGCCAGACGCAGTTGGCCGGCACGCTGTCCGGCGGCGAGCAGCAGATGCTGGCCATGGCGCGCGCCGTCATGCTCAATCCCGACGTCGTGCTGCTGGATGAACCATCCATGGGCCTGGCGCCGATCCTGGTGGAAGAAGTGTTCCGCATCATCCAGCGCCTGAAATCAGAAGGCGTGACCATGCTGCTGGTGGAGCAATTCGCCGCCGCCGCACTCAACGTTGCAGACTATGGGTACGTGCTGGAAAACGGCAGCATCTCCGTGCATGGTCCGGCACAGAGCCTGAAGACAGATCCCAAGGTAATTGCCGCTTATTTAGGTGGTGGACATTAATTCACTATTATATTAAAAGTTATTGCAGATATTATTGCGGATAATGTGACAATTGGTGAGAATTAATCGAGGTATTACAAATTTAAAATCTCAATTTTTATTTAAATAATATATTGCCGCATGGAAAGAGCGAAGATATAATTCGCCAAAGTTAGTTTCCGTAAGGCAATGAATGCAACATCACACCAGGCTGCTGGCCATGTGGGCCGCAGCTTTCAGCGTAGTCAGCACCACCGCACAGGCACAAACCCAGAGCGAATTTGCAACCCAGCAACTGCAACGCCAGCAGCAGCGCGACAAGGCGCAAAGCGACAAAGCCGAAGACCAGCGCCCCGACGTGCGCCTGCCGCGCGAGCAGGGGCCGCAGGCGGGCGCCTATCCGGCCGACGAAAAGCCGTGCTTCCCGATTCGCCGTATCGACCTGCAGGGCGATAGCGCGGCGCAATTCTCGTGGGCGCTCAATGTAGCGCACGACGCCATCGGCATGTGTCTTGGCAGCGGCGGCATCAACACCGTGCTCGCGCGCATGCAGAACGCGCTGGTGGGCGCCGGCTATGTCACCACGCGCGTACTGGCGGCGCCGCAGGACCTGACCACTGGCCAGCTGACGCTGACGCTGATGCCTGGCCGCGTGCGGAGCGTGCGCTTTGCCGCGCCGGCTGACCGCGATGGCCCGGCCTGGCGCAATGCGGTGCCCGCCCGCCCGGGCGATATCCTCAATTTGCGCGACATTGAACAGGCGCTGGAAAACTTCAAACGCGTTCCCACTGCCGAAGCCGATATCGACATCGTCCCTGGTGAACAGCCGGGTGAAAGCGACCTGCTGATCAAATGGCAGCAGTCGCGGCCGGTGCGCCTGAGCCTGTCCGCCGACGACAGCGGCAGCGACTCGACCGGCAAGTACCAGGGCGGCGCCACCGTCTCGCTGGACAACCTGATGGGCTGGAACGAGCTGGTCTACTTCAGTGCCAACCGCGACCTCCCCACGGCTGGCGGCCGCGGCCAGCATGGCACGCGCAACTACGCGCTGCACTATTCGATCCCCGCCGGCTACTGGCTGTACAGCTTGAATGCCAGCCGCTACCGCTACTATCAGCGCATAGCGGGCGCCAACCAGGACTATATCTACAGCGGCACCAGCGGCAACCTCGAGTTCAAGGTGGCGCGCGTGATGTACCGCGATGCCGCGCGCAAAACCACTGCCGCGCTACGCCTGTACCAGCGCCGCAGCAACAACTATATCGACGACACCGAAGTACAGGTACAGCGTCGTCAGATGGGCGGCTTCGAGCTCAGCCTGTCGCACAAGGAGTTCGCTGGTGACGCCACGCTGGAAGGCACGCTGGCCTACAAGCGCGGCATGCATTTCTTTGGCACGCTGCCCGCGCCGGAAGAAGAGTTCAACGACGGCACCTCGCGCCCCACGCTAATCAACCTTGATGCCACGGCCACGCTGCCATTCAAGCTGGGGGCAAGCCAGATGCAATACCAGACCACGCTGCGCGGCCAGTCCAGCAGCATGCTGCTGATCCCACAAGACCGTTTTGCCATCGGCGGCCGTTACACGGTGCGCGGCTTTGACGGCGAAGCCAGTCTGTCTGCCGAGCGCGGCTGGCTGCTGCGCAATGAACTTAGCTGGACCGTTGGCGCCGCCAACCAGCTGTACCTGGGCCTGGATTACGGCCGCGTGGCCGGTCCGCATGCGGCCCTGTTGGCCGGGAACAGCCTGATGGGCGGTGCGCTCGGCTGGCGCGGCCAGCTGGCTGGCGTCCAGATCGACATATTCACCGGGCGGCCACTGCGCAAGCCCGAGCATTTCCGTACCGCCCGAAACACCGGCGGTTTCAGCCTGAATTACCAGTACTAATTTTTTTCAGCCGGCCCAAACCCCGCCGGTAGAAGGATCCCGCATGAACAAGCTTTGCTATCGCGTCGTCTTCAATAAATCCCGTGGCCTGCTGATGGTCGTCCAGGAACATGCCCGCAGCCACGGCAGTGGCGCCGGACCGGCCTCGACCACTGCACCGGATGCCGACGGGCTGGGAAGCCGCATCCGGCGCATGGCACTCACCGTGGCCTCCGCATTTGGCGCGACGTTTGTGATCGCCGGCCTGGCTGCGGCCCAGATCGTGGCCGATCCCAATGCGGCCGGCCGCCAGCAGGCCACCGTACTGAACGCCGCCAATGGCGTGCTGCAGGTCAACGTGCAGACGCCCAGCGCGGCAGGCGTATCACGCAACGTCTACAACCGGTTTGATGTGCCCAAGACCGGCGCCATTCTGAACAACTCGCGCACTGCGGTACAGACGCAGCTGGGCGGCTGGGTGGATGCCAATCCGTGGATGGCGCAAGGCACCGCCAAAGTGATCCTGAACGAAGTCAACGCCAGCAGCCCAAGCCAGCTGCGCGGCTATATCGAAGTGGCGGGCCAGAAGGCCGAGGTGGTGATTGCCAATGCGGCGGGTATCTCGGTCGATGGCAGCGGCTTTATCAACGTCAGCCGGGCAACACTGACCATCGGTGCGCCAGTGCTGAATGCGGACGGCACGCTGGTCGGCTACCAGGTCCAGCGCGGCGTGATCAGCCTGGACGGCGCGGGCCTGGATGCGCGCCAGACCGACTACACGACGCTGATTGCGCGTTCGGTGCAGCTCAATGCGGGCCTGTGGGCGCAACAGCTGGAGGTCGTGACCGGTGCCAACCAGGTCACGCTGGCTGCGGACGAGACGGGCGCATTGAAGGCAACGCTGGCGCCAGCCGCAGGCAGCGGCGAAGCGCCGCGCTACGGCATCGATGCGGCGCAACTGGGCGGCATGTATGCCAACAAGATCACGTTGATTGGTACCGAGGCCGGTGTCGGTGTACGCAACGCCGGCAGTATCGGTGCGGCGGCGGGCGAGCTGGTGGTGACGACCGAGGGCCGGCTGGAAAACCTCGGCAGCATTGCCGCCACCAAGGCGATGATGCTCAAGGCGCAAGGCGGCGTCGCCAATAGCGGCAGCGTGTACGGCGAGGCGGCGGTATCGGTGCAAAGCGGCGCGGACCTCGCCAATAGCGGTACGGTGCACGCGGTGGGCAATCTGGATCTTGCTGCGAGCAGCCTCAGCAACAGCAAACTGATCAGCAGTGCGGCCCGTGCGGTGGTGGCAGTGCAGGGCGATATTGATAACCGCAGCGGCGTGATGCAGGCGCAGAGTCTGTCGATCGACAGCGCGGTGGGCGCGGTGAACAACCAGGCGGGCAAGATTGTCCAGAGCGGCGCGGCGCTGCTGGATATCGCTGCGGACAAGCTGGTGAACACCAATGGCGGCCAGGTCGGGGCGCCACCGGCGGCCCCAGGCGGTGGCGGCAACAGCAGCTCCGGCACGGCCGGCACAGGCACAGGCACAGGCACAGGCACAGGCACAGGCACAGGCAGCAGCGCAGGGTCCGGCAATGGCGCGGGCAGTGGGACCACTGCCGGTACCGGCAACGGCACTGGCACGGACAGCGGCACCAGTGCAGGCTCAGGCGGCAGCGGCCCAGTTTCGCCCGTCGTCATCGCTGATGGCCACCTCCACCTCGCTAAAACCATCAATAACGACGCCGGCCAGATCATGTCTGGCGGCGCCATCGGCCTGAATGTCCACGCATTGGACAACACCGGTGGCCAGCTCAACCTGTCCTCGCTCACCGTGGATGGCGGCGACTTCAGCAACCGCGCTGGCCAGATCAGCGTGCTACAAGACTTCACCCTGCAGGCCAAGGCCTTCGACAACAACGCGGGCAAGCTTCTGATTGGCCGCAACTTTGACGGCCTCTCGCAGGCCTTCGACAACACCAGCGGCACCCTGTCTGCGGGGCAAAGCCTGAAGCTGACCACCGGCACCATCGCCAACAACAGCGGTAAAATTGTCTCCTCTGGCAGCAGCGCCATCAACGCGGTCGGCGCGGTCACCAACCGCAGCGGCTACATCCAGGCTGCCAACAGCCTGACCCTGAGCGCCACGGGCAAACTGGACAACCAATCCGGCACCGTGGAAAGCATCGCCACCAATGGCGCCATGCAAGTCTACGCAGGCGACATCGACAACACCGGCGGCCGCATTGCCAGTACCGGCAGCGCCGCCAGCACGGTGCGCAGCGCAAGCAACCTGCTGAACACCGGCGTGATTGGCGCCAATGGTGCGCTGACCGTCCAGGCGCAAACCATGCAAAACCAGAACGGTGCGACGGTGCAAACGGGCGGCATGCTGGAACTCGGCATCAACCGCCAGCTCGACAATGCGGGCGCGATCAGCAGCGCGGGCAGCCTGAACTTCGTCCAGAACCAGGCTAGCCTCACCAATGCTGGCCAGATCGCCTCCGGCGGCAGCATCAACATCGATATCCTGCACGCCAACAACAACGGCGGCCAGATCGGTACTGCAGCCGGCACCGGCACCGACGTTGCACTGGGCGCGCAAGAGCTCAGCAACATCGGCGGCCAGATCATTGCCGACCGCGACCTCAAGCTCAGCGCACAAGCGGGCAGCCTGGACAATAGCACCGGCCTGATCCACGCAGGCCGGGACGGCGCCATCAATGTTGCACAAACCTTGTTCAACCGTACCGGCTACCTCGAAACGACTGGTAGCGGCAGCAAACTGACCGTCAACGCCGCCTCGCTGCAGAACGGCGATGGCCATCTCACCAATGCCGGCCTCGGCGACACGGCGATTCGGGCCATGATCGACGTCGTCAACGCAGGTACGATTGCCGGCAACGGCAAGCTGACCATCGAAACGAGCAGTCTCAGCAACACCGCCACCGTCGCCAGCGGCGGCCAGATGACGCTGACCCTGGGCCAATTGCTGGACAACACCGCGCTCATCAGCAGCGGCGATGCGCTGCAAATCAATGCCGGCACCGCCAAGGTCAACAACAGCGGCAAGCTCTACGCTGCGGGCAGCATGAAGGTGCAGGCAGACCAGGTCCGCAACGCCGGTACCATCGCCACCACTGCCAAGCCAGACGCCAGCATCAATCTGGTGGCGAATGGCCTCAACAATGACGCCGGCAACATGATCGCCAGCGGTGATGCAGCGCTGACTATCGCTGGCCAGGCCAGCAACCGTGGCGGCTTGATCCGCTCCGAGGCGCATCTTGAACTGGTCGCTGGCGGTGCGCTTGACAACACCACGGGCGTGTTGGAAAGCACCGGCGCAGGCAGCAGCATGCGAGTGCAGGCACAGGCAATCGACAATAGCGCTGGCCGCATCACCAATGTCGGCAACGATGATACGCGCGTCATCGCGGACACCAGCATCCTCAACAGCGGCGTCATCGCTGCCAACGGCGCCTTGATCGTCAATGCCGAGACGCTGTCCAATACCGTTGCGGGCAAAGTGAGCTCCGGCGCCAACCTGGACCTTGGCATCCGCGTCTGGCTGCTGAACGCGGGAGCGCTCCAGAGCGGCGGCCATCTGACATCTGTACAAACCACGCAGCAACTTTTCAACCGTGGTGACATCGTCTCTGCGGCCGGCATCGACCTGCGCGCCGGCCAGCTGGACAATAATGACGGCCACATCGCCACCACTGCCGGTTCTGGCGCAAGTGTGGCCATGCAAGCCTATGATTTAAAGAACCAGCGCGGCACCATCCTGTCTGATGGCGCGGTGGATGTCTACGCTGCGGGTATGCTGGACAACAGCAACGGCACGCTGCAATCGCGTGGCAACCACAAGATCAGCGTGGGCGGCCTGCTGGACAACCATTCTGGCGTGATTGAGGCGCGCGGCGGTGCCAGCAGCATGGCGATACAGGCGGGAGCCATCGATAACACGGCCGGCCGCATCGTCAACGCCGGTACGGGCGACACCAGCATCAGCGCTGCCAGCTACATCCAGAACAGCAATGTCATCGGCGCCAATGGCAATCTCACGATCAATGCGCTGACCGTCAACAACACCATCAGCGGCAGCATCATGTCCGGCGCCAATATGGCGCTGGGCGTGCGTGATGTGCTCAGCAACTACGGCGCCATCAGCAGTGCTGGCACGCTGAAGTCTGCGCTGGCGACCGGCACATTGACCAATGCCGCGCACATCGTCTCCGGCAGCCAGATGCAGCTGGCTGCCGGAGTGCTCAATAACGATGGCGGCCAGATCGCCACACTCAAGCAGTCGCAGGCCGACATCGGCATTCAGGCCGACAGCCTCAGCAACCGCTCCGGTGTAATCCAGTCCGACCGCAACGCCATCTTTGCCGTGACCGGTGCCGTCAACAACGCGCAGGGCCTGATCCAGGCCGGCCACAACCTGGCCATCACGGCAGGTGGCGCGCTGAACAACAACAGTGGTGCGATCGAGGCAATCGCTGCTGACAGTACGTTCAGCCTGCAAGCCGGCTCAATTGACAATACCAGCGGCCGCATCGTCAACGTCGGCACCGGCGATGCCCACGTTGGCGCAAATGGCGTGCTGCTGAACGGCGGTCTGCTGGCCGCTAACGGCAAGCTGGATGTGACAGCACAAACCTTGCGCAACACCGCAGCTGCTACATTGTCCTCCGGCAGCAGCCTGGCGCTGGGCGTTAGCGACGAGCTTAGCAACCAGGGCGCGATCAGCAGCATTGGCACGCTGGACTTCACGCAGACCACCATTGCAGTGCACAACAGCGGCAGCATCATTTCCGGCGGCCGCGCCACGCTGGCGGCGGGCCTGTTCGACAACAACGCCGGCCAGATGGCTACCGTCAAGGGTAGCGGCAGTGATATCACACTCAACAGCCAGAACCTGAGCAACCGTGGCGGCGCCATCCTGGCCGACCGCAGCGTGCAGATCAACGTGGCGGTCGCTGCCGACAATACTGGCGGCGCCATCCAGGCCCAGAAGGATATCGCCTTTGCGGCGGGCAGCGCGGTCAACAACACCAGCGGCGTGATTGAAGCGGTCAATGCTGGCAGCACCTTGCACATGCAGGCCGGGTCGATCGATAACACGACTGGCCGCATTGTCAACGTGGGCAGCAATGCGACCACCGTCAGTGCGCAAGGTGCCGTGATCAACAGCGGCGTTATTGCGGGCAACGGCACGCTGGATGTGAGCGCTGCGTCGTTGCGCAACCTCGCAGCGGGCAATATCACCTCCGGCCAGGCCATGACGCTGGGCGTCAGCACGCAGGTGGACAATGCTGGCGCCATCAATAGCGCGGGCACGCTGACGTTTACGCAAGCGACGGCTGCCGTCAACAACAGCGGCAAGCTGGTGTCGGCAGGCCTGGCGACGGTCCTCGCTGGCAGCCTGAATAACGATGGCGGCGTCATCGCCACCTTGCCGGGTTCCGGCTCGGCCATCGCCATTAGCAGCGACAGCATGAGCAACCATGGCGGCAGTGTGCAGGCCAGTGGCGACGCTACCTTGCAGGTCAGCGGCGCGCTCGACAATGCACGCGGCGTGGTCCAGACCAGCCACGACCTGCAGCTCCACGCCGGCGGACTGCTGAGCAATAGTGCGGGCGTGATCGAAGCCATTTCCACTACCAGCGGCTTGCAGCTGCAAGCGGGCAGCATAGACAATGGCAATGGCCGCATCGTCAACGTCGGCACGGCAGCGACCAGCATCACCGCGCAAGGCAGTGTGACCAGCAGCGGCACCATTGCAGGCAACGGCACGCTGTCGCTGGATGCGCAATCGGTGCAGAACAATGCTGGCGGCCTGATTCAATCGGCCGGGCAGATGACGCTGTCGCTGAGCCAACGCCTGGAAAACCATGCCGCCATCAACAGCGGCGGCACGCTGGACTTCCTGCAAACCACCGCACAAGTGAGCAACAACGGCACCATGACCTCGGCAGGCCAGGTCACCATCCATGCGGGCAGCCTGAGTAACGATGGCGGCCAGATCGCCACGCTCAGCGGCTCCAATGCCGACATCGTTATCGACAGCACCAGCATGAGCAATCGCAGCGGCCGCATACTGGCCAATGGCAGTGCCGGCATCACGGTTGCGGGCGCGCTCGACAACGGCCAGGGGACGCTGCAAGCCATCAGCAACATGCAGTTGAACGCAGGCGGTGCGCTCGCAAATATTGGCGGCATCATCGAGACCGCCTCGGGCGGCAGCAGTATGACGATCCAGGCTGGCGCCATCGACAGCACCAGCGGGCGCATCGTCAACGTCGGCAGCGGCGACACCCGCATCACCAGCCAGACCAGCCTGGTCAGCAGTGGCACGGTCGCCGGCAATGGCGACCTGTTCATTGCTGCACTGAGCGCGCAGAACAAGGCCGGTGGCACGCTGGCCTCGGGCGGCAACCTCGAGCTGGGCGTCACCCAGCAGATGCAAAATGCGGGCACCATCAGCAGCACCGGCACGCTCAACTTTACCCAGCAGGCCGCCAGCTTCAGCAATAGTGGGCAGATGATTTCCGGCAGCACCGCCGTATTCCGTTCGGCCAGCTTCAGCAATGACGGCGGCCAGATCGCCACTGCTGGCGGCTCGGGCGCCAGCATCACGGTCGACAGCGACAGTATCAGCAACCACGGCGGCAAGATCCTGGCCAGTGGCGACGCCAGCCTGACCAGCAGCGCGGCCATGGACAACAGCAACGGCACACTGCAAGCGGGCCAGGACATGAAAGTGCATGCCGATGGCGCACTGAACAATACTGGCGGCGCCATCGAAGCGGGCGGCACGACCAGCACGCTGGACCTCCATGCCACCTCGCTGGACAGCACATCCGGCCGCGTCGTCAACGTCGGCAGCGGCGATACCATCGTCCACGCCGACAGCAGCATCATCAACAGCGGCACGCTGGCGGGTAATGGCCGCGTGGAACTGCAAGCGCAGACGCTGACCAACAACACGGGCGGCGCCATCGGCGCAGGAGGCGACCTGGAACTCGCCGTCACGGGCCAGTTGAGCAACCACGCCGGCATCACCAGCACCGGCAAACTGAACTTCAACCAGGCGGCAGCAAGTCTGGTCAACGACGGCAAGATGGTTGCCGGTGGTGCGGCTACTCTGGTCGCCAAAACAGTGGTCAACGACAACGGCCAGATCGCCACCGCCAACAGCAGCGCTGCCGACCTGACGCTGACTACGAACAGCCTGAGCAACGCGAAAGGCCAGATCCTGGCCGATGGCAAAGGCACGCTGACCATCGCAGGCGCACTCAACAACAAACAGGGCACGATCCAGTCGGTGGGCGACTTGCAGCTGAAAACCACGGGTGCGCTCAGCAATGATGCCGGTGCCATCGAGGCAGCCGGCGCAGCAGCCAGGCTGACGCTGGCGGCACTGTCCATCGACAACGGTACCGGCCGCATCGCCAACATCGGCAGCGGCGACCTGAACGTAACCAGCCAGGGCGCGATCAGCAATAACGGCGTGATTGCTGGCAACGGCAATCTGCTTGTCAAGTCCACCACCTTGCAAAGCGGCGCCAACGGCAATATCGCGTCCGGCAAGAATATGGACTTGCAGGTGACGCAGCAACTGGACAACCAGGGCAAGATCAACAGCGGCGGCACGCTGACGTTTAACCAGACCGGCGCCGTGCTGAGCAACAGCGGTGCCATGGTGGCCGCCGGCAATGCTACCATCAGCGCCAAAACCGTCAATAACAACGGCGGCCAGATGGGCACTGCCGCCGGCACCGAGGGCGACCTTAACCTGAACACCCAGGACCTGAGCAACAATGCCGGTCACATTGCGACCGGCCGCGACCTGACCGTGGTGACCCACGTCATGCAAGGCAGTGGCCAGCTGCAAGGTGGCCGCGACCTGTCGCTGACCATGGACGGCGACTACACGCAAAATGCCGGCACCCAGCAGTTCAGCGCCAACCGCGACCTCAGCCTGACGGTGACGGGCAACATCACCAATAATGCCACTTTCGAAGCGGTACGCAATCTGAGCCTGAGCGGCAACAACGTCATCAACAATGCAGGCGCAGTGATACAGGGACAGGGCGTGGCAGTGACCGCGGCAGGCAACCTGAGCAACGCAGGCCAGATCAACGGCCAAGGCAAGCTGGACATCAGTGCTGGCGGCACCGTTGACAACAGCAACGCCATGGTTGGCGGCGATCTGAAACTGGTGGCGCAGAACCTTAACAACACTGGCGCCAGCACCTTGCTGGGGGCGACCAACGCGCTTGCACTGGGCGTGGCGGGCACGTTCAACAACACCGGTGGCGCGACGCTCTACAGCGCTGGTTCGGTCGCGATCTCGGCAGCGGACGGTGGCGTTACGGGCGTGGTCAACAACATCTCGTCCACCATCGAAGCCGCTGGCGACCTGGGCCTGAACGCCACCACCCTGAACAACATCCGTGAAAACGTATCGCTGGTGAAAGTCGAGACGGTGAATGAGACCCAGCACATGGCATTGCCAAGCTGGTCCAAGCATGGCCGCAATCCCAATAACTACGATACCAATTCGTCCAACTACCGCCCGCACGAAGTGTATTTCGTCAGCCCCGCCGACATACTGGAAAACGGCTACTTTGTGGCGCCGGATGGCAATACCTACGGCCGCGCCTTGATCCGCACGCACGCTAACGACTCGGCCTTCTTTGCCGCCGAGAGTAGTTCCTACAGCTCGTATGGCCAGCGCTCACGCATCAGCACCAGCGATGGCACGCGCGTGCTGTACTACCTGTACAGCAACACCGGCATGGCCAACCCCGACCAGGGCGGTCCCGCTGACAATGCGTATTACGATACCGGCCGCATCACGCACTGGGAAGGCGCCGCACCAACGTTCTCGAACCAGTATGGCAGCTGCGCCGGCGACTGCGTGCGCTTTATTACCCAGCCGGGCTACACCGATCCGAATACCATCATCATTCGTGACACCGTGCGTGCGCTGGCGCCGCAGGAAGGCAAGCTGGAAATCTCGCGCGAAGCCCACCATACGGCGGTCGAGGACCAGATCGCCCCAGGCTCTGGCGCGAAGGCCCAGATTCTAGCCGGCGGCAATATGAGCGTAACGGTGGGCCAGACGCTGCTCAATCAGTATGGCGACATCATGGCCACCGGCAACCTGAGCATAGGCGGCAGCGCTGCGATCAGCAACCAAGGCGCCAGCCTGTACCGCACCCATACCTTTGACGGCACCTGGAAAACGGATGAAGGCACGGACACCGCCTACACCATGCCCACCATCACGGAAATGATCGGCACCGCCGCCGGCACCATCGCTGGCGGCAAAGGGGTGTCTATCAGCGGCCGCAGCTTTAGCAATGTCGATGTCAACGCCGGTGTGGCCGGCAATATCCGCGACAGCGTCAACGTCGTGGCCACGGGGCATAACATCGCGAGCGGCGCCAGCCACGCCAACGGCGGCAACGCCAGCGGTGGCAGCACGGCCGGCCACGTGTATGGCAGCGGCATCGGCAACAACGCCAGTGGTGCTGGCGCAGCCAGCAGCAGCGGCAATGGCAACAACGCTACCGTCAACGGCAGCGCAGGCCTCAGTGGCGTACTCAACCAGGCCGCGCAAGCCATGGCCGCTAGCGGCACCGGCACGAGCAACCATGCGCAAGGCAGCTTGGACACCAGCGGCAGCGGCCTGGTCAACGATGCCCGCAAGGCCGGCGATACCAGCGGTAGCGGCCGAGGCAGTTACGCTACCGTCAACGGCGCAGCCCAAGGCAGTGGCGTACAGAGCGGCGCGCTGGGCGACGTCACGACCGCCAGTGGCGCCAGCCAGGCACAGGGCGCGTCGCAAATCGGCGGCAACGCCACCCGCGTCACGCCGAACGGCCTGTCCACCATCAACCCGGACGCCAAGAGCAAATATGTGTTTGAAACGCGCCCGCAGTTTGCCAACCACGGCAACTGGGTCAGCAGCGACTACCTGCTCAAAGCGCTGGACATGGACCCGGCCACCACCCAGAAACGCCTGGGCGACGGCTTCTATGAACAGCGCATGGTGCGCGACCAGCTGATCGAACTGACCGGCCGCGCGCCGTCAGACGGCCTCAACGACGACAGCCGCTACAAGGCACTGCTCACCAGCGGCGTCAGCTTCGCAGAACAATACAGCCTGCGCCCCGGCATCGCGCTGACCGCCGACCAGGTCGCGCACCTGACCAGCGACATCGTCTGGATGGAAACGCAAACCGTCAGCCTGCCGGACGGCACGGTGGAGCAGGTGCTGGTGCCCAAAGTGTATCTGGCACACGCTGGCCATGACGCCGTCAAATCCAGCGGTGCGCTGGTGACCGGCGCAGGCGTGTCGATCAACACCAGCGACAGCATCGTCAACAGCGGTGGCCTGATCGATGGTGGCAGCGGCCGCACCGTGCTGGTGGCCAGCCAGGACATCGTCAACCAGGGTGGCGCCATCAAGGGTGGCGAGATGGCACTGCGCGCTGGCGGCGCCGTGATCAACCAGTCGCTGAGCGTGAAGCAGGACTACGCCAGCGTCAATACCAGCGGCAGCTATACCTCGCTGTCCAACCAGGCCAGCATCACGGCCAGCGGCCCGCTGAGCATCAGCGCCGGACGCGACCTGACCGATACTGGCGGCACCATCACCGCAAGCAGCGCCAGCCTTACCGCCGGCCGCGACATCAGCTTCAACGCGGTGCAGACCGGCAGCACCTATGCCTCGCAAGTGTCCGGCTATACGGAGAAGGACAGCAGCACCAGCTATAAGGTTGGCCAGATCAGTACCAGCGGCGACCTGCACCTCGGCGCGACGCAGGACCTGAAGCTGAGCGGAATCCAGGTGTCGGTTGGCGGCGCCGGGACGCTGGCGGCTGGCCGCGACATCTCGATCGCGGCAGTAGTCAATGAAGTCAAGACCTCGCAGCAGAACGACCCGGGCAGCAAAACCTACGACAAGCAGGTCCATGAGAACCAGACGGTGGTGGGCGCCGTAGTGTCTGCAGGTGGCGACCTGAAAGTCGGCGCAGGCATCGCCGGTGCGGGCAACCTGGCGATTGCCGGCAGCAAGCTGGCAGGCGGCGCATCGGTGGAGCTTGGTGCCAAGGGCGATGTCAGCATCACGCAAGTGCAGGAAACCCACTTGTCCGACACAGCGTCGCACCGTGAATCGAGCAGCACCTTCAAGAAGAGCAGCGATACCCGTGCCGACTACAGCGACACCAGCGCAGTTGTCAGCAGCAGCGTGAGCGGCGACGCGGTGTCGGTCAAATCCGGCAATGACATTATCGTCGCTGGCAGCCAGCTCAGCGCAGACAAGCTGTTAAAACTGGATGCGGGCCGCGACCTGCTGATCTCCAGCGCCGAGCAGTCCAACACGGAACAGCATAGCGAAGAACACAAGAAGAGCGGCTTCTCGCTCGACTTCAAACAGGGCATAGGCTATAGCAAGACCCAGAGCACCAACGCCAACAACGGCGACACGGTCACGCAGATCGGCAGCGTGCTGAGCGGCGGCAGCGTCGTGACCACGAGCGGCCGCGACACCGTCGTGAAGGGCAGCACCGTGGTGGCGGATAAGGATATCAGCATCGACGCCGCGCATGACCTGAGCATCGTCAGCGCCGAAAACAGTTTTGCGGGTGAGTCGTCGAGCAGCTACAAGAAATCCGGCTCGATTGGTTCCGGCTTCCAGGTAGCGATCGGTACCATGAAGACCACCAATGACGGTACGCAGGACAGCGTGACCCAGGTAGGTAGCCAGATCGCCAGCTTGGGCGGCAACGTTACGTTGAAGGCAGGGGAGCAGTACACCCAGACCTCGAGTGAGCTTAAAGCACCGGATGGGAATATTTCCATCAGCGCTAAAGACGTGCTGATCAACAGCGGCATGAACGTTACCAACGGAACAGATCACTCGTCCTTTAATAAGACTGCGATAGGCGGCACAATTACAGCACCGGTGGTTGGAGCCATGCAGAGCTTGGGCAATATGGCCAAAGCGGCCAGCAAAACCAGTGACAGTCGGATGCAGGCATTGGCTGCACTTAATGCAGCAGGCACCTTGTACGACGCACCGAAGTCGATCAATGCAGTGATGAATGCGGGTCTGCAGGTCAGCATCAGCCTTGGCAATTCGAAGAGCGAGAGCAATGTCGTAACGACAAGCCAGAGCGCCGTTGGTTCTACTGTGTCCGCAGGTGGAAATGTCACCATCGCTGCGACTGGTGCAGGCAAGGATAGTAACCTTACCGCGATTGGCAGCAATATATCAGCCGGTGGCAACGTTGCGCTGGAGGCAGATAACGACGTAAGCCTGCTGGCTGCGCAAAATACCGCCAGTCAGCACAGCACCAATAGCTCAAGCGGCACCAGCATTGGTATCGGTTTTGGCATTGGCGGGACGTCTAATGGCTTCACTATCGACCTTGCGGCAAGCAAAGCGCGCGGCAATGCCGATGGTGACGACATCGGCTATACCAATACACATGTTAATGCCGGTGGCAATGTCAAGGTGGATAGCGGCGGCAATACGACGCTGAAAGGCGGGGTGATCTCTGCCGAGAGTGTGCTTGCCGTCATCGGCGGCAACTTGAATATCGAAAGTTTGCAAGACAGCAGCAAATTCGACAGCAAACAAAGCAGCTCTGGCTTCAACGCCAGTCTGTGCATACCACCATTCTGCTACGGTTCAAGCACGGTAGGTATCAGCGTCGGCAAGTCGAAGGTCAATGGCGACTTCCTGTCGGTAGTAGAGCAAAGCGGCATTAAAGCTGGTGACGGTGGCTTTGATATCCGCGTTGCTGGTAATACCGATCTTAAAGCTGGGCTTATTAGTAGTAGTCAGGTCGCCGTAGATCAAAAAAGCAATTTGTTAATGACCGGCAGTCTGACTGCAAGTGATCTACAGAACAAGGATCAATACGACGCCAGTGGCTATTCGTTGTCAGCATCTGTCAGCGGCAAGATGGGAGACCAGAGTACTCAGCCAAAAGAGTTGTCGGACAAGCAGTGGGAAACGGCGACGGCTGCCAGTAAACCAGGAGCGAGCGTCGGTTTAGGGGCTGCAAGTGGCAACCAGAGTAGCACTACTGCAAGTGGAATTAGCGAAGGACTAGTGGTTGTCACAGATGTGTCCAGACAGCTGGCAACTGGGAAAAATGCAGATGCAGCTTTAGCAGGGCTCAGCCGTGACGTTAAGACTGAGACCGCTGATGCTGGGGCGCTTATTAAAAACTGGAATGCGCAGCAATTGCAGAAAGACGTAGATGCCCAAATAGCGATCACGCAGGAATTCAGCAAACAGGCCCCGAAGGCGATAGCGCAATATGCGAGCAAACAAGCAGCTGCTATTCGTGAGGCCAATGGTAGCGAGGAAGAAGCCAAGAAGTGGGACGAAGGCGGAATTTATCGCGTTGCGCTTCATACCGTGAGCGGTGCATTGAGTGGAGGATTAGGGGGCGCGGCGGGTGCCGGTGTTGTGGCGCAGTCTGCGACTATTCTTGATAATCTGCAAAAAAACGCTACTAATGCGCTGATCGCTCAAGGTGTGGATCCTGAGTTGGCGAAAGCAATCTCACAAGGCGTTGCAGAAACTACCGCTCTTGGAATCGGTGCCGCTGCGGGAGGAACGTCAGGAGGTGCTGCCGCTATTGGAACGGACACCAATAACCGGCAGTTACATCGTAATGAACTGGCAAATCTCAGAGCGCTACAAGAAGGTAAAACTGATGAGGAAAAACGTAAGCTGGCTGATGCAGCTTGCGCATTGGTATTATGTGCGGCGGGATTGTCGGATAGTGACCCCGCAAAACTAGCGCTACTTGCTCAGCAAAAGCGTGGTGAAAATTACATCATTGAACAGAATCTCTTAACTATGATGAGTGGCTTTAAGTACACTCTGCTTGACAAGGGGATTGATGCGGCCACTCCGGCTGCCAATTGGGTTGGTGGAAAGATAGCTAACGCTGCTACGGACGTGGTGAATCTTGGTTATCAAATACTAAAAAATGGGCCGTCTAAAGTTCCATTGACGCCGCAAGATTTACCAAGCGACTTCGGCGGTCCAGGAGGGCCTACATTAGGTGGTAGCGGTGCGATGGTTACCCTGCCTGTAGTTACCTGCTTACCCAATTTTGGTTGTACGGTAGCACCTGGTATCGTCACTCCTGGAGTGCCGGGATACCTACCTGGCAATGCGATTTTCTCAGGAAATGAAAATGGGCGAGGTAAGGATGAAGCTACAGATAATTCCAGTTCTGGCAGTAACGTAAATGGAGCTGGCAATACCGGATCGTCCACGCCTCAAATTGTTATTAACCATAAAAATGGCGTTGAATTTGAAAAAAGCCTCGTTGAATATTTTGATTTTGTTGGTGGTGAAAAAAATACAACCCCTGTGACGGTGACGTTACCAAATGGGCAAAAGGTAACAACTATTCCTGATTTATGGGGAAAAAATGTTGGCGGGATGATCGAAGCAAAAAATTCTATTGATCTATACAAGAGCACTCAATTGCAAGCACAAATACAGGTAGCTCTAGCTAGAGGTGATCAATATAATCTTATTGTTAGCCCCCGAACGCAAAGTATATCTCGACCCCTTATAAATGAAATAGAAAAAACTGGCGGGGCTGTATATGTGTACAATCCGGCAACTCGCGATATAACTAAATTCGTAAAATAATGAAAAACTATATACAAATTTCTTTTCGAACTAAAATTGACACGACCTCTTGGGATATCGGTGAAAAAATAGTACATTCTTTGACGTCTGGCGAAGAAATTCTGAAGCCTGCTTTTGTGTCCAGTGGATCAGAACGAAGTGGTTTTGAAAAAATTGAAGATATTCAATCAATCGAGGCATTGTGGGCGGTGCCGGCTACTATTTCCGTCGATAGCAAGTCCTTCGTTGTACATCAGGACTTTAGTTGGTGTAGAAAAAATAAGCTAAAATATAAAGGCTATATCACTCATATTCAAAAAAATATTCACAATCAAATAATTCCAGCTTCCTTTGATTTTAATTCTGATTTTTGTGAAAAGATTGATTTTTTTAATTTGTTTAAAAAATGGTGTGAAATATTATCACCTCAGGTAGCAATGTTGCATCTCTTTACCCCAATAGAGATTTCTGAAAAACATGAACGAGACGCTTTTTTGCGTGGATCGTTTAAGTCGGCATTAAATCCAGAATTGCAAGACATTGCTTGGGCAATGTTTTACGGAAGTGAATTTTTAAATATTGTGGATTGTGAAAGAATAAAAAAACACGGCTACCATATTGAAAAAATAGGTTCTGGATATTTGGTATTGGTGACAAAAAATATTTCAGATATCAAAAATAATTTTGAATATTTTTCAAAGCGAAGACTTGAGTTAAAAAAATTATTCCCAGAAAATCTTTTTTCCATAAGGAGAGAGCCGATTTTAGTCCAGTAATATTGGCCTCAGTGCCTGCGTCCCGCCATTCTGTTATGAAATGGGCAGCAGCGCCAGCCTTAGCATGAGTAGCAGCAAGGCCAGCGGCGACTTCCTGCCTTTTAAAGAAAGAACATTCACAATATGAAATGTTTTTGTTTTATGCTGATCTTTGCAATAATGGAAATAAGTGGGTGCGCCCATAAACCCTTTCAACCCACCCCCGCTGAATTTATGATATGGCAGAAAAATAATACTTCAGAAGATGAGGTGAAGTCCGCAATGTTATTTTGTGGATATCCTAATGTCGGAGGGTTTTCAGGAGTTGATGCCTCCTTTGAAGAGCGAACCTCTGCTGAAGAGTGCATGTTTAAGAGCGGATTTTTTCATCGCGACGGATCACTCGGTACATGCGCTTCAAAAGGCAGACGTGAGGCTTTGGCTGCATGCCATGAAAAGTAATATTAAAAATAGAAAATTAGCTTAAACAACTCAAAAAGTGTCATGGGGTTAATTAATTGTCAAAAAATATTCTTGGTGCTGTTTTCTTTATTGTCATTGCTGGTTGCATTGGTAAGCCTTTTCAACCAGGTCCGCCAGCATTTAAGATGTGGGAAAAAAATGGTGTTGGAGAAGACGGAATAAAGAGGGATTTGTTCAGCTGTGGTTATCCAAATTTGAATGGATTTTCGGGTGTCGATGCTTCATTGGAGGAAAAAGCAAAAGCTCAACAGTGTATGTTTAAAAAAGGGTTCAAAATGGTTGATGGATGGGTAGGGATATGTGCTGAAAAAAATAGAAGACAGCCTCTTTCAGCATGCGGCGATGATTTAAGTAATTGATGAATCGTAATTTGAAGTTCTGATTAAAGAATTTGATATTCCTTGGCCACATGCCATGAACACTGATTGAGCAATGCTATTCATTTTTTCAGGAGATGAGATATGCGGATGGCTAGTTTCCCCTCGGGGCGGCAGGTTCCTGTGCTAGGGCAGGGCACATGGAATATGGGCGAAAAGGCGTCACAGCGGAAGGACGAGGTGCGCGCTTTGCAGCTTGGCCTTGATCTGGGCATGACGCTGATCGATACCGCCGAGATGTATGGCGAAGGTGGCGCAGAAGAGGTGGTGGGCGAAGCCATCGCCGGCCGCCGCGATGAGGCCTTCGTTGTCAGCAAAGTCTATCCCCACAACGCCAGCTTTGAAGGCGCGCAGGCCGCTTGTGAACGCAGTCTGCGCCGCCTGAAGATCGACTGCATCGATCTGTACCTGCTGCACTGGCAAGGACACCATCCGCTGGCCCAGACCTTCGATGCCTTCGAGACGCTGAAGAAAGCCGGCAAGATCAAGGCCTATGGCGTCAGTAACTTCGACCTGGAGAACATGGAGGAGTCGATGACCTACGGCGCCCCGGCCACCAATCAGGTCCTCTATAACCTGGTGAAGCGCGGTATCGAGTTCGATTTGCTGCCGTGGTGCCGCCAGCAGGGCATGCCGCTGATGGCGTACTCTCCGCTGGAGAGCTCAGGCCGTGAACAGGCCGCGCTGCTGGAAAATCCGGGCCTGCGCGCGGTGGCCGAGGCGCGTGGCGTCACGCCTGCGCAGGTTGCGCTGGCCTGGGTGCTGCATCAGGATGGCGTCATTGCTATCCCCAAGGCCGTCGATCCTGTACACTTGCGCGCCAACCGCGCTGCGGCCGATCTCCTGCTGTCCGACGATGATCTGGCCGCGCTGAACCGCGCTTTTCCACCGCCGCGCCGTCGCCGCGCGCTGGACATGCGCTAGAAAATTATTGTTATGCTAAATCGACTTAAACAGCTGTTCGCCAAGCCGCAAGACACCAGCAACCATATTCAGACCAACGCCTTTTGCACCGTAGCCGATGTGCCCAAGCCGGACTTCCTGCATGTGCTGAATGGCCGCCGCAGTCTGGCGGACAAGGAGCTGGCGCCGCATCTGAATGGCTTGATGCATCATCTGGCCGATGCAGGACAGGGCAAGATGTCGCGCACGCGCTACCACGTTATCCGCCATCTGCAGCGCGTGCAGCATCACGTCAGCCTGTCATTCGCACCGGAGCAGCAGGCGGCGTTCCATGCCTGGGCGGAGGCGGCCAATGCCATCGTCTTTATGGAGGATGGCCGTGTCTGCGATCCGCAGGGTCGTACGCTGTTGCCGGCATCGAGCGATGATGGCGACCCGAAAGCCATGGTGCCGTATCCGCCGCAAGCCTGGCAGCGCAAGGCGCGCACCGGCGAGCAGCTGGCTGCCCGCAAGATCGATGTACCGGCCGATTTGCCGCCACTGGTGTCCGAGCCGGAACTGCGCCTGCGCGCGCCGGAAGATGTGCTGCGCCGTATGCTGGCGCTGTTTGTGGTCGCCATCCGTGCTGAATCGCTGACGGGTGAGACACCGATCCCGGTCGCTGCGTTGCAGGAGCGCTTCCCGCCAGCTTTCGCCGGCCTGACCGATGCTGAACGTGATTTCCTCGCCAAGGATGCACCGGGCCAGCAGGAAGTGACGCAATTCCTGTGGCGCTATGAAGCCATCCTTGTGCTGCAATGGGCGCTCGGTTTGCAGGACGCATTGCCGTTTGCGGACGCGATCTGCGATGTCTCGGCGATCTCCAGCACCGTGATCGACCGTGGTACAGAGGGCCTGCGCAAGCAGCCGGTCGCGCGTCCGGCGCCAGAGATTCTGGATGCGCTGGATCTGCACTATCGTTTGCACTGGGCCAGCCGCCAGGCCATCCTGAAGAAAACGCCGGTACCGGCAGGGCTTAATGACAGCGTGCTGCAAGAGCGTCACCACGCCCTGAACTGGCTGGTGCGCTTTGAAGACCGTGAGTGGGATGATGTCGATACGCCAACCTGAGTAATGTTGGCTGGCGAACGGTGCACCACCGTTCGCAGCACTATGCTGATTCTATCGAAGCACACATAAGGAGCTTGATATGAATAGCAATCGCATTGTTGCCGCTGCACTGGCGGTACTGATCGGCGTGAGCGGCGCAGCTTCGGCGCAGGATCGCCATGACCGTGACCGCGGTGACCGTCGCGGTGGCCCGGACTTCAGCCGCTACGACGAACGCCGTAACGACCGTCAGGACTATCATCACGACGACCGCAATGACCGCGACCGCGGTGCTGGTCCGCGTCACGACCTGCGCAAAGGCGGCCGCCTGCCACCTGAATGGCGCAGCCGCCAGTATGTGGTCGATAACTGGCGCTCCCACCATCTGAGCGCGCCGCCGCGCGGCTATCACTGGGTGCAAACCGGCAGTGACTACGTACTGGTTGCGATCACCACCGGCATTATCGCCGGACTCCTGCTCAATAATTGAGCGAATATTTTCTCACAACCTGCCGTCGGATTGCCCGACGGCAGGGCCGTGGGTAGACGTCGGCTAACTGGCTTGCTAGGATAGGCGCTTTGCATAGCGGGAGCGCGGGATGAAACGCAAGTTGACGATGTTGGCGATGGCACTGGCGCTCACCACCGCACAGGCTGCGGTCGAACGTATTCAAGTAGTTGAACGTGCGCCGTTCGCTCCCGGCGTCACCTTTGGTGAATACGGCGCGTATGAAAAGATACGCGGCATCGCTTACTATGCGCTGGATCCCAAAGCCGCAGCGAATGCCAGCATCGTGGATCTGAAGCATGCGCCGCGCGACAGCAAGGGCCGCGTGCTGTTCTCCAGCGAATTCGTACTGCTGCGGCCTGTCGGCGGCAAGCCAGCCACGCTGCTGTATGACGTCAACAACCGCGGCAACATTGCCATCCTCGGACAGGTGAATGGCCGCAGCCCTGTCAATAACGATCCGTCCACTGCCGCTGACGCGGGCGATGGTTTTCTCATGCGCCATGGCTTTTCGCTGCTGTTCTCCGCGTGGACATGGGACGTGGCGCCAGGCGCCGCCGCTGGCGCACGTCCGCTGGTGTTTGCGCCGCCGGTGGCGAAGGGCGTCAAAGGCAAGGTGCAGAACGAGTTCACCGTCAACGCGCCCACGGATGTCGTCACTTACGCGGGCATGCGCGGCCTGACTTATGAGCCAGCGACGCCGAATGACCCGCACGCCCAGCTCACCGCGCGCTCACGTCCGGATGACAAGCGCCGTCCCATCGCGCGTAGCGCCTGGCGTTTCGTCGAGCCGGAACTGAAGGGTGGCCCCGGCCGCATCCAGCTGGAAGGCGGCTTCCAGCCCGGCACGATTTACGAAGTGACTTATGCCGCCAAAGATCCGTACGTGACGGGCGCCGGCCTGGCAGGCATCCGCGATCTGCTGTCATACTTCCGCGACAATCCGTTTGAAGGTGCGCCGGTGCCGCGCAATGTGCTCATGTTTGGCATCAGCCAGTCCGGCCGCGTGATCGGCCGCATGATGCACGATGGCCTGAATGTCGATGAAAGCGGCAAGCTGGTATTCAATGGCGCGTATCTGCAGGTGCCGGGTGCTGGCGGCTCGGCGGGCTTCAACAGCCGCTTCGCCCAGCCCACGCGTCATCCATCGATGCTGGAGGAGCATGATTATCCGGCCGATGCGTTCCCGTTCACCAGCGCGCCTACGCGTGATCCCGCTACCGGCAAAACGGCTTCCACCCTGGACAAGGCGCGCGACAAGCAGGGCAATCTGCCCAAGCTGTTTTACGCGAATACCTCGACCGAGTTCTGGAACCGTGGCGCGTCGCTGATCGCCACCACGCCCGATGCCGTGAACGACGTCGCCCCGGCGCCGAATGTACGCATCTATGGATTCATGGGCGCGCAGCATTACGTGGGGCGCTCCAGCAAACGCGCGCCGTTCACCGCTTGCGTATCCACCACCGACCACTATTTGCCGATGCGCGCATTGATCGTCGCGCTGGATGACTGGACTACCCAAGGCAAGCAGCCGCCGGCCAGCGCCTATCCAGCACTGGCCGACGGTACGCTCACCACGGTGGCTGACTACCGCGCCATTTTCCCGAAAGGTGTTGGCCTCACGCCGCCGGAGCAGAACCTGCGCGAACCGCGCTTGAACTTCGGCCTGCGCTTCAACATGCATGGCATCGCAGATACCATCCCGCCCAAGCACGGCGACGATTACGAAACCCGTGTGCCGACACCGGATACCGACGGTAATGACAGAGGTGGCGTGCGTCTGGTCGAACTGCAAGCGCCGCTGGGTACGCACACTGGCTGGAATCTGCGCGCGCCTGACACAGGCTTTGCCTGGGCCACCTCGCGCTTTGACGGCAGCTTTGTGCCGTTCGCCCGCACCGAGGCGGAGCGCCTGGCGGCAGGCGATCCACGTCCCAGCCTGGAGGCCCGCTATGCCAATCGCGACGCCTACATCGCTGCTGTGCGTTTGGCGGCGGAACAGCAAGTTGCCGCTGGCCTGCTGCTGCCGGAGGACGTTGAGCGTGCCATGAAGCAGAACGTCGGCCTTTATGACCGCATTCTGGCACGTGACCCCGCCGATCAAGGCTGCACCTATCTGTTTGCCCAATAAGCCCTGCGCACGGCCATATTGCTGTTGTAACTTGATTACACCAATTTGTCTGGTACCGGTTCCATATCGTGTGCGCGATTGCTGTTTGCTGTAGTTCTGCTACATTTTGCTTGGGATGCAGTATTTCCCAAAACATAACTACACGGAGACAAACACATGATGATGAAATCCCTGCTCGCCGCCGGCTTGCTGACCGGCGTTGCGATGGCGCCCGCACACGCCGCTTTTAATCCCGCCGATACGTCGGCGCAGATGTTCCGCTGGAAGTGGAACGATATCGCCAAGGAATGCACCAACTGGCTCGGCCCGCAGGGCTTTGGCGCGGTGCAGGTGTCGCCGCCGCAGGCCTCGGCCAGCCTTGGCGCCTGGTGGGATGTGTACCAGCCCGTCAACTTCGCTTCGTTGAAAAGTAATATGGGTACAGAGGCCGAATTCCAGTCCATGGTCAACACCTGCCACGCGGCCAAGGTGCGCGTGTATGTGGACGTGGTAGCCAATCACCTGGCTGCAGGCTCCGGCACCGCGACGGATGGTTCGGCATGGAATTCCACCTCGCTGGCCTATCCGTATTTCAGCAGCAGCGACTTCCATCCGGCCTGCGATATCGCGGGCGGCGACTACGGTTCGCCGGGAAACCGCTACAACGTCATCAACTGCCGGCTGAGCGGACTGCCGGACCTGCGCACCGATGGTGCGTACGTGCAGGGCCAGGTCAAAAATTATCTGACCAAGCTGGTCGGCATGGGCGTGGATGGCTTCCGCTTCGACGCTGCCAAGCATATGCAGCCATCCGACATCGCGGCCATGCTCAATGGCGTATCGCGCACCACCACGGCGGGCGAGTCGCTGTGGGTGACGCAAGAGGTTATCCCGGACAGCAATGTGGTGCGCTCGGACTACTACAGCAATGGCACGCTGAACGAATTCCAGTACAGCTTTGCGATCAAGGCTGTGTTCCGCAACGAGAACGGCGCCAGCCTGTCGCAGATCCGCGCGATCATGGGCACGCCGGGCAACTGGGGTGGCACCTGGGGCTTTGTGCCCAGCGAGAAGGCCACGGTGTTCGTCAACAACTGGGATACGGAGCGTAACGGCAGCTCGCTGGTGGCCAGCAACTACGTTTCCGGCACCACCAACGACACGCAGGGCACGAAGCGCTATGACCTCGCCAATATCTTCATGCTGGCGTGGCCTTATGGTTCGGCGCAACTGCACTCGGGCTTCCGCTTCACCAGCTACGACCAGGCGCCGCCAAGCGCCAGTCCATTTGACGCCAGCGGCAATCCGCTGATTAACCAGAGCTGGGATTTCATCCATCGCTGGAGCGATATCTCCAACATGGTGGCGTTCCGTGCTGCGGCCTCGGGGCAGGGCGTGGACTACTTCACCAATGGAACGGCCAACCAGATCGCGTTTGGCCGCGGCGCCAAGGGCTTTGTCGCCATCAACAACGAATACGCTGCATGGAATGCCACGCTGCAGACAGCGCTCCCTGCCGGCACCTACTGCAACGTGGTGCATGGTGTGCTGAATGCCGCAGGCACGGCGTGCACCAGCGACAGCGTCACGGTCGGCAGCAATGGCGTCATCAGCGTGAGTATCCCGGCCAATGGCGGTTCAGTGGTGCCGGCGGTGGCGCTGCACATCAATCAGAAGGTGGGCGGCGGTGGCGGTGGCGGCTCGTGCACCACGGTGCCGGTGACCTTCCGTGTGGCGAACGCCAATACGGTGGTGGGCCAGAATGTGTACGTGGTGGGCAATCGCGCGGAGCTGGGCAACTGGGTGCAGGGCAGCAGCAACCAGCTGAACATCGAAGGCAGCGGCGCCAATGTGCCATGGTCGCGCACCATCCAGCTGCCGCCAGCGACGCCGATTCAATACAAGTTCATGAAGTACGGCGTGAATACGGTATGGGAGAGCAATCAGTCCACTGCCAGCGGTAACCGTGAAGCGACCACGCCGGCTTGCGGCGGTTCGCTGACGCTGGACGCCGGCAGCTTCAAGTTCTGATTAGTGCACGTTGGAAGGTACAGCTTTTTCCTGCTGTACCAGAATGAATGGACTCACGACGCATGCCCACAGTTGGGCGTTGTTCTCCAGCCATTCCTGCGCCTGCTGGTCGTTGACCTTGGCCAGCAGGCCCGCGTTCATCCATTGGCTGATATTGGCCTTGTCGTCGTGCGAGACGCGGACGGCCACATCGACCAGGTCCAGCGAATTGGCGACCCATACCACATTCCCCTGGGCGAAGTGTTTGAGCAGCTCGGTCCACGGCAGGCGTGCCGTTTCGCGGTTCACTTTGTTGCGGAGGTCGAGGTCTTTTTCTGGTTTGGTTTGCATGGTTAAATAATTTCTATCTTCGGTACTGGGCTACCCTGCCATGTTAACCGATAGACCGGGCCTTTGCGAACATTGCCCACCAGCGCGGGGCGGAAGCAGGCCAGGTTGATGCCGCCTTCGCGCCGCACGCTCGGGTAAATAATGCCCAGCGAGCCGCCGTCCAGCAGGCGCTCGGCCAGCGTTTGCGACGCGATGTAACTGTCCGGCGCCAGGCTGGTGCTGTAGCGCGGCTGGTTGCGGATGTCGTGGAAGGTGGCAGTGAAATCGGCCAGCATGCACTGGTACTGCACACTGTCGTCAAAGCGGTTGATCTCCGCGTACTCCACGGCCTTGTGGAAGCTGACCTCGGCCAGCGCCGTCTCCGCGTCAAACGCGCAATACCAGGCGCCACGGCGGCCATCGTTAAAGCGGCTGCCTTGCGGATGGGCGTAGGTAAAGGCGGCGTTGACGATGCGGAAGTTGGGCACGCCGAACACCAGCTCATCGACATTGATGCCGGCCGCGCCGCCGTTCTGCGTGCGCAGGCGCGCATTGGTGGCGTTGTCGAGGTCGAACAGGTCGCGCAGGTGGGCGTCGCTGTCGGCCAGCGGCGCCAGTACGGAATCCTCGACATCCGCAAAGCGGGAGGGCAGCAGACGGCAGGTGTCGAACTGGCGTAAAGTGGTTAAAGGGGGAGCGAGGCTGACCGGCACTTACAGCCCTCCACGGCGCGCGTCCAGCAGCTGACGCACGATTTGCATGGCCAGCAAGCCGCCGCCCAGCATATAGGCCAGCGGTGTGCGGCCTTCGAAAATGTGATTACTATTGGGCAGGCTGACCCATTCATCGGCAAGTTTGTCGCCGTAGATGATGTGCAGTGCCTTGTAAATGCCCAGCAGGTAGGAAATGCGCGTGATGCAGTCCACTTCCAGTGTACGCTCTGGATGCTTCTTCCAGTCGTAGTAGCTGCTGCTGGAGACGCCGCCGAGCAATTGGCGTGCATCTTCATCGCGCACCTTCCAGGTGGCGACCAGTTTGAAAAAGCCCTTGAGGGCGGATTGGGACAGGCGTTCGCGCTCGGCCTTGGCATTCAGATCCACCAAGACGGTTGGCTCGAAGCGGCTGCGGGGGTAGGCATAGTTGAGCATAAATCCTCCGTTTGTGGAGTCTTTATACTCTCATTTTGGATAAATAGCAATTGTGTAGCATACCAAGGGGAGGCAGCGATGAAATGGATGGCGATACCGTTAGCGGCTTTGCTGGCCGCCGGGGCGCAGGCGGCGCCCGCATTCACCGGCATCCAGGAGGAGGTCGCCCAGGTTGAACGCGCGTTTGCGGCAACCATGAAGGCCCGCGACCATGCGGCTTTCGTCAGCTTCCTGTCCGAGGAGGCGATCTTTAGCGGCGGCACGCAACCGTTGCGCGGCAAGCAGGCGGTCGCCGATGAATGGAAAAAATTTTACGCCAAGCCGGCTGCGCCATTCTCCTGGGAGCCGGACGAGGTCGAAGTGCTGGCCTCGGGCACGCTGGCCAAGACCGCCGGCCCGGTGTATGGCCCGGACGGGACGCTGATCGCGCGCTTCAGTTCCGTCTGGCGGCTGGAGGCGCCCAAGACCTGGCGTATCGTCTTCGATGGCGGTACCGAGGTGTGCAAGAAATAACTACTTGGCCTTTTCGTAGGTGCCGCCGATACCCAGGCCGGACTTGCTATCGGCATGCAGGGCATTGCCTTCCACCGTCAATGTCATGGTCTTGAACGCGGACGGGGCAAAGGCTTCGCGGTTCTTGACGGTAAAGCCTGCCAGCCGTGCCTTGGCCCGGTCTGCTGGCAGGTTGATCCATTGGTAATCGGTGGCGGCGCCTTTCATGCGCAGGCCGGCGCGTTTCCATTGCTCGCCGCCGGGCATGTTGGCGATGGCGTCGCCATTGCGTTTGGAAACCGCAGTGGCGGTCTTGCCGCTGGCGCTTTCAAACAGGACTTCGACCTCCGCCAGCGGCCCTTCGTGCGGAAAACCGACGATGGCAACCCACAAGCCGGGTTCGGCGGGTTTGGTTCTGCCATAGTCATCGGCCTCGAACAGCGCGAAATCGGGTTTTTCCTGTGGCGCGCTGGTCAGCGTGACTTCGTCCCCCTTTGCGGCCCAGGTGCCATGGGCATACTGGTCGACCGCGCCATACATCAGCGCCCATTGAAAGGTGCCATCGGCCTTGAGCAGTAATTCGGAGCCGACTTCGCTGCGGCCATTCAGGTAGTAGTGCCCGGGAAGCGTGGCGGCGAGTGCTGGCGCTGAACAGATCAGTGCCAGCACTGCGGCGGCGAGAAAGCGTTTCATAGGAGCCTTGAGTTATTTTTAAGGCAATCCTATCACTTGCCGTAAACGCTCGCCGCCGCGTCTTCAATCGTGCGCGCGTTCATGCCGGCTCGGCGTGCTCCACCAGCAGCTGGACCTTGGTGACGCCGTTGTACTCGTTGGCGTCCAGACGGAAAGCCACGCGCGCGCGGTCGCCCAGCGCATCGATGTGGCCGAACCAGATAGCGTCGTAGCGGGCGCCGTTTTTCTCCAGCAGCAGCTTGAGGTGGCGCTCCTTGAGGATGCGCTGGCTGACGATGCGGAACTCGTCGCAGAACACCGGCGGCGCAAAGCCCTGGCCCCACACCTGGCCGTCCATGAGTTCAATGAAGGACGTGGTGTAGTAAGCGTCTTCCAGCGGGCCGTCGGTTTCGATGACGCGTTCCAGTTGCTGCTTGCTGAGCCACGCACGGCCCACTTCTTCAAACGCGGCGGCAAAAGCGTCGAACGCCTCGGCGCGCAAGGTCAGGCCGGCCGCCATCGCGTGGCCGCCAAACTTGTCGATCAGCGACGGCGCTTTTTTGTACACCAGGTCCAGCGCATCGCGCAGGTGGAAGCCGGGGATCGAACGGCCGGAGCCCTTGATCCAGCCGTCCGCGCCTGGTGCGAAGGTGATGGTCGGGCGGTAGAACTTTTCCTTGAGGCGCGAGGCCACAATCCCGATCACGCCCTGATGCCACGAATCGTCAAACACGCAGATGGTGCTGCTTTCGGCCGGCTCAAATGCGTCCAGGTGCAGCATGGCGGTGTCCTGCATGTCGGCTTCGATTTCGCGGCGCTTGAGGTTGATGTCATTGAGTTGCTGCGCCAGCTGCCAGGCGCGGCCCTCGTCGTCGGTAATCAGGCATTCGATCCCGAGCGACATATCTTCCAGGCGGCCGGCCGCGTTCAGGCGCGGACCCAGGGCAAAGCCCAGGTCGAACGGATTGGCGTTGCGCGGCTCGCGGCCCGCCACGCGGAACAGGGCCGCCACGCCCGCGTGCATGCGGCCCATGCGCATGCGCTTGAGGCCCTGGGCGACCAGGATGCGGTTGTTGGCATCGAGGCGCACCACGTCGGCCACCGTGCCTAGCGCCACCAGGTCCAGCAGATTGTCCAGCTTGGGCTGGGTCTGGGCATCGAATACACCGCGCTTGCGCAGCTCGGCGCGCAGGGCCAGCAGCACGTAGAACATCACGCCGACGCCGGCGATGTGCTTGCTCGGGAAGCCGCATTCCGGCTGGTTGGGATTCACGATCACGCGCGCGGCGGGCAAGGTGTCGGCCGGCAGGTGGTGGTCGGTCACCACAACCTCGATGCCGCGGCGGTTGGCCTCGGCCACGCCATCGATGCTGGCGATGCCGTTATCGACCGTGATGATGATGTCCGGCTGCTTTTCGCGCGCCGTCAGCGCCACGATTTCCGGTGTCAGGCCATAGCCATACTCGAAGCGGTTGGGCACGATGAAATCGATGTTGGCGCCCATCGCGCGCAAGCCGCGCAGCGCCACGGCGCAGGCGGTGGCGCCATCGCAGTCGTAGTCGGCCACGATCACCATGCGCTTGCCGGCGGCGATCGAGTCGGCCAGGAACACGGCGGCAGCGTCGATATGCAGCAGACCGGAAGGCGGAATCATGGCCGCCAGCTCGCTCGACAGCTCTTTCACGTCGGTCAGGCCGCGTGCCGCGTACAGCCGTGCCAATACAGGATGGATGCCGTTCTGGCGCAGCACTTCGGATTCGCGGAACGGGTAGGGGCGGGTGGCGATGCGGGTCATGATTGCTTCAACAGGTGAGACAGGGAAGGCTTGCGCCAGAATTTACGTTGCGCCATGCCGGTGCTGCTGACATCCGCCCAGCCATGGCGATGGCTGAGCATCAGGTTCACGCGCGCTACGCGGCCGGCTTTCAGCGCCGCCAGCAGCGGCGCAAACCAGTCCTGCTCAAGGCGCTGCATGCGCGCCAGCCAGTCGGCCCAGTCCCCCACCTGCGCTGGCGCGATCAGCTCCGCCAGCATGGCGGTTCCCGGTTCGGCGATCAGTTGTTGCGCATCTGGCTGGCGCTGGCTTAATGCCGCCATCCAGGCCGGGCCGCCGACGATCGCCAGTTGGCCGCCGGGTGCGGCCGGGCCGGCGCCGCCCCACAGCCAGCAGGAATTCACCGGCTGCAGGCCGCGCGCCTGGCGCGCTTCATTGATCGGATGTTCGTGCCACAGCATCTGGACTTCATTTTGTAGCCGGCGGAAATCGCGCGCGTGCTCGCCTTCCGGCAGCCAGTCGCTCATGCTCTGGGTGGTGGTGGCGTCGGGCGAAGCGGTGCTCAGCGTGGTCCAGTCATCGGCGCGCATAAACCACAGGCCGGGCGCGCCATGCAGCAGCGGTTTGCCGATGTCGTCGAAATACGGGCGGGCGATGTCATACAGGCTACGCGACTCTGCCTCGGTCAGTTGCAGGCCGCGCAGGTCGGACAGCAGCAGATGCGTGCGCGATATCTGCACGTGCGCAGGCTGCAGCATGAACCAGTAGCCCTGGCTTGCCTCGGCGGCCAGTCCGCAGCCGCGCATGGCGGCGGTGGCCAGTGGCGCCCCGGTGTCCGGCTGGCCGGGCGCGCTGGCCAGGCCCAGTGCATGGGCCAGCCAGGCCTCGTGCGGCAACACGCGGCTATCGTTGTCATAACTATGATGTTGCAAGCTGGCGTGGCGCGCCAGCAACGCTGCCAGCGCCGGCGCGTTGAGCGCGCGTATCAGGTCGTTGGCCAGCTCTGGTGGAGGTAGTGCAAAGGGGATTGCGAGGGTAATTTCGTTCATCCCGAGATTGTAGGGCATCCCGCGATGGGATGAATTAATTCTTTCCAGAAATTAAAATTACCAAAAAACCACACCAATAGGAAAATTCTTAATTATTGTAAGTAAATGTTCGCTATAATTGCGACAACTAACATGTATTAACAGCATTACTCGAACCACCGTAATGCTTGGTATCACCAGCCCCTGCCTACCCAAACACCGTAACAGCGGCGCCGGCCCACAACTCCAAAAACGATTTTTTTTGAAGGCCTAGAATGAGCGCGATCAACCTTGCTACCACTATTCACATTTGCGAAGATACCAATGGTAACTTCGACATCCGCGATATCCTGAAACAAGCGGGCTACACCGCACAAACCTCGTTGGAAATTGCTGAGATGTCGGTTGTGCTGCCAGACGGTACGATTGCCGACGGCGACACGCCGCTGTTTGGCCAGGTGGATGCGGATACCATTTACGTTCATCCGGGCGCTTGGGCGCCGAACTACAACGGCCAGTTCGCGACGTTTGAATTTGTGCTGGACCAGGGCAAGAACACCAATTCCATCACGCTGAGCCTGCAAGTGGTGGTCGATCCCGTCAATGACGCGCCAACCGGCGCCAACAAGGCCTTCAACCTGAACAATGGCGCACCGGTGGTGCTGTCCCAGGGCGATTTCGGCTTTGTGGACGCGGTCGAGCATGACGCGTTCATGTCGGTCATCATCACCTCGCTGCCAACCGCCGGCAAGGTCACGCTGAACGGCGTTGCCGTCGCCATCGGTACGGAAATTTCCGCAGCGGACATCGCAGCGGGCAAGCTGGCGTTTGAGCCGAGCCAGTCCACGTCGGGCAGCTTCGATGTCGGCTTCAAGGTACGCGATAACGGCGGCACCGTCGGCTGCGGCGCGGCCGATACCAGCGTCACGCCCAACTACCTGACCTTCAAGGTGCCGCAAGCGCACATCGGCGATTTCGTCTGGGAAGACAGCAACGGCAATGGCGTGCAGGACAGCGGCGAAGCTGGCCTGGCCAATGTGACCGTGCAGCTCAAGAACAGCGCGGGCCAGGTGGTCGGCACCACCACCACGGACGCTGCCGGCAAATACCACTTTGACGTGGATGCCGGCACCTACTCGGTGACCGTGAAAACCCCGGACGGCTACAGCGTGACGCAGAAAGGCCAGGGCGGCAACGACGCGCTCGATAGCGATATCGACGCCGCCGGCAACACCGCGCCGATCGCGCTGGCGCCAGGTGAAACCAATAACAAGGCTGATGCCGGCCTGTACCGTCCCGTCTCGCTGGGCGACACCGTGTGGTACGACAGCAACCGTAATGGCGTGCAGGATGCGGGCGAAGCCGGCGTGGCCGGCGTAAAAGTCACGCTGCTGGACGCCAGCGGCAATCCGGTGGCTGGCGCAACTGCCACCACCGATGCCAATGGTCACTACCAGTTCAGCAATCTGAAACCGGGCACCTACAGCGTGCAGTTTGACCAGACCAGCCTGCCAGCGAACTATGTGTTCACGGCACAAGGCCAGGGCGGCAATGCCACCAAGGATTCCGATGCGGATGTCAGCACCGGCAAGACCGCGCAAGTGACGCTGAACTCGGGCGACAGCAACCAGCACCTGGATGCGGGCATCGTCATCAAGCAGGCCACCGTGGGCGACCGCGTGTGGGAAGACACCAACGGCAACGGCGTGCAGGACGCGGGCGAGCAGGGCCTCGACGGCGTGCAGGTGGCGCTCAAGGACAGCACCGGCAAAGTGGTCAGCACCGTCACCACGCATGATGGCGGCCAGTACAGCTTCACGGTTGATCCAGGCACCTATTCGGTGTCGGTCACCGCGCCGAACGGCTACGTCGCCACCGGCGCCGGCCAGGGCGGCAACAGCGCCACCGACAGCGATATCGACACCAATGGCAACACCGGCAGCTTCACGCTGACGCCGGACCAGAACAAGAGCGACGTCGATGCAGGCTTCTACCGTCCTGCCTCGCTGGGCGACAAGGTCTGGTACGACGGCAATCACAACGGCGTGCAGGACAGTGGCGAAGCGGGCGTGGCGGGCGTTAAAGTCATACTGCTGGACGCTACCGGCAACCCGACCGGCATCACCGCCACCACCGATGCCAGCGGCAACTACAGCTTCAACAATCTGAAGCCAGGCACCTACAGCGTGCAGTTCGACAAAGCCACGCTGCCGGCCAACTATGTCTTCACCGCGCAAGGCCAGGGCGGCGCCGATGTTGATTCGGACGCCAATGTCACGACCGGCAAGACCGGCCAGGTGACCCTGAATTCGGGCGACAACAATCACGATCTGGACGCGGGCGTCTACATCCAGCAAGCCACCGTGGGCGACCGCGTGTGGGAAGACCGCAATGGCAATGGCGTGCAGGACGCCGGTGAGCAGGGCCTGGATGGCGTGCAGGTGGCGCTCAAGGACAGCACCGGCAAAGTGGTCAGCACCGTCACCACCCACGATGGCGGCCAGTACAGCTTCACGGTGGATCCAGGTACGTATTCGGTATCGGTGAGCGCACCGTCCGGCTACGTGGCGACTGGCGCGGGCCAGGGCGGCAACAGCGCGACCGACAGCGATATCGACGCCAGCGGCAACACCGGCAGCTTCACGCTGGTATCCGGCCAGGCCAAGACCGACGTCGACGCCGGCCTCTACCGCCAGGCCTCGCTGGGCGACCGCGTGTGGAACGACGCCAACCAGAACGGCGTGCAGGACGCCGGTGAAAGTGGCGTGGCTGGCATCAAGGTCATTCTGCTGGACGCCTCGGGCAACCCGACCGGCATTACCGCCACCACCGACGCCAGCGGCAACTACAGCTTCAACAACCTCAAGCCAGGCACTTACAGCGTGCAGTTTGACAAGGCCACACTGCCAGGCGGCTATGTGTTCACCGCGCAGGGTGCGGGCACCAGCGCCACCGATTCGGACGCCAACACCAGCACCGGCAAAACCGCGCAGGTTACGCTCAATTCGGGTGACAATAACCAGGATCTGGATGCCGGTATCTATGTCCAGAAAGCCAGCGTGGGCGACCGCGTGTGGGAAGACAGCAACGGCAACGGCGTGCAGGATGCGGGCGAACTGGGTGTCGATGGCGCCACCGTGTCGCTCAAGGATGCCAATGGCAATGTGGTCAGCACCGTGGTCACCCATGATGGCGGCCAGTACAACTTCACGGTTGATCCAGGCACGTACACCGTGTCGGTGGCGGCGCCTGCGGGCTATGCGTTCACCGGTTCGGGCAAGGGCGGTAACGCCAATCTGGACAGCGACGTCAACGCCAGCGGCGAAGTCAAAGTCTCGCTGGCGCCGGGCGAAACCAATAACAGCATTGATGCCGGTGTCTACCGTCCGGCTTCGCTGAGCCAGGTGGTCTGGTTCGATGCCGACCGCGATGGCCGCCTGAACAACGGCGAAGTGGGCGCGGCGGGCGTCAAAGTGATCCTGCTGGACGCGAACGGTGTAGCGGTGCCGGGCGCGATGGCGACCACCGATGCGAACGGCCACTATCAGTTCACCAATCTGGCGCCAGGCAAGTACAGCGTCCAGTTCGACAAGAGCAGCCTGCCAGCGGGCTATGACTTCACCTCGGCCACCCAGGGCGGCCCGGGCAGCGGTGGCTCGGATGCCGACACCGGTACCGGCAAGACCGCGCAAGTCACGCTGACCTCCGGCCAGGACCTGACGCTGCGCGCCGGCCTGGTGATCCAGCAGGCCACCATTGGCGACCGCGTGTGGGAAGACACCAACGGCAACGGCGTGCAGGATGCAGGCGAAGCCGGCATCGTTGGCGTCAAGGTTGACCTGAAGGACGCCAGCGGCAACGTCGTCAAGACCACCACCACCGGCGCCGACGGCAAGTACAGCTTCACCGTTGATCCGGGCAAGTACACCGTGTCCGTGACTGCGCCAAACGGCATGACCGCCACCGGCCAGCACAAAGGCGCCGATGGCGTCGACAGCGACATCAACGCCGACGGCCAGAGCGACCAGATCACCGTGAGCGCCGGCCAGACCAACAACAACGTCGATGCCGGCTTCTACAAGGGCGCGACGCTGGGCGACCGCGTCTGGTATGACACCAACAAGAACGGTATCCAGGACAGCGGCGAAACCGGCGTCGCCGGCGTCAAGGTGATCCTGCTGGACGCGTCCGGCAATGCCACCGGCGTCACCGCCACCACGGATGCCAGCGGCAGCTACAGCTTCACCAACCTGAAACCGGGCACCTACAGCGTCCAGTTCGACAAGACCACGCTGCCGGCCAACTACGTGTTCACCGCCGCCGACCAGGGCACCAATGACGCCAAGGATTCGGACGCCAATGTCACCACCGGCAAGACCGCACAAGTGACGCTGACTTCGGGCGCCGTCAACAGCGATCTGGACGCGGGCATCGTGGCGTTGCCGGCCAAGCTGGGCGACACCGTCTGGGAAGACAAGAACGGCAATGGCGTGCAGGATGCGGGCGAAGCCGGCATTGGCGGCGTCACCGTGCAGCTCAAGGACAGCACTGGCAAAGTGGTGCAAACCACCACCACCGGCGCTGACGGCAAATACGCCTTCACCGCCGACCCGGGCACGTACACGGTGTCGGTCACCGCGCCGAAGGACTACTACTTCACCGGCAAGGATGCCGGCACCGACGATACCGTCGATAGCGACTTCAGCAGCACGGGCCAGAGCAATGCCGTGACGCTGAAACCAGGTGAAATCAACAACACCGTGGATGCGGGCCTGTACAAATACGGCACCATCGGCGACCGCGTCTGGCTGGACAGCAACAAGAACGGCCTCCAGGACAGCAGCGAATGCGGCGTCTGCGGCGTCAAGGTCAAACTGATCGACGCGGACGGCAAGCAGGTCGGCGCCACGGTGACCACCGATGCCAACGGCAACTACCAGTTCACCAACCTGAAACCAGGCAGCTACACCGTGGTGTTCGACAAGAGCTCGCTGCCGGAAGGCATGACCTTCACCAGCGCCAATGTCGGCAGCAACGACAGCATTGATTCCGATGTGGATGCCAACGGTGTCTCGCACGTCATCAAGCTGACCTCCGGCCAGGTCGACAAAACCGTCGATGCGGGCGTGCTGGCGGCCGCCACCATCGGCGACCGCGTGTGGATCGACAAGAACGCCAACGGCATCCAGGATGATGGCGAAAGCGGCAAGTCCGGCGTCACCGTGGAACTGCGCGACAGCACCGGCACCGTGGTCAAGACCACCACCACCGACAGCAACGGCAACTACAAGTTCTCGGTGGAGGCAGGCACTTACTCGGTCGGCATCAAGGCGCCAGCCGGCTACCTGATTACCGCCAAGGACGTCGGCAGCAACGGCGCTATCGACAGCGATGCGGACGCCAGCGGCAACCTGGGCTCGGTCACCGTAACCGCAGGCCAGAACGTCACCAATATGGACGCCGGCCTGTACCAGAAAGCGGAAGTTGGCGACAAGGTCTGGTACGACACCAATGGCGATGGCATCCAGCAAAGTAACGAACTGGGCGCCAAAGGCCTGAAAGTGTCGCTGCTCAACGAAAAAGGCGATGTGATCGCGACCGACACCACGGATTCCAGCGGCGTGTACTCGTTCACCGATCTGATGCCTGGCAAATACTCGGTCAAGTTCACCGCGCCGGACGGCTACATCTTCACCAAGCAGGACCAAGGCAGCAATGACAGCGTCGATTCGGACGCCGACAGCACCGGCCAGACTGCGCAGTTCACGCTGAGCTCCGGCCAGGTCGACAAAACCCGTGACGCCGGCCTGGTCAAGGCCGCCAGCATTGGCGACCGCGTGTGGGAAGACAGCAATTACAACGGCATCCAGGACAGCGGCGAGAAGGGCGTGGACGGCGTGACCGTCAAGCTGTACGACGCCAACACCGGCGCACTGAAAGCCACCACCGTGACCCACGACGGCGGCCAGTACCTGTTCGACGACCTGGCGGCAGGCAGCTACAAGGTGGAAGTCACGGCCGGCAGCGGCTGGTACTTCACCAAGTCCGGCCAGGGCACGGACGCCAACGATTCCGACATCACCATCGTGTCGGGCAGCAGCGGCAAGACGGGCGCCATTACGCTGGGCACCGGCCAGAACATCACCACCGAAGATGCCGGCTTGTACCGCAAGGCGGCGATTGGCGACAAGGTCTGGCGTGACGCCAACCACAACGGCATCCAGGACAGCGGCGAAGAGGGAATCGGCGGCATCAGCGTAGCGCTGTTTGATACGGCAACCGGCAAGCAGATCGGCTCGACCGTCAAGACCGATGCCAACGGCAACTACAAGTTCAGCGACCTGAACCCGGGCAACTACTACCTGCAGTTCGACAAGACCGATGTGAAGGTGTACTTTGCTTCGGACAAGACGACCTACAACATGAGCAACTGGAAGTGGGGCATGAAGAATACCGGCACCAACGACCAGATCGACTCGGACGTGCAGGGCGATGGCAAGTCGCTGGTGAACATCACCAAGACCGACAACATCGCGCTGACGTCGGGCAAGAACGACATGAGCTGGGATGCCACCATCACGCCAATCGCGATTGACCTGAACGGCGACGGCATCCACACCATCGCGCGTCAGGACATGACCGGCAGCTTCGACCTGCTGGGCAATGGCAAGCCGATCCAGTCGGGCTGGCTGTCCAAGGGCGATGGCTTCCTGGCCATCGACAAGAACGGCAACGGCCAGATCGACGACATCAGCGAACTGTTCGGCGGCGTCAGCAAGGGTTCGGGCTTCGCCAAGCTGGCCAGCTACGACAGCAACCACGACGGCGTGGTGGACGCCCGCGATACCGACTTCGCCAGCCTGCTGATCTGGCAGGACGCCAACAGCAACGGCAAGACCGATGCGGGTGAGCTGATGAGCCTGAAGGATGCGGGCATCGCCAGCCTCAAAGTGAGCTACACCGAATTGCCGTTCGTGGACGCGAACAACAACCTGCATCTGGAGCGCAGCAGCGTCACGCTGAGCAACGGCAAAACCGCAGACATGACCGACGTGTATTTCAACGTCGCCAGGGAAGATGCGGCAGCGGCTGGCGTGAGCACGCCAACCATCGCCGACCTGATGCAGGAAACCAGCCAGGCCGTGCAGCTGGTGGGCCAGTGCCCGGCAGTACACGCTTAATTCGCCAGACCAAGACCGACCAATAGAAAACAGAAAATAGAAAGCACATTATGAAAATCAAATTCGCACTGAAAACCGCCGCCATCGCCGCAGCTCTGGTCTTCTCGGGCGCCAGCCACGCCGCCATCGGTTACGCTCCGCACGTGGCCGGCCTGGTGACCGACACCCACGGCACGCTGCTGAGCGGCACCGCCTCCCAGGGCGTATCCGCCTACGACCTGACCGGCACCTCACTGGGCGCGCAGATCCTGGCGTTTTGCGTGGAAGCCAAAGTCGCGCAGGGTGACGGCACGGTGTACACCGAACACGACAAAGTGAACCTGTCGACGCTGTGGTCCGGCGCGACCGGCAACAAGGTCAAAGCCCTGTTTGAAACCTCGTACGGCACGCTGCTGGACGGCACCACCGTCGAGCAGAAGAAAAAGCTGCTGGGCTTCCAGCTGGCGCTGTGGGACCTGATTGAAGACGACGGCGATATGTACCACGGCACGACGCAGAAGTTCTCGACCGGCCTGACCGGCAACAGCGGCGCCTACGTGGCGACCGCGCAGCAGATGCTGACGGCAGCATCGACCCACACGCTGACCAATATGTACAACTACAGCACCTTCACTGGCGTGGCCGGTAGCACCCATTCGCAAAACCTGCTGAGCGTGTCGGCCGTACCGGAAGCCGATACCTGGGCCATGATGGCCGTCGGCCTGGGCCTGATCGGCTTCATGGGCCGCCGCAAATCCGATGAGAGCGAGAAATTCGCCGTTTAAGCAGTTCTTAAGGTCTGAACGCCGCGCCCTGGCAGCTGCACGCTGCCCGGCGCGGCTTTTTTATGGGCCAAGGTTCGGTGTTTCACCCATGAAATCCCTTTTGTATGGCACACTGCGGGCTATTCAGATTGATCCCCTCGGGAGCCCATGAGCATAGTCAAGAATTTGCCGTTCGAATGGCTGGTTGGCCTGCGTTATACGCGCGCTGGCAAGCGCAGCGGGCGGAATAGTTTTATATCGTTTATCTCGCTGATCTCCATGGCCGGCATTGGCCTGGGCGTGGCGGCGCTGATCGTGGTGCTGTCGGTGATGAATGGCTTCCAGAAGGAAGTCACGGACCGCATGCTGTCGGTGCTGGCCCACGTCGAAATTTTCGATGGCCGCGGTTCCATGCCGAACTGGCAGGCGGAAGCCGCTGAAGCGCGCAAGAATCCAGAAGTGATCGGCACCGCGCCCTTTGCAGAAACCCAGGGCATGCTGGTGCGCGACGACGTGCTGCGTCCCGCCGTGATCCGTGGCGTGCTGCCGGAAGAAGAACCGAAAGTCTCCGATGTCGCCAGGCAGACCAGGCGCGGCAGCTTTAACGCTTTGCAGCCGGGCGCTTACAATATCGTGCTGGGCATCGAGCTGGCGCGCGCGCTGCGCGTCAACCTCGGCGAGAAAGTGACGCTGGCGCTGGCACAAGGCCAGCCGACGCCCGCTGGCGTGCTGCCGCGTTTGCGCTCATTTACCGTGGTCGGCATCTTTGAAGCTGGCCACAACGAGTTCGATTCGGCGCTCGCGTTTGTGCACCTGACCGACGCCGAGAAGCTGCTGCGCATTGACGCGCCGGCCGGCTTGCGTCTGCGCCTGCAGGACATGCACCGCGCACCGCAAGTGGCCGAGGATCTCAAGCACTCGATGCCGGGCGAGCTGTTTGTGCGCGACTGGTCCAAGCTCAATGCCAACTGGTTCGCCGCCGTGCAGACCGAAAAGCGCATGATGTTCATTATCCTGACGCTGATTATCGCGGTGGCCGCATTCAACCTGGTGTCCACGCTGGTGATGACCGTGACCGACAAGCAGGCCGACATCGCCATCCTGCGCACGCTGGGCGCCTCGCCGCGTTCGGTCATGAAGATCTTCATGATTCAGGGCGCGCTGGTGGGCATACTGGGCACCGTGATCGGCGTCAGCCTGGGCGTGCTGGTGGCGCTGAACATCGATGTGATCGTACCGTTTATTGAACATTTATTGGGAGTGCAGTTCTTGTCCAAGGATATTTACTACATCAGCACCGTGCCTTCGGATTTACGTTGGCCGGACGTCTTCAAGATCGGCGGCGTGGCCGTGGTGCTGGCTTTTGTCGCGACCTTGTATCCAAGCTGGTGGGCCGCCCGTGTGAAACCTGCGGAGGCGCTGCGCTATGAGTAACCAGGAACCGGTCGTTCTGTCCTGCCGCAACCTCGGCAAGACCTTCACCCAGGGCAGCTACTCGGTCAAGGTGCTGGCCGGTATCGATATCGACGTGCGCCGTGGTGAGCGGGTGGCGATTGTCGGCGCTTCCGGCTCTGGCAAATCGACGCTGCTGCATCTGCTGGGCGGCCTCGATACGCCGACCGCCGGCAGCGTGACCCTGCAGGGCAAGGACTTCGCCAGCCTCAGTGAATCGGCGCGCGGTGACCTGCGCAATTCGTCGCTGGGCTTTGTCTACCAGTTCCATCACCTGCTGCCGGAATTCAGCGCGCAGGACAACGTCGCCATGCCGCTCATGATCCGCCGCGTCAAGCGCGACGTCGCCACGTCGGCGGCGCAGGAGATCCTGAAGCGCGTCAATCTGGGCAAGCGCGTGTCGCACGTGCCGGGCGAACTGTCCGGCGGTGAGCGCCAGCGCGTGGCCCTGGCGCGTGCGCTCGTCACCCAGCCGGCCTGCGTGCTGGCCGATGAGCCGACCGGTAACCTGGACCACGCCACCGCGCAGCAGATTTTTGACCTGATGCTGGAACTGTCGCGCACCCTGGGCACCGCGTTTGTCATCGTCACCCACGACATCGAACTGGCACGCCGCTGCGACCGCGTGCTGCGCATGACCGAGCAGGGATTGCAGCCAGACGAGGCGTAAGCCATGTGGATAGACACCCACTGCCATCTGGACGCGCACGAATTCGGCAACGAATCCGTGGCCCAGGCCGCGCTGGCCAAAGCGCAGGGCGTGGACATGATCGTGCTGCCGGCGGTGGAAGTGGCCAACTTCGCCATCGTGGCGCAGCTGGCGGCCAGCGTGGACAATGCCTGTTACGCGCTGGGCATCCATCCCATCTACGTACCGCATGCGAAGGAAGATGACCTGCGCGTATTGCGCGAGCAGGTCGCCGCCGCCATGGACGATCCGCGCTTTGTGGCGCTGGGCGAGATCGGCCTCGACTTCTTCATTCCCATGCTGACCGAACCGGCCATGCGCGACAAGCAGGTCTTTTTCTTCCGCGAGCAGCTGAAGATTGCCCGTGACTTCAATCTGCCGGTGCTGACCCATGTGCGCCGTTCACAGGACGTGGTGCTCAAGCATGTGCGCCAGATTCGGCCGAACGGCGGCATCGCGCACGCCTTCAACGGCAGCGCCCAGCAGGCGCAAGGCTATATCGACCTCGGTTTCAAGCTGGGCTTCGGCGGCGCCATGACCTTCACGCGTGCTTTGCAGATACGCCGGCTGGCGGCGGACTTGCCGCTGGAGTCCATCGTGCTGGAAACCGATGCGCCGGACATTGCGCCGTCCTGGGTGCACCCGGGCCGCAACAGTCCGGACCAGGTTCCGCGCATCGGCGCCGTGCTGGCTGAACTACGCGGCATGACGGTGGAGCAGGTGGCCGCCACCACCACGGAGAACGCCCAAAACGTGCTGCCAAGAATTTCCGTGCGGTAATTATTTCCCAATTGTGGGATTTGGTTAGATTTGATATTTGCTTAACAGTGCATAATTTCAAATCTTTACACCCACCTAACGGAGAGCCCGCCTTGAAAAACAACGTACGTAACTATAGCCTCGCAGCCCTCCTGCTGGTGCCCGCGCTGAGCTTCGCCGAGCCGAGCGAAGTCACCGAGCGCGCGATTGACGTCCCCAAATGCAACGCACCTGCTGCCAAGGTGGTGTTCACCGAATTCAAATGCAAATCGGCAGACTGCTCGTCCGGCTCCGGCCAGCAGGACCCGCGCCAGTACCGCTGGTGGGAGCGCCAGGGCAATGTGGCGCAGCCAAGCTACACCGGCGTCGGCACCGGCATGACCGAAATGCTGGCCACCGCGCTGACCCAGACCGGCTGCTTCGACGTCCAGGAGCGCGCCGCGCTGGACGAAATCAACAAGGAACTGGCCCTGGTGGGCAAGAAGGTCGAAGCCGAAGCGGCCGACTACATGATTACCGGCTCGATTACCTCGCTGGGCTTCGAACAAAGCTCGACCGGCCTGGGTGGCCTGAGCTTCCTGAAAGGCCCGCTGGGCCTGCTGGCTGGCTCGGTTGACTTCAAAAAATCCAAGGTCCACATGAACATGGACATCCGTGTGGTGGACGTCAAGCGCGCCAAGATCATCGCGTCCAAGACCTTCCAGGCCAATAACGAGAAAAACGGTTTCGGCATTTCGGCACTGGGCTGGGGCGGCGGCACCGCGCTGGGCGGCAACCACGCCAGCATCAGCGGTTCGCCGCTGGAAGAAGTGGCGCGTGACCTGCTGGTGAAATCGACCTCGTTCCTGACCGAGACTATCGCCGCGAAAAACATCACCGAACACGTGGCCATCAAGGCCACCGACGTGAGCGTCAAATAAGGCAGCGCAAGGCGGTGGCCGATGGCCGCCGCCTTGCTATTTGCATTGCGGACTGGCGGGCATGCCACACATGATGGCGCGGGTGACGTCGTCATTTGCCAGATATGTGGTGTGGGCCGTGTAAGGATTTTCCAGGTAGCCGAAATAGGTCTTGTCGTTGGAGACCAGCACATTGGCGATGGCCGCTTTGTTGCTGTAGTTGCTGGGCTGTAGCCACCAGGAGAGCTGGTCGTTCGGGTCGGTGAAGGCGACCACCGTGATCTTCGGTACCAGGCTGCGCGTCTTCTGGGCCGACAACAGCCGGTTGAGGGCATCGTCACGTTTGCCGTCGGCCAGCAGCGATAGCGTGGCACTGCGGTCGGCCAGGCTCAGTATCGGCAATTGATTGGCGCCCATGTACAGATAGGAGATACGTTCGATGGCGTCATCGCCCGCGCGCTTGCTGCTGCTGTCGGCAGGATGGCCTGCCATGAGGTTGAGCGCGTCGAAAGTCATCTTGCTGCCCAGGCTTTCGGAGATCAGCACCAGCGGCACCGTCTTGCCGGCATTGCGGCTGGCCTGTTCCGCGGTTACCTGCGTGATGGCGTTGATGAAGGCCTGGTTGATCGCGGCCTTGCTCTCGCCCTGATAAATCAGCGCATCGGACAGGCAGTCATTCATCAGCGTGTCTTTGAGCCTGGCGTTCAAGGTGGCGCGCACTGGCCGGCATGCATCATCCGCCGCGCAATTGGTCGGCGTGCCGCTGAGGTCATAGGCCAGCGTGGCCTTGCCTGGCGCCGTCAGGCCGGACCAGATAAACGCACTAAAGTAAATCGTGCCATCGGGCGTGCTGCTTTCCGCGCTGACGATCTCGATGCCATCGATATTTTTTGTCTGACTGGTCTTGGCTGCGGACGTGCTTTGTCCTGCCGCCCTGGCGAGCGTGGTGATCGTCTCCAGCGCCCACTGCTGCTGATGCGTGCACATGCCGTGGACCAGTATCACATCCACCCTTTTGTCGGGCGCATTTGCCAGCAACTGTGTGATACCTGCAAACGGTTTGCTGTCCTTGATCACCACATCCGGCTTGTACGGCGTGCTGCTGCAAGCGGCAAGGAAAATGGCCAAAGCGGCGATACCTCTTTTCATGGCGTACTCCCGGGCATCCGTTGTGAGATTGCCTATGGTGCCTGAAATTCTGGCTAACAATTCTCGTCAATTATCACGTTGAGGCACCTCAAGCGGGCAGGGTTGTCCAGCGTTGTAGTATCACTGCCGGGAGGTGGTGCGATGCGTATGGTGCTGATTGGCGTTGCGGCAGGCGTGACAGTGCTACAGATGCAGGCGTCGCTACCTTCATGGACCATGCTCGCCGCGCTGGCCGTCCTGTCCGCGTTGCTGCTCCTGCTGCGGCGTCGCCTGCGCGCCATGGCGAACCTGGGCCATGGCGCGATTGCCGGCTTCCTGTGGGCCGGCTGGCTGGCACACCAGGCGCTGGCGCCGCAGCTTGCGCTGGAAGACGAGGGGCGCGATATTCAGCTGACCGGTACCATCGATAACTTGCCGTACCGTTTTTCCCAAGGCGTGCGCTTCAATTTTTTAGTGCAGGGCGCCAGCGCCGCAGTGCCGCAGCGGCTGGCGTTGGCGTGGTATGCAGGGTATCGCGACCAGGTCAGTGTGGTGCCGGACCTGCAGCCCGGCGAACGCTGGCAGCTCACCGTACGCTTGCAGCGCCCCCATGGCAATGCCAATCCCTACGGCTTTGATTACGAAGCGTGGCTGCTGGAGCAGGGCTTGCGCGCGACCGGCTACGTACGTCCAGTGCGCAGTAACCAGCGGCTGGATGACTTCGTTGTGAGTGTTGGCAACCTGGTTGAACGTAGCCGGGCGGCGCTGCGGGAACGCATCCTTGCCGCGCTGCCGGGGCGGCCGTATGCCAATGTGATCGTGGCGCTGGTGGTCGGCGATCAGCGCGGTATCGAGCAGTCGGACTGGCAGGTGTTCAACCGCACCGGTATCGGCCATCTGATATCCATTTCGGGCCTGCATATCACCATGGTGGCGGGCCTGTTCGCGCTGGTGGCCTATACGCTGTGGCGCTGGTCCTTCTTCACGCGCGCGCAACTGCCCCTGCTGCTGCCGGCGCAGAAAGTGGCGGCGCTGGTCGGGGCGGCGGTGGCGTTGCTGTATGTGCTGCTGGCCGGTTTCGGCGTGCCGGCGCAGCGGACCCTTTATATGCTGACCGTGGTCGCGGCGGCGCTGTGGTTCAACCGCCTGACCAGCATCTCGCACGTGCTGTGCGCTGCGCTGGGCGTGGTGGTGGTGATCGATCCCTGGGCCGTGCTGTGGCCAGGCTTCTGGCTATCGTTTGGTGCAGTGGCGATTATTTTGTACGCGACGATCGGCCGCACGGCGCCGCGCCCACAACGCACGGACACGCAAGCCGGTGCTGCCGCTGCGCCGCGTCTGCCGCCGGCGCCATCGCGCTGGCAGCGCTTGGCGCATTCGCTGCGCGTCGGCACGCACACGCAGTACGTGGTGACGTTTGGGCTGGTGCCGTTGACCATGCTGCTGTTCGGCCAGGTCTCTGTGGTCAGCCCGCTGGCCAATGCGGTGGCGATTCCGCTGGTCAGCCTGGTCGTCACGCCGCTTGCACTGATCGGCAGCATGCTGCCCGGTGTGCTGGCCGTTCCGGTACTGGGCTGCGCGCATTGGCTGGTGGAGATGCTGGCCCTGTGCCTGCAATGGTTCAGCGCCATGCGCTATGCCGTGTGGAGCGCGCCGGTGCCGCCGTTCTGGATGTTTTGCTGGGCGATGCTGGGCACCATCTGGCTGCTCGCGCCGCGCGGCTGGCCGGTGCGCTGGCTGGGCCTGGCTAGCTGGATTCCGCTGCTGACCGCGCAGCCCTCTCATCCGGCGTCCGGCCAGATGGCCATTACCGTATTTGATGTAGGGCAGGGCATGGCGCTGCTGATCGAAACCCGTGGCCATCGGCTCCTGTACGACACCGGCCCCGCCTACTCGCCCGAATCCGATGCTGGCAGCCGTGTCATCCTGCCGTACCTGCGGGCGCGCGGCATCAATGCGCTGGATGGCGTGCTTATTTCGCACAGCGACGCCGACCACTCCGGCGGCGCACTCGCTGTACTCGATGGCATACGCACCGCCTGGGTGCTGTCGTCGCTGCCCGTCAACCATGCCATTGTCCGGGCCGCGCGCCAGCACGTGTCCTGCGCGGCAGGCCAGAGCTGGACCTGGGACGGCGTGCGCTTTGAGATGCTGCACCCGCTGCCGGCCAGCTATGCCGACGCCAGCCTTAAGCCCAACGCGCGCGGCTGCACGCTCAAAATCACGGCCGGTGGCAAATCCATGCTGCTGGCTGGGGATATCGAGGCCGGGCAGGAAGCGCAATTGGTCGCACGCGCGCCGGCGCAACTGCAAGCCGATATCCTGCTGGCGCCGCACCATGGCAGCGGCACCAGTTCGACGCCGGTCTTCCTGCGCGCGGTCCACCCACAGGCGGCCATTTTCCAGGTCGGGCACCGCAACCGTTACCACCATCCCAAGCCGGAAGTCTACGAGCGCTACGGCGCCATGCACATCCAGCGCTACCGTACCGACCAGCAGGGCGCCATCACCCTGGAGTTTGATGAAACTATACGAATAAGCACCTACCGCAGCACCCATGGCCGCTATTGGCAAGCGCGCTAATTAGAGCGTTTCCACCAACAGCCCGCGCTTACTCACATTACAATGGGGCAAAAACTATCATACGGAGACCGCTTGTGAGCAAGCCCAAGCTGCATTTCGCGCACGCCAACAGCTACCCGGCAGGCGTCTATCGCCAGTTCTTTGCGCTGCTGTCTGAAGACTTCGACATCCAGTCGCTCGACATGCATGCCCATAATCCGCACTATCCCGTCACGGACGGCTGGCCGCATCTGGTCGATGAATACATCAACGAACTCACCACCCGCTACACCGAACCGGTGATCCTTGTGGGCCACTCGCTGGGCGGCATGTTGAGCATGATGGTGGCGCACCAACGTCCCGACCTGGTGCGTTGCGTGGTGATGCTGGATGCGCCCGTGGTTGGCGGCTGGCGCGCGTTCGCCTGGCGCATGATTAAACTGCTGGGGCGTGCTTACGCCGTGCCGCCGGCCAAGTTCTCTATCCGCCGCCGCAATGTGTGGCCCGACGTGAAAGCCGCCTACGACCATTTCGCCGCCAAGGACCTGTTTGCGGCCTGGGCGCCTGGCGTGCTGGGTGACTACATGGACAGCGGCCTGAAACCGCATCTGGAAGGCGTCCAGCTGCGGTTTACGCGTGAAAACGAAACCGCCGTCTATGCGACGCTGCCGCACCACCTGCCGAAACTGCTGAGCAAAGGCTCTCCGGTGCCGATCGGCTTTATCGGCGGCGACAATTCCTGGGAAACCAGCCAGTCCGGCCACCAGCACACGCAGGCGCTGGTTGGCCGCCATTTCCGCATCCTGCCGGGCGGCCACCTGTTCCCGATGGAGACGCCAGCCGCTGCCGCGCAAGCCACCAAAGAGATGATTGCCGACCTGCTCGGCGGGCAGCCTGGTAAAAAAGTTCTTAAAAAAGAAGCTTTAGCGTAAAATCCCGGGCATTGTAAAACTTTAGGAATGCCTTGCGATGACGATTAAAAGCGACAAATGGATACGCCGTATGGCGGAAGAACACGGAATGATCGAACCGTTCTTCCCGGACCAGATACGCCAGGAAGACGGCCGCAAGGTGATTTCATACGGCACCTCCTCGTACGGCTATGACATCCGTTGCGCCGACGAATTCAAGGTGTTCACCAACATCAACAGCACCATCGTCGATCCGAAGAACTTCGATTCGAACTCCTTCGTGGACGTGAAAAGCGATGTCTGCATCATCCCGCCGAACTCGTTCGCCCTGGCGCGCACCATGGAATACTTCCGTATTCCGCGCAGCGTGCTGACGGTTTGCCTGGGCAAATCGACCTATGCCCGTTGCGGCATCATCGTCAACGTCACCCCGTTTGAACCGGAATGGGAAGGTTATGTGACGCTGGAGTTCTCCAACACCACGCCGCTGCCGGCAAAAATCTACGCGGGCGAAGGCTGCGCCCAGGTACTGTTCTTTGAAAGCGACGAGATCTGTGACGTCTCGTACAAGGACCGTAACGGTAAATACCAGGGCCAGCATGGTGTAACCTTGCCAAAAGCCTAAGCAGGGCATTTACCGATCTTTACATCACGCGGGCTACGGCCCGCGTTTGTTTTTGCCGATAAGCTCATTAATGAAATAAATTAATGAGGAGCAATCATGGTGAGCGCAGTGGGATCGAGTACAGCCGCGGCCAGCACCAGCACCAGCACCAGCGGCAGTTCGGACAGCAGCAGCGCAATCGCTGCCTTGCAGAAACAGTTGCAAAATGTGCAAAAGGATTTGACCGAGGCGGCCAAGGATACCTCGGAAGCGGGTCAGCAAAAGACCAAGCTGCTGCAAACCCAGGTGCAGGCGCTGGAAGCCCAGATTGCCCAGTTGCAGGCGCAGGCCGCGCAGAAGGCGGCTCAGCAGGCCCAGCAGCAAGCCGAGGCCAAACAGACCGCGCAGCAGCCCGGCACGGACAGCGACAAATCGCGCTACGCCACCGTCGGCAGCGTGATCGACACTAGCGCTTGACCGGCAGCGTCATTTCCACGCACAGGCCGCCGCCGGCGCGGTTGCTGGCGCGGATGCTGCCGCCGTGCGCTTCAATCACGTGCCGTGCAATCGCCAGGCCCAGGCCATGGCCTTCGGCGCTGGCGCTGCTGGAGCGGAAGAACGGCTGGAAGATGGTGTCCAGATCGGCGGGCGCAACGCCAGGGCCACGGTCCAGCACACGGATCACAAGCTGGCTGGCGTCGGGCAGCGCGCGCGCCTGCAGTTGCACTTCGCCGCCTTCCGGGCTGTGCTTGATGGCGTTGCGCACCACGTTTTCGATGGCCCGGCCCAGCAGGTCGGACTGGCCGATCACTTGCACGTCGGCGTCGCCTTCCTGCATCACTGTGCGGTTCTGGCTGGTGGCTTCGTAACGGGCATCATCGGCGATCTGGTCGAGCAGGTCGGCCATGCTGATTTCTTCCTGCGAGGCCTTGATGGCGCCAGCTTCCAGGCGCGCCAGCGTCAGCAGCTCGCCCACCAGCTTGTCCATCCGCACGCTTTCACGCTCGATGCGCTCCATCGACGCGCTCCATTTCTCCGGCTGCTGATGCGCCAGGCCGATGGCGGCCTGCAGGCGGGCCAGCGGTGAACGCAGTTCGTGCGAGACGTCGTGCAGCAGACGCGTCTGGCCATCGATCAGGCTGCGCAAGCGCGCGCTCATGCGGTCGAAATCGCGGCCGAGGTCGTTGAGTTCATTGCCGGCCTTGCCGCTATCGCTGGCGAAGCGTGGCGAGAGATCGCCATTCGCGGCCGCATCAAACGCCTGGCGCAAGGCACGGATGGGGCGCGAGAAGTACCAGGCCAGCAGCACCGCAAACAGCAGGCTGGCCAGCGTGGCGGCGGCAATCGGCACCCACGGGCCGAGCGGCTGGAAGCGTGGACCCCATGGACGGTCGCCCATGTCGCGGCGCTCGCCATCCATGCCGGGCGGCGGTGCCTGCATGCCTTGCGCGGGCTGCATACCGGCCGGCGGTGGTTCGCCCTGGCCCGGATTAGGGCCGCCACGGCGGTCATCGGTGGCGCTTTGCAGTACCGAGGCGGCTTTCATCGCCATCTGTGCGCCACCGCCCAGGCCGGAGAGCAGCGGGCGGCCATCGCCTTCCAGGCCGCGCTGATGCTCGCCTGACGGCAGGAACAGCAGGTAGTGCTTGCCGTCGTCGGCGGTCACCTGGCGCACGGCGCGGCGCCGGCCCGTTTCCTTCACGCGCACGCGCGACTCCTGCAAGATCCGCGGATTGACCACGCGGCCCAGCAGTTCATGTCCCTGGTCGTCCACCGCATACACGCGGTGGCGCTCCATGCTCTCCAGCATGCGCTGCAGCGCCTTGACGCCGCCAAACTCCAGCGTCGACGCGGCGGCGTTGATGGCCATTTCCGCCGGTGGACTGGTATCCAGGCTGACCTGCGCGCCATTCAGCTGATTGCGGTTCTTGAGCCAGATCGCGCCGCCGATACCGACGGTCGCAGCCAGCTGCGCCAGCAAAATGGACAGGAAAAACTTCCAGAACAAACGACCCAAAACTTACTCCTTGATCAGCTGGTAGCCCAGCCGATACACGGTCTGCAGGCACGAGCGGCCATCGGCAATCGTGCCCAGCTTGTGGCGCAGGCTGCTCAGGTGGACATCGATATTACGGTCGAAGCGCGCCAGCGGACGGCCCAGGCCTTGTTCCGACAGGGTGTTCTTGCTGACTGGGCGGCCAGCGTTGCGGGCCAGGACTTCCAGCAGGTTGAATTCGGTGCTGGTCAGTTCCAGCTTGTCGCCGGCCCAGGTGGCGCGGCGCTGTTCCGGCCACATGGTCAGCTGGCCCACGGTGAGCGCGGTCTGCTGGCTGGTGTCGACGGGCACGGCCTGGGCGCGGCGCAGGATGGCGCGGATGCGGGCGGTCAGCTCGCGCGGGGTGCATGGCTTGGCCACATAGTCGTCTGCGCCCAGTTCGAGGCCGACGATACGGTCGGTATCGTCGCCGCGGCCGGTCAGCATCAGGATCGGCAACTGGCTGGTGGTGCGGATGCGGCGCAGGGTTTCCAGGCCGTTCATGCGCGGCATCATCACATCCAGGATGGCGATGGCGTACAGGCCGGTAAATGCTTCGGCGGTGCCGGCTTCGCCGTCGTGCACGGTTTTGACGTCAAAGCCTTCCTGCTCCAGGTATTCCTTGAACATGCCGACCAGTTCAATGTCGTCGTCTATCAGCAGTACTTTGCTTTTCATTGCGATTTCTTCAGGTATAGATTGCCCATCATAACAGTCCGAACCCGCATGACGGCTCGCTTTTACGCCGTTTTACAACGTCTTTCCAGCAGGGAATTGAATATCAGTTAGACATCTTTACCCTGATTTACTTTGCCCTAACGTCGCTTTACACCGGGCGCCCAGAGAATGACGGTTCCAACAATCAAGGATTATGTGCAATGAAAACATCCACCTCAGGTGTACGCAATATGGTGCTGGCGGCCGCGCTGGCGTTGCCGCTGCTGGTCACCGGCGGCGCGGCGCGCGCTGATGGCAATGTGCCACCAGACCAGCCGCCGATGATGCCAGGCGAGCCTGGCCCTGGCCCGCACGGCCCGCATGGCCTGATGCATGGCGGCCGTCCACCGTTCCTGCGCGGCCTGGAGCTGAGCGAGGCGCAGGAAGACAAGGTATTCGCCATCTTGCATGCGGAGGCGCCGTATCTGCGCGAACAGTCCAGGACCGCCGCCAAGGCGCGCGACGCCTTGCACGCGCTGGGTGACAGCGACAAGTTTGACGACGCCAAGGCCACAGCCCTGGCCAAGGATGCCGCCACCGCTGAAGCCAACATCATGCTGCAGCACGTGCGCACGCAGCAGAAGTTGCTGGCGGTGCTGACGCCGGAACAACGCAAGAAGCAGGCGGACGAACCGCCGCGCCATCCGCCGCGCCCATGACTGTCTTTGCAGTGCCCCTCAAACCTCAACAGCGGAGAACCGTATGTCTATCAGCGCCCTGAGTTCCAGCAGCGCGGCCAGCTCGCTCAGTTTCCTGAGCCGTCTGAGCAGCACCAACAAAAACAGCAGCAACGGCACCGACGGTGTGCGTCCGCCGCCCCCGCCGGATGGCGGCGGTTTTGCCAACGCGATTGCCGACGCGCTCAAGTCGATCGGTATTTCTGACACCAGCACAAGTACCAGCAGCACCGACGCCTCGGCGGCGGCATCCAGCAGTGACAGTACCAGCACGACGGACGGTACGGATATCACTGCTGCATTGGGCAGCTTCCTGCAAAGCCTGATGGGCGCGCTGCATGCGCAGAACAGCGGCAACGATGCGCCGCCGCCATACAGCGAGCAGCAGGGCAGTGGTGGCCCCGGCGGGCCGGGCAAGCTGGAATCGGATCTGCAAAGCCTGATCGCCAAACTGGGTTCGGGTAGCGACAGCGCCAGTACCGATGGCGCGGATAGCGGCGATGCGGTCGATCAGCTGGAAAGCGCGTTTGCCAATTTGCTGGACAAGCTGGGCACGAGCAGCACGGCCAGCAGTGACAGCACCAGCAATGACGCGGCGACCAAGCTGGCTGCCTTCCTGCAAGCGCTGTCCACCAAGGTCGGCGGCAACGGCACTAGCGGCAATATGGTGAACACCACGGTGTAACCTCTGTTTTACCGGCTGCGGCGCATGCGCGCTGCGGCAGTTTTTTAACCCAGGCAGGAGCAGGTATGGAATTTCACGACGATAAGCACGAACACAGCCTGGCAAACGATCTGGTCGCCATGCTCAACTTGAATAGCGACCGTCGTCAGACAATGCGCTGGCTGCTGGCCGGGGCTTCGGCACTACCCGTGCTTGGCTGTGGCGGTGGCACCAGCGGCAGCGAGAGCACAACCACCTCGGCGGCGGCAACGACGACCGCGCCGACCACCACAACCACGACCACCACCACCACCACCCCAGGCACCAACGGTTCGTGTTCGGTGATACCGGAAGAAACCGGCGGCCCGTACCCGGCCGATGGCACCAACAGCAACGGCAGCGGCGTCGTCAACGTGCTCACGCAATCGGGTGTAGTGCGCAGCGACATCCGCAGCAGCTTCGGCAGCGCCAGCGGCACGGCGGCCGGTGTACCGTTGACTATCAAGCTGCAGATCGTCAATGCCAACAATAATTGCGCACCGCTGGCCAATGCCGCCATCTACCTGTGGCATTGCGACCGCGACGGCAATTATTCACTGTATTCGACTGGTGTGACAAACCAGAATTACCTGCGCGGCGTGCAGCAGACCGATAGCAGTGGCAACCTCACGTTCAGCACGATTTATCCGGGCTGCTATGCGGGCCGTGTGCCGCACGTGCACTTTGAAGTGTACCCGTCGCTGGCCCAGGCGACGGCGGCCTCGAGCCGCATCAAGACCTCGCAGTTCACCTTCCCGGTGGCGACCAGCAACGAGGTCTATGCCAGCAGCGGCTACACCGCCAGTGTGCGCAACCTGGCGGCGATCAGCTTTGCCACCGATAACGTCTTCAGCGACGGCTACGCGCTGCAGATGGCCACCATCAGCGGCAATCCCGTCGATGGCTATGTCGCGACGCTGACGGTGGCGGTTTCTGCTTAGGCGGGGTTCATGAAGGCCTGGTTCCGGCCATCAAAGTTGACGATATTCGGGAAAATATCCGCAGTTTGCGTCCACGACAAACCGAACCAGATTGCCAATGTGGCGCCGTACTGGTCCACCGACATGGTCGGCAGCAGCGAGCCCGAACTGACGTCCAGATTGTGGCCTACGCCGGTGACCGGCATGGTGCCGTAGATGTTGCGGCCCTTGACGGCGCCGCCGACGACGAAGTGATGCGAGCCCCAGCCATGGTCGGTGCCATCGCCATTGCTGGTGAAGGTGCGGCCGAAGTCCGATGCGGTAAACAGCGTCACCTGTTTGCGCATGTCGGCGCCTTGCAGGCTGGCCATCGTGCTATCGAAATAGGCGACCGCGTGGGCCACCTTGGCCAGCAGGTCGGCCTGATTGGCGCGTTGGAAGTCGTGGGTGTCAAAGCCCCCCAGGCTGACATAGAACACCTGGCGTTTCAGGCCCAGCGTGCCCCGCGCAGCGATGATACGGGCCACGGTTTGCAGTTGCAGCGCCAATGGATTCACGCTGGCGACACCGGTGTTGGGGTTGATATATGGCGCCGGGTCAGGCACGCCACCGGCGCCGGCCGGCGGCAAGGCGCTGCTCAGGGTCGCGTTGGAGCTGATGGCACGTGCGGTGACCGCGGCATGCTCCTTGAACAACGGTTCGGACGAATCCGCCGTGACGATCTGGCGCAGCGGGTTGGCTGCGGCGGGCACGCCGAACAGTTTGTCGTCGAGATTGGCAATCGGCTTCGGACCGCTACCGCTGACCTGATACTGGCGTACTTTTTGGCCGCTCAGGAGCAGGGCGGTGCCAGCTGTGGAAATGGCGGTAAAGGCTGAATTGGTGTTGGCGGCGATCAGGTCGGCAATGCGGCCACCCCAGCCAAAGTCGCCGGCGCCATTGGCTTGCACCGATTGCCACAGGGCTTGCTGGTCGTTGTGAGAGAACAGCCGTGGCGGCACCGCCGCGCTGCCGGCCTTGTACTGTGCCAGCGTCAGCGGGCCAACCAGCGTGCCGACGTTGGCAACGATGGCTGCGCGGCCGCCGTCAAACAGGGTCTTCATTGCGGCCATTGACGGGTGCAGCGCGAAGCTGCGGCCTGCCGCTGCATTGGTGGGCGAGATCGGCAGCACGCCACCGGAGGCGCCAACGCCAGGCAGGGCGATCGAGCCGCCGTCGGCCGTGGTGCGCAGCTGCTGATAGGCTCGCCACGACTCCGGGTCGGTAGGCAGCACGGTATTGAAGTGATCGTTGCCGCCGTTGAGGAACAGGCATACCAGTGCCTTGTAGTCGCTGGCGTTTTGTGCGGCCGCGCTGCCCATTGCCGCCAGGTTCAGCGAGAATGGCAGGGCGCTGCCGCCAGCCATGGCCAGCATGCTGGAGACGAATTTACGACGTGACTGATTATATTGAGACATGCTGATCCTTATCGTTGCGCGAGATATTCAGGCGAAGCCATGGTGAGCAGAACCGCCATATAAACGCGGTTTTTCCGCGCGTTGTCGATCGTGAGCGCGTTGCTGCCATTGGACTCCGGCACGCTAATGGCATTGAGCGCGGTCAGAATCTGGTTACGCAGCGTGGTCGACATGCCGCCGCCCATCAGCAGTAGCGACACCCGGTCCAGCAAGTCGGCAGGCTTGGGCGCCAGCGACACCTCGGTCACGTAGTTGGGCTGAATGTCGTAATTGCGTCCGGCGCCGTAGGCGACCGTGGTTTGCATATACGTCAGGTAGCCGCTGACGCTGGGCTCGCCGGTGATCTGCATTTCCGGCGCGACCATCTTTGCCGCCGACAGCGAGGTATTTGGCGGCGTGTACGTCGGCCGGTAGAAGTTGAATACCGACGGCGAACGCAGCGGCGTCTGGCCGATGTTCGTCAGCGGATCGTCCATGGTATTCAGCAGGAAGTTGCCGCTGGCCGATTTGGCGTTAAAAGCACGCATCCAGTTAGTCATGCGCAGCACCGGCTCGCGCAGCTTCTTCGGACGGCCGTTATCGCTGGCCTCAGGATCTGTCAGGATCGCCATGATCACAGCGCGCATGTCGCCGCGCACGCCGGCGCCGTTATTGGCGAACGCAGCAGAGACGCGGCTGATATAGGCTGCGCTGGGGTTGCTGGTAACCAGGCGCTGGATGAGCTGGCGGCCGATAAACGGACCGACGTTAGGATGGTTGAACAGCGTATCCAGCGCCACCTTCAGATCCGCTTCGCCGCTGCCGTTGGTGCTCACGCCCAGGAACGTTTTGGACGAGGTGGAGTGGAAGTCCGGATACATTTGCATCGGCAGCCAGTCGCGCGCCGGGTCGGCATCCGTACCGTGGAAGCGTTGCTTGCTCTTGTCCGGGCCGCCCCAGCTCCAGCCGGTGAATACCTTGGCCAGGCCGGCGACATCGTCGTGCGTATAGGTTTCGCGCGGAATGCCGCCATTATGGGTCCTGATGCTGCCATCCTGTTCCAGCTGATAGAGGCCGATAGACATCAGCTGCATGATCTCGCGCGCAAAATTCTCATCTGGCACGCGCGGGCCGCTTTCCTTCTGGTTGTGCAAATGGCTGAGGTACAGCCCCATCATGGGATGCAGCGCCACGGCCTGCAGCAGGTCGCGGAAATTGCCAAAGGCATAGCGGCCGAGCATGTCATAGTAGTCGGCGGCGCCTTCAGGACGGTCGTACATGCCGGTGCCGATAAAGGAAATCACGAAAATCTGCGACAGGGCATACGCCATGCGCTGGCGCAGTTGATCGCTGCCGGTCACCGCCTGCTTGAAGAACGATTCGTTGAATTGCAGCGGCGTCGCGCCCGAGATGGACTGGATATAGTCGCGGTGGCGCACTTGTGACTTGCTGAATTGGGCGGTGATCCACGCGGCTTTGCCCGAGCTGCTCACCTCGCTGATGCTGGCTGCGGTCGCGCCAAACGTTGCCTGGTTCAGAAATTGTGCTGCAGCCTGCGGCGTCAGTGCTGCTGACGCCGCAGCGGTGGCGCCCATGGTCTTGCGCACCGGAGTGGCGTTTGACGATAGCGGCGTGCTGGTGTTGTCGGGAGCGGCGCTGCCGGATGAGACGCTGGCGCCAAGCAGCAGGCCACTGGAAGTTTGTTCACCGCTGGAGCTGCCTCCCCCGCAGGACGCTAGGAGCACGGTACTTAGCAGGCTGGCGACGAGTTGTAAACGTTTGCCTATCATTTCACTACCCTAAAATGTAATGGGCTCGATTGTAGAAGAGCTCGCTCCCATGCAACACATAAAGTTTATTTGTGAAATGTAACTATTTAAATTATTGTAAAAAGTTAGGCGACGTTAAGGTGGTTTTGAGGGCGAGTTAGAGGAACTTATTAGGCCGATAAAAACAATTTCTTTCTGCAAATGTCAATTCCACGCAACGAAATTTTAACACTCCAACAAAAAAAGCAGCCGAAGCTGCCTTTTTATGAGATTTGTGTGCTTATTGCTTGACGCAATCCACAAAGTAACCGCGTTTGCCATCCACTTCACGCTTGACCAAACCGTGGACATCGGTTTCGAAGCCTGGGAAGCGTTCATTGAAGTCGCGAGCAAAGCGCAGGTAATCCACAATGGTCTTGTTGAAGCGCTCGCCTGGGATCAGCAGCGGGATGCCCGGTGGGTAAGGCGTCAGCAGGATGGAGGTGATGCGGCCTTCCAGCTCATCAATGGCGACGCGCTCGATCTCGCGGTGCGCCATCTTGGCAAATGCTTCCGACGGTTTCATCGCCGGCACCATGTCCGACAGATACATCTCGGTGGTCAGGCGGGCCACGTCGTAGGCTTTGTAGAAGTCGTGGATCTGCTGGCACAGGTCGCGCAGGCCCATTTTTTCGTAGGTCGGATTGGCGGCCGCAAATTCCGGCAGGATGCGCCACATCGGCTGATTCTTGTCGTAGTCATCCTTGAATTGTTGCAGTGCGGTCAGCAACGTGTTCCAGCGGCCTTTGGTAATGCCGATGGTGAACATGATGAAGAACGAGTACAGGCCGCATTTCTCGATGATCACGCCGTGCTCGGCCAGGTACTTGGTCACGATCGACGCCGGGATGCCGGTCTCGTCGAACTTGCCGTCCAGCGACAGGCCAGGGTTGACGATGGTGGCTTTGATCGGATCCAGCATGTTGAAGCCCGGCGCCAGCTTGCCGAAGCCGTGCCAGTCGTCCTCGGCCTTGATGATCCAGTCTTCGCGCGAACCGATGCCTTCTTCGGCGAATTCGTTCGGACCCCAGACCTTGAACCACCAGTCCTTGCCCCACTCGGCGTCGATCTTCTTCATGGCGCGTCGGAAGTCCAGCGCTTCCAGGATGGACTCTTCCACCAGCGCAGTGCCGCCTGGCGCTTCCATCATGGCTGCAGCGACGTCGCACGAGGCGATGATCGAGTACTGCGGCGAGGTCGAGGTGTGCATCAGGTAGGCTTCGTTGAAGGCGTCCTGGTCCAGCTTGACGCTTTCCGATTCACGCACCAGCACCTGCGAGGCCTGCGACAGGCCGGCCAGCAGCTTGTGGGTCGACTGGGTCGAGAAGATCATCGACTCCTTGGCGCGCGGGCGGTCCTTGCCGATCGCATGCATGTTCTTGTAGAAGTCGTGGAAAGTGGCGTGCGGCAGCCAGGCTTCGTCGAAGTGCAGCGTGTCGATCTGGCCGTCCAGCAGTTCGCGCAGGGTTTCCACGTTGTACACCACGCCGTCGTAGGTCGACTGGGTGATGGTCAGGATGCGCGGCTTCTTGTTCACGGCTTCGCGCGCGAATGGGTTGGCTTCGATCTTGCGCATGATGCTCTCCATCGAGAACTCTTCCAGCGGGATCGGGCCAATGATGCCCAGGTGGTTACGGGTTGGCATCAGGAATACCGGAATCGCGCCGCACATGATGATCGAGTGCAGGATCGACTTGTGGCAGTTACGGTCAACCACCACGATGTCGCCAGGCGCCACGGTCGAGTGCCACACCATCTTGTTCGAGGTCGAGGTGCCGTTGGTGACGAAGTAGCAGTGGTCGGCGTTGAAGATGCGCGCGGCGTTGCGTTCGGACTTGGCGACCGGGCCGGTGTGGTCCAGCAGCTGGCCCAGCTCTTCCACGGCATTGCAGACGTCGGCGCGCAGCATGTTCTCGCCAAAGAACTGGTGGAACATCTGGCCGATCGGCGATTTCAGGAACGCCACGCCGCCCGAGTGGCCAGGGCAGTGCCACGAGTACGAACCGTCGTTGGCGTATTCCACCAACGCGCGGAAGAATGGCGGCGCCAGGCCGTCCAGATAGGACTTGGCTTCGCGGATAATGTGGCGCGCGACGAATTCTGGCGTGTCTTCAAACATGTGGATGAAGCCATGCAATTCGCGCAGGATGTCGTTGGGGATGTGGCGCGAGGTGCGGGTTTCGCCGTACAGGTAGATCGGGATGTCAGCGTTCTTGTAGCGGATCTCTTCAACGAAGGCGCGCAGCGACTTCAGTGCGGTGTCGGTATCTTCCACCGAGCCGGAACCAAATTCTTCATCGTCGATCGACAGCACGAAGGCCGAGGCGCGCGACTGCTGCTGGGCGAACTGGGACAGGTCGCCGTAGCTGGTCACGCCCACCACTTCCATGCCTTCTTTTTCCATCGCATCGGCGAGGGCGCGGATGCCTAAGCCGGACGTGTTCTCAGAACGGAAATCCTCGTCAATGATGACGATGGGGAAACGAAATTTCATGCATGTCTCCAAAAAAGCAAGCCGCCCCTGACAGGATGTTGAGGGGCGGACAGGGCGCGACCACGATGGCCGCAAAAAAATAAGAACGGGATTCTCGCAGAAAACAGCGCTGCTGCGGGAAAAATTATCGTACCAGAATGCCGTATCGGCATGACGCCTTTGTTACATAGCTGTCATGCCGATCAACTAATGTTGCTTAGTGACCAGCGAACCAGGCGAGGGCGCCCATCGCCACGCCGATCCCGGCCACGCCATAGGCCAGGCCCATCATCCACTTCTTGCGGGTCAGCAGGGTGATGGCGGCCAGCGAAATGGCGATCTGCTCGGCCGTGGTGGCCAGCGCCCACTGGTGGTGCTTGTGCATGGCTTCATCCGATTTGTGGTTCCACTCTTTCGAGGATTCTTCCCACTTTTCGGCTTCCTTCTTGATGTCTTCCTTCTCGTGCTTGTAGCGGGCCACTTCGGCCTCGTAGCGCTTGGGATCGACACCGGGCAGTGTCATGGCCAGTTCCGCCAGGTTCTGCTTGGCAGACTTGGCCTGGTAATAGTTCCAGCTATTGGCGGCCTGGGTCTTGTCGATGGCGGCATTGTTCTTGAACAGGGCGGCATCGTTCTGGGTGGCGCCGCCAAGGTAGCCGAATGCGGCGCCCACGGTAGCGAGGATTGCGGTCATGACGGCAATGTTGTTGGAAAAGCCATCGCCGCCATGGCTGGCGTGTTCCACCGCGTGGTCGTGCGGGCCGTGGACGTGGAAGCCTTCAGAAGACATAGGGGTATCCTTAATCAAGCCTTGCGGCGCAGGGTAACAAAAGCGTAGTGCAGACCGGATTTCTCCGAGGTGTGTTCTTCGCGCGCGGTTTCCTGCCACGCGTCGGCGTCGATCTCCGGGAAGAAGGCGTCGCAGTCGAAGGTCTGGGCGATCCGGGTCACGATCAACTGGTCGGCCAGCTGCATCGATTGCTTGTAGATCTCGGCGCCGCCAATGACGAAGCCTTCGGCGCCGTCCAGCAGTGCGATGGCCGCTTCGATGGAGCCGACGGTTTCCACGCCCTCATGCGACCATTGCTGGTTGCGCGTGACGACGATGTTGCGGCGGCTGGGCAGCGGACGGCCGATGGAGTCGAACGTCTTGCGGCCCATGATGATTGGATGGCCGGTGGTGATGCGCTTGAAGTGCGCCAGGTCCTCCGGCAGCTTCCACGGCAGGGTATTGTTGATGCCGATGCCGCGCTGGGCGTCGGTGGCGACGATGATAGTAAGTTTGCTCATGATTCCAGGTGCGATAAAGAGGCGTGATTATCGTTGAAATTACGGTTTCGGAGGCGCTGGCGTGCGCGCTTTCTTGCTGCGCCGGTTTTCACGCTTGCGCTGCAAACGGCGCTCCTCCAGCCAGTCGCGGCAACTCGGGATGCTGAAACACGTACAGTTGTTGGCGCAGCCCAGGACATCGGCGACATCGCTGGCATCGCAGGACAGGTCGCAATTGCCGGCCTGTGCGCGGTGATGCTTGCTCATGGCCGGCGCTGCCGGATGATAGTGCTGGTGTATCTCGTGGCAGTCGTCCAGCCGGCGCCGCAGCAGTTCCAGGCCGACCGGCAGGCCGCGACGCGCGATCACGCGCTTGCCGTAGGCGGAGCAGCTGTCGCGGCCCGTGTGGCGGCGGAAGGCGCAGTTAAAGCCCTTCAATGGCGACAGGTAGCGCTGGTAAAAGCTGATGGCTGCCAGGGCCAGAATTTTCATGGGGCGCGGTAGAAGTTCAACAGGTGGCTGGCCAGCGCCTGCGGCGCCTCCAGCGGGATCATGTGGCCGGTGCCTTCCTGCAGCACATGCAGCTCGATGGCCGGATTGTAGCGGCTGAATTCGCGGACATCGTCGGCCGCCACCAGTTTATCCTGTTCCGAGGCGATCGCGAGCACGGGACAACGCAGCTCGCCGGTGCGGCTCATCAAATCCGGGCGCTCGATGGTGGTGCGGAACTGCGTCAGCAGCACGTCCTTGCCCAGTTCCACCGCCATGGCCTGGATGACGTCCACAATCGCGGGATCATCCATGTGCTCGGGCGCCAGAATCTCGCGCAGGCGCATCTGCGTCATGCCGGTATAGTGGTTCTTTTCCAGTAGCGGGATGATGCGCAGGCGGGTGGCTTTCTCCTTCTCCTGCAGGCCACGCGCGGAACTGGCGATGATGACCAGCGAGTTGACGCGTTCCGGATTCGTCAGCGCGTATTCGACTGCCAGGTAGGCGCCCAGCGAGAACGCCACCAGATTGGCTTTCGGCGCCGTATGCGCGCCGATCAGCTCTTGCATTTGCGCGCGTGAGCGGGCCTTGTGCAGCGGGACGTGGTGGAATTCAAAGCCGTCGCCCAATAGCGGCAGCAGGCGGCCCCATATGCGTTCATCGCACAGGGTGCCAGGGACCAAATCCAGACGCGTCATACGGCCATCGGGGCGGTGATGGGCGCGTGGTGCTGGTAGCCTTCCAGTGCGAAGTCCGATGGTTCGATTTTTTCCAGCCACTCCGGCTCGTATTTGCCGGTTTTGCTGAAGTCGGGCACGCGGTCGGAGATGATGAGCTCCGGCAGCGGCAGCGGTTCGCGCTTCAGCTGTTCCTGCACCATGTCCATGTGGTTCTCGTAGATGTGGGCGTCGCCAATGAAGTAGGTAAACCAGCGCGGCGTGTAGCCGGTCAGGCGGCCTACCAGGTGCATCAGTGCCGCGCCTTCCGCCAGGTTGAACGGCGTGCCCAGACCAAGGTCGTTCGAACGCACGTAGAGGCACATCGACAGCTCTTTGGTGGTCGGGTTGGGAATGAACTGGTACAGCAGGTGGCAGGCGGGCAGGGCGACCGCGTCCAGCACGGCGGGATTCCAGCCATGGAACAGGATGCGGCGGCTGCCCGGATTGTTGACGATGGTGTCCAGGCATTCGCGCAGCTGGTCGATGGCCTTGTACAGCAGGACTTTCTGCACGCCGTCTTCTTCCAGCGGCGCGACGACGGTGAAGCCGTTCTTCTGCGCGTTGGCGATTTGCGCCTGGTTGGCGGCGTCCAGCACTTTGTAGCCTGGCCACTGCCGCCACTGCACGCCGTAGACCGGCCCCAGGTCGTCGGTGCCGAGGCGATAGGGATTGTCCAGCCATTGCTGGTTTTCGTTGGCGTTCTGGTCCCAGACCTTGCAGCCCAGCGCGCGGAAATCCGCAGCGCTGCGCGAGGCGCGCAGGAAGGCGCACAACTCGCCGACCACGGATTTAAACGCGAGCTTCTTGGTCGTCACTGCAGGAAAACCTTTTTTCAAGTCGAAGCGCATCATCGCGCCCGGCACGCTCAGCGTGCGGATGCCGGTGCGGTTGTCTTGCCAGCTGCCGGTGTCGATGACGGTTTGGATGAGTTCCAGGTATTGCTGCATTCAGTTCTCCAACGTGTTCGGTGGTGCAAAGACGGCTATTTTAACAGGCGGCCGGCCGGCGCTCAGCGGCTGCCCGGTTTGGATTTGCGGCCACCCGGCTGCGAGGCCGCACGGCCTTCAACGCGCGCCTGCGACTTGGCGCCACGGCCACCAGCCACCACCACTGCGCCCTTGGGCGATGCGGAGCCGCTGTCGCCACGCCGGCTACCGCTATAGCCGCCGCGCGGCCCGCCACCGTATGCGCCGTCGCTGCGCGCGCCACCGGACGATTTACCGCCTGCTGCACGGTCGCCACCCGACGATTTCAATGGTTTCGGCGGCGCGATGTAGGTGCCCAGCGATTCGCTGCCGCCCGCTGGCCGCGCCTCAGCTTTGGCCGGCGTTTTGCTGCCTGCGGTTGTCGTAGCGGGGCGCTTGGCTGCGCCAGCCGGCTTGCTGCCCGCTTTGCCCCCACGGGGCGCGGCGAGTTTTTGCGCCGGCGTGGCGCTGCCTTTTGGCGCTGTCTCCGGCACGCGGTGATCTGCCTCGAAGCCAGCTTCCTGAAAACGTTGAATCACCTGGCGCGTCAGCGTCTCGATGGCCTTGAGCATATCCACTTCGTCTGCACACACCAGCGACATCGCTTCACCCGTCATGCCCGCACGGCCAGTACGGCCAATACGGTGGATGTAGTCTTCCGCCACCGTCGGCAAATCGAAATTGACCACCAACGGCAGCGCTTCAATATCCAGGCCACGTGCCGCAACGTCGGTCGCGATCAACAACTGCACCTCTTTGCGCTTGAAGCGGTCCAGCGCGCGCAAACGCGCTGGCTGCGTCTTGTCGCCGTGAATGGCATCTGCTGCAAGGCCATGCTGTTGCAACTCCTTGACCAGCGCCTCCGCACCTTTGCGCGTCTTGACGAACACCAGCGCCTGCGACCAGCCCAGCTTATTCAGCAGATGCAGGAACAGCTCCGGCTTGCGGCGCTTGTCGGTTGTCACCAGCCACTGCTTGACGGTGCGCGTGGCGGTGTTGGGCGCCGCCACCTGAATTGACACCGGATCAATCAGCATGCCCTTGGTCAGCTTGCGTACCTCATCGGAGAACGTGGCCGAGAACAGCAAGGTCTGACGCTGCTTCGGCAGGGCTTCCAGCAGAATATCCAGATCGCGCTCAAAGCCCAGATCCAGCATGCGGTCCGCTTCGTCCAGCACCAGCGTTTGCAGCAGCGCGAAACTGATCGCGCCCTGGTCGTGCAGGTCGATCAGGCGGCCCGGCGTGGCCACCAGCACGTCCAGGCCCTTGCGCAGCTTGGCGATCTGCGGCGCGATATCGACGCCGCCATAGGCCACGGCGCTGCGCAAGGGCAGGTTGCCGCCGTAGCTGCGGAAGCTCTCGAACACCTGTTCCGCCAGCTCACGCGTCGGCACCAGCACCAATGCGCGCACGGCTTGTGGCTCCGTCACGCCGTCCAGCGTCAGTCGCTGCAGGATCGGCAGCGCGAAGCCGGCGGTCTTGCCGGTGCCGGTCTGCGCAGCAGCCATGACATCACGGCCTGCCAGCACGGCGGGAATGGCTTGCTTCTGGACCGGCGTAGGCTGCTTGTAGCCCAGCGTGTCCAGCGTGCGCAGTAAAGGATCGATCAGGCCAAGTGCGTGGAAGGTCATGGTGTATGCAGTAAAACGAAAAGAGGGCGCAGTGTAGCCGGTTTGCCCGGCTTGCGCGGAATTAGTTGGCCAAGGCCTCTGACCACAAGGTCAGAATCTCGCGTACGCGCTGGTCCGGCAGATTAAGCAGGTTGTCGCCGACATAGAGTTCAACGGCGCAGCGCTGCGGCAGCGGCGCATGACTGGCGCCGTTGAACAGCCAGACACTGTGCTGCTCGGCGATACGGTTGCGTACCTCCAGCGCCCGCTCGCGGCTCACCGGCAGGTGGATGTGCAGCATATTCGCATGTGGCCTGGCCGGATTCGGCGCCAGCAGCGGATAGTCCCGCAGCACGTCATACAACCACTGCGTACGTTTGAAGTAGTCCGGCATCGCCGCCAGACGTGCATCGAACTGCATCGCGGCCGCGACGACATAGGGCGTGCGCTGATACACATTGCCGCCCTGGCGGCGGAACCATTCCTGCGCCTTGGCGACAAAGTCCGCGCTGCCGGCCAGCATGGCGCCGGCCATGCCGCCGATGCCCTTGTACAGCGACACGTAGACGCTGTCGAAACCCGCTGCAATCTCGTTGACAGGGCGTGCGTACGCCGCCGCCGTCTCCCACAGGCGCGCGCCATCCATGTGCAGATGGACGCCCTGTTCGCGGCAGTAGTCCTTGATGGCGGACAGTTCGTCCCAGCCGGGACACTGGCCGCCGATTTCACGCGCGGGCAGTTCCAGCGACACGGCGCCCAGCTTGTCGGGTATGCCCTGCAATTCCCCCAGCGTCCACGGACGATGCGGGTCGCCGATTTGCAGCGCGTGGAAATGATCGAACAGCTGATGATTGCCACGCTCGTGCTTGAGGATATGTGAAGTCGGATGCAGCGCGACCAGCTTGCTGCCGCGCTCCATGCAGGCGATGCGCAGCGCCGTGGCTTGCGTCATGGTGCCCGTGATGCAGAACACCGCCGCCTCAAAGCCCAGCAGGCGCGCGACTTTTTGTTCGAAATCCTGTATCAGCGCGCCGCTGCCATAGACGTCATGCGTGACATCGCGCGCCTGGCACCAGTCGCCCATCGCCGCAAATAATTCAGCGGGCAGCGGCTGGCGATGGCCGGGCAAGTGGTTGCGGCAGCTTTGTTTCAGTTCAGCGTCAGTCATGGCGTGCTCCAGGAAGATACGCTCAATGCTCCACGTGCACGTGATGGAACTGCAGCGCCGCCAGATTGGCGTAGATGCCGCCCAGTGCCACCAGCGATGCATGGGTGCCGGTTTCGACAATTTTACCGTCTTCCATGACGATGATGCGGTCCGCGCGTTGTACCGTGGCCAGGCGATGGGCGATGATGACGGTGGTACGGCCAACCATGGCCGCTTCCAGCGCCGATTGCACCAGGCGCTCGGATTCGGCATCCAGCGCGCTGGTGGCTTCGTCCAGCAGCAGCAAGGGCGGATTTTTCAGCAGGGCGCGTGCAATCGCAATGCGCTGACGCTGGCCGCCCGACAGACGCACACCACGCTCGCCGAGGAAGGAGTGGTAGCCTTGCGGCAGGCGTTCGATAAATTCGTGAGCTGCGGCCAGCCGGGCGACGGCGATCACTTCTTCATCGCTGGCATCGGCGCGGCCGTAGCGGATATTTTCCATGGCGTTGGCCGAGAAGATCACCGTATCCTGCGGCACGATGCCGATGGCGTCGCGCAGCGTGTGCAGCTCCAGCTGGCGGATATCGACGCCATCCAGCTTGATGCTGCCGCTTTGCGGATCGTAGAAGCGCAGGAACAGCTGGAACAGGGTGGTCTTGCCGGCGCCCGATGGCCCCACCACGGCCACAGTCTCCCCCGGCTTGATGTCCAGCGTGACGTGGTCCAGCGAATTGGTTTCGGTACGCGATGGATACGAGAACATTACATCGTTCAGCGACAGCGCCGCGCCATTGGCGGCGCGCGGCGGCAGCGGCAATGGCTGGGCCGGCGACTGGATCTTCGATTTCACCGACATCAGCTCCAGCAAGCGCTCGGTGGCGCCGGCGGCGCGCTGCGCCTCGCCCATCACTTCGGACAGCGCACCGATGGCGCCTGCCGTGATGGAGGCGTACAGGATAAACTGGCCCAGATCGCCGCCCGTCATTTCGCCCGACAGCACGGCGTGCGCGCCCAGCCACAGCACGAACACGATGGCGCCGAACACCAGCACAATCGCCAGCATGGTCAGGAAGGCGCGGGCCTTGATGCGGCGCATCGCGGTCTGGAACGCGCCTTCGACCGAACCGCCAAAGCGTGACGACTCGATCTTCTCATGCGTGAACGCCTGCACGGTCGGCATGGCGTTGAGGATTTCGCCCGCCATGGCGGAGGCATCGGCCACGCGGTCCTGCGAATCGCGCGACAGCGTGCGTACGCGGCGGCCAAATATCACAATCGGCAGCACGGTCAGGATCAGCAGGCCGACGATGATGGCCGACAGTTTGGGGCTGGTCACAAACAGCATCACCAGGCCGCCGATAAACAGTAAGGCGTTACGCAAGGCCATGGAGATGCTGGTGCCGACCACCGACTGGATCAGCGTGGTATCGGTGGTGATGCGCGACAGGACCTCGCCGGTCTGCGTGGTCTCGAAGAATTCCGGGCTTTGCGTGACGACGTGGTTGTAGACGGCGGCGCGGATGTCCGCCGTGACGCGCTCCCCGAGCCACGAAACGCTGTAAAAGCGCGCGGCGGTGGCCAGCGCCAGGACGGTGGCAAGGCCAAACAGCGCCAGGAACACCAGGTCCACATGCTGGATGCTGCGCGTGCCCGAACCGCCGAAGCCCATGTCGATCATCTGTTTGAACGCGGCGGGAATCGCCAGCGTGGCGCCGGCGGCGACCGCCAGCGCAATCCCGGCCACGATGAAGCGGCGCGTGTACGGCGCCAGGAAGGGCGTCAGCTGGCGCAGCGTGGCAAGGCTGCCTTTCTTGAGTTCGCGGGTGGCTGTCGGAGCGGCGGCGGACGGCGTGCTGGCGGTGGTGCTGTTGGTCATCGTGTGGCTACAGTGGCGTAAATATGCTGATTGAGACGTTTGGTATGGATTTATATTGTGCTTACAGTTTCATCGGACTGACATAGCCAGTGAGCTCCAGGTAGGCGCGGCCGGCCGGCTTGCCGTCGCGGTTCAGCGTGACCGCACCTTCCCAGTACACGGCACCGGTCGACCGGCGCGAATCCAGCTCCTGATCGTCCTGTAAGGGCACGATGTCCCACACAGTGCTGCCTGTGGTGAGCTGGGTCGCAACGGGATACTCGGCATTGGTGCGGGGCGAACGCCACCGCCTTTGCGGGGTAAAAGTGACCTGTTCCGGCGAGAACTGCGTGATCTTACCGGAAGCATCGCGCCATGTCGCGTGCGACCATAGTTTAGCACCTGTCGTGCTACGGACCTGGAAAGCCATGAGCGCGCCGCCATCGGCCAGGTTGGCGCCGACCCAATCCCAGCCGCTGGCGTCCTCGCCCACGGCCTGGCTGGACCATTCATGATCGAGCCAGGCGGCGCCGGTGACAGTGGCCGGTTTGCCGGCGCGCGTGATGCTGCCGCTGACCCGCAGCTGCGGCGCGCTGTAGTAATAGCTGCTTTGGGCGGGATTGGGGCCTTTGCGTGAATAGCCGCGCTCACCCTGTAGCAGTACCGGTTGCGATGGCGTCAGCTGCAGGTCGTAGGCAAATTGCGGCGCATCGACATGCACGCGATAGCTGCCGTCGGCGCCGCGCTGCATATGCCAGTCCTCCAGCTTGATGTGGGTGTCGCCGGTTCTGGCGAAAGACAGGCCAAAGCCTTCGCGCGCGCTGCGCTGGTCGTGCAGCAGTTTGCCGTTGGCCGGATCGGACAGCGCGGCATGGCCGATGATGAGCTGCCGCGGCGCGAACTGGCTGGGATTGGCGCGGTCATGCGGGCTGGCGCTGCGGAAGAAGGTGACCTGGAAGCCGAGCGGCTTGCCGTCCGGCGTATTGAGCCAGCCGGTCACGTACCACCATTCGGTTTTGTATTCGGGGTGCGCGCCATAATCCTTGGGGAAGGTCAGCGTGGCGCCGGCCGGCAGCGGAACTACGGCGGGGAACGCCGGCGTGGCGGCATGGGCGGACGCCGCCAGCACAAGCAGGGCAGCGGCGCGCGCCAGCCGATGGTATAAACGGTGCAGCATTACCAGTCCTCCCTGACTGCGCGTATCGGTCCTCCGGACAGCGACTGGCGGCCCGACAGCAGCGCCGTGAGCGCGGAGGCGGCCAGCAGCACGGCAGCCACGGCGCCCAGCAGCGGCCAAGGCAGGTGCAGCTCCATGGTCCAGTGGAAGGATTGCGGATTGACGACAAAAACCAGTATCAGGCTGATGACCCAGCCCAGCACAAAGCCGGTCAGGATGCCGAGCGCGGTCAGTGCGCCGCCCTCAATCGCCAGTATGGACAGTACCTGCCTGCGCGTGACGCCCACATGGCGCAGCATGCCGAATTCCTTGGCGCGCGCCAGCGTTTGCGCGGAGAAGGTGGCGGCCACGCCAAACAGGCCGATGACGATGGCGATGGCTTCCAGCAGGTAGGTGATGGCGAAGCTGCGGTCGAATACCTTCATGCTCATGGTGCGGATTTCCGATGGCTCGGTGGCCTCCAGCGACGCCGCGAATGGCAGGCGTTTCAGGGCGGCCAGCGTGGTCTCGGCCCTGGCGCCTTTTTTCAGTGTCAGCGCGGAGCCGCTGGCATTCAGGTCGCCCGTCATGGCGCGGTAATCGCTCAGGCGGATCTGGACGGTGCCCGTCGGCCGCGCATAATCGCGCCACACGCCCGCCACCTGGAAGGTATGCAGCTTGCCGTTGAGCGGCAATTCCACGCGCTGGCCCAGCTTCATGCCGTACAGATCGACCATGGCTTCCGACACCCATACCGGCAGCGTATCGCTGGCTGGCACCTGCGTGGGGCCGACGATGGCCAGCGAGCGGCCCGGATTGGCGGCGTCGATGTGGCGCGCCATGAGCGCCACTGCGGGACGGTCCGGCGCCAACGACAGTGCGTGCAAGCGCAGGAAGTCGGCATGTTCCACGCCGGGCAAGGCGGCCAATGCCTCTTGTTCCTGTGGGCGCATGCCGGCAGTGGCGCCGCCGCTGGCGCTGCTGATGTAGATATCGGAAGGCAGCACCTGGCGCAGCCAGTCGTCCAGCGAGACGCGGAAGCTGGCAACCATGATGGCCATTGCCACCATCAGGCTAAAGCTGGACAGCACACCGCCCAGCGCGATGCCGGCCTGGCCGGAGGCGTTCGCCAGGCGCGACAAGGTCAGCGTCATGACGGCGGAAGCACCGGGTTGGTTGGCGGTGGCGGCGCTCCAGCGCCGATAGGCAGCGCGGAAGACGATGGCGGCCAGGCGCGGCATCAGGCCGATGGCGCCGATCAGCAGCAATGCAATTGACAGATAGCCGAACAGTGGCAGCTCGAACACGGGCGGCAGTTGCGACAGCAGCGCCGCGAGCGCCATGCACGCCAGCGAAGGCCAGGCGCGTGCCAGCCGCGACATGGCCGCTTCCTCGGTGCCGGATTTCAGCGCGACGGCGGGTTTGGCGCGCGCTGCATCGATGGCTGGCGCGGCGCAGCCGAGCAGCGCGACGGCGACACCCAGCGCAAAATAGATGGCGGCGGCGACCGGCGTGAAGTGGACTTGCGGCCGCACACCGGAGAAGAAGCCGGCGCCAAGGTCCGCGCCCATGAGGTGCAGCGCGGTGGCGGCCATGCCGTAACCCGCAGCGATGCCGATGGCGGAACCGGCAATGCCGAGGCACAGGCCTTCGATGAGGATTTGCCGTAGCAGGCGCCGGCGGTCCATGCCCAGCACGCGCAGCAGCGCGAACTGGCTGCGGCGGCGGATCACGGACAGTGCCTGCGTCGAGAAGACCAGGAAGGCACCTGTGAACAGCGCCACCAAGGCCAGTACCGTGAGGTTGACGCGGTAGGCGCGGCTCATGCCTTCGTTGCGGCTGTTCTGTTCCTGGTCATTCGGCTGGTTGACGCGGAAGCGGCCCGGATACTGGCGCTGCAGGTCCTGTTCCAGCTGCGCCTTGAAGCTGTCGCGGTTGATGCCATCGCGCAGTTTGAGGTCGATGCGCGAGAGCTGGCCCAGCTTCTCGAAACGCCACTGGGCGGCGCCGATGTCCATGGTGGCGATGCGCTGGCCCGCGCGGGCGCCGGGCAACGGGCCGGCCACGCGCAGCTGCAACTGATTGGTGCCGACCTGCAGCGTGACCGTGCCGGCCCTGGGTTGCAGCCACTGCTGGGCGGCGGGCGACAGGAACAGGGCGTCGTCGGCGATGGTGTCCGCTATTTTGTCGGGCGCTGGTATGCCAATCAGGTCCGGGGTGATGAAACCGATACGGAAGGCGTCGATGCCGATGATCCTGAGGGCGGTGCGTTGGCCCGGCACGGATGCTTCAAATTCCAGCACCGGCGATGCGACCACCACGCCGTCGCGCTCCGCCAGCAGCGGATAAATGGCTTCGTCGAAGAATGGCTCGGTGCCGCGTACCTGGATGTCCGCCACGCCGGACAGGCCTTTGACGGCGGCGGAGAATTCATTGAATGCCGCAGCGTTAATTAGGTGGATGGCGAAGCCGAGCGAGATGCCGACGGCAATCGCTGCAATCGCCACCAGCGCCCGCACGGGGTGCGCGCGCCATTCGCCGAGCAGCAGCCAGCGTGACAGGCGGCGCATCGAGGCCGGCGGCGCGGTGGGGATGGTGGCGGATGGCTGGTCAGACATCAGTGAGGACACTCCAGTGCCGTCGCATCGCCAGCGCGTCTGGCGCGCAGACGGGCGGCTTCTGCGGCCTGGCCGGTGGCGCGGCGTGCGTCTTCATCGGCCCAGCGTTGGTTGAGTTTCAGCTTGTCGCACTTCTTGCGCTGGACGGCGGCGGCTTGCGCGGCGTGGGTGGCTTCGCGATCGTCGTGCTGTTCGCGTTTGATACGCGCCTGCGTCAGCGCGTCGGCCTGCTTTTGCTGGCGGCGCAGGAGCGCTGCGGCGGCGGGATCTGCGCCCCGCGCCGCCGGGGTGTCCAGCGTTGCGGCGCTGGCATGGGCAGGACAGGGCGTGTCGCCGTAACTGACCTTGCCATCGGCGGTGCATTTGTAGACTGTCTGGGCATACGCAGCCACGGTGGCGGCCCACATCACGGCCATCATCAGCATTTTCATCTCAACCTCGCTCAAAGGACTTTACCGGGATTCATGATACCCAGCGGGTCCAGTGCGGCTTTGATGGCTCGCATCATGTTGAGTTCAACGGCGGATTTGTAGTGCGCCAGTTCTTCGCGCTTCAACGCGCCGATGCCGTGTTCGGCCGAGATCGAGCCGCCAAACGCCATCACGCTGTCGTACACCACGCGGTTCACCTTGTCCTGATTGGCGAGGAAGTCGTCGTTGGATATTCCGGGCGGCGGCGCGACGTTGTAGTGCAGGTTGCCGTCGCCCAGATGGCCGAAGCACACCAGCTGGCAACCGGGGAAGGCCGCATCCAGCAGCGGGCCGGTGGCGGCGATGAAGTCGGCAATCAGCGATACGGGCAGCGAAATATCGTGCTTGATATTCTTGCCGGCTTTGGCCTGCGCCAGCGGGATGTGCTCGCGCAGCTGCCACAGCCCGGCCGATTGCGCGACCGATGACGCCACCACTGCGTCGTGGATAACGCCGCCATCCAGCGCCGCGCCGATGGCATGCTCCAGCAAGCCGACCGCATGCTGCTCCGATTCGCTGCTCGACAACTCCAGCAGCACATATTGCGGGTGCGCTTCGGCGAAAGGCCGGGGCAGCGCCGGGAACTGCTGCGCCACCAGATCGAGGCAGTAGCGCGACATGAGCTCAAAGCCCGTGAGGCTGGCGCCGCAGTGGTCCTGCATCAGTACCAGCAGGCGCAGGGCATCGGCAGGCGAGGGCAGCGCGGCCAGTGCTGTGATGCTGGCTTTGGGCTGCGGATACAGCTTGAGCACCGCGCCGGTGATGATGCCCAGCGTGCCTTCGGCGCCGATGAATAAATCACGCAAGTCGTAGCCGGTATTGTCCTTGCGCAGGCCGCGCAAGCCGCTCCAGATCTCGCCTTGCGGCGTCACCACTTCCAGCCCAAGACACAGCTCCCGCGTATTCCCGTAGCGCAGAACGGCGGTGCCGCCCGCGTTGGTGGCCAGGTTGCCGCCGATGGTGCAACTGCCTTCCGCCGCCAGTGACAACGGGAACAGACAACCCTCAGCGGCGGCGGCCTGCTGGATGTGCTCAAGGATGCAGCCCGCATCCACGGTCATGGTGCGGTTAACTGCATCGACTTTGCGGATGCGGTTCAGCCGCGCCAGCGACAGCAGCACCTGACGGCCGCTGGCATCCGGTATGCTGCCCAGTACCAGCCCGGTATTGCCGCCTTGCGGCACGATGCCGATGCGGTGTTCGGCGCAAACGCGCACCAGCGCGGCGACCTGTTCCACCGTGCCAGGGCGCAGCACGGCCAGGGCCTTGCCGGTAAAGCGTCCACGCTGCTCGGTGAGGAAGGCGGCCATATCGGCCGGCGCGTCAACCACATAGGCATCGCCGGCAATGGCACGGCATTGCGCGAGAAAGTCCATCATTTAACCGTGTTGACCTTTACCTTGTCGAGCAGTTCCTTGGCCAGCTTTTTCGCCGCGCGCTTGTAGGGGCGCAGGTACAGCACGGCGCAGACAAAGTAGACGCACACCACCAGCGCTTCGCCCCAGCCCAGCCACGCCGACAGATTGCCCTTGTCGCTCCAGCCGCGCACTACGCCTTCGGTGAAGTACAGCAGTATCATCATCGAGGTCCACTGCAGCGTGTAGATATCGCGCTTGAATACGCCGTACAAGGGCAGCAGCAGCGGCAAGGCTTTCAGTACCAGCCACGAGCCGCCCGGTTTCAGCGGCGCCAGCACCATCTCCCACAATACACACCAGATAATCAACACAACCAGGCTGCCGATTGCGCCCCAGTGAAAATATTTCTGCATTGTGGTTTCCATGGTGCTTATCCGTTCAGTTTGACCGCTGTTTCCGCCAACCGCTTGCCCAACGCGATGGCGAGGCGTTTTTCATCGTCGGTGATCACTTTTTTGCCGTCGAGGCCAGACCAGTGGCTGGCGCCATACGGCGTGCCGCCGCTGGCGGTGGTCATCAGTTCCGGCTGCGTGTAGGGCAGGCCCAGCACCATCAGGCCGTGATGGAACAGCGGTATCATCATCGACAGCAGTGTCGATTCCTGGCCGCCGTGCAGGCTGCCGGTCGAGGTGAACACGCAGGCCGGCTTGCCTGCCAGGGCGCCGGACAGCCACTGGCTGGCGGTGCCGTCCCAGAAATACTTCATGGCCGAGGCCATATTGCCGAACCGCGTGGGCGAACCAACGGCGATGCCGGCGCATTCGGTCAGGTCATCCAGTTCCACATACGGTGCGCCATCGGCCGGCACTTCCGGCTCGGTGGCCTCGGCCACGGTGGACACGGCAGGCACCGTGCGCAGGCGCGCATCGCAGCCCGGCACGCTTTCAATCCCTTGGGCGATCAGCTCTGCCAGCTTGCGGGTTGCGCCGTGGCGGGAGTAAAACAAAACAAGAATGGTCAGGTTGGAAGAGTTCATCGCCGCTATTATAGGGCGCTTTAGCGAGTGGCATCATTGCCGTTGTTGTAATACGATACCGCCCATGTACGAAAAATATCTCCAATGGTTCTTCCAATATGTCTATCGCAGCTGCAAAAACAGCTGGGAGACGGCGCGTTCCCTGTCCTGGCCTGAAATCCGTGACCTGATCCTGTTTGCCCGGCGCCGGCTGCGCGAAGAGAGTTTGCCGCAGGTGGCCGGCAGCCTGACCTTCACCACGGTGTTTGCGCTGGTGCCCCTGCTGACGATTGCGCTGGCGATCTTCACCACCTTCCCGCTGTTCAAAACGCTGCAAACTTCGCTGGAAGCGTACTTTGTGCAAAGCGTGATGCCGAAGTCGATTTCCAGCACCATCCTGAATTACCTGACCATGTTCGCTTCCAAGGCCACGCGGCTGTCGGCGGTGGGCGCGGTAGCGCTGATCTTCACCTCGATTACGATGATGAATCTGATCGAGCGCGTCTTCAACCGCATCTGGCGCGTGCGCGATGAGCGCGCATGGACCAAGCGCATCCTGGTCTATTGGGCGCTGCTGACACTGGGGCCATTGCTGATCGGCGTATCGATCACGCTGTCGTCGCAGGTGTTCATGGCCACCAGCGACCTGGTGGGCCATGTGCCGATAGTGGGCGCGGTGATTTACACCGTGCTGTCGCTGGCGCTGACGACGGCGTTCTTCACCATGCTGTACGTGATGGTGCCCAACCGCGATGTGGACTGGTACGACGCGGCCTGGGGCGGCCTGGTCGCGGGCCTGGCGTTTGAACTGGCCAAGCGCGGCTTCGCCATTTTCATCACGCAGTTTCCGACCTACTCGAAGATTTATGGCGCGCTGGCGGCCGTGCCGCTGTTCCTGTTGTGGGTGTACGTGTCGTGGATGATTACGCTGTTCGGCGCCTTGCTGGCAGCCGCGCTGCCGGTGGTGAAGTACGAACGCTGGTGGCATGAGGCGCAGCCGGGCGGGGAGTTTGTCGACGCCATGGCCATCCTCAAGGTGCTGCACGTGGCGTGCAAATGCGGCGATACGGCCCTGGTCAGCGCGGGCCAGATCCGCGCCCGCACGCGGCTGGGCTTTGATGAGATGGACAATCTGCTGGAACGCATGATGGCGGAAGGCTGGGTGGGCCGGGTGCCTGTGGCCGCGCCGCCGCGGGTGCAGTGGGGCAAGCGCGTCAGCGAAGGGGCGGACAACTGGGTGATCCTGGCCAACCTGGAAAAGCTCACGTTGGCCGAAGTCTATCGCCTGTTTGTGTTCTCCGGCATGCCGGTCAACGCCGGCGTGATCGCGGACGGCGACGATGAACGCGACCGCCAGGCCGCGCGCGAAGCGGCCCAACTGGCGCGCGAGGTGGAGTCCGCCGTGGAAGCCGGCCTGGGCAAAACCCTGGCCGACCATTTCGGTCCTATCGACTGCCGATAAAGCTGAGCAGGGCGTCGCTGAGCGCGTCCGGCTGCTCCGTCATCATGGCGTGGCCCGCTTCCAGCGTGACGGTCTGCGCGTGGGCGATGGCTTCTGCCAGGCCGCGTGCGGCCTTGGGCGGCGTCATCACGTCACTGGCGCCGCACACCAGCAGAGCAGGGCAGCGCACGCTGGCGGCGGCGGTCAGGCCCTGGTCGTAGGCATTGCAGGCGGCAAGGTCGGTATGCAGCAACTGGTCGGGATTTTGCCGCGCCAGACGCTGCATCAACAGCTTGAGGTCGTCGATGGCCGGATGGCCCTGCACATGCGACCACTTGGCCACCATGCTGATTGCGCGCGGCTCATCGGTGCGGGCGGTTTCCAGCAGCGTGTCCGCAACTGTCATCGGATAGGCCGTGCCAACCAGGCCCAGGTGCGTCACGCGCTGCGGCGCTTTGGCCGCAGCTTCCAGCGCGATCAGCGAGCCCATGCTGTGGCCGATCAGCGCGGCATGGTGGATGTGGGCCGCCTCCAGCATCGCCAGCAGCCAGTCGGCCATGGCGGCCACGCTGGTCAGCGCGGGGCCGGGCGTGTGGCCGTGGCCGGGCAGGTCCGGCGCCAGCACATGGTAGCCGTGGTCGGTGAAGTGACGGCTTTGCGCCGCCCACACGGTATGGTCATTCAGCGCGCCATGGATGAAAACCACAGTAGGCTTCTGCATAAGGCTCCTTTCGACAACAATGTTATGTTTTGCTTATCCGTAGCACTGGCTTTTTTGCCGGGCATAGGCTACATTCGTTACAAGGTTAGAACAATTAGAACTCCCATTCACAGAGCATATATCAGCGGACAGGACGGCCCCAAATGAAAGTCTCCGAAATTCTTCAAGTTAAAGGCTCCATCCTTTACACCATCTCCCCCGATCAACCTCTGGCCGACGCGGCCAACACCATGGCCGAGAAGGATATCGGTTCGCTGGTGGTGATGGAGTTTGGCGATCTGGTCGGTATGCTGACCTTCCGCGAAGTCCTGCGTGCGCTGCACGACAACCAGGGCAACGTCGGCGGCGGCACGGTGCGCAAGCATATGGACGACCATCCGATTACCGTTACTCCCGATACCGAAGTCAACGAGGTGCGCCGCATCATGCTGGAAAAACACGCGCGCTATCTGCCGGTCATGAATGCCAAGACGATCCTGGGCGTGATCTCGTTCTACGACGTCGCGCGCGCCGTGCTGGAAGCGCAGAGCTTTGAGAACCGCATGCTCAAGGCCTATATCCGCGACTGGCCGGCCGAGGCCGAACAAGCCGCCGACTAAGCCGATATCAAAAAAAGCCACGTGGCAGTACGGCGTTCCTGAACGCCGCCTGCGCACGTGGCTTTTTTTTATGCGGCGCCTTCGAGGGCGTCGTTGCTGAGCCAGCCGTTGAGGGCAGTGGCGGTCATCGGGCGGGCGAACAGGAAGCCCTGGGCCAGCGGGCAGCCCAGCGATTGCAGGATCTGCGCCTGGCGCTCGTCTTCCACACCTTCTGCAATCACGGCCAGCCCCAGGTTGCGGCCAAGCTGAATCACCATTTCCGCAATGCTGCTGCCGCGCGCCGAGCCGGTGATCTCGGTGACGAAGGCGCGGTCGATCTTCAGGCGGTCGATCTGAAGGCGCTGCAGGTAGGACAGCGAGGAAAAGCCGGTGCCAAAGTCATCGATCGCGATGCTGACGCCGGTCTGCTTGATCTGGCCTAGCATCTTGATGAGCAGGTCCGGCTCTTCCATGGCCATCGATTCGGTGATTTCCAGTTCGATGTGTTCCGGCGGCGCGCCGGTGTCGTCCAGCGCTTTCCTGAGCATGTCGAGGAAGTGCGGATGGCGGAACTGCACCTGCGACACGTTAATCGACATCATGAAATCGCGGTGGCCGGCCTTGCGCAGGTCGACCAGCTCGCGGCAGGCGGTCCGCATCACCCACTCGCCCAGATCGATAATCAGGCCAGAATACTCGGCAATCGGGATGAAGCGGTCAGGCGAGATGAACTTGCCGTCCGGCGTCTGCCAGCGCAGCAGGGCTTCGGCGCCCACCGGGCGGCGCGTCACCAGGTCGATCTGCGGCTGGTACACCACAAACAGCTGGTTCTGGCCAAACGCGGTGCGCAGCGCGTGCATCATCCGCACGCGTTCGCGGATCTCGACGCCCATCGAGCGCGAGAAGTAGAAATGGCCGGCGCGCTGCTGCGACTTGGCGCGTTTCAGCGCGATGTCGGCGTCCTTGAGCGCATCGGCGCCGGTGCCTTCGTGTTCGCCCAGGCGCACCAGGCCCAGCGTGGCGGACAGCTGCACGTCCTGGCCATCAATGCTGAACGGACGCTGGAACAGGCCCAGGATGTTGCCCGGATTGACTTGCGAGGAGTCGCCCAGCACGCAGAAAATGTCGCCGCCGATGCGGGCCACGGTCAGTTGCCCGCCCAGTTCGGTCTGCAGACGGCCGGCAACGGCAATCAGCAGCATGTCGCCAAACTGGTGGCCGAGCGCGTCGTTGGTTTCGGCAAAGTGGTCGAGATCGACCAGCGACAGCGTGGCGTCGTCGCGCGCCGGGCCGGCCAGGGCGGCGTCCAGGATTTCAACCAGGCGCGTGCGGTTGGGCAGCTTCGACAGCTGGTCGTAAAATGCCGCGTTGTGTAAATGCGTCACCAGCTCGACGTTGTCGAGGCCGACAGCGACGTTGCTGCAGAAAACTTCCAGCAAGCGCTCGTCAATTTCAGTGAGGCCGCGCTTGATTTCCATAAAGGCCACGAAGTCGCGGCTGGCCTTGCCGGCGAAGTACAGCGTGATGTAGTCGGGGCCGTAGACATTGCGGCGTTGCGCCAGCGCCAGCTCCAGTGCTTCGTGGATACGCTGGTCTTCGCGCACGGTCAGCGTGATGTTGTCCAGATGGCGGAAGGTGCCGGCCGTGGCCATCACCATCAGCTCATGGCAGCCGTCTTCCGGGCATTCCTGCACGCATAGCACGCCGTTGGCTTCCATGCCCAGCAGGTCGCCCACCTGCGCCAGTACGCCGGCCGCGAAGTTCTGCACGCCGTGCAGCGTCATGAGCTGGGTGCTGGCCTGGACGATCTGGTTCAGGCCGCGGCGGCTGTCGTTGATCTTGCGGATTTGTTCGTAAGAGCGGATCGCTGCAGTCACCGTGGTGAACAGCTTGATGCGGGTGAGTTCCGACTTGGTCTTGTAGTCGTTGATGTCGAAATCGCGGATAGCGTCGATTTCTGGCGCGTAGCCGGGCTGGCCGGTGCGCAGGATGATGCGGACGTCCTGCAGCTTCAGCGTTTCGCGGATGTAGCGCACCAAATGCAGACCGGCGTCGTCCTGTTCCATAACGACGTCCAGCAGAATGACGGCGATTTCCGGCTCATGCTTGAGCATTTCGCGCGCCTGTCCGGCCGAATACGCATGGACGAATTCCAGCGGGCGATGCTGCATGTCGAGATTACCCAGCGCAAAGGTGGTGGTCGAGTGGACGTCTTCGTCGTCGTCGATAATCATGACCCGCCAGACATTGCGGACACCCGCCGTAACGGGGGCCGGATGCTCTTCTAAGAATACCAAATCGTCTTGATCATCCTTGGATTGCTCAAGGGGTGTGACCGGTGGGGGCATGTGTAGCTTCTCCAGGATTACTCGGTGCTCTTGCGTTCAAGTATATAGCGAATTGTCAAAAAGAATGCAGTTTTCCATGGCTTTCAGCGGAAGCTTGTGCGCCGATGTGCAAGTTACACCATACTTGTATCAAAAGAATGAAATTTTACCAAGCGAAACTTGCTTTGTGGAAATTATTTCGCAGACAGGACGCCACAGTGCGCGGACTGGTAGAATAAGGAACTTTCCACTTTTTCCCGAAGATTCTTTTCCTATGTCCGGTAATACTTTTGGCAAATTGTTCTCCGTTACTACCTTTGGTGAGTCGCACGGTCCCGCGATTGGTTGTGTGATCGATGGCTGCCCACCCGGATTACCGTTGTCGGAAGCTGACATTCAGCCGGAACTGGACCGTCGCAAACCGGGCACGTCGCGCCATGTGACGCAGCGCCAGGAGTCGGATACGGTGGAGATTCTGTCCGGCGTGTACGAGGGCGTAACCACCGGCACGCCGATCGCGCTGCTGATCCGCAACGAAGACCAGCGCAGCAAGGATTACGGCAATATCGCCGACAGCTTCCGCCCTGGCCACGCAGACTACACCTACTGGCATAAATACGGCGTTCGCGATCCGCGCGGCGGCGGCCGTTCGTCGGCACGCCTGACCGCGCCGGTGGTGGGCGCAGCGGCGATTGCCAAGAAGTGGCTGTACCAGCAGTACGGCACCGTGTTCAAAGGCTGCATGAGCCAACTGGGCGAAATCGAAGTGCCGTTCCAGGACTGGAAACACGTGCCGGACAACCCGTTCTTTGCCGCCACCGGCGACAGCGCCGTGATCGAACGCATGGAAGCCTATATGGACGACCTGCGCAAGGCCGGCGATTCGATCGGCGCGCGCATCGACGTGATTGCGCAGAATATCCCGGTCGGCCTGGGCCAGCCGATTTACGACAAGCTGGATGCCGACATCGCGTACGCTATGATGGGGATTAACGCCGTCAAGGGCGTGGAAATCGGCGCCGGCTTCAAGTCGGTTGCGCAGAAGGGCACCGAGCACGGTGATCCGCTGACGCCACAAGGCTTCGTGGGCAACAATGCCGGCGGCGTACTGGGTGGCCTGTCGACGGGGCAGGACATCACGGTGTCAATCGCGATCAAGCCGACGTCCTCGATCCGCACGCCGCGTCCGTCAATTGACAAGGCGGGCAACCCGGTGATGGTGGAGACCTTCGGCCGCCACGATCCCTGCGTGGGCATCCGCGCGACGCCGATTGCGGAAGCCATGCTGGCACTGGTGCTCATCGACCATGCGCTGATGCACCGCGCCCAGTGCGGCGACGTCAAGGTGGCCACACCCAACATCGAGCTGTAAGCGGTGCCCGCGCAAGCACTGAGTTTCGCCTTATTCCTCTTCTGCTACTACGCGCACGCTGGCACCTGGAGCACCTACGCGACGCTGTTCTTTGCCGATAAAGGCATGACGGTCGCGCAGATCGGCGTGCTGATGTCGATGATCCAGGTGTTGCGCATCGTCGGCCCCAACGTCTGGGGCTATGTCGCCGATCATTACGACCGCCGGGTGCTGGTGCTGCGCCTGGCCGGCTTTGCCGCGCTGGTCGGCTTCTCGGGCTTCTTCATCGGCAGCACCTTTGGCCACTTCATGCTGGCCATGGTGATACTCAACCTGTTCACAAGCGGCCAGGCGCCCATCTGCGAAGCGCTGATGCTGTCCGAGATGAAGGGCGATCTTACCTACTATGGCCGTATCCGCATGTGGGGCTCGATCGGCTTTATCGTGTCGGTGACGCTGGCTTCGATCGCGCTCGAGCACTATGGCATCGTTACGCTGCCGTGGGTGGCGGTGGCGCTGCTGGTGGCGACCATCCTTGCCGCGTTCCGCCTGCGCGACGTGCCGCGCCGCACGCACAAGACGCCGCCACCGCCGTTGCTGTCGCTGCTGCGCCGGCGCGAGGTGATTGCCTTCTTTGCGTCAACCGCGCTGATGGTGTCGGCGCATACTTCGCTGTACACCTTCTACTCGCTGTACCTGGAGCGCAATGGCTACAGCAAGACGGTGATAGGCGCCATGTGGTCGCTCGGGGTGCTGGCGGAGGTGCTGCTGTTCTACTTCCAGGCGCCGCTGTTCAGGCGCTGGGGCGCGCAGCGCATGATGTATCTGACGCTGGCTGTCGGGGTGCTGCGTTTCCTGATGATTGGTCTGGGCTCGCACATCTTGTGGCTGCTGGTGTTGGCGCAGCTGATGCATGCCGCCACCTTCGCGCTGCATCACTCGTCCTCCGTGATGTCGCTGCAGCGCTGGTTCTCGGGGCCATTGCAGGCGCGCGGGCAGGCGCTGTACATGAGCATCTCTTACGGCATCGGCGGATCGCTGGGCGGCTTGTTCCTGGCGCAGTGGTGGGAGCGGGCGGGCGCCGAGTCGGTGTACTACGTGGCGTCGGTGCTGGTGGTGTTGTCCGCGCTGGCTGCCATGCTGTCCTTCCGCTGGCAGCAGCGCGACCGGTATTAACGCACCACTGGTTCCGGCGTGATGCCGTGACGGCGTTCGACCGCACGCACGACCATGGCGCGCATGTCATTCAGCAGCGAGAACTCGGTCTGGCTCAGCGAGATCGGCGGGAAGGAATCGTCCCAGTCGCCATACAGGAAGCCGGCCGGCTGGCCATTGGCGGACAGTGGCAGGATCACGAAGCTGCGCGCTTCCGATAACGATGATTTCCACCACAGCGGCAGCTTGGCGGCGAACTTGGCGTCACGCGCGTTTTCAATGAAGATCACGCGGTCGCTGTTCAGGGCGGCGTGGAACACATTGGGTTCGTAGGCGTCGTCGAAGGTCATCCCGGCCAGCAGTTCGCGCGTGCCTTCGCCAAAGCTGATCTTGGCCGAATAGGTGTTGTCCTTGCGGTTGCGGACGAAGGCCACGGCGCGCGAGAAGTCCAGACCCTTGTACACCGTCTCCAGCGCGATCTGCACCATCTGGCCAGGGCTGGCGGTATCCAGCACGTCGCGCATGTCGGACAGGCCGCTGAGCAGGATCTTGTTGCCGGCGGCGCGCTGGCGCGTCTTGGCCAGCGCCTTGGCGCGGCGTTCGGCAGGGCGCGACAGCGGAGCGATGGTGAGGTCGTTGGCGGCGATGACTTTGGCCTGCTCGATGGCGTGAATCAGATTGGGCGCTTCCACGCCCAGCATGCCGGCATAGCTTTCGGTCAGCTGTTTGACTTTCTCGGCGCCCACCGCGTCGTCATGCCACAGCGATTCCGCACACATGGCGGACATGGTGGACAGGCCGGCGATCCAGTCGGCGGCCGAAATTTCCGCTTGCGGTTCCGGCGGCGGCATCACCGTACGCATGCCGTTCACCAGCGACGCGGGCAGGCCCCAGTGCAGCGCGGCTGCATGGCCCACTTCCTCCAGGCTCAGGCCGAGGAATTCCGGCGCGGCGTCTTCCACCGAGCGGCCGTCCTGGTCGGCCAGGCGTTGCAGCTCGTGCCAGCGGTCCGGCATGTAGAAGGTCAGCATCATGCGGCCCAGCGTGTGCAGCATGGAGCACACCACGGCTTCTTCGCCGTGACGGCTTTCGGCGGTGTAGGCGATCTGCTGCGCCACGATCCCGGCCAGCACCGCTTTTTCCATCTCGATATGGGCGACCGTGGTGTCGGTGGAGGTGGCGGCCAGTTCTTCAATCAGCTTCAGGCCCAGCGCCAGATGGCCGATGGCTTCCGTGCCGAGCACCAGCACGGCTTTCGAGACGGTGTTGACGTGCTGGCCGAAAGCGGAATACATGCCGCTGTTGGCCAGCCGCAGGACCTTCTGCGTCAGCACGGGATCGGACAGCACCGTGCGCGTCATGTTGAATTCCTGTTCATCCTCGCCGCGCATGGCGCCAAGGATGGCGGTGATAGCTTTGGCGAAGCCCGGCATGTCGCCGCGCCGGCGCGTGCAGTCTCCCAGCTCGGTCAGCGTCTTGTTGCCCAGGGGCGTGCTGGCCTTGTAGCTGTTGATCATTGCGCCACCTGTCGCAATTCTGCCGGCACCAGTTTGGCGTGAATGCTTTCCTTGAGCGCTGCCAGCGCGACGTTGGCGGCCATTGGCTTACCGGTCAGGTAGCCCTGGATGTACTGGCAGCCGCGTTCTTCCAGGTACTGCAGCTGTTCTTCGGTTTCCACGCCTTCTGCGACCACCGACAGGTCCAGGTGCTTGGCCAGATCCAGCACTGCATTGCAGATGGCGCCGTCCTTGGCCGAACCTGGCAGGTCGCGAATGAAGGTGCGGTCGATTTTGAGTACCGAGATCGGGAAGCGTTTGAGGTAGGCCAGCGAGGAGTAGCCGGTGCCGAAATCGTCGATGGCGATGCGGGCTTTGCGCTCGGCCATTTTGGACAGGATGGACTCGGCATGCACTGGATCGATCATCAGTGTGCCTTCTGTGATTTCTAAAACCAATTGCTCACCAAGTAGGCCGGAGAAGGCGATCGCATCATCCAGCACATCTAAAAATTTATCGTTGCGGAACTGTCGGGGGCTGATATTAACAGAGATGTACAAGCTGCGCTTGGCCACCTCTTCAAACTGCTTGAGCTGCACGCAGGCGGCTTTCAGGGCCCAGGCGCCGAGCAGATTAATCAGGCCGTTGGTCTCGGCAATCGGAATGAAGCGTGCCGGCGGCACCATGCCCAGCGTTGGATGCTTCCAGCGCATCAGCGTTTCAAAGCCCTGGATTTCGCGTGTGTGGGCATCGACGATGGGCTGGTAGTACAGCAGGAATTCGCCTTCGCGCACTGCCTGGAACATCGCCGCTTCCAGCGAGATGTCGTGCTGCGGCGGACCGGCGAGGGCAGGGCTGTAGACCAGCGCGCGGGCCTTGCCGGTTTCCTTGGCGCGCGACATGGCGGCGTCGGCCAGCGCCAGCAGGCGGATCTCATCTTCGGCGTGCTGCGGATAGACCGAGACGCCCACCGAGGCGCCGATGTAGATGGTGTGGCCTTCGATTTCAAACGGCGACTGCAGCGTGGCGATCAGGCGGCCGGTGACCAGCTTGATCTGCGCTTCGGTAGCGGTACCCGGCAAGATCGCAACAAATTCGTCGCCGCCGACGCGGGCCAGGGTGTCGCTGTCGCGCAGTGTCTTGCGCAGGCGCTGGGCGGCCATGCGCAGCATGGCGTCGCCGATCGGATGGCCCAGGCCATCGTTGACTTTCTTGAAGCCGTCCAGGCCGATGTTGGCGACCGAGAAGCCTTGGCCGGAGCGGCGCGCGTTGGCGATCACCATGCGCATGCGGTCCGACAGCAGCAGGCGGTTTGGCAGTTCTGTCAAAGCGTCGTGCGTGGCCATGTGGCGCAGGCGTTCTTCGGTGGCGTGCTGCACGGTCATGTCGCGGCCGACCACCAGCAGTTCGGTGATGCCGTCGGCATTGTTGTAAGCGGAAATGCGGAATTCGTGCCACGGCTCGATGTCCAGCGTTTTCAGGCGCGCTTCAAGCAGGCGGGTGGTGTGGGATGCGGCGACATCGATGAGCGCGCCGGCCAGCTGGGCCTGGTCGCCATCGGCCAGCAGCGTGGCCATCGTGCAGCCGAGCAGCGGCGTGGCACTGCCGATGCGTGCGATGGCACGCCGGCTGGCGAACAACAGCTGACCCTGCTGGTTCAAACGGAATACAACATCGCCAGCCTCTTCCATGAGGTTATCCAATTCATGACGGAGCTGGGGCAGAACACTGGTTGGCATCGCGAAGATCTATTCTTTCAAATTATGCGTGTAACTATTGGGCTGCTTGAATCTTGCAAAACCATAACGAAATGTATCACTGATGAGAGTCAAATTGCATGAAAAAAGACAACATTACAGCGACTTTTTGAGAAATCTCTTGAGATAGTTCGAAAAACCGCTTTTCAGAGTGAAAAACCACTCTTGCGGAGGGGCGAAGTAATGGCGGTTTGACAAAAATATCGGCTCTCGATGAGCAGTGCATTTTCAAAGTCCACCAACAGTCCTTCGACCATCGCGCACAGTGCCGCTTCCGCTGCGGGGGACGGCCCGCCCGCGCGTTCGCGCAGCATGGCTGGCGTGGTTTGCAGCAGCGGGCGTAGCGGTGCGCTGTCCAGGACACCGCGGGGCAAAGTCGCCTGTTTGGCGTCCCATGGCTGGACGGTCCGGATGCTGTGCTGGACACTGATCGCCAGCGCGGCGAGTTGGGCCTGACTGTCGGCCACCGCATGCAGCAGCCCCGCGCGCTGCGCCTGGTCCGCACTCAGTGTGGCGCCTTCCAGCAGCAGGGGCAGGGCGGCCTGCAGGCCGGCCAGCCGCACGGTGCGGGCGATGCCGCCAGCGACCGGCGTCAGTCCCTGTCCGGCTTGTGGTTGGCTGAAACGCGTTTGACGCAAGGCGAGGCGGTGGTGGCAGGCCAGCGCAAAGGCAAACGCATGGCCGCTGATATCGCCACTGAGCACCGCGACCACCGCCACGTCCAGCGTTTCCAGCCGGCGTAGCAGCGCGTTGTAGGTGCTCAGCATTTGCATGCAGTCGCCGGCTTGCGCGGGCGTCAGCGCCATCAGATGCTCGCGCTCGTGGTGGTTGACACTGGCTTCGGCGTCAAAACTGATAATGATGGCGCCGAGCGGCGTGCGGCGCTGTTCCAGCCGATCCAGCAACGCCGCCAGTTCGCGCTGGAACAGGCGGCTCAGCGGATTGATCGCGCGCGCGGCCAGCAGCACGTTGAGAGCAGCGCCGGTTTGATGCGTGGTGATCATGCGCGCTCCGCTCAAACCCGTTCGATGATGGTGGCGATGCCCATGCCGCCGCCCACGCACATGGTCACCATGCCGCGCCACAGCCGGCGCGCTTCCAGTTCATCCAGCAAGGTCCCGAGCAGCATGCAGCCGGTGGCGCCCAGAGGATGGCCGAGGGCGATGGCGCCGCCATTGACGTTGACCTTGTCTTCGGGGACGTCCAGTTCGCGCATGAAACGCAAGACCACGGCAGCAAAGGCTTCGTTGATTTCAAACAGGTCGATGTCGTTGATCGACAGGCCGACTTTCTGCAAGGCCTTGCGCGCGGCGGGAGCAGGCCCGGTCAGCATGATGGTGGGCTCGCTGCCGCTGAGCGCCGCCGCGATGATGCGCGCGCGCGGCTGCAGGCCGATGCGCGCACCCGCCGCCTGGCTGCCGATCAGTGCGAGCGCCGCGCCATCCACAATGCCGGAGGAATTGCCTGCCGTGTGTTGATGGTCGATGCGCTGCAATTGCGGATACTTGCGCAGGGCGGTGCTGTCGAAACCCATGCGGCCCTGCGCTTCAAAGCAAGGCTTCAGGCTTTCAAGTATCGCCATGGTGGTACTGGGTTTGATGCATTCGTCTTGTGCCAGAATCATCACGCCGTTCTGGTCGCACACCGGCACGATGGAGCGGAAGCGGCCGTCGGCGCGGGCGGCTGCGGCTTTCTGCTGCGAGCGCAGTGCAAACGCGTCCAGCTGTTCGCGGTGATAGCCGTCCAGCGTGGCGATCAGATCCGCGCCGATGCCTTGCGGGACGAAGTCGGTTTTTAAACTAGTTTCAGGGTCCAGCGACCAGGCGCCGCCATCGGAGCCCATCGGCACGCGCGACATCGACTCGAGGCCGCCCGCTACCACCAGGTCTTCCCAGCCGGAACGCACTTTTTGCGCCGCCAGATTGACCGCTTCCAGCCCCGACGCGCAAAAGCGGTTCAGCTGCATGCCGGCGACTTTCCAGTCCCAGCCGGCGGCCAGCGCGGCGATCTTGGCGAGGTTGGCGCCTTGCTCGCCGACCGGCGTCACGCAGCCAAGCACCACATCGTCGACCAGCGCCGTGTCCAGCTGATGGCGGCTCTGCAGTTCGCTGAGCAGGCCGGTCAGCAGCGTGATGGGCTTGACGCTGTGCAGGCTGCCGTCCTTCTTTCCTCTGCCGCGCGGCGTGCGGATGGCCTCATAAATGTAAGCGTCGCTCATGTGCTTTCCGTCCCGGTTGTGCGCTCATCATATGGTTGTTTATGCAACAAAGCAACTGCTTGCTTCGTCCCGTGGATTGGGCTAGTCTGGGCATTGTTCAATAAAACCAACACCATCGTTTTGAACGGAGACAAGATGCAGGCTTTCGATACCCATGAGGTGCGCAATACTGTTGCGCCGTTTGAAAACGTCAACCTGTACGCGGCCGATCCGGCCTTGCGGGAAGCGCTGCTGCGCGAAGGCGCTGCCGATGCCGCCGCCTCGCTGCATGCGCTGGGCGCGGAGCTGGGACGCGCAGAGACGCTGGACCTGGCGCGCCTCGCCAATCTGTACACGCCCACGCTGCATAATTTTGACCGGCAAGGCCAGCGCATTGACGAGGTGGAGTTCCATCCCTCCTGGCATGGCTTGATGGCGCTGCTGATCGGCCACGGCACGCATTCGTCGCCATGGCAGGGCGGCCCCGGTGCACAGGTGGCGCGCGCCGCGCGCTATCTGCTGTTCGGCCAACTGGAGAACGGTTCGCAGTGCCCGGTGACGATGACTTACGCGTCGGTGCCGGCGTTGAGGCAAGCGCCACGCATCGCCGCCAGGTGGCTGCCCAAGATACTCTCCAACGACTACGATCCACGCTCGCTGCCGATCGAGCAAAAGCGCGGCGCCATTATCGGCATGGGCATGACCGAAAAGCAGGGCGGTTCCGACGTGCGCGCCAACACCACGCGCGCCGAGCCTGTGCTGCCTTCGGAAGCGCGCGCGCTGTTTGGCGAGGAGGGCGAAGACGTGTTCCGCATCGTCGGCCACAAGTGGTTCTTTTCGGCGCCGCAAAGCGACGCGCACCTGATCCTGGCGCAGACCGATACGGACGGCAGTGCGGGGCTGTCGTGCTTCTTCCTGCCACGCTATCTGCCGAACGGCGAGCGCAATGCGATCCGCGTGCAGCGTCTCAAAGACAAGGTGGGTAACCGCTCCAACGCCTCGTCGGAAGTGGAATTCACTGGCGCCTACGGCTGGCTGATTGGCAAGCAGGGACGCGGCATTCCCACCATTCTGGAGATGGGTAGCCACACGCGGCTGGATTGCGTGCTGGGCAGCGCCGGCGCGATGCGTGCCGCGTTGACGCACGCGCTGCATCACGCGCGCCGCCGCGTGGCGTTTGGCCGCTCGCTGGCCGAACAGCCGCTGATGCAGAACGTGCTGGCCGACCTGGCGCTGGAGTCGGAGGCCGCGACCGTGTTTGCGATGCGGCTGGCGCGCTGCTTCGACGAGATCAGCGATCCGCTCCAGGCCATGCTGGCACGCGTGCTGACGCCGGCCGGCAAGTACTGGGTCTGCAAGCGTGGTCCCGGCTTCGGCGCGGAAGCGATGGAAGTCATTGGCGGCAGCGGTTACGTGGAAGAGAGTCCGCTGGCGCGGCTGTACCGGGAATTGCCGGTCAACTCGATCTGGGAAGGTTCGGGCAACGTCATGTGCCTGGACCTGCTGCGTGCCCTGAGCAAGTCGCCGGAAGCACGCGAAGCGCTGGCCGCCGAACTGGCCCTGGCAGGCAACGGCGACACCTTCTTTGTCGCCTACCGCTCCACGCTGATGGCCGATCTGACGCAACAGCAGCCGGACGAATTCACCGCGCGTGTGCTGGCGGAGCGGGTGGTGCTGGCAGTGCAGGCGGCGCTGCTGCTGCGCCATGCGCCGGGCTATGTGTCGGCGGCGTTCATGGCCTCGCGCCTCAAGCGCGAACCGGGCGGCGCCTACGGCCGCTTGCCGCCGGGCGTCGATTGCGCGGCGATTCTGGCGCGGGCACTGGTCGAATGACGGTCGCCGTTGCGATCGACAACCGGCGCGCCGACCTGGTGCGCGTGGCCGCACGCCTGTTCCGCGAACGTGGCTTTGACGGCACCACCACGCGCGACATCGCCGATGCCGTCGGCATGCGTTCGGGCAGCCCGTTCTATCATTTCAAGAGCAAGCAGGAGATCCTGGCGGCGGTGATGGAGGAGGGACTGGTGGCCGGGCTGCCGGCCGCCGAAGCGATTGCGGCGGGCGCGCTGGCGCCGCGCGCCAAGTTTCAGGCGCTGGTGCGCGCCCACCTGGAGATCGTGCTGGGCGAGGGTCATGACTTCATCCCGGTGCTGCTGTACGACTGGCGCCGTCTGACGCCTGAGCTGCGCGAGCGCGTGCAAGTGCTGCGTGACCGCTACGACCAGCTGTGGCAGGATGTGGTCAATGAATTGTCCGCCGCCGGCCTGCTGAAAAGCGATAGCGCGGTGGCCCGGCTGCTGCTGATGGGCGCCGTTAATTACACGGTCTTGTGGTACAAGCCGGGGCAGGGATCGGGCCTGGACCAGATCGCGGCCGAGGCGGTGGCCATGTTTTTAGGCCCGGAGGCCTAGTATAATGCGGCTTACAACTGCCTAGACAAGAGCACATCCAATGAAACAAGACCCGCGTTTTCCGAACCTGTTCATCACCGATCACCCGCTGATCCAGCACAAGCTGAGCCACATGCGCGCCAAGGACACGTCGACCCGTACCTTCCGCGATCTGCTCAAGGAAATCACGCTGCTGATGGGTTACGAAATCACCCGCGACCTGCCGCTGACCACCCGCACCGTCGAAACGCCGCTGATGACGATTGAAGCGCCGGTCATCGCCGGCCGCAAACTGGCCATCGTTCCTATCCTGCGCGCCGGTATCGGCATGAGCGACGGCCTGCTGGACCTGGTGCCATCGGCCCGCGTCGGCCACATCGGCGTGTTCCGCGACCCGGAAACCCACCAGCCGGTGGAATACTTGGTGCGTCTGCCGGATCTGGTCGAGCGCACCTTCATCCTGTGCGACCCGATGGTTGCCACCGGCAATTCTGCGGTGCACGCGGTGGACGTGCTGAAGAAGCGCGGCGTCAGCGATGACCAGATCATCTTCCTGTCGCTGGTCGCCGCACCGGAAGGCATCGAAGTGTTCCAGAAATCCCACCCGGGCGTAAAGATCTACTGCGCCTCGCTGGACTCGCACCTGAACGACCACGCTTACATCGTGCCTGGCCTGGGCGACGCTGGCGACCGTATCTTCGGCACCAAATAATTCCTATGGCCACTCCTGTCGATCCAGATTTCCGCGCCCGCCTGGCAGCCCTGAACGAAAAATTCGCCGCCACCGTGCCGCTGACCATCGAAAAAATCCGCGCCGCGCTGGCGGACTGCGTGGCGGGCGGCGAGTCGCCACCGGAAGCGGCACTGCACCAGCTGCACGAGCTGTTGCACGGCTGGGCTGGATCGGCGGCCACCTTTGGTTTTCCCACGCTGGGCGCGGAAGCGCGCCGGATTGAACAGATGGTGCGTGGCGTGCTGACCACCCACACCGGCTGGTCGCCGGTGCCGGCGGAGGTGGAAAAACTGCTGGCCTGGGCCGGCCGCGATCCCAAAGCCAGCCAGTACGCTTGATCCGCGATCAAGCGTGCGCTTGATGCAGCTCAAACCCGATACGATTAAGTCGTCTATAGTGACTTTTACGGCCCGACGCGAGGGTTTTCTACCAAAAAATGCGACGCTGTGCATTTATTTGCGTGAAAACGTGCTTTTCTCTCGTAAATGGGTATAATGCGGCATCGTTTAGATTCAAGAGTAGTACAGTTTGTCTTTCTTGCCTCAAAAACGATATCACGGGCGCAAGCCCAAATTAACTGAAATAGGAATTGTAATGGCAACTGGTATCGTAAAATGGTTCAATGACTCGAAGGGTTTCGGCTTTATCACCCCTGACGAAGGCGGCGAAGATCTGTTCGCTCACTTCTCGGCGATTCAGTCGGCTGGCTTCAAGTCGCTGCAAGAGAACCAACGCGTTTCTTTCGAAGTAACTGCTGGCCCTAAAGGCAAGCAAGCTTCGAACATTCAGCCGCTGTAATACGCTGGATCTAACGATCAAGAAATCCTCGGTACCCGAGGATTTTTTTTTATCTGTACGGTTTACTTTCCCGACTTGCGCCAGTAGTCCGGCTGCGCGTAGGTATGGCGCAGGAAGTCCACAAAGGCCCGTATCCGCAGCGGCAGATGGCGGCGCTGGGCGAACACCGCATAGATGTCATTGCCCGGCGCTGAGTAGCCGTCCAGCACGGTTTGCAGCTTGCCTGCCTCAATCGCACTGCCCACTTCCCACATCGACCGCCACGCCAGGCCCTTGCCGGCCAGCGCCCATTCGTGCAGCACCTGGCCGTCGTTGCACGCCATATTGCCGTTGACCTTCAATACCACGTTCTTGCCGCCTTCACGGAAGGTCCAGCCGCGCTGGCTGCCTTCACTGCTGATGGCCAGGCAATTATGTTTGCTGAGATCGGCCAGGGCTTTGGGTTCGCCATGGCGTTTGAGGTAGGCCGGCGCGCCGACCACCACGCGCTCGTTATCGGCCAGCTTGACGCTGACCAGGCTGGAATCCGACAGGCTGGCAATGCGGATCGCCACATCGATGCTTTCGCCCACGATATCGACCACGCGGTCGCTCATGTTCAGCGTCACCGTCACATCGCGGTGTTCGGCCAGGAAGGACGGCAGCAGCGGCGCCACGTGCTGGCGGCCAAAACCGGCTGGCGCCGAGATCATGAGGTGGCCTGTGGCATTGGCGCTACGTTCGGTAACGGCGGATTCCGCTTCTTCCAGCTCCGCCAGGATGCGCTGGCAGTCCTCCAGGAACGCCGCGCCTTCATCGGTCAGCGCCAGCTTGCGCGTGGTGCGTTGCAGCAGCTTGACCCCCAGGCGGGTCTCCAGCGCGTCCAGCCGGCGGCCTATCATGGCGGGCGCAATGCCTTCCGCGCGTGCGGCGGCGGAAAGGCTGCCTCTGGCAACCACTTCAACGAAAGTGGAAATCTGTCTGAATTGCCCCATACCCGCCTGTCCCCGTCATTTTGTACAAAAACGCATAGATGAAATGATTTTTAGTCTTGTTTGCATAACTAACGAGTGAATATACTGTAAAACAATTCATGTTGTAACTGAGTTTGTACACTAAAAACATCGCAGTGCAACAAGCATATAATGTCCTGATTCGTTGTTATTTTTTTACGGAGATCACCTCATGACGCAGTCCACCCTCACTTTGCCAGCAGGCATGGAAATCACGGGCGAGATCAAGCCCGGTTACGAAGCAATCCTGACGCCCGACGCGTTGGCACTGGTGGCCAAGCTGAGCCGCGAGTTTGAATCCCGTCGCCAGCAACTGCTGGCCGTGCGCGTCGAGCGCGCCAAGCGCCTGGATGCGGGCGAGCGTCCAGATTTCCTGGCCGATACCGCGCACATCCGCAATGGTGACTGGCGCATCGCGCCGATCCCGAAAGCGCTGGAGTGCCGCCGCGTGGAAATCACCGGTCCGGTCGAGCGCAAAATGGTCATCAACGCCCTGAACTCGGGCGCCGACAGCTACATGACCGACTTCGAAGATTCCAACACGCCAAACTGGGACAACCAGATCACGGGCCAGATCAATATGAAAGATGCCGTCCGCGGCACCATTTCGCTGGAACAGAACGGCAAGTCCTACAAGCTGAACGACAAAGTGGCCACGCTGGTGGTGCGTCCACGCGGCTGGCACCTGGACGAGAAGCACGTGCTGGTAGACGGCAAGCGCATCTCGGGCGGCATCTTTGACTTCGCGCTGTTCCTGTTCCACAACGCCAAAGAGCAGATCGCCCGCGGCGCCGGCCCGTTCTTCTACCTGCCGAAGATGGAATCGCACCTGGAAGCGCGTCTGTGGAACGACATCTTCGTGTTGGCACAGAAGGAAGTGGGCCTGCCACAGGGCACCATCAAAGCCACCGTGCTGATCGAAACCGTCCTGGCTGCCTTCGAAATGGACGAGATCCTGTACGAACTGCGCGAACACAGCTCGGGCCTGAACGCCGGCCGCTGGGACTACATTTTCTCGTGCATCAAGAAGTTCAAGCTGGACAAGGAATTCTGCCTGGCCGACCGCGCCAAGGTCACCATGACCTCGCCGTTCATGCGCGCTTACGCACTGCTGCTGCTGAAGACCTGCCACAAGCGCAATGCGCCAGCAATCGGCGGCATGGCGGCGCTGATTCCAATCAAGAACGACCCAGAGAAAAACGAAGTCGCCATGGGCGGCGTGCGCAACGACAAGGCGCGCGATGCCACCGACGGCTACGACGGCGGCTGGGTAGCCCACCCGGGTCTGGTGGACCTGGCCATGGCCGAGTTCAAGAAAGTGCTGGGCGATAAGCCGAACCAGATCGAGAAACAGCGTCTGGACGTGGAAGTGCATGCCGAGCAGCTGCTGGACTTTAAGCCGGAAGCGCCGATCACTGAAGCCGGCCTGCGCTACAACATCAATGTCGGCATCCACTACCTGGGCGCCTGGCTGACCGGTAACGGCTGCGTGCCAATTCACAACCTGATGGAAGATGCGGCCACCGCCGAGATCAGCCGTTCGCAAGTCTGGCAGTGGATTCGTTCCGACAAGGGCGTGCTGGAAGATGGCCGCAAAGTCACCGCCGACATGGTGCGCGCCATGATCCCGGAAGAGCTGGCCAAGGTGCAGGCGTCCGCCCCGGGCGGCGACGGCCCGACCTATCCGCGCGCGGCGCAGATTTTCGAGCAGATGTCGACCTCTGAAGCGTTTGAAGAGTTCCTGACGCTGCCGCTGTACGAAGAGATCTAAAAACAGCGATCTAAAAACAAAAACGGCCCGCAAGGGCCGTTTTTCTTAGAAGTCGTTCTTCCATAACCGCAGCGCGGTGAAGGTGGCCAGCGGCGTATCGATGCGGTCGAGACGTCCAGCCTTGACGAGCTGCTCGGCAATCGCCGGCTCGCGGTAGCGCAGGAAGGGATTGGTGGCCTTCTCGAGGCCGATGGTGCTGGGCACGGTTGGCACATCGTGCTCGCGTTTGTCGGTTTCCACCTTTACGCGCTCTTGCAGCGCCACATTGTCCGGTTCGACCACGCGTGCGAAACGCAGGTTGGACAGCGTGTATTCATGCGCGCAATACACGCGCGTGTCATCTGGCAGTGCAGCAAGCTTGCCGAGCGAGCTGATCATCTGCGCCGGCGTGCCTTCAAACAGACGGCCGCAACCGCCGGCAAACAGCGTATCGCCACAGAACAGCCAACTCGGCTCCGTACCTTCGGCCTCGCGCACGTAGGCGATGTGGCCCATGGTGTGGCCCGGCACATCCAGCACCGACAACTTCAGCGCCAGACCCGGCACATCGATGACCTTGCCTTCACCGACCGGCAGCGTGACGGCATCGATGGTCTCGTTGCGCGGACCAAAAACGGGAACCTGATAATGCTGTAATAATTCGGGAACGCCGCCGATATGGTCAGCGTGGTGATGGGTGAGTAGAATGGCGGTGAGCTTGAGTCCGTTTGCTTTCAGCGCTGCCAGGATGGGTTTGGCATCGCCCGGGTCGACCACCGCGGCATGTGTGCCATCATGTATCAACCACAAATAATTGTCGCGGAACGCAGGTACCGTTAAAACACTGAAAGCTTGAGTAGAAGATATGGTCATCGGATCGCAAAAGTCGCTAAAGGCCAGGCATGGATAAGGCGGGGTCGGAGAAATCCATTATAGCGCTGGAAGGCTGGCTACAAACGCCCGCAGGTGTGTACATGCGTGCGTGGGAACAAAGCTGTCTCGATAATTTGACAGCTGACATCTTCGGCTACAACGCGGTGCAGATCGGCATGCCTGAAATTGATGCACTCGCCGCCAGCCGCATGCCTTACAAACTGCTGGCCGACCGCAAGCCGCGCGCGGCGCGCGAGCAGCAGCGCGCGGTGAACCTGACGCTGGACTACACCGAACTGCCGTTCGCATCGCAAAGCATCGATCTGGTGGTGTTGCCGCACGTGCTGGAATTTTCCACCGATCCGCACCAGGTGCTGCGCGAGGTCGAACGGGTGCTGATTCCGGAAGGGCAGGTCATCATCTGCGGTTTCAATCCCGCCAGCCTGTGGGGCGCGCGCCACGTGCTGCGGCGCGTCGGCGGCACCTCTTTCCTGCCGCGGACCGAAGAGCTGATCTCTATGCCGCGCATGAAAGACTGGTTAAAATTATTGAATATGGGCGCCACGCAAAGCCGCTTTGGCTGTTATGCGCCAGCCTGCCGCACAGAAAAATGGCTGCACCGCTACGCCTTCATGGATAATGCCGGGTCGCGCTGGTGGCCGTATCTGGGCGGCGTCTACGTGGTGCAGGCGATCAAGCGCGTCAAAGGCATGCGCCTGATTGGTCCGGCATGGAGCAGAAAAACGGCAGCGGCCCCTTCGGCCGTGCCGGCAACAAACAAAAGAAGAGAGCAGCAGGATGGATAAGGTTGAAATTTTTACCGACGGCGCATGCAAGGGCAATCCCGGCCTGGGCGGCTGGGGCGCGTTGCTGGTGGCAGGCGAGGCCGAGAAGGAAATCTTCGGCGGCACACGCGACACCACCAACAACCGCATGGAGTTGCAGGCCGTGATCGAAGCGCTGAGCGCATTGAAACGGCCGTGCTTTGTGGTGCTGCATACGGATAGCCAGTATGTGCAAAAAGGCATCAGCGAATGGATACACGGCTGGAAGGCACGCGGCTGGAAAACCTCGACCAAGGAACCGGTCAAGAACGAAGACCTGTGGAAGGCGCTGGATGCGGCGCAGACCATGCACACCGTCGAATGGCGCTGGGTGCGTGGCCACAACGGCCATCCGGGCAACGAGCGCGCCGACATGCTGGCCAACAAGGGCGTGGAAGTCGCGCGCGGCCGCTGAGTTATACTCTGCGCTGGAACTAATTACGGATTACTATGCGTCAAATCGTACTCGATACCGAAACCACCGGTATCAACCCCAAGCTGGGCAACCGCATTCTGGAAATCGGCTGCGTGGAGCTGTTCAACCGCAAGCTGACCGGCAACAATCTGCACTTCTACATCAATCCGGAACGCGAATCGGAAGAGGGCGCGCTGAACGTCCACGGCCTGACCACCGAATTCCTGCGCGACAAGCCCAAGTTCCATGAGATTGTTGAGCAACTGCGCAGCTACATCCAGGGTGCGGAAGTCATCATCCATAACGCGCCGTTTGACCTGGGCTTCCTGAACCACGAATTCAAGTTGCTGAGCCTGCCGGATTTCAGCAGTCACATTGGCGGTGTAATCGATACGCTGGTGCAGGCCAAGGAACTCCATCCGGGCAAGCGCAACTCGCTGGATGCGCTATGCGACCGCTACGGCATCTCCAACGCCCACCGCAAGCTGCATGGCGCGCTGCTGGATGCGGAGTTGCTGGCCGACGTCTACCTGGCGATGACGCGTGGCCAGAACAGCCTGGGCATGGATGTGGAAGAGGTGGTGGTCAGCGCCAGCGAAACGCTGGAGCCGGTGGCCATGGCCGAGATCATCTTCGTGCCCGCATCGGAGCAAGAGCTGGCGGCCCACGCCGACACGCTGGCCGGTCTGGACAAGGCGGTCAAAGGTCAGTGCATCTGGACCGCCTCCATGCATCCGCCCGCTGCCGCGTAATCGGACTTGTGCTCCCAGGGCGCAAGCACTATAATGCTCGCACTCAACGGGAGGTTAGCTCAGGGGTAGAGCACTGCATTCACACTGCAGGGGTCGCAAGTTCGAAACTTGCACTTCCCACCAAGAATTCTAAGTGAAATCAATCACTTACAAGCGAAGCCGATCTTTAAACAGATCGGCTTTTTTGTTGAGTGTAATTTTCCAGTGTAATTTACTTTTTCCCCACCAATTGCGAGAGCTTGTTGTAGCGGCGCGCGCGTTTTGACACTCATTTGCGCGGGTTTTGAAATTCCCTAAATGTTAGCCCAAGTAACGATTTGCAGGCTTTTTGAAACGCTAGCGCTGCGATTTAGACGAGGCATAGCGACGGTTATCCATCGCCTCCCGCTTCTCTTGGTAGAAGCTTAGCCATCCGCCTTCGTATAGCGCCTCGGGCTGCTCACGATAAGCACTTTTCCTATAAATGCCTTCCAAGGCAAATCTGTCTTTACCCATCCAGCTGAGATCAGCGTCTAACAGCCGCATAGCCTCACAGCCGCTACTATCAGCAATGAAAGAGGCGACCGTGGCGTAGCGTCGTAGCTCTGGCACATGCATTTGATTGACCTCGATATAGCCTGTATTGCCAGTTTCCAGCACGCGGCTTCGATGGATGGCCACGCCAACTGCCATTTGCGGAGAAACGCGCTGTTCCAAGGCATCAAAAGGAGGCGCAAAGGTGCATACCCACGTCTGGACGCATCCGACCAGGGCCTGATGGTCCCTATGCCGCTCTATTCCCATTAACACTAAACCCGTTCTACGCATGAGCAGGAGCCTGGGGCTATCGATTTCAGCCAGTATCCGCTGCGAACCAGCAGCGTAAACGCGGGCGATCTTTCCCGGCTGGCGGGTGCCTTGCTCGGAACCGGATTTAACGATGAGTTCTACAGCCTGTGGCTCCCCTTCGTTTAGGAAGGAGTATGTCGGCGCCGGAACAATCGCACCGATGCTACGCCGCTTAACTAGCCAGACCAACATCATTTTCCCCACAATAATACTGTACGTGCATACAGTATAGCATCTGGGAATTATGCGTTAAACTTTTGGAATGTGTGGACGACTCGACCAAAACGACATTGATAGGCTTCTCAACGACTTCAGTTGGGCTGAGGACGTCGTCCGGCGCGACCGCGCTGAGCGGAAATTCAATGTGGCGCCAGGCACAGCGCGGCCTGTCCTATACATCGAGGACGGCAACCTTGTGCTGGACGATCGTTGGTGGGGCTATAAATCGCGCAATTACAGGCCGACTGCAAGACCGGTCCCTAATGCACGCCTCGATAAAATTCTTGGCCCTTATTGGGGACGTTTAACGCGCGGCCGGCGCATCATCGTGCCTGCAAACGGTTGGTACGAATGGACCGGAGAAAAGCCTAACAAACAGCCTTGGCACATCCATCGGGCAGACGGTGAGCTGCTGTACATGGCCGGAATCACTTCGTGGGGTGCGCCGCGTGAGTTTGCCCACGAGCGCGGCTTCGCTATCGTTACTTCGGATGCCGAGGGAGGCATGGTCGACGTCCACGACAGGCGGCCAGTTGTCTTTACTGCAGAGGACGCAGCCACATGGCTCGATCCCGACATCTCTGGAGAACAGGCCGCCGAGTTGGCCCGATCCATGGCCTTGGGGGCCGACAAATTCTTGTGGTACGAGGTCAGCAAGGCAGTGGGGAATGTGCGCAATGATGGACCAGGGCTGGCGTTACCCTTACCCCAGTCCGACTCATTGTTTTAGAACAGACTGCCCGTGGCGGTCGTATCCCAATTTGTAATCACCAGTTCCTTGCTGACATCCTGTGGCCCGTCGGTGTTCGCGACGCAGTACTTGATGTCTAGGCCCAGCATGTGCAGACCGTTAAACGCTTCGCGGATGTCAGGGTGATCGTTGATCGACACCATAACCTTCCCCTTACTCGTTCGCATGAATTCAGCCATCTGCAGGTAGTTCTCAAACGGGAAATCCACGCCGTAGCCTTCCGTCTTCCAATATGGCGGATCGCAGTAGAAAAACGTATGCGCCCGATCATATTTCTTGACGCATTCATGCCATTTCAAGTGTTCCACATACGTGCCCGCCAACCGTAGATGCGCAGCGCTTAGGGCTTCTTCAATGCGGCACAGGTTGATCGGGGAGCCGGTAGTAGCGGTGCCGAAATGCTGGCCAGTGACTTTGCCGCCAAACGCATGCTGCTGAAGGTAGTAGAAACGTGCTGCACGCTGGATATCGGTTTGCGTCTCTGGCGGTGTATCCTGCTGCCATTTGAATATCTGGCGACTGCTGAGCGCCCACTTGAACTGACGCACGAACTCTTCCAGATGATGCTGCACAACGCGGTACAAGTTCACAAGCTCGCCGTTGATGTCGTTGATGACTTCGGTAGGAGCGGGAAATGGCCGTAAAAAATACAGCGCCGCGCCGCCGCAGAACACCTCGACGTAGCACTCATGCTTAGGAAACAAAGGGATCAGTTTATCGGCAAGGCGGCGTTTGCCTCCGAGCCAAGGAATAATTGGATTAGTCACTACGTTCATCTACCGTTGGCGCTCGTTGGCGCTCTGGTTCGGGACTCTCGGTCCTCAGATGATTCAGCGTCCCGCATCGTGGACACTTAATGCTGAGCCAGGTGTATTCGCCTTGGCCCAGCTTCTTGTGGCAGCTGCCACATCGTATTTCTTTCATTTAACGCCCTGTGCTAAGATTCCGGCCCTCTGCAGAGTGGCGGAGCCTCGGTTTGTGCGCAGGTCATGCTGCAATCGAATGGCTGGCCAGGTGTTCCCGCACCAGGCCGGCCGCTTCGTTCATTTCAAACGCCTTGCGATTTCTTACAATGATCCTTTTCGATCAGATCCAGCAGACGACATAGCACACACCATACGCGCCGCTTTTCGACGGAGCCGCGATACGCCCGACTGCTGATCGTTTCGTCTTCGCTGCCGCCGGTGGCCGCATTGGCGAGTTGGTCGAAAGCGATGGCGATGCGCCAAGCTCGCTTGCTGCCGCCGAGTATCGCCACCAGCATCCATAACGCTGAGACGCAGCTTGCGATGATGCAGACCAGCCAGATAAGGAGCAGAGCAATGACGCGCCTCACCGCAGCACTCCAGTCAGAATCTGCGCGGTGCGCTTCTCGATGTCTCCTGGAGAGATGAAGCCGCCTGCAGCCAAGCAGCCGAGGGTGTAAGCAATCGCGTCCTGCACGGACTGCAGCGCCATATCCACCTCCGTGAGCTTCGGGTGATCGACCAAATTCATAAAATCGTCGACCGCCATATTGTCTTTCCTGACAACCGCAATACCCACACGCTCCGCGCTATTCCACAACAGCTTGAACTGGATGGGGGTCACAGCGGGTGGAACGACTGGCGCCGTCTGTCGCTCCACACGCATCTCATCAATATTCGCCACGTAGATTGTCAGGTGACCGGCACGCCAGCACGACGCTTCGGCATCAAAAAAAGGCTCAGCATCGGCGCAGTTGATGCGCTCACTACCGTTCGTCAAAAAATAATTCACGCGTAAATACCTTTCATAATTGCAGTGTTGCCGAGAATGGACATCGCTTGGCCTGGTGGCGCTTTCGCCTGGTCGTTGATCAAGAGTGGGGACTTGAATTGCGCTTTGAGCTGAGCCGCGCCGACAAATTGCACAGTAACGGCGTTGCCTTTTGCTGCGGCCGCTGATGCCACGCCCGTGAGAGTGAGACTCTGCAGCGTGTAGTAGATATCGAATCCCACGTACAGCGCGCCAGCACCCGCATGAGCGAACAGGAAGCAATTCACGCTCGGCTTGCTCGAATCTGAATACGCTGCGAAATATCCACCTACCAGGCCGTTGCTATTTGCGACTGTGTACAAAGGGACACCGCCGCCGCCGTAGGTGACCGATGCGACGCTGGCGATCTGTGTATTACCCGAGTAGGTGAGATAGCCACTCGATCCGGTGGCATCAGGTGTGATCTGCAATGGCCCAGAACCCGGTCCGATAGTAGAAACAGTGCCAGTGATATTGCCGCTTGAATTGACTGCGGCAGTCTTTACGTTGACGGACGAACCAGTTCCCCAGGCAATGATCACGCCGCCGATGCTCAACGGCATCAGAGCAACACCATTGTTTGTACCAGGTGCGCAGCTTGCATCGAGCGTTGTCGCAACGCCTTGTATTTGCCCAGCGGCGTTGTACAGCGAATATTGCAGCGTGAATGTGGAATTGGAAGACTGCGTGACCAAAAATCCGCCGTCGCTTGTCGCGCACACCAAACCCGCCAATCCCGTGGCATTGACACTGGTGCCGTACTGCACAAGGGCGCCTTGCAGCACGCCAGCCGCGTTGTAGCGGCCGAACTTGCAAGTTGATGTCGAGCCGTCGTAGAACGGATAGGCCACCACAAACCCGCCGCCAGTCAGTCCTGCAATAGTAATGGCGTCATACAGGCCACTTTGGTTTGACGTAATGGTATCGATCTGCGTGAGCGCCCCTTGCAAAACGCCGCTCGCGTTATAACGGGCGAACTTCGGCAGCTTGCCTGAAAAATACGCGAAGGCAAAGCCGCCATCTGCCAGTGTAGTCAGGCTACCCCCAGCGTAGCCGGCCACGGTTTCAATGACAGTTGGAGCGACTAAAACGTTTCCGTTGGGCGCCAAGATTGTGTAGCGAGGATTGGCCCCCGCTGCCCCGTAGCAAACGACGATGTTCCCATTTTGAAGTTTGACGGCGCGGAGGTTGACACCACCATAGCTGGCGTCAACATTCTCCAAGCTGGTGGGCGCCTTAGTTCTCACAGCATCGGCGCCGTAAATGGCGAAATACGGATTGCCTCCACTGGCAGTGGGCCGTACCCAGATCAAAGCGAAGCCAACCGCCAATGGGATGAACGCAAATTGATTTGCGGCGGCAGGCTGTACCACCTCGGCATACGTGGTCGATAACACACCGTTTGTAACGGCTGCGCTAGAGAGCGGCCGCAGCTTCTTCGCAGCTGCAGTGGCAGTCCCGGATGGGTCCACCGCATAGTAGGCCAAGCCATCAGAGCCAACATTGACCAAATCTCCCTGCGCGATATCTTCGCCAGCGGTCAGGGTCGTGAAAATCGAAGAAAGACCACTCGAAATATTGCCCGCATTGGACAAGTTATTCGTCATGAAGTCAGCGATACGCGTCATTTAAGTCTCCAGGTGGAACCGTTAAACCAGATAGAAAAAGTGATGTCTTCAACGTTGATAAGCATGTCCTCATCTATGTTCATAATCGTTTTGCCGTTGCGGCGCAGCGTCGGGCTCTGCGTCCCCCAAGTGCAGCTCGTATCCACCAATGTGATGCACGTGCCGCGTTTGGGATTTGGAGGCAGATCAATCGGAAACGCGCCAGCTGCAGTATCGATATCGTAGGTGCCCGCCACCAGCACGATGGGCGAGTTGACGTAGGCAGAACTATTCGAGCCTGGCATGATCCGGGGGTCTGAATTGGCCGGAAGTATGTTGGTGCCGTCGCAAATCAAATGATAGGACTGACCTTGCAGTGCGTAGAATGGAGCACCGGCTAACGTTTTAACGCCAAGAGAAAATGCGCCTGTCATCTGGTTCACGATCACCCATTGATCAGCTTTCGCAGGAACGATTACATTGATGTTGTTGGCCAGTACGCCAGTGAAAACGATGATTGCTTGTCCCCAGGCTTCCTGCAGAAGCGAGACATCTCCACCACCGGTCAAATCCACCGTGGCGATGCCACCAGTAGCAATCTGAACAAATTCATCCGTGGCGACAGCGGTGGTTGAATCGCCAGCCTTACGCGTTGTAGACACGCCTGCGATGGTCGCAATGGCTTGCCGCAGTTGGTTGGTCTTCGTCACGTCCAGCGCAATGCCGGCGCTTTCAATTACTCCCGACACTTCTTCTTGTAAGGCATTGAGAAATTCTGCGGTGACCGCTGTTCCTTGCACCCCGTTAAACGGATCGCCGTTATGGAATCGCTGGTCTTGAGATTGGATTCTTTGCATTGTTTAATCTTCTAAGTCCACAAATGAATAGGCTGCTTTAACGCTATCCAGCCAAGCTGTTACCTGGCCGCGGTCGGCCTGGGATACAACCTGGCCGTTGCGTCGCAGCCGTACGCGCCAGTACCAAGTAACCTTCGTCGGGTCGTACAGCCGGTCCCCACACGCATTCACACCAGCGAAAAACCCGCGTGGCTCATCGATCACTACTTGATAGCCGGCCTGTTCCAGCAGAGTCTGGAAGTAGGCTTTGGACAGGCCACCGGTCTGATTCACCTTCGTGACCAGCCGGGCCTGGCGCTCTTCGACCGTCGTCGCAGCCATCAAACCTTCGTCTGGAAGGCCATAGACGCGCTCCCAATCGTCCAGCAGCACCACCGTGGTACGCGGGTCCATTTCCAGCAGCAGCGCGGCAGCACTGGCCTGCACAGCATCCAGTTGGCGGCCCTCGGCGGCCAGCTCAGCCGACAATTGCGGCGCAGCTGGATCGTAGGAAACCGCCGGCAGCAGCAGCTTCAGATAGTCGGCATGCTTATACATAAAGATTTACCACGCCAAGCGCTGCCATTTCGATGCTCGCCGCATCCACCCGCGTCACGACGCTAGCGGTAGGCGATAAAAGAGTGACGTCCGTTACACCTGGAACATCGGTGATCGCGGCGAGGATGCGCCCACGCAATACCGTAGCGCCTGGCGCCAGCCCAGCGATATAGGCGCTGACGACGCTGCGTACCGCCTCGATCACGGCGGCCAGGCTCACGCCGGCCGCGAGCGTCACCTGCGCCACGACGTCGACGACCACCAGAGCCGGCGTCGACACTTGGCAGTCGCCGCCGGCCGGGTTGACGGTTTCCAGATAAGCCTGCACGGTGTTCTGCAGCACGCGCGTGGCCGGCAGGCCGTTCGACAGGATGGCCACGTCGACCTTGCCCATGCCACGGCGCAACGGGTAGCACCAGGCGGACGTCACGCCGGGCACCTCAAGCGCCCAGCGCCGGTAGTCGTATTTGTTGCCGCCTGCAGGTGGATGGCGCAGGCGGTCGAGTAGTCGCGCCAGGATCGCGCTGCTGGACTCGATATCAGTACCGGACGCCATTGCAACGATTGTCGCTGTGGACGAAACACCGGCCGGCGTCTGCGTCAGCGTTAAACTGGTCCCTCCAGCCTGATTGCCGGCGAAGCCTAGCGTGGCTGCGGTAGCGTCCAGGACCAGCGTGCCGCCGATGCCAATGATGCCGGCCGCCGTGGTTACATACGAGTTTCCGTCAAGCGCCTTTCCTTCCACGCCGGCATTGATCGTGCTACCAGGTACGCCGCTGAATTTCAGGGTGCCGGTGGCCGCAGTAGCCGCCTTCTTGTAGATGCCGTATTTCGCGGCATGCTGCAGCATCTGGTCTTCATCTGCCGTGTCGGGAAAGATTTGGCGCGCGGTCCATCCGAGCGCCTGGTAAAGTCCCTCAATTGCGCCGGCAGTCGAGTTTGCGCGCAATCGGAAATCGGAGTCGGCGCCGACCGCAGCCTGCGGATTCTGATTGAGAATGTCGCGGAGCATCCCGTCGCGGATCTGCTCAAAAGACAGTGTTGGAAATGTCATTTTCTAGTAGTCCCTTAGATGACCTTTAACGGGAGACGGAACGTTGTTTGTTCGCCGGACACCGCCGTCAGGACAATGGCCAAGTAGATGCGGCCAGCGCCGGTCCCATCCTTCTCATGCGCGACGCTGACATCGATGCTCGATGCGCGACCGTCATCCATCAGCGGCTTTAACGCGGCCTGCGCGTATTGCTTGGCCAGGACGGAGTGACGTCCCAAATCCTTCTGGCGCTCCAGCTCGTGTAGCCGGCTACCCAGCGTAGGGTCGGCCCAGTAGCTGCCCAGCGGTGTCATCAGACGGAAGTACGCCGCGTTTGCCAGGCCGGCCATCGGATCGCGTGAGGGAGCGCCGTCGACGAGCTGGTAGTCGCTGGTTGTAGGGTTGACGAAAATATCCATTACATGTTCTTGTCTGGCGTCGGCGTATTGCCGTGTTTGTGGCTGTTGTAGGTGTCCCGAATGCCGGCCATCGTGCCGGCCTTGTCCTTGATATCGGCGCCTGCGGTGATGCTGCCGCCTGCACCCATTGCACCGGTCGCATTGACGTTGCCGCCAGCGCTGATGTTCCTGGCCACCTTCAGGTCTTTCGTGGCGGTGACGAGCGGCGCATCCAGTTCGATCTCCGGCGTATTGGTGACGGTGACTTTCAGGCCGCCGCCGTTGACCACGATGCCCTCGCGGGTCAGGTGCACGAACTGGCCGAGGTCGTCATAAATCGCCACCTCGCCGCCCTGCAGACCTTTCAGGCGGTATTGGGTATGCTCGCAGGCGATGACAATGCCGTGCGCGGTCTTGCCGCCAATGGGCAGCACCGCCAACTGGGTGCCAGGCAGCGGGACGGAGGTGAAGCCGTAATGCTGCATCAGCTCGTTGTCCTGCAACTGCTCGCCGGCCAACGCATCGCCCTGAATCAGCTGGATTGGGGTGGTGCTGTCGACCGTGGTCAGCACAGCGCGGAATGCCTGGCGAATCTTGCCCAGGGCGCGGTTGACCGCGCGCATTGCAGTATCGACGCTCATTTCACGTCGTCCAGAATGATGACCTCGCCGGTTAGGGCGTTTTTGCCTTTGCGGTGCTTGCCCTTGTGCGGGTGAGCTTCAACTATCCATACACCATCTTCCTTCAGCGTTAAATCGGTTGAGGTCCCGTAACCCCGGCTGCGTTGAAACTTGCGGGCCATGAGGAAGTAGATGGCGTCAATGCCATCAGCATCGGACACGACGCGTACGCGCTGGCCAGGCTGCCACAGCATGCCGTCGCCCGGCTGGCCAGGCGCGTTGATCCGATGCCCTTTGACGGTGATCTGCATCTCGAAGGCGCGCAGGCGCGAGTCGCCCATCAGCTTGGCGGCGCGGTCCTTGCACAGCTCGGTAGTGTCGGTTTCGTGGTCGACCACGATCTTCGGACGCGACCAGGTGATGCCGGTATCCTTCGCCACACCCTTGAGGTTGTGTTTGCCGCCCTCGGCCTTGGTCGCGTGGGTCTGGCCCAGCACGGTAATTTCCGAGAAACGGTCGACGATATCGTCATCGATCTCCAAGCTCTCGATGTTGCAGTCGTCTGGATTGGCCGATAGCACGGCGACCGGCGGCGTCGTGTAGTCCGGGCCGCCGATCACGAGCGTGCCGTCCGGGTCGAACCACGGCCATAAACCTTCCGCCTCGGCAGCGTTGCGCAATACCTCCCAAGCGGTATCACCTGGCTCAACGTTGATCTTCTCGCGCTGCGTGGTCTCGGTCGTCGTCTGCATGCGTACCTTGGCGATGCCGAGTGGTCGAACGATGTTGGTCACGATCTCTTTCAGCGTGCTCATCTTGCGGACGAATACAGGCGCGGAGCAGTCCACCAGTTGCGCGGCATTGTCCCTGCCGGAAATCTGATAGGTGCGCACACCTTTCTTGAGCACGCGGCGCACTCGGTCAATGCGGCCGGTCAGTACCAGGTCATTGCCCACGCGGACCTGCATATCGGCGCCCGCCATTACATAGGACGGCAGTGTCCTGCCTTGACCGGAAACCGCGAACTGCCAGGCGTCGGCCGGCGTCAGCAAGTCCGAGTCAATCGTGTATGCCTCCCAGGCTGCGTGCGCCTGGCCGCCTACCAGCAGGAACAGCGCTTCGTTGTCCTGTGCGGAGAAATCATTTTGCATAGGCATTGAGCTTGTCTCCTGTGTTCGTGGCGTTTGGCAGTCGAAGATTGTTCAGGCGCTGCAGCTCTACCGCGCGGGAGTGATCGCCATACCAGCGGTGCGCCAGGAGACGCAGCGGTGCCGGCGACGCCACCGTGCGAGAAACAAGGGCCGGGCGAGCGTTGATCACGGCGCGACCTGCCTCTTGGACGGACATCGCGAGGGACTTTAACGGTTCGGTAATGGCGCGAGCCTGCTCGATGCCATAGCGCGCGCGCACCTGGACAATCGCTTCCTCGATAGAGTCGCGGACGGCCGTCACCACCTGCTCGATCTGGCTGGGAGCGGACAGTGGCGTGATGCTCTCTGCGGCCATGACGTCGGCGGCCACGCGCGCCTTCGTGGTGGCGCGAACCGTGGCGATATGCACAAGCAGCACCTGGGTGTCAGCATCCAGCTGAGACTGGGCGACTGGATAGAGGGAGGACGCCGGAACGACGCCGGCAGCTGCGGTCTGAGCGCTAGCTGCTACTGCGGCCACCCAAGCGTCATAACTGCCAGGTGCGTAATCCTGGCCGACTGGCGTGGACAGCACGGCTGCGGACGAGAACAGTCGGTCAATTTGCGCAAATGCTTCGCCGGCCACTGCGGCGCTGTCGCTGCCAGCAGCGACTGGCTGCGGCGCGACGGCCGTAGACGATCCAGCCGGCAAGAGCCGGTTGACCGAATTGCGGGTGATGTCGGCCTGGCGCTGCAGCGCATCCAGTTGGTTAGGGACTTGGCTGATGAGCGTCTGCGCCAGCGCCGTCACGTCCTGCACGAAGCCCATGGCATTGCGGATCGGGTCGGTAATGGAGGTCAGAATCTCATGCGCCTCATTGTTCACGTCCACCAGGAACGTGACAGCTTTCTGACGCATGGCGCTAATGCGACTCATGACACTGAGGTTGCGGTCGGCCTGGCCGATCAGCTCCTCACACTCGTCGATCAGAACGCCGCCGCTTGCGTTTTCCGCGTCATCTGCCGCATCGTCCATGGCGTCGGCGGCTTGGCTACTCAGCTGACGGGTGAAGAATGGCGCGCCACTGACGGACTCTTCAAACTCGATATCGATGGTGCAGTAGTCGACATTGTCTGCATCGTGGTGGACGCGATGGTTTCTAACCTGTGCGCTTTCGATAACGCCATAGATAGGATGGATCAGCCGGCCGGCGCCGCGCGTATCCAGCGCGGCTATCAACGCCTGCAGGCGCTCTTCATAGTCATCGCCCCAGAGAACAGCCTTCACCGAGAACTTGCGCTCGTCGCGGCCCATATCCTCGATATCGGTACCATCAGTATATGGATAAGAATGCCGCGCAAGTGAACGTGGCGTCTCATCGCTCAACGACTGTACGTCGAATTCGATATCGCGGAAGCTAGCAGGTAAAAGTTTTTCGGCCCAAGACATGCCCGCAGCTTACGCGCGCGCAAGAGGCCAGATAAGGCGGATGGGGTTCGGGGGGATGCCCGAACCGGTAGGGAAATACTACTTGCGAGTCGCTTGGCGCTGCTGCTCGCGGCTTACCTCAGCGGTGATGAAGTGGCTATCGGTGGTGATTTTGACATTCACCTCCACTGGTTCGCGGGGCACGAGTTTCACAGCTTCGTGCTGTTTCTCCCCAGTGACAGCGTCATATACGGCGTTGACAGCGCGTGTCAGAAAACGGTCAAACGCCGTTCCTTCCGTTGCCTTATTGATGACGCTTCCGATACCATAGCCCGCTGCGCCAGCAGCAACCACCGCGCCGGCCGTCGCCGCTGGCGCAGCTGCCGCAAAACTAGCGGCCGGCATCGTAGCTGCGAAAGCGCCGGTCGTCATCAGGCCGCGCGCGCCACTGCCAACAGCGCCACTCAAGCGAGCCAGCAAGCTCGGTGCTGTGGCGCCAGCGGCGGCCGCACCGACTCCGGTCGCCGCAGCTCCGGCTGCAGTGCCTGCCGCACCAGCTGCTGCTCCGCTAGCCGCTGCGCCGCCGGCACCGGTCAAGAGCTTCATGAGACCGGACGCGCCTGCCGCCGCCGCCAGGGCCGACAGCGCCGTTGCGGACAGCTTGGCGCCGGCCGTTAAATTCGGGTACTCCCGCGCCGTCTCGGTCATCAGGTCAAGGGTCTTCTTCAGCGGTCCGTCCAGCTGGGTCATGCCCTTGTAGGTGGCAATGTCGCCTTCCTGAACTGCCTGTTCCTTTTTGAAGCCGGCTTCATTGGCGATAACGGCGTAGTTTGTCTCCGTGGTGTCTTTCGCCGCGTTGACTTTCGCCTCAACGTCCTTGAGGTAGTCCTTGTTGTTGAGTGCGGCAACTAGGTACATCAGCGCTTGGCGGTCCTGAATGAGCTTGCCGATGGCCGAACCTTCGATGATATCCGCCTGCGCCTCGTAGGTCGCCTTCTTCTCGTCGCCGTCCTTGGTCTTGGCCGCTTTATCCTTGAGGGTGGTGTAGCGCTTGTCCTGGGAGACAGTTCTTTCGGTGAGCAAGGTGAACGCCTGAAGGGAGTCAATCCCTTTTGCGCGGGCCGCCGACAGCGTACCGGAAAGGTCGATGCCCAGCTTCTTAGCGTCCTGCGCCGTGTCCTGGCTGTTGATCTTCGCCAGGAAGTTCACCAGGTTGTTGCCGGCTTCATCCTTGGAACCGGCGGTGATGACCGACGCTTGGTTTGCGGCCAGCAGTTTGGCCAGACCGCCCATCCCCGACATACCAGACAGCCGTGCAGCAGCCATCTGCTGCGGCAACCACTTGGCCATATCTTTCAGCTCAAAGCCGCCAGCCTGGCCGGCGGTGATCGCCATATCCATGACTTTGGGAATCTCGCTGGCCTTGATCTTGAAGGTGGCCATGGAGCGCAGAGCGATGTTTGCCAGCTCGGTGGGATCGGCGCCAGATGCCGTGGACGCTTTTGTCAGCGTTGGCAGAACAGCTTTGGAATCGTCCACGCTCAGCGTGCCGGCGGCAATCAGGGTGTCCAGCGTAGTGGCCGCGCTCTCGCGCGTACCGCCACCCAGCCGCACCGCCTTTTCGATGGCGGTGTTAAGTTCGGTCTTACCCGCAATGCGGCCCGCTACGTCTCGGTCGCTATACGCGGTGTTGGCCATGCCAGCCAGGCGCATGCCGTAATCCATGGTGGCATTGACGGGTTTGGCCAGAATGAACTTCGCCGCCGCCGCACCGGCCAGCATACTCCCACCGGCCTGACCAGCGCGCTGCAGCCGGGCCAGCACTCCGGCGGTTCGCTCCGCCTCGGTACGGGCGCCGCGCATGCTGGCCGCAAGCTGGTCGCCAGGGCGTTGGCGCCCCAGCTCCCAAATCCGGCGCATAACGGCGTCGTATGCCCGCCCAAGAAGCGACGTGGCCCGCTCAGCGGTCCTGTTGTGGTCGGTGATGCGATCAGCTGCTGCAGCGCCGACCTGGCCCGTCTGCGCGGCTTGGCGCTGCAGCGCGCGGTTTGCTGTTTCCAGCCGCTGCGTCCAGGTCAGCAACCGGCCGTTTGCGGTGAGCGACGCGCCCGCCACCTGGCTGTGAGTGCGGCCGAGTACGCTGGTTGAAGTGGTGAGTCGGCGCGTTCCGTCGATTAGACGATCTGTGGCTGCGCGCCCGCTGTCGCCCAGGCGATTGACGTCGGTACGCAGACCGGTGATGCCGGTGCGCACCTCGCCTGCGCGCCAGCGCAGAATCATTGCAAGTTCTAAATTCGTGGCCATCGTGCAGGATTAGAAGTTAGGAGGATGGGCCGGCTTAGCCGGCCTGCTGTCTTTGTTGTCGGCGCCGACGCGCCTGGTTGATGACCTTGCCGCTGCCTTCGGGAGTCTGGCCTTGGCCTTTCGGCGCCAGATTGGAGAGGTGGGAGACTAGCTCGGCATGCGTCATTCCCAGCACGGCGCCAGGATCAAACCCTACTCGTCCGAGTACGATCTGAACCTGGCGCAACCACTTTAGGCGGGCTTCGGCGCCTTCTGCTTTTTTTCAGCCTCGTCGATGGCAGCGACGACGACCGCATAATCCGCATCGGCGAGATTGAGCAGCATGTCGATTTTGTATTCCTCTTCGGGAACGCCTTCAAAGCGTACTTGGCGTGCTTCGATGCCGATTTGCAGGCGCGCCTGGGAGACGTTGGCGCCCAGCTCTTCAACAGCTTCAATGCTATGACGCACCTTGACCGGTCGCGCAGTAACTTGGGTAATTTTCTGGCCGTTGTGCGTGAAGCCAATCGGCAGGATTTTGGTGGAGGAGAATTCCATTTTCAATAATTCCCAGGGTGAGGGTTATTCTTCGATCTTGCGGGTGGAGTTCATGGTCAAGTCGCGCATGGCTTCGTTATCGACCTTGTATTTTTCGCCCACCTCGACGGTATAGCAGTCCAGGAAGCTGACGCGTTTGCCGCCACCGCCTTGCGGGTAGCGGGTCAGTTTTGCACCTTCGATATCTTCCCAGTTGATGTCGCCGGTCAGCGGGATCAGCACCGAAACCTTCAGGGTGATTTCTTCGATGCCGCGCGAGAAGCCCTTGGAGCGGCCGGTGCTGTTCATAGTTTTAACCGGCTTGCGGCCAGTCTTGATGGTCGGCTCGAAGGAATCGCACTCGATTTCCACGCCGTCGACTTCCAGGACGATTGCGCCCTCGTATTCGGTTAGTGCCATATTTACTCCAGATTGAGGTTAGCCGACGCGGCGGCAGGCCACCGCCGCGCCGTGAAATTACAGGATCAGATCGATGCGGCCACCGAACACATGCAGGCCGTTGACCACGTCGGTCGGAATCTTGGCATCCAGGCGGTTCGGGTCTTGAATGTCGCGCTCCACTATCAAGCCTGGCTTGTACAGCTCGACGTTCTCGATGATCTCCAGCTCCTCCAGCTTGTACATCACGTCCAGCAGCTCGGAGCGGACGCGGTCCGGCGTTCGCATCGACAGCTTGTCGCGCGGGAAGCGCAGCGCGATACGTTCCCGCATGGTCTTGCGGACGTAGTCCAGCGTGCGGATCGTGGTGATGTCCAGCAGCGAAATGTCCGGTATGCCGTTCGGGTCCAGGACATAGGTCGACACAGCGCGCACAATCTGTACCAGACCGCCAGGCCCAACTTCAAACGGCGTCACACCGTTGGCCAGTGCGGTTTCTTGCTCCTGGCGCAGCAAGCGGTTGGCCAGGGGGATAACGCCGATACCGGCCAGCGCGAGGCCGTTCAGCGGGCGCGCCGGGTCTTCTTCCGAGGCAATCAGGCCGGCGTAGGCGGCCGCCACCTCATAAGGCAGCGACAGCGTGCCTGGCACCAGGCCGAGCGACACACGACCGGCGTTCACGCCGGTCCCCAGCGTGGTGGACTGCGCCAGCGTGCCTGTGTGGCCGGCGGCGCCAATCGCACCACGCTGCTCCATCGGCGACGAGACGCTGTCCAGGTGACTGCGCAGCGCCGCGAGGTTGGTGGCATCGTTAAATGCCGTGGCGATGATGGTGTGGCCGGCGCCGGCCACGGTGGCCAGCGTGGACGCGATTGTCGGGTCTGTCGCGCCGCCGGCCATGGCCACCACGGTGGAAGTGATGCCGGTGACGCCGGTCAGCACCGTCGAGACCTTGATCTGGTTGCCCAGGGAACCCTTGTTTTTTGCTGTCAGTGTGACCACGCCACCTGCTGCTGCAGCCGATACTGGCAGATCAGGACGTGCTGTGACACCAGCAACGATGGATGCGGCGATGACTGTCGGAGTGTCCGCCGAGGCCACGGCAACGGTCAGGACGTCGTTGGCCACGTTCAGCGTGACACTGCCTGCCGCAGTCGCGGCGCCAGCAATGGTGATGGTGCCGGTTGCCGCCGTGGCGCCGCCTGCATCGTCGACCGCCACCGCCTGCAGCGCCATGTTGGGGTTCGTGCTGATTGCGGCCGAGGCCATCAGGTGCAGCTGGGAACCGTAGCCGAAGTATTTGGCCGCTTCCATATCGGTGAAGATATCGACCAGCACGCCGGCATTGACCTGGCCGGTGGCGACACGTTGGCCGAGGAGTAGCACCTTCTGGCTGTTCGCGGCCAGCGTCCGAACCGCCAGCGCGGTGTTAAATTCAAAATATTTGCCAGGCTTGCGAATACTCGCAGGGATGGCACTGAACGAAATGTTGGGACTTGCCATGCTTAGCCTCCGTTGGCGTTATCGGCCGCAGCGCGGGCAGCGGCCTTTTTGCTAATTGCGTTGTAGGGCTTCAGATCGCCATCGCCGATGCGGCGCTGGTAATAGGTCGAATCCTCGACCGTAACCGGCCCTTCGTCGGTGATGTAGCTGTTGGGCTTGTCCTCCATCGGGACTTTAACGCCCGACGTGGCGATGACTTCAATGGTGCTCATAGTTTCTCCGGTGAGGTAGGTTGATTGATTTAACGCGGCAGCTCCACCAGGTCTGATGCGTCGGTCTTGTCGTCGCCGGGCTTCAATCGGTACTCCAGGCTGATCCGCAGGATCTCCCCGTCATCGCCAGGTTGTTTGACGTGTTCGTACTTCGTGTGCCATTCCTGCGCGAAGACGGCTAGGCCGATGCTGCGCAGCTTTGTGTTGTAGAGCGTGCGGATTGCGCCAGGGCGGAAGTGGTCGATTGGCAGACCGAGGTCTTCCATGGCAAACAGCGGCATCAGTGCTTCCACCATTTGATAGGCGCCGATCTCCCCAGCTGGGCCACCGTGACGGCTGGCGCGCTCGCTGCGGACACTTCTGGCGGCGCACATGACGGCGAAAGTCAGGGGCGTTAAAAACTTACCGCTCGCACGCTGCTCTGGTTTGCCGGCGCCAGCGAAAGTCACCCAGATGGCCGGTAGCACCCGCGCCACATCGAACGCTTCATCGTCGAACTGGCCGCCGTAGCTTTCGACCGACCTGGCGACCTGCAGCGTCTTGAGCCGTGCGATCATGGCGTCTTCGATCTGGCCGATCATCAGTAGCCCGACAATGAGCGGCCGTCAAACCGGCGCCGGCCCGCGCGAGCCTTGACAGTCGCGTTGGTGGTGTCTCCAGCATCGACAGAAGCGCCATTCGCATCGGTTCCCAGGGAAATGCTGCCGTTGGCCACTTGGCCCAGATACTTGATCGCCTGGTTGTAGCGCGCCTCGATGTCTGGGGTGCACACAACGTCAGTGCCGGTCAGACGATACCGGGCGATGTCGCATGCGTAGCCCACCAGCAGGAGCGGCGTGGCGGCCAGCGGCAGCGTATAGCGGCTGGCGAGGTAGCCAGATATTTCCGCGTCCGCGTCGGCCAGGCCGCCTTGCAGCACCTGGGCGTCAATGACGCCGGTCATTTCGCGGTCGGTGATCTGGATCACCTCCCGCAAGCCGAACCGGCGCACCATATCGTCTTGGGTGGCGAACATGGTCGATTACTGCTCGGCGTCGACCGCTGGAGCGCCGGCTTCGATGGAACCCAGTTTGACCAGTGGCTCAGCCTGCTCGTCAGTCAAGGTGATCGGTTCGCCTGGCGGGTAGGTTTTATCGTCGTGGGTAACGATGAATTTAACGGTGTAGGTCGCGGTGCCGGCCTTTGCTTTTGCCATGAGTAGCAATTCCTTTCTGTAGTTGTCGATGGCGTGCGGGTGGCGGCTGACCACCCGCGCTGCTATGGTTTAGGCGACGATGTTGCCAAAGAAGTAGCCAGCTTCTGGCGCGCAGATCACTTCTTTGACCGACTCACCGGCACGGATGCGCTCCGATCCGCGCAGGCCCACAGTCGGCGCTGCGATGTTGCCTGCGACACGGCCGCCGAACTGCGCGGTAAAGCCGAAGGTGGGCTGGCCGGTCTGCGCTGCCTGAATGTCGGTGTAGGTGAAGGAGCAGTGTTTGCCCCAGGTGCGCTGCATCTGCGGTGCCTGACCTTTACGCGCCGTATTGACGAATGCACCGCCGACGCAAATCTCATCGAGCTCCAGCACATCCTTCAGCTGGTCAATCGACACCGTGCCGGCATTTTGCGCGGACTTATAGACCGACTGCACAACTTTCGGGTGTTGGCGCAGCGCCGTGAAGCCGGCGCGCCCGATGGTCATTTTGTTAGGGCGAACGATAGGCTGGTCCAGTGCGTACAGGATGGCGCTGATCGGATTGCTGTTTGCGTAGTCGCTCCACTGCGACGTGCCCGACAGCGTCTGCTGCAGGGCAGCGTTGTAGTTGGCCGGATTGAAGATCAGATTGGCCGCGCGCACTTCGCGGTCCAGCAGCACCAGGTTGGTCAGGAACATGGTGCTGATTTGGCGCGGATCGATTGGACCGCCCGACGCTGGCTTTTCCATCTGTTCCCACGCCACCAGTTCCTGGTGCGGGATCATATCGTCCAGGCCGTAGTCCACGCACTCATCGGTAACGTCGGTGCCGCCGAAGTCGACCATGTTCGGCTCCGACTTACGGCCGACCTTCGTGCCTGGCAGCGTGAACGCCTGCGCGATGTCGTATTTGGTGTACTTGAAGCGCATCGCGGTTGGTACGCGCGGCAGCACGCGGTCAGCGATCAGGGAGTCGGCCGAATTGCGCCAGGCGATTGCAATCGCGGTCAACTCCGGGTTAATCGGAAATGCAGTGGTGCTCATTGATGCTCCTGTTATATAGAAGTGGAGTTAAGCTGGCGCCCGCGCGCCAGCAACGTGATTAGCCCTGGATCTGGCCGATGGACTGCATGAAGCGGATGACGTCGCCTGCTGCGGTGGCACTTTCCAGCGCAAAGCCGACGACGCGGTTATTGACGCCAGCGGCAGGCGCCGCTGCGACTGCACGGCCGACTGCGTCCGAGGTGATCATGGTGCCGCGAGTGATAGCCGCGCCGGCTTCCACCATGGCGATTTCCGCGAACTGGACGTCGCAGCGCTCACCGATGGCGGCGCCAATGTCGGTGGTCACGCCGATCAGCAGGTCGGTCGCAGCCGCACCTGGCACAACGCGGTCATCGAGGGAACCGAACTTGACGAGGCGGTAGGGAGGGATCACCGCCTCCGCCTGGTAGTTTTTTGCCAACTGGAGATTCATCGTTGCTCCTATATATATATGAGGGGGGGCGAACGGCCGAGGCCGCTTTTACTTGCCCAGGACGTGGTTGACCGCCTGCGCGGTGGTGATAATGCGGCCGGCCACGCGCTCCGATTCCTGGAACTGGACAGCAGCGTTGGCAATCGCATTGGGGTCTTCAGCAATCGGCACGCGGCCGCGTTCGTTGCCTACTTCCTGGAACTCCACGATTTTGGGCTGCGCCTGCAGCAGCGCTTTCAGGGCGCCGGCCACCGGCAGTTGTTGCAACTGGCCGCCTTCGGAAAACTCGACTACGGCCTCCTGGCCGGCGCCGGCCGGCGCGCTGGCCAACGCAGTCAGCAGCGCGGCGGCGTTATCTTTGAGGTTCGGGTGCAGCTGGGCGCTGGCGACCAAGGATTCGCAGAAAGCGACGTTTTCACGGCGCACTTGGTCGGCTTCGCGGGCCGCCAGGCTTTGTTCGCGGGCGCCCGCCTGGGCAACTTGATTGCGCAGGCGTTCGTTCTCGGCCTGCATATCAGCAACCTGCTGGGGAGTCAGGGACATTACTTCTCCTTCGTTCGGGGTGGTGGTGGGTTCGTTAAATGCTGGGACTGGGGCGCCCGCGCTGGCTTCGGCTTCCTGTACCTCCGTGGCAGTGCGTTGGATCTGATCGATCGTCCAGTTCGGGATCATCTGATCCGCCTTTTCAGCGCCGTCCTTGCCGATGACGTATTCGCGCAGCGACCGGAACAGGCCGGCGATGGCCGACCATGCGTAGCCCTGTTCGCTGAATTCGACCTCGACGATCTGCTCCTCCGATTCGTTGAATTCGGGATTGCGCAAGCCTTTGACCGCAGGCGGCTGGGCGCCCAGGAAGCCAACGTGACGCAGGTAGTAGACGCCGGGCACTGGGTTGCTTGGGGAGTCCGGGTGATAGAAGCTGGCCGAAATCTTCTTGTAGCGGCCAGCATCGACCAGCTCGGCGAATGCCGGGTCGACCTGCTGCGGCTCGGCGCTCAGGACGCCCTCGGCGAACGACAGCGACTTGATCCAGCCATAGGCAGGCAAGTCGTGGCGCGGGTGGCCGACGACGACTGGGGCTTCGTGCAGGGACGGATCGTACGCCGCGACCGTCGCCGTCACATCGGATTCGGAGAAGTTGAAAGAGCCACCGCTCGCAGCGACGTGCTTGCCGGGTTTGAAGATTTGGATAGTGTTCATGCCGCCATTGTGGGTTGGCGGCAGCATCCGGTTAAGGCGGATGGGGTTCGGGGGGAGGTGCTGCGATCTACTTTTTTAGGATACCGGAATACACCGTCTGATGACAAGGCAGACTAATTTGCGTCCACCGCAGTCTGATGTCCGGAAAAAAATCCGTACCAGCCCCGTTAAATGCCCGTTAAGAGCTTCGCCCAAAGATTTTAGGTAGCGTGGCAAGCCCTCGCATCTTTTTTTGCACGGCAGCCGTCGTTTCAGATAAGCTCAGTTGCAAATATACCATCCATGATAGAACCTGCCACGTTAGGAGAAGAAAATGAGTTCGAAGTCGCCGAAAGCTGGCGTGACTAATTTTGTATTAACAGCCGCACTGATCGGCGTGCCGGCTGTATTCGGATACTTAGGCAAACCGACGGAAATGACCATTGCGACCGTTGCTTGCGCAATCGCACTTGCGTTTGCCCATATAGATAAACTGGAAAGCTTCAAAGGAGCAGGGTTCGAAGCAAAGATGCGTGACGTATTAGATGAAGCCAATGCGACTCTGCATTCTTTGCAGAACCTCGCCCGACCTTTGCTGCTGACTAATGCCGCGAACATTGCTCAATCGGGCAGATGGCATGGGATCGGTAGGGAAAAGGAACACAAGCTAATAAGCCAGTTGGAGGCTCTTGCAAAGTCGCTAGAGATTGACGACGACGAAATCAACGATCAATTCAAAGACTACTACAACTACCAGTATGTCGATCACATAAGATTTATTGCTGACGCAATGGACCGCGCCCACATAAAAAACGAAGTCGTAAAGGAACGGCTGGCAGCACTAACTACAGGCCGCATTGGTTACGTGCCGCCCACCGTGACAAAAGTCCGTGACGCGCTGGCGGGCCTACAGAATAACCAATTGATGTGGCTGGAGCCATTTGTCATAGACTATGAATACTACAAGGAGAATCGGAAATATCGCCGGCCTGAAGCGGTTGATTATTACAGTTTGACGGATTACGTAACAGCACATCCGCTTGCTCCTATCGAGCCGCCTACAGCCGGGGGCTAAGTCTCCAAAGCGCTGCGGAGGTATTCTTGCGCCATCGATCTAAGCTCTACTTCGGCCTCAAATTGCAACTCTCCGTTCGCACCCATCGGTAAAAACGGACGGGCTGGGAGCTTGGAACCGGGGTGATTCACCTTCTTCACAACGCGACCGTTAAATGCCAGCGCGCGCTTGTTCTTGGGCAGGATCGTGTGGGGCCGAGTTTGGCCGCCCAGGTGTTGAATAGCGGCGTACACCAGGTTGCTGCCCACGCCCGCCGAGTCGTCGGTATGAAAGGGGGTGACGGAGTCACGGAGCCGGCCGGTGTCTTGCAGGATCATCCCATTCGTGCGCCTGGCGGACGGATGTTTCAGGCCCAGCCAGTGCGGCCGCCCTTGCGCCAGGAAGTTGAGCGCCGTGATGCTGGCCAGCTCCGTGGCAATGGCTCGCATGAGCGGCGCCGGCCTCTGCAGCTTGGCCGCCGCTTCCCGCAGCACGGCGTCGGCTGCGCCAATGTCCACATTTATTTCAAAGGTCATCGAGTTGCCCTATAATGGGATTGCCAGTCTTCGGAATGCTTCCGAGTCCTTCTGCACAGTTGATCGTGTGGTTGATGAGACCTTGCGGGATTGCGCCCCCGCGACTGGCCCTCATTCCCTCTAGCGCAGGCGCTCAAACTTGCTTGTTACTGATCGCTCTGCCGCCTTATCGTTGGTGCGGTACAGCGTTAAAAAGTAGTTCTTTAGGCCACTTTTCGTTCGCTTGAGGCCGGCGCGGTACAGGACACCGTCCAGCTGCAGCACCACCAGGCGATCTTCCCCCTGCTTATATACAGCGCCACGATCCAGGATCTCCGGGATCTTCTGGTAGTCCTCCAGGCCAATCTCCGGGTGCTTAGCCAGGTGTTCAGCCAATGACGTTTGAGACAGATACACGGTCTGGCTCAGCGCGCCGATGGCGGCGACATCGCTCGGCTTCAGCACCGCGACAGGGAAATCCTCCTGAGACTTGCCGGCGAAGAAGCGCTGGAAGTCCGGTCCCTTGATCGTCCCACGGATGTACTGCCGCGCTACCTGGTAGTTGTAGCTATCCAGCTTCGGTTGGTACGCCGCCATTGCCTGGTTCGCGTTCCAGCCCGGATCGGTCTGGAACGACTTGTCCATGCCAGGTAGCTTGATCCGAGTGACAGTCGTCATGCCAGCGCTAGGGTCGCGCTTGGAGATTGGAACCTCGACCTGTTCGGTGTATTCCCGCGAATCCGACAGCTTGTAGCCTTGGGCTTCCATGGTCGACTTGCGCATATTGATGACCGTGCAGCGGCAACCAAACCCGTTGGGAGGCCAGATATAGCGCCAGATCGGGTCGTCGGCGCTGAACACGCGACCGTGCAGTGCGCGGTGCCTGGGGCGGGTATGGTTGTCCAGGATGGCGGTATACATCCAGAACGGGTGCGTGTCGGCTGACTCGGTGAAAGCGTTAAACTTGCCCGCCATATAAGACGTACGGATGTTCGTATCGAAGATCGTCTTTAGCCGGCGCGGCGAGCCGTATTGCACTGGCCGCAGCGAGTTTGGATAGGTGGCGGTCACTTCGCCGGTGGTCGGATCGATGGCTTTCCCCCACCAGCCTTTCTTCTGCAGGAGCGGCGTGAGGCGGTCCTGAAACGTCGAGAACGTGGTCCCGTTCTTCTGGGCGTCCATCAGTGCATCATGGATGTCCTGCAGCACGTCCAGCTTTGTGCAGTTGGCAACCGTGAACGCGCGGGCGTGGGCTTCCTGCCACACTTCCTGCCATCCGCCGCTGGTGACAAGACCTTTGGCGCCAAGGAACGAGATGGCGCGCTCCGGCGGCAAGTTGAACGCCACCCGGATATCGGTGGCCTTCATCAGTCGTCTTGACCAGGCACATCTGCCTGGCCGACCAGCTGCGAAACAAACTCTGCCTGGCCCAGCAGCTGCTGCAGCTGGTCACTGTCCATCATCGGGAATGCCTCGGCCACAGCGTTAAATGCATCCTCAAACGAGCTTGCCCCTCGCAGTGCTTCAATCAGGGGCGCCAGCAAGGCGCTGGCCAGTGGCTGCAGTTTCTGTGCGCGGCCGTCGACCGTATCGGTGAGCGCCTTCTCCAGCGCGATCTGGCCGGCCAGGCGCGTGAGGTCGCTCTCGGCGAATTCCGTTTCAGTCGGCGCCGAGCTGGGGGCGCCAGCCGATGCTGCATTCTTACCAGGAACAACTTCCCATTCGCCACCATAGGTCTCATGGATCGACTTTAACGTCGGCCGGTATCCAACCCTTGAGATATTGAGGTCGCGCTCGGAACGTTCCTTCAAGTCCGCCGGCTCCTCGACGATCCGCGAGATGCGCGGCACTCCCGCGCCTGGCATATTGAGGTCGACTAGCCACTGCGCGACCGTCGCGTTAAGACTGTCGGACAGCAGATCCGCATCGGCCTTGACCAGCTCGATACGGACTTCCTTCTTGGTGATTGCGGCAGCGGCCAGGGCGCCACCGCCGCTCTTGCCGCCGCTGTCACCCAAGACAATCTCTTCGATCTGCTCATCCATGTAACGCGCCATGCGCTCGTAAGCGTCGCTGCCGCCGGATCGCGCCGCCTCCAGAAACTCCACCTTCATGTTGTCAGGGATTGCGATGGAAGTTTCCTGAGCAATCGCGTCCAGCGAGGCCAGCAGGTCGTCGATCTCCTTGTTCGATGCGCCTTGCGCATGGTGACCAACTGCGGTCGGGGAAGCGAATTTATCCAGGAACACAAGCCATGCTGCGATATCCTGGCGCTTGAAGAAGGCCGGCCAGAACAGGCGTGTGCCCAAACCGAGGCCGAAAGGACTACCGTCTTTGCCGCCGTATGTGTGGACGATAAACTTGCGCTCCGGCAGCGCCTCGCCGGTCATCATGTTGCCCCAGGTGAGCATCCGCAGGTTGAATTCCATGTCGAAGGTAAAGCGACGCTGGTTGCGCGGCAGGATTTTCTTAATGATGTATTCGTTGCCCTCGACAGCCCAAACAATTTCACCCACCGAGAAGCCTTTAAGAATGGCGTCCAGGCTATTGAGCGAAACGGTATCGAAGTTGATGCGCATCAGATTGCGCTTCACCATCTGGGCGGCGGCGACGTCGCGCGCACTCTTAGACGCCGGGTCCACTTGCCATGGCCGGCCGATGACAGCTAGCTTGCGCTTCTGCAGCGACGAGAACACCTTCGCGTCACGCTCGATGTCGTCGTAAATCTTCAAGCCCTTGCCGTTACCTCGCTGCAGCAGCGTGTCATCTTGTGGTGTCAAAATGCCCGCAAACTGAGGGATGGTAATGTCGCGCTGGCTGGTGGCGATGACGGTCGTCAGCGCCGCTTTGTCTGGTTGGGTCATGGTCAGTCCTGTTATTTTTTAACGGTGTGTTTGCCGGCTTAGGCGTTCACGTAATCCGATGTATTCGACGACGAGCGGCGCCGGCCGCTGGAGCGGCCGCGCATGCCGCCTATGCGGGCCAGGAAGATCGCCCATAGCATCTGCAGCGCATCAGGACCGTCGTCGTGGTCTGCCATCGGGAAGTGCTTTAGCTGCTCCATCAACGTGTTCTGCGAAGGGTGGAGGCGGATCAAGCCGTTCGCCACGTGCGGCTGCAGCGCCTCAATCCGCAGAATCTTGTCTTCGTGCGGGGTGACAGGAATCGCCGGCACTGGCATGCCTTGGGCGGCACTGCGCTTGACCAGCTCTGTGCGCAGGAACTCCTGGAACTGGACAACCTCAAAGGCCCACGCGACGCAGTGGTACTCGCGCTGCAGCGTGATGATGTCGGAAATAATCTTGTCGGGCACGCGCTTGGCGATCTTGGCCTCGACTACGTCCAGCACGCCCGTCACCCGATTGCCACCACCAATGAGCAGCGCCGAGGGGTCGCGCGACTTGCCTTTCTTGCCCAGGGACGGATCGCAGGCGCCGTAGAAAACCCATTCATTGAGGCGGTTCACCCAGAACTGAATGCAGTTGGCAAAGGGAGCATCCTCGCCGCTGACCGGATCATTCTGCTGTTCGGAGTCGAATGCCGACTTGCCGTCGCGGGTACGCTTGACCATCAGCTTGTAGAAAGTCGTTCCGCTCGGCCAGCAGATCCTGGCACCTCGTTCCATCAGCGCTTTGTTCGCGGCATAGAACGCTTCTGCTTCGCCTGGCTCTGCGTTAAGCAGCAGCTCGGCCCAGGTGTCCCACAAGTCCATGCGATCCGGCCACTGCTCAACGGCGCGGAACTTAACGCCGCGCCATAGCCTGTTGCCGATCAAGCGCGCCAGCACTGAGTCATAGTGCAAGATCGTGCCGATGATAAACACGTCCATGCTGTCATCAGCTGCGCCCAAGGACAGCAAGCTCTTGTTCACCCAGGACAACAACTTATCGCGTTGCTCAGGGCTGCGGACGTTCTCATCGTTCTCCAGATCGTCGCCAATGATCAGGTCTGGACGGTACGGACCATGGCGCCGGCCACGGATTTTCTTACCCGAACCGAACACCTCGACCTTGACGTCATTCTTCGTGACGATAACGCCGACCTGCCAGACACGGCCCTGGCCAGTGGCGTCAGGGAAGTCCAGCAGCAGCCGTGGATTGAATTCCAGCTCGGCCTTGATCGCCTCCAGCATAGGCAACGCCTGGTCAAGCGCATCCATGACGATCAGGGGGTATCGCTTGCGGCCGGTGCAAATGCACCAGAGCGTCCCGATCTGCGTGATGATGGTGGACTTGGCGTGACCGCGCGGCGCCGCGACTGCTTCGTGATCGCCGATCTCGTTGTCGACGACTTCCTGGAAGCGGTCGAATAGATAATCGTGGAGGGTAGCCGGATCGTGCTTGATGTAGTGCGGGAAGTAAGTCTGAGCAAACTTCCTGAACGACGCGAACGCGCCCAAGCGTCGCTCCTGCATCGCTGCCGGGCTAGGATCAAAGCCATCGCATTGGGCTTCGATGGCCATGCGCAGGCCGCTGGCCAGCTCCGTTACGCTGGCCAGGAAGTCTTTCTTGCTTAGTTTCTGTTTCGGCTTTTTCATGGTCTATTGCGCGGCGATTTCTGCGGCAACCAAGGCGACGGCCATTTGGCCGGCGCCGCCAGGATAGGCAGCGATGGCGCCGCGAATCGCCGCCAATGCTCCAAAGACTTGGTCTTGTACGTCCGGTGGCACGTCCGCGATGCTGCCTTTAATTGCAAGCAGAACAATTTGCTGTTCAGTCATATTTATCCGTAAGTGCGGGCCAGCTCGTCGCCGAACGGTTCCAGCAGCTCCGCAAATGCCTGAGCGTGTTTCGGGTAGCGCTGCTGCACAAAGGCCGCCAACTTCTGCACCACCTCCATGGCGGTTGCCAGCTCCGACGTCTCAGGCAGGATGCGCTTGGAGGCCGAGACGGTCTTGTTGAAGGCATCGGCCAGGCTGGACAGCATGTGTACCTTGTCGGCCGGCTTGAGGTCGGTATTGCGGCTGATCTCGTCCATGCTCGACTGATATTGGGTAACCAGGCCGGCCAACATTTGGCGGCCGATGTCCTCAATACTGCCCCCGGCCATCAGCTGGGCGGCCTGCGCCTTGTCCCAGTCGTCGCCGCTCTGTGCCGCATTGGACTTCCAGCGGCTTGCCGTGCCATAGGAGACGCCGCATTTCATCGCAGCCACCTCCAGCGACAGGCGGTCGAAGACGTAGGCGCGGCGTACCTTATCGCGGGTTTCTGGTGGATGCGCCATGCGTTAAAAACCCAGCTTCGCCTTGGCGATCATCACGCCAACCGCAGCGATAGCGCCGGAGACACCACCGGCGGCGGCACCGTATGCGGCCGCCTGCTTCTTCATGTTGTCCATGCTGGCATCGATGCCGTCCACCTTCTTAGCGATAGTGCGCAGCAGCTGAAGTTCTTCGCTGATCTCTGGCTGCTTGGTGATGTTGGTATCGCTCATTGCTTGTCAGCTTTCATATCAAGTTTGTCAAATAGGCGGTCGACCTTGCGGCTGACCTCGTGCATTGCTTCGACCATCTCCTGGCGGCCGTTGGCGACGTCCGCTTTCGCGGCAAAGTCGCGCGCGCACTGCAGCTGGTAGTCATGGAAATGCGACGCCAGTTCGCTGTGGGCCTTCTTCGCGCTGTCCAGGTCGGCCTGCAGCCGGCTCATCCACTGCCGAACAAAGAAGCCCAGGCAAAGCAAGATGAGTCCGAAGCAGCCGGTTAGCATCTGGCTGATGCTGACGTCAACGCTCATAGAACGACTTCTCGCGTTGTGTCTGGCAACCGACACAGAGCGTGCAGCCAGGGACGGCCTCGCGGCGGGCTTGAGGGATCGCATCGTCGCAATCCTCACATTCGGTGGCACTGTCGGCCGCCGATTTGCCGACCAGCTTCGCGCGAGCCTGTTGAGCGGCCAGGGCGACGGCGCGCGCGTGTTCTTCCTGCGCAGTGGCAGTATCGGAAATATCAGTCATGGGTATTCGCGTTCGTTGTTGGTGGTTCTTGATTGACTGGTGCAAACCAGTCGATCAGCCGCTGGAGCCGGCTACGGCAGACGCCGTATTGCTCTTTGACGTTGATGGCCCAGCCGGCGACGTCGTCGTCGGTGGCTTCGCCGCTCGACTCTTCGACGTCGGGATCGGTGGCAGCGGCGGCACTGGTTGCAGCAGCATCGACGTCGGCGCCGGGCAGTCCATGAGATGCGTCTCCTGGCGTGGCGACGGTGGCGTTGAGCACGCGGACAGCGCCAGCATCCAGACAAACGCGGCCAGTGGTATGCGGTTTAACGGCATTGCGTTGCTCCTGTGCGAGTTTGCGGTATTGGATTTCGGAGTCGGCCAGCGCCTTCTCCAGCTTGTTTGCGCGGGCGACGGCTTCTTTCAGGCGAACGCGGCCGGCTTCGGCGGTGGCGGCATCGGCGCGGGCATCATTGACCTGATGCGTCGCCAGCTGGTCCTTCACGGATTCATGGGTCCAGGTGTGGGCGGCGTAGCCCACCACACAGCCCACGAGCAATGCGGTGGCTACTACGATCCCCATCAGACCGGGAATTCCGAGGGAGACGACGGGGGCTTCGCTCATGCATCCTCCGTGACAACCGTGCCCCAACCGGCATATGCCGCTTGCAGCTTCTCCAGGATGCGCTGTGGATAGCCGACGTTTTCGGCACAATGCACCGCCGCGCGACTCGCCTGGCCACATTGCGCGTCGACGGCGCTGTGCGTTAAATTGGCTGAGGTACTGGCTTCCTTCTGCCAATGCCCCAGGCCGCCGTTGTAGGCTCGCAGCATTGCCCAGAGGCGGTCATACAGCGACGTACCGCCTACGCGGTCGAACAGCCAGCGGTCATAGCCGACCAGCGAGCGCATCGCCCAGGTGGGATTGCTCGGCTGGCAGTCGCCGGCGGCCAGGCCGACGAGCTTGCACCACCAGGAAGCCGTCGCCGGCATGAACTGGCCCATGCCGCGCGCACCGACCTTGGAGATGGCGTCGGGGTTCCAACCGCTCTCCTGATGGATCTGCGCGGCAAACACTGGAACTGGCGCGTCCATGCCCCAAGTGCTGTGCGCGATCCGGGTCAGTTCGGCGCGATAGGCATGAGCGCTGCGGGGTACTGCGACGGCCGCTGCGGCGCCAGGCGCAATAGCCAGACACAGACAAGTGGTCACCAGTGCAGCGGCATAGCGTCGGAGGGAGCGCCGCATCTTAGGCCCCCAGACCAACCGCTATCATGGCAGCGGCGACGATCACAGCACGGCGAAGCATGGAGACGCAGAACACCAAGTCATTTGGCGGCTCATAGTCCAGTTCAAAGCAAAGAGGTTCACCGACACCGGACTCGCGCTCGATTTCGCTGCCGAGGAAAGCATCGGGCCGCGCGTAGGGGAACAAGCTGCGGTCCAGCCAGTAGCCCATGCAGCCAGCGACGGCGATCAGGCTAATCTTGTACACGCTGACTGGCAGCTGTTGCGGCGACAGCAGGAAAGCCAGCGCGCAGGTCAAAATGGCGACGAGCAGCCATTCAAACATGCGAGGCAGACGGTCGGTGATAAAGCCGCGCACGGCGGCGACGAGGTTGCGGAAGTGCCAGGCCAGACAGACCGTCAGGCAGAGGCAAAACCAAGGAAGGAATTTCATAATGCTCCTAGCGCTGAATAAGTGGAACGGCTCTTTACAGAACACGTTCGCAGCTTACGCGCGCGCTAGATGCAAATTAAGGCTGAGTTACTTCGGGGGGAACCCGCTCTCAACTATCGAAGGCCGCACATTCTACAGGCGAATTGCCGTGACGATGCAACCCGCCACGAAGGCTACAACGCTGAGACCGATCATCACGAGCGCGGCGGTTCGGTATTCATTGCGGGCTTTGTAATCGCGCTGCTTCATTGAAAGCTGATAAATCGACAGGTCTTTGTCTTCGTACAAATGCTGGAACACGAGCGCTATCGCACCCAAGGCGACGCCGCAGGAAAAAATTAGCAGGGGGGCCTGAAGGCGAGGAATCTGCAAAGGAACGGTGGACGAAAGCTTACCTACCACGGCCCCGATGAATCCCAGAATGGCAACAGCCGCCGCGCCGTTAATCGTCACAACTGTTTTGGCCGCTTCTCTGAGTGATTGCAAAGCGCGTTCTGCTATCGATTTTTGAACCTCGGCGTTGATTTTTTCGGCGTGCTCACGGCTGCGTTGAAATGAGTCTTCCATTTTCCGCTCCAAAGTGTAGGAACGCAATGTGTACATTGCCTCTGCCGTTTGGTCAAGAACAAAGAATGCACCCAACCCCGGATTGTGGTTCGGGGCGGTATGTCGCCTTTACTGCTTCGATCGTCAAAATGATTAAGTTCTTGGCTTCCCAGATATGATGTGGCACAAGCCAAACTAGCTTGGACTTGACCGGATGAGAGCTGGCGAGTCGAGGATGTCAAGTCAAGGTAGCATAATCCAATAATGAGGAGAATGTATGGAGCAAGCCACTGTAACACTGATAGTTGGCTTAACCGGCATAATAGCAACAGCAGTCGTCGGAAGCATTGGTCACTACTTCACAGCAAAAGCTAGGACGGCCCCATTGAGGCAGTCGCTCTTCGCAAAGCAGCTAGAGTTAGTTATGGAGATCGCCAATCTTCAATCGCGAGTTCGTGTGTTGGCGACAATCCTGTCGTCTGATATTGAAGAGCACATAGAACAAGCGCGCGAAGACATTGCAGAATACGTCAAGCAGTTTTGCGAGGCGGAGGAAAAGGGAGCTGTCATTCTGCCCGTCGAGCTATGGCTCGAGGTAAAAGGACTATCTAATTCGATGGGCGCATTGCTTATTGAGTTTGATTCTTCCGGCACGATCCGTTCGGGGACAATGACCGACATGGTCGCCCGGATTGCAAAAGTGGCGCTACTCTGCCGTATAGTTGTCGGCAGCGACAAACTCACCGGGCAATCGATTGATCTTTTCTACGGAAAATCGAGCTATGATAACGCCGCCAAACTCGAAATTTCAGAGTTTGAAAGGATGCACTCACGTGTGAACGGCAAAGATGTGGCGAGCGATTTATAGTGGGCATGTTGGTCGAATCAGGTAGAGGAAAGCGCGGCTATTGTCGCTGCGAATAAAAAGAAAGGGCGCCATTGGCGCCCTGATTTAGAAAAGTGCGGCTTGCCGCGTTTCGTTATTTACTCCTGATTCCGTTAAGATTTTTTGTATCTGCCTTTCTGTCATGACGTAGTCGAAGGCAAGGGTTCGCAACGAATTTCCGCTGATGAACTTCTCGATAATCTCTCGGTTTCGTACGACGCGAAGTGCCTTAGCCGCACGCGGAATATCGAAGTGATTCATGCCGCCAAACTCTGCGGAGAGCTTGCATGCTGCTTCGTACCCGATCAGTCTAGTCAGGGTATGATCTTGCGTCATACCGAGGGGTACGTAGAGCCGGACGCCACCAAAGTGTTTAACCAGCGTTAGTGCTGCTGCCAGCCCAACGACTTCGGTAATGTGTCGTAGCTGCTGTGGCAGATCGGCAAGCGTAACCTGATCCGGCTGTAAATGATTCACTACGCCTCCTTTCGTCCATTCCGCTTGGCGTCATAACTTAAAGCGGCGATGATTTTCTCCAGATCCTTCGGCTCGCAGAAATCAATGCGGTCAATTTTGAACATTCGCTTTGCCATTGAATCCGTATAGCTCCACGGACGCTTGGCTTCCGCCAACTGCGCTTCGATCTTGGAAATGAGCAGCGCCCGATCCTGTCCTCCTTTCGGTTTAACGCGTCCGGCTCCTTTGCTCTGTACCTTGAATCCGATTTTCTTAAAACGGTCGAGTAGAGCTTGACGCTGCTCCGCGTTTAGATCGCCAGCGCTACGGCTACCGGTCACGTCTTGAAGGATTGCGCGGTATTCGTCGTCCTCCAGATTCAACTGCTTTTTGGCGATGTGAATAAGCCGCAGGTCAGACAGACGCCGCTTGGAGGCTGACGCTACGCTCATCTTTCTCTCCTTTGACTTCGTCCTCAATCGTCGCTGCGCGCATTGCCTCGACCTCCGCCTCGGCCGCGATTGATATCGAATCGCACACCTTAAAGAGGTGATTAATCACCGCCTTTCCGCTGCTCCAATCGTTTGTGTAGTAGGTAAAGCTCCCGTTCACATATTCGCTTTTCGCAATCATGCGTTTGCCGAACTCTTTCACCAACTGTGCTTTCTTTGCAGCACTCACGTTCGCGCGGACGCACTTGCGAAGGAATTTTTGCTCAGGCACCGGAGTGCGGCCACTCACCCACGAACCTTTCATGTAACCGTTAATGTAGGCCATGACGCGGAAGGTCAATTCCGTGTAGCGACGCACCCGCAACGATATCAAGTTACCGTCGCACTTCAGGTCGGCGCTACCCCATGGCATGGACAGCTCCGATATGAGTTTTTCTTTCTCTTCTTTGCTAAGTTTCATTCATTCCTCTTGGCTGCTCATCAGTACCAGACAACCACGTCTGGCAGACCGGCCGTGTTGGCCGGTTTCGCATGGATCAGACCGGATGTGCTGCTCGTTCGGTCATGAACTTAACGCCATGCCGACTGGCACGGCCGTTCCCCTTTGCGCACCATTCAAGCCATTTCGCCAAGGCATCTGCACCCGCACGCTGGTTTGCAGCTTCGGGCACGCCGGGAACCAGCAACAGTCCCTCGCTGGCACCCCGACCGCGCCGTGCCATTATTGATACCTCATTGAAGAGATGCGCTTTCGGACCGTAGGCGATGAGGATGCTGTCCTCCGGCACTTCGGTTTCTGCGCCGAACTCGATCACGCCGGACGCCCAGCACCACGCCGCCTGTGGTTGCAGATGAGTGGTCATACCTTTGCCACATCCAAGGAAATGGCTTTGTATTCATCGGAGCTACCGACGCGTTCGTAAAAACGTGCGTACTCGCTGGTGCCTACAACTTGGACCGATTCGCCGATGGCTTGCATCGCGCGTTGCCAGCGCGGATCATCGAAGTCCAGGCGACGCAGAGCTAACACGCGACCGGTGCTAATCTTGCCCTCGCGGTCGGTGTCAAAGGCTTGTTGGACGAGTGCCTTGATTTGCGGATTGCTGTCTTTACTCCAGTCCAGAACGCATTCGTCGATCAGTGCTTTCGCGGCTTGCAGACGTTCGTCAAAAGTGATGTTGTCCGCAGTCGCCACGTTGACCTTGTAGCGACCATCAAAGGACATGAGAGTGATGTTGCCTTTCTTGCCGCCGACGGATGCCCCGTACTGCTCAGCAGAGAGCACGACGAATGCCTTCACGTCGGAAAATACACGCTCCTTGAAGATGCGTAGCGCTTCGTGCTGCGCCTTGGCAGCGTCGATTAATTCCATCACCAATTCGTCACGCGCCGCGTCAATCGGCTTGATGGCATCGACTGGAACCAAGTGGCCCTGTGCGTTTTTGCGAAAGCCTTCCGGCACATCGATACTTTTTACTGGTGCATTCATGTGTTGCCTTTCCCTTGCGTTAAAAAATATATGGTCTATGCTGGCGTTACAACGCCAGCGACGTCAGCTCATGCTTTCAGTTCCTTTTTAAGTTCGCGTAATTTGGATTCCAACTCTGCCCTCCGATTCGCGATGTAGTGGCCGCGCTGGAAGTACAAGTCCTGCGCGGCGCGCCGGCCGTCGTCGACCGCGAGCATGAATTCAGCGACCGTACGGCGGCGATGTGCCTCCAGCCGACGGAGTTCCCAGTTAATGAATGCGATCCGTAACGTCTGGATGATCTTGAGTACCTTCACGTCTGCTCCTATTCTTTAAACTTCGTAATGACTTCACCGAGCGCCGCCGCTTGCGGTGCGCCGACTTCTGGCAAGGCAAGGGTGACCTTGTCGATAACGCCTGCTTGCTGTGGCTTTTCGGGTGAGGCTGTGGCTGCAGGCGCATTGAGGCGAGCGCGATGCTTGCGGTCGAAGTCCCGGCGTTGCGCATAGCCCAAGTCCCAATAGTCGCTTCGCGAATCCTCGACGGTGTAGGGGTTATCGTTCGGTCCACCGATGCAGTCCCAGCCTTCCTGATATGCTTCCTCTCCGCTGGCGGCCTTTCCGCCGTTAAAGCGCGGTGCGAGCGGCAAGGAAACTGCTTTAGGCGCTGCAGGCGCGGGTTCTGGGATTGGTCGTGGCTTGAAGGCACACTGCTGGCACGCCTTCCAATGGCGCATCGCGCCTGGGTTGTGAATCGGTGCCGGGATCAATGCACGCTCGCGGCAAATCGCATCGCCAACATTGGCGCTGTTGTACGGGCAAACGAGCAAATTGAATGCGCCTAAGAACTGGCGTTCAAACTTCTTGGTACTGGCCTTGCCCTTTCCATATTCACCTAGGCCGTTAAATACTGCGGACAGCGTTGAGCGATTGACGCCCATTTGATCCGCTACACGCGTCTTGTTGCTGGCCTGGACTTCTCGCGTCAGAGAAGCAAACCAGGGTTCCTTCATGTACTCGCAAATCTTCATCAGGTGCTTCCTACGTGCTGCTGTTAGTCTTGACTGCTGGATGTGGCATCACTCTTATTCGGACAGATCTGGCAAGCGCGCCAATGCATCATCTGAACGGGGTTGTGTGTTGGCGCCGCTTTGGACGAGAAGCCGTGGCACATTGTCGTCGGCAGGTTGAGTAAGAGGTGTGGGCAGGCAACTGCCATCGGCAGTTCGAGTGCGTTTAACACCATGCGCTCCAACTTGGCCATGTCACCTGGATACTTTCCAGAGAGGGCTTGGCTAACAGCGGTCCTGGAATAGCCGACGCGAATCGCGGCGCGGCCGATGCTGGTCTTGTCTGCTTCGGCGCGCAGCAGCCTAAGCCAGCGTGGATCAGAGGTCATCATGGTTCTTCTCCGTCTGCTGCCATACCACTTCGTTAAGGTTCGGGTCGTAGACGCTTTTGGTACGCTGGATCATTGGCGGACGCGGCCCGGTGTACTTGCCTGGCGCCAGGCGGTAACGGGCGGCGCCGTTGACCATGTTCTTGGCTGGCTTTGTCAGGCTGAGGTAGCCTGCCGCATACAGCATGATCACGTACGCTTTTGCCGTGCCATCCTTGACCTCTTGGCCGGAGGTGCTGGCGTGGGCAGCCAGCTCCCGGTAATTGAAGTCGCCAATGATCCGCATGGAGCGCCACATGGCCTCGGTCCCCATGCCTTGCTGCAGCGGCTTGCCCTCTCTGGTGAGGCGCGGCGCTTCGACGCCGTTGTCGCGAATAAGCTTCCATTCATGCTTGCGCGGTACGGCGCCTGTCGAAATGTCCTTAGCCTCCAGGAAGCCGCCCATCGTCAAAGCGTGCAAATAGGTTTGCAGTGTGCCGGCCTCGATGTTCGTCTTGATGCTCAGCTGCTCGGTAGTAAAGCCTTTGTTGATCCCAAATTTTCGGACTTGCTCCCATGCTCGTTGGCGGGAGCCTTTGCCACCGGTCATCTCTACGTGTGCCGGTGCGCGTTTTTTATAGGTTGCTGCCATTTGTTTCTAGTTCCTTATGCAGCGCGGCGTTTAGGCGCCTCGCCGGTGTACAGTTCCCGATCACCCCAGCTTTTGAGCGTCATACTGGAATCTGCGTTGAGGTTTGCTTGCTCGTGAACCAGCGTTAAATTCACGCAGACTCGGCGGACCGAGCCATTCGCTTGTGCGACGATATGCGTGAGCAAGTCATGGGCGATTTCAATACCAGGGCAGTAGATCGGCGCCAGCTTCGCGGCATCGTCGACCGAGACCGGCATTGCAGGAATCCATGCCATCACGCGGCTGTGAAAACGCTCCCACTTCTTGAGCTTGTGGGGCAGCATTTCTTCGCCAACCAGGATCAGCGTTCCTTGGCTCCCTTCGTAGATGTCGCGCACCAGTTCGACCATGCTGTCGGACCGCAGACAGAAGTCGAATTCGTCGATAATCAGCGGACGCCGGCTGGCGGCCAGCTGCTCGCAAATCTGATCCAGCATGCCGGCGATGGTGGACATCGGCTTGATGCCCATTTCAAAAAGAATCTTTTCGAGCATCGCTTTACGGTTCCATGCACTCTTCAGCTGGACGTAGTAGCCGCGCGCCTGGTTGGCCAGGGCAGAGCAAGCGAAGGTCTTGCCCCGGCCGGCCTCACCGTAGATCACGCCCATGCCTGGCAGGCCGTCGACGCGATTTAGCAGCTTGTCGGCCGCGATTGCGACCAGGTCGAGATTTGAGATTTGTGCTACGCGATTGACCATCGGATTGATGTTCGTCATAATTTCATGCTTTCTTGTTATTCGCGCTGCTGGCGGCAGCGCGGATTGTTAGGCAGTTTTCTTGCTAAAGACTCGGAACTCGGAGGTGGTCGTGTATGACTGCCTCCAGTTTTTTTGACGCTCAGATAGTTCTCCTTCCTCCAGTTTTGAAATGCGCAGCCATTCGGCATAGCGGTGCTGAGGTTCGGTTGGCGCCGACCACTCCGGCGCGGCTAATACTTCCCGTACTTCGACGACCTCGACGTCCGCGTGTACAGCCGCTGGGCTGAACACCAGATCACGCGCACGCTGCGCCAGCTGGTCGCGGTCGATGTTTATGAATCCAGGAATGTGGACGCTCTCCATGTTCTCCAGCGCTGGTGCGCCACGGCGCTCCAGCTGCACCTCTTCCAGCTTCGTCTCCAGGCGGCGCTCTCGGCCGGCCGCGCGCTTGTCACGCGCTTTGTCCACCGCAGATGCCGGCATGTATGCACGTTCGTTTGCGTTATGCTCTGCGGTGCAGATGAACCGTCCATCTGCGTCGTAGACCCACACTTTCGATCCGTCGTGTATGTCGTAGCCAACGGACAGTTGCTCGCCGTGGAACTCTTCTAAGCTGCGCGCGAAATAGCGGTTGCCAAACAGTTCGATTTCAGCGCGGCGCACGGTGCGCAGCAGCTGCGGTCTGAACAGTGGGCGTGCTTCGTCGTCCGTCACCACGGATGCCTGGAATCCCTTGTCGACCGCCAGTTGCCAGGCTTCGTCGGGCGTCATGTGGCGCTTGCGGCCGTTGATCGGATCGGCAATTTTCGGCAGCGAACGGTGGGGCCGGCTGTTGTACTCACCGGCTTTGCTGGCGCAGAACTCCAGGAAGCTTGCCCAGGCCATCAGTGGCATTGCCACGGCGCCGCCGGATGCGGTTCGCGCGATGGCCTGACGAGAGAGCTTGTGGATCACCTGCGCTGCTTGGCGGTCCATGTCGCGCCCCATGTAGCCCGGTACTTCCTTCGCCGCTTTAACCCAGATGGTCTGATGCAAGCGCTCGATGACGCCGCGCGCCTGGGAGTTGTACGGAATGCTGTTATGCATCTCCGTTCCAAGTCGGCCAAGCAGGCCGGTGGCGGTGTCAGTCATAAGCTGATTCTTGTAGCCCGATCCGTTGTCGACGTAGAAGATCGCCGGAATGCCCGATTTAACGCTCGCGTCGCGGAGTGCATCAAGCACCGCGAAAGCGCTTTCGGCGAGACCAACCGACCAGCCAACCAGGCGACGAGTCGCAATGTCAACCACGCTGGTGATTTCGGGACGGAATGGCCGGCCGTGCAATGGATGCTGAACCTCCGCGTCGAAGGTGTGGCCGTCGGCGCTATAAACATCCGTTGGCAGCAGGTCTTTGAAGCTGCGGCGGATAAATGGCCGAATGGTCTTCAACTCGCGGTCGCCCATCCGGCCCATTTCAACGGAGACCTTGCCCACCTTGTCCAAGAAGCGCCGCACCTGCCAGATGCTCGGCAGTTTGTCGATACCGCGCGATGCTGCGAGCGTGTAGAAAGCTTCGTAGGCGTGGTTGACCGTTGGCTTTTCGGGCTTTTGGTAGCACTCCATGAACAGCGGCGCCCAGGCTGGCACGCTCATGTCGCGTTGCTGGAACCTTGGTGCCAGCGACCCGGCGCGGTCGTACTCCACGAAGCGCAGTAGACTGCTGACCGATGGCAGGCCAGTAGCGCTCGGACGGCCACGTCCATCGCGCGCAGCGCGGAGCATGTTCACCAAGTGCGCAGGCGCATCATCACGCTCTGCCATTTCGAGCAGTATGCGGGCGGCTTTTTTCGTAGCGTAACCTTGGGACATCAGACCGTTTAACGCTGCCAGCACGCCCTTGCGGGAGTCAGCCACGATGGATTGCGCAAACGTCGCGGCCTCTGGAAGAACCGTCGTTTTAACGGTCGCTGGTACAGTTTGCTCATGAACGGCCAGAAATGCACCGGCGGCACGCAGGCGAATGATTTCCATTACATGGGCCGGCGGTACGTATTCTTTACGAACACCACCAGGTCCGCCTTTGCCCGGCACCTCGACAAACTTCCATCCTTCCGCCTTCGCGCGCTTGAACATCGCTGCACGCGTGGTCGGGAGACCTGGAATTGCCATCGACGCTAAGGTTTCAGCGTCATAATGCGGTTTTAATGGGACTAAGTTGCTCATGTGGTTGCTTAGTTGCTAGTTGGTGCGTCGAGTTGCATTTCAGTTGCTAACGTGCGGGGAAAATTGGTGACAAGCGTTAAAACAGGCGTAAAATTGCGCTTTGCATAACGCTCCGGCCAGATAGCCTCAGCTTCAACGCCTATCGCCGCAGCGATGATCTTTTCTGCCTTCGGGTATGGCGAGGTCATCGCCGTCTTAAGGGTATGTTCGCTGAGGCCATTGGCCACCGAGAGACCTCGCATAGACCAGCCGTTTTTGTGGAGCGCTGCAATGATGTCCGCCCGGTGCCAGTTGACCGGAGCGGTTTTTTTTGGACGTATGACTACACTCATTTGCTAACCTTTCGCGGTAAGTAAGTAGGTGTATTCTAGGTTGTAAAGTTGTTTCCTGCAATAGAGAAACAACCAAAGAAACAACTAAAGTTTGCGTTAATGCTTTAAGCTATTGATTCTATTGAGTTGTTTTGTGGTTGTTTCTTTGTGTTGTTTCCCGTTTTTGAGGAAGCAACTTAGCTATGAGGGTTGTTTCCAAATGCCAGAGAGTTTTCGACAGCGATTTCTACGCGAGGCGGGTGATCGTCCGTATGCTTGGGCCGCAGCTATGGGGTTGCCCAAGGATTTAGTAACAGCAGTGCAAAGGGGGGCAGAGGACTACCAACCTATTAAGCGGACGTTGGAGAAACTGGCGCGCGCATCGGGAAAGAGCGTGAAATGGTGGCAGACTGGTGTAGAAGACGTATCTGCGGAGCCAGCGCCCGAAAACGCCCCTTCTGTTGCAGGCGTAGTCGCGGGTGGTTCCAATGACGTAGACATTCGCAAATTGGAATTAGCAATCAGAGCCGTGGACGAATGGGAGCGCACGCGTAATGCGACCATAAGCGCTGAGCGTCGGCCTGCGGTAATCTCGGTGCTATACCAGTTCCTGGTTAAGTCCAACGGCCAGGAAGATGCTATGGACGTCGTACTGCGCGCGCTCGGCTAGTGTGACAATTGGTGAGAATTTGAAGATAGCCGAATTGTTACAATCGTTACTTTGAATAAACACTAGTTGCAATGAAGACATTTAATGAGAGAAGTTTACTGGATGATTTGATTGGCCTGATGGATGAGGCCGTTAGTTTCGGTACAGAAGCCGTCCGCTCGACCTGCATGACCTGGCTGTCGGGCATCCAGCGCGGCACCAGCGCAAATGAGGCGTGTTACTCGCATCGCCAGCCAATGCACAGAAATTACCGAAAGAGTTCCAAAAAAATCGCAAACGTTCGCACGATCCACTCAATCCTGAGCAGAAAGTTTCAAAATGCGTTAAGTGAGGAAATTGGCGCGGCGGCCGCGTGGTTGCTGGGTTTGTGGCCGAAAGCCGCCCAGGATTCGGGTGTCAAAACGGTCACTCCCCCACACTTGTCCAGCGCGGCGCGTTGCGTGTCAACCTGGAGATATGCGTAGCGCTGCGTCGTTTGCACATTGGCGTGGCCCAAGATCTTGCTAATGGTGTATAAATCCACTCCCAGGCTGAGCATGATGCTCGCGGAAGAATGCCGCAGGTCGTGGAAGTTCACATGAGGCATACCAGCCTTCACGCGCGCGGCGCCATGACGACTGAACGCCGTACAGTGTCATATTCAATGGGAAGTACTTCAACCAAGGCCGCAGGGCGGGAATAATCGGAATCACTCGCATCCGTAGTGTTTTGGTATTGCTCGCCGGAAAAGTGATCGTGTCACTGCCAATGTGCGCTGCCTCGATCTGGAAGAGTTCTCCGCGTCGTACGCCGGTAAGCAGGGCGGCCCAGATAGCGACGTTGGTACATCGATAGTAGCGCTGAGGAAATTACTGTGTTAACGTCCAGTCACACACCTTGGAGCACGACAATGGGCTTTGCCGACCGATACCTTCACGCCGTCAATTCGTCTGACCTGCGCGACGACGAGCATCACCACGCTACCGATGCACTATGCGCCGCCGTGCTGGCCGACACCGCCAGCGCAGGCATCGGTGGGCTGCTCTCTCGCGTCAAATACGCCGACGGCACGCAGCAAAAGCTGCTCGAATCCGGCTGAGCCAACTTGGCGCAGCTGCTGCGCATCTGGACTGCGCGCGTTATCGAAAAGGGCCGCGAACGCAAGTGGGTGAAGGAGGGTACAGTTCGCGCGCGAGGTGGCGAAGCGCTTCACCGGCGACCAGGCAGTCGACCTGCGGTTCATCCGTTCGGACGCCGAGATTGACGACCCGGCAACGATCTACCTGACGAACTACGAATCTGTGCGCGAGCCCAAGGTCGACGTCACGAAGTGGCAGGCGTCCGGCCTGGACGAGGTCAGCGTGCTGCGCGGCTACGGCAGCAAGACGTACCAGGAGTTCTTGCCGATGTTCGAGCCGGTCGAGTTCAAGTTCGTCTACACGGCCACACCCAGTCCCAACCGCCTCAAGGAGCTGATCCACTATGCCGCCTAACTGTCAGATCAAGTCGTGACCACTACACATAACCTGAGAGGATATAGCTAACTCAGCTTTTTCACATCAAGGTTATAGATCGCTAGGATCGCCTTGCGTCCCTTATCCTTCTCCTTGGCTTCGAACGCGGCAAACGCCTCCTGGAGCTTGCCGTCAATGAATTCCGCTTTCTCCAATTCTTTCGTCAACTTGGGGAGGATTTCTGTCCACAGTTCCTTGAGATTAGTCATGTTGCTTTCGTACGTCGTATAGCCCCACTCCGGGTAGTCGTCAGGGGCGTCCGTTGATGCAACAGCCAAGGCTCCAGCAAAATCACGTAATTTTTCGGTCAAAGACATCATGAATCCTTCAATTTAAAACTTCCGGCCAGGCAGTTTTGGCATCGGTGCGTAGGGCTGAATCGATTGACGGGGAACCACGTACGGTCCGCCCAGTTCTGTCGAGCGAATGATAAGGAAGTTGCCCGGCCGGATGGTGTTCCACTTGCTCAACTGAGGTGTGTAGCCATCCTTCCGCGCCAGCGTCGTGTCGTGGAAAATGTTAAAGCCGATCCTGCCGTCAGAGATGCCATAGCCATCGACTATATCGTTTTTGATGCGGCGGTTGATAGCCCATATGTTCGACATCGAGCTGTTGTTGATATCTTCGGCTTTTGCCATATCACGAAGACGGAGTCGCACCTGATCGTCGACAAAACTGCCCAATGTGCGGGCATATTGGCCATCTTTGACAGCCAATTCGCCGCTGGCAATTAGATCAACGCCTTTTGCATAGGCTCGATCTGTCGCTTGCAGGTGGACGTCGAGAACTTTCTTCTCGAATTCCAACACTGTCATCTGTGACTTGCCGACCCGGATCGACTCATAACCATCGCCCCACGTTTCGCGCAGGCGTTGGTCCCGAACATAGCCCTCATATACATTTCCTAGGTGTTCGGCGGTTCCTTTGAAGTCGATGCCAGTGCCTGAGTTGTTGATGTAGTACTCGTAGTCTGTTGGCACGTTTTTTACGCCGAGCTTGGTCATCGCTTCGCGCATGGCATCTACCTGAACCTTCGCTTGTGTCTGCGACATCCTGCCTAGTTCATCAACGATGCTGGGCACTTCACCAAGCCATCCAAACGGGTCCGCCGCCAGATTCAAGGCGTTGTCCCAGTTGTTATTGCGAACCATCTCAAAGCTGCCAGGGCGGTAACGAGCTACTCCGCGAGCAGGACCGCCGGTTGGCAGCATTTCAGGTGTGATTAAGGAGTCATCCCGTGCTTGTTCGCCTAAGATGTCGAGCATGACGCGCCGCTTGACTTCATCGGCGGTCATGATATTGCCAGCGGTCGGTACGTCTTGTGCGCTCCTTGCAGACCAGGCATCTTTCTCAAATGCGGCTTCTTCTTGACCGGAGCGCATCTGGTCGGCGTTGATCCGGGCAGCCGTTCGACTGTCGTTGACTTGTTCGGCCGGGCTGCTACCCAGTGCATTGCCGAACGCATCTGTAGCAATCACTTCAGATGCATTTGAATTCCTCCGCCAACGGTTTCCAGTTTCATTCCACACTCCTGATTTATAACGATCTGCTCAAGGGTTCCCAAGGTAAGGTTTTCTACAAACACAGAAAATCGCTCGTGCATAAGAGTCGGGGGGCGCCAGATTTCATTGATGTCTTTCATGTAAGGACGCAACTCCTTTATCACCTTGCGTAACCCCGGTGATATCAAAGGCAACAAATTACACACGTCTTCAACATTACTACTGTCCCTTACAATGATTTCCAGCATCGCGCCAAACGTCCTCTCATCGAGGTTAGGTATCACTACGTGGCATTTCTCGTCCCGAAATGTACAAGCCCGTCGAGAAGGAAGTGAATTTGAATTCTTCCAAATGATCAGCTTGCCAAAATTGATATCTCGTTCAGAAATCAACTCGGCGGGTTCTTGAAAATAATTTTCAATGAGAGAACGTTCTTCCTCTATGACGTGTTTAGTTTCCATATCCATATTGTCCTTTGATGAATTCCCAAGCGGCAGCCCGCGACCCTAGTTGCCCCTCAAGACGGCCCAATGTGCCTAAACTTGGACGGCCTAGGCTGTTAGCTAATTTTTGCTCACTCAAGAAGGCTCTAGCTTCGAAATACATTTCGTTATTTTTCATGCCCCGGCTAGCAATTCCTGCCACATCATCTAACCAGTGCTGTCCTTCATGTGCAGTGGTGACGGCAGCATCATATAGCCCGTTCTTGCCAGACCAGTTCATATTTCTATTTAAGGTTAATTCACCGCTCCCGGGGAAATATCTGCCGCTAACACCGTCTGGCAAGTTACCATAACCCAACGCTAATTCGCCTGAGCGTAGTGCGTCTGCCACCGTTTGATAACGGCCCCTTCCAGATTCCAATACTTGTGCAACCATTTCAGTGTTAGGTCCATAGGCCCCTCCGCCTAAATCAACTCCACGATTATTAAATGTCTTCCACACATTTCTGCTCGCTAAACTCTCCGTGGCTCCAGCCCCTCCTATCCCTGATAACGCCATAAATGTACCCGGCAAAGAGGCCCCTATCTCTTCAGGGTTTCCATGATAGAGCGCATTGAGCGTGCCGATTGGCGTAGACATCACAGCACCGTGAAGAATGTCTCCGGCTGTCGCAAGTCCGCCTTTCGTCATGAGTGAGCGCACTAGTCCACTTTGTGGATCGTAAGGTCGCGTGTCACCCATTACACCAACTTCAGGCCCGAATATCCGCTGCTTAGCGAAGCCGTAACCATCCTTGGCGAGGTTCGCGGTCCCAACGAAAGGTGCGCTGACGAGGTTATACGCACCTTCACCATATCCTTTGAGGACTCTGCCGACACTGTTGAACGTGAAGAAGCCTTCGACAGGGCCAATGTTGCGAGCGATGCCGGGACTGTTGGATTGAACGGTAGGAAGGTCGCCGTTGCGCATAGCGCTGTAATACTGGTCGAGATCGTAAGCACGGGCCTGGTCAGCCGTCATTCTCTTGCCAACCGAATTACCGATCACGCCAAGGTAATCGACCTGCGCTCCACGTTGGTCTTTAAAGGTGAATTGAGTGCTAAATGCACCCCATCCGGTGTCCAGAGAGCCGCCGGCATAGTTTGAGACAGCGCCAAATCCCGATGACGTTCCGCTGCCTCCGGCACTAGCGGACGACAGCAGCATACCTGCATAGTCAGGACCATCGGCCATCGCAAGATATGTCGCATCCGGTTTTGCAAAGGCGCGGCTGACAGCTTGCCTTGCACGGAACGTGTCAAAGTCTTCGACGTCACCTGGCCCACTGTTGCTGCCCGCTCCATTGCCAGAAGATGTGGAACTGGCCGTCGGTCGCATGCTGTCAGCCAAGCTGCTGCCCAGCGCATTACCAAACGCGTCTGTAGCAATGTACGCCGCCTGAATTTTACCACCACGCGCCACTGCCGTCGTCAGGCCTCCGCTGATACCTGCAGCAGTAGCGGCGGCGAGGTTGGTATAACTCCCCATAAATGTCGTGAAATCGCTGTCTTTGCGCAAAGCGCTGCCAACCGCAGCACCCACTGAGGCGCCGGCCACGCTGGCCCAACTGAAGCCGTGCTGCAGGCCGGTCAGGTTGGCGATGCCTTGGGTCGCGATGTTGGACACGGCAGCCTGCGCCGCCGCTGCTTGCCAGCCTTCGCCACTTATTGCACTTAACAGGCCTCCTTGCGTGCTCAATGAACCTACGCCCTGGGCTACGCCGGCGCTCAGAGCGGCAAGTCCCACGCCTTTCCAGCTGAAGCCATCCTGCGCGCCGATCGCGATGCCCACTACCTGGCTGGCGATCGAACCCAGTGCTGCGGCCAGCGGCGCACCCAGTCCGCCGGTGAAGTACATCACGGCTGCGCCCACTGCCGCCATGATCACGCTGCCAAGCGGGCCGCAACCGCCGCGATGCTGGCTTGGCGTCGGCATGGCGGGGGCGGTGTCGCCGATGTCTTCGGCAACGTAGTATGGCTTGACGGTGGCGTAGTCGTTGTGCGCGGTGTTGATGCGGGTGGGAATGCGCAGGATGTCGTTGACCTTCAGCGCGGCGTCGCCGGCTAGGCCGTTGGCGTCGGCAATCAGGTACCACAGCTTGGCGTCGCCCCAGATCGCCTGGGCGATGCTTTGCAGTGTCTCGTTCGGGCTTTGCACACTGTAGACGCTCGGTGGTGCCGACAGCGACTGAGCGGTGGCCGACTGGTACGGCGAACCGAGGATGTTGGTCTTGCTGGAGTTCTCGTCACCGAGCACCTGACCGTTGACGATCAGCGAGAAGCTCCTGGTGTCGCCATCGAGCTTGCTTTGCACGTGGCCGTCGGCGTCGTACCAGAATTGGCGCTTGACCTGTTTTTTCTCATCGATCACCTGGATCCGGTTGCCAAACGTGTCGTAGACGCTCTCGACGGCGGTCTGGTCCTTGATCTGCTTGGTAAATTGCTCGTGCGCGCCGTCGGTCCACAGGTACTGGATGGTGTACCTGCCGAAGTCGTTGTTGTCGATATTGGTCGCCGCCACGGTATAGCCGGTCAGGTTGCCCATGGCGTCGTAACCACCCAGATCGTTGCCATGACCTTTGACGAAATAAATATTCTGGTCGGGCAGATCATAGTTATACAGCTCTTGCCGCGTGACGTGGCCGCCGACGTCGTAGCTGTAGGTACGGCGCTGCGACAGGATGCCTGCAGCCAGGGTGGCGTTGCGCGATGGATCGGACGGTTTCACGCGCTCGCCTGCGTAGGTGAGGCGTCCCGCGCCGTCGTAGACGCGGGTGTCGTACAGCACGCCGTCGCGGTAGCTATATTGCAGACGGCCGGCTTCATCGTAGGAATAGGTTTCGGTGGTCCAGGCGCCCGCTGTGGTGGCATACGTGTCTTTGTTAATGAACACGCCCTTGTACGTATCGCTGAGACGGTTGCCGGCCTTGTCGTAGCTGATCTGGTGCCCGGTGTCACCCAGGTCCGCTTTCTTGAGCACCGCATCCCATGGCGTATCGGCATTGACGATGATCTGGCGGTTCATCTCGTCGTAGGCGTTGTATTTGGTGAACGATCCCATCCCCGTGTACGTGGTGGTGACACTGGTACGGTTGCCGTTGTTGTCGTAGGTGTAGTTCAGCGTGTACACACCGTCGTACACATCCGTCAGACGGTTCTGCTTGTCGTATTTGAGGGTGTTGTTCTGCACCCGCGTTGGTAGCGATGCGGTGTTGGGCGCATAGCTTTGCTTTTCGCTCAGGCGGTTGCCGACCACGTCATAGGTGTAGTTGGTGGTCAAGCCGCTTTCGTTGTTGACCACACGCACCAGCATGCCATTCTCGTAAGTCTGGCTGATCCACTTGCCGTTGAGGGTGGTCATGGTACGGCGACCGACACCATCATAACCATAGTAGGTGTCGGTGTTGCTCATGTCCGTGAACTTGCTGATCTGGCCGAAGTTGTCCACGACCCAGCGCATTTTTTTATCATTGGCATCCAAGGTGGCGGTACGGTGGTGGAACGCGTCATAAGCGGTTACCGCACGGTACAGATTTCCTTGCGTCATGGTGGCGATGATGTTGCCGTCCAGGTCGTACTCGGTATAGGTGCTGACACCGGCGCCGTCGATATTGCGCACCTTACGGCCCAGCTCGTCGTATTCAGAGCGCTCTTCCAGCTGATGGAAGGTCTTGTCGCGCTCGATCATACCTAGCTCGGTATCGTCGGCGTAGGCAACATAGACCGCCTCGGTTTTGGTGCTGGTCAGGTGGCCCAGGTGGTCATAGGCATAGCTGGTCTGGACGCCGGTGGTGTCGGTGGCCCAGCGCTTGACGCTGGTCCGTTCGCCAAACAGGTTGTAGTTGGAGGTGACCTTGCCGCCGTCGGCATGCACTTCCAGGCGTACATTGCCATTGCTGTCGTAGCCGTAGCGGTTGAGTTTGCCCAGCGGGGTGTTGACGAAGTCGCCTTCAAGCACCATGCGGCCAAGCACATCGTAGTCGTGCAGATTGGTTGGTACGTTGCTGCTGCCGGCCAGCGCGTTGAGCGTCTGGCTCAGTTGCTGGTTGTTGGCGTTGTAGGTGTAGCTGATCTTCCAGTTCGGATCACGCAGGTCGCTGATGCTGAGCAGATTGCCCCAGCGGTCCACGGTCATGCGCGTTGGGCTGCTGAACGGTGTCGAGGTGCCGCTCAGGCCGGTGGACTTGGCCACCGAAACTTTGGTGGTGTAGTTGCGGACTGGCGTGCTGTTGACTAACTGATCCATCACTCCCACCGCATTGGCGGCGCCGCGGCTATCGCTGTCCGGGTGGGTTAGCGCCACGCCCACGCGGCCCATGAAGTTGACGCGTGCGGCCAGCTTGACGCCGTCGGTTCCGGCATAGGCGTACAGCTCGGCGATGATGCCCACAGCCACCGCGCCACGCGGGGTGTTGGCGTTGAGCTTGGCCACCCAGGCAGCAATTTCGGCCGCGTCAGCTGGGCGCCCCAGTGCCTGCTGGTAGACCACCTTGACGAAATCGGTGTTGTTGAGGGCGGTCGGGAAACGCGCCTGGCCAGGCAGCGTGCCCAGCAGGGTTTGGGCGATGGTGGCCAGTGGCGTGCCGGCCGCACGTTGCTTGATGTAGTCGAGCAGGGCGGCAGTGTCCGGCGCCCGGCCCAGCAGGGCCACGTACAGCTGCACCACTTCGTTCGCATACAGCGAGTTGCTGGTCTGTGCGGCCACTGCGGCGGCGTCGACAAACAAGGCGCCGTCGCGGGCGACGTAGGCATTGGCGTTGAGGTAGTTGGCGACCGACGGTGTGGTTGCGTCGGCGGTGGCCTGGTTGCGCGCGTTGATCAGGGTCAGATTGATTTTGCCGTTGAAGATCAGCGTGTCAGCGGAGAGGTTGGTGCGCGTCATGTCGGTGATCAACGCTGCCATCAGCTGGCCACGGCTTGGTGCGCCCGCCTGGGTCAGCTGGTCGCTCCACTGGCGCAGCACGGCCGCGGTCGGCGCGTGGCCGGTGGCGTTGGTGATGAGCTTGGTGACGAAGGCGTCGTTGGTCATGCCGGCCGGGTACAGCGTCGGATTGGCCGCCATCAGCTGGGCGGCCTGGTTGGCCAGGTCGCGGCCGTTATTGAACATACCCAGGCCCTGGTTCAGTTCGATCAGGGTCGGGGCGCGGCCCAGCAGCATGATGTACATTTGCGCCAGCCCCAGGCTATTGAGCGTGCGCTGGGTTGCGGCGGCATAGGCGGCGTTGGCGCGCGCAGTGGCGGCCGCTGCCAGCTCAACGTTGACCAGGGCGCCCGATTGCGTCACTTCCAGCGCCAGGGCGGGCTTGAAGGCGGTGGCGTTGGCCACCACGGCCGCATAGTCGCTGGCCACGGCGTTGGCGGCCAAGCCGACCGTTGCTGCTGCTGCGGCGGCGGTGGCTTTGGCGGCGGTCAGTGTCGACAGGTCCTTGTCGGCGATCACGGCCTTGTTCTGCACGGCGATGGCTGCGCTCACGGCGGCCGGCGTTTGCGGCGCCACGGTCAGGATGCTGCGTGTGTTGTCGAGGTCGAATGCCTTGTTGTCGCGGTCGGTCTGGGCGCTCGCCAGTTCCTGCTGCGCTTGCGCCTGGCGTGCGCTGATGCGGTCCGGGGCGCCTTGCAGTGCGGCAGTGTAGGCGCTGGTCAGCGCCTGCACCTCGGCCAGCGTGGCAGCTGTTGCTGCGGCGACCTCGTCGGGGAAGTGCGCGCGTTTCAGATAGTCGGTACCGCTGCCGGTGTAAGGCTCATACAGCTCGCGATGGCAGCCGGCAAAGAAGAATTGCTTGGCGAAGTTGGCGGCGTCGCCAAACGACGGAATCTTTCCGACCCAGAACTCGACCGCGCCTGGCTCAGGCTCGCGCTGCAGAATGGTCAGGTACAGGTTGCGGACAAACTTGGCTGGATCGTTCAGGGTCTGCGGCGTCACCTGCATGAATTGGCCTGCCAGACTGCTCAGCGTGGCGCTGCCGTCCAGCAGGCTGGCCAGACGGGCGCTCAAGTTGGCCAGCGTGGTCGGCTGGTTGAAGCCGACCATCATTTCATTGAGCTGGGCGACCAGATCGGCGGCGGCGCCGTTATAGATCAGCGCCGGTTTTTGCGCGGCAGCTGCCGCCAGCACCGCCGCTTCAGTTTCCGGCGTCAGCTGGCTGGCGGCTTGCAGCGCATCTTTCTTCTGCTGCAGTGTCGTCTCGGCGAGATCCTTGAGGGTCTGCGCATCGTTGACGGCCTTCTGCGCGTTGGCCGCAGCGGTGGCAGCCAGGTTGACCATTGGCGCCAGCGCTGTGGCGACCTTCTGGTTGAATGCCGACTTGGCGGTGTAGTCGGCCGCAGTTGGCAAATCCTTGGTGGTCAGCGTGCTGATCAGGTCAGCGGCAACGTCGCCGCGGCTGCTGGTGCGCAGGCGCTCGAGCCACGAGGATTCGGAGGCCAGCGGCGCCCGGCCGTAGACCTGGCTGAACAGCTTGTTGATGAAGTCGACGTCCTTGAGGCTGCCGTACAGGCCTTTGCCTTCGGGCGAGAGCATCATGAACTGCGCCATGGTGCGCAAGTCCATGCCCTGTACGCGCTTGGACACAAACAGGTTGAGACCGCCGATGTCCATAGGCCCCTGGTCGGCGCCGGGACCGCGGTTCAAGATGCCGACGTAGAGGCGCGTGACTTCGATCACGGCCAGCGTGTTGGGGGCGGCTGTGTTGAGCGCGGTTTGTACCGCCAGCGCCGACTTGGCGGCGGTGTCGGTCTTGGCCGGGACCCCAGCGTTGTTGTACGCCGCCTGGGCCGCCGTGGCGGTGGTGATGGCGGCGGCGGCGGCGGCCGTCATGGCGCCCAGCGCCGTGTTGACGTCCTTGTCGAAGGCGGCGCGGCCGCTCCAGGTCGCATCTGCCGCCGACTGATCGGCGTTGTCCACCGCACCGTTCAACAATTCGTTGACCAGGGCGGCGGTGGCGGCGCTCTGCGGCCCCTGCGCCACCTGGGCGCTCCAGTATGCCAGCTGCGCCGAGGTAGGTGTGGTGCCCAGGACTTGCTGGTACATGCGGCGCACGAAAGCAGCTGCATCGACGCCGGCCGGGTACAGCAACTGACCCTCGGTGGTGCCAAGCAGCATGGCGACTGCGGCGGCGTCGCTGGTGCCGGCCACCATGGCGCGTGCCATGATGGCCACTTCATTGATGTCCAGCGCCATCGGTTTGCCGGTGCGGCCGTGGTTGAGAACGGCCGCATACAGGCGCGCTGCGCGCAAGGTGGCCTGCGCCAGCGGACTGGCGTTGCTGGCGTTGGCGGCATTGGTGGCGGCCGTGGCCGCGCTGGCCGTGCTTTGCTGCGCGGTGGTGGCATTGTTGTTCAGCGCGTAGGCGTCGCCAAGGTTGCCTGCGAGCGCCGTCGAATTGGCGGATGCCAGCGAGGCGGCCATGCCCATGGCGTAGTTGATCGCGGCCGTGGTATCGGTGGACGTGACCAGGCTCAGGACCTTGGCGCCGTCCGTGTTGGCGCCAAAGATCTGCGCATACGTCAGGCCGACCGCGACCTTGTTGTTGAACAGCGCCAGCGCGCCAGCGCCGGCCGCGTGGGCGCCGACCACCACGGCATTGATCATGTCCAGCGCGACCTGGCCACGGCTCTTGCTGGCCAGCGCCTGCAAGTAGTAATTCATCACCGTGGAATCGGGCGCAATGCCAAAGGCAATGCTGTACACGCGGCGGAGATATGCTTCGTTCGACAGGCCCGGCGGGAACAGCGCGGGATTGCTGGTCGCTTCCGGGCTGTTGAGCACGCCGTTGGCAATCTGCTCCATGGTCTTGGGCGGCGTGGCCAGCAGCATGCCCATCTGGAAGTCAAAGCCGATCTTGTCCGGTGCGCGGCCCAGTAGTGCCACGTACAGGCGCGTCACGGTCAGGCGCATGTCTTCCATCGGGGTGCTGCTGCGGCCATCAATCAGCGCGGGGTTGGCCGCCGGGGTGGCTGCGCGCGTGCGCAGCAGGGCCAGCGCCTGGGCGATGGCGTCGCTGCGGTTAGGTGCAACGTTGATGGCCGCAATGATGTCGCGTTCCGCTTCCTGGCGCGCCGCCGGATCGGCACCGGTGGCCGGCATTGCCATGTAGGCAAAGCCCAGGGCAACCTTGTCGCGCATGGCCAGGCCGTCCGCGGCCGACAGCCAGCCATTGGATTCGCCTTCCAGCAGCATGTTCAGATAGGCGCCGCGGCTGATTTTCGAGCCCATGTACATCATCAGATTTGCGCGCTTGATTTCGACATCAGGCGCCGGGCGGCCGAACATATTGCTGTAAACCGTACCCAGGAATAACTGCAGCGAGGCCGTGATGGTGGTATCGACGGCGGTCAGCGGCGCCGGCGGCGGTAGCAGGCTCTGGCCTTCCTCGCTGTTCATGATGTTGTCGGCCAGATCGTCGGGCGACATGCCGTTGCGCAGCGCATTGGTCCAGAACTCGACGCCGGCCGGTTCCGGCAGGCGGCCCAGGATGGCCACATACAGCTTGATGACTTGCGCCTGCTGCTTTTCCAGTTTGGCCAGCGAGTTGCCTTCCGCGATCGCGCCGTCGGGGCTGCTGTCGGCGTGCGCCAGCACAGCTGCTGCGCTGGCGGCATTGCTGCCGCCGTTGGTGGTCAGGTAGTTGAGCAGGGCGTTGGCGCGCTGCGTCAGCTTGTTGCCGTCGCTGCGCAGGATCGCCAGCAGGGCGTTGCCGCGCTGGTCGTCCGGCCCGGCCGTGAACTGGCGCTGCCAGTCGGCGATGGTGGCGCCGTCCAGCGACAGCTTGAGCGTTTCGTCATGCAGGCGCGTCAGGAAGGCCATGCTGCCATTTTGCAAAGCGGCGACACCATCCGGGCGGTTCAGCAAGTCCAGCGCAATCGACGCCAGGCTGGCGCCCGCCGTGACTTTGTCGGCCAGGCCGTTGAGTTCGTTCAAGGTCGGGGCGCGGTTGGCCACCATCAGGAACAGCTGGATCAGCTTGCGGTTGATGCTGGTCATCGCCAGGCCAGAGGCGCTGACTTTGCCCGCTGCCACCTGGTAGGACGGCTCGCCTGGCGGATTGGCAAACACCTGGTAGTCGCACGGGCCGATATCCGCCGGGAAGACGAAGCCCAGGTAGTCGCCATAGGTTTGCACGGCGCCGGCTGGCAGCGTCAACGGCGCTTTGCCTGGCTGCAGGATCTGGATCGTCAGCTGATTGACGCTTTCCGAGGCGTTGCCGAGCAGGATAGGCAAGCCCTCCAGCGTCTCGTCGGCTGCCAGCGGCGATTTCTGCCAGCCGTTCGCAGTCTGGCGCAGCACGTATAGCGCACCCTTGACGATGTCGCGCGGTCCGCTGTTGTCGATCATATGGCCCAGCAGGTCGTAGCGCATGTCGGTACGCTGCAAGGTGGTCATCTCATCGAGCTCGCTGAGGTTCTGCAGTTTGGCCAGCTGGTGCTGATCATTGGTGCTGTTGCTGACGAACTGGGCGGTCAGATTGCCCTGCACGTCGTACAACATGGCCTTGTCGATGCCGTCGCCGCTGTTGGTCAGCCAGGCGCGGCCGGACTGGTCGTAGCGGGTATAGCTGGTCCGCTGGCCCACCACCGGTCCGCTCAGCCTGTCGTTGCTGGCAACATAATAGGTCTCCGTGACTTCGCCGAAGGCATTGTAGACATTGGTCTTGTGGTTGCGCAGCACGGCAGCGCCGGGCGTGACCAGGTTGGCGTTGCCTGGCGTCTCCACTTCGCTGACACGGCCCAGCGCATCGTAGCGCGTGATCTGGTAGGCGGTTTGCGGGCCGCTGGCAGTGGTCACCGTGCGCCATTGCTTGGCGGCGCGGCCGTAGATGTCGTACGAGGTCTGGGTCAGCATTTGCGTGCCCTTGGCGAACTGCTCGGCATCGCGCACCAGCACGGCGTGGCCGTCGGCGTCATACTGGGTGGTGACCACGCGGTTGTCGGTGTTGTAGCGGTCCTTGGCCTTGGCGCCCGCTGCCGTTGGCGTGCCATCGGCGCCCGCGGCATAGGTCACTTGCAGCACCGTGTTGCCAAAGATATCGAGCTTGAATTCGGTCAGCTGCGAACCGGCGTCCGGCGCCTCGAAGTACGCGATGGTCTGGACTTTGGCCACGCCGGTGGTGCGGCCCAGTGCGTCGTAGTAGGTATAGATGGTGCCGCCCAGCGCATCAGTGACGGCATTACGGCGGCCCAACACGTCGTAGCCGTAGCTGGTCACCGCGTCGCCCACTTTCTGCACACCGTCGCGCACATAGCCGAGATTGACGCGCGTCTCGCTGATCAGTTGCTGGTATTTATCGTAGGTCTGGACGGTTTTGCGGTCGGCGTTGCCGCTGCTGCCGGCAACGTTGTTTTTGACGAGCAGGTCGGCACTGCCAGGCACCACCAGGCCGTTGCCGATGGTGGCCTGATTGTAGTAGTCGGTCTGGGTGACCGAGGTGGTCTTGGTGCTGACGTTGACGTCGTAGCTGAAGGTGGTGACATAGCCGGTGGTGGCGCTCAGCAGCGACTGCTGCTGCACCTTGCGGCTCAGGGCATCGTAGTAGTAGCGCGTGGTTGCGGCGTCGGTGACGCGCTTGCCACCGGCGTCGGCGCCATACACCTGCTGTTCGCGCACATCGCCAAAGGTGGTATAGAAAGTCTCGCTGGTGCGGCCGGCCAGCATGGCCGGCGCGGCCCCCAGGCTGTGGGTGTCATAGACCGAGACCACCGGTTCGCTGACCTTGGTGCTGCGGTTCAGCAGGTCGTATTCGGTACGGATGGCGCGGTCGCGCATCGGATCGGCCATGCCGGCGGCCACGGTGTCGAATTCGGCTTCGCTGAACTGGGCCGGGGTTTTGCCGTTCAGGCGCTCATTGACAGTGTTGCTGTAGCGGGTCAGCGTGTTGACGTTGCCAAAACGGTCGCGGTCATAGCGCGTGACATAGCCCAGCGCATCGATGTCGTAGCTGAGCTGGCCCAGCTGGTCATAAATCTTGTAGCTGCGCTGCTGGTTGGCGTCCTGGTTGGCCACGGCATCGCCAAACACATTGTAGGTGACCGTGGTGATGCGCGGGCCGCTGGCCTTCTCATAGGCCGGCGCGCTGCCGTCGCTGAGCTTGGGATCCTGACTGTCGTCGTAGATGGCAATCGACGCCAGGATGGTCTGGATCTGGCGGCCCAGATTGTCGTAGCGGTATTCGGTCACGTGCTGCGTGCCGTCGATGGCGCCGATGCTGCGCTTGGTGAGGTTGCCGAACGCATCGTATTCCATGCGGGTCAGCATGGACAGCAGGTCGCCGTCGGTCCAGTTGCCCATGGCGATGCCGAAATTGGGCCCAAACGCGGCCACCGCCGGACTGGTTTCCAGTGTCATGCGGCCGGCGGCATCGTAGGCATAGGTCCAGACACTGCCGGCCTTGTTGGTAAAGCTGGTCTTGCGGCCGAGGCCATCGTAGCCATAGTACTCGGTGGCTGGCTGGTCGTCGGTGACTGCGGCCAGATTGCCGCCAGCGTCATAGCTATAGCTGATGCTGTTGGCCAGGCCCGCCTTGAGCTGGTCGGCCGCCTCTTTTTCCACCGAGCCCGCCACCAGCGGTTCGCTGAACGCGGATGGCCGCAGGTAGTTGCGGCTGGCAGCAACCTTGCCCAGCGCATTGTAGGTGGTTTCCTTGATAAAGCCGCCGGCATCCACGGTGTAGCGCAGACGGCGGTCCTGGTCATACACATAGCGCTGCAGGCGGTCGACGCCGGCTTTGAGCGTGACCATTGCCTTCAGCTGGACCGGCGTGGTGGCGGCCGTGATGGTGGCCAGGGTCGCAGGTTTGATTGGCGTGTCGTAACGCACCACGGTGATCAGGTTGCCAAGCACGTCGTAGCGGTTTTCGGTGACCTGGCCCAGCGCATCGATCTGGTACACCGGGCGGTTCAGCGCATCGTAGACGGTGCGGCTGACGCGGTCCAGCGCTGTCAGCGGCGGCGCGTAGCTGAGGTCCACCTTGCTGGGATCGTCGACCGGGGCAGCATAGGCGATGCGCTGCACCACATTGCCGAAATTGTCGTAGACCACCTTGCTCACACCGCCGGAGGCGTCGACCGTGACCACCGGACGGTTGAGCACGTCGTAGTCGGTGTAGCTGCTGCGGTCCAGCGCGGGATTGGCCTGTACGGCGCCGGCCAGCTTGTCCGGCAAGGTGGTGCCCAGGTATGGCGTCGCGTACTGCGTGCGGCGCACGATATTGCCGGCGTTGTCGTAGCTCTGGCTGGCAATGGCCCAGCGCTGCAACGTCGGCTGCTCGGGCGATGGCCCCATGGCGGTGGCGGTCATGACCACGCGGCCCAGCGTATCGTAGCGGTAGCTGGTGACGGCGTCGGCGTTGGATGTCGCCAGGTTCAGAATCGCCGTTTCGGTTGGCTCCAGTGCGCGCAGCACGGTGGCATAGGCGGTACGGCTCACCACATTGCCGACGCCATCGTATTGCTGGCGTACGATGGCCCATTCGATGCTGCCATTGCTGTGGCGCTGGGCGGTGGCGGTGGCCAGCAGGCGGCCATCGGCGCCGTACACCATCCGCACGCTGCTGTCGTGGGCGATGCTGTCATGCTCGGGCTGACTGGCGTTGAGCGCCACTGCGGCCGCGATCCAGTTGCGCACATCGGTGTCCTGCGGCACCAGCGCACTGGCGTTCATGAGGCTGGCATAAGCGGTGCTTGCCTGCAGGCGGCCATTGGCATCGTAGGTCTGGCTGCTGACGCCCCAGCTGCTGTTGTACACCACCTGGTTCTGCGCGTTCAGCGATGCGGTCACGCGCTGCGCTACCAGCGTCGCGCTGAGCTTGCCGTTGGCGTACAGATAGCGCGTATGCAGGTCGCGGGTCGGGTCGCTGAGCGTGCCGGTTGCCAGGGCGGTGTTAAAGGTGTCGGCAATATTGCTCGAAGTGGCATAGCCGCTCAGCAGATTGGCGTACGTGTAGCGGTCCGTGACATTGCCCATGCTGTCGTACAGATAGGCGGTGACGGCGCCCATCGCATCAATGCTGGCGCGCACGCGGCCGTTGCTGTCGTAGACGGTTTGCAGCGTGATGTCGGTCGCTGGTGCCGCCGTGATGGCGGCTGCGGTGGACAGCTGGGTCTTGCGGATGATGTCGCCGAAACCGTTGTACGCCGTCAGCGTGTGGTTGCCGCCGGTCTTGGCGTCCGCCACGTCGACCACCTGGCCACGGCGGTTGTACTGGAGCTGCTGAACGTGGTTAGTGGCCACGTTGGCGTTGGCCGTGCCGAATGAGGTGATTTCGGTCTGGGCGCCCGTCAGCGCGTCCGGCGCCAGCTGGTTGTAGTACTGCGTCGTGGTCGATGCGCTCAGGCTGTTGCCAACATTGTATTGCTGGCCGCTGACATTGCCCTGGGTATCCACCGAGTAGATCAGGTGGCCACCGGCGTCGTAGTAGAACACATTGCGCTGGCTGTTGGCGCTCTGGGCCAGGATGCTGTCCAGTGCGCGCGCGCCATCGTCGGCCGAGCCGCCGGTCAGCGCGGCGCGGGCGGCGGCGCCCAGCTGGCCGGCGTACTGCACGCTGAGCTTGACCTGGTCAAAGGCGTTGTAAGTGGTGCTCTTGACATTGCCGCCCGCATCGACGCTGTATGCAAGCCTGCCGTTGTCGTCGTAGTAGAAGCTAGCCTGACGGTCCTGGCTGACATCGCTGAGATTGCGTACCGCGCTGACCAGTCCCCAGGTCAGGGTGCCGGGGAGCAGGCCGTTAGTCGAAGCGACATCCAGTTTGTTGCCGTACTGGATGCTCTTGACCACCTGGCCAAACAGGTTGTAGCGCTGTTCCTGCACCTCGCCGCTCGCGCTGATGGTGTAGTTCAGACGCCCCAGGCGGTCATAGAAGTACATGGTGGTGTGCTGCTGCGCATCGGTCATGCTGACACGCTGGCCCAGCTTGTTGTAGTTGTAGCTCAGACCGTAGCTGGCCCAGAGTGCCGCGACGTCGGCTGGCCGCGGCGCCGGACCCAGCGCGGCCAGCAGGCCGGCGCCGACGTCGCTGAGCTGGGCAATCAGATGGCCGGCGTTGTCGTAGCGCGAGGCGCTCAGCATTTCTGCGCCGTTCAGCGTGCCGCGTTCCACCGTGGCGAGGTTGCCGCCATCGTCGTAGGTGTAACGCGTGTAGCTGCCGTCCAGGCGGGTTTCCTGGCGCAGCTGGTTGAGTGCGGTGTAGGTCAAGCTACTGCCGCGGTCCTGCGTAGCGTCGCTCTTGATCACCAGGTCGGACAACTTGAGCGTCAGGTCGTTCAAGGTCTTTTGCGGCGTCATGGCGCGCACCGTGACGGCGGTCGCATAGCTGCGGCTGCCGCTACGGTTGCCGGCGCCGTCGTAGCTGTAGGTGGTCAGGTAGCCTTCGGCGTCAATCACGCCGGCCAGCTGGTCGCGGCCATTGTAAAAACTGCGCACATGGCGGTCACGCGGATTGACGACGTTGGGCGGCGTCGTGCGCAGCGCATTCATGTCGAAGCTGGCCCAGGCCGCTGCCGGACTCATGGTGTCGTAGCTGATGGTGTCGATCACGCGGCCGTTGCTGTCGTACTTGTATTCGGTCAGATAGCCTAGGGCATCGAGTTCGCCGATCAGTTCACTGCCAAAGTACATCTTGCGCACGATGCGGTCCTGCGCGGGATTGGCTTCGTTGGCAAACAGGGCTGGAATGGTCAGGCCGTCGAGCTTGCTGGTATCGACCGGGTTGGCACGGTAGATGGTCTGCGTCAGGCGGTGCAGATTGTCGTAAGTAAAGCGCGTCAGGTAGCCGTTGGCGTCAATCGTGGCAATCACTTCGCCGATGGCGTCATATTCGATCCAACTGCCGCGGTCGGCCGTGCGGTCGGCACTGGCCGGATCGGGCCGCAACGTGGCCAGGTCGATATCGACCGGCTTGCCCTGGGCATCGTACAACTGGGCGGTATCGATGGCGGTGGCGTAGCGCAGCGTGCGGGTCAGCAGGCCGGCTTTGTTGTAGCTGTATTCGGTGAGCAGGCCGTTCGGTTCGACCTGCGCCGATTTGCGGCCCAGATTGTCATACAGCCAGAAGGTGCGCAAGCCGGCGGCGTCGGTGCTCATGCGCAGCAGGCCGGCGTTGTCGTACACATTGGTGGTGGTGCCGTCCTGCTGGCCAGATTGCTGTCGCAGGCTCAGCAGCTGACCCGCTGCATCGCGCACAGAGGTTACCGTGCTGAGCGGCTTGTCGGCGCCGGCTGCCGTGGTGGTGACGGTCACGCTGGCCTTGTCGTAAACCGTTTTGAGCACCGTGTTTTTGGCGTCGGTGACGCTCACCGTGCGGCCCAGGCCGTCATAGGTGTAGGTGGTCTGGTTGCCGTTGCCGTCTTTCTTGAACAGCAACTGGCCCGACGGGCTGTAGCTGTAGACTGTGACGCCTTCGGCGCCGTCCAGAACGCCGCTGCCATTGGCATCGGTCTGGGCGTAGCGGATCGATTTGACCATCAGGCCGCGCGCGTCATACTGGTAGTCGGTGCGGCTGACACTGGTTTTATCAAACGGCTTGGTGGCCAGCGCGGCAACGATGGTGGCTTCCACCATTTTCTTGGGGTCGGCTGCCGGAATGGTAATCGTGCCAGCGGCGTAGCGCAGCTCCGCCGCCAGCTCGCCGGTGCTGTTGTACAGGTATTCGGTCAGGCCGCCGTCAAACGCCACCACGTAGTGCAGGCGGCCGGAATCTTCGTAGACCCAGTGGGTGCTGACCTGCTGGCCGCTGACGCCGCCCGCCTCCAGACCGTTGGAGTCCGGTGCGCTCCAGGCCATTTCGACGATTTTCTTGTTGTAGGTATTGAGCTTGAAATCGGTGTCGTAGTCGTATTCGTGCGGACTGTTGAGCTGGTCGATGACGGGGCGCGTGGTGCCGGTGGCGGCCACAATCCCGTACAGGATGCTGCGGTTGTTGACGTCGATGCTTTGGATCAGGTTGCCACTGGGGTCGTAGATGTATTTGGTGGTGAGCGGCGCCGTGCTGCCGGGCGCGCGCACATCGACCTGGGTCAGGTTGCCGTTGGCGTCAAAGGTGTAGGTGGTCTTGACGCCGAGCGGGTCGGTTACCACCGGCTTGTTGGCGACCGTGTAGTCAATGCTGGTCTTGTGGTTGAGCGCGTCGGTAAAACTGTCGACGCGGTAGCTCGCACCGACCAGCGTGTAGGAAAAACTGAGCACGCTCCCATCGGACTGGGTAATCTTGGATACGCCTTTGCTGGCAGGATCGTACTCGTAGTTGGTGGTGTAGACGTTGCCGTCAGCAATCGTGCCGTCTTCCGGCGTCAAGTCAACCAGCACGCTCTTGATGCGGTGTTCGCTGTCATAGGTGTAGTGCGTGCGGATGAACGTGCTGCCATCCGATAGCACCGAGCGGATCTGCTGCAGGTCGCCCGTGACCGGATCATAGTCAAAGTGGGTCTGGTCGTTGCCGGTGTACTGGTTCTGCGCGTTCTTGGCGCCGGTCGCATCGGCGGTCGAGGTGCCGGCCAGGCCGGACGCGCCGGCGGCGTCGGTGACCTGAATCAGGCGGCCCTGGCCATCGTAGACAAAGCGTTGGCGCACGATTTCGTTGTTCTGTGCATCCCGTTCAAAAATGCGCAGTAAGCGGCCATTGTTGCCAGCCGTACTGTCATACACCTCGTAGAAATTGACCGCCAGTGGATTGTCTTCGCGGTAAACCCATTCTTTGGTCGCGGCCAGATAGCTGATGCGCTGGTAGGGGCCGGCGCCATCCGTCGACTGGTACATCTGCAGCGTCGGGTTGTAAGTGAAGATGGTGACGTTGCCATCCGCGGCGGTGCGCGCGACCTGAGTCCCGGCCGCATTCGGGGCGCCGTTGTTGAGCATGACCACGCTGCGGTTCAGGCCATACTTCCAGCTGGCGCCACTGTTGCCGTTGTTGCTGGCGCCGAAATCGTTGCTGATCTTGCCTTGCGAGTTGTACATGCGGGTCAACTCGACGTTGACGCCGTGCGCCGCCAGGAAATCATCGCTGTCCTGCAGCGAGAGATTGCCATTGAAAATATTCAGATAGGCTTTTTCCTGGTTGCTGCCCGTGGCTGCGTTGCCAAACGTTCCCTGCTGTCCAAGGATAGCACCGGAGGTGTTCAGAATACCCAGACCATTACCGCCAACAATCGCGACCATTTTATGACTTTCCTTGCAATGCGATGGCACCCTGGCCATCGGTTTGTGTTATCTACAGGCAATTTATCTGCCTTATCAAGCAATGTATCCTTGGTTTTTGAGGAAAGTTTAGTGCTTTTTAGAAAAAATTTTTAAGTGATAATTTTCCTTTTGGGAAATGGTAGCGGGGTAGCGAAAAGACAATGAAATTAACACTATTGTCAGAGGTGTTTCAAATCATGAATTCATATAAGCCAATTTCTATTTAGAAATTTATCTTGAAAATCATTATTGTGTGGTGTTATTATGTAAGTTTTTTGGCAATTGATTGCACTTTGCAAGGCAGTAACTCATGGATGTGACAGCGATCGCAGCAAGCGGAATGCAGCAGGATTTACGGCGAATTGACAGCATTAGCCAGAACATGGCCAATGTTTTGACGCCGGGCTATAAACGCCAAGTTCTTATGAGCAAGGATTTCAGTCAGCAAGTCCAGCAGGGACTGGCAGCGGTGACTGCCTTGCCGGCCGCCGGCATTGCGCCGGGTTCAGCAACCCAGCTCAGCATTGACGCCAGCGCCGGCACCTTGCGCTATACCGGCAATCCGCAGGACCTGGCGATCGACGGCATGGCTTTTTTTGAAATTGCGACCCCCGAGGGGCCGGCCTACACGCGCCAGGGCAGTCTGCACACGGATGCGCGCGGCCGGCTGGTGACGGCGGCCGGCGCCGCCGTGATGGGCGCAGGCGGCGACATCGTTGTGAAAGGTCCATTTGCCGTCGATGCCAATGGCGACGTGCGCCAGGGCGAGCGCGTGCTGACCCGGCTGAAGCTGGTGAGTTTTGCCAATCCGGAGGCCTTGCTGCCGCTGGGCGGCGGCGCTTACGCGCAAGGCGGCGCGCGCGTGGCCGAGCTGGATGTCGCGCCTTCGGTGCGCAGCGGCTACCAGGAAAATTCCAATGTCAACACGTCGCAGGAGATGGTGCGCCTGAGCGACACCATGCGCCACTTCGAGGCGCTGCAACGTGTGATCCAGGGCTATGACGACAGCCTGGAAAAAACCATACGCAAGCTGGGAGAGTTTTAAACCATGAACGACGCGCTTTACATTGCCGCCACCGGCATGCAGATGCAGCAGAAAAGTGTGGACACCATCGCCAACAACCTGGCCAACCTCAGCACCACCGGCTTCAAGAAATCGCGGGTGACGTTTGAGGACCTGGTGTACCGTGAACTGAACCGCGCGGGCGCGGCCGACGAGGGCCAGCCGGCGCGCAGCTTGTGGCACGGCGGCGGGGTGGGCATGTTTTCGCTGGCTAAAACCTTCACCCCGGGCGAATTGCGCAAAACCGATAGCCCGCTGGATCTCGCCATCCAGGGCGACGGCTTCCTGGAAGTGCTGATGCCTGACGGTAGCGCTGCGTATAGCCGTGGCGGCGCGCTGATGGTGGACCGCGACGGGTTCCTGGCCACCGCCGACGGCCATCAGCTCAAGCCGGCAATTCATGTCGGCCTGGATGTCAAGAGTGTGCAGGTGCGCGCGGACGGCCAGGTGCTGGTGCAAAGCCGGGACCAGTCGGCCGCGAGCGAGGCCGGCCGCATCGAGCTGAGCCACTTCAACGACACCACCGGCCTGGTCTCGTTGGGCAGCAATCTGTACCTGCCTTCGGCGCGCTCGGGCGACGCCGTGTACAGCAAGGCTGGCGAGGAGGGCGCCGGCACGCTGGCACAGGGGTACCTGGAAGCGTCCAATGTCAACCTGGTCAGCGAAATGGTGGATTTGATGGCGGCCCAGCGTGCCTATGAGAGCAGTGTCAAGGTGATCCAGGCAGCCGATGAAATGCTGGGCATGAGTAACAACCTGCGCAAATAAGGGCGGCGGTGGCAGTCAGCTGGCGTGCATTGGGAGCGGCGGTCTGCTTGCTCGGCGGTACGGCGCAGGCCAGCGAGATTGTGCTGACGCTGCGGTCCGAGGTACTGCTGACGCAGGCGCAGCTGAGGCTGGGCGACATTGCCGAGGTGAGCACTGCGGACGCGGCCCAGCAGCAAGCCTGGCGCCAATTGCCGCTGGGCTTGGCGCCATTGGCCGGACAGCTGGAACAGCGCGGCCGCGCCGAACTGGACCTGGTGCTGCACGCGCAGGCGCTGGCGCCGGGAAACACCATCGTCTGGCGCGGCGCCAGCAGCGTACGCTTGCAGCGCGCCAGCCAGATGCTGGAGGGCGAGCGGTTGCTGGAACTGGCGCAACAGCAGGTGCGGCAGGTCTTTGCCGCGCCGGACCTGGCGCTGGAGATCCGGCTGGCGGCGCCGCTGGTGCCGCTGCTGGCGCCCGCCGGCGACCTGCAGTACCAGGCCCGGCTTGCGGACGCTTCGCGCCTGCGTGCGCGCATGGCAGTGTGGATCGATGTGACCGCGCAGGGCACGCTGTACCGTTCGGTGCTGGTGCCGCTGGCGGTGCAGGCCTACCGCGAAGTGTACGTGGCGCGGCGCGCGCTGCCGGCCGGTACGCTGGCCACGGCGGCGGACTTTGCGCTGCGGCGCGAAGATGTGGCCGGACTGGCAGCCCCGGCGCTGGTGGCCGGCGCGCTGGACGCCGGCCTGCGGGTGCGCCAGGGCCTGGCTCCCGGCCAGGTGGCCGGGGTGCGCGACATGGCAGGCGATGACATGGTGCTGCGGGGCGAGCGCGTGCGCCTGGTCAGCAACAGCGCCGGCATCGCGATCGAGACCAGCGCGTATGTGCAGGCCGATGCAGTGGTGGGGCAGCGCGTGCGGGTCAGGCCCGAGCGCAGTAATGAAACAGTAGAGGCGCGGGTGCTTGCATCCGGTCTGGTCAGTATTGAAGGAAGATAGGAATAATGTTGCGCACAAGACTTAACTACGGGCTGCTGGCCTGGCTGCTGCTGGCAGCTGGCGCGCACGCAACCAGCTTGTACCAGCCAGGTGCCTACCAGGCACTGACCTCCGACCTGCGGCCGCGCCGCGTGGGCGACCTGATCACTGTGATGGTGTATGAGAGCTCGAGTGCCAGCAGCACGGCGCGCACCAGCGCCGGCCGGGATGCCGGCGTCGGTGTCGACCTGCACGCACCGGGCAAGCGCTACAACCTGGGCGTGAAATCAGACAACCAGCTCGATGGCCGCGGCCGCACCGAGCGCGAAGGTCGCGTGCTGGCCCAGATCACCGTGGCCATCAAGGAAATCACGGAGCAGGGCGACCTGGTGATCGCCGGCGACCAGCTGCTCGAAGTGAACAATGAAAAGCAGCAAATCCATGTGGAAGGCCGCATCCGTCCGCAGGACGTCTCCGACGCCAATGTGGTGCTGTCGACGCGCATCGCCGGCGCCCGCATCAGCTATGCGGGCCAGGGCGACCTGTCCGAAGTGCAGCGCCCCGCGTGGTGGCAGCGTTTCCTGACCTTGTTCGGGTTGTGATCATGCTGCGCGCACTGTTACTGGGGGCCTGCATGGCCGTTGCCGGCCTGGCCGGCGCTGCGGATGCCATCCGCATCAAGGACATCGGCAAGATCGCCGGCTGGCGCGAAAATGCGCTGACCGGTTACGGCCTGGTGACCGGCCTGGCCGGCACGGGCGATTCCAGCCGCAACAAGGCGACCCGCCAGTCGATCGCCAATATGCTGTCGCGCTTTGACATGACGGTGGTGGCGGACGACGTCCAGAGCCGCAACGCCGCGGCCGTGATGGTGACGGCCAGCTTGTCGCCGTTTGCACGGCCCGGCGATGCGCTCGACGTTACCGTCACCTCGGTGGGCGATGCGCGCAGCCTGGTGGGCGGCACACTGATCCTGGCGCCGCTCAAGGCCGCCAACGGCCAGGTGTATGCGCTGGCCCAGGGGCCGCTGTCGGTGGGCGGCTACAAATACGACATGAATGGCAACGTGGTGCAGAAAAACCATCCGACGGTGGCCGCAATACCGGGCGGCGCCACCGTGGAGCAGGGCGTGGCCAACGATGTCAGCAACAACGGCCAGAGCGTCACTTTTGTGCTGGCCGAGCCTGATTACACCACGGCCAGCCGCGTCGCGGCCGCCATCAACAGCACCTTGGGCGTCAACCTGGCGCTGGCGCAGGACGCCTCCGGGATTGAGATCAGCATTCCTGAAGCACGCCGCGCGCGGCTCACCGACTTCCTAACGGCGGTGGAAAACGTCTATGTCGAGCCGGACCGGCGTGCCAAGGTGGTCATCAACGAGCGCACCGGCACCGTGGTGGCGGGCGGCGATGTACGGATTTCCAAGGTGGCGGTGTCGCAGGGCGATCTCAAGGTCAGCATTGTGACCGACAACACGGTGTCGCAGCCGCTGCTGGTCAGTCAGACGGGAGCCGGCGTGCGCTCGGTCCGCGTGGCCAACAGCCGGGTCGATGTCGATGAGCAGGACGAGACCGGCTTTGTTGCGGCCGGCAGCAACACGGTGGCCGACCTGGTGCAGTCACTGACGCGCGTGAAGACCAATACCCGCGACATCATTTCGATTTTGCGCGCAGTGAAAGCGGCAGGTGCACTGCATGCTGAACTGGTTGTGCAGTAATTTTTCAGGAGAGAGAGCAGTGGTTCCGATGATAGACAGCAGTACGGTGAGCTTGCTGAGCCTGGCGCTTGATGCGGCCGGCCTGCGCCAGCAGGCGATCGCCCGCAACATCGCCAACGCCAATACGCCGGGTTACCAGCGGGTTGGCGTGCGTTTTGAAGAACAGGTGGCTGCGTTGCAGCAGGTGCTGGCGCAGGACCAGCGCCCCACGCTGGCCAGCCTGGCCGCCTACCGCCCCGCGCTGACGCCGGTAGGCGAGGCAGGGGAGCCGGTGGCGCTGGAGATGGAAATGGCGGCGCTGTCGGAAAACACGCTGCATCACCAGGCCTTGCTGAAGGCGCTCAATAAACATTTCTCGCTGATCGGCACTGCCATCGCGGAAGGCAAACGCTAATGGATTACAACGCCGCTTTTCAAATCAGCGCCAGTGGCATGGCGGTGGAAAAACTGCGCCTGGATGTCACTGCCGCCAACCTGGCCAATATGAACAACGCCGCTGCCAGCGTGGCCCAGGCCTACCGCCCGCTGCGCGTGATCAGCCAGGCGGCCCCGGTCGGGTTTGGCGCGCAGTTCAGCCAGCTGTATGGCGCCGGCGTCGAGGTGCTGGCGGTGGACGCCGAGGCGGTTGCGCCGCGCATGGTCTATGAGCCGGGCCATCCGTATGCGGACGCCAAGGGCATGGTGGCTTATCCGGCCGTCAATCACACGGCCGAAATGGTCAATCTGAACACCGCGCTGCGCGCCTATGAAGCCAATGTGGCCGCCATGAACGCGGCCCGCACCATGGCGTCGCGCGCGCTGGACATTGGAGGCCAGCAATGACGGTCGAGGCCATCGGTGCAGTGGCCGAGGCGGCGGCCATCATGGAACCGCAGGTGCCGGGCGTCGCCGCGTCGCCGGCCGGCTTTGGCGACTGGTTTGCCAGCGAACTGCAGGCGGTCAATACCCATCTGCTGCGCTCGGATCAGGAAGTGCAGCAGCTGGCGCTGGGCCAGGCCGGCAATCTGCACGAAGTCATGATACACATGGAAGAAGCCAAGCTGTCGTTCCAGTTGCTGGCGCAGGTGAGAAATCGCGTGCTTGAGGCATACCAGGAAGTCATGCGGATGCAGGTTTAGGAATAGGAAGCAGCAGCAATGAGAGAAACATGGAAACGCCTGGCGCCACAGGCCCGGGTTGGCCTGATCGCCGGCGCCGTACTGATCGTGACGTTGATGGCTGGTCTCGGCTTTTGGGCATACCGCACCGATTACCAGGTGCTGTTCTCGGAGGTTGCGCCGGCCGACGCGGCCGCGATGACGGCCGAACTGGAGAAGTTGAAAACGCCATATCAACTGGCCGATGGCGGCGCCACCATCCTGGTGCCGCGCGACCTGGTCTACAAGACACGCCTCAAACTCATGGGCAAGGAGCTGCCGCTGCATGGCGCGGTGGGCTTCGAGGTGTTCAACAATGCCGACTTCGGCATGACCGAGTTTGTGCAGAAAGTGAATTACCAGCGCGCGATTCAGGGCGAGCTGACCCGCACCATCCTGGCGATTGAAGAAATACAGGCGGCGCGCGTGCACCTGGCGCTGCCCGAGCAGGGCTTGTTCAAGAAAGCGCAAGCCAAGCCCAAGGCCTCGGTGACGCTGACCATGAAAAATGGCCAGACGCTGGCGCCGGAGCAGATCGCTGGCATCCAGCGCCTGGTGGCGGCATCGGTGCCCGACATCGTCAGTGGCGACGTGACTGTACTTAACCAGCATGGCGTGGCGCTGACGCGGCTGGCGCCGGCTGATGGCAGCGATGCCGGCATCAACCAGCTGGATGGCAAGCGCAGCACGGAAGACTATTTGCTGCGCAAAGTCACGCAAGTACTGGAGCGCACCTATGGCGCGGGCCAGGCGGTGGCCAGCGTCGATGTGGCGCTCGACCTGGACCAGAGCAAGGTGACCACCGAGGAAATTCTGCCAGCGAAAAATTCCGATCCTGCGGCCAGTCTGACGGGCGTGGTGGTGCGCGAGCGCAGTTCGGCGCACGAGGCCGCTGCTGCCGGCAACACGCTGGCGGGCGCCGGCAAGCCTGGCACGCCCGCCAGTAGCACCAGTGAATTCGACTACCAAGTTGGCCGCCGCGTTGAACAGACCGTGTCGGGGAGCGGCGGCATCAAGCGCATGACGGTGGCCGTGCTGGTCAAGCAGGGCATGGACCAAGCACAGCAGGACAAGCTCAAGGAAGTGGTCGGGCTGGCGGTCGGCGTCAATCCGCAGCGTGGCGACGCGGTGGTGGTGTATTCGATGCAGGCACTGGCAAATCCGCCGCTCACGCCGGGCTTGACGCCTGAGGCTGACGCTGACGCTACCGGCACGCCCACGGCCGCAGCGCAGGCCCCAGCGGCAAGGACTGTCACGGACGGCCGCGTCACTGCGGTCGTGCTGGGCGGCATCGCGGTGCTGGTACTGCTGGCAGCGCTGGCGTATGCGCTGGGCACACGGCGCCGTGCAGCGGCGTCGCCGCGCCTGAGCGACGCCGAACGTGAACAGATGCTGGGCCAGGTACGCGCGTGGATCGCCACGCCGTCCGCCGCCGATCCGGGGCGGCGGGCATGAGCGGCCACCGTCAGGCAGCCGCTGCACTGCATGGTCTGGACGAGCGCGACCGCAGCCTGATCTTGGATCAGTTGCCGCCTGCGGACCAGGCGACACTGCGTTCCTATCTGGACGAACTCAGCGCGCTGGGCTTTGAGGCAGCGCCGCTGGCCGCCATCATGCCGGCACCGTCGGCCGAGCTGGCCACGGCGTCGGCATTGGCAATCTACAGTCTGCTCGAACACGAGCCAGCCACGCTGGTCGCGCAGGTGCTGGCGGCACAGCCTTGGCGCTGGCGCGATGAGCTGTTGGCGTTATGCTCGCCAGCCCGCCGCGCAGCGATTGGGGCGGTGCAAGTGACGGCTGCCCCAGTCCTTCGCCGTTTCCTGCTGGAGTCACTGCGTAGCCGGCTGGCGGATGCTGCGCCGGTGGCGCCACGCCGCGTCACGCCACTGACGCCTCTGCTGCGCTGGGTGAAATCATGGCGGCAATAATCCACGCGCCGACGGTCGCTGCTGCCGGGCGCCAGTTGCGGCGCCCCGGCATGGTGGCCGCTGCCGGCCCGGCGTCCGTCCCCGGCACCCCCGTGGCAGCCGCTGCAGCAGTCATGCCCGTCGCCGGTCCTGTGGCGGCGCCAGCAGATGCCGAACCCTTGCTGCCGGCACCGTCGGCACTGCAAGAGGACGCCCGCCGCCTGCGTGAGCAGGCGGCGCAGCTGGAAGCGCGCGCACAGGCTCTGGCCCACGCAGAAACGGCGCTGCAGCAGCAACAGCAAGCGTTGGCACAGCAAGCGCAGCAGCTGAACGCGGCGCAGCAGCAGTTGCAGGACGAGTCTGCTGCCATCTGCGAGCAAGCCGAGCAGCGCGGTCATGCCCAGGGCTTGCAGCGGGGCGAGGACGCGGCGCACGAAGCGGCCGCCGCCCAGCGCGTTCGCCTGAACACCCTGGTACAGGCCCTGGAGCACGGACGCCAGGCGTGGCTGGAACAGCACGAGGACATGCTGGTCGAGATCAGCTTTGCCGCGATCTGCCGCATCCTCGGCGCGCAGGCGGCCAGCCGGGCCGGCTTGGCGTCACAGGTGCGCAGCCTGGTTGCAGGCGAGCGGGCGCTGGAGCAGCTCAGGGTGCGTCTGCATCCGCAGGATCTGCAACTGCTGGCAGCCGACCGTGGCGAGCTTGATGCGCGCCTGCAGCTCGAAGCGGACCACAGCATTGGCCTGGGCGGCTGCCTGATCGACGGCCCGCGCGGCACGCTGGATGCGCGCCTGGAGCTGCAAATACAGCAGCTGCGCGCCGCACTGGTGCTGGCCCGCAGCCAGCGGGAGGCAGCCGTTTGATGCAAGCGTATCTGAACGCCGTACAGCACGCCGTGCTGACCTGCCGCACTGGCCGGGTCCTGGGGATTTCCGGCAACAGCATCGAAGCACTGGGGCCGGACGCCGCCATCGGCGAACTGTGCGAAGTGCAGCAGGAGGGCGGCACCACCTTGCTGGCCGAGGTGGTCGGCGTCAAGCCCGGCCGGATCATACTGATGCCCTACGGCGATACGCGCGGCATCGGCGCCGGCAACCATATCCAGGCCAGCGGCCAGCCGCCCGGCATGCGCGTCGGCAGTGGCCTGCTGGGACGGGTCATCGACGCCTTTGGGGCGGCGCTGGACGGCGGCGCCATGCCGTTCACGGCAGAAGAGCGCAGCTTATTCGCGCCGCCGATCAATCCATTGACGCGGCCGCGCATCGCGCACGTGCTGGAGACGGGGGTGCGCGCCATCGATACCCTGCTGCCGCTGGGGCAGGGCCAGCGCGTGGGCATTTTTGCCGGTAGCGGCGTTGGCAAAAGCACCTTGCTCGGCATGCTGGCGCGCGACGTCAAGGCTGACGTCAATGTGATCGCCCTGATCGGCGAGCGCGGCCGCGAGGTACGGGATTTTGTGGAAAAAAGCCTGGGCGCGGACGGCCTGAAACGCAGCGTCGTGATCGTGGCGACGTCCGACCAGCCGGCGCTGGTACGCACGCGTGCAGCCCATGCGGCCACGGCGGTGGCGGAATACTTCCGCGACCAGGGCCGGCAAGTGTTGCTGATGATGGATTCGATTACGCGCTTTGCCATGGCGCGCCGCGAGATCGGCCTGGCGGCCGGCGAACCGCCCACGGCGCGCGGCTATACGCCATCGGTGTTTGCAGACCTTCCGGCGCTGTGCGAGCGCTGCGGCACGGCCGCCAGCGGCGGCGCCATTACGGCGCTGTACACGGTGCTGGTCGAAGGGGACGACTTCAACGAGCCGATCTCCGACATTGTGCGGGCCACGCTGGATGGCCACATCATGCTGTCACGCGAACTGGCGCATGCCGGCCACTTTCCGGCCATTGACGTGCTGCAAAGCGCCAGCCGGCTGGCCTCCGAACTGGCCAGTGCGGACGAGCGGCAGCTCATGGCGGAGGTGGTCGACCTGCTGGCCACGTTTGAGCGCAACCGTCAGATGGTGGACATGGGGGCCTACCGCGCCGGCAGCAATGCCGACATTGACCGCGCAATCGCGGTGGCGCCGGCGCTGCGCGAAGTGCTGCGCCAGTCAGTGCTGGAGTCGAGCCCGCGCGCGGTGGCCTTGCAGCGCCTGCGCGCCGCACTGGACGGGAGTGGCTGATGGCGCCCGCCCGCTTCCGTTATGCGCTGGAACCGGCGGCACTGCAGCGCCAGTGGACGCTAGATGCGCTGCTGCTTGAACTCAGCGAATGCAATGTCGCGCTGCGCCAGCGTCACGACGAGCACGGGCAGGTACTGGCCCAGCTGGCAGAAGGCCGCGCCGACTGGCTGGCCATGAGTGCGCCCGGCCAATTGCTGCAGGTCGACCGCCAGCGCCGTCTGGCGGGGTACCTGGAACAGCGCCAGCGCACTGCGGCGGCGCTGGCGCAGGCTTGCGATGCACTGGCGCAGCAGCGCGAACAGATTATCGCGCAGATCGGCGCGGCGCAGCGCGCGGTGGATGCGGTCCTGGCGCACAAGGACCAGGCGCGCGCAGTTTTTTTCAAGGCCCGGCTCAGCAGCGAATTCAAGCAGGCTGACGATCAATGGAATGTATTACAGACAGTAAGGAGCACAGATGGCGATGAATATTGAAGGTTACGGCGCGCTGGCGCCGGCGTCCGTGCGCCAGCGTCAGCAGACCGATGCGCGCCAGGATCGCTGGATGTCCGAGCTGGAGCATGCCATGCTGCAGTCGGCCAAGAAGCCGGTGTCGCCGGCGGCAAAGCACCAGCAACCGGCCGCGCCGCCACCAGCGCCGCTGCCGGAGAGCCCGCTGGATGGCGCAGGGCCGGATGCAGCGGTTGCCGCCGCTGCCGTGACGGCATCAGCGCCGTTGGCGCCAGCGGCGGTCGCGCCGCCCGGGAGCGAACCGGCCGCTGCTGCCGCGTCGAACCAGCCAGGTGCTGGCGCGGCAGCAGCGGCC
>NZ_WWCQ01000007.1:0-274828 GCF_009857555.1 Duganella sp. CY15W | reverse complement strand
TTATCTGACCCACGTGCTCATCGGCACTAGGTCTGTTCAGCATCACTCTGCCTGGCCGCAGCTACTTCCCTATTATCAGGGGAAGAGGCGGTATGCTCAATATACGAGGTCCGTCATTTCTACACGAGCTCTACCGTCGTCACGCGACGACGGTAGAGCTCGTGTAGAAATGACGGACCTGACCCCGTTTTGCTTTTTCACGACCAGAACCAGACCAAAGTGGCATGCAAAAGCCACACTTCCGGCAAGCCCGTTAAATTCGTTTTTATCGATTAAAAACAAACACTTAAAAAACGATTCCAAGACGACAACGCAAGTCCACTTCATTATTTCTTAATACCAGTTAAATACCTGTTGACAAGCTGGTTTGCCAACCCTATAGTGCCCTTCATCGCGGGCCATCCCGGCCCTGGCTTACTCTCACCAACATGATCGAATTTTTAATCGGCGTTGACGGCGGCGGCAGCGGCACCCGGGTGCGTCTGGCCCGCGCTGATGGCACGGAAATCGCAGAAGGCGCAGCCGGCCCGTCGGGTCTGATGCACGGCATCGCCAAGGCCTGGAGCGCAGTCAACGATGCCGTCATCACGGCCTTCCGCGCCGCCGGCCTGGATGTTCCCGATCAATCCCGTATCGCCATTGGCCTCGGCCTGGCCGGCGTCCATAACCGTCAGTGGGCTGTGGAGTTCGTCGCCGCCAATCCGGGCTACGCAAAGGTCGCGCTGGAAAGCGATGGCCATACCACCGTGCTGGGCGCCCATCAGGGCAAGCCGGGTGCCATCATTGCACTCGGCACCGGCAGCGTCGGCGAGATCAAGCTGCCCGATGGCCGTCACGTCGAAGTGGGCGGCTGGGGTTTCCCGGCCGGCGATGAAGCGGGCGGCGCCTGGATGGGCCTGCGCGCCATCAACCACGTGCAGCAGGTGCTGGACGGCCGCCTGCCAGCCAATGCGTTCGCCACCGATGTGGCCAATGCCTGCGGCGGTGAACGCAACGCGATCCAGACCTGGCTGGCGCAAGCCACGCAAACCAATTACGCGCAGCTGGCGCGCATCATCCTGCAGCACGGCGAGAGCGATGATACGGCGCGTGCCATCCTGCTGGAGGCGGGCCGTCAGGTGCAGCTCATGGCCAACGCGCTCGATACCACCGGCACGCTGCCGATCGCCCTGTGCGGCGGTCTGGCCGCGCCGCTGCGCCCTTACCTGCCGGTGTCGATGTTGAAGCGCATCGTCAATCCGCATGGCGACTCCGCAGCGGGCGCCCTGCGTTTGATTCAAACGCGTTTAAAGGAGTAAGCCTGTGCTAGCCCAGTTGAGCGATTTCAAGCCAGACGCCGAGAGCGATACCCCGTTGTACATGCAGCTGGCGAACAAGCTGTCGGACGGAATTGCCGGCGGCGACTGGCGTGCCAACGAGGCTTTGCCGTCCGAGCGCGTGCTGTCGGACATGCTCAACATCTCGCGTGTCACCGCGCGCAAGGCGATCGACATGCTGTGCGAACGCGGCATGCTGACCCGCAAGCGCGGCTCCGGCACCTACATCACGCCGAAACTGGAACAGCCCTTGTCGCGCCTGACCAGCTTTTCCGAAGAGCTGCGTGAGCGCGGCTTCACGGCCGGCTCGCGCTGGCTGCAACGCGACATCGGCATCGCTTCGCCGGTGGAGCTGCTGTCGCTGGGCCTCTCGCCCAACATGCCGGTAGCGCGCCTGAAGCGCCTGCGCACCGCCGACGATGTGGTGATGGCGATTGAAACCACCACCATTCCGGCGCAGTACATGCCCAATCCGCACAGCGTCAACGATTCGCTGTATGGCTATCTGGAAGCCAACGGCACCATCCCGATGCGCGCGCTGCAGCATATCCGTGCCGTCAACGCCAGCGCTGAGCAGGCGCGCCTGGCCAATATTCCCGCGGGTGCGGCGATGCTGCACATCACCCGCGTCAGTTATCTCGACAATGGTTCTGCGGTGGAGCTGACCCACTCGTATTGCCGTAGTGATTATTATGAATTCGTAGCGGAGTCGCGCAGATGAGCGATGCAATCAAAGGCAATATCCTGACACCGGCCGGCTGGGTCCACGGTGAAATTACTTTCAACGAACGCATTGCCGCCATCAGCGGCGGCAGCGTCGACCCCGCGCTCAACGAAGAAGTCTATATCCTGCCTGGCTTTATCGATTTGCACGTCCACGGCGGCGGCGGCAAGGATGTGATGGAAGGCGGCGACGCGGTCCACACCATCGCCGCCGTCCACGCCAAACACGGCACCACCAGCATGCTGGCCACCACCATGACCGCGCCGCCGGAAGACATCGACCTCGCGCTCAGAGGCATCGGCGTCGCCGCCACCAAACGCGGCAAAGGCGAAGCGCGCGTCCTGGGTGCACACCTGGAAGGCCCGTTCATCAACTCCGGCAAACTGGGCGCGCAACCGCCGTTTGCCCGCTCCGCCAAACTGGCCGACGTCGAGAAGCTGGAAGCACTGGCGCCGCTGCGCGTGATCACCGTGGCGCCGGAAATCGCCGGCCACCTCGAACTGGTCAAGGAACTCTCCGACGCCGGCATGCGCGTGCAGATCGGCCACACGCTGGGCACTTACGAAGAAGGCGTCGCGGCGATGGAAAGCGGCGCCCACAGCTTCACCCACCTGTTCAACGCCATGCCCGGCCTGCATCACCGCGAGCCAGGCATGGTGGGCGCCGCGCTGGCGCACGCAAAATATGCAGAGCTGATTCCCGATCTGCTGCACGTGCATCCGGGCGCGATCCGCACCGCGCTGCGCTGCATCCCCAACCTCTACTGCGTCACCGATTCAACTTCCGCTACCGGCATGCCGGACGGCGAATATATGCTGGGCCGCCATAAAGTCATGAAATGCATGGGCGGCGTGCGTCTGCCCGATGGCACGCTGGCCGGCAGCACCCTCACTATGGACCAGGCATTGCGTAACCTGGTCGGACTCGGCCTCGATCTGGCGGATGCCTCGGCACGGGTCTCAACCTATGCGGCCGATTATCTCGGCCTGCAAGAGCGGGGCCGCCTGGCTCCCGGCGCGTTCGCCGACTTTGTAGTGCTCGACCGTGACCTGAACCTCAAAGCCGTCTATATCGAAGGAGAATTGTTGTGACCTCAATGATGTTGAAAGAAGCCCTGTCCGCAGCTGATTGCGTAGCCCAGCAACTGGCCAACGACGGTGAGCGTTACGCGGAGCTGGGTCGCAAATTGAGGAGCACTTCCTTCTCGACCGCCCTGACCATCGCCCGTGGCAGCTCGGATCACGCCTGCGCCTACGTGGCCTACCTCATCATGGCCCGCCTGGGCCGTGTGGTGGCGTCGCTGCCGATGTCGCTGGTGACGCTGAACAAATCGCCGCTGATCACGCGTGACACACTGGCCATCTCGATCTCGCAATCCGGCCAGAGCCCGGACGTGGTTGAGCCGATCAAATACTTCCGCGACGGCGGCGCCACCACCATCGCGCTGGTCAACGATATCGATTCGCCGCTGGCGCAGGCCGCCGAGTGGGCGATACCGCTGCGCGCCGGCAAAGAACAGAGTGTGGCTGCGACCAAGAGCTTCATCACCAGCCTGGTCGCCGGTGCGCGCCTGGTCGCCGCATGGCAGAACGATCCAGAGCTGCTGGCCGGCCTGGAAGCACTGCCGGAATCGCTGCGCGCCGCCACTACCGAAGACTGGTCCAAGGCGGTAGAAGTACTGACGCCTGCCCGCAACATCATGGTGGTCGGCCGCGGCATCAGCTTCCCTGTCGCACTGGAAGCCTCGCTCAAATTCAAGGAAACCTCGGCACTGCAAGCAGAAGCGTTCAGTGGCGCGGAGATCAAGCACGGCCCGATGGCGCTGATCGAAGAAGGCTACCCGCTGGTGATCTTCGCCACCCGTGGTCCAACGCAGGCAAGCCTGCTGCAACTGGCGACCGAGATGCGCGGCCGCGGGGCGCGCGTGCTGCTGGCAGCACCAGCCGATGTTGCCGACCGTGACCTGACGTTGCCGGTTGCGGCCACGCCGGATCTGGACCCGATCGTGGCAGTGCAGGCCTTCTACAAGATGGCGGCGGAACTGTCGGCAGCACGTGGCCTGGACCCGGACCAGCCGCGTCACCTGAGCAAAGTCACCAAAACCAACTAAGCATGTCCGCGCACTCGTCATCCCCGCGCACGCGGGGATCCATACTGAAGCAGCGCGTCCGCTCAGCATGGATCCCCGCCTGTGCGGGAGTGACGGCGCTCATGCTAAGTCTCGGTTCGGCGCTTGCCGCCGACAAGATCGAGTTCTGGACCTTCAGCATGAAGCCCAAGTTCACGCCCTACTATGAAACGCTGGTCCGGAACTACGAGTCCGCCAATCCCGGCGTCAAAGTCGAATGGGTGGACTTCCCGTGGGATATCATCCAGACCAAGCTGGTGACGCGCATTGTCGCTGGCACGCCGCCCGCGCTGGTCAACCTCAACGTGCCCTGGGCTGATGAATTCGCCCGCGACGGCCTGCTCACACCAGTCGATTCGCTGCTCGCCGATGCCCGTCCACGCTACCTCGCCAGCACGCTGGAAGACCTGACCTTCGGCGGCAAGACCTACGGCTTTCCGATGTACAGCAACGTCGCCGTCATCGCCTACAACACCCAGATTTTCAAAGCTGCCGCGATCCCGCACGCACCGCGCGATCTCGATGAGCAGCTGCTGTTCGCGCGCCAGATCGCCGCACGTACCGGCAAGGCAGGCCTGTGTCCTGCCCTGTCCAAGATCGATGGCCTGATGATGCAGCAAGGCCTGGCCGTCATCAAGGATGGCAAAGCGGTCTTCAACTCGCCCGCGCATATCGCCTTGATCCGCAAGCTGGCCGATACCTACAAGGCCGGCGGCCTGCTTAAAGACTCGCTGTTCGCAGAAGATAACTTCCCCGCCGCGATCGATGCCTACAAAGGCGGCCGTCTGGGCATGCTGCTGGCGCCACCCACCGCCGTCAAACGCATCGAGAGCGATGCCAAGGATATCTACGCCATCACCGATGTCGCGCCGGCGCCGCTCGGCCCTACCGGCATTGCCGATGGCGGCTGGCTGATTCACTTCGCCGTACCAAAAAATGTGGACGCCAGGCTGCTGCCAGCCGTCGGCAAATTCGCGCGCTACCTGACCAATGACGCCAACCAGCTGGCCTTCGCCAAACAGGCCAGCGTGTATCCGGCGATGGCGCAGGCGGCCAATGATCCATTCTTCACTACCGTGCCGCCTGGCGCTGGCGCGGCGGAGAAAGCCGTATCGGCAGGCGCCGTGTCGATGCCGCATTCGCACACCCTGTACGTGGCCGGCATCACCGACTACGATGAACTGCGCCGCTATCTGGTGAAGGCAGTGGAGGCCGGCGTCACCGGCAAGCAGGACATCAAACAGGCACTGGATCAAGCAGTCGCGATCTGGAACAAAAAACTCGCCTCGCAGCGGAGCCATTGAGATGAGTGCAGACCACGCCAAGCTCGCCCCTGCGACGCCACCCAACGCCAACCACTCGCCATTCGGCACAGCACCTCGCGGCGGCGAAGCGCTGGCCCTGGCGGGTGGCGCGGCGTACATAAAGGGGCCAGCAACGGCAGCCCGCCGCAACGCGCGCCGCGTGAACCTCACCGCATGGCTGTTTCTCGCCCCCGCACTGATCCTGTTGGCGGTCTTCTCATTCTGGCCCGTGGCTTTCGGCTCCCTGCTCGCGTTCACCGACTACAGCCTGATACGCGAAACGCACTGGGTTGGCCTGGACAACTTCCGCTACATCTTCGATAACGAGATGTTCACCACCGGCTTGAAGAACTCCCTGCTGTTCCTGCTGATGGTGCCCTTTGTGCAAATCGGTGCACTGAGCCTGGCGGTCCTGGTGAACAACAAGCTGCCCGGCATCCGCTACTTCCGCGCCGCGTTCTATGTGCCCGTCGTGACGACGGTGTCCGTGGTCGGCATCATGTGGGGCTTCATGTTCCACGAACAGGGCACGCTGAACTACGTGCTGCAAACGCTACAACTGGTCAACGCGCCGGTGGGCTGGCTGTCCAACGACACGCTCGCCCTGTTCGCCATCATGTTCGTCACGCTGTGGCGTGGTCTGGGCTGGTACATGGTGATGTACCTCGCCGCGCTGCAAGCCGTCCCCGCCGACATGCAGGAAGCCGCCATCCTCGACGGCGCCAACCGCTGGCAGCGGTTCTGGAAAATCACCGTGCCGATGCTGCGCCCCACCATCATGGTCTGCTCCATCCTGTCCGTACTGGCCGCGCTGAAGGCCTACCAGGAAGTCGACGTGCTGACCCAGGGCGGACCAATGAATTCCACCTTCACCGGCTTGTACTACGCTTACGACCAGGGCCTCAAACACCTGAAACTGCCGCGCGCACTGGCCGCCAGCTTCATCGTCTCCATCTTCTGCGTTGGCATCGCCCTGCTCTGCCTGCGCTACATCAAACCGAAACACCGCTGATGAAGACGATCACCCACTACCTGCTGTTGTGCGTCATCGCCATCATCTGCGTGTTCCCGTTCTGGTGGACGCTGGTGACAGCACTGTCCACCGAAGGCAATATCTTCGCCTACCCGCCAACCTTCTGGCCGAAACAGCCATCGCTGGACAACTTCATCGAAGTTTTCAGGACGCTGCCGATGTGGTCCTTCTTCCGCAACTCGGTGTTCATCGCCGCCTGCACCGTGTTCTGGAAACTGGTGCTGTGCTCCGCCGCCGCTTATCCGCTGGCGCGCATGCAGTTCAAGGGCCGCAAGCTGGTGTTCGGCCTGATCCTGGCCACGCTGGTGCTGCCGTCGGAAGTCAACTTCCTGGTCAACTTCATCACGGTGACGAAACTGAGCCTGGTCGATACCTACTCGGGTGTGATCCTGCCCAACGTCGTCAACGCCGTCGCCATCCTGCTGCTCAAACAGGCGTTCGAGGAAGTCCCGCAAGACCTGATCGACGCCGCCCGCGTGGACGGTGCATCCGAGTGGACCATCTTCAGCAAAATCATGCTGCCACTGATCGCCCCGTGGCTGGCCACAGTCGGCATCCTGACCGCAGTGGAAGCCTGGAACGAATACATCTGGCCATCCATCGTCATGAGCAAGCCAGACGAATTCCCGCTGTCGGTAGGCGTGCTGTATTTGCGCGGCACCTTCGGCAGCAGCACGCGCGTGATCGCCGCCGGGACAGTGCTGACCATCCTGCCTACCCTGGCAGCCTTCTTATTTACTCAACGATTCTTCATGCGCGGCATGGACGGAGCAGTGAAATGACAACACAAAACGAACTGAGAAAAATCGCCGGCCAACTTATCATGATCCGCTTCCCCGGCACCGTGCTGGATGCGGCCACTGCGGAATTCCTGAAAGCGAACAGCATCCGCGCTGTCTGCCTGTTCCGCGGGAACATGAGCGACTCCGAACAGCTGGCCAAGCTGACCGCCGACCTGCGCGCCGTCATGGGTCCCGATTCGCTGATCGCGATTGACCAGGAGGGCGGCGCCGTGGTTCGTTCCACCTGGGTGCCAGCACCGCCAGCCGCCATGGGCCTGGGTGCAGCCGACGACAACGACCTGGCCTACCGCACCGGCGCCGCCGTCGCACGCGCCGTCAAGGCACTGGGCTTCAACTGGAACTTCGCGCCCGTGCTGGACCTGAACAACAACCCGCACAACCCGGTCATCGCCGAACGCTCCTTCGGCGCCGAACCAGCACGCGCAGCCGAACTGGCGATGGCGTGGATGGCAGGCAGCCATGCAGAAGGCGTGGCCTGCTGCGTCAAGCACTTCCCCGGCCACGGCGACACCAGCGTCGATTCGCACCGCGACCTGCCAACCGTCGACAAGCCAGTCGAAGAACTGAACCGCCTGGAACTGGCGCCATTCCGCATCGCGTCCGGCGCCGCGCCAGCGATGATGACCGCACACATTGTCTACCCGACGCTGGATCCTGAAAATCCAGCGACCATGTCGCGCCGCATCCTCAACGACCTGCTGCGCGAAGAGTGGGAATACAAAGGCATCATCATCACCGACGGCATGGACATGCACGCCATCGCCGGCCGCTATGGCGTCGGCAATGCAGCCGTGCGCGCACTGACCGCCGGCGCCGACATGGTAATGGCACTGGGCACCACCGAAACGCAGGAAGAAACGCTGAACGCCATCGCTGCGGCCCTGGAGTCGGGTGCACTGACGCAGCAGGAAGTGCAGGTCCGCCTGGACCGACTGTCCTCGCTGGCGCGCGCCTACCCATGCAAGCCGCGCTCGTACAAGGAAGATGCCGCCGACCGTGCCGTCATGGCCGAAGGCTGGCGCCGCAGCCTGACCGCATACGGCGCGCCACAGCGCCCGGCCGCTGGCGCCAAGGTGCGCCTGATCGCGCGCCAGGATGTAGTCAGCGATGGCGTATCGGAAGCTGGCGTGCCAGCCGCCGTAGTGGCCGAATCGCTGCGCAAGCTGTATGACGTGGAACTGGTGACCTTTGCCGATGCCGACACCTTCGACTGGAGCGCGTTGTCGCAAGATGGCCGCTTCACCATGCTGGCATCGACCTCGCGCCTGCGCTACGGCGAACATGCACGCGGCACCTGGCGCCCGGACCTGCACCTGGCGCTGTGGAATCCGTATCAGGCGCTGGACATCCAGGCGCCAGCGCTCATGACCTACGGCTTCGCCCAACCGGCACTGGACGCCATCAACGCCTGGCTGTCCGGCGAACTACAAGCCACCGGCAACGCACCGGTACCTGGCTTCGCATAAAAAACACACGGGAGACTCCACATGAAAGAACAAATACGCAACCCGAAGCTCTGGGTACCCAGCCTGTACCTGGCGCAAGGCCTGCCCTTCTTCGCCGTGGCCATTGTGGCCAACCAGATGTTGAAGAGCATGGGTGTGCCCAACGACGAGCTGAATCACTGGACCGCCTTGATCGGTTTCGCCTGGGTGTTCAAGCCACTGTGGAGTCCCTTCCTGGAACTGGCCAGCAGCAAAAAGCTGGTGGTGCTGTTCTTCCAAATCTTGGGCGGCCTCTGCCTCGGTGGCGTCGCGCTGGCACTGCAAACGCCGTTCTGGTTTGCCGCCAGCATGGCCATGCTTGGCCTGGTCGCCATCTCGTCCGCCACCCACGACATCGCGTGCGATGGCCTGTACATCACCAGCCTCGATGAAAAAGGCCAGGCCAAGTACGCCGGCTGGACCGGTACCTTCTTCAACGCCGCCAAGTTCTTCACCACGGGCGCCCTGCTGCTGCTGGCCGGCCACCTGGAGAAGACCATGGGCGTGGTACCGGCATGGAGTATCAGCTTCTGCATCCTGGGCGCGCTGATGATCGCGCTGGGCGTGTACAACACCTGGTCGCTGCCGCTGGCCAAGAACACTGTCAGCACAGATACCAATGCCAGCGCCATCGCGCGCACGCTGTGGGAAGTGATTATCGAATTCTTCAAGAAGCCAGGCATCTGGGTCTCGATCATTTTCATCATCCTGTTCCGTGCTGGCGAAGCGCAGGTGCAATCGATTGGTCCGCTGTTCCTGCGCGAAGCGCGCGAACTCGGTGGCCTGGGCCTGACCACTTCTGAAGTCGGAGCAGTGTACGGCACGGTTGGCACGGTGGCATTCGTGGTGGGCTCCATCGCTGGCGGCTACTTCACTTCGTGGCTGAGCCTCAAGCGCGCCATCCTGTGGCTGATCCTCGCCGTCAACCTGCCCAACGTGGTGTTCTACCTGCTGTCCTATTTCCAGCCGACCGACCTGACCATCATTGGTGCCGGCCTGAGTGTCGAGATGTTCGGCTACGGCTTTGGCTTCGTTGGCCTGATCCTGTACATGATGCAGGTGGTCGCGCCGGGCAAATACCAGACCGCACACTACGCCTTCGCCACCGGCATCATGCAGCTGGGCTTTGTGCTGTTCAAATTATTTAGCGGCGACATCCAGATCGCGCTGGGCTACCAGCACTTCTTCATCTGGGTCATGCTGTCGGCGATTCCGGTTGCCATCCTGTCGCAGCTGATTCCGATGACTGCGCGTCCGCAACCGGCAGAAGAAACGCCAAAGGCCGCCGCGCCAGCAGAACAGGTGGTATAAGCGCATGGCCAGCGTTAGCCTCAGCAACATCGTCAAGCATTACGATAAAACGCCGGTCATTCATGGCATAGACCTGGATATCGCCGACGGCGAATTCATGGTCTTTGTCGGCCCCTCCGGCTGCGGCAAGTCCACGCTGCTGCGCATGATCGCCGGACTGGAATCCATCAGTGACGGCACGCTGCATATCGGCGGCACACTGGCCAACGACATCGCCCCGGCCCAGCGCAAGCTGGCCATGGTGTTCCAGTCCTACGCGCTGTACCCGCACATGACGGTGTACGAGAACATGGCCTTCGCGCTCAAGCTGGCTGGCCACAAACCGGCCGAAGTGCAGACGGCTGTCGAACGCGCAGCGGGCATTCTGCAAATCGCCCCGCTGCTCAAGCGCAAGCCCAAAGAGCTGTCGGGCGGCCAGCGCCAGCGCGTCGCCATCGGCCGCGCCATCGTGCGCAAGCCGGAAGTGTTTTTGTTCGACGAACCGCTGTCCAACCTGGACGCCAGCCTGCGCGTGCAGATGCGCGTGGAACTCAGCCGCCTGCACAGCGAACTGAAAACCACCATGATCTATGTGACGCACGATCAGGTGGAAGCCATGACGCTGGGCCAGCGCATCGTCGTCTTCAACGGCGGCCATATCGAACAGGTAGGCACGCCGCATGAGCTGTACAACGCGCCGGCCAACCTGTTTGTCGCCGGCTTCCTCGGCACGCCCAAAATGAATTTCATCCCCGGCGAGATCATCGCCAGCGGCGACCACCGCGTGGCCGTGCAGCTGCCTGGCGGCGCCGTGGTCCATGTGGATGCGGCCCCAGGTCCGCGCGCCGGCGACAAAATCACGCTGGGCATCCGTGCCGAACACCTGTCCATCGCCGCAGCGCAGCAAGAGGACAATGTCATCCAGGTGGGCGTCGGCCACGTTGAGTACCTGGGCGACCTGTCCATCGTGTACACCACGCTGGCCGGCCTGCCTGAAATGATCGCGGTAAAGCAGGCGGCAGAAGCGGCGCCGCTACACGCTGGCAGCCATGCCCGCGTGTATCTGCCGCCATCGCGTTGCCTGCTTTTTAACGCCGAAGGCCGCGCCCTGTCTCGTGCACCGCAGCACAGCTGAATTCGGAGTTTTGCGCGGTTTTGTGTAACAATACGCGGGTTTACATCCCTATATGTTTGATTGAAGGATAACCATGTCCCATATTCGTCTTGCTCGTATCAGCCTGCTCCTGGCCGCCATTGGCCTGAACGCCGCACCTGCTATCCTGGGCATGGCCCCGGTCCAGGCAGCGGAAGAAAAGAAAGCACCGGAAGCGCCTAAAGATACCGTGCGCCCGGAAATGTACAAACTGATCGACCCGGCACAGACCAAGCCGCTGCTGGACGCCAAGAACTACACCGAATTCAAGAGCCGCCTGGATCAGGCAGCAGCACTGCCTAACCTGACGCCATACGAAAGCTTCATCCTGAGCCAGATGAGCGTTCAACTGGGCCAGGCATCGAACAACTACGAGCTGACCATCAAGGGTCTGGAAGCGATGATCGAATCCGGCCGCATGAAACCGGAAGAAAAGCTGCGCTTCATCGACGCCATCGGCACCATCTACTACAGCAACATCAAAGACTACGACAAAGCGATCCAGTGGTTCGAACGCTATGGCACCGAGTCGGGCGACAAAGTGAAGGAACGCCAGTTCATCATCCGCTCCTACTTCCTGAAGAACGACTTCGCTTCGACCAAGACTGAAGTGCTGAAGGATATCGAAGCCGCCAAAGCTACCGGCACCGTGCCGCCGAAAGATGAACTGAACCTGCTGGGTAACGTCGGTATCAAGACCAAGGACACCGAACTGTATCTGCAAGCCGTTGAAGAACTGGCGCGCTACTACCCGACCGAAGACTACTGGAACGACCTGCTGAACCGCACCCGCGGCAAGAAAGGCTATTCCAACCGCTTCGACCTGGACATCGCCCGTATCAAGGCAGTCGTGGTGCCGTCGAAGATGGAACCTGAAGACTACGCAGAACAGGCCGAGTTGTCGGTACTGGGCGGCTTCTTCACCGAAGCGAAGATCGCCATGGACAAGGGCTACCCTAACGGCATCCCGGCCGGCAAGGACAAAGCCGCCCTGCAAAAAATCCGCGACAGCGCCAACAAGGGCGCAGCTGACGATGCGAAAAACATCGACAGCGGCATCCCTGCAGCGCAGAAGTCGAAAGACGGCGTTGGCCTGGTCAACCTGGGCTACAACTATGTGACCCTGGGCCAGTTCGACAAAGGTGTCGATCTGATGAAACAAGGTATCGCCAAAGGCGTAGCCAAGAATCCTGACGACGCCAAGCTGCGCCTGGGCTATGCGCTGGTCATGGCTGGCAAGAAGGATGAAGCGGTTACCGTGCTGAAGACCGTTACCGGCAACGATGGCCGTGGCGACCTGGCGCGCTACTGGATCATGTATGCGACCGGTCCGAAGATCGCCGCAGCAGAAGCCAAGTAATCGAAAAGCCGGCGTGAAAGCCGGCTTTTTGTATGCGTCCACCCCCAACCGGTGCGCCGCTGCTGGGGTCTGACCCCGTACGGGGTCAGACCCCGCATGGCCCTGCGGGGTTCAGCGGCGCATGCCATCTGACAGCGCACGCAATAGCGGATGGTCCTCGCCATCCGCGCTCAGCTCCCAGAACATCGCGCCACGCAGGCCTTGCTGCCTGATGTAGCGGGTCTTCTCTTTGAGCGACACCGGATCTTCATACGTAATCCACACCTGCTCCGCCGCGCTATACATATACGGCGCTTTGGCGGACGCATTCCAGTAGCGCTGGTAATCCCTCCCCTTCTTCAGCAGCTGATGGTAGCCATATGAGTTGCCGCCATTGATGCCGTCCGTGACGCCGCCCTGGCATAGCTGATACTGCCCATCTCCCTCCGGCCCTGCCGCACAGCCCTTCCATCCATAACCATAGAACGGCACGCCCAGCACCAGCTTATCCGCCGCCACACCAGCGCGCAGGTAGCGCTGTACCGAACCGGAAGCATAGAACTGGTTGGCTGTCACCGGGTCCTTCGCATCGGCAAACAGCGCCGAATGATGACCGGTGCTTTTCTCCCATGGCATGTGATAGTCATAGGCCATAAGGTTGATCCAGTCCAGATGCGCCGCCAGCTCCTTAACCCACACACCATCGCCAACGTAATTACCGTTCGCGCCCGCAGCGATGGTGATGCTGTAATGCTTGCGATCCTGCTTGCCAGCCGCATCAAACGCCGCGCGCAACTCGCGCACCAGCACAATGAAATTCTGCCGGTCCTCAGGACGCGCACAGATCTCGCCCGCCACGCAAGGCACGCCAGCTTCGCCCGGATATTCCCAGTCAAGGTCAATACCATCCAGCCCATAACGGCGCATGGTCTTCACCGACGACGCGATAAAATTGGCGCGCGCCTCCGCCGACGCAGCGACATTCGAGAAACGGTTGGACCAGTCCCACCCGCCAACGGAAATCACCACCTTGAATTTGGGATGGCCCTTCTTGAGCGCCACCAGCTTGCGCAGATTGGCGCCATCGGCCGCCTCGTCACGCCAGGCCAGCGCGCCATTCAGCGGCTCCTGGCACGCAGCCACGTAGTTCACCGAAGGCTCAGGATTGCCATGCTTGCCGTCCCAGCACAGGTCCACAAACGCATACAGCGCCATGGTCAGCTTGCCGGCATCGACATTGGCTGCGGTGACAGGGAAGCTCTCGTGCTTCCAGCCCGGATAGTAGCCCACCACTTCCGCCGCCATCGCCGGCAGTGCGGCCATCAAGGCCGCGAAGATCAATTTACGTCGCATTCAATTCCGCCACAAAGTCATACATATCGCCACGGAAGTAGGAGCGGCAAAATTCCACCGCACGCCCGTCGCGCAAAAAGCCCAGCCGCTCAACGGCCAACCCCGCGTCGCCCTCTTTCGCCTGCAGCAGCATGGCCTGCTCCGCGTTCAGCAGCAGCGCCGACAAGCGCTGCAAGGCGCGCACCGGGCGGTTGCCCGACTTCTCCAGCGCGTCGTACATGGAGACATCCACCGCATCCAGCGACGGCAGGCAGGAGGCCACAATGGTGGCATATTCAAGGCACATCGGCACATCGTCCGCATAGCGCATGCGGTTGAAGCGGTACACCTTGGAGCCGGGACTCAGCCGCAGGCGCATCGCTTCGTCCGGCGTGACCGTGCCCTCGGAGCGTTTGAGCCACACGCTGCGCGGCGTCCGCCCACGTGCCCGCATGTCCTCCGAAAAGGAAGTCAGCTTGGCGAAGTTTTTTTCAATGCGCGTGTTAATGAAATTACCGGAGCCGGGACGGCGTATCAGCACGCCCTCGCTGACCAGTCCATCGATGGCCTTGCGCACCGTGATGCGGGAGATTTCAAGGTCAGCGGCCAGCTGGCGTTCGGCCGGTAAAGCGTCTTCCGGCTTGAGCAGATGCTGCTCGATTGCGGAACGCAAGGCGCGCTGCAGGCGCTGATAGAGAGGCAGGTTACTGGTCTCATTGAGGTGCTGCCGGATGTGTACCAGTGGGGTCATTGGATCGCGCTCATAACGATGTCGACTGCTCCTCTTTGTTGGTGCAACGATAATACCAAAAAAAGACCACGGCAAATCCAGCGCCGCCGGCGCAAGCTGCAAATAAATCCTATCATTTTGCATAACGCCTTTAGGTAAAGGCTTTATGTGTGTTGCAAGCACGCACACCCCGGTGCCATACCACCATCTATCCGGTCTTATCGAGTTGCTTGAAAGCCACTTTGTATGCCGCATACAACATAACAAAAAAGAATTTTAAAGTGGTAGTGATCTGGTATTGAAACGCGAGTATATTGGCGTTGGATTGGTTTTGAACGTGATTTAAAAGAAGACACACATCAACAATCAGTGGGCTCGGCGGAGCCTCATCAACGGGAGGGAACAATGCATCACCATTCGAATAACACTAAACAGTCCAAACTGACGCCTATCGCTGCTGCGGTTGGTCTGATGATCATGGGCGCGGCCATGTCGGCGCACGCACAGGAACAGCAGGTGCAAAAGCAGCAGGCCGAGGAACCAGCACAGGTTATCGTGACCGGTATCCGCGCATCGCTGCAGCAGTCGCTGAACCAGAAGCGTAATTCCGACAGCCTGGTGGAAGTCATCACCGCAGAAGACGTCGGCAAGATGCCGGACAAGAACGTGGCTGACTCGCTGCAACGCCTGCCAGGCGTGAGCGTGGCAGCAGCTGGCGGCGGCGAAGGCTCGTTCGGCGAGAACGACCGCGTGGCACTGCGCGGCACTCCGTTCGGCCTGACCCTGACCACCCTGAACGGCCACTCGGTATCGAGCGGCGACTGGTTCGCTGACAACATCGTCGGCGGTGGCCGCAGCGTCAGCTTCTCGCTGTTCCCATCGGAGCTGATCGGCCGCGTCACCGTGCACAAAGGTTCGCAAGCTGACCTGCTGGAAGGCGGCGCCGAAGGCGTGGTCGATATCGAGACCCGCAAGCCACTGGACTTCAAGAAAACCTTCAACGCCCAAGTCAGCGTTGGCGGCGTCAACTCGTCCAACTCCGGCAAGACCGATCCACAACTGAATGGTCTGATCGCATGGAAGAATGACCAGGGCACCCTGGGCGTGCTGGTACAGGCCTTCCACGAAAAGCGCACCCTGAGCCGCGTCGGCCAGGAAAACCAGGTATGGTACGACCACGTTGATCCGGGCAGCCCGATCGACAAGGCCATTCCTGGCGCCGGCACCGCCATCAAGACCACGCCAGTAGCAGGCGCCATGGCCAACTACCTGGGCGGCACCGCATGGTTCGAACAGAAGCGCACCCGTAACGGCGGCCTGATTGACGTGCAAATGAAACCGAACAGCGACCTGACAGTCGATCTGACGGCCTTCTATTCGCACCTGGATGCGCCGAACATCAACCACAACTTCATGCAGTCGCTGGGCCGCTTCCTGGCGCCATCGTGGGCCACCACCAACTTCCCTGCAGGCGCCGTCAGCGGCACCCTGAGCAACGGCGTCATCACGCAACTGACCGGCACCGTGCCAGCCAATTGCGCCGCCTGCGCCACCATGTCCAGCGCTGTTCAGGAAGAGTTCAGCCGTCCAGTCGCAGAGAGCAAATCGCAGTTCTTTGACGTCGATGCCAAGTACCGCGTCAACGACAAGCTGACCCTGAAGGGCCGTCTCGGCACCACCAAAGGCGTTGGCAACACCGTCAGCGGTGCGCTGGGTGTGTGGATGCCATACACCGGCGGCAGCTACACCATCACCGACGCCAACTCGCCTGTGATCTACAACACCCCAGGCGCCAACAAGTTCTCGATCGGCGGCATGCAGGCAACGCCATACACCTACGGCTCGCACGTGACTGCGAACGACAAGGAAACCTATGGCGAACTGAATGGCACCCTGCGTACCGACTGGGGCGCTGTGAGCACCGTGCAATTCGGCGGCCGCGTCGCAGAACACAAACGTGACCTGACCTCGATCGGCATTAACGCGCTGCCAGGTCTGGATTCGGTGGCCAACCTGCCAATGTCGGGCCTGACCGCGTTCCCGAGCGACTTCAATGACCTGGGCGCCAACGGCGCTGGCTACTGGACCTTCTCGCAAGATGCGGTCAACGGCTGGCTGAATAAATACGGCAGCTACTCGGGTGACCTGCGCCAGAGTGAGTTCAACATCAAGGAACCGACCCAGTCGGCCTTCGTGATGGCAAACTTCAACGCCGAAAGCCTGTCGGGTAACTTCGGTCTGCGCGTGGTCCACACCACGGAAGAAGTCAACCGCTACGAAATCGGCCCATCGGGCAGCTTCGAACCTAAGCGTTACTCCAACAGCTATATGGACTTCCTGCCTAGCGCGAACTTCCGTCTGGATGTGACCAAGGATGTGGTGGCACGCTTCGGCACCAGCCGCACCATGGCCCGTCCTGAACTGGGCATGATGGCCGGCGTCGACCTGCGCGACGTACAGGGCACCGGTAACGTCGGTAACCCTAACCTGCGTCCGATCCGCGCCAACAACTACGATCTGGGCGTGGAGTGGTACTTCGCACCGAAGTCGATGCTGTCGGCTGATGCCTTCTACTCGGCACTGGACGGCTACGTCACCTACGGTTCCGGCACCGCGACCTTCTACAACCAGCTGCAAAAGCAGAACACGGTGTACCAGGTATCGACGCCGGTGAACACCACGGCTGAAGTGAAAGGCCTGGAGTTTGCGTACGTGCAGGACCTGGCCAAGGGCTTCGGTGTGAACGCCAACTACACCTACACCCTGGGCAAGGAAACCGGCCATGCGCCAGGCTCGCCTTGCGGCGCCCTGGCCTACCAGGACTGCACCCTGATCGGTACCTCGAAGAACGCCTACAACCTCGGCGTCTTCTACGAGCAGGACAAGCTCAGCGCCCGTATCACCTACAGCTGGCGCTCGGGCTTCCTGAACGGCACCAGCCGTAACAGCGCTGCCTTCCAGGCACCGATTGGTACGCTGTCGGCATCGCTGGCCTACCAGATCAACGAGAACTACAGCGTGACCCTGGACGGCAAGGATCTGAACAACCCGCTGGTGCGTTCGATCATCCACACCCCAGGCGCGATGGATCTGCCAGGCTCGCTGTACAAGAACGGCCGTCAGGTGTACTTCACCCTGCACGCCAAGTTCTAAAACGTAGTAACGACGGAGCCTTCGGGCTCCGTCTTTTTCTGTCACAGCAAACTATAACTACATCATCATGAATGTGACCTCGACTCCCCGCAAAATCATCATCGTCGGTGGCGGTACCGCCGGCTGGATGACGGCACTGATGTACGGCGATGCGCTGATCAAGCAAGGCGTCGAAATCACGGTGCTGGAATCGCCCACCGTGGGCGTGATTGGCGTAGGCGAAGGGTCAACACCGGCGCTCAAGCGCTATTTCGACAGCCTGGGCATCCAGGAATCGGAGTGGATGCCCGCCTGTAACGCCACCTATAAATCCGGTATCGGCTTTGACGGCTGGTCCACCAAGCCGGGCTACGATAACTACTTCCACCAGTTCGCTACCATGGTCGATAATCTGACCCTGCCGAACTTCATGGAAAACGTCCATGCGCGCCAGCGCGGCGTGCATATCGATGCGCGCCCCAACCGCTACTTCCTGTCGGCGCGCCTGAGCGAGGATTGCCTCGCGCCGAAATCGTCGGAGAACTTCCCCTTCTTCACCAACTACGGCTACCACTTCGATGCGACCTTGCTGGGCCAGTTCCTGCACAAACGCGCCGTCGCACTGGGTGTGCAGTACAAGAGCTGCCACGTGACGCATGCGGTGATGAATGAACGCGGCGATATCGCTGCTGTCGCCACCCAGGAAGGCGAACAGCTGGCGGCAGACTTCTTTGTCGATTGCTCCGGCTTTTCCGCGCTGCTGATCGGCAAAGCGCTGGAGACGCCGTTCGTGAGCTACGCCGACAACCTGTTCAACGATTCGGCCATCGCCATGCCGAGCGAGATCGGCGACAAGATCCCGACCAAAACCGTATCGTCCGCCATGCGGCATGGCTGGGCGTGGAAGATCCCGCTGACCAACCGCTATGGCAACGGCTATGTGTACAGCTCCTCCTTCGTCTCAGCCGATGAAGCGGAACATGAGCTGCGCAGCAAACTGGGACTGCTGGAATCAGACACCCAGGCGCGCCACCTGAAAATGAAGCTGGGCCGCGTGACCAAACACTGGAACCGCAACGTGCTGGCAGTGGGCCTGTCGCAAGGCTTCCTGGAACCGCTGGAAGCAACTGCGCTGTACCTGACGCAGATGACGGCGGCGATCTTCCTGCTGTTCCTGGAAAAAGGCGACTTGAGCGACCAGGCGCGGGACGTCTACAACCAGCAGATTCACGATTACTTCGACAGCCACCGCGACTACATCGTGGCCCACTACAAGACCAACAGCCGTACCGACACGCCCTACTGGCGCGCCAACGCGGAGAATCTGGACAGCGTGTCCGATTCGCTCAAACACATCTTCCAGACCTGGATAGAAGGCCGCGACCTGGCCGCAGAAATCCGCCGCCAGAACATCGAGCATTTCTATCCGGTCGGCTCGTGGTATTCACTGCTGGCGGGCATGGGATCATTCCCGGACATTGGTCCCGCCACCGGCCCCGACCTGGTGGCGCCGCTGGATGATTTCATGCGCCGCTGCGCCCTCAACTTCCGCGACCACCGCACCGTGCTGAATGAGATGGCCGAGCAGGCAAAAGCCAGCAGCATGTAACCTCTTCATTGTGTAGTCTGTTTCCGCCAGCGGCCTCTCCCGACCCTGGCGGTTTTTTTTATAGCTTGCGGCGTATGGTTGCCGCGACCGACCAGTCGCTATCCTCCAGTCCTGCACGCAGGGCTTCCTGCATATTCTCGCGCACCTGCTTTGCCACCGGCAGCAGTGCGCCCTTGGCCTCGGCCGCCGATAAGGCCAGGTTCACGTCCTTGAGTCCCAGCGGCAGCTTGAAGCCCGGTTCAAAGGTATTCGCCGCAATGAAGCCGCCATAACGCTGGTAGCTCGGGCTGGAGAAAATGGTATTGGTCAGCACCTCGAGCAGATCCGCTGCCGAGACGCCATAGCTCTCGCTCAGATGCGCTGCTTCGCCCATCGCCGTAAAAGCCTGGGCGATCATCATATTGCCGGAGATCTTGACCACATTGGCGCGCCTGGGATCATCGCCTAGACGCCAGGTCTTGCGCCCCACCACATCCAGCAAAGGCTGAATACGCGCGATCGCCTGCGGATCGCCAGCGGCCAGCACGTTCAGCTGCGCACCTGCTGCAGCCGCCGGCACGCCAAACACCGGCGCCGATACATAGGCCACGCCGGCTTCCTTGTGCCGCTGCGCCAGCTCGTCCACCAGCGCCAACGAAATGGTCGCCATCATGACGTGCACGCAGGACTGGCTGGCCCCGGCCAGCGCACCGCTGTCCAGAATCACGCTGCGCACGGCGTCATCGTTGGCCAGCATGGTCATCACCGCGTCAGACTGAAAAGCCTGGGCAGGCGTATCCAGCACCGTCACGCCATCGATGGCTTCCGCTGCGGCGCGATTGCGGTTCCATACGCTGACGCTGTGCCCTGCGCGCACCAGATGCGGCACCATGGCCGCGCCCATACTGCCGATACCAATAAAGCTGACTCGCATTGCCTACCTCCGATACTGTGTGAGCTATCCAGTATGGTGCGCAGGCGCGGGCAACGGTAGTGGACCGTCACGTACAAATGTTATACGCTCGGCGTATGAGCACATCCTCCAACGCGGCCGACCGCATAGAACTCATGCAGACCTTCGTCCGTATCGTTGAAGCGGGCAGCCTGTCCGCAGCGGCGGCGCAACTGGGCACCACCCAGCCCACCATCAGCCGCAGACTACAGGCGCTGGAGCGCATGCTGGGTTTGCGGCTGCTGCAGCGCTCCACGCACGCCATGCAGCTGACCGAGGACGGTGAACGCTGCCTGGCGCATGCGCGCGAGCTGCTGTCGCACTGGAGCGCGCTGGCCGCCGAAGTACAAGGTGCACGCGAAGAGCCGGCTGGCACGCTGCGCGTGGTCGCGCCACATGCCTTCGGCCAGCAGCAGCTGGTAGGGCCGCTGACCGCGTTCCTGGCGCGCTATCCGCGCGTGTCGGTGGAATGGCTGCTGCATGACCGTACGCCAGACTTCATCGCCGAAAATATCGACTGCGCGATACGCGTTGGGGAAGTCAGCGATCCGTCCGTCGTCGCCATCAAGCTGGCCGACATACCGCGCATCGCAGTGGCAGCGCCATCGCTGCTGGCGGGGCAAGCGCTGCCCACGCACCCCGAGCAGCTGGCCGCCCTGCCCTGGGTAGCACTGCGGACCTTCTACCGCAATGAGATCACGCTGCATCACGAGGATGGCAGTGCAAGCCACCGGCTGGTGATCCAGCCGCGCCTGAGCACCGATGGTTTATTCGCCGCCCGTAACGCTGCCTTGATGGGTACCGGCATGTGCGTGATTTCAGCGTGGGCGGTGCGCGACGACATCGCGCAAGGCAGGCTACTGCATCTGGCGCCGCAGTGGCAGGCGGCGCCGCTGCCGCTGTACCTGGTCTATCCGCATGCGCCGCATTATCCGGCGCGGCTGCGCTGCTTCATCGACAGCATGCGCGCCGCCATGCCAGCTACTCTGTCGGGCGCCGGACTGGCTTGATTGGCTTGAAATATCAGGCAGCTTTCGCTGCCACCGCACCAAAGACCAGTGACTGATGCGCAGCCACGCCAGCCATCGCGCCATCGGCAACCGCCAGCGCCACACTGCCCGCCATGCGCGCCGCATCGCCAGCCACGTACACGCCAGCCACGCTGCTGGCCTTGATCATGTCGGTACGCACGTAGCTGCCCATCGGCCCTTCTTCCATCTCGCAGCCCAGTTGTTCGGCGATCGGACTCGCGCTATGCAGGCGGCTGATGACAAACAGGCCCGCCATTTCCAGCGCACGGCCATCCTGCAGCGCCACCGTCGCCTGGCCGCTCACGGAACGTACCAGCGTGCGCTCCACTGTCACGCCACGCTGCGCCAGTTTTTCCAGCTGCTCGGCATCCGGTTCGAACGCGCCATTGAGGAAGAACGTGACCTTGCCCCAGTCAGGCAGCATCATCGCGTGGTGGATCGAATGCGCGCTGGTGGCGATCACGCCGATATGGCCCTGCTCCAGCTCATAGCCATGGCAGTAGGGACAATGAAACACGCTGCTGCCCCAACGCTCGGCCAGGCCCGGTATCGATGGCAGTTCATCCACCATGCCGGTCGCCAGCACCAGGCGTTGCGCCTGGAAGATACTGCCATCGGCCAGCGTCACACGGAAGACATCACCATGTTTGACCGCCTGCGTGGCCGATCCTTCGATCCAGCGCACGGTTGGATACTTCATGAGCTGCGCGCGGCCGTCGGCGGCAATCGCCGCAGCCTCGCGGCCATCCTGTCCAAGGAAGCCATGTGAATGCTGGGCATAGCGGTTGCGGCGCTGGCCCGCATCCACCACCAGTATGCGGCGGCGCGCCCGCGCCAGCTGCGTCGCGGCGGACAGACCTGCATAGCTGCCGCCAATAACAATCACTTCAAACTCAGTCGCCGGATGTTGGATGGTCATAGTGCGCTCCCTTGCTTACATGATGGTGTTGGTTGAAGCGGGCCGACAGGTCGGCCAGCGTCACGTTCTTAAAACGGGAGATCAGCAAGGCTTCTGCTTCATCGAAAGCGCTGCCCAGGGCATCGTTGACGGCGCGTTCGACCAGGCACTTCGGCTGTTCGACGCGGTTCCCCATCGCGAACACCGTGGGCGAACCAACGGCTTCGTAGACATCCTGCAGCGTCACCTTGCGCAGATCGCAGGTAATGCTCCAGCCGCCGCCGTGGCCCTTGTCGGAACCCACGTAGCCACGCTCGCGCAAGCCAGCCAGCACACGCCGCACCAGCACCGGATTGGTGCCGAGGAAGCCCGCCAGCTCTTCGGAAGTAAAAGGCCTGTCGCCGTGCGCCATATGCAGCAGCACGTGCAGGATGGAGGAAAGTTTGCTGTCTCGCCTCATGTAACTAATGATAGTACATAATTCGAAAACGTGCAGGAGATGCGCGGGCGAGAACGCCCGCGCAGGGAGGATTACGGCTTTTTAGGTGCGGCCTTGGCTTCGTCGCCAGCCACGGCGACCGACAGTTTGGATGGATCGATATGCTTGCGGAAGGCGGCATTCACCTGCGCCAGCGTCGCGGCCTGCAGCTTGGCCTCATATTCCTTGCTCCAGCTGTAGGTGCGGCCCAGGTACAGATTGTGGGTCCAGCCCGAGGCGACCACGTTGTCCTTGGCGCGGTTCTGCAAGCGCTGCTGCATCAGGCCCGATTTGGCGCCCGCCAGTTCCGCTTCCGTGAAACCGTCTTTCAGCGCGCGCTCCAGCTCTTCGCGGATCGCCACCTCCAGCTTCTTCAGGTTCTGCGGTGCGGCGATCGCGCCCATGCCGAAGCTGCCGGCACGGTCCTCGTCACCCGCGTGCACACCACTGCCACCGCCGTAGGACAGGCCGTCCTTCTGGCGGATGCGGTCCATCATGCGCGACTTCATCGCACCGCCGCCGAACATATAGTTGGCCAGGTCCAGCAACGGATAGTCAGCGTCGCTGGTGTTCAGGTCCAGATTCATGCGCGCGGTGTAGAAGCCGTTTTCCTTGTCGGGCGTATTCAACGTCACGTGCAATGGCGCCTTGGTGTCGTTGGTGTTCAGGATAGGCGCGTAATCAGCCTTGCTGTTCCAGCCGCCGAAACTCTCTTCGATAGTCTTGCCGATGGCGGCCTTGTCGAAATCGCCGACGATGGCCAGCTGGCCGTGATTGGCGCCGTAGAACGCGCGGTGGAAAGCCACCACGTCTTCCAGCTTCAAGGCCTTGATGGCGGCCAGTTGCTCATCCACCGTCAGCGCATTGCGGATATCGCCTTTCGGATAGTGGTTGAGGTGCTGGTCAATCGCTTCCGACGCCACCACCTGCGGCTCGCTGCGCGAGTATTCCAGGCCGACGATCCACTGCTGGCGCATCTGCTCGAATTCCGCCGCCGGGAAGCTGGCGTCCTTGAGCACGTGCGCAACCAGGCGCACCGCCGCATCCAGGTTCGGCCCCGTGGTATCGAACTGATACGGGCTGCCGGTGATCTTCAGCTTGGAGAATTCGTCCGCCAGCTGCTCGCGCGTGTACTTGCTGGTGCCGCGCATCAGCATCTCGTTGGCGGCATTGGCCACCACCGTGGTGTTCATGAGGTTCTGCTCATTCCCCCAGTGCAGACCAAGGCTCACCGATACCGCCTCACCACGGTTTTTCTTCGGCAGCAGCGCCACCTTCACGCCACCGATGGTCTTGATTTCCGTGCGGGCGTTGATGTTGTCCTGGCTTGGGTCGAACACTTCCGACGTCAGCGCGCTTTCCTTGCCCTTGAAGTCCCTCATCACCTCGGCCACGCTCGGCGCTGCCGGAATATCGACACGCTGCGGATTGTCCTCAGGGATGAATTCACCAACCACGCGGTTATCGCGCTTCAGATAGCGCGCCGCCACCTCGGCCACCTGCTGCGAAGTGATGCTCGGCAGCTTGTCGCGGCCCTGGAACAGCAGACGCCAGTCACCCAGCGACACCTCTTCCGACAGCGTCACACCAACGCGCTGCGGATCGTTGAGCGACTTCTCGATGCCGTTGGCGAAGTTGCGGCGGGTACGTTCCATTTCCTCTTCGGTCGGCGGCGTCTTGGCGAAGCCTTCCACCGCTTCGGTCAGCGCGGCGCGCACCGGTTCCAGCGGCTGGCCGGCCTTGACCACCGCGCCGATGATTTGCAGTCCGGGCGCATAGCCCGTCATGCCAAAGCTGAACACCTGCGCGGCCTTGCCGCTTTCCACCAGCTGCTTGTGCAGACGGCCGGTCGGCTCGTCGCCGAGGATTTGCGACATGAAGCTCAGCGCATCGCTATCCGCCTGCAGCGCGCTTGGAATCTTGTAGCCCAGCGCGACGATCTGCACATCGCCCTTGCGGCGTACAACGAAGCTGCGCTCACCATCCTGGGTCGGTTCGACGGTCCAGAATGGCGGCAGGCTGCGCTTCGGTTTCGGGATCACGCCAAACGATTTGCTGATCCACGCCAGCGTTTGCGCCGGGTCGAATTTGCCGGCCACCAGCAGCACAGCGTTATCCGGCTGGTAGTAGGTGTGATAGAAGGCCTGCAGGTTCTCGATCTTGACGTTCTCGATGTCGCTGCGGTTGCCGATGGTCGAACGGCCATAGGAATGCCAGTCGTACGCCACGCTCTGCATGCGCTTCAACAGCACGCCAAACGGACTGTTCTCGCCGCTTTCGTATTCGTTGCGGACCACGGTCATTTCCGAGTCCAGGTCCTTGCGTGCGATGAAGGACCTGGTCATGCGGTCCGCTTCCATGTCCAGCGCCCACTTCAGGTTGTCCTGGCTGGCCTGGAACACTTCGTAGTAGTTGGTGCGGTCGTTGGAGGTGGTGCCGTTGAATTCCATGCCGCGGTTGGAGAACTCCTGCGGAATGCTCTTGTTCTTCGGCGAGCCCTTGAACATCAGGTGTTCCAGCAAGTGCGCCATGCCGGTCTCGCCATAGTTCTCGTGGCGCGAGCCGACCAGGTAGGTGACGTTGACGGTGACGGTGGGCTTGGAAGCGTCCGGGAACAGCAGTACTTTCAGGCCGTTGGGCAAGCGGTATTCTGTTATGCCCTCCACCGACGGCCCTTTGACGACGCCGGCAGGCAAGGCTGGCGCGGCAGCAGCGGCCCAGGCAGTTCCGGTAGCAACGAAGGACATTCCGCACAGCACGAGGCTGGCAGCGGCGGCGTGTTTCAGACGGCTGTTGTTCATGTTCTCTCACCATAAAGATAGGAACACGCAGCATACGCCTTACCCAGCCGCCGTGCATAGACGGCTTAAGTAAAAATTAATACTAATTATTAATTTTTTTCGGGCACCAGACAGGCGTCGACCATTTGCAGATCGTTGTCTTTAGCGAAGGAAATCACGAAGTGGTAAGCCATGGGTTCGAGCGCGCGCAGCTTGCCGTTGACCACCACCGATTTGACGCCGTTGACCACGGTCGGCGTCACGTAAGGAGAAAACTGCAGGTGGGAATCGCGTCCGCCGCCGGACCCTTCCGGCTTGAAGCAGGCCATCACACCGCACAGGCGCTCAGCCCAGTCGCTCGGACGGAACTGCCTGCCATTGCTGGTTTGGCCAAGGATGAAGAACGAATCTTGCTGTTCTGCCGGTTTTTGAACTGACATAGGCGCGGCTGCTTCTGCGTAGATACTTGTTGGTAACAAGAATGCGTGGAGGACTCCGGCTGGGTACTGGCCGGGCGGGTCATTCTGTAAGAATCTTACGTATTATATCTTATAGAAGACCTGAATACGTAAGTCATTGAATATTCAACGCCTTTTTCCAGCCCATCCCACTTTGGTGCAGGAAATGCTACAACCTGCACCACAGCAATACCGCTATTGTACCCGTTAAGGCGCCGCTCCGAGCCAAACAGCGCTCGACAACAGCAACAACAACAGCATCCACAACAACAGCGCGCGCCACACCAGGCCGACCGTGCTTTGCAGCGAACGGACGTTCGGTTCCTCGCCGGGCATGACGTCCGGTTCGATCTCCACGTCCACGGTGGTGGCGTCCACCATTTGCGCCTTGACGGCGTTTTCCGCCGGCGTGCCGAGGCGCACGCCCATGGCGCCGCCACCGGCCGTCAGGATGATGCCCAGCGCTTCGTTCGACCAGCGGTGGGCGAAATTACGCCACGCATAGATCGCATCTTCGAAGTTACCCACCACGGCAAACGCCACGGCAGTCAGGCGCACCGGAATCCAGTCGATCCAGTAAAACGCGCGCGCGGCAAACTGGCCGAAGGCTTCGTTGCGCATATGTTCCGGTTCGTTCCAGGCGCGCGCCAGATGCTCGGCCACGCGGTACATCACGGCGCAGGCCGGCCCCAGCGGCATCAGGAACCAGAAGAACACGCCAAACACATTGCGGTGCGTGGTGATCAGCGACTTCTCGACCGCAATACGGGCGATCTCGGACACTTCCATGCCCACGGTGTCCTGCCGGGTCCATTCCGCCAGCAGCGCGCGCGCAGCAGGCTCGTCGCCCGCATTGAGGGCCAGCTGGATCGAGGTGAAATAGTGGCTGTAGTGGCGGAAGCCGAGCGTCAGATAAACGATCAGCACGTTCCAGGCAAATGCAGCCATGGTCCATTCGTAGTGACGCAGCACCCAGTAGATGGCGGCGGTCGGCACCATCAGTATCGCCATCATCAGGAACCAGCCCATGCGGCCATGGGTCGAGTGTCCAGCGTTAAACCAGGTCTCCATCCGCAACGCCAGACTCTTGATTTCGGCGTAGATCGGATTGTCTGCGCGCAGCGGTTTCATCTGCTCGATCAGCAGCGCGCATAGAATGGAAAGAAAAGTCATTAAACGTCCTTTGCGTTGGCATAGCCTTAATGCCCGCTACGATAGCGTAGTTCTCACTCTGCACGCAAGAAATGGAACAGATTCCGCAGCATGCCCGCGGTCGCGCCCCAGATGTAATAAGCTTCGTACGGCATCGCATAAAAGCTGCGGCGGCCATCAGGCAAGTCGACCGACAGGCGCTGGTGGTGCGCGCCATCCATGAGGAAGGACAGCGGCACTTCAAAGATGGCCGCCACTTCATCGGGATCGGCCACCACCTCAAACGGCGGCTGCACCAGGCCCACCACTGGCGTCACGCAATAACCGGTGCCGGTCAGATAGTGCGGCAAGGTACCGAGAATTTCCACGTGACGACGAGCCAGGCCGATTTCCTCTTCCGACTCCCGCAGCGCGGTGTCGATGGCATCCTGATCGTAGTCTTCGGCACGGCCGCCGGGGAAGCTGATCTGGCCCGCATGGTCCGTCAGGTGCGCGGTGCGCTGGGTCAGCAGGATGGTCAGGCCAGTCTCGCGCAGCACCAGCGGTATTAGCACCGAGGCCGGCGTGGGCGCACGCTCTTCACGGCCGGGGATGGCGCGCTCGCTGCCTTCCGGCACCCAGTCCGGCGGAGCGGCAAACCGGCTGCGCAGCCACGCGGGCGCCAGGCGCTCCAGCGCGACAGCCGGCTCGCCGGCAATGGCGTCTATCGGCAACTGCTGAGGATCGAACGGTGGCTTGGCCATGCAGACTCCTTGATGAAAACAAAAAGGCGCCCAGTAGGCGCCCTTTGCGGGCGCCCTGCGGGGCGCCCTCTCCAAACACAACCGTATTAAACGGCTGCTTTCGCCGCTGGGCGACGGTTTGGCAGTTTTTCCTTGATACGTGCCGATTTACCGGAACGATCACGCAGGTAGTACAGCTTAGCGCGACGTACGTCACCGCGGCGTTTCACTTCGATCGAAGCGATCAGCGGGGAGTACAGCTGGAAGGTACGCTCTACGCCTTCGCCGGACGAGATCTTACGAACGATGAAGTTCGAGTTCAGGCCACGGTTACGACGGGAGATAACAACGCCTTCGTAAGCCTGGGCGCGCTTGCGGGTGCCTTCGACTACGTTCACGTTGACTACCACGGTATCGCCAGGTGCAAATTCAGGGATGTTTTTGCCCAGGCGAGCGATTTCTTCTTGCTCGAGTTGTTGAATCAGGTTCATCTTAAATGACTCCATATGCCATCTTGCTGGCGCGCTGTGAGTGCGGACACTCTGCCCAGTAGAGGATGGGGTTTAACAAAGCAGGCCTAAAGGCCTGCCAAAAATTGCTCGTCGCGCTTGGTGAGCAGTCCTGCCTCACGCGCTTTGATAAGCAAATCCGGTCGCTTGCGCGCGGTCGCTTCCAGCATGCGCTGGCGGCGCCATTTTTCAATCTCGGCGTGGTTGCCGCCCATTAGCACTGGCGGCACGCCCACACCTTCATACGTTTCAGGCCGCGTGTAGTGCGGCGAATCCAGCAGGCCGTTGAAGAAGCTGTCTTCGATGGCCGAGGCATCGGTGTTCAATACGCCGGGAATCAGGCGGATCACCGCATCCATCAAGGCCATCGCCGGCAGCTCGCCGCCGGACAGCACGAAATCGCCAAGGCTGATTTCTTCATCGACCACACGGTCCAGCAGACGCTGGTCCACGGCTTCGTAACGGCCGCACAGGATCACCAGACCGGGCTCCTGCTTCAGCTGCATTACGCGTTCATGCGTCAACTGCTTGCCCTGGGGTGACATGAACACCACGCGCGGCGCCGGCAGACCGGCATCGGTCTGGCGCTGCTTCGCTGCGTTGATGGTCAGCTCCAGCGGCTTGGCCAGCATCACCATGCCGGGGCCGCCACCATAAGGGCGGTCATCCACGGTACGGTGATTGTCGGTGGTGAAATCACGCGGATTCCACAGCGACAGGCCACATTTATTCTGTTCAAACGCGCGCCGGGTCACGCCCGACTGCGTTATTGCGGCAAACATTTCAGGGAACAGGGTCACGACATCAAATTGCATGGCGAACCGCCCTCAATGTATTGCGCTTAGTAATCAAGGCCCCAGTCGACGGTGATCTTCTTCGCAGTCTTGTCCACCTTGATGATGAACGCGTCCACAAATGGGATCAGGCGCTCTTGCGCCGCAACTTCTTCTGGCTTGGCATCCGGGGCTGCGGCTGGCGCGATGCGCAGGATGGACTGTGGTCCATTGCTCATCATGTCAGTCACCGTACCGAGGTGCTCACCTTGCAGATTCTCTACTTCCAGACCGATCAGCTCGGTCCAGTAAAACTCATCGTCGGACAAGACCGGGAAGCGGCTTTGCGGAATGAACACTGCTGCACCTTTCAGTGCTTCAGCGACGTTCCGGTCAGACACTCCCACCAGACGCGCTACGACATCGCCGCCATGCAGTTTGACCTGCTGAACGTCCACATCGCGCATCGCTGGCTTATCCAACCACCAGGTTTTGACCTTGAGGAGTGCATCCGCATCTTCCGAGAAAGGACGGATCCTTACCCAGCCTGCGACGCCAAAAGCACCGAAGACAAAGCCTACCTGTGCCAGATCGTCGGGGATTTGCACCCCGGATGCATTCTTATCGGTCAAACCGGTAACCAGACTTGCTTAGGCTGCTTTTTTGTTTTGAGCAACCAGACGAGCAACGGTAGGCGACAGTTGTGCGCCAACAGCTTGCCAGTGAGCCAGACGGTCTTCGGTGATGCGCAGAGCAACTTCTTGACCCGAAGCCATTGGGTTGTAGAAACCAATGCGCTCGATGAAACGGCCATCGCGACGATTACGCGAATCGGTTGCAACGATGTTGAAGAAAGGGCGCTTCTTGGCACCACCACGAGCTAAACGAATAACGACCATAATATTTCCAAAAAATTTGTGCTAGGACGGAAAAAGCCGCAAATTATAGCAAGCTTTGCCGCGTGGCAGCAAGCGTTAATGAAATAATTGGGCATGTTGGGGTAATCAAAGATTATCCCCTGTTCCGGCACTTGGGGCAATAGCCCTGCCTGCAAAAAAGGCGTGCCGGGGGCCGTATTATGCCTGATACTGCTGCTTTACCGACTATTTTGCTGAGCAACCATGACTGTTGTGCATCATACGCGTCACAAAAACAAGACAATCGCCGCCCTGCTGGCCTTTCTGTTTGGCGGTCTGGGCCTGCAAAGGCTGTATCTGGGCGGCCTGCGCGACCTCTGGCTGTGGCTGCATCTGGCCTGTCTGCCGGCTGCGCTGATCGTCTCGCTGGCAGCACCGCAGGCGGATGGCTTCTACAAACTGCTGCCGATCATTATCTCTGGCCTGGTGGGCTTTCTCGAAGCGCTCATCATCGGCGTCACGCCGGATGAAAAATGGGACGCACGCCATAACGCCGCCTCCGGCCAGCAATCCGATACGCACTGGCCGGTCGCCGTGGTGCTGGTGGCCAGCATGATGATCGGTTCTGGCGGCCTGATCGCCACCATCTCCCGCCTGTTTGACTTGCTGTACACTGGTGGCGCCTACGGTTAAAACAAGGAGAACATGATGCGCAACCGCTCCATTCTGATCGCCACGCTGACCACCGCCCTCGCCGCCACTGCGGCGCAGGCACAAAGCCCCAAAGAACAGTTCAACGCCGAAACCAGGCGCATCGCCACGCGCTACACCGACGACAAAAAACTGTGCGGCGACGAAAAGGACTCCGGCCTGCGCATGCAGTGCCTGCGCGACGCCAAAACCGAATACGACAAATCGATGGCGCTGGCCAAAGCCCAGTACAAGGCCAGCCCTGCCAAACCCGGCCCGTGCCCGGACTGCGGCAAGGTCAGCTCGGTGGTGCTGGGTGAAAAATCCGGCGACAGCAGCGCGCTGGGCCTGATCGCCGGCGGTGTCGCTGGCGCCCTGCTGGGCAACCAGGTCGGCAGCGGCCATGGCCGCCAACTGGCCACCGTCGCCGGTGCGGCAGGCGGCGCCTACGCCGGCAAGAAAATCGAAGAGCAAGCCAAGTCCAGTAAAGTGTGGACCGTCAACGTGCAGTACGACGATGGCCGCCAGGCCGCCTTCACCTTCGACCACGATCCACAGATGCTGAGCGGCGACCGCGTACGCAACAACAACGGCCAGCTGGTCCGCAATTAAGCCCTCGCCTGCACGGCTTTCGGGCCGGTGCTAGACTGACCGCCAGTTTTCTACTTGCGGAGCACAGTCATGAAATTTCTGGTGGTCGGCGCAGGCGCGCTGGGTGGCTACTTCGGTGCGCGCCTGCTGGATGCAGGTCAGGACGTCACCTTCCTCGTGCGCGCCAAGCGCGCACAACAACTGCGGCAGCATGGCCTGCGCGTCCACAGCCCGCATGGCGACCTGACGCTGCCCTCGCCTCCCCTGGTACTGTCGGCAGACATCGCGCAGCACTACGACGTCATCATCGTCGGCTGCAAGGCTTATGACCTGGACGCGACCATGGAGTCTTTCGCGGCCGCCGTCGGACCGCAGACCGCCATCCTGCCGGTCCTGAACGGCATGGCGCATCTCGACCAGCTGACCGCGCGCTTCGGCAAGGCGCACGTGCTGGGCGGCCTGTGCCTGATCTCCGCCACACTCGATGCGCAAGGCGGGGTACAACACCTCAACGACATGCACGGCCTGGTATTTGGCGAACTCGATGCCACATCATCCGACCGTGTGACTGCTATTGAAAAAGCAATGTCCGGCGCCAGATTCGATGCACGCGTGAGCCCGCAGATGCGGCAAGAGATGTGGGAGAAATGGGTCTTCATCACCTCCCTCGCCAGCGCCACCTGCTTGCTGCGCGGGTCCGTCGGCGATATCGTCGCCGCGGGCCAGGCGGACATCGCACTGACGCTACAAGCCGAATGCAACGCCATCGCCGCAGCACACGGCTACGCACCCCGCGCGGAACCGGCACTGCGCACACGCACCATGCTGACCACCCAAGGCTCGCCGATCACCGCATCAATGCTGAAAGACCTGGAACGCGGCGGCGCCATCGAAGCGGACCACATCGTCGGCGACATGCTGGCGCGCGACCCGCAGCACAATTCGCCTACGCTGAAGACCGCGTATGCCCACCTGAAAACCTACGAAGCACGCCGCGCACGCACAGCGGCATAACCAAGGAGACACTGTGTCCACACCAGCTTTTCCCGCCGAATGGCAACCACTGGTCGATCAAGCCGCCACCGCCCTGCGCACGCTCGCGCTAGATGAAACGGCCAAGGAAAAATTCTGCAACGACCCGCTGCTGCGGCCCCATATGCACAAGGTATCGCAGCGCTACGTTGCTGGCCAGACCGTGGAAGAAGCGCTGCAACGCGTCGAGCAGATCATCGCACGCGGCCACGCCGCATCGGCCGAATACATGGGCGAAAGCGTGCGCGACGAAGCGTTTGCGATGGCCGAGACGGAGGTCTTCATGCAGCTGGTGCAAGCCATCGGCCAGCGCAACCTGAACTGCTCGATCTCGTTCGACCTGTCGCACGTAGGCTCGCTGGTGGACAGTGAACTGGGCTACCGCAACGCGCGCCGCATCGCCCAGGCTGCGGCCGAGATCAACCGCGAAGTGATGATCTCGATGGAAGGCATCGACCGTTCGGACGACATCTACCGCATCTACACGCGCCTGCACCAGGAAGACGACCTGCGCAACGTCGGCATCACCGTGCCGGCCAAGCGCCACCGCACCGAACAGGACCTGCCCGCGCTGATGAAGCTGCCTGGCCGCATCCGCCTGGTGAAAGGCGCGTTCCTCGAGCCGGAAGGCGTCGCCTACAGCCGTGGCACGCCCGACCTGGCTGCCGCCTACCGCCGCCACGCGCAAACGCTGCTGCTGAGCGGCCACAAATGCTCGATCGCCACGCACGACCGCAGCATCCAGTCCGACCTCAGCGCCTTGATCCTCCAAGAACGCATCGACCCGCGCTGGTTCGAGTTTGAATCCCTGATCGGCCTCGGTGGCGCACAGCTCGACGAACTGCAGGCACGCGGCTTCCCCACGCGCGAATATGCCGTCTTCGGCGAAGAACACTTCCTGTACGTACTGAACCGCATCGCCGAAGAACCGGTACGCGTGTACCAGGCCCTGGTCGATCTCAGTGCAGGTTAAGCACCGCAAACGGCACCAGACTACCCGGCGCAGCGCGCGATGATGGCCGCGCGCCCGCCGCCACGGCCCAGGCCAATACCCAATGGCCGGCCTTGATCTCCTCCGCGATGGTGTCAGCATGCAGCATGCGCTGGGCAGCCGCATTCATGCGCTGGACAGCATAGGCCTTGCGGTTGGCTAAAGATGCGGTACGAATAAAGATAGATTTCATGCTGGCCTCACGAGGAATATCCAGCTTGTACGTACGCCGTGGCGATTTGGATTCAGCTTTTTAAAGCGTAGCCCGTGGCGATGGCATGCGCCCAGTCGGCGCGGCCGTTGCGCGCGGCCAGCGCCGCCATCGCTTGCCAGTCGTAAGGCACGGCAAGCAACGCGGCAGACCAGCCCTGCGGACCGCTTTCAACGATGGCATAGCGCGCGTCCGGTGAACCGTTCTGCATGACGTGGTAGTGCAGATGGTCGTCATCATAAGCCTGCAAGCCGACGCTGCCAGGATTGACGATCAGACAGCCGGAAGATAAACGCACAGCGCGCGGCACATGCGTGTGACCGCAAGCGACCAGCGCCGCCTGCGTGCCCGCCATGCGGACCACCACCTCCGCAGAGGTGGCGAGACGCGCGCCGGCCGGCTCCACCGTCTCCAGAAAATATTCATGATCGCTGCGTGGCGTGCCGTGGCACAGCAGCACAGCGGGATCCAGGCGGCGCTGTGGCGGCAAGGTGGCGAGCCAGGCCAGCTCCGCCTCGCCCAATTGCGCATGGGCGTAGACATCCGACTCACCGCGCTGATGCGGATTGAGGATCTGCCGTTCATGGTTGCCGGCCAGCTGCAGCCAATCCTGCGCCATCAGGAAGCGCGCGGTTTGCAGCGGCAGCAGCGGCCCGGACAAGCTATCGCCAAGATTGACCACCATGTCCACATCGCGCCGCGCAATATCGCCCACCACCGCCTCCAACGCAGGCAGATTGCCGTGAATATCAGAAACGATAGCGATACGCATAAAAACACTCCGGGGTCAGGTCCGCCAATTCTACACGGCCTCAGCAGCAGCAAATTTCAGCGCTGATGAGCTCGTGTAGAAATGACGGACCTGACCCCGGATTGGGTTAGAACTGGTCGATGTCCAGTGCCAGCACGCCGGCGCTGCCCTCAACGATCGAGGTGCGGATGCCGGATGATTGGCTCAGGAAGTGGTCGGCAAAGAAGCGGGTCGTGGCGATCTTGGCCTGGTAGAAGCTGGCGTCGCCGTCGCCGGCGCTCAGTTTCTGCTGCGAGATCAGCGCCGCGCGCGCCATCTGCCAGCCGCCCAGCACGATGCCGGCCAGCTTCAGGTACGGCACGCTGCCCGAGAACACGCCCTTGATGTCGGACTTGATGTTGGCCACCACGTAGTCCACCACCGCTTCCAGGTCGGCCGCGCCTTGCGCCAGCTGCTTGCGGATTGCGGCGAAATCGGCGCCGTCCACTTTGGCCAGCTCCGCTTCGGTCGCGCGCACTTCGGCGATCAGGCCTTTGGCGATCTTGCCCGCATCGCGCACGGTTTTGCGGCCGATCAGGTCGTTGGCCTGGATCGCGGTCGTGCCTTCGTAGATGGTCAGGATCTTGGCATCACGGTAGTGCTGCGCGGCACCGGTTTCTTCGATGAAGCCCATGCCGCCGTGGATCTGTACGCCGTCGCGCGTGACGTCTTGCGACAGTTCGGTCGACCAGCCTTTGATGATCGGCACCAGGTATTCATACACGGCCTGGTTTTGCGTGCGCTGTTCGGCATCAGCGCTGTGGTGGGCTTTGTCGTACAGCGATGCGCCGACGTAGGCCAGTGCGCGCGCGGCTTCGGTCTGCGCACGCATATTCATCAGCAGGCGGCGCACGTCCGGATGGTTGATGATGGCCACGCCCGATGGCGAGCCGTTCAGGTCGCGCGACTGCACGCGGTCTTTGGCGTACGCCAGCGCGTGCTGGTAGGCGTGCTCGGACAGGCCGATGCCCTGCATGCCGACGCCGAAACGGGCGGCATTCATCATGATGAACATGTATTCCAGGCCGCGGTTTTCTTCGCCCACCAGCGTGCCGATGGCGCCGCCGTTGTCGCCGAACTGCAGCACGGCGGTCGGGCTGGCCTTGATGCCGAGCTTGTGCTCGATCGAGACGCAGTGCGCGTCGTTGCGCGCGCCCAGCGAGCCGTCGGCATTGACCATAAACTTCGGCACGATGAACAGCGAGATGCCTTTCACGCCCGCCGGTGCATCGGGCGTGCGCGCCAGCACCAGGTGGACGATGTTCTCGGTCATGTCGTGATCGCCATAGGTAATGAAGATCTTGGTGCCGAAGATTTTGTAGGTGCCGTCGCCCTGCGGTTCGGCGCGGGTACGCACGGCCGCCAGGTCGGAACCGGCTTGCGGTTCGGTCAGGTTCATGGTGCCGGTCCATTTGCCGGTCACCAGCGGTTCCAGGTAGACGGCTTTTTGTTCGTCGCTGCCAGCGGTCAGCAGCGCTTCGATGGCGCCGTCCGACAGCAGTGGGCACAGTGCGAACGACAGGTTGGCGCCGTGCAGCATTTCCACGCATGGCGTGCCGACCAGCTTGGGCAGGCCCTGGCCGCCAAAGTCGGTTGGGTGCTGCAGGCCTTGCCAGCCGGCGTCGGCAAACTGGCGGAACGCTTCCTTGAAGCCTTTGGAGGTGATCACACCGTCCTTGGTCCAGTAGCTGGGTTCCTTGTCCGCTGCGTGGTTCAGCGGGGCGATTTCACCGGCGACGAATTTCGCGCTTTCTTCCAGCACGGCTTCGGCGGTTTCCGGGGTGGCGTCTTCGCAGCCTGGCAGTTGGCTCACGGCGTGCAGGTTGGCCAGTTCGTTCATCACGAACAGCATGTCTTTGATCGGTGCTTGATATGGCATCTCGTCTCTCCAAGAAAAAGGCCACGGCAATCCGGCGTGTCCGGATCAGCGTGGCCTGTGTTTGCTTTATTCGGTATTAGCCCAGTTCAGCAACCAGTTGTGGCACTATTTCGAACAGGTCGCCCACGATGCCGTAGTCGGCAACGGAGAAGATCGGCGCTTCCGGATCTTTGTTGATGGCGACGATGGTTTTCGAATCTTTCATGCCGGCCAAGTGCTGGATCGCACCGGAGATACCAACGGCGATGTACAGGTTAGGCGCAACGATCTTGCCGGTCTGGCCAACTTGCCAGTCGTTCGGCACGTAGCCTGCGTCCACTGCCGCGCGCGAGGCGCCCATGGCGGCGTTGAGCTTGTCTGCCAGCGGTTCCAGGATCTTGAACGCTTCGCCCGAACCCATGCCGCGGCCACCGGATACGATGATCTTGGCGGCGGTCAGTTCCGGACGGTCCGACTTGGCCACTTCGCGGCCAACGAACGACGATTTGCCCGAGTCAGCCACAGCGGCCACGGTTTCGGTCGCAGCCGAACCACCGGTGGCAGCAGCGGCGTCGAAGCCGGTAGCACGCACAGTGATGACTTTGACTTTGTCGCCCGATTGCACGGTAGCGATGGCGTTACCGGCGTAGATTGGACGCTCGAAGGTGTCCGGCGAATCGACTTTGGTGATTTCCGAAATCTGCGCAACGTCCAGCTTGGCAGCAACGCGTGGCAGGATGTTTTTGCCGTAGGCGGTGGCTGGCGCCAGGATGTGGCTGTACGCACCGGCGATTGCCAGCACTTGTTCAGCAACGTTTTCTGCCAGGCCATCCGCGAAGTAAGCGGCGTCGGCAACGATGACTTTCGACACGCCGGCGATAGCAGCGGCTGCGCTGACAGCAGCGCCTGCATTTGCGCCAGCGACCAGGACGTGCACCTCACCACCGCACTGGGCGGCAGCGGTAACGGTGTGCAGGGTGCTGGCCTTCAGGCTGGCGTTGTCGTGTTCTGCGATAACTAATGCGACCATGATTTTTCCTTTACGTTATTCCGCGCAACGCGCGGAATAGAATCATTATTTAGCGATCCCGCGCTACGCACGGGATGAAGCAATTAAATTACTTTAGCTTCGGTGCGCAGTTTTGCGACCAGGGTTGCAACGTCCGGTACCTTGATACCAGCGGAGCGCTTGGCAGGCTCGGCAACTTTGACGGTTTTCAGACGCGGGGTAACGTCGACGCCCAGATCTTCCGGCTTGGTCACGTCCAGCGTTTTCTTTTTCGCTTTCATGATGTTCGGCAGGGTCACATAGCGTGGCTCGTTCAGGCGCAGGTCGGTGGTGACGATGGCTGGCAGCGTCAGCGACAGGGTTTCCAGGCCGCCGTCCACTTCGCGGGTCACGGTGACTTTGCCGTCTTCCAGCACCACTTTCGACGCGAACGTCGCTTGTGGCCAGCCCAGCAGCGCGGCCAGCATCTGGCCGGTCTGGTTGGAATCGTCGTCGATCGCCTGTTTGCCCAGGATGATCAGTTGTGGCTGTTCTTTGTCAGCCAGTGCCTTGAGCAGCTTGGCAACTGCCAGCGGCTCCAGTTCTACGGCGGTTTCCACCAGGATGCCGCGGTCGGCGCCGATGGCCATGGCGGTACGCAGGGTTTCCTGGCACTGGGTCACGCCAGCGGACACGGCGATCACTTCGGTGACCTTGCCAGCTTCTTTCAGACGGGTGGCTTCTTCCACCGCGATCTCGTCGAACGGGTTCATCGACATTTTGACGTTAGCGATATCGACGCCGGTGTTATCGGACTTCACACGCACTTTGACGTTGTAGTCGACCACGCGTTTGACGGGTACCAAGACTTTCATAGCTGTGCCTTTGGAAAAAATAAAGAATTCGGGACTGATAATGTGGGCTAGATTATATGAGAAATCTGCCCCACACAAGAAATTTAAGCACGATCGTGCGTTTTTTAGCTAGTAGAAATCGTCTAAAAAATAAATCTTCAAGACGAATTCTGCAGGGGAATTACAGCGGAGGAATTATTTGCGCTGCATCAAAAAGACAAACTCACGGCCAGTCTGGACGTGCGACAACAGGGCGTTGCCGGTTTGTTTGCAAAATGCCTGGAAATCACGCACCGAACCTGGGTCCGTTGCCATAATGCGCAGCACCTCACCGCTCTGCAGTTCTGCCAGCGCCTTTTTGGCTTTCAGGATAGGCAACGGGCAATTGAGGCCGCGTGCGTCCAGTTCCTTATGAAATTCAATGATTTCGTTTTCCAGTATCGTGTCGCTCATTGAGAACCCGCTCTTTGGTTAGGTGTGTCGTCATACTACTCCTTTTTGGAATGGATGACGCGCTGCACCAAAATAGTTCGTTGTGCGTTGCAAGTTTGCAACGGGAACTGGAAAGTATACAACACTAACCCACGAAGAACAACGGCCTGCGTGAGACTGTTACACCTCACGCAGGCCGCATAAACACTACTTTATAGCGGTTTTTAACGCTTTATGCGCGTTCGCCGACCCACGCCGAAACACCGGCCAATGCGCCCGCCAGGCCGCTTGGATCGGTACCGCCAGCTTGCGCCATATCAGGGCGTCCGCCGCCTTTTCCGCCCACTTGTTGTGCAACGAAGTTGACCAGCTCGCCTGCTTTGACCTTGGAGGTGCTGTCCGCCGTGACGCCGGCGATCAGGCTGACTTTGCCGTCATTGACTGATGCCAGCACGATGGCGGCGGTCTTCAGCTTGTCTTTGAGCTTGTCCATGGTTTCGCGCAACGCGGTGACGTCAGCGCCTTCCAGCGTCGCTGCCAGCACCTTGATGCCCTTGATGTCGACGGCCTGGCCAGCCAGTTCGTCGCCCTGGCCTGCTGCCAGTTTGGACTTCAGTGCCGCCAGTTCTTTTTCCAGCGACTTCACCTGGTCCTGCACGGCGCCGATCTTGACGGTCAGCTCTTCCGGATTCGATTTCAGCGCGGCTGCGGCTTCGTTGAGTTTGCGGGCCATGCCCTGCACCAGCGCCAGCGCGCCTTCGCCGGTCACGGCTTCGACGCGGCGGATACCGGCAGCAACGCCGCCTTCCGAGACGATCTTGAACAGGCCGATATCGCCGGTGCGGTTGACGTGCACGCCGCCGCACAGCTCTTTCGAGCTGCCAATGTCCATCACGCGTACTTCATCGCCGTACTTCTCGCCAAACAGCGCCATGGCGCCATGCTTGACGGCGTCGTCGAACGACATATTGTGCGACTGGGTGGCGTGGTTTTCCAGGATCTCTTTGTTGACGATGGCTTCAACCTGAGCGATCTGCTCGGCGGTCATCGGCGCATTGTGGCTAAAGTCGAAACGGGCCTTGTCCGGATCCACCAACGAGCCCTTCTGTGCCACGTGCGAGCCCAGCACTTCGCGCAGGGCTTTGTGCATCAGGTGGGTCGCCGAGTGGTTGCGGACGGTGCGGCCGCGCTTGGCCTGATCGACGGTGGCGCTGACCGCGTCGCCGACTTTCAGCGCGCCCGAGGCCAGCACGCCATGGTGGCCGAATACATCCGCCTGGATTTTCAGCGTGTCGCTGACGTCGAACTGTGCGGCGCCGCTGGCGATCACGCCCTGGTCGCCGACCTGGCCGCCCGACTCCGCATAGAACGGCGTGGTGTCCAGCACCACGATGCCGGACTGGCCAGCCGTCAGTTCCTGCACCGGCGAGCCGGCCGAATACAGCGCGATGACCTTGCTGCTGTGGTTCAGGCTGTCATAGCCGACGAATTTGTTTTTCTCGCCGGTGTACTCGACCTTGGCGTCCTTGACCGACTTGCCGCCTTTGCGCGACAGCTCCTGGCTTTCTTTCAGCGCAGCGTCATAGCCTTCCTGGTCGAACTTGATATCGCGTTCGCGACAGATATCGGCGGTCAGGTCCGGCGGGAAGCCATAGGTTTCGTACAGCGTGAAGGCGGTGGCGCCGTCGATGCCGGTGGCGTCCTTGGCCAGCTGGGCTTCCAGCACTTTCATGCCGGTTTCCAGGGTTTCGCCAAAGCGCTCTTCTTCCGCTTTGAGCATCTTGGCGACGTTGTCCTTGGCTTCTTCCAGCTCTGGGTAGGCAGCGCCCATCTCGATCGCCAGGTCGGCCACCAGCTTGTAGAAGAATGGCTTGGTCTGGCCCAGCTTGTGGCCATGGCGCAGCGCGCGGCGGATGATACGGCGCAGCACGTAGGCACGGCCTTCGCTGCCAGGGATCACGCCGTCCACAATCATGAACGCGGCCGAACGGATGTGGTCGGCGATCACGCGCAGCGATTTGTTTTCCAGGTCGGTGGCGCCGGTTTCGCGCGCAGCAGCCTTGATCAGGTTCTGGAACAGGTCGATCTCGTAGTTCGAGTGCACGTGCTGCAGCACGGCAGCCAGACGCTCCATGCCCATGCCGGTGTCGACCGACTGCTTCGGCAGCTTGTGCAGCACGCCCTGCTCGTCGCGGTTGAACTGCATGAACACCAGGTTCCAGATTTCGATGAAGCGGTCGCCGTCTTCTTCCGGCGAGCCTGGAGGACCACCCCAGATGTCGGCGCCGTGGTCATAGAAGATCTCGGTGCACGGGCCGCATGGGCCGGTGTCGGCCATCTGCCAGAAGTTGTCCGAGGCGTAGCGCGCGCCCTTGTTGTCGCCGATGCGGATGATGCGCTCTTTCGGCACACCCACTTCGTTGGCCCAGATGTCATAGGCTTCGTCGTCTTCCTGGTACACGGTCACGGTCAGCTTGTCGACCGGCAGCTGGTAGACCTTGGTCAGCAGTTCCCAGGCGTAGCTGATGGCGTCGCGCTTGAAGTAGTCGCCGAAGCTGAAGTTACCCAGCATCTCGAAGAAGGTGTGGTGACGCGCGGTGTAGCCGACGTTTTCCAGGTCATTGTGCTTGCCGCCGGCGCGCACGCAGCGCTGCACCGAGGTGGCGCGGGTGTACGGGCGGCTGTCGGTGCCGGTGAACACATCCTTGAACTGCACCATGCCGGAGTTGGTCAGCAGCAGGGTCGGGTCATTGCCAGGTACCAGGGAGCTGGAACGAACAATCGTGTGACCTTTGGATTCAAAGAATTTGAGGAATTTGTCGCGAATTTCGGATGATTTCATGTCGTAAGCTAGTAGTAACTGGCAAATGCAAAGGGTTGATTATATATGACCGCGCAGGCCTCAGGGTCTTAGGTGAAGGCGGGTCCGATCAAATCAATACGGTCGGTGCAGAATCCATCCACGCCCCAGGACAGGATTTCCCGGCCCCTTGCCGGGTCGTTGACGGTATAGCAAAACAGGCCATAACCGGCTGCCTTGATCTGCGCCGCCAGCGCCGGCGTCAGCTGTTTTTGATTGGTGTGGATGGCCACGGCGCCCAGCTGCTTCGCCTGCGCCTGCCAGTCGGCCGGGATTTTATCCAGCAGATAGCCGCGCGGCAGCTCGGGCGCCGCATCGCGGGCCGCTGCCAGCGCGTCAAAGCTGAACGAGGACAGCAAAGGATAGCCGGCGGGATCTCCGCCAGCCAGCTCCCCGGCATAATTGTCGCGTGTGATTTTTGCAACCCAGGCGCCGGTTTCCGCCTCAAAACCGTCGGCCGGCTTGATTTCCACGTTCATCCAGATACGCTGCGCCTTGCAATAATCGATGAACTGGGTGAAGAATGGCACCGGCTCATCCCGGAATTCCGCCCCGAACCAGCTGCCCGCGTCCATCGCGGCCAGATCGACGGCGTCGGTCTGTGCGACACTGCCCTGCCCGGCGATGGTGCGGCCGAACGCGGGGTCGTGCACCACCATGCCGATGCCGTCGCGCGACAGCATCACGTCGAACTCGACGGCACGGAAGCCGTAAGCCACGCCGGCGCGCAGGCCGGCCACCGTGTTTTCCGGCGCCAGCGTACCGCCGCCGCGATGTGCAACAATTTTTGGGTAAGGCCACATGGCTTTGCCTCGGGGGTTGTGATGGCAAGGACAACAACATTATCACGAATAGCGGGCCTGCTGCTAGCCATCGCCACGCCCACGCCCGACTGGGCAGCGACGCCGACGCAAGCGGAAGTGATGACGCGCGCCGCCGCCATGTACGCCGACCGGCTGGCCGGGCGCAACATCAACCGCGACGCCGGCTTCACCGCCCGCGTGCGCGGCATCGCCAGCGTGCTCATCGCCCAAGCCAAACGCGACTATCCCGACACCGCGGCGTGGGCGTGGGACGTCCACACCACTGACGATCCCGACATGAATGCCGACTGCATGGCCGGCGGCAAAATCCTGGTCAGCCAGGCTTATGTCGAACGGCTGGCACTCAATGACGCCGAACTGGCCATGCTGCTGGCCCATGAAATCGAACACGCCGCCCTGCATCACAACCTCAAGGAATATCAGGCCGCGCTGCAGCTGGAGCCAGCCTGGGCCGGACGCCCGTTTGCAGAACTGGAATACGCGGTTGATCACGACAGCCGCCTCATGGGCGTCCTGGCCGCCACCAACTACGCGCAGGAACAGGAAGCCGACCGCGAAGGCTTGCGGCTGGCCTGGCGCGCGGGCTGGCCGGCATCGGCCCTGTCCGGCTATTTCCGCAAGATGATGCGCGACAGCGACTGGCCCCGGCGCAGCAAGGCCGACTACCCCTCGCCCATCCAGCGCTGGCGCGACGCCCACGCGCTTGCGGACAGCTTGCAAAAAAATTACGTGCAGCCGAGCGAGTGAGCCACTACACTAGCGGCCTGATTGTTCGCTCAAAAGGTTAAAACACATCATGACAGCTCCAAAAGCGCTAGGCCATCTCCGCGTACTCGACCTGAGCCGCGTGCTGGCGGGACCGTGGTGCTCGCAGAATCTGGCCGATCTCGGCGCCGACGTCATCAAGATTGAACGTCCCGGCAACGGCGACGACACGCGCGCCTGGGGGCCGCCGTATGCGCGCGACGCGGACGGCAAGGACACCACCGAAGCGGCCTACTACCTGTCCGCCAACCGCGGCAAGCGCTCGGTGACGGTGGACATCGCCAGCGCGGAAGGCCAGCAGCTGCTGCGCGAGCTGGTCAGGCACAGCGACGTGGTGCTGGAAAACTACAAGGTCGGCCAGCTCAAACGCTACGGCCTCGATTACGATACGCTCAAGGCCATCAAGCCGGATCTGGTCTACTGCTCAGTCACCGGCTTCGGCCAGGATGGTCCGTACGCGCACCGTGCCGGCTATGACTTCCTGATCCAAGGCATGGGCGGCCTGATGTCGGTGACCGGCGAGCGCGATGACCTGCCGGGCGGCGGTCCGCAAAAAGCCGGCGTCGCGCTGACCGACCTCATGACCGGCATGTACGCCACCATCGCCATCCTCGCCGCGCTCACGCACCGCGATCGCACGGGCGAGGGCCAGTACATCGACATGGCGCTGCTGGATGTGCAGGTGGCCATGCTGGCCAATGCCGGCAGCAACTATCTCAACAGCGGCAAAGTGCCCAAGCGCTGGGGCAATGCGCACCCGAACATCGTGCCCTACCAGACCTTCCAGTGCGCGGACGGCTACATCATCGTCGCCACCGGCAACGATGGCCAGTACCAGAAATTTGTCGAAGCTGGCGGCCGTCCCGACCTGGCCTTCCACGAACGCTACGCCACCAATCCGCTGCGCGTGAAGAACCGCGACGAGCTGGTGCCGATACTGGCCGAGATGGTGCTGCAGCAATCACGCGATTTCTGGATCGACAAGCTGGAGGAAGTCGGCGTGCCGTGCGGGCCGATCAACAACCTCGACCAGGTCTACCAAAACCCGCAGATCCAGGCGCGCGGCGTGGTCATGGACGTACCGCACCCCACCGCCGGCACCACCAGGCTGGTGCGCAGCCCGATGCGCATGTCGCTCACGCCAACCGACAACGCTGTCGCGCCGCCACTGCTGGGCCAGCATACGGATGCCGTGCTGCGCGACCTGCTGGGCCGCAGCGACGACGACATCGCCGCCCTGCGCGCAAAAGGCGTGCTGTGAACATGGTCACGCTGGAAGCCATCACCATCGACAACTTCGAAGACTTCATGGACATGGAGTTGCCGGACTCCCAGCGGGACTACCTGGCCAGCAATGCCTACTCGATTGCCCAGGCGCGCTACTACGACGACTACATCCCGCGCGGCATCTACCACGAAGGCAAGCCTGCGGGCTTCCTGCTGTATGACCGGCAGTCCAACCACCACGTGGGCGAGTACGGCATCTACCGTTTCATGGTCGATCATGCCCAGCAGGGCAAAGGCATAGGCCGCCGCGCGATGCAGCTCTTGCTGGACGAACTCAAAGCCAAGCCCGACGTCAAACTCATCACCATCTGCTACAAGCCAGACAACGCCAACGCCCGCGCCTTCTACCGCAGCTTCGGCTTCGAAGAAACCGGGCTCGACGACATCGGCGAAATGATTGCCGTCATCAGACCGTAGCGCTAACGCTTACGCAACCGTTCCAGATCACGGTCGTCTCGCCGCATCTCAGCCCGCATGGCCTGACGGGCACCTCGAATTGCTCCTGATAATGGGGCAAAGTAGCGACGCAAACTGTCCTTGAACATGCGCTTTACATAGCTCTCCTGATCATCCTTCATGTCTTGCTCCTCGCAATAGTTTGCGTGCCGAAAAATAGAGAACGCATACCAGCAGCGCGACGTCCATTAACAAAATCAGGTGCGCGGTTCCCGAAAGCGCGTAATACGTAAAGTCACTCACTCCCAACCATCGCATACCACGCGCGACCAGCTCGATCAACGCAGCACCAGCGGCCAATACCAGCAAATACAAGAGACTGAATCCAAAATGCATGATTAGCTCCCAGTGAGTTTGTTTATCATCCATGGCAATTCAGGCCCCGTGCTGGCGGCCTGCTCCTCGTTAGATATGCAGATCGCGCTTTAGTTCCTGAATCTGGCTGTGCAAATGCGTGACGGCGCCTTTGATCTGGCCGGACAGGGTGGGAATGTAATTGCAGATGCGTTTGGCGCGGTCGGCGAGGATGTCCATGTCACGCACCAGCTTGCGGATGCGCGTTTCATCTGCGGACTGAAACACTTCGCGCGCCTGGTCGGCACGCTTGTCCATCTGTTCTATGCAGTCACGCAACTCCTTCGGCAGGCCAAACTCCGCCGAGGCCGCTTGCGCCGTGAGCCTGACCGCGCGTTCCACAAAATAAAACCGGTGCTCCAGATCATTGGTATGCATCATGATGCCCTCCTTGTGAAGAATTCGACAGTGCGAATTCGACCGCAGAGGCCACTGGCGGTTTCAACAACCACGCACGGCACTGACGCAGATCAGGCCGCCATCAAATAGCGGGCAGGCGCGCCATATCCACAAAGGCCCGCAAGGCCGACGACATGCGCCGCTGGCGCGGGTAATACATCATCAGCGCCGTGTTCAGCGGGCACCAGTCCTCCAGCACCCGCACCAGGCGGCCCGCCTCGATGTGCGGCAACAGGCGGTACTCGGGCAGGAACGTAATCACCACACCATCCAGCGTGGCGCGCAGCGCGAGTTCGGAATCGCCGACCGACAGGCGGCCCGGCACATCCACCTCCAGCTTGACATCGCCCTTGGCCAACTCCCACTTGTAGAAATTCCCGCGCGGGAAACGGTAACGCACGCAGTTGTGATGCGCCAGATCGTCCGGATGCTGCGGCACACCGTGGCGCGCAAAATATTCCGGCGCGCCCACCACCACAAAACGCTGCGCCGGCCAGACTGGCACAGCGATCATGTCCTCCGGCACGTGCTCTTCATAACGGATGCCGAGATCGAAGCCACGCTCGACAATATCGACCATGCCATCGTCACTGACGACCTCCAGCGTGATATCCGGATACGCCTCCAGATAGCGCTGGATCAGCGGACCAATCACCATCACCGCCGCATCGCGCGAGCTGTTGATGCGCAACGTACCGGATGGCGAAGCCCGGAACAGATTCATTTCCTCCAGCGCCAGATTGACGCCGCCCAGCGCCGGCTGCAAACGCTCCAGCAAATGCTTGCCCGCCTCGGTCAGCGCCACACTGCGCGTGGTGCGGTTGAACAGGCCCACGCCGAGCCGGTCCTCCAGCGTGCGCACCGCGTAACTGACCGCCGACGCCGACAGCGCCAGTTCCGCCGCTGCCTTGCGGAAACTGCCGTGCCGCGCCACGGAAGCAAATACGGCCAGGTGAGAGAGATTATCAAGCTGCATGATTGTGCAAAATTCCTGTTTAATTCATGCAGACCAACTCGCTTGTTCGCTGCATCGTCCGGGAATTATAGTGCAACAACCGATAACAATTGCTTGATTATCCCACCAGGAGCCACCCCATGTTTACAGCCCACGGCTATGCCGCCCACGACCAGCATTCCCACCTCGCCCCGTTCAGCTTCGAACGCCGCGCGCCCGGCGTCAACGACGTGGTGATCGACATTCTCTACTCCGGCGTCTGCCACTCCGACCTGCACCAGGCGCGCGACGACTGGGGCGGTTCGATCTACCCGATGGTGCCGGGCCACGAAATCATCGGCCGCGTGACGCAGGTCGGCAGCGGCGTGCATAAATTCAAGGTCGGCGACCTGGCCGGCGTCGGCTGCCTGGTCGACTCGTGCCGCCACTGCTCGGCGTGCGACGAACATCTGGAACAGTACTGCGAGAACGGCATGACCGTCACCTACAACGGCCGCGAGCGCGACAGCGGCGCGCCAACCTATGGCGGCTACTCGGACATCATCGTAGTGGACGAGCACTTCGTCGTCAAAGTCTCGGACAAGCTTGACCTGAAGGCCGTGGCGCCGCTGCTGTGCGCCGGCATCACCACCTACTCGCCGCTGCGCCACTGGAAAGTCGGCGCGGGCCACAAGGTCGGCGTGATCGGCCTGGGCGGCCTCGGCCACATGGGCGTCAAGTTTGCCAAAGCCATGGGCGCGAGCGTCGTCATGATTACCACCTCGCCCGAGAAAGGCAAGGACGCCCAGCGCCTGGGCGCGGATGAGGTGCTGCTGTCGACCGATGCCGAGGCGATGCAGGCCCATGCCAACAGCTTCGACTTCCTGCTCAACACGATTCCCGTGTCGCACGACGTCAACCCCTACGTTGCATTGCTGCGCCGCGACCGCACCATGGCCATGGTCGGCGTGCTGACCGAGCTGGACCCGCCGCCAACCGGCGTCGGGCTGATCCTGGGCCGCAAATCCATCGCAGGCTCCGCGATTGGCGGCCTCAAGGAAACGCAGGAAATGATGGACTTCTGCGCCGAGCACAACATTGTCAGCGACGTCGAAATGATCGCCATTCAGGACATCAACCAGGCCTACGAGCGCCTCGTCAAAAACGACGTCAAATACCGCTTCGTGATCGACATGGCCTCGCTGAAAAACGCCGCCTGAAAGACGGGGTCAGGTCCGTCTTTTCTACACGAGCCCAGCCTTGGCATGCCGCTACGGAAGAGGCCGTGTAGAAATGGCGGACCTGACCCCGGAGTTAGCGCTCGGACTGGCCCAGCGGGGCCAGCTTGCGCAGGCGCAGGGCGACCAGCAGCGCCAGCATCAGTGCGCCGGCCAGTACCGCGACAACGCCGGGCCACCCGGCGTGCCCCCACAGGATGCCGGTCGCGGAACCGACTACGCTGGAACCCAGGTAGTAGAAGAACAGGTACAAGGCCGATGCCAGCGCCTTGTTGCTCAGCGCGCGCCGCCCTACCCAGCTGCTGGCGACCGAGTGCGTCGCGAAGAAGCCGTAGGTGAACAGTGCGACGCCAGCCAGGATCGCCGGCAGCCAGTTGGACAAGGTCAGCATCAGACCCGCGAACATGATCAGCATGACGGCCCAGATGACATGGCGGCGGCCGTATCGGTCGGCCAGCCGCCCTGCCCACACTGAGCTGTAGATCCCCAGCAAGTAGAAGAAGGACACCGCCCCCACCACGCTCTGGCTCAGGCTGAACGGCGCGGCCAGCAGGCGATAGGCGATGTAGTTGTACAGGCTGACAAACGCGCCCATCAGTAAAAAGGCCAGCGCAAACAGCCACGGCAGCCCGGCATCGGACAGGTGCAGTTTGAAGCCGGACGGCAACGTGCGCCAGCCGCCGCTGACGGGCGTGAAGTGCCGCGACGCCGGCAGGCTGCGCCAGAATTCCAGTGCGGCGCCGATGCCGGCCACGCCCACCATGCCCAGCGCCAGCCGCCACGACAGGTGGTCGCTCAGCACGGAGGTCATCACCCGCCCCGCCATGCCGCCAAATGCGCTGCCGCTGATGTACAAGCCCATCGACAGGCCCAGCGATGCGGGCTCGATTTCTTCGCTCAGATACGCCATGGCAATCGCGGGCATGCCGCCCAGTGCGATGCCCAGCAGTGCGCGCATGGCCAGCAACTGGGCGTAGTTGTGGGCGAACGCGCTCAGCAGCGTCATCACGGCGGCAATCGCCATGGCGGCCACCATCAGCGGTTTGCGTCCGAGGCGTTCGGACAGCGCGCTCGAGGCCAGCAGCGACAGCGCCAGTGCGCCGGTCGAGATCGATAACACCATGCTGCTCTGTGCCGCGCTCAGCCCGAATTCGTGCGACAGCACGGGCATCAGGGGCTGTACGCAGTACAACAGGGCAAACGTGGAGAATCCGCCAAAGAACAATGCGCGGTTGCTGCGGTTGAACTCGGGACTGCCCTGGGCGATGCGTTTGGCTGGCGCATGCGCCAGCGGTGGGACGGAGATGGCTGCGGCACTGGCTGGCATGATGGGGCGATCCTGGGAGGTACGATGACCTCATCTTAGGATTGCCACACTAAGCTGTCCAATATATATTTAAACCCTCAGTAATACTTGAAAAATATAATGGAATTACGCCATCTGCGCTATTTCGTTGCCGTTGCCGAGGAGCTCAGCTTCACGCGCGCGGCCGAGCGCCTGCACATCGGCCAGCCGCCGCTCAGCCATCAGATCCAGCTGCTGGAAGCGGAAATCGGTGCGCAGCTGCTGGAGCGCAGCAAACGCTGGGTGCGCCTCACAGAAGCGGGCAAGCTGTTTCTCGAGGACGCGCGCCGCGTGCTGGCCTTGTCCGAGCAGGCGATCCAGACCGCCCGCCGCGCCGCGCGCGGTGAGGCCGGCGAGCTGCGTGTGGGCTTTACGTTTTCCACGCCGCTGACGCCGCTGTTTGCGGCCATCATCAACCGCTACCGCCAGCGCTATCCGGGCGTGCAGCTGACCTTGCAGGAGATGTCGACCATCGGCCAGATCGAGGCGCTAGCCGCGCGCGAGTTGGACCTGGGCCTGGTGCGCCCGCCTGAACTGAGTTTGCCGGAATCGGTGGAGATGACGGTGCTGCGGCGCGATCCGCTGGTGATGGTGCTGCCGGTCGCTCATCCGCTGGCAAGGAAAAAAAGCATCGCCATCAGTGATTTGAAAGGCGAGCCCCTGGTGATGTATCCGGAAAGCGCGGGCACCGGCATTCATCCGCAAATCAACCGGCTGTGCCGCGAAGCCGGCTTCAAGCCCACCATCGCGATGGAAGCGGGAGAAGCTTCCACCATCATCGGCCTGGTCGCGGCGGGCTGCGGCGTGTCGGTGTTGCCAAGTCCGTTCGACACGATCCGCATGAGCGATGTCTGCTATCGCCCGATGGCCGATGCCGAGGCCACTACCGTGCTGTACCTCGCCAAGCGCAAGGACGCGGTATCGCCATTGGTGGCGGCTTTTGTGGCGGTGGCCACCGAGGCCGCCACCGCCACCGCCTGACAGCCGTTGCTATAACTCAGGAGTAGTCGGCGTCCAGTTCGGAACCGGCGTAGTTTTCCAGTTCCGCGAACAGGGTTTTCATCGCCGTGCGACCCTTGATGTTTTGCAGCACGGTGCAGGTCTCGCGGTAGCTGGCGATGCGGTCCAGCAGCACCGGATGATGCTGCGCCGGCACCTTGCTGACCAACGCGGCCCAGCCAGCTTCGTAGTCCGGCTTGTTCTTGCGCACCGCCTTGACGAAGCGTTCGAACTCTTTCTGGCCGGTGCGCGCGACGATCATGCCGCCGCCTTCCACTGCAAAGATGACGGCCAGCGCAATCACGCCTTCCGCGTTGAGGTCGGCGTCGCTGACCGGGCCTTCGGTGTTGTGACGGCGCAGCCAGTTGGCCAGGCGCACCACGCCCTGCACTTCCTTGCGCTGCTTGAGCTGGGTGACATAGCGCTCGGAGCCATTCCAGTTCTGGTTGGGATCGGTCAGGCAGATATCGACGAATTTTTCGCGCAGGCGGCGCGCCGCGTACACGGGGTCGGTATCGTACTCGCCGACCAGCGCGTCTTCCGGCAGCGCCACCAGTTCCTTGACCAGGCGGAAGCCGATCTGGAACGCGTGCTCCGCGCCTTCGTCGATGAGCAGGTCCAGCGCCGCCAGGTCGTCGTCATTGCCCAGCGCGTGATCCAGGCCCAGCGACACGCAGCCGGTGGTCAGTTGCAGCGCCCGCTGGATGCCGTCGGCGGTGCGGTCGTTGGTGAACTTTTCGGCCACCATGGCGGTGATGCCGGTCAGTTCATCGGCCAGCGTGTAGGCGGCGTCATCGTCGGGATGGGCCGCCAGCTGCTGGATCGCGCGCGTCAGCCGCGGCAGGTTTTCTACTACGAGTGCAGGCAGCATCGATGAGCCACCCATCACGAGAAGATGTTGGTGCCGACGGTACGGCGCGACGTCTTGGCCGCACGCGTGGACGGTACCTGCTTGCGCAGACGGTACAGCAGTTCCTTGGTCGAGCGCTGCAGGAAGCTGGGCTCTTCGTCGGGGTCGTCGTTGAACTCGGCATCGGCCAGATCGGCGCTGTGGCGGAATTCCGGGAACAGTTCGAACAGCGCGCGGTCCCAGCCGTCTTCCGAGGCCTGCGCCAGCGCGATCGCCACCGGCACGATGTCGCTGTCGGACGAGGTCTGGCCGGTCAGGTACGGGCCTTTGGAAATCACTTCGCCAGCCACTTCCAGGATTTCTTTCGGCGCCAGCGAGAACAGGATGGCAAAGATGGTGGCGCCGTGGTCGGTGGCGGAAGCGGCCGCCAGCAGTTCGTTGCGGCGTTCTTCGTCATCGGTGGCAAACACCACGCCATGGATGTGGGCGAACAGCGACTCGGCGATGCGCTCGGGATCGTCCTCGATCTGGTCGTCGGGCCAGGTGGCGGCCATGAAGGCCAGGCTGTCGGCCCAGGCTTTGGGCGGCACCAGCAAGGTGGTCAGCGACATCTTGCCGCCGTCGAAGCCAGCCATGTGCAGCGCGGTCACTTGCGGCGGGATGTTGTTGAGCACTTCCACCACTGCCAGGTCGCCGAACTGGTCGGCGGCTTCGGCAAACGCTTCTTCGGCATGGCTCAGCGAACCGGCCAGTACCAGTTCCGTCACTTGCTTGCTCAAGGCGGGCAGATTAGATTTCTCGGACATGCTTATTCTCCATCCTGGTCGAACATTTGGGCGAAGTCGTCGGTCGCGCTCATGTCTTCATCATCGACATCGTCGCCGTCATCATTGGTGCCCAGCTGGTCCAGCGACTGGTCATCGTCATCCCAGCGGCGCGGATTCTTGTGCAGGAAGGCGGTGATGATGGCCTGGCGCGCCAGGTCCGGCATGCTTTCGGCGATCGCACTGTACATGCGCGACGCTTCCTCGCCCTTGCAGGAAGCCATGGCAAACACGCGTGCGGCGTCGCCGAACTCATAGTCCTGCGCTTCGGCCAGCAGGCCTTTCGGGTTGTTGAACTCGATGTGATCGACCAGCGCGAACGCCAGCATGTTCACATCTTCAATGCCGCCGCCCTGGGCGTACTCGCCCACCAGCGCCTCGACCATGCGCTGGTAGTTTTTGCGGTCCGGCGGATCGCCCAGGATGCCCTCGATCTGGCCTTCCAGCTCGCGCGATTGATAGGCGAACTCAGGGTGTACTTTTCTACTCATTGCGTGCTTTCTAAAACGGGTGTGGTTCAGGCCGGCGGCAGCGTGGTGCCATGCAGGCCGAACAGTGAACGCCACAGCTGATACGCTTCGGCTTCCGCGTCGATGATGATGCGGTGGTTCAGACTCTGGTTGTATTCTTCGCGCTTGGCCGGATCGGACAGCACTTCATATGCCTTGCTCACTGCCTTGAAGCGCGCATCCGCGCCGGGCGCCTGGTTGCGGTCCGGGTGGAAACGCATGGCCAGCGAGCGGTAGACCTTCTTGATTTCGTCTTCCGTGGCGTTCGGCGCGATACCCAGTGTATTGTAATAATTTTCCATTTTGGAAACTCCGGGTGGGGTGCCAACTCAAATTAATCGATCATTATACCGCGCAGCCGTATCTGTACTGGGGATACGGTAAAATGCGCTTCTAGAGAACTTTTGCATGGTCCAACTATTCAGATGAGCAACGACAAAAACAGCCCAGCGCCAGCACTACCATCCAATTTCCTGCGCGCCATCGTCGAATCCGACCTGGCGGCCGGCACCCACGTCCGCGAGGGCATGCCCAGCGTCATCACCCGTTTTCCACCTGAACCGAACGGCTATCTGCACGTTGGCCATGCCAAGTCGATCTGCCTGAACTTCGGTCTGGCCCGCGATTACCAGGGCCGCTGCAACCTGCGCTTTGACGACACCAACCCGGCCAAGGAAGAACAGGAATACGTCGATACCATCATCGACAGCGTCAAATGGCTGGGCTTCAACTACGACTATCCGCAGGCGAACGGCTCGGTTGAACATCATCTGCACTATGCGTCGGACTATTTTGACCAGCTGTACCTGATGGCCGAGTGGCTGATCCAGCAAGGCCATGCCTACGTCGACAGCCAGTCGGCAGAGAATATGGCTGCCAACCGCGGCAATTTCAATACGCCGGGCACCAACTCGCCGTTCCGCAACCGTCCGCGCGAAGAATCGCTGCAACTGTTCCGCGACATGAAGGCCGGCAAATTCGCTGACGGCGAGCACATCCTGCGCGCCAAGACCAGCGAAGACGCGATGGCCTCGCCCAACATGAATCTGCGCGACCCGGCCATCTACCGCATCCGCCACGCCCACCACGTGCGTACCGGCGACGCCTGGTGCATCTACCCGATGTACGACTACACGCACCCGATTTCGGACGCGCTGGAAAACATCACGCATTCGATCTGCACGCTGGAATTCCAGGACCACCGCCCGTTCTACGACTGGCTGCTGCACACCCTGTCGCAAGGCGGCTTCTTCACGCTGCCGGTGCCGCGCCAGTACGAGTTCTCGCGCCTGAACCTGACTTATGTGGTGACCTCCAAGCGCAAGCTGCGCCAGCTGGTGGAAGAAAAGATTGTCGACGGCTGGGACGATCCGCGCATGCCGACCATCGTCGGCCTGCGCCGCCGCGGCTACACGCCGGAAGCCATCCACCTGTTCTGCGAGCGCATCGGCGTCACCAAGGCCGACGGCTGGATCGACATGAGCACGCTGGAAGGCTGCGTGCGGGAAGACCTGGACCCGAAAGCGCCACGCGCCACCGCCGTGCTGCGCCCGCTCAAGCTCATCATCGACAACTATCCTGAAGGCCAGACCGAGGAATGCACTTCGCCGGTCCACCCGCACCACCCGGAAATGGGCCAGCGCAGCTTCCCGATCTCGCGCGAGCTGTGGATCGAGGAAGAGGACTTCATGGAAGTGCCGGCCAAGGGCTACTTCCGCTACTACCCGCCGATCGGCGACGCCCCGGGCAGCCGCGTGCGCCTGCGTCACGGCTACGTCACCGAATGCGTCGGCTACGACAAGGATGACAACGGCAAGGTCATCGCGGTCCACGTGAAGTACTTTGAAGATTCCAAATCCGGCACCCCGGGTTCGGACAACTACAAGGTCAAGGGCAATATTCACTGGGTATCGGCAACCGCCGCAGTGGAAGCCGAAGTGCGCCTGTACGACCGCCTGTTCACCGACGCCCAGCCGGACGCCGGCGGCAAGGACTTCATCTCGCTGCTCAACCCCAACGCCAAGGAAGTGGTCACCGCCTATCTGGAACCCGGCATGGCCGCTGCGCAGCCGGACCAGCGCTTTCAGTTCGAGCGCCACGGCTACTTCGTGGCCGACCGCGTGGACTCGCAGCCAGGCAAGCCGGTGTTCAACCGCATCGTGACGCTGAAGGACAGCTGGACGGCCAAATAAGCCGGCCCTGCCCTGCTGAAAACGGCGCTTTACAGCGCCGTTTTTTGTTAACATTTTGTCCAAGACAAGTAGCATTTTTTTAAAACGACTTGACTTGTTGAACTCTTATTTCCTATAGTCAAAAGACTATGGTTGCTCAAAGGGCAAAGGGAATGGCGGCACTTCTGGGGAAAAAGCGGCTGTTCTCATCCTCCCGTCCGGTATGGTGGGCCGGTGTGCTATTGTCGCTCGGCATAGGCGGCCTGTTTTACCTGGCCGCCAACCGCACCATCGAGTACGACGCCGGCGAGCGCTTCCGGCACCAGGCGCAAAACGCCCAGTACAACATCAATTCCCGCATCAACGCTTATACCGACGTGCTGCGTGGCACCGCCAGTTTCTTCCACGCGGCCGAGCATGTGGACCGCGCCAGCTTCCACCGCTATGTGGACGGGCTCGACATCGAGACCCACTTTCCCGCGCTGGACAACATCAATTACGCCCACTACGTCACCGACGCCAACCGCGAAGCCTTTGAGCGCAGCATGCGGATCAGCACCGACACCGCGCTGGGCTATCCCGAAACGCTGGCCATCTGGCCATCCGAGCGCCGGCCGGAATACTGGGTGCTGACGATGATAGAACCGCTGGCCGAGTTCGGCGAAAAAATCGGCCGCGACATCAGCTACCGGGTCCCCGTCGCGCGCGCGCTGGAACGCGGCCGCGACAACGGTGAACTCAGCGCTTCCGGCATCCCGATCGACAGCGCGCACCAGCCGGTCGGCTCGGGACTGGCGCTGCGCCTGCCGGTCTACCGCAAGGACATGCCGCTGAAAACTGCGGTCCAGCGCCGCGCCGCCTGCATCGGTTCCGTCGGCATCGGTTTCAGCGTGCCGCGCCTGGTCCAGGGCGCGCTTGAACAAATGCAGGTACGCGACACCCGCCTGGTGCTGTACGACAGCGGCGATGGCCAGGCCAGCGCGCCGGCCCTGCTGTTCGACAGCAAACCGGCCAGCCCGGTGCTGCGCTCCAGCGACCAGTTCAGCGTCGCGCTGCCGATCGACTTCCACAACCGTCACTGGAAAGCCTATTTCAGCACGCCCAAAGCCAGCTGGTACAGCCGCTTCGATACCTGGCTGCCATGGCTGGCCATGGCCTGCGGCTTCACCGGCTCGCTGCTGTTCTACCTGCTGTTCCACACGCTGTCGTCCTCGCGCATGCGGGCCGTGAAGATGGCCAAGGAAATGACGCGCGAGCTGCGCAACAGCCAGGCGCGCCTGCAACAGTCGCATCAGCGGTTGCGGCGGCTGGTCGCACATTCCGATCAGATCAAGGAACTGGAACGCAAGCGCATCGCACGCGAAATCCACGATGATCTGGGCCAGAATCTGCTGGTGCTGCGCATCGATGTCGACTTGCTGACCAACCGCACGCGCCACCGCCACCCGCGCCTGCACGCGCGCGCGGTACGCATGCTGAGCCAGATCGACAGCACCATCAAGAGCGTACGCCACATCATCAACGACCTGCGCCCCACGGTGCTGGACCTGGGCCTGAACGCGGCCGTGGAATGGCAGATCGCCCAGTTCCGCCAGCGCTCCGGCATGGTGTGCGAACTGATCGATCACGACCCGGAAATCCAGATTGACGACCACAGCGCCACGGCGATTTTCCGCATCCTGCAGGAATCGCTGAGCAATATCCTGCAGCACGCACGCGCCAGCCTGGTACGCGTGGAGTTGCGCCAATCGAACAGTACCTTGAGCATGACGATCAGTGATAATGGCATCGGCCTGCGCGACAACAGCCGCGACAAGACAGGCTCGTTCGGCCTGGTCGGCATTGAAGAACGCATCCATTTGCTGGGCGGCACGTGCGCCATCACAGGCAGCCCCAACGGCGGCACCACCGTGGCCATCTCGGTGCCGTTCCCGGCCTCGGCAGAGATCATGCCGGCCGCTGATCTTGCATTTGAGTACCCATTCAAACATTGATTAACCTCAAGGAACACACCTCCCCTCTGGGCAAAATCAAGACGCTCGCTGCTTTTCTTCAACCCGCATCAATAACGCAAAGGAAATCCTGATGAACGCTCACGACATGACCACCATTGCCGCTCTCGATCTGGAACCGATTAAAGTCAAGCTGATGCACAAGGAGTCCGGCGAAGGCTGGACGCTGGAACGCGCCAACGCGGTGGAATTCGAATACCGCCGCTTCCTGTACCTGATGAAAACGTTCCCGAACGAACAGACTGCGCCACTGGTGGACGTGGACACTTTCTGGCACTACCACATCCTGGACACCATGAAGTACGCGGCCGATTGCGACGCCGTGTTTGGCTATTTCCTGCACCACTTCCCGTATATCGGCCTGCGCGGCGAGGATGACGAGGCGGCGCACATCCGCGTCGGCCTGCGCATGAAAGAATTGTACGAAGCCACGTTTGGCGAAGATTATGTGCGCGCAGCAGCGCCGGCCAAGGTGGCGTATTCCGGCGTGGCAGCCGCCTCGTTTGCCCATTCCGGGATAGTCGGCGCAAAAGTCGCCTATTCTGGCGTGGTGGGTGCGCAGGTCGCCTACTCCGGCGTGATTGGCGCACAGGTAGCGTATTCGGGCATGGTGGGTGCGCAGATCGCGCATTCGGGCGTGACCGGCGCCAGCGTGGCGCAAGCGGAGGCCGCCATCGTCACGGCGCAACAGTCCAGCTTTTACAGCCTGCGCCCGAGCCTGCCCGCCTGACACACAAAATCTGCGCAGCCTGCCCAAAAAAGTGGCATACTCGGGACTTACGAAAGAGGATGGGAGTACATCATGGCCGTCAACACTGTCGCCCCCAGCAGCAGCACCGCTGTACAGCAAACCGTACCGGCTCGCCAGCCTGAACAAGTCCAGGCGGTAGACAAGCCCGCTGAGCGTGTAGCGCAAGCAGCGCCGCCTCCGCCGCCGCAAGCAGCCGTTGCACCGACCGTCAATACCAGCGGCCAGCGCATCGGCACCACAATCAGCACCTCGGCTTAAGCACCGGGCCCAGCTAAAAAAAACGGCGCGTTACCGCAAGGTACGCGCCGTTTTCTTATGTGACGTCCGATATCAGGCCGCCATCATTTCGCGCAGTTCGCGGATGCTGAAATCGCTGATCTCGTGCATACGGATCAGGATGGTCGCGCCGATAGGCAGCGTGTTGTGGCGGATTTTGCTGATGACCGGTGGCGCTACTTCCAGCGCGCGCGACAGCGCTGCATCATTTTTCAGCTGCAGCTTTTCAATGATCGCGTCCAGCACGCGGTTCGGGTTGTAGGTCGGCGACGCAGTGATTTCTTTGAGAGACATAATGTTTTAAGTAGGTTCGTTGGCTACTTTTGTGGAAAAGCAACACATGGGTAAGAAAAATTTTTAGCTCAATTACCATTGAAGCACTACAAAACACAGACAATTATGCCGGTTTTTAGTGCTTAACCGAGATAATACACGTTTACGTTACAAAACGGCTAACTCATCAGACATTTCCGTGAGATTTAGAGAGATTCTAACCCTATTTTTCGTGCTAGGCGAGAGTTTGTTGCAAAAAAGGGTATTAAACTATGTAAAGATCAGTTTGGACGGCGCACGCCGGCGGCAAGGAAACACCATTCAACGGCCAGCAAGGTGGCCAGTTGGGCGATCGTGCCTGGGAGAAACAACGTTACGGTGGAGAAATGATCAGAATTGTCGGCGCTGTAGTGCCAGCCCAACTGGCGGCGGATCTCTTCCGGCAGCGGCGGCGGACAGCGGCAAAACTCACGCTGACGCTGGTGCATGTAGGCGCGGACTTGCTCCTTGGTCGGCTGCAGACTGGCTACCATGCACGCTCTCCTTCATGGAAGATGGCTAACAATATCTTATCATGCGATGACTTGCTTGATATGCATCATGCAGGCCATCTTATAAGTTTGTCACAGAAAACTGACGCCGGACTTGCAAAGGCTTAACTTCTGTTAATTCTTTACATATCTTTACAAAGTCCGCAGCGTGTCGCCTACCGTTGGATAGCGCAATCGCACGCCGAGTTCGCGCTTGATGCGGCTATTTTGCAAACGGCGCGATTCCGACATGAACGACAACAGCGCCGGCGTCACCACTTGTTGCAATTCCGCACGCGTCAAGCGCGGCGGACGCGGCAGCTTGTAAGCGTCTGCCACGGCATCGAAATAATCGGCCATCTTCATATCGCTGTCATCCACCGCATGATAGATACGGTTAGGTAGCGCACAAAACAAGGCATGCGCAATGATGGCCGCCAGGTCGTCGGCATGGATATGGTTGGTGTAAACGTCCTCGTCCTCCGTCAGCGCTGGCGTGCCCTGCTCCAGGCGCTTGATGGGCAGGCGGTCGGCCGCATAAATGCCGGGCACGCGCAGGATGGACAACGCCGCCCCGCTACGCCGCGCCCAGCCGCGCAGCACGCGTTCCGCATCCACCCGGCGCAGCGCGCGTGGATTGCGCGGCGCTACCGTGCGGCTCTCGTCAAAGAGGGCGCCGCCACAATCGCCGTAGACGCCGGTGGTACTGATGTAAACCAGGCGTCCCCGCTCGGGTAAAATGGCGGTCAAATTGCGCGTGCGGCGGTCCAGTACGCCTTCGGCAGGCGGCGGCGCCAAATGGACCACCCACGGCGCCAGCCCGGCCAGACGGCACAGGCTGGCGGGATGGTCCAGATTGGCCACCAGCGGCACCGCGCCAGCGGCGCGCAATTCGGCGCAGCGTTGCTGCTGGCTGGTGGTGGCAAACACGCGGAAATACGGGGTCAACAGCGGCAACAGCCGCATGCCCACGTCACCGCAACCCACAATCAGCAGGCGCGGCCGATTGAATTTGTGCACATTGAGTTTTTTCATATTCGAAAGATTGTATGACGTTTCAAATAACTGTACAGCCCAGCGGCCACCAATTCGCCTGCGAGGACGACGAGACCATCCTGGCGGCGGCCATGCGCGCCGGCATCGGCCTGCCTTACGGCTGTAAAAACGGCGCCTGCAGCTCCTGCAAGGGCAAGGTGCTGGAAGGCAGCGTCGTCCACAAACCGCACCAGGAACGCGCGCTGCCGGCCGACGAGGCGGCCAAAGGCGTCTCGCTGTTCTGCTGCGCCGTGCCGCAAGGCGACCTGGTGATCGAGGCGCGCGAAGTGGCGGGCAGCGATGACTACCCGATCCGCAAAATGCCGTCGCGCGTGTCGACGCTGGAGAAAGTGGCGTCGGACGTCATCATCATGACGCTGCAACTGCCGGCCAATGAAACGCTGAAGTTCCGCGCCGGCCAGTACATCGAATTCATGCTGCGCGACGGCAAGCGCCGCAGCTACAGCCTGGCGTCGCCGCCGGAGCAGGACCAGCCGCTGAGCCTGCACATCCGCCACATGCCGGGCGGCCTGTTCACCGACCAGGTGTTCAGCACGCTGAAGGAACGCGACATCCTGCGCTTTGAAGGCCCGATGGGCACCTTCTTCGTGCGCGAGGACAGCGACAAGCCGATGGTGCTGCTGGCTTCCGGCACCGGCTTCGCGCCGATCAAGGCCATCGTCGAGCACCTGCGCGCACAAGGCTCGCAGCGCCAGATGACCCTGTACTGGGGCGGCCGCCGCCCGCAGGACCTGTACATGGATGCGCTGTGCCGCGAATGGGCGATGCAGATGCCGAACTTCAAGTATGTGCCGGTGCTGTCCAACCTGCTGCCGGAAGACCACTGGGCCGGCCGTACCGGCTTTGTGCACCAGGCCGTGATGGCCGACCTGCCGGACCTGTCCGGCCACCAGGTCTACGCCTGCGGTGCGCCGATCATGGTGGACTCGGCGAAAAAAGACTTTGCCGCCCAGTGCGGCCTGCCGGAGGAAGAGTTCTACGCGGACGCCTTCACCACCGAGGCCGACATCAACAAATAAGCATCCCCCCCAACAGCGGGGCCTTCGGGGATGCAGAGTCCCCAGGCTCTGCTCCCTGAAAGCACCAATGTCCGACAGCACTTCCCATAACGGTTTCAGCGTTCTGCGCCACCGTAACTTCACGCTTTACCTCTCCGCCCGTACCCTGGCCACGCTGGCCGTGCAAATGCAGAATGTCGCCATCGGCTGGCAAGTGTATTCGCTGACCCACAACCTGTTCGACCTCGGACTGATCGGCCTGGCGCAGTTCCTGCCCTTCCTGCTGTTAATCCTGATCGCCGGCCACGCGGCCGACCGCTACGACCGCCGCAACCTGATCGCGCTGGCGCTCGGCGCCCAGCTGCTGTGCGGCCTGATGCTGCTGGGCTTCACCTACACCGGCCTGAGCGCCGTGTGGCCCGTATTTGCCGTGCTGGTGCTGTACGGCAGCGCGCGCGCCTTCATGGGGCCGGCCACGCAAGCCATCCTGGTCAACCTGGTGCCGCAGGAAAGCTTCAGCAAGGCGGTGGCGCTGAGTTCCTCCAGCTTCCACGTCGCCGTGATCCTGGGACCGACGCTGGGCGGCCTGTTCTACCTGGCCGGGCCGAAAACGGTCTATATGATTTCCTCCGTGCTGCTGGTGCTGTCCGTGGTGATGATGTCCATGGTCAAGTCGGTCAAGCAGGCCAGCGCCAGCGGGCCGGCTTCCTGGCATACGGTGCTGGAAGGGCTGCGCTTCGTATGGTCGAAGAAAGTGGTGCTGGGCGCCATTTCGCTGGACCTATTTGCCGTGCTGTTTGGCGGCGCCACCGCGCTGCTGCCCGCGCTCGCACACGACGTGCTGCACATCGGCCCCAGCGGCCTGGGCATGCTGCGCACCATGCCGGGCATCGGCGCCGCGCTGTGCTCCATCGTGCTGGCCTTCTTCCCCATCACGCGCCGCGTCGGCGTATGGATGCTGGGCGGCGTGGCGGTGTTTGGCGTGTGCACCATCGTGCTGGGCGCCACCACCAGCTTCTATATCGCGCTGGCCGCCCTGTTCCTGATGGGCGCCGGCGACATGATTAGCGTCTACGTGCGCCACCTGCTGGTGCAATATGAAACGCCGGATGAAATCCGCGGCCGCGTCAGCGCCGTCAATTCCGTATTCATCGGCGCGTCCAACGAACTGGGCGAATTTGAATCGGGCATCACCGCTGGCTGGCTAGGCCTGACACGCGCCGTGCTGTTTGGCGGCGCGGCCACCCTGGCCGTAACGGGCGCCTGGGCCGTGCTGTTCCCGGTACTGTCGCGTATGGACCGTTTCCCGCACGAAGACAAAAAATGAGTATGCACCTGCCACTGCCGTCCATCATCCACAGCCGCCCTCACCTGAGCCTGGCCATCGTGCTCGGTGCCGTCGCCGCGCCACTGCTGCCGGACGCCTGGCCATGGCTGAGCAGGCTGCTGGTTTCCTGGGATATCCTGGTCTGGAGCTACCTGGCCATGATGCTGTGGATGATGACGCAGGCCGACCACCACGACATCAAACGCGCCGCCTGCCGCCAGGATGAAAAAGGCCCCGTGATCCTGGCCACGCTGTCGCTGGCCGTGCTCTTGAGCCTGGTGGCCATCATCTCGCAGCTGGCCACCATCAAGAACCTGCCGGAGGCCGAGCTGGCATGGCGCTACGCGCTGGCCGTGCTGACGCTGACCGGCTCGTGGTTCATGGTCGGCGTGATGTTCTGCTCCCACTACGCCCACCTGTACTATATCGAAGAAACTGCCGACAAACCGCTGGGCTTCCAGGAAGACCAGCTGCTGCCGAACTACTGGGACTTCCTGTACTTCTCGTTCACGATCTCGGTGGCAGTGCAAACCTCCGACGTCACCGTGCGCAGCCGCCGCATGCGTAAGGTGGTGCTGGGCCAATCCGTGCTGTGCTTCTTCTACAACCTGGCCATCCTGGGGCTTTCCATCAACATCGCTGCGTCGCTGATTAACGGCTGACACCGCTGGCACTGTGCGATAGCCGCGCGGTACCGCCACATTGCTAACGCACGCCAGCGTTCTGACCTTCGCTCATTTAATAAAATTCACAACGACGCCTGGATCACGGGGTTCTGCGGCGGTGGCGTATGCAAACGCTTCACCATTTCGACGAAGGGTGGCGGTGACGATGGAGAATGGATCCTTGAACTGGGCAAACGCAGTAGCCAAGGGCAATTCAGCATCGAGTGAAGCGGCAACCTGGCGTATCCCCGCACGCTGGCGCGTGCCTTCGCGGTTGACCTCGGAGCCAAACATCAGCAACGTTCCATCGGCTTTTTCAAAGACGGAACTCACCAGGAACGCCGCAGGATGACCGGCGCTCACCGCCGACACAGGGGCCAAGTCGTCGTCCAGCACCGTGAGCGTATGCTGGTAGCCATCAGCCTCGATAGAAAGTCCCAGCAGTTTGAGCGCGGCGGTGCCGGCGTGGCGATGGACCAGCAACTGACGGCCAGCCGCCTTGCGATGCGCGCTGATTTCCCCAGACGCCCTAAACCGCATGAGTTCAGTCGAGACATTGCCGGTAGCCGAGACCGTCAGCGAAGCCCCAGTCTCTTGAAACACCACACCGTCGGGGTCGGGTGCTGTGCCAGCCTGAAACGAAGCCACGGGCAATTCCCACTTCACTGCCCCGGATGGTTCAAAGACTAACAGCAGGTAAGTCAGACGCCCTAGCCCCATGACCGGCCCGGGCGGCCAGCTCATTTCATACGCAAGCACAGCCAGATTACCACCCCAGGCGGCACACCCGGCAAGGAAAAAATTCCGGCCGGTAGCGATGCTGTTGGAACTGATGGGCAGCTCGCCGAGCAATTGACCGTCACGGTTCAGATGCGTCAGGTACATGCTTGCTGGCAGACCGCTGCGGTTAAACGGCTTTTCCGCACACAAAAAGAAGCTGCCGTCGGCCATCTCGGCCACGCCGTGGTAGCTCGATGGGCTGGCCCCCTCGATAACAGCCTGCCGCTCGGCTGGGGGCGCCTGCCGGGTGTATTGCCACTGTAGCCGATTGGCGGCGTCAAATTTAACGGCCCAGGTCTCCTTGCTTGCAGAAGAACCGCCTCCGACCACGATGCCATCGTCAGCTGTCGCCACCACGGTCTGCGGTGTCAGCAACATATGCGCAGCGGTCTGCACAGACACTGATTCCATTTTCAATGGGGTAGCGCTAGTGGCGTGACTGCTGGCAATGGCAAAGAGCAGCAGGATAGTGAGCCTGCGGTACAAACAGAAATCAGGAATATTCATGTTTTCTTGGATTTCAATTGTGAATGAAGCTGGGTAATAACCTGCGTGCGACACCAGAAAAACCCTGCGGCATCAAGTTTTATCCAGACAAGTGAAGCAATTAACGCCCGATTAAGCTTGCAAGGAGTAAGATGGAATCGCAGTCAACAACAGGAGCAAGCTATGCAAATCCAAGTTAATACCGACAAAACCATCACTCGTCACACTGGTCTGGACGAACATGTACAGTCTGTCGTGAGCAATGCCCTCCAACGCTTCGGCGAGCAGATTACCCGCGTCGAAGTCCATCTCAGCGACAACCTGGGCCAGAAGTCGGCCGACGGCGACAATCGCTGCCTGATGGAAGCCCGTCTTACCGGCCTGCAGCCGATTGCCGTCAGCGACCACGCTGCCACGCTGCATCAGGCGATCAGCGGCGCCACGGAAAAACTCAAACGTTCGATCGATAGCGCCGTCGGCAAACTGCATGACAGCAAACGCCATGCGGATGGCGTAGGTTCGGCCTCGGCTGCCGCCGTTGCCAACGAAGCCGAGTAACTCCGCAGCGGGGGCCAGTGCCTAGCGTTGCGCCAGCTCCCGCAAATACCTCAGGCCTTGCAGCGAACGGCTGCCATACCACGACATCATCTCCCCATCCACCAGCAGCACCGGCTTGCCGATCTGACGCTCCAGCACATCCGCATGGGCTTCGGTAAAGCGGTACGGTTCGCTCGACAGCAGCACGCCGTCAATCCCGTCGATGAGTTCGGACGACCAGCGGAATTCCGGGTAGCGCACCGCGCCCAGGTCCGGCACGCGCCAGCCGATCTCTTCCAGCATGCGCGCGATATAGGTGTCGCGCGAAATCGTCATCCACGGGTCTTGCCAGATGCAGTACAGCATGGTCTGCGGCGGCCCTTTCGGCGCGGCCTGCAAGCGTGCGTATTCGGCTTCAAACGCGGCGCACCAGTCCGCGGCCTGCTGTTCGCGGCAGAACACGCCGCCCATCAGGCGCGCCAGGGCCAGGTTGTCGTACGGCCGCAGCGGATGCGTGACCACGATATGGGGCACGAATTCCGCCAGCGCATCGGCGGTCGGCTTTTCGTTTTCATCGATATTCATGACCACATGGGTCGGCGCCAGCTGGCGGATCTTGTCCAGATTGACGTCCTTGGTGCCGCCCACCTTGGGTATCGGCTGCACCGTGTCCCACGGGTGGATGCAGAAACCGGTGCGCCCGACGATCTGCGCGGCCAGGCCCAGATCGCACAGCAGTTCAGTGATCGAAGGCACCAGCGAAACGATGCGCGCAGTTGGATCAGCGTGATGCACGGTTCCCAGCGCGTCGGTATAGGCCATGTTGTATCCAGTCGGGTTGCAATGGCGGTATTGAAGCATTCCTCGCCGCTTTCGCGCAACAACAAGCTGTGCGCTACTCATCCTTTCGGCTATGATTAAATGCGACGATTGATTGCCTCTTGGCATCCTGAAAGAATCCTTTGAAACAGATCAGCACCTTCGGCTCATCGAGCTACCAGATCAGCGATTTGCAGCTGCTGCGCAATTCCGACGATGACGCCGCGGTCGCCAGACTGCTGGCGCACTGCCCCATCATGCTGCTGGAAGCGGACGAAGCCGTGACCGAATCCAGCCGCGCCCGCCTGTACATCCTGCTGCGCGGCGCACTGTCGGTGGCCAGCGACACCCGCACCGGCATGGCTGATGGCACGGTGAGCAAGCTCCTGCCCGGCGAAAGCGTGGGCGAGCAATCGGTGCTGGATGAGGAAGCCAATCTGTCCAGCATCACCGCGCTGGAACAGAGCGAAGTGCTGGTGGTCGAAGCCGATCTGGTCTGGCAGCTCATCGACGAATCCAATGTGCTGGCGCGCAACCTGCTGCGTCTGCTGTCGTTCCGCATCCGCGCCGCCAACGCGCAGCTGCGCCGGCGCCAGAAGCTCGGTGAGTTCTACCGCCAGCTGTCGATGATCGATGGCCTCACCGGCTTGTACAACCGGGCCTGGCTCAACGACCTGCTGCCCACCATGATCGCCACCGCGCATGGCTCGAACGCGCCGCTGTCGCTGATCATGATTGATCTGGACCACTTCAAGAAATTCAATGACAGCCACGGCCACGTGGCCGGCGACGAAGCCCTGCGCGCCGCCGCGCACGTGCTCAGCGGCGCGCTGCGGCCGACCGATTTCGCGGTGCGCTACGGCGGCGAGGAAATGATGGTGCTGCTGCCCGACACCAGCGACAAGGTGGCCGTGTCCGTAGCCGAGCGCCTGTGCGAACGCATGCGCTCGGCCCAGGTGTTTGGCGACATGCGCCTGCCGCTGCCGCACATCACGGCCTCGTTTGGCGTCGCCGCCCTGCAGGCGCAGCAAAACGAGCAGGAGCTGATCGCGACGGCCGACGCGGCGCTCTACCGCGCCAAGGAACAGGGCCGCAACCGGGTCGCCGTGTAAACCTCAGACCGCGTTGGCTTTGGGCGCCGAGGGCTCGCCCGGCGTCACATCCTTGGTCTGGTGGGCGGCGATGAAATCGTCAAAGCCCTTCTGCACCAGGTCGTAGGTCTTGTCGATATTGCTGGCGATATCGCCATTCAGCACCTGCAAGCCCTGCAGCACGTCGCGCGCCTCCTTGAAGCCCTGGTCCACGCCTTTTTTCAGCGTATTGACGAAGTTATTGAGCGTGGTGCTTTCATCGTCGCCCGGGTGCTGCTGTTTATAGGCTTCGTAAAAAGCCGTGGACAACGATACAATGCGGCCCGCAGTGCCTTCCGGCGTATTATCCTGCGACATGGCGTTCTGGATGGCGTTATCGCCGAAATCGTTCTTGAGCGCCTCATTGATGCCGGTCAGCGCGGTTTTCAGCACCACCGACATCGGATCGTTCGAAGAATTCAGCGATACCGTCAAGGAAGCCTGTACGATAGAGGCATTGAGCTCAGCTTTAGCCTTGGCAACGGTGGACACGGGTTTGTCGTCCTTGGACTGAACCGGCGCTGCTGCGCTGCTGGACGTGACCGATACGGGAGTAGCCATAATATTGCTCCTCATTGATGACCCTGGAATTATCGGCAGATTTTTAAATTACTGTAGCACCTATGACCAATCAGACTTTCCTCTGGCACGATTACGAAACCTTTGGCGCCGTCGCCCGCCGTGACCGTCCGGCGCAATTTGCCGCGATTCGCACTGATGCCGAGCTCAACGAGATCGGCGATCCGATCATGATTTATTGCAAGCCGGCCAATGATTTCCTGCCGGACCCGCAATCCTGCCTGATTACCGGCATTACGCCGCAGCAATGCCTGGAATGGGGCGTGCCGGAGCACCAGTTCGCGGCCACCATCGAGCAAGCGTTTTCGCAGCCCGGCACCATTGGCGTCGGCTACAACACCATCCGCTTTGACGATGAGATCACCCGCTTCATGTTCTGGCGCAACCTCATCGATCCGTATGCGCGCGAATGGCAAAACCAGTGTGGCCGATGGGACTTGCTGGACGTGGTCCGCATGACCTACGCGCTGCGCCCGGAAGGCATCCAGTGGCCAACCAAGGAAGATGGCAAGCCCAGCTTCAGACTGGAAGACTTGGCCAAGGCCAACGGCCTGCTGCATGAAGCCGCGCACGATGCGCTGTCCGACGTGCGCGCGACGATCGCGCTGGCCCGTCTGATCCGCCAGCACCAGCCCAAGCTGTTCGACTTCTGCTTCGCGCTGCACAAGAAAGACCGCGTGGCCGACGAGATCGGCATGCACCTGGCGGCCAATCTGCGCCAGCCCTTCCTGCATGTGTCCGGCATGTTCCCGGCCGAGCGCGGCTGCATTGCGCTGGTCTATCCACTGGGCACGCATCCGACCAACAAAAACGAAGTCATCGTCTGGGATTGCACCTACGATCCAAGCGAGCTGTACACGCTGGACGCCGACACCATCCGCACCCGCATCTTCACCCGCAGCGATGCGCTGCCGGAAGGCATGACACGCCTGCCCGTGAAAAGCATCCACCTCAACAAATCGCCGATGCTGGTGGCCAACCTGAAGACGCTGTCGCCGGCCATGGCGGCCAGATGGGGACTCGATGTGGAACAAGGCAAGGCGCACGCCGCGATTGCCGCCGCCGGCCGCGACCTCAGCGACATCTGGGCGCAAGTGTTCCACCGGCCGGCCGGCGAGCCGCTGGATGTGGATGAGGATTTGTATAACGGCTTTGTCAGCAAGGAAGACCGCCGCCTGCTGGACACGCTGCGCCGCGAACCGCCGGCACGGCTGGCGGCGGCATCGCCATCGTTCAGCGATGGCCGCCTGGCCGAATTGCTGTTCCGCTACCGCGCGCGCAACTTCCCGGAAACCCTGTCGGACACCGAGATGGAGCATTGGGAAGAGCACCGCGCGGCGCGTTTCTACGAAGGCGCAGGCGGCGCCCGCACCATCGACGACTTCTTCGCGCAGATCGACGCGCTGCAGCAGCAGGCTGACGAGCGCGCCGAGCACATTCTCGGCGAGCTGTACGAATATGTCGAGCTGATCGCTCCCTCGCATTAACCCCTGCTGGAAGGGGTCTGACCCCATGCGGGGTCAGACCCCGGCATGCGGGCTGCGGGGTATCAAGCGCGATACTGGTTGATCGCGTTGCGGGTTTCTTCTGCAACGCGGCGCGCAGCGGCGGCGAAGTCTTCACTTGGCTGCGCCGCCGCGTACAGGATCGCGCGCGAGGAATTGATCATCATGCCGGCGCCGTTCGCGGTGCGGCCGGATGTCACCGTGGCGGCGATGTCGCCACCCTGTGCGCCGATGCCAGGCACCAGCAGCGGCATGTCGCCGACAATCGCGCGCACCTGCGCCAGTTCTTCCGGGAACGTCGCGCCCACCACCAGCGCGCACTGGCCATTGGCATTCCACTTTTCCGCCACCAGGCGCGCCACGTGCTGGTATAGCGGCTGGCCGCCGACGTCCAGGAACTGCAGGTCCGAACCGCCCGCATTCGAGGTGCGGCACAGGATGATGACGCCGCGCTCGCTCCACTCCATGTACGGCTCGACCGAGTCAAAGCCCATGTACGGATTGACAGTCACAGCGTCCGCGCCGTAGCGGTCGTAGGCTTCGCGCGCGTACTGGCGCGCGGTGGCGCCGATGTCGCCGCGCTTGGCGTCCAGGATCAGCGGGATGTGCGGATAATGCTCGCGCACATAGTCGCAGATCTGCTGCAGCTGGTCTTCCGCGCTCAGCGCGGCGAAGTAGGCGATCTGCGGCTTGAACGAGCAGGCCAGGTCGGCCGTCGCGTCGATGATCTCGCGGCAGAAGTGGTAAATGCCTTGCGGGTCGTTCTGGAACTGGGCCGGCAGCTTGGCCAGGTCCGGGTCGAGGCCGACGCACAGCAGGGAGTCGTTGGCCGTCCACGCGGCAGATAATTTGTTGATAAAAGTCACGACGGCCCCCGATTGAAAATTGCAAACCCTCTATTGTAACCCGGCCGGGAGGGGCTGTTAAAATTTGCCATCTCCACCTCAGAAAGACATCCCCATGAAATTACAGAATAAAGTCGCGATCGTCACCGGCGCCACCCAGGGCATCGGCCTGGCCTGCGCCCAGCGCATGATCGCCGAAGGCGCCAAGGTCATGCTGGTGGATATCAAGCCGGAGGGCGCCGACGCCGCAGCCCAGCTGGGCGAGCACGCCCGCTTCTTTGCCGCCGATGTCAGCCAGAAGGCCGATGTCAACGCGATGGTGGCCGCTACCCTCGCCGCGTTCGGCAAGATCGACATTCTCATCAACAATGCCGGCGTCACCCACGCCGCCAACTTCCTCGACGTCTGCGAGGAGGACTTTGACCGCGTCATGCGGATCAACCTGAAATCGATGTTCCTGTGCGGCCAAGCGGTGGCGCGCGAGATGGTCAAGCAGAACAGCGGCTCCATCATCAATATGTCCAGCGTGAATGCGGAGCTGGCGATCCCCAACCAGGTGCCGTACGTGGTGTCGAAAGGGGCGATCAACCAGCTGACCAAGGTGATGTCGCTGAATCTGGTGTCGCACGGCATCCGCGTCAACGGCATCGGCCCGGGCACCATCCTGACCGAGCTGGCCCGGCAGGCGGTGATGTCGAGCCCGGAATCGCGCCACACCATTTTGTCGCGCACGCCGATGGGCCGCTGCGGCGAGCCCGAGGAAGTGGCCTCGATCGCCGCCTTCCTGGCCAGCGACGACGCCAGCTACATGACCGGCCAGACGCTGTATGTGGACGGCGGCCGCCTGGCGCTGAACTACACGGTACCGGTCAACTAAGCCTGATCCTCCAGCGTGGCGGCCTGTTCCAGCCAGCGCGCCACCACGGCCAGTTCGGCGTCCGTGAAGCCGGACTTCAGATGGCCATTCAACTCCTGCAGCAGACGGCGTGACTGCTGGCTGGCCTGCTCACCGGCCGCCGTCAGCTGCAAGCGCGTGGTGCGGCCGTCGTGCTGGTCGCCGGCGCGCTCGATCAGGCCGGACGCCTGCATGCGCTTGGACAGATTGGTGACGGCAGCCGGCGCCACATGCAGCGCCTCGGCAATTTCGCCGATCCTGGCATTGCGGCGCGACTCCAGCAAGAACAGCAAGCCCACCTGCGCGGAACTGATACCCTCCCAGGCATCGGGCCGCGTCTCCACCCAGCGCTGCAAGGCGCGGTAAGCGCGGTTGAGCAGATAGCCAAAGCGCGGCGGCGCGGCGCTCATGCGGACCTCAGCAGCCAGTCGCCGACCTGCGGCCACAACGCGGCCCCACTGCGTTTGCGGAAGAAGCCCATGTGGCCGATGGCCGGCAGCCCCACCTCCGATGGCGCGAACTGGCGGCGCTCGACCTGCGCATTCACCAGCGGACGCATGAGCAGATCAATCGCGCGGCGATTGGCCCACGGATCATCGTCAAAGCCCAGCACCAGCAGCGGCAGCTGGACACGCGCGGCGCGGGCGGCTGCATCCATGGCGGGATCGTCGTAGAAGTAGCGCGGCAGCCTGGTCCAGCCGCTCCATTGCAGCATCACGGAACTCGGCAGATCTTCGCCCAGGCCGAGCCGGCTGCCCGGCATATAACCGCACACCCGGCACAGCAACGGCGCCAGCACGCGCATCACGGTCCAGACCCGCGCGCGCTCGATGGCGCCGCGCACGGTGCGCGTCACGCCCGCATGCGCCGCCACAATCACCGCCGCGCGCAACTGCGGCGTCGCCGACGACAACGCAATCGCATGGCCACCCACGCTATGCCCCACCGCCAGCAATGGCAGCGCCGGAAAGCGCGCCGCCGCCCATTGCGTGACCGCACCCACGTCCTGCTCCATCCAGTCCGCCATGGTCACCTTGCAGTCGCGTACATGGCCGGCGATGGAACGGCCGGTGCCACGGTAGTCATAGGTCAGCACATGCAGGCCCAGGCCGCTCAGGTATGCGGCAAACGCGTGGTAATAGCTTTGCGTGACCGCCGTGGCCGGATGCAGCAGCACCACGGCGCGTGCCTGTTGCGCTTGCCACAAGGTCGCGCCCAGCGCGCCCTGGTCAACTACGGGAATGTCGAACTGTTCCATGCTCTCCGCCGAAATCGTTAACGTGTTAACCAATTTAGCGCAGCACGACGCCAGCGTCAACCGGGAGATATGCGAATTTCTAATGTCTGGTATCTGAAACAACAATTAGACACATATCTCGCGACGCAGCATAATTGCACCTGTCTCCACTATTCTCCTCCAAGAAAATAGTTTTAAGCCCGCTTTAACCAGCGGGCTTTTTTTTTGCTCCGATGTCAGAAACTGTCATAACGGCGTCACAATGCCCTCTTATACTGGTCACATCTTAAGTACATGCAACCGATAGGCATGACTGAAGACTAGGTGCACCGGGGCTCCGGTGCACCACTCTCCCTTTCTTTTGCAGTGCATGGTATTGTTCGCTCATGCTCAAGCAAATACTCCTCACCTCTTCTTACGCCCGCCTGCGCTACTGGACTGCCATCGCGCTGTATCTGATGATATTGATACTCGGTTCGATCCCCGGTGCGCGCCAGGACATCGGCGAAGTCGCCTCCGGCCTCATCCTGCATTCCATCGCTTATGCCGGCCTGGCGTTTCTGATTTACACCGGCAGCAATGGCAGCCTGGCGCTACGCACGGTCAAGGCGGTGCTGACCATCGCTGCGATGGGCGCGCTGGATGAGTTCGTGCAAAGCTTCTTCCCCTACCGCCATGGCGCGGTATCGGACTGGCTGGTCGACTGTTCTGCGGCGCTACTGGCCTCAGGCTTTATGTGGGCTCTCTGGAGTCGTTATCGCATCCCTCGGGCAGACTGATTCGCCGGTTGCCAGGGCCACATCCAAACGCATCTCCCGCAGCTGCTCGGCCTTGGCCACGCGTACCAGGCCGTGCAGTGCGTGCTGAAAAAAATGCCGGCTGCGCGTATCGCCGCAGGTGGCATCAGTTAACTCTTCGATAATTGTATCTGTCACGCGTGTCAACATATCGGTGTCCTTTAAAGTGATACCGAACAATTATTGCGTGCAGGTAGCATCGCGCGATTGATGTAGATCAATCACCTCCAGCGCTGAGGGAACATTCCAGCCGTGCGCCTCTCTGACCTTGTTTGCAGTTCAAACAGGAGACGACAATGAAGACGACGACGATGGCGATCATCATGCTGCTGGCCATGGCAGGCTGCGCCAACCGATCCACCGACAGCAACACCCCAAGCACCGGCAGCTACAGCGCCAGCACCGCGATGGCCACCCCCAGCCCGGCCCCGCAAGACCGCATGACGTATGGCGTCATTCAAGCCATCGACCAGATGCAGCGCCAGGATGTGGGCGTTGGCGTGATGGGCGCCATGGCAGCCGGCGGCACGGGTGGCACGCCCACCGACAAGGTCTACCGCATCACCGTCCGCATGAACGATGGCAGCAGCCAGATGGTGGTGGTGGAGTCCGAGCCCGGCTACAAAATCGGCGACCGCGTCCGCTACAACAACGGCAACGTACAAGCGTATTAATACAGCTGCTCGACCTCGTAGCCACGGCGCTTGAGCAGCTGCGGCAAACCGTCATCGCCCACCAGGTGCAGCAGGCCGACGCCGACAAAGGCGACCTGATCCTGCTGCATGATGCGCTCGATATTGGTCGCCATTTCCGGATTGCGCTTGCCCAGCAGGACACGGTTCATGAAACCTGCGGAAATCGTGTTGCCAGTGGTGGCCGACTGCCATGCCGCATGGATGCCGGCAGTATCAGCAGCGCTCCAGGCCTCCAGCAACGCACGGGATTTTTTGAGCGAATCGCCATCCGCGAGGTCGGCCAGCGTCTCGAGCAGGTATTGCTCCTGCTGGGGTTCGTCGAGCGTATCGAACAGGCCGAGCTGGTAGTCAGCACTCTCCAGCTCGCGCACCGTCTTGTCCTGTTTTTGCGCCGCCGCCAGCAGTGCGTACTCCACCGCCTGGCTGCGCTGATAGCCGTGCTTGTCCAGCTCGGCGCCCACCAGCAGATTGGCCACCAGCCAGGGCTTGAACTGCTGCGCCGTTTTCAGTGGAATGCCGGCGCGCGCCAACGCCTGCGCGGTCTTTTGCATGGTCTCTGCGCTCAGGTGATTTTGCAGTGTATCGCCGTCCGCATAGCGGCCGTGACGCGTCAGTGCCACCTGGAATGCCTGATCCTCGCGGATATCCAGCTCAATCACCAGCGCCTTCGAATCGAGCAGCGCGCGCGACGCGATCGCGTCCAGCGGATACACACCGTCACGCCCCACATGCACCGTGCCGTATAGATAGCTGGTCTTGCCCTCATGCGTCACCCGGTACAACTGGCCGCGATGCAAGGCAGTGGTTTCCGCAGTCCCGGCGGCCAAAACGGTCTGGCAGCAAGCCAGCAGGAATGCGAATATGACACCGAGTTTCGTAGGCATGCGATTAATATTAACAGTGGAATAAAATAAGAGAATAAAACTGTGCGTCTTATTGTCTCCAATGGTAAATCAAGATCACATGCTGATTAAAAGAATTTTTTAAAACCGTCGGCAAAATAAAACATTATTTAAAGCGATTTTGATAATTACTCATTAATTTATCCACACTTCCATCTGCTTTATTGTCGTATTGACTTCACTTACGCGCACATGCCCTTGCGACGAAGTGCACAGCCCAAACCGATAGTTTCTCGCCAACCTTGAGATAATACTCAAAAATTCTTTACTGCGCGACCGCATGGCGTAAATTATGGAATGACGAATAACCATCATTCCACCCAAAACCCATTTTAAGGGTGTTCTCCAATTCAGGATATTTATAACCAATACCGCGGCGGAGTTTATGCGGCAGCGCGGTAGCCGCAGCAGCGAGCGCGGCGGTAATCAGGGCCTGCCCTGCACGCTTGGTCCAATCTGTGTATGCTTGTCGGTCCATTTAGAAAGACTATACCCACACGCTTTCAATGGGCTTGTGATGACCAGATGAGGTAACACCCATGATTCCATTCTCGATACTAGACCTTTCCCCGATTGCCGAAGGCAGCAATCCATCCGCCTCGTTCCGCAACACGCTGGACCTGGCGCAGCACGGCGAGCGCTGGGGCTACCAGCGTTACTGGCTGGCGGAACACCACGGCATGCCCGGCATTGCCAGCGCGGCGACCGCCGTGGTGATGGCCCATGTGGCCGGCGGCACCAGTACCATCCGCGTCGGCGCTGGCGGCATCATGCTGCCCAACCACGCACCGCTGGTGATTGCCGAACAGTTCGGCACACTGGAAGCGCTATTCCCCGGCCGCATCGACCTCGGCCTGGGCCGTGCCCCCGGTTCCGACCAGACCACCGCCCGCGCGCTGCGCCGCAATCTCGAGACCGACGCCGACGCCTTCCCGCAAGACGTGCTGGAACTGCAAGACTATATGTCCGACAACCCGCGCCAGCGCGTCATGGCCGTGCCCGGCAAAGGCGCGAAAGTGCCGCTGTGGATACTCGGCTCCAGCACCTTTGGCGCCCAGCTGGCCGCCCACCTCGGACTGCCGTTTGCGTTCGCCTCGCACTTCGCGCCGCAGATGATGCTGCAGGCGCTGTCGCTGTACCGCGCCAACTTCCAGCCATCGGCGCAGCTGAGCAAGCCCTACGTCATGCTCGGCTTTAACGTATTTGCCGCCGACACCGACGAAGAAGCGCACTTCCGCGCCACCTCCATGCAGCAAGCCTTCGTCAACCTGCGCACCGGCCGGCCATCGCAACTGCCGCCGCCGAAAGCCGGCTACCTGGAATCGCTGGGCCTGCCCGAGCGCGCCATGCTCGACTCTGTGCTGTCCTGTACCGCCATCGGCGCAGCGCCTACCGTCAGCCGCCAGCTGCAGGACTTCATCGCCCGCACCGGCGCCGACGAGCTCATGATTACCTCACAGATCTACGAGCACGCCCAGCGCCTGCGCTCCTACGAAATCACCGCTGAAGTGCGGCAATCGCTGGCGCGCGAACAGGCGGGACTGTAAGAAATGGCTCACGTCCAGCAGCAAACTGCCAAGCCCGGTAGAATGTCGGCCTTCCAAATTTTTCGGAGCCTGACGTGAGCCAATCCCAAGCCCATCAAGACATTACTCCCGGCATGGTCTGGCTGTTCGCCATCGCGACCGGCCTGATCGTCGCCAACCTGTACTACGCGCAAACGCTGATCGGCCCGATCAGCAAAGCCACCGGCCTCGATCCCGGTGCTGCCGGCCTCATCGTCACCCTGACCCAGATCGGCTACTGCATCGGCCTGCTGTTTATCGTCCCGCTGGGCGACCTGCTGGAAAACCGCCGCCTCATCGTCATTGCGCTGCTGGTCACCGCACTGGCCCTGCTGGCCGCGTCCGTCACCAGCAGCGCCAACCTGTTCCTGTTTGCCTGCCTGTGCATCGGCCTCGGTTCAGTCGCGGCACAGATCGTAGTGCCGTTTGCGGCCCACCTGTCCCGGCCTGAAACGCGCGGCAAGACCGTGGGCAAAGTCATGAGCGGGCTGCTGATGGGAATTATGCTGGCACGTCCCGTGTCCAGCGTGATTGCCGATGCGCTGGGCTGGCATGCGATCTTCGTACTGTCCGCAATATCCACCGCCGCGCTGGCCCTGCTGCTGCGCGCCAAACTGCCGCAGCGCCAGCCGGAAGGCGGCATGCACTACTTCGAACTGCTGAGTTCGATGTGGCATTTGCTCAAAACCACGCCCGTCCTGCGCCGCCGCGCCGCATACCAAGGCTGCATGTTCGGCGCCTTCAGCCTGTTCTGGACCTGCGTTTCGCTGGAACTGACGGGGCCGCACTTCAACATCAGCCAGACCGGCGTCGCCATCTTCGCGCTGGTCGGCGTAGCGGGCGCGATCGCCTCACCGATAGCCGGCCACCGTGCCGACCAGGGCAAGAGCCGCTCCAACACCCTCATCGCCCTGATGCTGGGCGCGCTGGCGTTCATCCTGCCGCTGGCCATCCACAGCACGCCGCTGGTCAACCTGGGCGTACTGGTCGCCACCTCCATCATCCTCGACATGGGCGTTTCCGCCAACCTGGTGACGGGCCAGCGCGCCATCTTCGCGCTGCCGGCAGAAATCCGCAGCCGCCTGAACGGCCTGTACATGGCGCTGTTCTTCATGGGTGGCGCCATCGGCTCCTCGCTGGGCGGCTGGATGTTTGCCGCGCACGGCTGGACCGGCGTCCTGTGGACCGGCCTCGCCTTCCCCGTCATCGCCCTCTGCGTCTTCGCCACCGAACGCAAATAAACTCCGGGGTCAGGTCCGTCATTTCTACACGGCCTCTACCGTAGCGTGCGCTACGGTAGAGGCCGTGTAGAAATGACGGACCTGACCCCGGATTAGTGTCCCCAGAAGCGGACTTGGCCTTGCAAGGACACGACGCCGTTGATGTTGACGCTGCCGAGGTTGCCCGTGACCGGCGCGTTGGGGTCGTTTTGTACGCTCAGCGATTCAAAACCAAAGTTGGTGTATTTGACGTAGCCCGGCAGCCCGATGGCGATGTAGTCGCCGCCGCCATCGGTGCGCGTCTGCACGCCCAGGCTGACGGCAAACATGTCCACCGTGCCGCGCACGTTCTTGAAGACGATGTAGCGCTTGGAGCCGCCATCGCCGCTAAAGCCCAGCGACAGCCGGCTGTCCGCCACCGCCCCCACCAGCGTCGGATCATTCAGCACCACGTGCGCCGCAAAGCTGATGCCGTCGCCGCCGCTGACCTGCGACAGCTCGCCGTCATCCAGCGCGCGCAGCTCGCCCGCCTGCGCCAGGCCAGCCCACAGCAGCAGGAACAAGGCGCGCTTCATCATTGCTTGAATTTGATATCAAGGTATTGGATCTGCACCGAGCCGATCCGCGATGAGCCCAGGTCCACCGTCGGCTGCCCCGGACTCACGAACGAGATATTGTCGACCACGATGCTGCCCGCCGACGCCTGCCCGCTGCCATAGCGCGCATCCGGCCAGTCGATGCCGATGTGCAGCCGCGGCCCGCTTTCATCGGCCAGCGCATTGATCACGCCCGGCTGCGAGGCCACATGGGCCAGCACCCACGGTCCGCCATCCACCGCGCCGATGTGTATGCCGCTCAGCACCATCGCTTCGGTCGGGTCGTTGCGGCCGCGCGGCTGGAACGACAGCTGGCCGATATCCATTTTGACCGCAGCGCCAAAGGCAATGCCGTCGTTGACTTGCGGCGTGGTGAATTGCAGTCCGCCGCCGTAGAACGCCAGGTCCTTGACCACCACGCTGCCCTGCTCGCGCACCACGCCATCGGCGCCGATGCCCCAGTCATACGCCATCTGCCAGCGCTGTTCGCCTGTGGCGTTGGCGGGAAATGCGATGTTGATGTAGTTGGCCAGACCCGGCGGCCCGGCCAGTACGTCGAGCCGGTAGGGATCGGAAAACGGCTGCGCACTGTCGCTGCGCGAGGCGGCAAATTTTTCCACGTACAGGCTGGAACCGACCGGGGTGGTGTAGCTCACCCGCGCATCGCCGCTCATGGCAAAACCGCTCAGGTCGAAGCTGACGCCATCGCGCCCGCGCACGGCGGACATGGCGCTGTCGCTCATGGGCTCCATGGCCCACGCGGCTTGCGCGCACAGCAGCAGTGCCATCGCCAGCGCGCGCCGCATCAGCGTCCCTTTGGCAGGTTGGGCGGCGTGATGCCGCTGGTGTTCAGCGCTTGCAGTTTGTCGCGCCAGTTCAGCCACATGCCGGCCTGCGCCGTGTCGGAGGCCGGCAAGCCGCTAGCGCTGGGGAACTGCACATTGGTTTTCAGCAGCGAGATCCAGAAGTCGCGGCTGCCGCCACTGGCGTCGCCAGCCGTCACGCCGCCCAGCTGCGCCAGCGACAGGCACGATCCGGTGCACGCGCCATCCCAGCGCTTGCCGCCCAGCGCGTCGGTGCGCGAATCCAGCACCACGGTGGCGCCATCGGCGGCAGTACCGGTCACTTTCATCGAGCCGGACAAGGTGGTGATCTGCAAACCGATATCGCCCTTGATCGACTCAAAGCCAAAACGCATGCCGATCGCTTCGCGCGAGGCGCCATCGGCCGCATTGCGGTAGACAAATTCAAAATAGGGATTACTGATCTGCACCACGCGCTGCGCGTCGGTGCCATCGCTGCGGCCAAACTGCAGCAGCGGGATATCGAGGTCGGCGCCACTGCCGTTGCGCGCGGCGTAAGTGTATTCGCCCAGCCGCATATTGCGCAGGTTGGCGCTCAGCGTGATGTCGGCGTCCAGCGCGACCTTGCTGAAGTCGAAGCCGTTCAGGCTGGTGTTGGTCATGGTGACCAGCCCCTGGCCGTGCATGGCCGACAGCTCATCCTCGCTCATCGGCTGCATCTGTGCTGACGCTGCCTGCATGCCGCACAGCAGCGCCGCACCGGCCAGCCACTGGCGCAGTGTGGTGAATGTCATGGTGGTGTGATGCGGCAGCCGCCGGGAGCACCGGACGCGGCTGCCGCTGCTCAGCTGATTAGTGAGCGAAGATCCACACGGTGGTGCCGCGCATGTCGATCTGGTTCAGAGCGACCGAACCGAACGAAGCTGCGCTGTTGCCCATCTTGATCGCGTCAACCGACACGTTCAGGTAGTGGCCGTCAGCAACCACGGATTGTGGAATGGCGATCTGCACCACGTCACCGCCGGTGGCTGGGTTGTAGAAGGTGCCTGGGTTGGTCACGCCAGCAGCGCCGGCTGCGGCCAGGAAGGATTTTTTCGACAGGATGTCGATTTCAGCAGCGATCAGGCCGTTGACCTTGATGCCGTTGAACGATACCGAACCGCCGCCCAGACCGTTGGCGTCCAGCGGGTCGGTGTCGGTGTAGGTGAAGGAGTTGATCTTGATGTTCAGGTTGGCAGCGATCGACACGCCGTCCTGGCCGCTGACCGTGCTCAGCTCTGCGTCTTGAATTGGGGTCATGGCCGATGCCGAGAAGGCCAGGGTTGCCAGGGCTGCAGCGACTGCGGTTTTGATGAATTGCATGTGATCGTCTCCGTAATGGTTTTGGTATTTATCTCTATGTTTTTTTGATACTGCGGGGCCATCTTATGGCCCCGCAGCGAGCATCGTCCATGACGCGTCAGGCCAAGCAACAGGCCTGGCGAGCCGGGCCGATTAGTGGGCGAAGATCCACACGGTGGTGCCGCGCATGTCGATCTGGTTCAGGGCGACCGAACCGAACGAAGCTGCGCTGTTGCCCATCTTGATCGCGTCAACCGACACGTTCAGGTAGTGGCCGTCAGCAACCACGGATTGTGGAATGGCGATCTGCACCACGTCACCGCCGGTGGCTGGGTTGTAGAAGGTGCCTGGGTTGGTCACGCCAGCAGCGCCGGCTGCGGCCAGGAAGGATTTTTTCGACAGGATGTCGATTTCAGCAGCGATCAGGCCATTGACCTTGATGCCGTTGAACGAAACCGAACCGCCACCCAGGCCGTTGGCGTCGAGCGGGTCGGTGTCGGTGTAGGTGAACGAATCGATCTTGATGTTCAGGTTAGCAGCGATCGACACGCCGTCCTGACCGCTGACGGTGCTCAGTTCGGCGTCCTGGATCGGGGTCATGGCCGATGCCGAGAAAGCCAGGGTTGCCAGGGCGGTAGCGATTGCGGTTTTGATGATGTGCATTTGGTATCTCCGGTTGTAAGTGAATTGTTATCTGCGGGTTCACGTCCCTGCGGTCCCCTTCCGGCACTCCGGTAAGAGCGCCGGCGCACCGCGACCGGGTCGTGAAAATCTTAATATTTGGATATTAATTAAATTAATCATATGAGTCGGCGCGGCTGCGGGTCCAGCATGTTGCGCTGACCGCGAAAGCCAACAACTTGGCCCTGCGAGCCATACAGAGTGAGCGCGGTGTTGTGCATTTGTCGCGGCGCCGCCAGCTTGCCGTAGCATAAGAAGCGGGGCAAAAGCTAGAGTCACATTTCTAAAAAATCAGATGCGGTGGCTCCAAAAACCATGCGTTAATAAATTACAAAAAAGAAAAGACGAGTTGTCGCTTAAATAAAGCACGACCGTTCGTATCAAAATAACGGAGACACGCATGACACACGCAATGGGGCGCCGGACGCCTCTGGGCGAAGCTTACGCCAACGCTTTGCAGCAGCCCTTACACCACATTTTTTTTCGCGCGCGCTGGAGCGCGCTCCCCTGCCCGCGTACACGCGCGCATGGCAAAGGCTGAGCCATGCTGATGCTGCTGCTGGGAGTAGTCGCCGCCTTGATCGGCGGCGCCGGTGTCATGTCCCGACACGAACCGCTGGACCGGCCCAAGGGCCAGTTCGAGATTCCGCAAACCCTGACCGGGGGCGGCGCCTATGCGCAATCCGTGCGGATCGAGCCATTTTCCGAGCTCAAGTACAAACACATCGTGCGCCAGGCGTTTGACTTCAGCTGCGGCTCGGCCGCGCTGGTGACCATCCTCAACTACCACCTGGGCGTGATGGTCAACGAGCAGCAGGCCATGGAAGGCATGCTGGAAAAAGGCGAAAAGGAAAAAATCATCGAGCGCCGCGGCTTCTCGCTGCTGGACATGAAGCGCTATGTGGGCTCGCTGGGCATGAACGGCGCCGGCTTCAAGGCCGAGATCAAGGACCTCATGACACTCGACGAGCCAGCCATCGTGCCGATCGACTATGCCGGTTCCAAGCACTTCGTGGTACTGCGCGGCATCCGTGACGGCGTGGTCTACATTGCCGATCCGTCGGCCGGCAACATCGTGTTTTCGGTCGAAGAGTTCGGCCGCTGGTGGGACAAGAACACCCTGTTCATCATCTCGCCGGCCAAGGGCAAGACCCCGGTCGGCCAGCTGGCCCTGACCGACCAGGAGCTGGGCGTGGTCGATATGGACCGCGTCACCGGCAAGGGCCGCCAGGACCCGCTTAGCAATTCCGCCCAACTGCTGATGCGCGCCGTGAACTCGGGCGCGGCCGGCACCTGGATGCACCGCAATTAATCCCCTCAGCGCAATCACTCTCACAAGGAAACCGATATGAAGTTTCGTATGCTCCCCTTTGCTGTCGCCGCGGCGCTGATGGCGACGTCCGCCCTGGCCCAGGAAACCCAGACACCGGCCGCCGCCCCGGCCCAGCCCACCCCTGCCACGGCGGATGCCGCGCGTGACGCGCTGGCCAAGAAGGAAGGCGAAGGCGACCAGAGCGCCCTGCTCAAGCAGACCCTGACCGCAGTCGACAAGCAGTACACGCTGATCCGCCGCAACCAGATGCAGCTCACCTACGATCTCAGCTACAGCTATGTGGGCGAAGAGCGCATCGTCACCGACATTGCCAACGGCAACGCCACGCTGTTCAACATCGAGAACAACAACTCGCACACCGTCACCAACACCTTCTCGGCCGACTACGGCGTGCTGGACAACCTGACCGCCAACGTCACGCTGCCGCTGATTTCGCGCTACGCCGACACGGCCGCGCGCAGCGGCATGTCCAACTCGCTGGGCGACGTTGGCGTCGGCGCGCGCTGGCAGCCATTTGAAGCGCGCCGCGACGCCCCGGGCCTGACGGTGACCAGCAACGTCCGCCTGCCGACCGGCCGCAGCCCGTTCAAGATCATTGCCGGCAGCGGCGAAGCGACGGGCAGCGGCGTGGCCGCCGCCACGGTCGGCCTCAATATCAACAAGATCGTCGATCCGGTCGCACTGTTCGGCTCGCTGAACTTTACCGCCAGCCTGCCGGCCAAGAACCTGTGGCAGGTCAACGGCTCGCGCATCCTGACCCGCGTCCAGCCCGGCACCAGCGTCGGCTTCGGGCTTGGCTTTGCGTATGCGCTGTCATATGGCATCTCGACCACGATCTCCTTCCAGGAAGCGATCTCGGCCGGCTCCAAGCTGCGCTTTGCCGACGGCCTCGAAGCCAAGACCCATATGCAGACCTCGGGCATCCTCAACATGGGCCTGGGCTACCGCGTGTCGCCTAAAACCACGGTCAACTTCTCGGTCGGCATCGGCGTCACGCCCGACTCGCCCAACCTGGTTGTAGGCATGAATCTGCCACTGAGCTTCTGATGATGCGCCGTCTCGCCATCGCTACCGCAGTTGCTGGCGCACTCTGTGCACCGGCATACGCTGCGCTGACCGAAAACCTCACCACCAGCGTGGTTGCGATGGCGATGGGGAATGCCGTCACGGCCGACCCGCCCGGCGTCTCCTCGATCCACTTCAACCCGGCCGGGCTGGCGCGCATGACGGGCGACAGCGAGAGCATCCACAACTTTGTCGCCTCGATCCGCACCAGCGCCAGCTTTTCGCCCGGCCCCAACTTTGACGTCGGCGGCTGGCGCGACGACCCGCTGTCCAACACCTCCACCGGTCCGGTACGCCAGATCATGTACGTGCCCGGCTACGGCATGCCCGGCTGGCGCCTGCCGGCCGTGGCCGTGCCCGGCATCGGCATGACCTGGAACAAGCCCGGCTCGCCATGGACCTTTGGCACCGACAGCTATATGGCGCAGGCCATGAGCCTGGACCGCACCAGCGATCCCAACGACCCCGGCCAGTACCAGGGCCGCCAGCTGCAGATCCAGCGCCTGGTGTACGCAGCGCCGGCGGTGGGCTACAAATATTCCGACACGCTGCGCTTTGGCGTGGCCGTGCCGATCGCCCACGCCGCGTTTGTGGTCGACACCAATATGCGCTTCCCCAACGAACTGCTGGGCGTGTTTGGCCAGCTGCAAAAGGGCTGGTGCCCGGAAGATGGTGGCAACATCATCGACGTGTTCGGCTTTGGCGTGTGCGGCGGCGGCAAGGACGGCATGGTCAGCCCGTTCAAGAAAGCCGCCAATATGCGCGTCGAACTGACGGCACCGTTCGACCCCACCATCAACCTGGGCGTGCTGTGGGAACCGCGCGACTGGTTTGCGCTGGGCGTGGTGTACCAGGGCGGCTCCAAGACCCACTACACCGGCAGCTATATGTTCAAGACCGAGCCCATGCTGCGCAACTTCGTGCGCGGCATGAACGCCAGCCTGCTGGGACCGATCGCGGGCGCCGTGCTGGGTTTTCCGACCTCGATCCCGGCCGAGCAGAAGGGCAATATGAGCGCGACGATTCCATTCCCGTCGCACCTGCAGGTCGGCATCAAGCTCAAGCCGGTCAAATACGTGCAGCTCAATGTCGACGCCAGCTACGCGCGCTGGAGCGAATGGGACGCGCTGCGCTTCCAGTTCGACCAGAGCATCAAGCTGCTGGAAGTAGCGCGCCTGTACGGCATCCCCGATTCCGGCAAGCTGGTGATCCCGCGCGGCTACAAGAGCGTGGTCAACTTCGCCTACGGCCTGCAGCTCAATCCATTCGAGCGCCTGTCGATCCGCCTCGGCTACGAGCCGCGCAAGACCTCGGTCCCGGCCGACAAGATCGACCTGCTGGCGCCGCTGCCGGACACCAAGCTGCTGAGCGCCGGCATCGGCTTCAAGCTCAACAAGGACACCGACATCAACATCACCGGTTCCTACATGAGCGGCAAATTCAACGCGCCAGCCAACACCAGCTGCAATATGAACTGCAATACTTTCCTCAACATCATCTACAACCCGTACGCGGGACAGGACGTGCGCGGCGACATCCGCGTGCGCTACTTTGGCTTTGAACTCAACAAGCGTTTCTGATTTACCTGGAGGAGCACACCCATGAACCAAACAAGCAAACACATCCGACGTGGCCTGGCGCTGCTGGTACTGAGCGCGGCCTGCGCCGGCGCTTACGCCGCCGGCGACACGGCGCCGGTATCGCCAGCCAAGCAGGCGCTGGTCGACAAGGTGCTCAAGCTGTGGAACCCGGACAGCATTGGCGAGACCATGCTCAACGGCTATGTGCGCAACGCCGTCGAACAGGCGCGCGTGATGCTGCAAGGCCGCGCCGTGCCGGACAAGCGCGATGCGGCCATGAACGACATCGTCGGCGAAGCCAAGAAATTCCTGGCCGAGACCACGCCCGTCGCCCGCGCCAGCGCCGACAAACTGATCCAGAGCAAGCTGGCCCCCATGCTGGCCGAGCGCTACAGCGAGGACGAGCTCAAGCAACTGATCGCGCTGCTTGAATCGCCCGTGAAAAAGAAATTTGAAGCCATGGTGCCCGAGATGCAGAAAACCCTGGGCGAAGGCGTGGCAGCCGACACCCGCACCGTGATTGATCCGAAACTGCAGGCCCTGCAAGAGAAAATCGGCCTGCGTCTGCGCGCTGCGGTAACGCCATGACCTACTCCTCCGCCCTGCATCTGGTGCGCGGCGTGAAATCGCGCCTGGCGCAGTCGGGCGTGCAGGCCGACGCACTGTTTGCCCAAGCCGGCCTGAACGAAGGCGACGGCCTGGCCTGCGACGCCCTCACGCTGTCGGACAAACTGAGCCACCTGTGGGAACTGCTGGTGGCGCACTCCAACGACCCGCTGATCGGCCTCAAGATCTCCGCGCCGCACCGGCTCGGCTGGCTGGGCGTGATGGGCCACATCATGCTGGTGTCGCCGACCGTGCAAAGCTCGATCGAACGCTGCCATGGCAACACGCGCGTCGGCCTGGTGCTGCCCGGCGCCCAGCGCGCAGTGCCGCGCCAGCGCTACGACTTCGTCTGGTGCGTACTGCTGCGTTCGCTGCGCTGCGCCGCCGGCCGCGACGACATCGCGCCGGTGGTGGTGGAATACAACTTCCCGGAGCCGGGCGACGCCCACGTGTACGAGGAAACCTTCGGCTGCCCGGTACGGTTCGACATGCCGTACAACGTCATGGAATTTTCCGACACCGACCTGGTCACCGCGCTGCCGGCCGCCCCGCCGCTCATGAACGGTGGCGGCGCAGCCGTGCTGGCCACGCTGGCCACCGCGCAACCGCCCACCTTCAGCGCCAAGGTGCAAACGCTGCTGGCCAGCCTGCTGCCGAAAGGGCCGCCGCACCGCGACGACGTCGCCGCGCAAATGATGATGAGCGAACGCACGCTGCAACGCCGGCTGGCCGAAGAAGGCACCAGCTTCACCAACCTGGTCGACGACACCCGGCGCGAGCTGGCGCGGCAATCGCTGAGCGCGGGCGAACTGTCGCTCAAAATGCTGAGCTTCCAGCTCGGCTTCTCGGAGCCGAGCGCGTTCTACCGCGCGTGCAAGCGCTGGTTCGGCATGGCGCCATCGGACATCCAGCACCTGGCACACCAGCCGGGACCGGGACCGGACGTACTACAAGCACCTGCGCCGCGGCGCAAGTCCGCATAAAAGGAGACCGCCATGGGATGGCTTTCAAGCAATCAAAACAAATCAATGCTGGGCCAGCTGCTGGTCAAACAGAAGCTGATTACCGAAGAACAGCTGGCCAGCGCGATCGAACTGCAACGCAAGACCGGCCAGCGGCTGGGTGACATCTTTGCCGAATTAAACCTGATCACCCAGGAAAACATCGACCACGCGCTGCGCAAGCAGCGGCGTTTGCGGATGGCCGCCGCCATCGCCGCTTCACTGCTGGCGCCGCTGGAAACCTATGCCGCCACCGCCCTGCCCGCCGTGGCCGCCGCCAGCGCGCCGGTCATGCTCGGGCGAGAAAAAGAACGCGCCCTGCAGGCGCTGACAGAAGAAGAACTGGGAGAGACTTCAGCCCAGGGCCTCAGTGACGACCTGGTCAACGCCGTCAAACAGGCCAAAGGCAACGGAGTGGCCGTGATCGGCGAAATGAGCAAGCTGCTCAATCCCGTACTGGGCTTCCTCGAAGCCGACACCTCGATGAAAAACGTCGTCTACGACCCGAGCAAGGCTGCCGCCACCGTCAACAAAGACGGCAGCCTGACCTTGAGTTTACCGTCCTCGATCGGCGAAATCGCCTTCAACAACATCCGCGTCAAAGGCACCGAAGGCAGCAGTTTCGGCAGCATCTCCATCAAAGGCATCGACCTGACCGGCACCTCCATCACCCTCGGCTTCCGCTAAAATCCGGGGTCAGTTCTTGCAATCCAACACGAGCACAGCCGTACTCGCGAGTACGGCTGTGCTCGTGTTGGATTGCAAGAACTGACCCCGGATTTTTATTTGTTGCGGGGGACGGCGAAGGCGTCGCCGGCTTTCCATTCGGGCAGCTTGGCGCCGTTGGCGATCAGGCGGCCCAGGTTGAGCGCGTATTGCGCGGTCTGGACCATGCCGGACAGGTCCCAGCTGGCGTCATATTCGTCGCTGGCTTGGTGGTAGCGCTTGCCATAGGCCTGCGCTTTGGCTTTGGCGCCCGCCGGGTCTTTGATGTAGTCGCTGCCGGATTCAATCGAGAACGCCGGCACGCCGTTTTTCGCGAAGTTGAAGTGGTCGCTGCGGAAGTAGCCGCCCGCCAGGTCCGGCTCGGCTTCAGCGATTTTCATGCCCATCGCTTTGGCCGCCGTTTCGGCCAGTTTGCCCAGCTCGGTACGCTCGCTGCCCTGGGTGCCGATGTCGCGCGTGGCGCCAACGAAGTTGAGGCTGTCGAGGTTGAGGTTGGCGGCGGTTTTCGCCAGCGGCCACAGTGGTGTGGCGGCGTAGGCTGCGCTGCCCAGCAGACCCTGCTCTTCGGCCGCGACCCACAGGAACATCTGGCTGCGCTTGGCCGGCGCCAGCTTGGCCTGCTGCGCCATCGCCAGCAGTGCGGCCGAGCCGGAGGCGTTGTCGACTGCGCCGTTAAAAATGGTGTCGCCGCTGTCGCCCTGCTTGCCCAGGTGGTCCCAGTGTGCGCTGTAGATCACGACTTCGTCTTTGAGCTTGGCATCGGTGCCGGGCACCACGGCGGCGACGTTGAATTGTTCAACCTTGCGCACGGCGGCGCGCATGTCGCCGTTGAGCCTGGCGGCGAGCGGAACCGGCTTGAAGTCTTTTTTCTCGGCCACTGCGCGCAGCGCGTCCAGGTCCTGGCCCGCTGCGGTGAACAGGGAGCGGGCGGTGTCTTCGGTCATCCAGCCCTGCAGCTGGGTGCCCAGTGTGCCGGCCGCCAGCTGGAAGCGCTCGACGCCCGACCAGCTGTTCTGGATCACGCTCCAGCCATACGATGCGCTTGGCGTGGTGTGGATCAGCAGTACGCCGGCCGCGCCCTGGCGCTTGGCTTCTTCAAATTTGTAGGTCCAGCGGCCGTAGTAGGTCAGGCCTTTGCCATTGAAGCGGTTCGGCTGCTCGGCCGTCGGCTGTGGGTCATTGACCATCATGACCAGGATCTTGCCCTTCAGGTCCGTGCCTTTGTAGTCGTTCCACTGTTCGTCCGGCGCGGTGATGCCGTAGCCGACGAACACCAGGTCGGCATTGAAGCTGTGCGACGCGGTGGCATCACCCGGGGCGAACACCCAGTCCTTGCCGAAGGCGATGTCCAGCGCCTTGCCGCCCGCTTCCAGTTTCAGCGTGCTGTCGGCCGGCTGCGTCTTGACGCCAGCGATCATCACGGATTGACGGAAGCTGTTGCCATTGCCCGGCTTCAGACCCAGCGCCATCGCTTGCGTTTCCAGGTAGGCGACGGTCAGGTCGCCGCCGCGCTGGCCGGTGCCGCGCCCTTCCAGCAGGTCGCTGGCGAGGAAGGCGAGATGGGCGCGCAGCGGCGCTTCCTGCACGCCAGCGGTTTTACCGGCGTCGGCATGGGCGGGGAATGCCAGCGCAAAGCTCATGGCCAGCGCGGAGGCAACTAAGGATGTCTTCATTTTTGTCATGATGTCCTGTGGGCGTAAGTGATCTGTGCGGTTTTTCCGCGCGCACATTGTATGCGATTTGCCGGCCGCTCCGGCCACTGGCCATGGCGCAGCGCAGCATGGGCTGGCCGCGTTAAAATGGCGGCCATGACTGTACGACTTCCCTATATCGGCCGCTTTGCGCCCTCGCCCACCGGTCCCCTGCACATCGGCTCGCTGGTTGCCGCCATGGCCAGCTATCTGGACGCCAGGGCGCACCAGGGCCAGTGGCTGGTGCGTATCGAGGATGTGGATGTCGGCCGCAATGTCGCCGGCGCGGACGCGCACATCCTGGCATCGCTGCAACGCTGCGGCATGCACTGGGACGGCGAGGTGACATGGCAGACCCAGCGTTACGCGCTGTACGAGCAGGCCGTCGCCCAGCTTGGCGAGCTGATCTACCCTTGCGGCTGCTCGCGCAAGGACATCGCTGCCGCCATCTATCCGGGCACCTGCCGCCACGGCCTGGCGCCGGGCAAGGTGGGTCACGCGCTGCGCCTGAAACTGCCGCAGCAGCCGCACTGCGTGCTGTCGTTTGACGACCGCTGGTTCGGCCATTACAGCCAGGACATCACGGCTGAGGTGGGCGACTATGTGCTACGCCGCGCGGATGGCTTCTGGGCCTATCAGCTCGCGGTGGTGGTGGACGATGGCGCGCAGGGCATCACCGACATCGTGCGCGGCGCCGATCTGCTGGACTCCACGCCGCGCCAGTTGTACCTGCAACAGGCGCTGGGCCTGCCGCAGCCGAGCTATCTGCATGTGCCGGTGGTGGTCAACGAGGTCGGCGACAAGTTGTCCAAGCAAACCGGTGCGCAGGCGTTTGACGATGGCGGTGATCCGCAACTGCTGTTGCGCAACGCCATGCAGCCTGCCGCCCGCTTCCTGGGACTGGAGGTGCAGGCGGACAGCATCGACGCCTTCTGGCGCGCGGCAGTGCCTGCCTGGGCGCAACTCTTGCAAATCCTGCCACGCGGCGCTTAAAGGCGTGCGCTGCACATCGCCCTTTTTCTCTACACTGATCAGATGGAAGTCGAACTCAAACTGTTGCTGGACCCGCAGGATAACGAGCTGCTGCTACAGCATCCGCTGCTCGGCGCGCCCGCACGCGTGCAGCAACTGACCGCGCATTATTTCGATACGCCGGACCTGCACCTGCTGCGTCACGGCGCCGGCCTGCGCGTGCGGATGGTCGATGGCGAATGGGTGCAAACCATGAAGGCCGGCGGCAGCGTGCAAAGCGGCCTGCATAGCCGCAATGAGTGGGAAGGCGTGATCGACCGCGCATGGCCGCGCCTCGGCAAGCTGCGCAAGCTGATCGGCGATGATGTGCACTGGCTGGCGGTCCTCGCCGCGCCGGATCTGAAGGATCGGCTGGAATCGCTGTTCGTGGTGGATGTGCAGCGCCACGTCTGGGATGTCGAATCCGGCGGCAACCGCATTGAAGTCGCGCTGGATGTGGGCCACATCGAACGCCAGTCGCGCAAGGTACCGGTCAATGAAGTCGAACTGGAACTGAAGGACGGCGATCCTGCAGGCCTGTATGCGTTTGCCTTGCAGCTGCTGGAGGATATCCCTCTGCGCATCAGCAATATCAACAAGGCGCAGCGCGGCTACATGCTGGTGCGCGAAACGGCCCACGCGCCCTATCACGCGCAGGCGCTGCAGCTGGACGCCGATGCCAGCCTGCGCGAGGCGCTGCCGGCGGTGCTGGGCAACTGCCTGGAACATATCCAGCGCAACGAAGTTGCCGTGATCGAAGGGCACGATCCTGAAACGCTGCATCAGATGCGCGTCGGCGTACGTCGTCTGCGTTCGGCGTTGAAGCTGTTCGCCACCGTCGCTCCATGCCTGCCCGCGCTGCAGCAGGATATTGACTGGCTGGGTACGGAACTGGGCGCGGCACGCGACTGGGATGTGCTGCTGTGCTCCACACTTGCGCGCGTGACCGCCACGCCAGGCGGCCAGCTGCAAACGCTGGCGCTGGAAACGGCGCACGCCAAACGGCGGCAGGCGGCGCAAGCCCTGCTGTCGCCGCGCTACACGCATCTGATGCTGACGCTGGGATCGTGGATGCTGCAAGTGGCGCCGCTGTTGAACGGATCGGCGATGCAGTTTTCGCGCCAGATCATGCAGCAGCTGCACAAGTCTCTGCTCAAACGCGCCAACCGCATGGACCAGGATGATCCGTCCAGCGCCCACCGCACCCGGATTGCCGCCAAACGCGCGCGCTATGCACTGGAGTTCTTCCACACGCTCTATCGCAAGCGCACCGCACGCGCGTATCTGAAAGCGCTGGCGGCCACCCAGGAGGAATTGGGCCAGCATAACGATCTCGCGGTGGCCGACCGGCTGCTGCGCGCACTGGCACAGGACCATCCGGAAGCCGACGGCGAGATCCAGTTCGCGCGTGGTTATCTGATGGCGCAGCAGACCGCGCAACCAGCCGATCTGGATGCCATCCGCAGCCGCCTGCATACGCTGCGGCTGCCGCACATCAAGCACTGATCAGGGGCGCGCCTGCCTGGAGGTGACACTCCAGCTCAGCGTGCCGGGGCACTTGGCCTGCTGCACAGCGGCCAGTACATCGTCCGCCTCCTTGTTGGCCTGCGCGTACTCCTTGTGGCCGGCGATCTTGAAGTGCAAGGTCGGCGATGCCGAGCTGGCGGTCTTGGACAGGGTCGGCACAAAGCCACGTTCGGTCAGCAGCTTGCGGCAGGCGTCCATGCCGGTCAGCTTGTCCGATTCGATCTCGATGCTGAACACCCAGCTTTCCACATAGCCGCGCGCGGCGCGCTCCGGCTCCGGCAGCATCAGGTCGGTCGGCAAGGTGGCGGCGCCTACGGCGCCGGCCAGCAACGCGGTGTTCAACAGCAGCGCGATGTGACGATACATAAGCATTCCTTCAAATCCGGTAAAACCCTATGGTATCAGGCCAGCATCGGATACAGGCTGGCGACCAGCAACAGCGCCATCACCAGGTTGAAAATACGGACCGAACGCGCGTCCTGCAGCACGCTGCGCATGGCCACGCCAAACATGGCCCACGAGCCTACGCAGACCATGCCGATCACAAAAAACACACCGACCAGTGTGGCCACATCCATCGCCTTGAAACCGGGCGGCAGATAGGTGGTCAGCGCGCTCAAGGCCATCACCCACGCCTTGGGATTGATCCACTGGAAAGCGGCAGCGCCGAAAAAGCTCATGGGTTTTGACGGGCCGGACTGGGCGCCCGTCATCGGTTTGGCGTGGGCCAGCTTCCACGCCAGCCACAGCATGTAGCAGGCGCCCGCGTACTTGAGGATGATTTGCAGCACCGGCAGTTGCGCGAACACCGCCTGCAATCCCAGTCCGGACACCACGATCAGGAAGGCCAGCCCGCAGCAGATGCCGAACAGATGCGGCAGCGTGCGCGCAAAGCCGTAGTTCAGGCCGGAGGCCAGGATCATGGTGTTATTCGGGCCGGGCGTGATGGAGCTGACGGCGGCAAAGGTGCACAGTGGCAGGATCAGTTCAAGTGACATGGCAGTATCCGTCTGATGAGGTGTACTTGCATTGTATGGCCAAGTGTACTGGCACCGACCAGTACACTTTAACAAACAGTCACCACCACTGTACCGGTAGTTTCACCGGTACGACCGGCGTTTACCCAGCTGCTTGTAGAAGCCTTCCAGCTCGCGCCGCACCAGGTCCTGGCCGTTGTCGATGACAAAATCCTGGAAGGCGGCCGCCACCTTGGGGATGGGCTGATCGCTAAGGTGCATGATGTGCCAGTCCGCCTCGACCGGGTTTTGCGGCATCGGCAATATCGCCAGCAGGCCGTTTTCAAATTCCAGCCCGCACGCGTGTACCGACAAAAAGCCCACGCCCAGTCCTGCCGCCACCATGCGCTTGATCGCCTCGTTACTCGACACTTCCGAACCGAATTCCGCCGCATGCCCTTCTTCGCGCAGCAGCTTTTCCACCGCAGTGCGCGTGCCGGAGCCACGCTCGCGCACCAGCAGGTTGGCCGCCATGACATCGTTGAGCGTGATTTTCTTCTTGCGCATCAGCGGATGGGATGGACTGGCCACAAACGCCATCGGGTGGCGCGCGAACTTGGCCGCATTGGTGCGCAGCTCGCGCGGCGGCGTGCCCATGATGGCCAGTTCGATCTCATGCCGCGCCAGCATCTGGATGATCTCCGTGCGGTTGCCCACCTGGAGCTTGAGGCGCACATCGGGACGCTCCAGCGTAAACGGCACCAGCATCGGCGGCAGCAGGTGCTCCGCCGTGGTGACGGCGCCGATGCGCAGCGTACCGGAGGTGACGCCTTGCAGTGCCGCCAGTTCATCGGAAGCCTGTTCCCACAGGCGCAGTATGCGTTCGGAGAATTCCGCCATCACCTCGCCCGCCGCAGTCAGCTGGATGTTACGGCCCACTTTGCGCGTGAGTGCGATACCGGCGATTTCCTCCAGTGTGCGAAGCTGCAGCGACACCGCAGGCTGTGTCAGATGCATGGCGTCGGCCGCACGTGACACGCTTTCGTGGCGTGCCACCAAAACCAAGGACTGTAGCTGCCGGAAGCTGGCGTGATACATAAGTGATCCTTATTGATTATCCAAAATCTTTAATTTTTCTTTTATTCATTCTACCTCTATATTCATAATCATCTGACATCGTTGAGCGAGAATGACATGAGCATAGACGTGATCTTCCTGGGCCTGGACGGCGTGCTGTTTGACACCGAAGCGCTGCACCTTGCAGCCTGCAATACGGCGTTTGCCAATGCCGGTCTGTCGATCCGCTGGACCCTGCCGGCGCTGCGCGCCGCTGCGGCCACCCATGGTTATGCCCGTGCCATCAGTGCCGCTGTCGCCATGCCACCGCTGTCGCGCGAAAAGCGCCGCGTGGCGGAACTGCTGGAAGATAAGCACCGCGCATTTCATCAGGCCTTGCTGGCGCGTCCGCCGCAAGTGCAAGCCGCCGCACTGGCGCTGATCGAAGACGCCAGCGCCGCCGGCAGCAAAATCTGCATCCTGACCGACCTGCCGGCGCCGGCCATTGCGGCGCTGCTGGAGCGCCACTTTGGCGCCGACGTCAATAGTCTCTTTAGCGTTGTTGCCGGCGGCATCAGCTTCGAGACGGCGACCGCCCCAGGACCATACGCCCACGCGCTGCATGCCATGGGCGCGGCGCCGCACGATGCCATCGCCATCGACACCGCAGTGCCGGCACTGCGCGCCGCCACCGATGCCGGCTTGTGGACCGTGTCCGTCGCCCCTTACGGTACGGACGTCGTGCGTCCGCGCCAGTTCATCACCTTCGACGCCCTGCACGACTTGCAGGCCAGTCCTTATACGCCGGATCAGCAACGCCCTTCACCGGGGCTGCATCGAGCTGCATAGATTTTTTAACTCGTCTGGAGGCGCAATATGGAAACCATCGTCATCGTAGGCGGCGGTGCGGGCGGACTCGAACTCGCCACCCGTCTCGGGGATACGCTTGGCAGCAGCAAGCGTGCACACATCGTTCTGGTGGACCGCTGGCCCGGCCACTTCTGGAAGCCGCTGCTGCACACGGTCGCTTCGGGAAAATGCGATCCGCAAGTCACCGAGCTGTCGTTCAGCGCACAGGCGCTGGATCACGACTTTGAATTCGTCCAGGGTGAGATGCTGTGCATGGACCGCGCCCACCGCACCATCACACTGTCGCCGCGCGACGGCAGCGATGGCGCCTGCCGCGTCATCGCTTACGACAAACTGGTGCTGGCACTAGGCTCGATCACCAATTTCTACGATGTGCCTGGCGCCGCCGAACACGCGCTCACGCTGGACAGCGTGGCCGATGCAGAGTCCTTCCGCCGCCGCTTCTTCGATACCTGCACCCGCGCCAGCGAGAGCCGGCAGCCGGTCAGCGTGGTGATTGTCGGTGGTGGCGCCACCGGCGTCGAACTGGCGGCGGAGTTGAGCAACACAGCACGCGCGCTGGCCGACTACCGTATCCATACGCTGGACCCGGAGCAGGACATCCGCATCACCGTCATCGAACGGGGACAGCACCTGCTGCCGCAGCTGGAACCGCTGCAAGCACAACGCGCGGCACGCCATCTGCGTTCACTGGGCATTGATGTGCTGACCTCGACCAGCGTGGCCAGCGTCACGCAGGATGCGGTGATCGATGCAGCAGGCCACGCCCACCGCGCCGACCTGACCTTGTGGGCCGCAGGCGTGGAAGCGCCGCAGCTGTGCGCCACGCTGGGCCTGAGCACCAACCATCTGAAAAAGATCATGGTCGATGCCAGCCTGCGCTCCGCCAACGATGGCCGCATCTACGCACTGGGCGACTGCGCCAATTATGTCTGCCCAGTCAAAGGTCCGGCGCCGCCACGTGCGCAGGTCGCACACCAGCAAGCCATGTTCCTGGCCGACCTGCTGGCCCGCCGCGATGACAGCAACCGTCCGCAGTTCCGCTATCACGACTACGGCTCGCTGATCTCGCTGGGCCAGCAGGCGGCGGTCGGCGCCCTGACCGGCCCTGTCACCGGCAGGCGTTACAAGGTGGGCGGTGCGGCGGCGCGCTTGCTGTACCGGCTCCTGTATCAGAAGCATCTGCTGCAGCTGCACGGCGTTGCGCGCATGGTGACGCACACGCTGGTGGACTGGCTGCGGGCAAAGGTGCTGCCGCCGGTGAGACTTCATCGATAAACCGGCCTATAATGAGGTATGACTACCATCACCTCTCTGAATCGGACCGCCTCGGTAACCGCGAATCCAGTGGTTGCCGGCGCCTACACGTCCAACTCGGGCGCCGCCAACACCCCGGCCGGCGGTAATTCATCCACCGTGGTGTCCCTGGGCGCCGCCGCCAACAGCGACGCGCAGGTCAAGCCGCTGGTATGGGAAAACCGTACCCGCAGCACCTCCGCCACGCTGATGGCGCAGAACTTCAACAACCAGCCCATGGCTGGCCGCTTGAAAGGTCTGGGCGGTGAACTGCTGAAGCAGATCGCCTATGACGGCGAAGATTTTTCGCAGTCGGTGCAGCAGGCGCCAACTGGCGTGCAGGTTGATACCTACGACATGCTGGTGTCGCCGTCGCAGGTGTCGCAGCAAGGCATGGGCGACAACCAGATCGCGCTGACCGTCACTACCCGCAGTGGTGTGAAAGTGCAACTGAAGCTGGACGCGGGCGACGGCAGCATCGCTGTGGAAGCGAAGAGCGATGGCAAATTGGACGAAACGGAACGCAAGGCGCTGGGCCAGTTATCGGAAGCCTTCCAGAAATCGATCGATGCATTGACCGAAGATCCGCCACGCATCGACCTGTCCGGCCTGACGCAGTTCGACCATAACGCACTGTCGTCGGTCGATCTCAAAGCCCAGGTCAAGATCAATCCGAAAGAAACGCAGCAGCTGGAATTCCACGCCGACAGCACGCAGCGCACGGTCAGCTTTAACGGCCCGGCCGGCAATGCAAAAATTGCCGTGGACCTGAGCCAGGCGGCCAGCTGGGGCAGCAAGGCGCAGCAAGCCAAGGCGCTGAACAACTATCTGCAGCAGGTCGACCAGGCGGCAGGGCGCGGCCAGGGCAATGCCGACATGGTCAGCATGTTCAAGGATGCATTCAAGGACATGAACAGCGACTACGGCACGCCGCCAGCAGCACCAGCAAACAGCATCCTGCTCACGGACCAGGACCGCGCCATGACTACCGGCCTGGCAGACTTCAACGCATCGTTCGCGCAGACCGAAGTGCCGTCCAATCCACGCAAGCCGCAGGAGAAGGATACCTTCGAATACGAGCTGTCGCAAAAGACCAGCATTACCGGCCACTCGCAGCTGGACCGCGGCATCTCGCAGCAGCAGCAAGCGCACCTGAAAGCCAGCTATCACGCCCCGGTATCGGCCGACGCCAAGCTGGCGCTGACACTGAGCCTGAATTCGCAGAACTATAAGTTCGTGACGATCGACGACTCGGCCAGCAGCAGCACCAATATCAGCTACGACAAAGGCAATCTGGCCAAAGCGACGCTGGAAATGCAGGCCAGCCGCTCCACCCGTATCCTGACGTTCACGCTGGGCAAGCTGAAAGACGATCACACCACGCCATCGGGCAAGTCGATGTCGCGCGACCTGCTGTCCACGCTGGAACCTGAGCGTGAGGGCCTGCCACAGTTGAACGACACCCAGCGCTCGATGATGCTGTCCAGACTCAATGACCAGATTTTCATGAAGGCCAATCCAGACGCGATACCGAATGAGCATACTTGAGCATATCGCCCTGTTGGCGCGTTATAACGCCGACATGAACCAGAAGCTGTACGACGCGGCAGCCCAGCTTTCGCAGGACGAGCTGATTGCCGACCGTAGCGCCTTCTTTGGCTCCCTGTGCGGCACCATGAATCACATGCTGGCGGGCGACACGATCTGGCTCAAACGCTTTGCCGCCCATCCTGCCGCCTTCCCGGCACTGCAGGCCATGCACGATATCCCGCTGCCATCCGGCTCGCTGCGGCATACCTTCGGCGATAGCGTCGCTGCCCTGCGTCCTTATCGCGAGCAGCTGGACGCGATGATCCTTGCGCTGGCGCCCCAACTCCAGCCCGGGCATGTGGACGGCACGCTGGAATACCGCAGCACGCAGGGTGTCCTGTTTCACAAACACTTCGGCAGCGTGCTGCTGCACTTCTTCAACCATCAGACCCACCATCGCGGCCAGGCCAGCACGCTGCTGACGCAGGCCGGCATCGATATCGGCGTGACCGACCTGCTGGCCTGGGTGCCTGGCGCCTAGTCTTTGAAGGAAGCCCATGTCGATCGCCTACCGTGCCAATGCCGATTTCGCCAAGCTGAATCACCCGATGCGGGTGCCGCTGTCGGCGGAAATCCATTCACGCCCGTTCCTGCAATTGCAGGCGCCGGAAAGCCTGACCCATTTTGCGCTGTACCTGCAGCAGGACCAGCCCTCGCGCCAGAACCACCGCAGCAGCCAGCACCAGATCCTGGAACAACTGTGCCTGCACTACGGCGTGGCCACACCGCATCCGCAGGCGCGCTACTTCTTCCATGACTTCGGCCGCTTCCGCCTCAAGTGGGAATGCCATACCGAGTTCGCCACCTACACCTTTGTCGAACCGGGCGACCCCAGCCTCGATTGCCGCGCTTCGTTCGACCGCATGCCTTTGCAGCACGTGCCGCAGGAGTGGCTGGCGGGGCTGGACGGCAAAATCATCGTCGCCGCCCACGTCCTGCTGTGCAAGGACGCGGACGATGCCGCCTTCGCCGACGGCATACAGGATCTGTTCCAGGGCAAGTCACTGGTCGGCAGCCACGCCGGCGCCAACGCGCAGGTATGGACCGACTTCCTGATCCAGCCCGATGGCTTCAGCCGTTTTGTGGTGCGCGATTTGCAGCTGCGCGAGTTCCAGGGCGGCCGCCTGGTGGGCCGGCTGCTGGAAATTGAAACCTACCGCATGATGGCCTTGCTCGGCCTGCCGCAAGCGGAAGCCACACAACCGGCACTGAACGGCATCGAGAACGAACTGGCCGGCCTGACCGCGACACTGGTCAGCAACCAGGCCAATGGCGACCAGGAGCTGCTGGACCGGATTACCGGCCTGGCCGCGCAACTGGAGAAGATCTCGGTCAACAACAGCTACCGCTTCGCCGCCTCGCAGGCTTACTTCAACCTGGTGCAGGCGCGCATCCAGGAACTCCGCGAAGTCCACGTGGAAGGCACGCCAACGCTGGGAGAGTTCATGAGCCGCCGCCTGGCGCCCGCAATGAACACCTGTAGCGCCGTGGCAGAGCGGCAGGAAACGCTGGCGCAGCGCATCGCCCGCAGCAACGACCTGCTGCGCACGCGCGTCGGCATCGAGCAGGAGCAGCAAAACCGACGTATCCTGCAATCGCTGGATGCGCGCGCGGCCCAGCAACTGCGCTTGCAGCAGGCGGTGGAAGGCCTGTCGGTTGCGGCCATCTCTTACTACACGCTGGGACTGGTGGGCTATGTGGGCAAGGCCATGAAGGCGGGCAGCCTGCCGGTCAATCCGGACCTGATGACCGGCATCGCCGTGCCGCTGGTGATCGCCGGCGTATGGCTAGGCCTGCGCCGCCTGCACCATCAGCTCAAGGGCTGATTGAAACGGCCCGACAGGAAACTGGCGATACGCGTCTGCGTCGATTCCAGATAGGGAATGTTGATATGGTCGGAATCGGGAACGATTTCGTCCGCATGCAGCATGCCCAGTTTTTCCACCAGCAGGTCGGTATGCGAGTGCGGCACGATATCATCTATCGCCGCGCGCAGCACATAGGTGGGCGCCTTGATCTGGTGGGCGTACTTCACCGATTCAAATTTATGCTGCAGCACATACTCCACCGGGATCGCCTTGAATTTGCGCTTGGCGATGGCGAGGATGGAATCGTAGGGCGTAATCAGCACCATGGAATGCGCTTCGCGCTCCATCGCCACCTGTACCGCCACACCGGAACCCAGGCTACGGCCAACCACCGCCATGCGTTTGGGATCGACGTGATGGCGCTCGCTGAGCCAGTCGTACAGCATGCGGCCATCTTCCACAAAGTGTTCTTCCGCCGGGTCGCCGTGCGAATCGCCGTAGCCGCGGTAGTTCACAGCCAGCACCGCCATCCCCGGGAACAGCTTGCCAGCGTCGCGCGCGACCCAGGAGATTTCCTCGGAGCGTCCGCCAAAGTACACCACGCCCGGATGCGGGCCAGCCACCGGTGGCGTCATGAGCCAGCCGGATAAGCGTGTGCCATCCTTCGAGCGCACCACGATAGGCCGTGTGCGGTGTCCGCTGCTGTATGGCTTGAGTACTTCCCGCCTGCTGCCCAATGGATTGAACAGCAAACGCTTTTGATTGGCTGCGACAGCAGCGGTCAAACCCATCCACAACACGCTGACGATGCCCGCCAGGCCTGCGACTTTTTTGGAATTATTCATAACTTCTACTTTACTCTTCTCCCGCATTGCCGCTGTACGCAAGCGTACAAATAACATCGCGGCGTGGTATAGACCACACATCGGGACGATTGCCTGTTTCTCAAGACAGCTGACGCAAACCGGTATAATCTGCGCTTCGCTTTTTCCATACCAAGCTGACAATGAAACCTGCTGTCGTTTTGCTGCATAGTTCCATGAGTTCCAAGTCCCAGTGGTCGTCGCTGAAAGCACAACTGGGTAGTGATTACCGCTGCATCGCCGTGGATTTGCAAGGCTATGGCGCATCGCCCTTCCCTTCCGGCGCGGCGGAAAGCGAAGCCTACGTCCACACGCTGGCGCATGAAGTCGATGCGGTCAGCGCCGCCATCGCCTCCGAACTGGAGCCGGGCGAGGCGTTTCACCTGGTCGGCCATTCCTTCGGCGGCGCCTGCGCGCTGCACATGGCGCGCCGCATGCCGCAACGCGTGCTGTCGCTGACACTGTTCGAGCCGGTGGCCTTCCACCTGCTGCCTGAGCAGCATCCGGCCAAGGCGGAAATCGTCAACGTGGTCGCGCGCATCGGTGCCTGCGACGAAGACCGCGATGCCACCCGCATCTTCATCGACTACTGGAACGGCGCCGGCTCGTTCGATAAGGCCCCCGCCGTTGCCCAGGACAAGATGATCGCAATGATCGCCAAGGTGCGCCTGGACTTCCAGGCCCTGCTGGGCGAACCTGCAGGCCTGGACGATTTGTCCATGTTGACCATGCCATCACTGGTCATGGCCGGCGAGAAGAGCCCTGCCTCCACGCGTCTGCTGGTGGAGCAGCTGGGCGTATCGCTACCCAATGCCACGGCGGCGAAAACGCGTGGCGCCCATATGGGGCCGATCACCCACGGCGACGTCGTCAACCCAATGATCGCCGCCTTCCTCAGCGGCGCCGAAGTCACCACCGACTAAGAAAGACCATCCCATGCGCCTCCCTGTCCTGCTGCTAAGTCTCCTGACCTTCCATGCCGCAGCGACAGCGGCCGACTACAACCTGCCGGCACGGCCAGACACCGTCGCATGGGGCTATTATTCCGGCCAGTCCAAACCCGTGCTGACAGTGCACAGCGGCGACACGGTGCGCATGCAGGCGCTATCCACCTGCGGTTCGCCAGAGCGCCTGATGGCGGCCGGCGTCAAGCCGGAAGACATCCCGCCTTACACGGCGCCCATCTACGAGCAGGTCAAGGACAAAGGCCCGGGCGGCCATATTCTCACTGGCCCCGTCGCCATCGAAGAAGCGGAACCGGGTGACGTGCTGGAAGTGCAGATCCTCAAAGTGGACCTGGACGCCAACTTCGCCTGCAACGCCTTTGCGCTGAACAAAGGCTTCCTGCCGATGGAGTATCCGTATAGCCGCTTCAAAATTGTGCCGCTCGACCGGCAGAAAATGATCGGCCACTTTGCACCGGACATAGAGATTCCGTTACGCCCCTTCTTCGGCAGCATGGGCGTAGCGCCATCTGGCGGCAAGATCGACAGCGCGCCACCGTTTGCCCACGCAGGCAATATGGATAACAAACACCTGGTGGCCGGCACCACGCTATACATCCCGGTCGCCGCCAAGGGCGCCTTGTTCCAGGTGGGCGACGGCCATGCGGCACAAGGCAACGGCGAAGTTGACATCACCGCGCTGGAGACGTACCTGAGCGGAAGCTTCCGCCTTGTCGTCCACAAGAACATGCATCTGCTGTGGCCACGCGCGGAAACACCCACGCACATCATCACCATGGGTTTTAGTCCGGACCTGAAGACCGCTACCGAACACGCACTGCGCGACATGATCGACTATCTGGTTACAGAAAAACAGTTGAACCGCGATGAAGCCTACATGCTATCCAGCGTGGCGGTGGATATGGAGATCACGCAGCTGGTAGACGGTAACGTCGGCGTACACGCCATGCTGCCCAAGCAGATTTTCAAGAGCACCAGATAGCGCGTTGGGCCATCAGCGACGACCGGAGCGCGTCGCGACATCGACCCACACCGCCAGCGTCAAGATGCCGCCTTTGACGATCATCTGCCAGTAGGTGTCAACGTCCAGCATGGACATGCCGTTGTCCAGCGACGCCATCACCAGCGCACCAATCAGGGCGCCATACACCGTACCGGAGCCGCCGCGCATCGACGTGCCGCCAATGAAGCAGGCGGCAATCGCATCCAGTTCGCCGGAGGTGCCTGCCGATGGCGAACCTGCAGCCATGCGCGCGGTATTCAGCAAGCCGGCCAAGGCGCACATCAAACCCATGATGCCGAAGATCCATAGCTTCACCGCCTGCACATTGATGCCCGAAAGACGCGTCGCCTCCATATTGCTGCCCACCGCGTAAATGCGGCGCCCGAACACGGTCTGCGTCGCGATGTAGCTGAATATCCCCAGTAGTACCAGCAACAGCAGCACTGGCAGCGGTATCCCTTCATACTCATTGAGCGTGCTGACAAACGCAAGCAGCACCGCGCCTATCGCTGCCAGACGCACCGCGTGGCGCCACAGCGCAGGCACCGGCAGATGATGGCGCGCGAGGTTGACGCGCTGGCGCCAGATCAGCACCGCAGCCAGCACAAACAGCACCACGCCCAATGCCATGCCCACTTGCGGCGGCAGATAGCCCTGCCCCAGCTGCACCATGGACTCCGACACCGGCGCCACCGTTGCGCCGCCCGTCACGCCTAGCACAATGCCGCGATAGGCCAGCATGCCGCCCAGGCCGACAATGAACGACGGTATGCCTGCATACTCGGTCAGGAAACCGTTAAATAAACCCAGCACCAATCCGCAAGCCAGTACCAGCGCCACCGTCGCAGGCGGCGCCATGTGCTGCGTTACGTCCAGTACCGCCGCTATGCCGCCCAATAGCCCCAGCAGCGAACCGACAGACAAATCAATCTCCCCGGCGATAATCACGAACACCATGCCGCAGGCGACGATGCCCGTGACAGCCATCTGCCGCATCAGGTTGGAGAGATTGCGCGGCGAGATAAATCCGCCTTCCGTTTTCATGCTGAAGAAGGTCCAGATAATGGCAATCGCAATCAGCAGCGCGAGAAGTTTGTACTGCGTGAAGAACTGTTTGATTTTAGTGGGAGTCATGGTGCGCCAAAGCCGCCGAAAGTAGGATTTCCTGAGTCAGGTTCTGATTAACAAAATCACCGCGCAACTGGCCTTCGCCCATCACCAGCACGCGGTCGGACACGCCCAACACCTCCGGCAGTTCCGACGACACCATGATGATGGCGACGCCCTGGCTGGCCAGTTCCAGCATCAGCTTGTAGATTTCGAATTTGGCGCCCACATCCACGCCGCGCGTGGGCTCGTCAAGTATCAGCACCTTGGGTCTGGTGAGCAGCATCTTGGACAGCACGGCCTTTTGCTGATTGCCGCCCGATAGCGATGTAATCGGCAGGAATGGACTGGCCGTCCTGAGTCCCAGCCGCACGATCTCTTCGCTGACGGTTTTCAGCTCGGCCTCGCGGTCAATGCGCGTAAAGCGCGCGTAGCGTTCCAGCACCGCCAGCGTCATATTCTGCCCCACTTCCAGGTCGCGCACGATGCCATGCTGCTTGCGGTCCTCCGGCACCAGCGCCAGGCCATTGCGGATGGCTTTCAACGGTGTGCGGGTATCGATCTTCGCGCCATTCAGCCACACCTCCGCCTCGCACGCGCCAGGGTAAGCGCCAAATAGCGCGGACACCAGCTCCGTGCGCCCTGCACCTACCAGGCCGGCAATGCCAAGGATCTCCCCCTGGCGCAGCGTGAAGGAAACATTATCGACCTTTTTACGTTCAGGCTTGTCGATGTCGTAGCACGTGACATGGCGCGCCTCGAACACCACATCGCCGAGCGTGCGCTCCAGCTGCGGATACAGCTGATGCATCTCACGCCCGACCATCTGCGCGATGATCTGCCTTACGTCCATCTGCTGCATCGGCGTGGTGGCGATATGTTTGCCGTCGCGGATCACCACGACGGTGTCGCAAATGGCTTCCACCTCATCCAGCTTGTGCGAAATGTAGACGCACGCCACGCCCCTGGCTTTCAGGCCGCGTATGATCTCCAGCAGCACCTGCGTTTCGGCAGCCGTCAACGACGACGAAGGCTCATCAAGAATCAGCAGGCGCGCGTTCTTGTTAAGGGCCTTGGCTATTTCAATCAGCTGCTGGTGTCCGCCACCGTAGTTCATGACCGGCAGCGCCACATTCACATCATCAAGCTTGAGTTCTTTCAGCAGCGCTTCCGCGCGCTGATGCATGGCGGGATAATGCATGCGGCCACCCGGCAGCGTGATCTCGTTGCCGAGGAAGAGATTCTCGGTCACCGACAACTCGGGTACCAGCATCAGCTCCTGATGGATGATGACAATGCCTGCCGCTTCACTCTCGCGTATCGACTGCGCCTTGAGCGGCTGGCCATCCCACAGAATTTCACCGTCCCAGCTGCCATGCGGATAGACCGCCGACAGCACTTTCATCAAGGTCGATTTACCGGCGCCGTTCTCGCCGCACAAACCAATGCACTCACCGGGCTTGATCTTCAAGTCGATACCGTCAAGCGCAGGCACACCGCCGAACTTCTTGACGATGCCCTTCATTTCCAGCAAATAGCCAGACATTACTTGCCCGAGATTTGGGCTTGCGTGTAGAAGCCATCCTTGACCACCAGGTCCACATTCGCCTTGGTCAGCAGCACAGGCTTAAGGAACAAGGCATCGACCTGCTTGAAGCCGTTGTCATATTTGGCGTTGAATGCAGGCTTCTCATTGCGCACCAGCTGCACCGACAGCTTGGCTGCCTCCGACGCGATCAGCTTCAGCGGCTTGTACACCGTCAGCGTTTGCGTACCGGCGATCACGCGTTTCACCGCCGCCAGGTCGGAGTCCTGGCCCGACACAGCGACCTTGCCATCCAGCTTCTGCGCAGCCAGCGCCTGAATCGCGCCGCCAGCAGTAACGTCATTCGAAGCCACCACGGCATCGATCTTGTTGCCATTCGCGGTGAGCGCATTTTCAACAATCGACATCGCCTCCGCCGGGCTCCAGTCCTTGACCCACTGCTTGCCGACGACTTTCACATCGCCCTTGTCAATCAAGGGCTGCAGCACTTTCAGCTGGCCGTCGCGCAGCATCTTGGCGTTGCTGTCAGTCGGCGCGCCGCCCAGCAGGTAGAAGTTCCCCTTCGGCCTGGCCGCCAGCACGCCTTGGGCCTGCAACTGGCCGACCATATTGTTATCGAAGGAGATGTAGGCGTCGATATCCGCATTCATGATCAGGCGGTCGTAGGAGACAACCTTGATCCTGGCCTTCTTCGCCTCGCGCACCGCGTTGGTCAGCACGGTGGCGTTGTAGGGAACGATGACCAGCACATCAACGCCGCGCGCGATGAGATTTTCAATCTGAGCGATCTGACGCTGCTCGCTGGCGTCAGCCGATTGCACAAATACCTTGGCCCCCTGCTGCTCGGCGGCGGCGACAAAATAGTCGCGGTCGCGCGCCCAGCGCTCCACACGCAGGTCGTCAATCGAGAAGCCGATCTTGGGGGTCTTGGCATCGGCCATGGCGTTGCCACCCGCGACAGCCAGCATCACGGCAATAGCGGCCGTGCTCAGTAATTTCTTCATCGTTTTCAGTCTCCAGTTTGCCGAGTTCTATGCCCAACGCTATGTCGTGGCAGGTCTGTCTGTCCTGCCTCGCTGCGTTATAGTACCTCAGGCAGCCAGCTCAGGCGTTGGCAGTACGGCGCTCAACGGATGCCCCTCGATTCGCGCAATATCAAGTACACCGTCTCGGACACGGTGCTAGACTGGCTTTATGACGCCCGCCACCAATCCCACCTCCCAGATAGAGACCATTGAAGCACGGATGGACGGCAGAGTCTCGTCTGTAGAAGCCACCTACACTGAGTTTTCCAAACGCATGGATGAGCGGCAGAAGAACTCCGATGCCAAATTTGATCGTATCGAGGCAATGCTAGCGGAAATGCGAACGTCACTGGCCAATTTGCGCATTACCATTATCATCACTGGCATTACCGTCATCCTCGGCGTCGCAGCATTCAACGCCACCGTGATGTCCAACATGATTGCCTCATTCGAGTCCGGCAAAAACCTCAGCACTGCGCAGGCCGAGGTAAAACGGCAAACAGAAGAAACGGCCAAGCTCCTGAGAAAAATTCAGGACGACCTGGAAAAAACCGGGAAGAAATAAGTCTACAGCTTAAAGAACGGCTCCAGCGCTAACGCCACACCATCCGCCAGATCCTTATCCTCAGCAAACAAATCCGGCCGCACCTCGTTCTGCAGCGTCAAAAAATTGACGCGATACGGCAGCATGGCGCCGCCATAGGTACTCAACACCAACTCGCCACTGGCGGCAAACATATTCAAGCCAACCGACAAGCCTAGCGTCGAACCATTGCCACGTACATCATCGCCACCACCACCCTTGGCAGGCAGCCGGCGGATCTGACCATCCCACGCTGCTGACACGCCAGCAACTTCGGCCTTGCGCAACACCAGTTGCGGGCGTATCACCATTGCCGCCTTGGTCTCGGCGCTAACGCGCTGTACCAGGTGCCCCAAGGCCTGCGCATACTCGCGCCGCTTCATCGCCCCGGTCGCCGGATCGAACACGCCACCAACCTCAGCTATTTCCTGCCGCCAGATAGCGTTGTAACTATCCTGGTCCAGCGCCACCACCTTGTAACCCGCCTGGCTCAGTTGCAAACGCAGTTGCTCCTTCAACAGCGCCACGCCCTCCTGCAAATCCAGCGCCGCCACCTGCGGCGGCAACATCACCACCAGCGCTGGCGCGGCAGGACGCTGGAAGCCTGAGGCGATCAGATTATCGCTCGACAGCGGAGGCGGTACAGACGTGCAGGCAGCAAACAACAAAGACAGTGTAGCGAGCGACAGTTTTTTCACGAGCATGCGAGGATGAGTTAGCAATAACCGCGCAGCATATCAGTTTGCACTCAAGAAATTGTCACAGATACTCACCGCAAACTTCAGGCTGGCCGTGCGTGTTCGCACATTCTGCCGGCCTCGGCCTCAATAGAATCAAATCCACTGCTGTAAAGAAAACACGATGTTAATGCATCAACTGTAGCGCGCCCCGCGTATTGCCCGGCGACGAAGGCGCTAGCTCGAACTGCCAGGCATACATGAGGAGATACACATGCGCTCGCCCCTGCGTTCCTGCCTGATCGCCAGCTGCATCGCGCTTGCCGCGCCGCTGGCTTTTGCACAGAACACCATCGATCAGAAACAGGAAGACATCTCGTATGCGATGGGCGGTTTCTTTCAAAGCGGACTAGCCCAGTCCTTCCAGACCAGCGCCGACAGCATCAGCGGCGCCGGCATCGAGTTATGGCCGCGCGCCGAGGAAGACGGACCCGTCACCATCGCCCTGTGGGACGCCCTGCCCACGCAAGGCGGCGTGAAGCTGGCGGAAGGCGTGGCCAAAGGCGTCGGCACCTTGTGGGCGGATACCTTCTGGAAGCCGGTCAAGGCCGAAGCCAACAAGACCTACTTCCTCACCTTCACCAGTGACACTCCGATCTTCATCATCGGCGGCAGCCTCGACAACTATAAAAAGGGCATGGCCTACGCTAACGACTACACGCCGTTCTCCCAATACGACTACACCTTCCGTACCTATGCTGCACCGTTGCCAGCGCAGACAACGCCAGTGCCCGAGCCAGCCACAGCGGCCATGATGCTGGCGGGGCTGGGGTTGCTGGCAGGCCAATTGCACCGCCAAACGAGACGGCGTCCAAGTCGATAAATCAGTTTGGTTGCCAGTTTAAATATTTTTTGATTAATACAATAATTGAAGAGATTTCCAACGTGCAAATCAGTTCACAATATCAGCTCCTGCCGACTTAATTCTGGAGATTGATAAATGCTAGAGCAAGCGTTCCGCCCATTTCTTGAAGCATTGAACGAAAGCCAAGGTATCAGACACATCGAAGGTGAGTTCACGAATCCGGAGGCACTGTTCCAAACGGAAGTACTTGCAAAGCTCGATGAACAGCATAAGGGCCTGTATGCGCTTTTCCTCTACGATTTAAGAAATGATGAGGGTGTCGCTGCCTATCTGCAATCGGGCGGTGTAGGAAACGATAGCACCGATGCTGTCTTGGTCTTGTACGAAAAAGCACCGCGTTCGCGCCGCAGCAGCACCTTTGCCGGTTTGGACATCAGTCTCTCAGAAGAAAACCCAGCGGTGGTTTTCGCCCGTGATCTATTCCCCGCAAAACCGCTGAAGTTACCTGGCGTCCTGCTACTTCAACGTATCGCGCATGCCTCTGATGCGGTATACGTACCGCTGGAGGGCAATCAGGAAAAGGTAACCGCACGAGTGCGAAAACTATTTCCTCTTCTCCCTGCCACCACCAAAAATGCAGACCTCCCCACCAACACTTTCGGCGAGCGCGTAGGCAAGGCCTTGGACTTGGCGGATATCCCGCATCAACGCAGCGAACCACTTACCGCCGGCGACTACCTTCGCAAATTCCTTATATTTCTATGGAAACACAAGCGTGATCTGGCCGCGATCGTACCGTTTGTTGGCAAGGCGGTGCACGGCAACGCAGAGCAAGGGGACGATTAATGGCACTCAATCAACTCATTACAGCGGCTGTATCACAGTACCGCGCCTTTGGTCTGCTCGCCGACAGAACACACCCCGCCTTCCCTGATGATTTAACACACTTCATCCGTGCCCATGGCCATCCATTTTCCAGAGCATTGGCCACAGTCGATAATGGCGCGCCATACCAGGCCGTCATGGGCCTTCCGTTTTTACTATGTTCTAGCGAAACGGCGCCAGAAGCCCCGCCTGGCGGCTACTACGGCCGTGGAACGATACTCGGGCTGGGATCGTTGCTGGCCTCACGTTACGAGTTCTGGCAAAAACAGAAAATGCCTGAGGAAGCAGGAAATATTTTGATTTACCTGCAGCGAGCAGCACTGTATGTCCTGCATATGACCAATTTCAATACCAGCGTGCGCTACCTGCTCGATCTACAAAAGCACGGCTTTTTGCTTGAGCCTGACCCTATAGCGCTAAAGAACTGCCTGATCTTCCTGTTTCAAGTCCGCCAGCGTGTTGCCAGCGACGATGATATCGTTTCGTTCTGCCTCGGTAACCAGCCTCACAATGATTTCGACTGGTATACCGCAGAATTGTTGCCGGTAAATCTAGCGGCGCTACGAGTATTGCGCGACGGAGCCGATGGCATTGCCTATCTGCTGCAGACAGCGGAAAAGGATATCGACGAAGTTAGGGCTGCACAAAGCTACGACGAATGGGTGCTCGGCCAACATTATCTATTCAAGCTGATGCAGGCCACTATTTTTACCCTCCGAACGCTGGACATGGATCAGGAGACGGCTTTCAAAGCCTTTGATATCAAGTACGAAGAAATTGCGGCTGATTGTGGCGCGTACACCTACATCATAAAAGGCGCCCCCTCCCGCTATCCTTTTGAATTCAGTTTTAACGGTGCGCATGCAGCCATCCTGGCAGCCCAGATGGGCGGCGGCAACTGGCAGGACAGGATATGCGAGGAACGGGTATTGGTGCCGGACCAGCTCGCAGACCTGTTACTGCCAAACGACGACACCATCAATCTACGGCCGCCACGAACCTCTGTGCCCGCACCTTGGCATCTGCTCTCATCCACAGTGGCACCAGTATATGCGGCTGTGGTCATGCGCAATTCGCGGTATCGTTCTTTGATCCGGCCTGATGCTGCACAAGCAGGCCAGGCCCCAGCAGCGCCTGTCGATATGCAATTGCTGGTGCGCACGATAAGAGAAAATCCGGAAAACCGGGAATTACTGGATCGCATACTGGCGACTACGCCTTATTCGGACCAGCATTTGCTGGTAGACGCGATATCTTTTGACCTCCAGGGAGAGCCCGAAGTAGCCATGGCCCGCACTCAGCAAGCCATCCTCATCGACCCGAGCAACTTTCTGTACTGGTCTGCCGCTGCAGGTTTCCTGGACAAGCTTGGGGACCTGGAGGCCTCCGCAGGCCTGGCAAGCTTCGCGCGCACCTTACGCAATGAGAGGCAGCAGGAGCGCGCATCATGACCTCATGATCGCTGCGATAGCGCCGTCAGGGAATTTTCCGCTTTTCACTATGCCTGACGGCGCGCTCATCCATAGCATTACACTAATTGCCTCAATGCCCGGGTCCGTTTGCGGTCCGAGTCAGATCATCACAGCGTGAATTCAATAGCCATCAGATGCCAATCGATCAAGTTCGATTCTGGTGGCATCAGGATGCTTCAGGCGAAACGGGTATTTTTCCAAACTCATAAATCAATACTCGTTTTTCAAATTGTCGCGACTGCTTTAGCATAGACAGAGGGGCTGGCTGGCGCTCAACGCCAGCATCACACGACTGCTGAATGCCGCTTTAGAACAGCCGCTCCCTGTCAGTTCGGCCGCGGTTCCGGTATCATTCGGCATGAATACGATTTCTTTCCAACCGTTTATTATTGGCGTCGCAGGCGGTAGCGGCAGTGGTAAATCCACTGTGTCCCAGAAAGTGCTCGCTGCGTTTGGTGCAGATATGGTTTCGGTGGTGATGCAAGATGATTACTACCGCGACCAAACCCATCTCAGCCCTGAAGTCCGCAGCCAGCAGAATTACGACCATCCGCAAGCTTTCGAATGGCCATTGCTGGTGCAACATGTGCAAGCCTTGCGCAATGGCGAGGCGATTGAGATGCCAGAGTACGATTTCACGCTCCACAACCGCTCCAACCGCACCATTCCCGTCAAGCCAGCCCCGGTCATCGTGATCGAAGGTCTGTTTGCCTTGTATGACGCCGACTTGCGCGACATGATGTCGCTGAAGATCTTTGTCGATACCGCCTCTGACATCCGCTTTATCCGCCGTATGCAACGGGATATCACCGAGCGCGGCCGATCGGTAGAGAGCGTGGTCAGCCAGTATCTGGAAACGGTGCGTCCGATGCACAAGCAATTCATCGAGCCGACCAAGCGCAACGCCGATATCATTATTCCACACGGTGCCAATGGCCCGGCAGTCGATATGATTACTACCAAGGTAGCCAGCGTTATCGGGCAGTTGAAGCGGTCTTGATTGTTCGGTGCCGCCATTCGGGCAATTGGTGAAGTGAAATAGTGCTTTTAGGAATTCTTGCGCTGCGCGCGGCGCCTTTGGCGCGCCACCGCGTAGCGGTGGCAGTCGGACGATTCGGAGCGGCTCGCCCCGGTAGGGGCGATGCCTTCGAATCCCCACGCAAGCCCCGCAGGGGGCTTGCTTCTCTCCGCCAAGGCACAAAAACAAAAAAGCCACCCGAGGGTGGCTTTTTGCTTTTGTGTCCTTGGCGGAGAGAGGGTCCGCGCAGGCAGAATCCACCAGTGTCCACGAAGCTCCGCAAATCCTTTAATAAACAAATAGATAGATAAAGTTTACATCCACGAACGTCCTTTACCATTCGCTAAAATCCAGCTACTATTTGATAGTCATTTCGATAGTTGGAAAATATAATGGGACGCACGCAACAACGACTCACGGCACTTCAAGTAAACAAACTCAGCAAGCCTGGATTGTACGGGGACGGGGGCGGTCTGACACTGCAAATCACTCGCGGCGGGGTGAAGTCCTGGCTATTCCGCTACATGATGGCAGGTAAAGCATACGGCATGGGCTTGGGACCAATTCATACAGTCAGTCTAGCGGAAGCTCGCCAGAAGGCATTAGCAGCGCGGAAGTTAGTTCTTGACGGCATTAACCCCCTTGCTGCGAAGAAGCAGGAACAACTAGCAGCCGCGCTAGCTGATGCGAAGATGTTCACTTTTGACCAATGCTCCAAAGCGTATATCGCAGCACAAAAAGCGGGCTGGAAGAATGCCAAGCATGCCGATCAATGGACTAACACACTCAATGCTTACGCTAGCCCTATATTTGGTCATTTGCCTGTGGCCGAGATCGACACAGGCTTGATCGTGAAGTGCCTCACGCCAATTTGGGAATCCAAGACTGAAACGGCCAGCCGGCTACGTGGACGCATCGAGTCTGTACTGGGATGGGCCACCACCAGCGGGTACCGCATCGGTGAAAATCCGGCACGATGGAAAGGTCATCTTGAAAACTTGCTGGCCACTATCAGCAAATCCAGTCGCATCAAACATCATCCATCCCTGGCCTGGCAGCGCATGGGCGAATTTGTATCCGCACTCAAATCTCGCGAAGGCGCTTCTGCCCGCGCCGTCGAATTCGCAATTTTGACTGCTTGTCGCTCCGGCGAAGTGCGCGGCGCTCGATGGTCAGAATTCGATCTCGAAAAGAAGGTCTGGACCATTCCAGCGGAACGCATGAAGGCCAAGCGGGAGCATGAAGTCCCTTTAAGTGATGCAGCGTTGGCGCTACTAAAGTTGATGCCTGAGCGGGGCGATATTGTGTTTGCAGGCACCAAGGAGCAGCCGCTGTCGGACATGTCACTGACCGCCGTAATTCGACGCATGAACGACGGCGACACGCCAATCTGGGTAGATGTAAACGGTGAAGGTATCACCGTTCACGGTTTCCGTAGCAGCTTCCGGATGTGGGCAGCCGAGACAACCAACTACCCACGTGAAGTTGCCGAACACGCTCTTGCACATCAATTGCCGGACGCTGTAGAACGAGCCTATCAGCGTGGTTCACAATTTGCGAAGCGCGCAGCACTAATGACGGAATGGGCGATTTATTGCAATAAGTTGCCAGCCAAGCCATCGTAGCCCCATCAAACGGCATAGTCAAACCTAAGAGCACCGGCTTAATCCAAAGATATTCTCCTCACCTTTTCTGGCAAATACAGTCCCTTTTCAAACTCACATTGAACTAACGCCTCAATAATTTGAGGGCGACTGGAGTTATATATAATTGCCAATTTATCAATAAAATTCGCAGTTTTATCCGAAAGCTCAAAATTGTACTGCTTCTTTCCTATTTTCTTATTTTTTTCTCGACGTCTTATTTGATTCCAATTATCTCGAATTGAATCCGCATCAGATTTCTTTTCTTTATAGCTTACATCTAATTCGTCGAAAAACATCAATAGATCTTTGTAATTCCTAAACGGCGACCTTCCCTTGGTTTCACGACCTCTTCTATCTACCAACCAAGTCCAGGCAAAATTACAGCGAGCAATCTCGTCTTCACGCTTAAACCACTGGAATAGTCGATCACTTTTTTGATGCTCATTCCAATCCCATTGCATTCTCTCAACAGTTCTAGCTTTTTCTTGTAATTCTTCATCAAGATAATCAATGCTTGCTATAACTAAGTTCCTACCAAATAGATTAGCGATTACTGGATAGCGACGTATATTAATTTTCCTTTTAATAAAAATCATCAACCAGTTAATTTGCCTTTCATCCTCCGAAATCCAATCCAATCGTTCCTTAGGTAAGAAACTGTCTTCCGATAATGTTTTTCGAAGAACACGCTCACTTGCCTTTTCAATAGATTTTAAACTATTTCTGAAATCGGCAGTTCCAAGCTCTCCTCTTGGAATATCAAAACCTGCCTGTGCTCTTTGAAAAGAAATCCAGGCATCAAACCGAACGTCGGACAGATACTGCTCAAGTGGCTTCGTATGTCTTTGCATAAATATTATCAATAATTTATCTTTGCGAGAATTTTCTCTTATCAACTTCTACGCGTCTATGGAAATTCTAGATCAATTATAGGCGAAGTCAAGGCCGAATCTACGTCACTTCTAGAACGAATATAGTATTGTAAATTACATCAATTTAGTCGCACTCCCCTCTGCAAGCCCCCCCCCTCCCTCTCAGTAAACACTTCCAGTCGAAGCCTCATCTTGTCCAGTTGAATACGCCTTTACAGACTCTTAGAACCTCCCCGGCCCGGCAATGTAGCGAGTCCAACCATACTGCCGCCCCACCACTCCAAGAAAGCAGCCCTTCGCATATCGCAGAAAAATATTCGGACTCCGGATCGTTTGAGAAAACCACCGGAGCCAAACATGAAAGTACTTCGCCTATCCCAAGTCATGCTATCAACAGGCCTTGGCCGCTCAACCATCTACAAGTACATCGCTATTGGAAATTTCCCAGCCCCTTTTAAGCTCAGCGAGCGCTGCGTCGGCTGGCTCGAAAGCGAGATCCAGCAGTGGATTCAATCACGCCTAGACATGCGCAAGCGTTAACACGAACCTGAGCATTTTTTCAGGTACTAATTTCCCAGAGTTGTACTTTCACAATAAAGCATAAATATTTCTCTTCAAACTGCTGAGAGTTTTCCAACACCGAGGCCTTGATGGTCTCGGTATTAGTAATATGCTTTAATGTTTTATAGAAGAAGAGAAAGGTAGAAGGAGCATCTAGTCTCAGATGCTCTGCTCAAAGAAGCTACTCGCATCAGAAAGACATGACTTGAGGTAAACAACCTCTCCAATATAAGGAAAGTGAGACAGCGCAGAGAGCTGTCGAGCAGAAACGTGAAATGGGGAAAAATATTCCTGGTGGTAAAGGTATGAATCAACCACTGGAGTATCAAATGCCTCGTCACTCATCCAACCGCAATTTAACCCTGCACTATGCATCCACCTACAAGGGATCGCCGATACAAGACCAGAAAGGCCCATTTATCAAAGAGCACCTAGATACCTTGCACCGCACAATAACTCATGCCACATCTCAGTACCGCGAGGTATTCGCTTTTAGATTCGATCTTAGATTACCCATGAGGTCTAAAGAAAGATTGCTAAGTTACCAGAATGAGCTCATGGGGCTATTCATTAGTTCGTTTAAGGCCAAGATCAAGCACAATCGTCGAAAGGCACTTCAAGAAAATCCCAAAGCTCATGACAGCGTGGTTCGCTTCGTATGGGCTAGGGAGTTCGGCCAACGTGGCCGCCCACACTACCACTGCGCAATCCTATTAAACAAAGACGCCTTCTGCGCACTAGGCCGTTACGCACGAGGCATCGACAATATGTACAATCGCTTGCACGAAGCTTGGGCCAGCGCACTCGCGCGCCAACCCGATGACGTAATGGGACTGGTTCATTTTCCCGAAAATGCCACCTACGTCATTCACCGTGACGACCAGGACAGCTTCGATGAATTCTTCTTTAGGGCTAGTTACCTCTGTAAGTCAAGCACGAAGGCCTACGGTGACGGTGGACATGGCTTCGGCGCAAGTAGGATATAAAACTCGCCTTATATCGGAACCATTCGAAGCTTCAACCTCTAGGAGAAGCCACATGCAGTACATGATGCTACCGCTGAATGAGCACTTTGATCTGGGTTTTGGCGCCGTCGCAGACTCATTCATGGATGCGGCGAATGCTTTAAAAGAAGATGGAGCTACGCCGTTTTTGAATGCGCACCTTCCCGTGAGCTTTTTATATCGGCATGCGATCGAACTATTCCTCAAATCAGCGATCACAATTTTTCACCGCAAGCTCAACCTACCCTACGGCGAGCTGCCGGGAAGCGACGAGCCGCAAGTGCCGGTCCACGGAAAATGGAAGCCAATGTACACGGTGCATGCCGTCAAGCCCTTGCATGCCTACATGCGCGAGCTATTCGTCCACCACGCCGACTACTTGAATGCGCACACGAATACAGACTGGAGCTTTCCCAATGAACTAGCCATTGGGATCGACAATATCGACGCCACCGATTCGTCCAGCACATTCTTTCGCTACCCGGTCACCAAGCATGGCAACAAGGACAAGGACAAGTCCGCGATTCAAAGGAATGACAATGCCGACATACTGTCAACCATAACTGATAGACCGTTGCCGTTGAAGATGTTTATGGTCACCGATTCGAACAATCAAATCTTGAGCGCTTACACCTTTGAAAATGCGCAATCGCAAGCGATGATCGAAACATTGAGCCAGGTAGCGGAACTGCTCTCCAACTGCCATGCGGCGTTGGTCGGCGAGCTGACAGACGGTCGCTAGTAGACTATTGTCATCTATGGGTTTCACGCTCGTACTAAGCGCAAGCGCGCCGGTTGGCAACGCTCAGCCCCAGCGCGTTGCCAACCGGCGCAAAGTCAAAGCGCAAAACCACATATGGGCTGCAGGCCGATAACTGCAGACGGTGTGGCAAGAGAGCGTCCACGCAGGTGAGGAGGATGGCGGAGTCGGCCCAGCGGTTCGGTGATCACAGCTGAGTGTAAAGATCGCAGCCCTCGGCCCAACTTAGACTATTTTTTGCAACCAGCTTCCCACTCTTGCATGACGTCATTCATGATTGGCGCATCTTCCCCATTTTCCTTGCGGAATGCCGCTACTTTGGCATCAAAGCAAGAATTCTCAGAACTAGGGCCGGAGGTGGCAGATGCCGCAACTTGCTCCACCCCATTTTTGTAGACTTTTTCCTTGCAAATCACGTCTGCTGGATCATCTACCATAGCGGCGTTAAAGTACGTACCACCTAGCTGCTGTGCCATTGCAGGGTAAAGCTGTGCTTTTGCAAAATACGCCCTGCGCTTTTCGCCGGTAACAGCCGGACTCAGCTCGCAAGTTTTCCATGTGCCGTCATAAGTACCAGCGACGTAGTGTTCCTCATACGCGCCGGAGCGTGAGACCCCAGTTTTGCGTCCGTTTTCCCAAACCAAATCGGTCAGCAAGGTATCTCCGGTAATGTCCCAGAGCTTTTCCTCACCAACCTTCTGACCAGCACTATAGTTGATGCGGCTGATGATTTTGCCAGTCTTAGGGTTGTAGCGTTCTTCAACGCCGTTAGGCACGCCGCCATGAATCGTAGCGGCCATCATCAGGTTGCCTGTATCGGATGCCCACATTTTCAGAGGCCCGTCGATCTGACCTTTGCTGTAGGTGAATTCACCGATCTTTTTGCCATTGGCATCCTGGCACACGGCAGTGCCATCGAATTGACCGTCGCTCACTGGCACCTTACAACTGCCAGCCCATGCGCCGTACTGTGCTGCGTATCGCTTGCCGACGTCGGTAACGCCCACATTGGTCAGCGTGCCGTTAAACGGATCACTGGCGTCCTTCTTGTAAATCAGGCCTCGCTCAACGTGCGCCTGCCGTGCGTCGATCTCACGGCTACAGCCCTGCAGCAAGATGATGCTCAATGATGCAACCACGAAGGTGGCTAATTTCAATGGTGTTTTAGGTTGATGCATGGCGCTCCTTATTTCCGGGCTATCCCGGTCTTGGGTTGTTGTGCAAGAAATTGTTTATTGGCAACCAAATCCTACCAATTCGGTAGTATTTGTTCAAGCTGAAACGTGGACTATCTTTTCCTTTAGGTTCGGGAAATAGAAACATGTCTGTACTGGGCGATCGTCTAAAACAAGCACGTCTAAAATGCGGACTGTCACAAGAGCAGCTTGGGCTTCAGGCCGGTCTTGAGGTTGAAAGCGCCAGCGCAAGAATGAATCGCTATGAACGCGGCACGCGAGTTCCTGGTGTAGAGTTGATGGAGAGGATCGGAAACGTTCTCGGCCTGCCGCTGGCGTACTTCTACGCTACGAGCGAGGACGAAGCGAGACTGCTCGTCTTGTATCAACGTTTGTCCAGTGATGACAAAGAGAAGTTGTGTCAGCTAGCCGAACAATTAGCGATAACTTGAGCCTAAAGCGAGCGCAAGGTGAGTGATCGTGTTCGTATGCCGTTGTCCACCCAAGGCAGCCATCGCCCCCCCATTCATTTTGATGTAGGCTAGATATCCAATCTCGTCTATGCACGAGGTCATTAATAGGAATTTTTATGGCTGCGACTGTTGAGCAATTCTGGGCCGACATAACGACGCTAGCGTTGAAGCTTGTACAGGCATACGGTCTGACTTACAGCTTGTCTGGCAGCACTGCGGACGAGATGGCGCTACAGCGGTGGATGGACTACCGGCTTCGGCATGTAATTGCTCAACCTCGAAAGGTTGTAAAATCATCACGTTTTCCGGTGCAGAACGTACCAGCCGAGATCAACAAAGCACTCTCTGTGCTTGAGGCTAAATTCACAAACGGTGATGATGTAAACCCATATCTCAGTAAAACAACCATCGCTAATGACGTCTCTGCAGCCAAGCAAATGCGGCGGACCGACGGCTTGTGGGCGGATTGGGGCATTCATCACTTACATTTGACGCCCGAACCCTTGTTGGAGGGGGAACGCTTTTCTAAACGGTCTGGTTGGCTGCTCTTCGCTAGGATTTATGAAGACGTCGTAGCTCTTATCGACGTCCGCAGTCATGACGAGAAGGACCTTTGGACTCAGGAAGAGCTTCTGAAGACCTTCATCGATTCGTGGCCGGAACAAGCAGAGCCTCATCGCATTAGCACTATGCAAGTCACATCAGCCCCTACAGAACCAGGCGACGTGAAGTCGCTCCGCAACGCAGGCATTGTCGCGCCTGTGGAGCACAACGGCCAACACTACTTTGGGTTTGGCGGTGGAGTTACAGCAGCCGTGACGTCCAGTGCCGCCAGCATGGCATGTGTAAATGTGATTCGAAATGCTCATCAACTCGCATTGTGGCTGGATTCACCGGACAATAAAATCCGAGTAGAACTCAATGGACTCGGCATCTCTCAGCCTAAGTTCTTTCTCGGTGTCGGGGATCATGGGCTTGTCATTGCAGAGCGCACAAAAACCGAACACGCATGGAACTTTCCTGAGTCCAATCAGCGTAATTTCATCGCTGTTCAAGATGGACTGCTGCCCGCGTGGGCAGTACCCACACTGATGGATCACCTTCGGTCTGAGCTTTAAATCCGACGCATTTGAAGAGCGAGCTAGTTGCGGCGATACACCTATCCGTGGGCCTTCAAAATCCGGTACACCGATGCTATCCCGATTCCGCAGGCATCCGCGACCTCTTGCTTAGTCACCCCCTTGGCAATCAAGGCCAGTACCTTAGTACTCTTTGCTTGAGCAGTGGGTGCACGGCCAGTATATGCTCCACGTTGCTTTGCTGCGGCAATTCCGACCCGCTGGCGCTCCAGCATGTTCTCCCTCTCGAACTGGGCAATGGATGCAAACAGATTGAATGTGAGACGTCCTGACGGAGTGGCCGTGTCCACGGCCAGATCAAGAATGCGTATCGTTGCGCCGGCACGCGCTACACGCGATTCAATCTCGACCATGTGTACCATTGAGCGAGCCGCACGGGACAAGCTACTAAAGACAAGCACGTCACCGGACTTCAGGATGGCGAGTACCTTGGCGAACTCAATCCGATCTTCCATTCTGACGCTGCTGATCTGTTCCCGGTAGATCGACTGGTCCGTGCAGCCAGCTCCCTTTAACTTAGCAATTTGATCGGCAAGCCCGGCAACTTGTTCAATTGTCGAGGTGCGAGCGTAGCCATAAATCGTCATGGCGATTCCTTTCTATCATTAGGTTCTGGAAGTGATGAAATTATCAAAAGGCTCTAGAGAGATGAGCGGCATTGATAGGGTTTTGATGGTGGCGTGAAGCAGATCAGTTGACCCTGCTCTAGTGGTAGCTACCTTCGATTTCCACATACCGCGCTGGGTTACATCACCGCCATGCGAGGGATCAAAAAGGGTCGTTTTTCGCGCAGTCGAATGCTAAGATGGCAGGTAAACTTCCTCTTAAAAATTGCCAACATGATAATTCCGATATGGGTGTGTCTTGTTGGGTAACCAGAATGCTCCATGAATGCAGTAGAAATCGAATCAGCAATATCGGAATTGGCGCTTCAGCCATTCAACAAAGAAGAATTCCCCTTCGCATTCTTGGCCGCCTTCGGCAATAAAGACACCGCCATCAAGCGCCTGCGTACTGGCAACAACAATACGTCTGATGTGCCTGGAGGCGTCCTCCAGCGTAACAATATTCATATCGCCATATGCGATGTTGGCTATGTCGGCGAAACCCTAAAGGCACTGCGCAGCAGTTCGGCAACTACGAAAGCTAAGGCAAAGTTCATCCTCGCTACTGATGGACAGACTCTTGAGGCTGAAGATTTAATCGGCGGGGAAACCAGAGCCTGTGACTATCCAGACTTTCCGAACCACTTCGGCTTTTTCCTACCTTTAGCCGGTATCTCCACGATCAAGGAGATCAAAGACGACCCCATTGATGTACGCGCCACCGGTCGTCTAAACAAGCTGTATGTGGAGCTGTTGAGTGAGAATCCGGACTGGGCGACTAGCGAGCGCCGGCACGACATGAACCACTTCATGGCTCGCTTGATTTTTTGTTTTTTCGCTGAAGACACTGATATCTTTAACGGCACGGGCATGTTCACCCAGACCGTGGAACGGATGAGTGAACGAGACGGTTCCAATGTGCATGAGGTACTGGAGGCTGTTTTCCGTGCAATGAACGTCAAAGTCGCTGAGCGCGCCGACACCCATCCTCGGTTACCAGGCTGGACAAATGGCTTCCCCTACGTAAACGGCGGCCTGTTCTCTGGAAATACCGATGTGCCGCACTTTACGCGGATGGCGCGCACCTATCTGTTGCATGCTGGTGGCTTGAATTGGAAACAAATAAATCCGGATATCTTTGGCAGCATGATTCAGGCAGTAGCCGATGATGAGGAGCGCGGCGCTTTGGGTATGCACTACACTAGCGTGCCCAACATTCTCAAGGTATTGAACCCGCTTTTCTTGGATGATCTTCGAGCGCAACTGGCCGAAGCTGGCGACAACGAACGTAAGCTTCTAAACCTACGCAAACGTATGGCAAGGATTCGCGTATTCGATCCAGCCTGCGGCTCAGGCAATTTCTTGGTCATCGCCTACAAGCAGATGCGTGAAATTGAGGCTGAAATTAATCTACGTCGAAGCGAAACTCATCTTGGTAGCGAAATCCCATTGACTAATTTTAGGGGTATTGAGCTACGCGACTTTCCGTCAGAGATCGCTCGCCTGGCACTGATCATTGCTGAATTTCAGTGCGACGTGATCTATCGAGGACAAAAAGACGCCCTGGCGGAATTTCTGCCGCTGAACGCACAAAACTGGATTATTTGCGGGAACTCGCTGCGATTGGATTGGCTAAGCATTTGCCCGCCTACAGGCATGGGGGTGAGACTGGCGACGGATGATTTATTCAATTCTCCATTGAATCAGGCGGAAATCGACTTCGAGAACGAAGGTGGTGAGACCTACATCTGTGGCAATCCGCCTTACCTTGGTTCGACTTGGCAAACCGACGAACAAAAGGCGGACCTTGAAGCGATCTTTTCTAGGTACACTAAAACTTGGAAGTCGTTGGACTATGTCGCCGGTTGGTTTATGAAGGCGGCCGATTACGGTACCCGTACCAAAGCTGCGACCGCGTTTGTGTCCACCAATTCCATTTGCCAAGGTCAGCAGGTACCAATTCTTTGGCCGCTAATTTTCAATACAGGCAACAAGATAGTATTTGCGCATACCTCATTCAAATGGGCAAATCTTGCCAGTCACAATGCGGGAGTGACCGTTGTGATCGTAGGCCTATCCCCGCAAACGAAAGCGCCTCCACGTTTGTACTCTTCCACCAGTAGCGTGACTAACGCAGTAGATGTGAAAGAGGTAGAACACATCAACGCTTACTTAGTGGGCGGAGCCAACGTGATGGTGGAAAAAGCATCACGCCCGCTATGTGGGCAAGCTGAAATGAACTTTGGAAACAAACCTGTCGATGGCGGACACCTACTGTTGTCAAGAGATGAAGTGGAATCTTTGGCACTAACCAGCGAGCAGCACGAGAGGTTTATTCACCCCATCTTCGGATCGGCAGAATTCATTCGGGGATTGGAGCGCTATTGTCTTTGGATTTCGGAAAACAACTTGGAAGAGGCAATGCACACGCCTTCAATTCGGCAACGTATTGAAGGAACGCGAACTATGAGGCTGGCCAGCCCCAAAGCCGCGACCGTTGCCATCGCCAACGCATCTCACAAATTCGGAGAGATTAGACAAACAGGTGAGGAAGCCGTGATCATTGTTCCTAGCGTTTCGTCTGAGGCTCGCGACTATCTGCCTGTTGGGTACTCACAACCAGGGACGATTGTTAGTAATCTCGCATTTGCCTTATTGGATGCTCCTCTTTGGAATATGGCTCTCATTGCGTCTCGCTTGCACCTTGTTTGGGTCGCGACGGTTTGCGGAAAAATGAAAACCGATTTCAGATATTCAAACACAATTGGATGGAACACTTTCCCGATACCTCTTCTAACAGAACAGAACAGGGCTGACCTAACCACGTGTGCAGAAGAAATCCTACTGGCACGTGAGGTGCATTTTCCTGCCACCATCGCCGATCTGTATGAACCGGAAGCGATGCCAGAAAACCTGCGTCACGCTCATGAGCGCAACGACGAAGTGCTGGAACGGATTTACATTGGCCGTCGCTTCAGAAACGACACCGAACGACTAGAAAAATTGTTTGACCTTTACACAAAAATGACCGGGGATAAAGCCAAAGTAGCTGTCAAATCAAAGAAGGGGAAGAAGGCATGATCGAACAAACCGGCAATGCTGCGAATCGCTATACCGTTCCATCGGTATCTATCAGTACAGCTCGCACAGGAGCATCCAACAAGGCGAATGCGTTAGGAATGCGCACTATGCAGGAGCGTGCCTACGCCAAAAGAGGCGAGCAGTATCTGCTGATTAAATCTCCACCCGCATCAGGGAAGTCCCGTGCATTGATGTTTATCGCACTGGACAAGCTCAACAATCAGAGCTTACAACAGGCTATTGTCGTGGTGCCGGAACGTTCTATCGGCGGTAGCTTTGCTGATGAGCCGTTGAGTCAACATGGATTTCAATGGGATTGGCATGTAGCCCCGCAGTGGAATCTTTGCAATGCTCCTGGGGTAGACGAGCCACGTGTGGCGAAGTCCAAAGTGGAAGCGGTGGGCAAGTTCCTAGAGAGTGATGACAAGGTACTGGTCTGCACTCATGCCACGTTCCGCTTTGCAGTAGAAGAGTTGGGCGTCCAGGCATTCGATAATCGCCTGATCGCCATCGATGAATTCCACCATGTTTCAAGCAACCCGGATAATAAGCTGGGAAGCCAACTGGGTGCATTCATCGCTCGCGATAAGGTGCATCTGATCGCCATGACGGGTTCCTATTTCCGCGGCGATAGTGAGGCCGTTATGGGGCCAGAGGACGAGGCCAAGTTCGAGACGATCACGTACACTTATTACGAACAGCTCAACGGCTATCGTTGGTTGAAGTCGCTGGACATTGGCTATTTCTTTTACACAGGCCCTTACGTTAATGCGATCAATAAGGTACTGGACCCAGCGCTAAAAACCATCGTCCACATCCCCAATGTGAATGCCCGCGAGAGCCTGAAAGATAAAGAGCGAGAGGTGAACGAAATCATGCACGGCTTGGGCGAATGGAAAGGCGTTGATCCTGTCACTGGCTTCCATCTAATTCAGGCTCATGATGGCCGCACCTTGAGGGTAGCGGACTTGGTCGACGACAGCGACCCAGCTAAGCGCTCAAAAGTGCTCACAGCGCTGAAAGACCCCGCGCAGAAAGACAACCGCGATAGTGTCGATGTAATCATTGCGCTGGGAATGGCTAAGGAAGGCTTCGACTGGATCTGGTGCGAGCACGCGCTGACGATTGGCTATCGAAGTAGTCTGACCGAAATAGTTCAGATCATTGGCCGCGCGACCCGCGATGCCGAAGGAAAAGAGCGGTCTCGCTTCACTAACCTGATCGCGGAGCCTGCTGCTGAACAATCCGCAGTCGCTGAAGCGGTTAACGACATGCTGAAAGCCATTTCCGCTAGCCTGTTGATGGAACAGGTACTCGCTCCGCGATATGAATTCACCCCAAAAAACGCCGGTCCGAAAGAAGGCTTCGATTACGGTGAGGATGGCTACAAGGAAGGCGGGCACAACATCGGCGTAAATCAAGAGACCGGGCAGTATCACGTTGAAATTAACGGTCTGGCCACTCCGCAAAGCTCGGAGGCTACACGTATTTGCAAAGAGGATTTGAACGAAGTCGTTACGAGTTTTTTGCAAGACAAAACTGTGCTAGAGCGCGGCTTGTTCGACAAGGAGAATACCTTGCCCGAAGAACTTACTCAGCTACGCATGGGTAAGATAGTGCGGGAACGTTACCCGGACTTGAGCGAAGTGGACCAAGAGGCAATTCGGCAACATGCTGTCGCCGCAATGAATCTTACGCAGCAGGCCAAATTAGCATCGGCCCAAGCGGATACCAACGGCAACGGAACGGACCAAGGCAGCACAGCGTTGCTTGATGGTGTGCGCAGGTTCGTCAATGTGCGGGACTTAGACATTGACTTGATCGACCGCATTAACCCCTTCGATGCCGCTTATGCGGTACTAGCGAAGTCTATGGATGAAAAATCTCTGCGTCAGGTGCAGGCGAGTATTGCCGCCAAAAAGGTAAGCATCCCTGAAGATGAAGCACGTGAGCTGGCCAAACGCGCTTTGCAGTTCAAGAACGAACGTGGTCGCCTGCCCGATATCAACTCTGCCGACTTGTGGGAAAAACGGATGGCCGAAGGTGTTTCCGCGCTGGCTCGTTACCGTGCGCAGGCCAAGGCCGCCCAAAGGGAGTCTGGCAATGGCTGATATGAATGATGACGAACTGCTAGATGCGCTTGGAGTAGATGCCACCCCGCTCAAAGCTGCCAGTCGCACTACGACCGAGGAACGTATCATTGCAGGATTTGAAGATATCCTACGCTTCCATCGGGCACATGGGAGAGCCCCGCTTCATGGCGAGGGCCACGATATATTCGAGCGGCTGTGCGCTGTCCGTCTTGATCAACTGCGCAGGTCGCCCCAGGCGCAAACTCTGCTCGCCGAGTTGGACTTACCTGGCTTACTATCTGGGGCAGGCATAGCAGCCTGCGTAGATGACTTGGATGAAGACGCATTGCTGGCTGAGCTGGGTATTGACGATAATCCTGCCGGTCAGAATGACATTACGATATTACGCCACGTCCGATCTTACGTCGAAATCAAGGCAGCGGAGGAAATTGCCGACCGTACTTCCTGCGTAGATTTCGATTACTTCAAACCCTTCTTTGATGAAGCTGAAGCCGGCCTCAAAACAGGCACTTGGATGACCAAGCCCTTTATCAAGAACGCCAGTATCGAGGTAAAGGATTTCTTCATTATTAGCGGCCAGATAGCTTATGTGGCCGAAATGTACGAAGGCGCTAAGACCAAGGATGGACGCGAAAACCCACGACTGAGGGTCGTTTTTGACAACCAGACAGAGAGTAACCTATTGCTACGCTCACTCTCGCGCTCACTCTACCCTGACGGAGACACACCTGTAGGGCGCCGTCTTATCCGCAAGGATGACGGTCCACTATTTGGTAGCGTCTCAGAACCAGAGGACATTGAAACCGGAACGATCTATGTGTTGCGTAGCTTGTCCAGCCATCCGTTCGTTGCTGAACATCGTGAACTGATCCACAAAATCGGCGTTACTGGGGGCAGAGTCGAAACCCGCATCGCAGGCGCAGAAAACGACTCGACCTATCTCCTCGCCGATGTGGAAATAATTGCTACCTACAAGCTCCACAACATCAACCGTATAAGACTGGAGAATATTTTCCATCGTTTGTTTGGTGCCGCACAGCTTGATTTAACTATTGAAGATCGCTTCGGTCGCCCTGTGAAGCCGAAGGAGTGGTTCTTAGTACCACTCAATGTGATTGATGAAGCGGTTCATCGTATTCGGGACGGCTCGATTACCGATGTCACGTATGACCCCCAGACTGCTCGTCTTATGGATCAGGCTTAGCGATTGTCGTCATGGAGCGGCGAAAAACCGCTCCATGAGTTACACCGCAAAGTATTCTCCAAGAAAAACGTGCTCAGGAAATCATCATAAGTGCCTGATCTAATGCCCGCGCTTTCAGAGCCGCACCTTGCCCAAACCATGCGGATTCCAGCCGGTGATCGGTACTGCGTGCGCGGCGATCATGGTCAATAAACTGCGTTACGGAATTGAGCAGACCAAAGGCAGTGCCCTTTGACGATGCCAGCTCAGCGCCTCTGCCGTGCCCGTCAAAGAGCGTCATGACCTTTGCCATCGTGCGATCACTCGCATTATCGCTACCCGCTTTCGTTTCATCAGAAAAGACGCGTGCAAGGTAGTTCATTGCCTCATGCGTTTTTACCTTCCGCTCGCTAAGCCCCTTCATTTGGTACATGAAGAAATTCCAAGTTGAAACCGAAATGCCGAGCTGGCGCTTTACAGATTGCGCGTCGAACGCCGTGTTATGGCGTACCTTTATAGCTCCATTACTGGCGCCCAAGGCCACAGCCAGCGTATTGTTGCAGACGACGCGAATGCTCGTAAATTGTGCTGTCGTCGCCAGTGTGCCATCGCATGCTGTGGCAAGAAGGACGTAGGCGTTGCTCACGTCATTACCCTTGAGCATTGACGATTGGCCGGTGCGAGCCAGCGCCCAGATTTTCCGGCCTCCTTTCAGTACGCCAGCAGTTTCAAGCTCGAACCCTGAGACCTCTGTGAGGTCTCGGTAGAACTCCAATATTTCACGCGGCTGCACCACCTGGAAGCGCTGGCTGACAACAGACAGAGGTACCTGAGTATCAGAGCGGAACAGCACTTTGTTTTCAGGATAGGACGCAATCACGCCAGGGCCGTTGGCACCGTCCGTCATGAAGTGAACTGGCGATTCACAGATGCGCCAATCCATGCCAGCTTGTTGCGTCCAGACTTCGACAGGCTGTCCGGAGCTAAGTTGATTTCCTAGGCCATGCCAAGGAGTTTCATGCAAGTAAGCCATCGTTTCAAGCAAATGTGCCATTAGGTATTTCCTTTCTTTGTTGAGGCGTAGCTACGCCTCAATCCGAATCCGGACTGAAGGGTAGATAAGATGAGGGGGATGGTATTGCTAGCGGTATGCCCGATGACGGATACCCACTTGAACTATCAGCATAGGGCTGCCAAGGGGCAGCGGTTAGCCATCAGGTTTCGTAAAAAATCGGCTCTAGAACTTCTTCGCTCTTTTTGCCAAAGCTGAACTCGCAGTCGATGCACAGGAAATTATCGAGAATGTTCTCATCGACAATATCGCCAAGCGCAGCACCAGCAGAGCCACCAGCAGCACCGCCAATTAGGGCGCCAATGACAGCGCCTGCGACACCTCCTAGAACAACGCCAGGCGGCCCTGCAAAAGCCCCAGCAAGGGCACCAAGCTCCGCGCCACTGGCAGCGCCAGCTGCACCACGAACTGCACCCGCAATCGTTCCAACAACACAGGCCAGTCTTTTCGCGTAGTTCTTGGTAACGATCCGGTTGGACTCACATCGGGGGCATGAGAGTGTCATTCTTCCACGCTCCGGCGTGCGAATCGTGCGGCTGCTAGGTTCGACTCCGCATTGACCCTTTTGTAGTGGTCTAGTACGGCGTTGCGCCGTACTCGCTCCATGTACGCGACGAAGCTTGCTGCTGACAGGAATCCAGCAGCGAATACAATGGAAAATGCTGTAAGGTGTTCCAAAGGGGACGTGTTTGGTCGCATCATAACTCCTTCAAAGATAGTTGAAATGAGCCGGTACGTAGTACCGGATGTTGAAAAGCGAAAAGGGCATAACTCCGCAGCCAGCAAGCTGCGGAGTTATGCCCTCGGTTGATGAGGCTGAGTCTTCGTTTAGGAGCCGTCAACTTTGGCATCCAGCAGAGTTCCCTGTTCTCATTTCAGAAATATAGATCTGAAATTTTCTAGCACCACTCAAAAAACACAAAACACAAATCCCAAGATTTGTGTTTTGTGTTAAAGTGACTTATCTTAAACTTCAAAGTGAATGAAATATGGAAAAAACTGAACTTTTACGTGTTCGCGTTTCTCCTCGTCTAAAGGCAGATTTTGAGGAGATATGCAAAACTTTTGGAAACGAACATCCGGCAGACATGTTGCGTGAGATAGTCGATTCTTTTGTGAAGTTGAATTTGGATCGCTTAGGTGACCGAGTAGTTGTTCACATCAGTAAACCTGAAGGTTACGACCCTGGTGCATGGCGCGTCTTTGTGAAACTTCGAAACCCTGATGAGGCCATTTGGATGGGGAGCATCGTGCCATTTCGCTTCCCACAACTGGACAAACGTAGATTACACAGTGATGATGAATACAGAGCGGTAGTCGGCTTACCTGATTTTTCCGGATATGAACTTGGGGGAGTCTTTTTCAACGGCGAATGGCGTGGGCATCTCTACTCGAACGGGATTGAAGAGGATCAAAACCCTACTCCGATAGATCAAGTCAAGGAAAGCCTTCGCAGTCACATCACAGCTCACTTGGATAAATTCAAATCCTCATGAACACAAAGAAAACCTAGCCAGTCCTCCCCCCAGGAGATCTGAGGCCAGAGGGGCTCCCACTGACGATGACTAACAAGATCCTAGTTTGATAGTCAATTTGATAGTCAAATACTCCAGAAACAAAAAAGCCCTTGAATTTCAAGGGCTTTTTAAAATTCCTGGCGGAGAGAGGGGGATTCGAACCCCCGATAGGCTATGAACCTATACACGCTTTCCAGGCGTGCGACTTCAACCACTCATCCACCTCTCCTGCATTTCCCCTACATCCGGGAAGCGCCAGATTATAGCAAAGATTCCCAAGAGTACAAAACTTATTAGGAAGCTTCTTTCAATTGCTCCAGAATTGCCGGATTTTCCAGCGTCGACACGTCCTGGGTAATCGTCTCGCCCTTGGCCAGCACCCGCAGCAACCGCCGCATGATCTTGCCCGAACGCGTCTTCGGCAGGTTGTCGCCGAAACGGATCTCCTTCGGCTTGGCGATCGGACCAATCTCCTTGGCCACCCAGTTGCGCAACTCCAGCGCGAGCTTCTTGGCATCGTCGCCCGTCGGACGCGCCTGTTTCAGCACCACGAACGCGCAGATCGATTCACCGGTCGTATCGTCCGGCTTGCCCACCACGGCTGCCTCTGCCACCAGCGGATTGGCCACCAGCGCCGACTCAATCTCCATCGTTCCCATGCGGTGACCCGACACGTTCAGCACGTCATCGATACGGCCAGTGATGGTGAAGTAGCCGGTGTCCTTGTTACGGATCGCACCGTCACCCGCCAGATACATCTTGCCGCCCAGCTCTTCGGGGAAGTACGACGTCTTGAAGCGCTCCGGATTGTTCCAGATAGTGCGGATCATCGACGGCCATGGACGCTTGACGACCAGAATACCGCCCTGCCCGTTCGGCACGTCGTGGCCCGACTCGTCCACAATCGCTGCCATGATGCCTGGCAGCGGCAAGGTGCACGAACCCGGCACCATCGGCGTCGCGCCTGGCAGCGGGGTAATCATGTGGCCGCCGGTCTCGGTCTGCCAGAATGTATCGACAATCGGGCATTTCTCGCCGCCGACCTGGGTGTAGTACCACATCCACGCTTCCGGATTGATCGGCTCGCCCACGGTGCCCAGCAGACGCAGCGACGACAGGTCGTAGTTCTTCGGATGGACCTTGGTATCCACATCCGACGCCTTGATCAGCGAGCGGATCGCAGTCGGCGCGGTGTAGAAGATGTTGACCTTGTGCTTGGCGATGGTTTCCCAGAAGCGGCCGGCGTTTGGATAGGTCGGCACGCCTTCAAATACCACCTGCGTCGCACCCACTGCAGTCGGGCCGTAGGCAATATAGCTGTGACCAGTGACCCAGCCGATGTCAGCCGTGCACCAGTACACATCGGACGGCTTGATGTCGAACGACCATTTCATGGTCAGCGCGGCCCACAGCAGGTAGCCGCCGCTCGAGTGCTGCACGCCCTTCGGCGTCCCGGTAGAACCGGAGGTGTACAAGATGAACAGCGGATGCTCGGCTTCCACCCACTCCGGCTCGCACTCGGCCGGCTGGCCTTCGACCAGATCGTGCAGCCACAGGTCGCGGCCTTCTTTAAACGCGATGTTGCCACCGGTGCGTTGATAGACGATGACGTCTTTGATGGTGTCGCAGCCGCCCAGCGCCAGCGCTTCGTCGACGATGGCTTTCAATGGCAGGTTTTTACCGCCGCGCAGCTGCTCGTCGGCGGTGATCACGGCCACCGCGCCAGCGTCGATGATGCGCTCTTGCAGCGACTTGGCGGAGAAGCCGCCAAACACCACCGAGTGCGTGGCGCCGATACGCGCGCAGGCCTGCATCGCTGCCACGCCTTCGACCGACATCGACATGTAGATAATGACGCGGTCGCCCTTCTTGATGCCCCGCGCTTTCAGGCCGTTGGCGAATTTGCAGACTTTTTCGTGCAGTTCTTTGTACGATACGCGCGTGGTCTTGCCATCGTCCGCTTCAAAGATGATGGCGGTCTTGTCGGCGTTGCCGTTTTGCAGATTGCGGTCCAGGCAGTTGTACGAGACGTTGAGCTTGCCGTCTTCGAACCATTTGTAGAATGGCGCGTTGTCTTCGTTAAGCGTGCGGGTGAATGGCTGCTGCCACTCGATGTGTTCTTTGGCCAGACGGGACCAGAAGCCTTCGTAGTCGGCCGCCGCCTCTGCGCAGAGCGCGTTGTATGCATCCATGCCGGATACGGTGGCCTGCGCTGCAAACGCCGGCGATGGCGCGAACACGCGGGATTCTTGTGGACCTTGGGTAGTAGTGCTGCTCATGGTGTCTCCAGTGTAGTAATCATTTGCCATCAACATAAAGCTGATCGCTTACTGTGCCCTTACAGCTGCCCAGTCCCCGGCGGAGGATGGTCAGCCCGACAATTTTACCAATAATTCAACGCAGCGGGCCGATGCGGTCGCCCGGCGGCACGTGTAAAATGTCGGCAGTCTTCATAGTCTGCCTCATTTCAAGGAGTTTTGCCGTAATGACCGAGCCACAAAAGAAGCTGCGTCCGCTGCCTGCTTTTATCTTCATGACCCGCTGGCTGCAACTGCCGCTGTACCTCGGCCTGATCCTGGCGCAGTGCGTCTACGTCTTCCATTTCTGGGTCGAGCTGAAGGACCTGATCGGCGCCGCGCTCGGCAACGAAGCCGCGCTACAGCACATCCTGCAGGCAGTTGCCGTACCCGGCGCCCCGATGCCGACCAAGCTCAATGAGACCACCATCATGCTGGTCGTGCTCGGCCTGATTGACGTGGTCATGATCTCCAACCTGCTGGTCATGGTCATCATTGGCGGCTACGAGACCTTCATCTCCCGCATGAATCTGGATACCCACCCGGACCAGCCGGAATGGCTGTCGCACGTGAACGCCTCCGTGCTCAAGACCAAGCTGGCCATGGCCATCATCGGCATTTCGTCGATCCATTTGCTGAAGACCTTTATTAACGCCAGCATCTACGACGAGAAGACGCTGCTGGCGCAAACCGGCATCCACGTCGTATTCCTGTTGTCGGCCCTGGCCATCTCTTACACTGACCGCATCACCACGATGACGCACAACGAATCCCACTAACCCCGCGAGAACATCATGACCATCATAAAGCAAGAAGACCTGATCGAATCCGTTGCCGCCGCGCTTCAGTACATCAGCTACTACCACCCGGCTGACTACATCGAACACCTGGCCCGCGCCTACGAGCACGAGCAAAGCCCGGCCGCAAAAGACGCCATCGCGCAGATCCTGACCAACTCGCGCATGTGCGCCGAGGGCAAGCGTCCGATCTGCCAGGACACCGGCATCGTCAACGTCTTCCTGAAGATCGGCATGGGTGTGCGCTTTGAAGGCTTCACCGGCACCGTCACCGACGCCGTCAACGAAGGCGTGCGCCGCGCCTACAACTACGACGACAACAAGCTGCGCGCGTCGATCGTCGCCGACCCGCACTTCGACCGCAAGAACACCAAGGACAACACGCCAGCCGTGGTGCACATGGAACTGGTCGAAGGCAATACGGTTGACGTCAAGGTCGCAGCCAAAGGCGGTGGCTCGGAAAACAAATCCAAGATGATCATGATGAATCCATCCGATTCGCTGATCGACTGGGTCCTGAAAACCGTGCCAACCATGGGCGCCGGCTGGTGTCCGCCAGGCATGCTGGGCATCGGCATCGGCGGCACCGCCGAGAAAGCCATGCTGATGGCCAAGGAAGTGCTGATGGAAGACATCGACATGTTCGAGCTGAAACAGCGCGGCCCGCAGAACAAGCTGGAAGAGCTGCGTATCGAACTGTGCGACAAGATCAACGCACTGGGCATCGGCGCCCAGGGCCTGGGCGGCCTGACCACCGTGCTGGACGTAAAAATCATGATGCACCCGACCCACGCGGCCTCCAAGCCAGTGGCGATGATTCCGAACTGCGCCGCCACCCGTCACGGCCACTTCGTGCTGGATGGCTCCGGTCCTGCCTACATGACTCCGCCACCGCTGTCGACCTGGCCTGATGTGTCGTGGGCGCCGGATACCGAAAAATCCAAGCGCGTCAACCTCGACACGCTGACCAAGGAAGAAGTCGCTTCGTGGACGCCTGGCCAGACCCTGCTGCTGAACGGCAAAATGCTGACCGGCCGCGACGCAGCGCACAAGCGCATCCAGGACATGCTGGCTAAAGGCGAAGAACTGCCAGTCGACTTCAAGAACCGCGTGATCTACTACGTCGGTCCAGTCGACCCGGTGCGTGACGAAGTGGTCGGCCCAGCCGGCCCAACCACCGCCACCCGCATGGACAAGTTCACCGACATGATGCTGGAACAAACCGGCCTGATCGCGATGATCGGTAAAGCCGAGCGCGGCCCTGCTGCGATCGAGTCGATCAAGAAGCACAAGTCGGCCTACCTGATGGCAGTGGGCGGTTCCGCCTACCTGGTGTCGAAAGCCATCAAGCAATCGAAAGTGCTGGGCTTTGCCGACATGGGTATGGAAGCGATCTACGAGTTTGACGTGGTCGACATGCCAGTCACCGTGGCCGTGGATTCGCAAGGCAGCTCGGTGCACAACACCGGTCCTGCAGAATGGAAGGCCCGCATCGAGCAACTCAACGTCCCTGTTGTGACTGCCTGATGCCCATGACCCGCTCTCCCGATGCTCCAATTGGTGTGTATGACTCCGGCGTGGGCGGGCTTTCGGTACTGCGCCACATTCGCGCGCAGTACCCGAACGAACACCTGATCTATTTTGCTGACTCCGGTCACGCACCGTACGGTGACAAGACCGAAGACTACGTCGTCGCACGCGCACTGATCGTCACCGACTTCCTGCTCAAGCAAGGCATGAAGGCCCTGGTCGTGGCCTGCAATACTGCAACCGTGGCTGCCATCAAGGCGGTGCGGGCGAAGCATCCTGAGCTGCCAGTGGTCGGCGTTGAGCCGGGCCTGAAGCCGGCGGCGGCCATCACGCGCAGCCGCAAGGTTGGTGTGCTGGCGACCGCGCGCACGCTCAAAGGCGAAAAATTCCTGCAACTGCGCGAGCAGATTGCCGCCGCCACGCAGACTGAATTCCTGCTGCAGCCGGCAGTGGGCCTGGTCGACCAGATCGAACTGGGCGACCTGCACACGCCAGCCATCGCTGCCCTGCTGGATAAATACGTCACACCACTGCTGGATCAAGGCGCGGACACGCTGGTGCTCGGCTGCACTCACTATCCCTTCGTGCAGGACGGTATTGAACGCGTGATACGCGACCATGCCAGCAGCGGCGTCACGCTGATCGATACCGGCGACGCTGTAGCGCGCCAACTCGGCCGCCTGCTGGAGGCCGCCGGACTGCTGCGTCCGGCAGGCGGTGACGCAGCCACGCTGCACGGCTACACCACCGCCGACGTCAGCGCACTGGCACCAGCCTTTGCCAACCTGCTGGGTCTCACCCCGCCGGTGGAGAAGATTGACGTTTAAGCATCGTCGAAATATAAATTTGCAGGAATTAAAAACGGCTTGTATAATTCTGGCTCGTTGTTCAGCACTAGTTGGCAGCGAGTAGTAAATCAGCGGTGGCTGTAGCTCAGTTGGTAGAGTCCAGGATTGTGATTCCTGTTGTCGTGGGTTCGAGCCCCATCAGTCACCCCAAAGAATTAAGTGAAAAGCCCAGTCTCTGACTGGGCTTTTTGCGTTTCGGCCGCGACATTGCCGATGCCATCTAGCCAGTTTGACGCGTCGCGCGCTGGGCTTTGATCTGGACTGCGATCTTGTCCAGCGTGTCCATCACGGTGCCAGGATTGAAGGGTTTGACGATATAGCCTTTGGCGCCGCTGCGCAGCGCCTGTTCCACGGTGCTGCGGTCGGTACTGGCGGTCACCATGAGTACCGCCGCCCTGGGCTGCTTGTCCCGTATCCATTCCAGCAATTCCAGGCCATCGCCATCCGGCATCACCACATCCAGGCAAATGATGTCGGCGCGAAGCGAACGCAAACGCAAACGGGCGGACTCGGCCGTGCCGGCGTCGCCCACCACGTCATATTTGTCGCCCTGAATGATGACGCGCAACAGGCCGCGGGTCATCTCATTGTCGTCGATAATGAAAACGCTCAGCCCTTGGTGCAATGGCATGCAATCCTCCCCTGGCTATCATTCCAATAACTATAACCCAATGCCCTGGCGCACGCGTAACGTTACAACATTTTTGGCACAGCCTATTGCCATTCAGCACTAGTTTAGCGCTACAATGGTTAATCGTTTGCATGCCCATGCAAAGCCGCACACCTCGTCTGCTGATCCCCTGAATTTGTTTAAGTTATGTCACAAGATAAACCTGTTATTGAAGTCAGCACTTATGGCAAAGACACGCCCGTAGGTCGTCCTGACACCGACGGCCGCGCCGCCGTCTTCGTCCCCACCGCCGCATTTGACGCTGGCAGCAACGCTGCCATCCGCCTGGGCGCCGGTATCGTCGGCTTTGGCAATCCGGATGGCACGCTGACCGTCTACTTCGAAAGCAACCGCTTCGATGAAACCAGCCTGCACAAATGGGAAAACAAGGCCCGCAAAGCCTATGATCGCATGGTGATGAGTGCGCCAACGGTGTCCAAGGCCAAGCTCAACGCCAGCGCCCTGGAGCAAATCGGCACCATCGATGGCATGGGCATTCATCTCAAGCAGCCCGAACGCCTGACCCAGTGGCTGGAACAGGCCAATGCGCTAGATACCGCGCCGGTCGGTCCGATCACGCTTTGGAAAACCAAATAAGATTTCCAACAAGATATACGACAAGCAGTTGTCCTACACGGCGTCGGACGTTTTGCTGATGCCGTTTCGACACTCCCTGAATTATTCTGAACGCATGGATCGTTCAACTAAATACATCAGGGAGTTGGTCATGGCACGCTATCTACCCCTTGCCTTCGGGGCACTGCTTCTCAGTCTGGCTGGCGCTTCCACTTACGTGCTGTGCTCGGAGAACCTGCTGCTGGATCAGCAGGCATCCGTGTATCAACTCAAGTAAGCGCCTACTCACGCAAGCCCAGCATATTCACGAGGCGATTCAGGTCGCCCTCTTCGCGGATGATTTCCGCCATCAGCTCGGGCAGCGGCATGCGGCCCCAGTTGACGGCGCGACGCAGCAGATACGGCGTCGGGCTATGCGGTTCCACCAGGCTTAAATAATCCGCGATCGCTTCCAGCGTCGCATACGCTTCGTCGCGGTTCTTCCAGCCGGACAGCAACGCCGTCGGCGCCACCTTCGCGCTCAGACCAGCTTCCATGGATTGCGGCTCATCGGGCATGATCTCTTCCTCTTTATGCTCGGGCGCAAGCTGCTGCAGCACGCGTTCCATTGCCACCAGCGCCCCCTTCAGTTTCGACAGATTGGGCGACTCGGCACCCAGCTGCAGGTCGACGAAGGCCAGCATCGTCTCCAGGCAGTTCAGGCAGCGCTGTACCACCTGCAGACGCTGCGCCATCTCACGTCCCAGGCGCTGATGTGCGTATGAAATCACCTCCGTGCGCGACATCGGCGGCTCACCCTTATCGTCATGTGCGCCATTCGTGGATAACTCACGCGCCGTCATGCGGTCCCAGTCCACCAGCGTCAGCACCGGTGGCTTGCGCGTGTGGATCCTCAACAGCGGCACATGCAGCCGTATCATCATGGCGAACGATGCGTTCATCCACTCCAGCGGTGCAATGCGGGCATCGGCGTCGCCATCGCTGACCATCGGATGCAGCGGCTCCCAGTAGCGGCGCAGCAGACCATCGATCAGGCTCAGGCCGCGGTACAGGCCATCGACGCCAAACTGGCGGGTCCACGCCTCCGCCAGCCAGGCCGCGATCTGCAAATCCTTGGAGCGATGCTCCAGCACCGTCTTGCAGCGCGTTTCAATCAGCGCCCAGTCGGCCTTTTTCAGCGGACGCTCCCACTGCCCCATCGGCAGACTGGGGTCGTCTTCCTCGCGCGCCAGCCGGATCTCGGTAAACACCGGATCGTAACGCAGCGCGATGCCGCAGGGCTGGCCCTCGGTAATCGGCTGCTGCAACAGCTCCAGCTCACGCAGATGTTCGACGTTCATCAGAGACTGCGGTATCGGTAGGCTAGGTCCATTCATGGGGGCTGTTGGATTTTCCAAACTCTTATCTTCAGTAATGAGCGAACGCGCCTTGTCGACCAGATTGCGCAGATTGCTTTTGATCGTCGCCATGGCCTACGGTAGCATCTTGCCGAGTTCACGTGCAAAAAACTTGGCCGCCAGCGGCGACGTCAGTTTGTGCAGGTCCACCACCGACGCGCCGGGCGGAATATAAACCTTGTCCGACAGCGCCACCAGCCGGCCGGTATCAAAACCGTCGTCCACTTCATGCAGGGCGATCACCACATGATCGGCGCCATTGTCCATCAACGCCTGGAATGGATTCGGTCCCGCATAGCGCGACGGCCAGCCATCGTCGATGCACGGATGCAGATTGAAGAAGCCCATACGCGGCAAGGCAAACAGGCGCGCGTCGATGCGCTGCCCGAACGTGGCGGCAATGCAGATATCCGGCCGCCATTGCTGTTCGTATAGCTGATAGAACGCCTCGGACTTGACCCGGCCCTTGTACACACTGAGTCCGCGCGATTGCGCCAGCCGCTCCACCATCAGCGCTTCGCTGTCCGTGTGCGGATACGACCACACGCGGCGTCCACGGCTGATAAAGTCGGCGCTGGCGTCGTCGGTGGCGACGCCCACCACCTGCACGCGTTGCGACAACGGCCCGCTCAACAACTCCCCCAGCACCTGGAAGCCCCGGTGGAAGCTGCCGAAAACGGCAATGCGCGTCAATGCGGATACAGGGGCCATCACCGTCACCAGGCAGGTGCTTTGACCGGGAACGCCGGCGGCCACACCAGCGGCGCGCGCTTGCCGGCGGCGCTGACCGTCAGGCGCACGTAGACGCGCGCACGCGCATCGCGCGCCGCGATCTTGCCGTCGCCGACCACCGTCAGCGGGAACTCAAACTTCAGCAACTGCGAGCGCGAGCCGGAAGCTGGTGCGCCCTCCGATTCACGATACGCCGCCACAAAGCTGAACAGCGCCCACGGGTCATCAAAGCTGTAGCTGACGGTCCGCTCCTCCACCGACATGCCCGCATGACCACCCTCGGACTTCGGCACCACGGGACCGTCCTGCGCAAATCGCAGCGTCAGCATCACCGGCAAACCCGGCTCCCAGCGCAGCGCTTTGGCGGCGTCGCGCTGACGCAAGGTATGGCTGCCCACGGTCAGCGCCCAGTCGATGATCTTGTTGCCCTCACTTTCCGTCGCCGTATTGGCGCGGAATTCCGCCAGCACGTCAAAGCCGACCGGCTGCCCTTCTTCGCTGGGATATAGCGGCGCCAGGAAATCACGCACCTTCTGCATCTGATCGTCCATCTTGCGCACCGTGCTGGCTGCGGAAGGCCGGCTGGGATCGCGGTCCGACGCCAGCGCCAGCGTATGCACGCGGTCGAACAGCTTGAGCACCGCGCCCACCTCCTCGACGTCGGCGGGAACCTTATCGACTGTTTTCACGCCATCCGGCGACAGCGCACGGAACGGCGCGCGGTTGGCCAGTTCACTGTTGAAGGCATCGGCAAAGCGCGTCCACGCATCCTGGTAGCCGGTCTGCATCAGCTCACGGCAACGCGAATACAAACCGCCCTGCAAACCCTGCATGCGCTCGGAGAAGATATCGCTGGCCCGGCGCTGCGCAGCGCGTGCCGACAGCTTGTCCAGGCAGTTGTTGATGTCGATATCGGCCGCACCGACCAGCACAAAATTCTCCAGTGCGGTCAGGCTGCTGGTCGGGCTTTTGAGCTTGTAGCGGTTCAGGTCCGACACGGTCGCCTGCCACTTGCCGACCAGGGGATTGCCAGCCGCCGAGCCGCCCAGTTGCAGCAGCAGCGCTTCCGCATCCTTGCCGGTCGCTTCGATAAAGGCCTGCTGCTGCGCCACATAGCCCGCCAGCGCGCCAGCATCGCCGGCGCCAAAAGCATCCAGCAGCGGCGCCTTCTCGCCATTCCACGAACGGAAGGAGCGGTCGCGCGGCACGAACACTTCCGCGCGCGTCAGCGTTTCATCCAGCATCTGCAAACGCGACAAGGCATCGCGGCTCATCACGGCAGACAGATTGTCCGCCACCGCCAGTGCGCCGATCTCCTGCAGCCAGGAACGGATGCGCAGCACGCGGGCGCGATCGGCTTCCGTCACCGGCGCCTGAACCTCGCGCGCCGACACCATGTATGCCTGCGACAGCTGGTCGCGCGCCGTTTCGCCGAGTGCCGCATCCGCCAGGCGGGCCGCCGGCGCCTGCAGATTGGCGGGGAACTTCGGCAGGAAGTCGGTCTGCACACGCTTGCGCGCGTCGGCCAGCGCCTGCACCTGATCCAGCCGCGCGCCATCCCAGGCAACGGTGGAACCGGGCGGCACCTCGGGCAAACGGCTCAGGTGATTGAACTTCATGAAAGGCTGCGTCAACAAACTTTGCAGCGCATCCGACAGCGCCTTGCGGTCCACCGCAAAAGCCCAGGAGGAATTCGCCTCCGAGTATTCCAGGCCCGAGCTCAGCCCCTGCGAATGGCTGTCGGCCGACAGCGTCGCATCCCACGCCGAGATAAACTGCGTAAAGCCTTCATCCATCTGCTTGCGCGCATCGTCAACGATCGGTGTCCCGAGCAGAGAAATGCTTTGCGTCTTCTGCATCAGGTTATCCCAGGCTGGCCCCAGGTCCAGCGTGGCGCGGTGCATCCAGCCGCCCTTGCCGGCCACCAGGTACAGCTCCTGCGCGCGCAGCGCAGTGCGCAGCGCCTGCCAGATAGCGACCGTGGTACTGGCATCCGCACGCGGATCGGCTTCATACAACGCGTTGGAACTCTCCGAGATAGTCTGCTCCGCCTTCAGCAAGCCATTGTTGACATACAGGCGCTTTGCCGTGGCGCGCACCGCCAGCTTGTAAGAGCAACTGGCCGCTTCCTGCAACGGCTCTATCGTCAGCGATTGCACCTCCTTGGCCACCTGGCGGAACAGCTGCGCCGTGCGGTCCGGATTGCCGTTCAATTCAGCGCCCAGCAGGGTTCGCACCACCAGCGCCAGATCCTCACCTGAGGCAGGGCCGGAATTCGGTGACTTCAGGCGCATCATCGCTTGCAGCACCTGGTCCATCTGTTCGATACGGGAGGTGTATTGCAGCAGTGCCGAGAACTCCGGCAGGTTCTCAATATTTAAAGCGTTGTTGGCGCCAGCGGTCATTTCGTTCCAGCGTGCCGGCAATGTACAGCGGCCGCCGATAATCAGGCTGCCCGATACCGGGTCGATCGGCACGCCGGTCAATTCGCTCATGCGCGCATAGGCCGAGCGGCGTAGCGGATCGAAAGCGTTATCGGCAAAGCCCTTCTCCATGCGCCGCTGCACCCGCTGATGCAGGTCGTCGAACCAAGGCCACGATCCAGGCATGGCCAAATAGCGCAAGCGTGCATTGCCCATCAATTCAATGTACTGCAATGCCTCCATCGCCCGCTGGCGGCTTTGCGCAGGATCGATCACACTCTGGCTACTGGCTTGCAGGCTGGCGCGCGAATCGCGGTCCAGCTTTTCCAGGTAGATCCGGACGTCGCTACTCAAGCGATGCAGGTCGAAGGTGGCATAGGTCAGGCCCAGTACCCAGATCACTGGAATGCCAATCGCAGTCCAGCGCGCGAGGCGATTCATGGCCGGACGACGCATGCGATGCACCGACGACGCGCGCACCAGCCCTACTTCGGCAAAGATCTTGCGTTCAAAGATATCGCGCAGGAAGGCCGGCACGGCGCTGCCCTGCCCCGGCAGCCATGCCGGCGGTGGCGCTTCGCCATCCGCCACTGGCTCGACCGGTGGCGGGGCATCAACCGCCGGCGTGCCCAGCGCCAAATCGGCAGGCGCGTGGCCATCGCCAAGCAGCGCTGCCTCGTCGCTGCAATCGCCTGTCAGATAAACGCCTCGCAGCAGGAAGGGTTCGTGATACGCGCTCGGGCGCATCAGTTCTTCGGCAAAGATCTTCAGCCCGTTGCGCAGGCGCTCGATCTGATTCGGCAGCAGGAAGTATTCGCTGCTGTCCGAACCCGCAGGCTCCAGCGCACACAGTTCGGCGCAGCTGTCGGACAGCGTGCGGCCGATCTCGTTCATCGCCGTGTCCATCCACTGCAGCTGGAACGGCGCGCTCAGTTCATGCGGCGACGACCAGCCCAGCATCGAGCGGCGTAGTGGCTCCGGCAACGCTGCGGCAAAACGCGCAAAGCCCGGAATGACTTCGCAATCGGTGATCGCAATATAAATCGGGAAGCGCAATGCCAGACGGTTCTGCGCCAGCCACAAACGGCGATGGATGGTTTTGGCGCGTGCCGCCAGGTCAAGCTGTCCGGCGCCGTCCGCGTTGAGGAACAGGGCCGCCGGTATCGCCAGCACGATCGAGTCGAAAGGACGGTCGGGCCGGTAGTTGCGGCACAGGCCCAGGAAATCGTCCCAGGTGTTGTTGGCGTTGGCGGCATCCGGGTCCGGCGAGCCAAGATAGTCGGCTTGCAGCTGCACCGCAACGCCCTGGTCGAAGAAGTTCCAGCTGATGCCCTGTGCGCCCGCAGTCAGCGAGCTGTCCGTACTCAGCGCGCTTTGCAGCCCTGATTGCAGCAGCGGCAGCTCACGCCCGGCCGTGCCCTCGTTCAGCACCAGCGTCCATGGCAGGTTATAGCGCTCCGAGCGTGCCGCGATATTATTCTCGATCAGTTCCACCGCCACGCGGAACGACTGCTTGAGCGAATCGGCACTGATCAGGCGCGGCTGCAATGCAGCCGGCTTGTCGGCCTGCTCCGCGCCCTTCATCGCCGCCCAGATCACAATGGCGAACAACAGCATGACGAGCACCGTCAGCACCAGCAGCGTGGCGATGGCCGTGTTATCTGACAAGAAGTTCAACACTATGCGTCTTCCCCCTGGTTGATCACAGCGTTGCGGTCAGTCCGGCCCGCACAGGCCACGACTGCCACAACCACAGTAGCTCGGAGAGTCCCAGCAGGACCAGCAGCACAATCACAAACAGCAGGCCATTGCGATTGAAGCGCGGCAGGCGCCGTGCGGCCAGATGCGACAGCGTGCTGGCGTACGCCGGCTCCGACAGCGTGCGGTCCCGCCCTTGCAGGTCGGCCGGCCGCAGGTAGACAAACTGGAACAGCTCACGCCTGTATTCCACAATCTTGTCCTGCTTCTGGCCACGATAGCGGCCCTGGAAACCCAGCGACAGCAAATACAGATACAACCGTCCCAGATTGCGGCGCGACGGCTCGCGTTCCCGTAGCAGCTGGTCCAGATCGTCGAACACGCGCTCGCCGGCATAGCTGGACTGGAACAGCATGGTCTCGATCAGCACATGACGCCAATAGCTGCGCCCCGCCCATTCCGTATTCAGCAGCACCTCGTCGGCCAGTGCGGCTTTCAGGAAGCGGCCCTGGATTTCCGCCTCGATGCCAGCCTTGCCGGCAACCCGGCGCGCCTCCAGCGACTGCAATTCGATCAACTGGCATAGCTGGCGGCTCAGTGCCTCCGCAGCCGATTTGGCGTCCGCTTCGCTGACTTGCATTGCCGCCTGCGCAGAGCGCGACAGCGTATCGTAAAAATCGCGGAACTGCACCGAGGCCAGGTCCACGCCTTCGCTGATGCCGCCGCTCCATGCGGCCGGCGCCGCCGCTGCGCTATTGGCAGTCATGGTCGTCATCCTTTGATGAACAACACCACCTCTTGCGGACGCTGCGAGCGCACGCTTTCGGTGGCGTTACTGATTAACAGGGCCTGATCGGCCACGATGAATTCGTCCGACACCTCAACGCTGAACAAGGTATAGCCGGCGCTGGCGCGCAAGCCCAGTTCGGGCGCCGCCTCGATGCGTGCACGGGGCGCACCCAGCACCCGGCGATCGGTCAGCGAGGTCCATACCGTCTTCGAGCCGATCACGGCGCCGGTCATCCACTGCGTCGCCTCGCGGTCCGGCTGGCCGCGCAGGCCAATCACCAGCCGCTGCCCCATCCACTCCGGCTGCATCGGCAGCGAGAACACCTGGCCATCGAAATTGAAAGTACAGGTCTTCCACTCCTGGCTCACTTCCGCCACCAGATCGGTCAATGCCAGCAGCACTGCATCAAAAGCCGGCCAGGCATCGGCATGATCGTAGGCCGGCGGCATCAGCGGCACGGCGCCGGGGCGCAAGGTCGCAAGCGGCCCAAGTTGCGCGCACAAGGCAAGGTACAGCGGCAACGGCTGCGTCACTGGCGCGCGCAGCACCGCTTCCAGCCATGGAAGATTCAGGATCAAACTCGATAACCGCGCCTTCTGCTCCAGCAGATTGATACGGTCTTCGGTACGCGAGGACGGCTGCGCGGTCTGGCGCGCAAGGAACACCGCCTTGTTGCGCATATTTGTGGCCAGCGTCTGTGCGCGCTGGCGCACCGCAGCAGCGGCGGGCACCTCCAGCATGGCCGGCATGAAGACGCCGCGATGCACGATCTCATTGCCCTTGTTGACCGTCATCAGCTTCAACGCCGTGTATGCAGCGGACGGCGTGGCGCCTGCCATCAGCGCCAGATTGACGTCCATGCGCGGCACATCGGCAGCCAGCGCCTGCGATATCTCATCTTCCGCTGCGGCGCTTTCCACGCCACGGAACATGGCCGGCTGGCCAGGCTGGCGCAGCGAACGTGTATTGCCGATGACCAGATACACCGGCAAATCCTGCTGCGCCATCGCTTCCGCCCATGGCGACAAGTCCAGCTCCAGCGCCTTCCCTTGCGCCAGTGCGCTGTCGTAGGCTACCGCCATGCCGTTGGGCAGTATCGCTTCCAGCTGGCGGATGCGCAGCAAGCCGGTGGTCAGCAGCGCTTCATCGATGGCCAGCTCGCGCACACCCCAGCCATAAGGACTGGTGGCCAGCGACTGCCACGCCAGCATGCCGTCGACGCGCGCACCTTCCTGCTGGAAGTGCTGCGGCGTCAGCATCATGCCTTCGTGCCACTGGATGCGAGGTAAAAGTGGAGTTACGGTCATCGGTCTCTTTCTACTGTGCTGCGCCAGGTTTCACTTCGCTCACAGCGAAGCCCTGGGCGTTCAGTTGGACGACATAGGCGCCGGCATTCAGCATCAGGCGCGCGCGGTGCTCGCCGGGATTGCCGTAACCGGCAAACACCACGGCAGCCCAGGCCTTCTGGCCGTTCCACTTCCTGTCATCCAGACGCAGGGTTTGCGAAGGCACCAGTTCAAACGGATAGACCGTCAGGCCTTCGGGGAAAGTGCGCTGCAAATCAGCGCGCGTGGCGTACCATTTGGACGCCGGCATATTCATGAGCGAATCCACCATGGACGCATCCTTGATCAGCACCAGGTCCACCGCGACAGCACTATTGTTATTGGCGTCGGCAGCAGCGCGCAGGCTCAGGGATTTCCAGTCGGGAGAGACAGGCTTGGGGTCCATACCCACCAGCGAACGCATGGTGGAACAGCCGGAAAGCAGCAGCGTCGCGGCCAGCAGCAGCGGAAGCAAGGGGAGGTTGCGGCGCATCTTCAGTTGCATAAGTCAGTCTTCATAACGCGTGCCGCAGGCCATAACCTATGCCTGCGCAAAACACTGTGAACAAAGCGAACAACAACAGCAAAAGTACGAACAGCGCTTGCTTGCGGGTGAAGACGAGTTTCAGCGTCGATGGGTGCCACACCTCGGAAACTTGCTCGTTATGAATATACAGTCCCTCTGCTACCAAGGCAATCAGCGCCGACGATATAAGAAAGGAAAGCAAATTTCGTGGACCTTCACACAACACTTCCACCAGCATGAAAGCGGGCAGCACGGCCTCCAGCGGCAGTCCCATCGCCCCCAGCACAAAGCCGCCAAGGATGACCGACTTCACACCCGCAATCCCCACCGACCACAAGGCGCAAGCCCAGGACAGCAGGCAAATCAGCGCGATATCGCCGATTTGCAGCGGCTGATGGTAGATATTCGCGACGAACACCGCCAGCACGGCAAAGAACATCGCCTCCCCCGCCTTGATGAACACCGGCGCGATCGGCGATACCAGCTCCACCAGGCCACGGCTGAACCCCAGGCGCACACTCATCCCCTGGATGAAGCCCGGCACCGCAGCCACCGCCGCCGGCGAGAACAGGCATACCGTGATCGGCTCGCGCAGCGCCAGCATCACCGGCCATGGCGTGGTCTTCAAGCGCCAGCAGATCACACCGATGGCCGCAGCGCACACCAGCGCTCCCGCAACAAAGAACGACAGCAGAAAACTTCCCAGCAGCAGAATCGCATCCATGCCAGCGGTGGCGGTGGCAGCGGCGGCCAGCACAAATGCAGCAGCAGGCAGCAGGATGTTAAAGCGATGCACCAGCGACTCCAGCGCGCGGTACGCACCTTCGAAAATGCCATTCAACTGGGCCGAGCGTTGCGGGTCCTGCACTGCCACGGCGGCGCCAAAACACAGCACGCCGATCAGCACCGCCGGCACCGAGCCATACGCCAGCACGCCAAACAGATTGTCCGGCACCAGCATATGCACATCCAGCGGCTGCGGCGCTGGATCATCGTCGTGCATGCTCATGTTGAACTGCGAATCCGAGCGCAACGCCAGTCGCCCCAGGGTCGCGGTCTGCTGCGCCGACAAGCCGGAACCGGCGCCAAAGACGCTGGCCACGATCACGCCGACGATGGCGCATAACAGCATGGCCAGCAGCGAGGTGCCCGCCACCTGCGCCAGCCTGCGCCCCGATCCCGGCTCCGATGGCAGGCGCTGCAAACCAAAATACACGGCCAGGATCACGAACGGAAAAGCCGCCATCTGGATCAGCGACAGATACAGTGCAGCCAATGCCGCCAGCTGGCCGGCGCGGTCCGGCGCCAGCGTGCCTACCCAGCCGCCGAGCAGCATCGCCCCCAGCAGCGTCGCCGGATGCTGGAATACATCGCGCAGCTGTATGATCGATGGCGGCTTGACCAGGGTCTGTATCTGCATGGCGCCTCCTACAGTTTCACCGGAGCGGCGCAGATGGTGGCAACGGCGGCGCAACTGCCGATCACCGTGACCGCGGTGCGGCCCATGGCGCAGATGGGATCGACCGCCACCAGCAAAATAAACGCCGCTTCAAACGGCAGCGACAGATAGCTGCAAATGGTACCGATCAACGATACGGTAACAATGCCCGCCATGCCGGCCGAGGCAAATCCGGACAGTACCGACACCAGCACCAGCACCCCCAGGTCCAGCGCCGACACATGACGTCCGTACAGCGCGGCGATGAACAGCGTGCCGCAAACAAAATACGCCACCGCGCCAACGCGCAGCAGTGAGATACTGAGCGGAACCAGCAGCTCCACGCGCGTACGCGAAAACTGCAGCTTGTCCACCAGGCCACTGACCATGGCGGGCATGCAGGTGGCGCTGTTATTGGTTGCCACACCAAGCGCAAACGGTTCGCGCATCGCCTGCGCCACGGTACGGAACGGCACACCGGCGCGGCGCCCCATCAACGCGATGGCCAGGACCAGCAACAGCGCGCACACCAGCAGGAACAGCATGACGAAACCCGCCATTGCCCGTATCGGCCCCAGTCCCGCCAGCGCCACCTCGCTGGCCGCCATGCAGACCAGCACAAACGGCACCGGCAGGTTGACCCAGCGCGTCAACGTCTGGCAGGCGTGATACACCGTCTCCAGCGCCTGATGCAAACCGCTGGCGATACGGTTAGGCACCTGCCCCGCCGCAAAGCCGAACAGCAGCGCAAACACCAGCGCCTTCAAGGTCTCGCCATTGGCCAGCGCGGCAAAAATATTCTGCGGGATCAGCGCCTGCAGCACTTCTTTCAGGCTGGTGCGCTTCGGCGCTTCCTCGATGGTACGCATCGACATCCGCGTATTGCTGCTATCCGTATCGGCGCTGACGATCTTGCCAAGTGCAATGCGGGTTTCGGCGCGCAGGTCGCCGCCCGGGCGCGCCAGCAAGGAAGCCGCAGCGGCCAGTATCGCCACCAGGAAGGAGAACGTCACGAACACCGCCACCACACGCTTGAAAATGCGCGCTGCGCCGCCGTCGTGGTACAGGTTCTGCAAACTGAAGATCACCGCTGAAATCATAAACGGCAGCACAATCATCTTGAGCAGATCCACATACACCACGCCCACCACGCCCAGATGCCGCGCAAATGCCGGCGCCGCCCAGCCCAGCACACCGCCGGCGATCACGCAGCCCAGCACCGTCAGCGGGTTCAGAGCCCAGCGCTGAAAGCCTTGCATGGAGGTCGGAGCGTCCATTGCTGTCCCTATTTGATCGATTTGAGCACGCTGCTTACGGTCGGTTTTTCGGCCCGCTGCGCGATCACTTCGTTGACGAAGGAAAGCAGCGTCAGGTCGCGGATGCCGACCATGATGCTGAGCGGGGACTCAAGATCGTTGAATGTCACCGTGCGCAGCGACAGCGCCAGACTGGGATCGCTGTTCACGATCTGCATGATCTCCAGTTCATCGCGATAGGCGGCAACCACTTCACCCTTGATGGCGGCGTTGACCGCATCCTGCCAGGTCGGATAACTCACCAGCTTCGCCTGCGGGAAGTTGCGGCGGCCGAACTCCTCCCACGAAGAATTGGCAATCACGCCGATGCTGCCGGTGAAGTTGCGTATCACCTGCGGCAAGGGCTGGTCCCCCGCCATTTCCGCAAAGCGCACACGGTTAATCAGCAGCGCATGGCCCAGGCGCATATAGCTGTTTGAAAAGTGCACCATCTTCCCGCGCTTGAGCGTGCGCGCAAGACGGCTGATGCCCAGATCCGCCTGGCTGTTGGCCACCATTTCGGCGACGCCATCAAATGTCTTCGGGCTGCGGTCGAAACGCACAGGCACGCCCAGCTCCTTGCCGATCAACCTCGCCAGGTCAACGTCGGTGCCGACCAGCTGTCCTTTCTGCGTCGAGAAAAATGGCGGATTGTCTGCCGCCAGCATGGACACCACCAGCTCGCCGTGGTTGACGATGCGGGCAATATCCGGTGCCAGCATCCCTCCAACGGCTACCGGCACCGGCTGCGAGTTGCCGGCGTCACCACTTGCCTTGGCACGCGCTCCGGTCTGCGCCCACACCATGCCGCCCAGGCACAAGGCCATGCATAGCAGGAGGACGCGCGTGATGTTCATTGCGCCGCCTTCTGCACGGCTTTCACGCGCTCGGTGACCGGCGCTGCGGCAGCAGCGGCGTCATTGGATATCTTGCCCATCACCTGCTGGCTTTTGCGATCAACAATCGCCGGCCGCTCCGCCATGCTCTTGCCCACTTCGTAACCGAGTGCGAACAACAGCACCAGCAAAGCCACGCCGGAAAAGATCGCCAGTGCGATCAGGCGGGGTGTCAGACTGAATCGGTATTCCATGATTGGGCTCGCATTCTATGATTCAGGGGACCATCACAGTAACCTGGCCCGGTACGTTGATGCTGATGACACCACCCCACATGCACATCAGCTTCGATGAATTATTCAGCGCCGGCATATTACCGATCAAAACCGTCGGCGAACCAGGCGTCCAGGGCGCAACCGTCGCCGGCACGCAAGGCATGGGCGTCAGCACGCCAAGCGCCGCCGCAGTCGCCGCAGCCACCATGGGATTGGACAACGACTGGCACATGCCGAACGGCGGTACATTCATGATCGGTTTGTTATCCATGATGGTGGCGGATGGTGTCGTCGTCATCACGCAGTTGGCCGGCAGGACCACCAATGAAGACGGCGCCACGCCAAAAGTACATTGGAGCATGCCGCCCATGCAGGTCTGTTGCCCCATCAGCTTCCCCTCACCAGTTTTTGCAGCCGCTCCAGAATGTCCGGCGTGGCTGCGGCATTGTCGGTACGCCGGCCCTTGCTGTCATAGCGCGCGGGCGCGCCCACCGGCTTGCCGTCGCGGTAGATCACCTCTTCCATCAATTCGCCGTCAGGCCAGTAGCGGCGCATAGGTCCATGCAGCAGATTGGCGCGGTAGGTACAGCTTTGCACTACGCTGCCTTGTGGATCGAAGTCGCTTGAGTCGCCGTCCAGCAGGCCGTTCTTGTAATGCGATTTACGGACCCGCAGCCCTTCATGGAAAAATTCGGCCGGACCGTGTATCTGGCCATTCAGCATATGCTGGCGCGCACTCAGGTTGCCTGCTTCGTCGTACGACAGCGACTGGCCTTCCGCTATGCCGTTCACCATCATCTGACGCGACACGCAGCGGCCGTTCAGGAAAATCTCCATCATCCCGTGCGGCATACCGTGCTGGAACTGGGTCTGCTGTATCAGCTTGCCGTCCGGCGCGTAGGCCTGCATGGCGCCGTGCATTTTCCCGGCCTCAAAATACGCCTTCAGCACTGGAACGCCTTGTTCGCTGAACTGCTCGAAAGGACCGTGCAGCGCACCGTCCTGCAACCAGGCGCGTTGCAGCACCAGGCCCGCATCGTCACGCTCCTCGACCAGAAGCGGTGCAGCTGGGGTGGCAAGCAGATCGTCCGGCATGGCAGTCTCCGTTGTCATCTCAGTTCACCTTCGCCAGTGCGCCCTTGAGCGTCAGCATCGCGCCGGCTTCCACGGTTTGCGTGGCGTCCGCCTTGCTGTTGATGATGGGCGCCTTGTTATCCATCTGCACACCGCCCTGGTTGAGCATCTTCATGCCAGCCTTGTTGGTCAGGTTGGTGCCCGCCTCGCTGGTCAGTTCCGTGCCGCCCTTGATCGAAAACGCGGTGCCGGACTTCGCGGCAAAAGCGGTGCCGGCTTCCTGCGTGACGCCGGCACTGGATTTGATGCTGATGTCGCCAGTGACGGTGATCGTAAGCTTGCCGTCGATGGTCAAGGCATAGTCGCCGGTGACCTTGTGCGTGAACTTGCCGCTGTTGGTATGCGTTTCATCGCCGGTCACGGTGATGTCGCGCGTGCCTTTGACGTTGTGCGTCTCCTTCCCTTTTTGTACATCCACCGTACGGTCGCCTTCCTGCAAGGTGTGGATCTCCGCACCTTTCTTGATGGTGGTGGTCAGTGCGTTTTCGATCTCGGTCAGCATGTCCTTTTGCGCGTGCATATACAGCTGCTCCGAATCCTTCTTGTCCTCAAAGCGCAGTTCATTGCCTGCCGCGCCCTGCTTGGACGACCAGGTCCGCATGATGGTTTGCGTTTGATTGGCAGGCAGCTCGGCAGGCAGTGCGTTCTCGCCGTTGTAGACGCATCCCGTCACCATTGGCCGTTCGGGATCGCCGTTGAGATAGGTGACGACCACCTCCTGGCCGACACGTGGCAGGAACAGCGCACCAAAACCCTTGCCCGCGACCGATTGCGCCACACGCAGCCAGGTCGAGCTTTTATCGTCCTTGGCGCCGTCCCGGTCCCACGGAAACTGTACCTTGATGCGTCCCCACTTGTCGGTCCATATTTCTTCGCCGCTCGGACCGACCACCAGCGCCGTCTCGCAGCCTACTGCGCGCGGACGTGGCGTCTGTACCGGCGGCCGGAAGGGCACGGCGGACGGGAAGGCCTCAAACGAATTGGAGTACAGGTCATCGCGCGCGGTGTGATGCACGCGGCGCAGTACAAACGCGGCATTCAGCGTATCGACGAAATGCCCGGACAAGGTGAATTTGCTGCCCGCGCTGAACGGATAGCAGTAACTATCGCCGCGCAGGATCTCCGCGCCGACCTGGCTGGCTTCCACGCGCAGCTTGGCGATCGCGTTGGCTGCCGCTACGGCGAGGTGGCCGGTCGCAAATTCGTACACCGCACCGTTGCCGGTGGTGGCGGAATGCGTGCCTTCCAGCGAGGTGCTGGGGTTGATGAAGTCATAGTCGTTGACAGTCGATTTCTTGATGGCGATGCGGTTCTCATACGCGAAGCGCGAGACAGTATCGATTTCATTGCTCATCCCCGTATGCGGGAAGAAGCGCACCTTGGCTGCGCCATCGCAATCGGCAAAGTTGGACGATGCATCGCCCAGTACCATCGTATGCCCGCTGCTGCTGAACGTGAAGAAGTAAAAGATGCCGGCCTGCTCCATCAGACGGCTGATGAAGTCAAACGCCGTCTCATCGTACTGCACCACGTAATCCAGCTTGTCATAGGTCTGCGTCAGCTTGTCGTCAAAGGTGATGCCGAAATCGCCCAGCACTGCCTTGATGATCTCCGCGACAGATTTGGTCTGGTAGATTTTGCGGTCGCGCGATAGCGTCAGCAGCCAAAGCATGGGCACCACTTCCGCTTCATAGGTCGAGAAGTCCTGATCGAAGCCGCCTTGTATGAAACGGGAGACGATGCCCGTGATATAGCGTTTGCTGCCGCCTTCCACATTCAGCGTCACCGTCATGTTCTTGCCGACCACGGTGGCGGCACTCAGACTGGTGTTCGCTGAGCGCATGTACAGGCTAAATTTAAACAATTCGGAAATACCTTCGCTGCCCTCGACCGCATCAAGCAACAAGTCGTTATCGCCAAATGGCGACGTGAGCGAGAGCAGGCCGCCCGGCTGTTCAAACCCGGTCCTCATGGCTGGCCTCTCAGTGGATTGTCGCGGAAGACATAGGCAAACTGCTCATCCGCGCCGACACTCATGTGTATCGCACTGAATGGCTTCTGCATCGACATCCGTTCCAGCACCAGCGACGACAGCAAGGGCAGCACGGTCTGCGTCAGGATGAAGTCGATGTTACGGGCGCCACTGTCCACCTCCGTGCAACGCGCGGTGACGACCTCCGTTACCCGGTCATCCCAGGTAAACCGGGCGTTGTGGTTTTCCGCGAAGCGCGCTGCCAGCTTGGCCAGTTTCAGATCGACGATATTGCTGATCTGCTCATCGCCCAGCGGGTAATACGGGACCAGCACCAGGCGGCCAAGGAAGGCGGGGCTGAACTGGCGCAGCAAGGCCGGGCGCAACTGCTCAATCAGCTCAGTCACTTCGGGACGTTTGCCTTTGGCGCACGCCTGGGTGATGACGTCCTGCGCGGCATTGGAGGTCAGCAGGATCAGCGTGTTCTTGAAGTCGATGGTGATGCCTTCGCCGTCCTCCATCGTGCCTTTGTCGAATACCTGGAAAAACAGCTCCAGCACATCTGGATGCGCCTTCTCCATTTCGTCCAGCAGGACCACGCAGTAAGGGCGGCGGCGCACGGCTTCCGTCAACACGCCGCCTTTGCCATAACCCACGTATCCGGGCGGTGCGCCTTTCAGGCTGGAGATGGAATGCGCCTCCTGGAATTCGGACATATTGATGGTGACCATATTGCGCTCGCCGCCGTACAGCATGTCCGCCAATGCGAAGGCGGTTTCGGTTTTCCCGACGCCGCTGGGGCCGACCAGCATGAACACACCGACCGGCTTGCCGGGATCATCCAGCTCGGCGCGGAAGGTACGCACACGGCGCGCGATGGCATCCAGCGCCTGCTCCTGGCCGACCACACGGTCTTCCAGCCTTTCCTTCAACTGCAGCACGGTGTGGATTTCATCGGCCAGCATTTTGCCGACCGGGATGCCGGTCCAGCCGGAGATCACACCCGCGACAATTTTCGAATCGACGCAGACCGGCACCAGCGGCTCGTCGTCCTGTATCGCCTCCAGGCCTTTCTGCAGGCGCTGCAACTGGTCGCCGCGTGAAATGCGTTCTTCGTCATCGAGCACGGCCGCGTCATCGGCGGTGGCAGCGATAGCGCGGCGCAGCGCCAGGATTTCATCGACCGCGCGGCGCTCTTCGGCCAGCTTGTCACGTACGCGGGTCTGGCGTTCCTGGAGCTGCGTCAACTGCTTGTCGAAGCGCGCGATATCGGCGGCGCGGTCTTCGCCGCGTGCATGCTGCTGACGCACCAGGCGCAGCTCCTCGCTGGTCAGCGTGATGTCGTACTCCAGCGCTTCCAGCTGCGGCGGCGTGCCCGCCTGCCCGATCGCGACGCGGGCACACGCGGTATCCAGCACGCTGATGGCTTTATCCGGCAGCTGGCGTCCCGTGATGTAGCGGTGCGACAGGCGCACTGCATCGGTAACGGCTTCGTCGAGGATCTCCACACCGTGATGTTTTTCCAGCGTCGCCACCATCCCACGCAGCATGACCACTGCGGCGTCGGCTGACGGTTCCTCGACTTTGACAACCTGGAAACGGCGAGCCAATGCTGGATCACGTTCCACATATTTTTTGTATTCCGCCCAGGTGGTGGCGGCGATGGTGCGCAGTTCACCGCGCGCGAGGGCAGGCTTGAGCAGGTTGGCGGCATCGCCCTGCCCTTCACTGCCGCCAGCGCCAATCAGTTGATGGGCTTCGTCGATGAACAGGATGATGGGCGTGGCGGAGGCGCGCACTTCGGCAATCACTGACTTGAGGCGGTTTTCAAATTCGCCTTTGATGCCGGCGCCGGCTTGCAACAACCCGAGGTCCAGCGTTCGCACCACCACATTGGCCAGTGCCGGTGGCACCGCGCCTTGTGCAATACGCTGCGCAAAGCCTTCCACGACAGCGGTCTTACCGACACCCGCCTCGCCCGTCAGGATAGGATTGTTCTGGCGCCGGCGCAGCAGGATGTCGATGATCTGGCGTATCTCCGCATCGCGGCCCCGTATGGGATCGATGCGGCCCGCACGCGCCAGCGCTGTCATGTCGATGGTGTACTGGTCCAGCGAAGGCGTGGCGCCGCTCGCCGTGCGCGCCACAGGCATTACGCCAGCCTCTCCGCCGGCTGGCGCAACAGCGCTGGCCTGAACCGTGCTGCCGCCATCCTCGGCGGAACTCGCCAATAAAGCCGCAAGCTCGCTTTTCAGCTGCTCACGCGGGATCTTCAACAGTTCCGGCGCGGTTTCGATCAGCAGACCGCGCAAGCTATCCTGCTCCAGCAGCGCAAGCAGCACCGTGCCGGAACGGATCTGCTGACTGCCCAGCAGCATGGAGCTGAGCAGCCAGGCCTCCTGGAACAGCGCGATGAAATGCTGCGACAGTGCCGGCGTACGGCCGTTGCCACGTTTGAAGCCATCCATGCTGCGCTGAAGCTGCACCGTCACCGCACTCTCGGCGATGCCAAACCGTTCGAGCAGCACCAGCAGATCTGGCGCCCGCTCCTCCAGCAACGTAAACAGCAAATGCTCCAGCTCCACGTTGAACTGCGTCTGCTTGACGCACAGCTCCGCAGCATGGCCCATCGCCCGCTTGCATTCGGGATTCAGCTTGGACAGCAAGGTGCGGATATCGATTTCCATGGTCGTCAGCCTTCAGCAGTCGACAGCAGGAAGTTGGCCGGCTGATACGTCGCCGTGGAAGGACCGGCGCTGCACAGCCATGTACTCAGGCCCAGACGTGGCGCCAGCGGCTGCCCTGCCCCCAACAGCGTGTGCGGACGCCCGGCCAGCTGCAAGCGCAGACGCACCTGGATATCCCGCTGGAGATGCCGCGCCACCAGCCAGCCCAGTAGCGCGTTGTCTTTTTCACCCGGCAGCAACGCTGCGTACTGTGCGGCTTTCAGCGGCGGCGCGTCCAACGCCAGTCCGGCGCCCTGATCCCACGCCCGCGCGCCAAGACTGGCGCCCATGCCCAACCGCGCCTGCCGCGTCACGGGCTTGCCCGGATCATGCAAACGCGCACGGTCGCATACCGCCAGCGGATGCCAGCCGCCGACAAACTGCTTGCCATTGAAGCGCACGCCCATCCGGTCGCGCACTACCGCCAGCAGCGATGCCATCGAACGCGGCGCTGCTCCCTGCAAGCCGGCGTGGCGCAGCCAGGCTTGCTGGCCGTCCGGCCCGCGCACACCTTCCGCGCGTCCCAGGCTGGCCAGTGCATCCAGGCTGCGCACCAGCGGCGCGGTGTTGATCGCATCCGTACTTAAGGCCAGATGATGCTTGCGCCGGCTGCGGTATAAAAACCCCAGCAGGCGCTGATTGAATATATCCAGGAAGTCCAGGCCGGACATATCGCGCGCGCGACGGCGTTCCATCAGCAGCTCGGTGAACGGTATCGGCAGCGGCCCTTGTGCTCCGGCCAGCGTCAACACGGGCGATTTCAATGTCAATGGCGGACCAGGACGTGTACTGTCCTGCAAATCGGCGACATCGCTGGGTGCAAACGACATATCCACCTGGGCGGCCAGGCGCAGCGCTTCATCCATGCCGCCAGCGGTGCCCACCGGTGCACGCGCAGGTTCGCTTCGTTCCAGCAGGCTGATTGCCTGGAACAGATCGAAAGCGTGCGGGTCTTCCCGCAATAGCGACATCAGATCAGACATTGTCGTCCACTCATCGCAGGCCACTGCATCCAGGGTTCACCGCCGCGCTCCACGGCCAGCCGCACAAAGGAATTCGCGGAAGTGTACAAGGCAAAGAAGCGCGACAGCACACCACCGAGCACCAGCGGCGAGGTACCGACAAAAGCATCCGCATCAAACTCCAGCACGATGTCCGTGCCACGGCAGTGGCCTCGCCAGGTATCGTTGCCCAACCGCGCCGTCGCTACCGAGGCCACCATGCTTTTCACGCCACGCACCTGCGCCTGGTCGCGCGCACTGTCGCCAGCGAACAGCATCAGCATCTGCTGCAAGGTAGCGACACTGGTGGTGCCATCCACCAGCGAGCGGTGATTCAACCGCAACAGCGCCACCAACGACCACAAGGCCTTGGCCTCCATCACCGGCGGACGCTGTGCGCTAGGCTGGTAGAGCGCGCGTATCAGGGTCGAAGTGGAAATGCCCTCGCCGTAGAAAAGCGTACCTGGCGCCACTTGTTCGGCCAGGCCACGGTTGGTGCACAGCAGCTGGGCGTAGACCACCGGTTCGTCCGGTACCACGCGCACGTCGCGGCGGTCGACAAAGCTCAGGTACACGTCGGTACCTGTAATCCCTTTGCGCAGACTCATTTCACGGCGCAGGGACCAGAACACGCCGTCGCTGCCGTCCACAGTGGACTCCGCAAAGACGCTGGGAATGATGGTGGGCCTGTCGGCGCGCGGATCGGAAGCCGTGACCGACACCACCGAATGGACTTCCATCACGGCTTCGCGCTGATAGTCCGGCACCAGCAGGTATTCGTAGTGACGGCGATGCAGGCGTATCGGCTCGCTGGTCACCGGGAACAGATTCACCGCCGGCACGCAGCCGAGCTGGAAATTGTCGGCGTTCAGTTGCGACAACACGCGCGCGCTGCGGTTGAATACAAAGCGCAGCGAGAACCCTTGCCCTGCGCCCAGCAGGCCTCGCAGACCGTTCACATCAAAGAACTGGAACTTGCGCGGGAAGGCGAAATACTCCTGCAGCAGCGCGTATGCCGGATGCGCGTGCGCGGGCTGCGCCAGCACGGCTTCGTTTTCGTCGAAGCCCACCTCGGTGAGCGCCATGGGTCCCAGCCGATGCAGGCTGCCATCACCGCCTTGCAGTTCCATGCGTTCCAGACCGCTAATCAGCAGTTCATGCAAAGGCATGGTCGTCATCAGATCGCCATGCAGATGCAGGCGCAGGCTGTCCAGCTCCAGCTCCGCCACATCAATGCCTTCATCACAACGCAAATCCAGGCGCAGCGTGCGCGTATCTTCCATCTTGATGGCGGCCACGCGCAGCGGCCACAGGGTGGTATCCCACGCTACCTGGAAGCGGCAGTTTTCGCCGCTGGCGGCAGTCGTCGACAGCATGGCGCCGCGTGCCACCGGCATGCCCGCCATGACCTTGCCCTGCGTCGAATCGAGCGTCATCTGCACCACCGTCATGGCGGGCACGGGCTGCGTCAGACTGGGACACAGATTGTCCAGCATGGCGCCAGCGATGGTGGGGAAATCGCGGTCCAGATCACGGTGCACGCGCGCGGTCAGAAAAGCGACCGACTCAATCAGCCGTTCCGTATGCGGATCTGCCGATTCACCGCCACTCAGCACCAGCCGTTGCGCAACCTTTGGATAACGCGCGGCGAAGTCCGCCGACTGCGTGCGCAGATAGGATAATTCGCGGCGATAGTATTCGAGGATGTCGTCGCTCATGCCGTGGCCTGCATGGATGCTGAACGCGCGTCCAGCACGACGTCAAAATTGACACGGCACAGTTGCTGTCCCAACGCCACCACTGCGGCGATCGCCGCGTGTGCCGCAAACGGCCGCGCGGGATTGCTCAGCACCTGCACGCGCACATGCGACAGCCGCGGTTCGTACAGGGCGATGCCGCGCTCCAGCACCGACGACCAGGTCACGAGGTCCTGGTCCGACTGCGCCGACAGCGCCAGCATGTCCGGCAGTCCGTAATCCAGTACGGTGGGATCGCCTTCAAGGAACTCCTTTATCGTCAGCCCGTTGCGCACATTGAAAAGCCGCAGCAGGTCCTGCTGTAGCGAATGCTGCAAGCCGCCACCATCGAGCAGCCTGCCATCGGCAGAGGCATGCATGCCGGTGATGCGGTCGAACAAGGGAACGAGCGACGCCGTGATGGCTTTAGACATAGTTCACTACGATGCACGGTGATCACTCGGGCGGACGCTGCGCGCCCGCCCATGGTCATCAATCCGCCTTCATCGTCTCCAGGTTCCAGTTCCAGGTACCGGTGCCCTTCGCAGTCGAATCGGCCTGCTGCTGGGTGTAGTCGCACTTGATCTTGGTGAAGCTGATCGAGAACGAATCCGACGGAATGCCGCCACCGCCCGAGGTGCTGATGTTGGAGATCATGGCGTTGGTCATTTCGTACTTGAAGAAGCTCATGTACTTGCCGTTTTCAACCCGCCCCACGTGCAGCGTGGCGGTGCCGACCTTGGTGCCCTGGGTACAGGCCTTGTACATCTCGGTGGTCGACAGGTCCGACATTTTCGAGAACGAGATCTCGGAAAACACCGGACGGCCGGAGGTACGCTCCGTGTTGGAGGAATCCATTTGCAGCGGCAGCGACGCGCTGTGCGAATACGACAGCACAATGATCTTGTCGGCATAGCCGGTGATCATGCAGTTGCCCTTGATGGTCGTGCCCAAATCCAGAATAAGTACGTCAGACATTGCTGGCTCCAGTTGTTGATGTGCAGGCCCGGACGCCAGCACGGCGCCGGGACTGCGGAAGTGTCAGTTGAACAGCGCGGAATCAGCCAGCGGCGGCAGGCAGTTCCGCGACCAGGCGGATCGACGTGGTCAGCTCTTCCATCTGGAAGTGCGGACGCAGGAACACCGTGGCCGAGTAAGCGCCTGGCTTGCCCGGTTTTTCGGTGACATCGACACGGCCTTCGGCCAATGGGAAGCGCGCCTTTTCGCCCTGCGTTGCGTTAGGGCTCAGCAGCACATAGGAACTGAGCCAGCTATTCAGATAGTTCTCCACGCTTTGACGGGTCTGGAAGCTGCCGACCTTGTCGCGCATGATGACCTTGATGTAGTGCGCGAAGCGCGATGCCGCCAGCACGTACGGCAGGCGCGACGACAGGGCCGCATTGGCGTTGGCCGAGTCCAGGTTGTAGAGCTTGGGCTTGTTGACGGTCTGGCCACCGAAGAAGGCCGAGTAGTCCGAGCCTTTGGAATTGACCACGGCGATGAAGCCAAGGTCGTTCAGCTCTTTCTCGCGGCGGTCGGTGATGGCTACCTCGGTTGGGCACTTGAGCGCGATATCGCCTTCGTCGGTCTTGTAGGTGTGCGCCACCATGCCTTCGATCTTGCCGCCGCCTTCCACGCCGCGAATCGCGGTGGTCCAGCTATGCTTGGCGTAGGCGTCGGTGATGCGCAGGCCCAGTTGGTAGGCCGAATTGGCCCACAGGTATTTGCTGTGATCGCGGCCATCGACATCTTCCTCAAAGCTGAAGCTTTCGACGGGATTGGTCTTGGCGCCATATGGCAGGCGCGCCGCGTAGCGTGGCAGCACCATAGCGATGTAGCGCGAGTCTTCGGACTCGCGGAAGCCACGCCACGAGGTCAGCTCGGCGCTTTCAAAGATCTTGGACATATCGCGCGGCACGCCAAGTTCGGTGAACTCGCTCATGTCGAACAGCGATGGCGCGGCAGCGGTGATGAATGGCGCATGCGCGGCAGCGGCCACTTTCGACAGGCGCTGCAGCAGCGCCACGTCTTGCGGATGGCGGCCGAAGTAGTAGTCACCGATCAGCACCGAATAGGGATTGCCACCGAAGGTGCCATATTCCTCTTCGTAGATTTTCTTGAACAGCACCGACATGTCGTGATCGACCGCGCTCTCCAGGTCCTTGAGCAGCTCTTTCTTGGACACGTTCAGCAAGCGCAGTTTCAGCGTGGGGCCGGTTTCGGTACCGAACACCATGTCGTGCAGGCCGCGCCACGAACCTTCCAGTTTCTGGAATTCGTCGTGGTGGATGATGGCGTTGAGCTGGTCGCTCAGGATGCGGTCGATTGCGGCGACCCGCTCGTTGATCATTGCGACCACGCCTTTATCGGGCGCGGTTTTCATGCCTTCGTCCAGCACCTGGGTGGCGAACTGGCCCAGCAGTTTTTTGGCGTAAGCGCTTTGCGAAGGCTCGACCGCCATTTTGCCTTCCTGGACGATGCGGTCCAGCAGGCTTAGTTCTCCAGTCTCCGTCGCTTTGGCGCCGCCTTTGGCGGATTGATTAGCAGCCATGATTTAGCTCTCTCGTTATAACGATGTAAGGGGAAGCGCGTGAACGCTGATCAGGTTGGCGACGCTTCGGCGTCAGCCGCCGGCGCGGTTTCAGCCGGTCCCTGTTCCTTGAGTGTCTTCAGCTCTTCGCTGTTCTGGATGATGTTTTCCAGCAGCGCGTCGAGTTCATCGTTGCCATCGAGTTTGCCGAGCAGGTCGCGCAGTTGTTGGCGCACTTCCAGCAGTTTGGCCAGGCGTGGCACTTGGGCGACGATGGCTTCCGGGTGGAAGTGATCGTATTCGGTGAAGTTCAGTTCCACCTTGAGATTGCCGTCGCCCTTGAGGGTATCCGGCACGGAGAGGTCGAGACGTGGAGCGATTTTGCCCAGCACTTCATTGAAGTTGTCGCGATCAATTTCAATCAGTCGTCGCGCCTTGAGCTTGGGCGGCGGGACCAGCGGCTGACCGGAGAGGTCTGCCAGCAGGCCAACCACGAGCGGGAGTTCTTTTTTCTCGGTGGCGTCACCGATCTCTACATCGTACGTGATTTGCACACGTGGGGGACGGTTCCGTCCTACCCATTTTTGTAAGCTGTCTGACATTCCCATCTCCACAATGCTAGTAAAAGCGGCTGACGATGTACAAACTAAAAACAGGCGGACTGGAGTTTTTAAAAAATGCGGCTAGGCTCGCGTCACCACCCTCGTTGCGCCGCAACGGTGATAGCTACAAAGGTTTCCAATACTCAATTGATAATAAATGTAAATTCTTTATGGAACAAGCATTTTTACGTATTGCCGCGTCCGTTTTTCGCCACTGCACAAATGTGACATTCTGGTGACGTCAGGTTGTGGGTGGCGGTTCTATCGGTGGCAGCTTGGCGGCGGCGAGTTTCTGCGCCAGCGATTGGCTTGCCTCGCTCGCGGCTTTTACGGCGGAAGCTGGGTCGGGCGGTTTGATGCCTGGTTTGTCGATGGCATCCTTGAGTTGGTCCAGTGATGGACGTTTGAGATTGGCGGGTGGTTTGCCTGCAAGTGCGTCTTTAAGGACGTCCGGTGCTGCCGGCACGGCTGGCTTGGCAGGTATGGCCGCAGCGGCGGCATCCGCGAGGTTGCCTGGGACTGCGGGGATGGCGGCGTTGAGATCCGCAGGCGCTGTTGCGGCAGTTGCTGCCTTGGTTTGCTCGACGATGCCGGCAGGCGCGTCAGGGATATCAGGCATCGCCTTGCCAACGTCTTTCTTGCCGTCGATGGGCGGGATGGGTTTGTCTTTGCCATCCTTGCCATCCTTGTCGCCGGCAGCGAGGCTGTCGGCTGCGCTCCTGTCGCCGCCCACCGCGCCGCCTGGAGGGCTTGCGCCGTCATCGGCGGCGTTGACGTTGGCGTTGTCGCCAGCAACCTTCGTGGCCTCGACATCGGGGGGCTGCGCGCGGTCGCCAGCATCTTTGGCGGCGCCGGTATCGATAGCGTCAGAGGCGTCGCCAGCGCCCTTGGCAGGCGTGGCGTCGCCGGTGCTCCCGGTGGTGGCGGCACTATCGGCTGCTTTGGCGTCGCTGCCTTCGGCGCCGGTGCTGGCTGACGCTCCGGATGCTTCCTTGCTCGCTTCCGCCGTCGAGCTGTCGCCAGCAGTCGCGCCGCCTTGTGCAGCGGCTCCGTCCTCTGCACTCGCGCCGCTGTTGCCGTCTTTGTCAGCCACAGCGTCAGCCTTGCTGCCTGCATTTTCGCCGTCTGTGGCCGCGCCTTGTGCTGCCTGGCCTGCGCCCGCAGCAGCAGCAGCAGCAGCGCCTGCGGCAGCCTCAGTGCTGGGTGCCGCAGCACCGCCGTGTTTCTCCACTTCCGCGGCCACAATCGTTTCTGCCTTGATCGCATCCGCGCGCGCTGCATTCACCTGCGCTTCCACCGACTCCGCTTGCACCTTCGCCTGATTGATGCCCGCCTGCGCTTCATCCTTCATCGCCGTCGTCTGCGACTCCGCACTGGCCGCCGCCGAGCCAACATCCTTCTCACTGGCCACCACCTGCGCCGCAAGCGACTGCTCCGACTCCTTGGCCGCTTGCGCCGCCTGCTGCGCCTTGTCCGCCTCCGCCTTCACATCCGCCGTCAACGCATCAGGATCAGGCGCATGCGGCGCCATCGCATCCGCCGACTGCGCGCGCGACTCCTCCAGCGACGACGACATCTGCGCCATCGCCCCATCCGACTCCGCCGCCACGCTATCGGCATCCTGCTTCATGCTATCGAACGAAGCCTGCACCTGCTCCGACACCGAACTATCCGACGACATCGAATCGCTGGCCTGCTGCGCTCCCGCCTTAGTTTCATCCGCCGCCGACTGCACACCGGCCGCGCCCTGCAATGCCTCCCCAGCCGCAGCCTTGGCCTGTGCCAACAGATCGCCCGCAGCCGCCTGTGCCTGCGTCTTCCACTGATTCACCTTGTCCGCGACATCACCCGCCTGCTGCACCTGAGACGCCGCCTGCTGATATGTTCCCGCCACATCATCATAAAACTGCGCAAACGGCGCGACCTGTTCGCCGACCTCGCGTATCGGCAAATCCTCAATCGCCTTCGACGCCTGATCCACATACGACAGCGCCTGATCCGCGCCCTGCCGCACCTGCTGCCGCGCCGTGCCGCTGACCGAATCCACCTGCGCACTGGCTTGCGACAGCATATCGGTCAGCTTCTGCACCGGCTGGCGCGCCTGCTGCTGCACGGTCGCCAGCGTGGCGCTCAACTTGTCCAGGCCCTCCTGCGCCATCGCTGCAGCCTGCCCTACTTTCTGCTTGCCCTGCGCCAGCACATCCTTCAGCGGCGCACCAGCAGCCTTGATCTGTTCCTCCAGCGGCTTGAAGGTCTGATCCAGCAAATCCGACAGCTGCTGCTTCAAACGCTGCACCAGCGCCTCGCACTGCAGCTTCTCCAGGCACTGCTGCACGGTCGAACGCACCTGATCCAGAATCTGCTGCACCGCTGCGGTGGCCTTATCAAACTGCTCCTGCACCAGCGGCGGAATCTTTTCCGCCGCATCGCTCACCTGCTTGAGCGCGGCCTGCATCTTCTCCAGCAAACCAATCAGCGTATCAATCGCCACCTGCACCTGCGCCACCGCCTGCTCCAGCAAGGGATTGAGCCCATCGACCACACCGATCGCCTGATCCATCAGGGCACTCGCCTTGTCCGCCGCCGTCTTCACCGCCGTACGCGCACTGGCGATGGCAGTCTTCACACCGGGGATCATGCCCTTGATGCCGACGAATAGCCCACGCGCCACCATCAACGGCGGCGCCTTCATTTGATAACGCGTGCAAATCTCAATCGCGTTCGTGCACAGCACATCCGCCTGATCCAGTTCGCTGGATGCCGTATCGAGCAAGCCGTTGGCCTCCGCCACGAATGGTGGAATGCTGTCCTTCACTTGCGTGAGCATGGCAATCGCATCGGCAATCGCCGTACGCACCGGGATGAAGTTGTCCGGCAGTTGCCTGAGCGTGGCCTTGGCATTTTCCGCCTCCTCATCCAGCTCGCGCATCAGTTGCAGCACCTTGTCGATCTCGCCGCGTATGGTGTCCAGCACCGCCTGCAACGCTGCCTCGATGTTGTGCACGCGCGTTTCCAGCGCATCGATGGGCTCCATCACACGGTGTATCAGCGTATCCACCGTGGCTGCCGCATCGGAGATCTGGTCGATGACTTTATCAACCTGCGCGCGTGCTTCGGCCAGCGGTTTGAACAGAATGTCACTCACACGATCGAGCTGCGCGCTGGCGTCATCAAACAGCGCCTCGCAATTGCGCGCCTCATCGCCGATGGCGCGGTTGATGTGATCGACCAAATCCATCGAGGCCTGCAACGGGTCCAGCAGCGCACTGGCTTTATCGTTGAGCAGATCGGAAACGCCGCCGATGGTTTTGGTCGCCAGCTCGGTCGCATCCTGCATCGCCGAGTCCAGATCGGTGACGTTGCCATCCAGCGTATCGCGCAGGGACTTGATCTGCGCCAGCGTATCCGATTGCAGATGTTCGGCACGCGAGATCACATCCTGCACCGCTGCGTTGCCGGCGCCCGCGCCGCCCTCGAGCTTGGCCAGCGTTTTCAGTTGCTGCGACAGCGGCAGCAGATCGCGTCCATACTGCTCGACCATCGCGCCGCTGCGCTTGGCCAGATCTGCCAGCGCCTGGCCGCGCGAGGGCATGCTGTTAAAGAAGGCCATTTGCGCGCTGAAGTCCGGCACCAGCGCCTGCAGTTCGGGCAGCGTGGTGCTCAGCGACGCCACCGCCTGGTTGGCACTGTCCACCACGGCCTGCACGCCCGCCGTCTGGTCCAGCAAACGTTGCGGAATCGCGGCGGCATCGGTGGCCAGCTTGCGCAGGTCCGCGACCGCCTGTTCCAGCACGCCGGTGCAGCAATCGAGTATGGCCTGGGGATTCAGCAGATCGGGAATCGCCTTCATCTGCTCCACCACCTTCTGCATGTCTGCCTTGGCGGAATCGACGGTGGTGGTGACGTCGTCGGCAAAGCCCTTACCCTGCTCCACCACAGTATCCGCCGCCTTTTGCACCGCAGCGGCGATATTCGGCGGGCATTGAGGCAATACCTCGACGGCGTGGTCGATGACTTTCACTACAGTGTATCCAGTGTGGACGTGGTGCGCGACGTGGCGTCACTCAGCGCCGCCTTGATCGCCGCCACCTTGGACGGCGCCGGGTCCAGCGACAACGATGCCGAACCCACCGTGGCGATAGTGGCCTTCACTTCGGCCAGCGCCTGGTTCAGCTCAGGCAGCACTTCGGCGCCTTCGATCTGCACCTCCTCCAGCAACGGCAGCAGGTTGGGCACCACCGGGATCTGCGGCAGCGCGCTTAGCGCAGGCAGTGCCGACAAGGCTGCGGCGGCGGCGCCTGACGACGGCGCCACCAGACGCCCGGGGCGTGCCTGGCGATTCAGTTCTTCGTACACCAGCACAGCACCGCTTTGCAAACGTCCGGCCAGCGCGTGCAGCCAGCCATCCGCGCCCGCGTTCGCCGTCGCCAGCGAAGGGCCGGAGCGTTGCAATATCCATTGAAGTTCAGCGCGGGCGGCAGGTTCGCCCATCCAGTAGCGCAGGTAGGTATAGGCGTCGGCCGCCGAGGCAAAGCGGCGTCGGCCGCCGGCCATGCCGCCACCGCCATACGCCAATACCTGCCCCATCTGTCCACCAGATTCGTAGAAAGTAACACGGCTGGAGTGGCGCCATAAGCTGGCCAGTGGATGCAGCATGGGAGTTCCTGCTTGAACCTTGGTCCGGCGACAATAACATGAGCAGCTTGACAACGCAAACTGCGGTTAAGCCACAATCCCGGCCACTGCCGGCCTCGCTTTCGTTGCACCAAGGCAGTGGCTCAGGTAGCATGGAAAGTGAACACCAGCCTATAGAAAACGCCCATGAACCGCGCCTTTTTGAAACTACTGGGGTTGATCGGTTTGCTTTTTCTGTCGCTGGCAGCACAGGGCGCGGACAGCCCGACGCTCGACAATATTCGCAAGAAGCATGTCATCCGCGTGGGCGTCAAAACCGACTTCAGCCCATTCAATTCCCTGAATGCCAAAGGTGAGGTGATCGGCTTTGAAAGCGACATCGCGACCCTGATTGCCGAGCGCCTGGGCGTGGGCCTGAAGAAGGTCAGCATCACTACCGAAAACCGCTTTCAGAAACTGGAGCTGGGCGATGTCGATATCCTGATCGCCACCGTCGGCGACACGCCGTCCCGCCGCACGATCGCCACCGCAGTGGAGCCCGGCTATTCCGAAACCAGCGTCAACCTGCTGTTCGCGCCGGGCAAGGCGGTGGACAGCTGGGCCAACATCCGCCAGCAAACCATTTGCGCGGTGCAAGGCAGCTACTTCAACAAGCCGATGGCCGAGCGCTATCTGCTAGAACTGCAAACCTACAAGACCGTGCGCGACGCCCATCTGGCACTGCGCGATGGCCAGTGCGCCGGCTTCCTGTATGCGACGGCGGCCCTGGCCAACACTGTCCAGCTGCCCGAGTGGCAGGGCTACCGCATGACGCTGCCCAATGCGCTCGTCACGCCGATGGCCATTTTCATTCCGCGCAACGAGCAAGGCGGCGCGCTGGATGTCGCGCTGGGCGATATCCTGGCCGACCTGCACCGTACCGGCTGGCTGCTGGCAGCCAGCCAGCGCTGGGGCATCACCTCCACCGGCTGGCTGCACACGCAGCAGACACTGTTCCTTGAGCGCGACGAGCAAGGCCGTTACCTGTGCACGCGCAACGCTGCTGGCCGCTGGCCGGCGGCGTGCCGCAATACCGAGTATGTCTCCAGCACCGAGGTCAGCGGTTTGCAGGCGGTCGGCCTGTGGCTCAAGGAACAGCTGGATGTGGATCTCAACTTCATCTACGACCCCTACGACCGCAAGCAGTTCATCACGGGTATCGCCTACACCATGCTGCTGATCGCCTGCAGCATCGCCATCAGCCTGGTGCTGGGCGTGGCTGTGTCGGTCGCCGTGGATCACCGTAGCGGCTGGGGCGCCAAGGCGATCCACGCCATCATGGCATACGGCCGCCTGACGCCGCCGCTGCTGATGATGTATCTGATCTTCTTTGGCCTGGGCGGCTGGACCATGCGCGAGTACGGCATCAAGCTGCCAGCGTTTGCGGTGGCCTCGTTCTGCTCAGGCTATTACACGGCGGGGCTGGTGATGCGCGCGCTGCTGGAAGCGTCCACGCACATCCGCACCTATGACGCCGGCTTCGTGCTGCGGCTGCACAACCTGTCGCGCACCGCTACCTATGCCAACTGGCCGATCAAGCAGGCGCTCATCAACCTGACCAAGCAGACCATGATCGCTTCAGCCATCGCCATTCCTGAACTGCTCAGCGCGGCCAGCCTGCTGATCGCCGAGAAGGGCAACATCTTCCTGACCATGACCATGCTGGTGCTGACCTTCTACCTCATCACCAGCCTGTGGACACGCCTCTTCAACTACGCTGAAAAAGCGCTGCTGCCGGCGGGGCAACCATGAACAGCGAAACGCTGAGCTTTCTCATCACGTGGACGCCGTTCCTGCTGCAAGGCTTCATGTGGAATATTTTCATCGCCATCTGCGCTGTAACGCTGGGCTCGCTGCTGGGCGCCGGACTGGCCTGGCTGCGCGTACGCAAGAGCGGCGCCATCGCCACGGCTGCCGAACAGCTCTCGACCTTCTTCCGTGGCGTGCCCACCCTGGCGCTGATTTTTTACGCGGTGTTCGTGCTGCCGACCGAATTCTCGCTTGGCAGCACGGTGGTCCACATCCCGCAATGGAGCAAGGCGGTGATCGGGCTGGCCGCCGCACCACTGTCGTTCACGTCGGAAAGCCTGGTAGTGGCCTACCGCGCCTGGCAGCGCGGCGACATCGGCGCGGCGCTGCTGTTCATCCCCACCTGGATCAATGTGTTCCTGATTTCCTTTGTCGCTTCCAGCGCCTCGTCACTGGTGGGCGTGAGTGAACTGGTCAGCCGTTGCAACACGGTGATCGCCGCCACCGGCACCAGCGTCATGGTGCCGGTCTACCTGTATTGCAGCCTGTATTTCGTGCTGACCTCGCTGCTGTTCACCTTCCTGATCCGGCGTTTCAAGGACTCCGCCTTCATGGCCGGGGTGCATGCGCGGCTCACGCAACAAACTTGCCGAAATTAAGCATTTGTGATGACTGAGACATAGTCTTCTGTTATAAAAACGTACTCATTCTGCTTTTTTTTCGCACACGTACGGGAGACTGGCATGCCGCTGACCTTTCAGGAAGAAACGAAGTTACGGGAAGCCTTTAGCGCCATCGAACGTGAACGCAGAGAGTCGTTGCGGGCCATGTTCAATGACACCCATCTGCGGCCCAAGAGCCGGGTAGAGGATGCCAAGACGCTGGCCAAGTCTGCCAAGGACGCCAAGAAAAGCCTGGCTGCGATTCCCGGCGTCGGCGTGCCCGATCTGAGCCTGCCGGACATGAATCTGCCGTCGCTGAACCTGAACCTGTTCAAGGGGCTGGACTTGCGGCAGCTGGTGGACTTCACCATGCCGCGCATCCCGATTCCCAACTTTGACATCAACCTGATCCCCGATATCAAGCTGGGCCACCTGCCCGGCTTCAACCTGCCCAAGATCAGGCTGAACCTGAAGGGCATCCTCAAGTTCAAGGACCTGCTGCCGGATATATCGCTGCGTGCGCTGGTGTACAAAATCCTGGCGCGCTTCCCGGATGTGAACATCCCCGCCATCCTGTACGACCTGAGCCGCATCTTCGACATCGACTTCAACCTGCTGTTCCCGAATATCCGCGACCTGTTCCCGGACTTCTTCAACATCGACCTGACCATCCGCCTGCCGCACCTGGCGCTGCCGGACATCAACCTGCCCGAGGTCCATCTGCCCAATGTGGACTTGCCCGAAATCGACCTCGGCAGCATCGACTTCAGCGCCATCCACATCCCCGGCATCGATTTCCCCAGGATGCTGGAGATTCCCGGTTTCGATAAAGTGCTGCGGCTGCTGTTTGAACTGTTCGACTGCGTTGACCTCAACGTCATCATCACCGAGCTGGGCATTGAGTTCATGTCCGAGTTCATCAGCTCGGCATTGCCGCTGGTGCAGCAGGTCAAGGCCGGGGCCAAGGCTGCCAGCAACTGGGGCACGGCCGCCATGGACTGGCACAAGTCGCGCAAGACCACGGTGCAGCGCGGCTTCCTGCTGCCCGGCGATGCGCGCGACGCCTGCGATGCCGTGGCCGACTTGCTGCGCACCAGCCGCAACGAACACGCCGCGCTGGCGACCATCCAGACCACGCAGCTGGCAGTCTCCACCGCCGGCCTGTTTGCCGACCTGGGCGGTGCGACCGGCCCGGCCGTCGCGGCGGCCAGCGCGATCGCCACCACCTGCCAGAAGATCATGATTATGGGAGCGCGTTACAAGGAGGTGAAGAAGGTCAACCTGATCCTGTCCAACCACGCGATGGAGGCGCTGACCTCGAACATCTTCAAGGTGTCGCCGCTGCTGGGCGCCTACTACCTGGCCAACAACACCACCAGCAATGTGCTGAACATCCTGTGCGACAACATCATCGAGGACGGCTGGATGGCCGAGTGGGAAAAGAACAAGCGCCAGCATCTGGACCCGCTGCTCACCGAATGCACGCGCTTCATTGCGGAATCGCGCTATGTGCTCGATCCGGTACGGCAGAACAAGGGGATGTTTGTTGAAAAAAGCAAACTCGACCAGCTCAAGGAAAGCGTGACGCTGTACTTCAAAAAGAAAGCCGGCATGGCGCCGGCCAGTGCCCGCGTGGCAACCCACAAATACGCGGGCTCCAAATAAAAACCGCCGCATAGGCGGCGGTGTTGCTGCTTAACGGTGACGGTAGTAGCCGCGGTGGCCCCAGCCGCCCCGGCAGCACCAGTGGCCGAACGAGAAGTCCAGTCCGATCGATACCGGCGGGTAGTAATAGGCCGGCGCCGGCGCGTAATACACCGGTGCGGGTGCATAGTAGACCGGCTGGCTGACGTAAGTCGTGGTGGTGGTATAGGCCGGCTCCGTGCTGTACGTGACGCGCGATGGCTGTTGTGCCGGCAGCTCTTCGGTCCAGGTGCCCGACTGTGCCTGGCTACCAGAAGGCATGACCGACACGGTATGCCACTGATAGGGGTCTTGCACGCGGGTCGTGGTGTAATACGCTGGCCGCTGCTGGGTCGCACAGCCAGTCAGCGCCGCCAGGGCGGCAACTACTGCAACGATAGTTTTCATGGCAATCTCCTCATTCCAGATCGTACTATATAAGGAAATCATACGCCGTTCGCGGCCCATTACAGCTTGTTACACCACTTTACTCAAGCGAAAAAAAAGGAACCTCAGGCGGTTCCTTTTTTGCTCAGTGGCGGCCGGAAATCAGTCAAGTTTCCAGGCGTAATCGACCTTGGTCCAGGTTTCGGCGGGGGCGCCGTCCTTGGTGCCGGGTTTGAATTTGCAGGCGCTCAGGGCTTTGATGGCGGCCTTGTCCAGATTTTTGAAACCGCTGCTCTTCTCAACCTTGGAATCCGCAACAGTACCATCCGACTTGACCAGGAACGACATCGACACGGTGCCCTGCTCTTCATTCATCAACGAAGCTTTCGGGTATTCGGCCTTGCAGTTTTTAGCATCAAAACTGGCAGGAACCTCTGCGGCAAAAGCTGCCGGTGCGCCCGATACGAGCACTGCTGCAATAACACTCATCCAACGCTTATTGATAGACATCTGAACCCCCAAGTGTTTTTATCCGGCACTCAGGCCATGCACCCGCACGGCCGCCTCTGAGATTGAATTACAGCTTCCAGCTATAGTCGACTTTGGTCCAGGTCTGGGCGATCGAGCCGTCTTTGGTACCAGGTTTGAATTTGCAGGCGCTCAGGGCTTTCAGGGCTGCTTTGTCCAGGTTCTTGAAACCGGACGATTTTTCTACTTTCGACTCGACGACGTTACCGTCGGCACCAACCAGGAAGGCCATGGTGACATCGCCCTGTTCTTCGTTCATCAGCGAAGCTTTTGGATATTCAGCTTTGCAGTTTTTATCGGCCAGCGAGGCAGGTACTTCACCAGCGAAGGCGGACGAAGCGATGGACAGGATGACGGCGGCGAATACAGACTTGTTCATAATATGATTTCCTAAATTGTTTTTAAACACTAGTTAAACGAACTCCACAGCGGGCCATCTGTCCACAAGGGTGGACGGCAGACTGCGGCAAAATTTTCAGAACTTAGAACTCTTCCCACTCGTCGCTGCCGGCGGTGCTGGCTGCCGAGGCGACTTTTTTCGGTTTGGCTGCCGGTGCAGCGGCTGGCTTGGTAGCCAGCTTTTTCACTGGAGCGCGGGCTGCCGCGATCGGTTTGACCGTGGCGGCCTTGGTGGCAAATGCTGGCGCAGCAACAGCAATGCGCTCTTCACCTTCCACGAGCTTGAAGATGCTGACCACGCGAGCCAGCTCGCCGGCCTGATCTTGCAAGCTTTGTGCTGCGGCGGCGGCTTCTTCCACCAGCGCGGCATTCTGTTGGGTCATGCTGTCCATCTCGATGATGGACTGGTTGACCTGGGCAATACCAGCGCTCTGTTCCTGGCTGGCGTTGGCGATTTCACCCATGATGTCGGTAACGCGGCGCACCGAGGACACCACTTCGTCCATGGTCATACCGGCCTGGCCGACCAGTTTGGTACCGGCGCCGACTTTCTCGACCGAGTCATCGATGAGTGCCTTGATTTCTTTTGCTGCCGCAGCGCTGCGCTGCGCCAGGTTACGCACTTCCGACGCCACCACGGCGAAGCCGCGGCCCTGTTCACCGGCACGGGCGGCTTCGACTGCCGCGTTCAGTGCCAGGATGTTGGTCTGGAAGGCGATGCCATCGATCACGCCGATGATGTCCACAATTTTCTTGGCCGATGCGTCGATCGAGCTCATGGTATCAACCACTTGCGACACTACCTGGCCGCCTTTGACTGCCACATCCGATGCGGCCGAGGCCAGCTGGTTGGCTTCACGGGCGTTGTCGGCATTCTGTTTCACGGTCGAGGTCAGCTCGTCCATGGCCGACGCGGTTTTCTCCAGCGACGATGCCTGCATTTCAGTACGCGACGACAGGTCAACGTTACCAGCCGCGATTTCACGCGACGCGGTGCCGATGGTTTCGGTGCCGGTACGGACCTGGCCAACGATGTCCACCAGGCTGTTGCGCATTTCTTTCATTTCCGCCAGCAGGCTGTCTTTGTCTCCGCTGTTGGTGTCGATCAATACCGACAGGTCGCCATTGGCAATGCTGCCAGCGATCGATGCGGTGTAGTCAGGCTCGCCGCCCAGCTGTTTCAGCAGGCCGCGGGTGATGACCAGTGCAGCGGCTACCGAGATTGCCACAGCCAGCAGGCCCATGATGATCATGAAGGTACGGGCGCTGGAGAAGCCGTTGGCGGCATCCACCTGCATCTGCGCGTTCATCTTGTCTTCCAGCGCGCCCAGTTGTTCCAGCGCGGTCATCCATTTTTTCTGCGCTGGACGGATTTCCTTCACCAGCACGCGGGTTGCTTCTTCCGCTTTACCCGCCAGCCACAGTTCCGAGGCTTTGGCGATGGCTGGCATGGCCACGCCTTCGCTTTCCTTCACGGTCGCCAGCAGCGCTTTTTCTTCTGCGGTGGCTTCCTGCGCGAACTGTGCGCTCAGTTTGTTCTGTGCATCCGCATACTTGCCAGCCAGTTCCTTGATGCGGTTCATGTCTTGTTCCATGTCAGCCGGGTCAGCAATCATGGTCAGTACGCGCAGCGAGTTGATGCGTTCGCCGACGTTGTTACGCATATCGACCACCAGGCGCGATACGACGTTGTTCACGCTAATCACGTGATCGAGACGGTTCTGGATCTGTGACATGCGCAGAATACCTACGGCAGTCACCGCCACCAAAAACAGCAGTACCAGAGCGAAACCGAGGCCCAGGCGAGTACCGACTTTCATTTTTGCTAAATTCATTTCGTCTTTTTCGTAATTGACACTGTTGATGAAGTTGCCTCGGATGACGCGACTTTTGGCTAGGCCACCCAAACAAAACCCTTGCTGCTAAGTAATATACTATGACAGTAGCAAACAATGACTGCGAATGCAAAAATTTGCAGCTCCACCAGCAGCCCACATGTAGTTTTTTGGAACCGGCAATACACCACTGAAGTCGGTGGATATGTGTGTATATTCAGGAATTATAGATGCAAATTTTGCTTCAAAGCAAGCAATTACTGCCTCAAAAATACGCAAACGAATTTTCCGCGTGGAAATTTCGCCACACCCATCTAAAGTTTGCCAAAAGGGCTATTTCTACGCAGTAATACGCAAACGGGCGGCAGCTTCGAGCAGCAGTTGGGCGTCGCCGGCGGCGAGCTTTTTGGAATCGGACAGGGTTTGGCGGAAGGCACGGGCGCCGGGCAAGCCGGTCATGATGCCGAGCATGTGGCGGGTGATGGAATTGAGCTTGAGACCCAGCGGGCCGTACTGCGCCAGCTGCGCCTGGATATACGGCACCATGGCTTGCAGTACCTGCTCGCGCGTCTTGGGTTCGGACGTGTCGCCGTAGTAGCGCTGGTCGAAATTGGCCATCAAAAACGGGTTGTGATACGCCTCGCGGCCCAGCATGACGCCGTCCAGGTGCTGCAGGTGCTCATCAATTTCGGCCTCGGTTTTGATGCCGCCGTTGATGATGATTTCGAAGTCAGGGAAGTCGCGCTTGAGCTGGTAGGCGTACTCGTACTTCAGCGGCGGGATTTCGCGGTTTTCCTTTGGCGACAGGCCTTTGAGGATGGCGTTGCGGGCATGCACGATGAAGGTGGTGCAGCCGGCGTCCGCCACCTTGCCGACGAAGTCACGCACGAAGTCATAGCTTTGCACATCGTCGATGCCGATGCGGTGCTTGACGGTGACATCGATCGATACCGCGTCGCGCATGGCCTTGACGCAGTCGGCCACCAGCTGAGGCTCGGCCATGAGGCAGGCGCCAAACGCACCCTTTTGCACGCGCTCCGACGGGCAGCCGCAGTTGAGGTTGACTTCGTCGTAGCCCCACTTCTCGCCCAGCTTGGCGCTGGTGGCGAGGTCGGCCGGATCGCTGCCGCCCAGTTGCAGGGCCACCGGATGCTCTTCTTCATTGAAGCGCAGGTGGCGCTCCACATCGCCATACACCAGCGCGCCGGTGGTCACCATTTCGGTGTACAGCCAGGTGTGCTTGGTGATCTCGCGGTGGAACACGCGGCAGTGACGGTCGGTCCAGTCCATCATCGGCGCGACGGACAGGCGGCGGCTTGGCACTACAGGTGCTGGGGCGGCGGTCGGCTGGTCGATGATGATGGTCATGGTGGCAACGCTAAGGGGTACGCAGAAGGGTCGACATTATAGCGCAAAAGGCAGCGTCACTAATCCGACCAGGTAGCGGGCCGGCACGGCGCCGGGATTTTCGTAGGCGATGAACTGCCCCTCGCGGAAGGCCAGGCAGTCGCCCGCCTGCATGCGCCAGCGCTGCTCGCCCGTGGTCACTTCCAGCTCGCCCGCCAGCAGCCAGACTTGCTGATAGATGTCGGCGCTGTGCGGCGACTGGTCGTACGCCACCCGCCGCCCCGGCGGAAACACCACTTCCACCAGTTGCAGCGGCGAGCGCACGCCGGGCGACAACTGGCGCCGCTGATAGCCCGAATCCGGATCGGTCCACACAGGCTGCTGCGCAAACGTGCTCAGCGGCGATGGCGCCGCGCTCTCCGTCTCAAACAGGGAGGCCAGTGTCACACCCAGCGCGCTGGCCAGCTTGTCCAGTACGGTGGCGGTGGCGCTGCTTTCGCCGCGCTCGATCAGGGAAATATTGGAACGGCTGACGCCGCTACGTTCTGCCAGCGCCGCCAGCGACAGGCCGCCCGCCGTGCGCAGGGCCAGCACGCGGCTGGCAATGAGTTGATTGATATCCATAAAATCCATTATACTGGATTTACTATCCAACAAAATGACATGCCATGCCTATCGCCTTTGAAACCCCGGATCAGCACGACGTCCACGTGCTCATCGCAGAACTGGACATCTACCTGCTGGAACGCTATCCGCCGGAAGCCGTGTACGCCTTGAACGTCCAGGAACTGCTGCAACCAAATATCCAGTTTGCCGTGGCGCGCAGTGATGACGGCAACGTGGTCGGCTGTTGCGCCGTGGTGCTGACGCCAGACTACGCCGAGATCAAACGCATGTATGTGCGGCCTGCTGCGCGCGGCACCGGCATGGGCAGGCAATTGATGGGAGCGCTGGAGCAGGCTGCACGTAGTGCGGGTTGTCCGCAGATGGTGCTGGAGACCGGACCAGAACAGCCGGAAGCGCTGGCCCTGTATGAACGTCATGGCTTTGAACGCTGCGGACCGTACGGCGATTACCCGGACGATCCGCACAGCGTCTTCATGCGCAAGGCACTGAATTAAGCGGCCGTCGGGTCGCCCTTCTTCTTGCGCACTACCGCCAGCTTCGGCGTGGCTGGACCAAAGATGGTAGCGATGCGCTCCAGCCGCGTCGCCGCCTCACCGGTCAGCGTGCCGGTGGCACCGGCCACCTGGCGCACGATGCCCAGCGCTTCCTGACGTGCTTCCGGCTCTTCCGGCAGCAGCAGCGGCAGATCGTTGACAGCAGCTTCTTCATCCACCTGCAGCATCAGATACTGCTCGCGCAGGATCTTCTTCAGCAGCGTCACGCTCATCACCTTGTCATCCGAGGTACGCAGGCGCAACTGGCGCATGGCGGCGAACGCGCGCTCGTCGGCCGCGCTCATTTCCGGGCTGCGGAAGATGTACAGCAAGGCGCGGATGATGCCCTCGGTGAGGCCGCCCTCTTTCGTGCGCAAGGCCAGCGCCGCGCGGTTGGCGGTAATCGCGGCTTCGCGCGCGATGTCGCGGCCGATGCGGCGCGGCTTGCCGCCGTCCGTATTCAAGCCGACCAGCGCCTGCAGCACCGGCGAACCGTAGACGCCCAGGAATATGTTTTCGGTGGCCTGGTCGCGGATGTCCTTGTAGCGGTCCAGCGCATCAACGATCTGCTTCGACCACGCTTCCTGCATCTGCAGGAAGATATTGTCCTGCGCCACAGGACGGCGCTCGGCGCGGACCTTCTCGGCCAGTTCCGGTATCTTGTTCAGCAGCGGATTTTTGCTGGAGAACATGGTGTAGCGCATGCGCAGCGGATGGGCTTCGCGCAGGCGTTCGGCCGTCGCTTCCGTGACCAGGCTTTTCACGATCGGACTGGCAAAAGTCTGGTACAGGCCCTTGTTGATTTCCGAGACGCGCGCCACCGTGGCGAAGCGGCGTTCGTCCGCCACGTCGTTGCCGCCCAGCGCGCGCAGCGCCTCCAGATTGCGGCGCTCGAAACGCATCACATAGTCGCCAGCGGCCAGGTCGCCCGCAGCGATTTCCGCCTGCAGCATTTCCTCGTCCTTGTCGAGGAAGACGGCTTCGTACAAGCCTGGCGGCATGATGTCGATCATGTCCATCGCGGCCGTGAATTCCTCGTGCTCCTTGTTGGCCACCGAGGCCGACACAAAGATGCCCAGGTGGCCGATGCTCTGGTGCATGGAGTAGATGATGGTCTGGCCACCTGCCACCAGCGCGGCGTCGTCCTCGTACAGATCCAGCACCCAGCCCAGCGCCTGCTGCGGCGGCGTAATGTCATCGCCCCATGAGCAGAACACCACGATCGGCGACTTGATGTTGCGCAGGTCGATGCGGTGACCATCGCTGTCGAGCAGCGCGGCATCGCTGAGGCGGTTGCCGACGAACAGCGAGTCGGCGATGTATTGCATCTCGCCGGCATTCAGCAGCACCGGATTGCCCCACCATTTTTCAAAGTCGAGGAAGCGCTGCGCTTCGGTGTCGATCTTGGAATAGACGTGGTAGTTTTTGCTCCACAGGGTATTGGACGGATTCATCTTCTCAAAGTTCTCGACCAGCTGTGCGCCGTCGAAAATGCCGTTCCCCAGGTCGCCTGCGAGCGCCGTCATCCACGTGCCGCCCAGCGCCCCGCCCAGATAACGCAGCGGATTCTTGCCGCGCACGCCAGCCCAGTAGGACAGCGGCGCACCGGCCAGCACCAGCGGGCCGACCAGGTCGGGATTCAAGGCGCTGGTCATCATGATCTGCCAGCCGGCCTGGCAATTGCCGATCAATGCAGGTTTGCCATCCGCCTCCGGATGCAGTTCAGCGACCTTGGCAATGAATCGCGCTTCGGCGCGGCACACGTCTTCAATCGTCTGGCCTGGTACCGGGTGCGGCGTGAAGCCGACGAAATAGCAGGGATGGCCAGCCTTGAGGACCACGCCAATTTCGCTGTCGTGCTTCATGCCGCCGATGCCGGGGCCATGGCCGGCGCGCGGGTCGAACACGATGAAGGGACGTTTGCTGGGATCGGGGGTGATGCCGTCGGGCTGCAAGATGTGCAGCAGGCCGTAATTGACAGGGCGCTCAAGATGGCGGCCATCCATCACGACCTCAAATTTGAAACTGAGTACGTGCGGCGCGGTCTGCTCGGCGCGGTGATTGCGCTCGTCGCCGCGCTCGCGCAGCACTTCCATGAACAGGACCGAGCGCTGGGCAGCGTCGATCCAATAGTCGCTGGCCTGCTGTACCAGGTTGAAGGGATTACCCGGCCAGTTCAGCCAGGGGTTGCTCTTGTCATCGCTCACCATGATCCTCCGTTGCGTTTTTGCTGCCACGCACAAAAGTACCCCAGTAAGAGCGAAAAGGCAAATGAAAAAGCCGCCCGTAGGCGGCTGTTTTACCCCTCCACCGTGAGAGGGGTTTGACCCCGTACGGGGTCAAACCCCGCAGCGGAGGGCAGTGCGGGTTGAGCGCTTACGCTTCGCGCGAAGCTTTTTTACGCTCATGCTCTTTCAGGTGACGCTTGCGCAGACGGATCGATTTCGGGGTGATTTCCACCAGTTCGTCGTCGTCGATGAATTCGACTGCGTATTCCAGCGACATCTGGATCGGCGGTACCAGGCGTACGGCTTCGTCGGTACCCGACGAACGCACGTTGGTCAGCTGCTTGCCCTTGATCGGGTTGACCACCAGATCGTTGTCACGCGAGTGGATACCGATGATCATGCCTTCGTACACTGGGTCGTTGTGGACCACGAACATACGGCCGCGGTCTTGCAGTTTCCAGATGGCGTAAGCAACAGCAGCGCCGTCGTCTTGCGAAATCAGCACGCCGTTACGACGGCCGCCCAGTTCGCCTTTGCTATTGTCGACTGGTGCGTACGCGTCAAACACGTGCGACATCAGGCCGGTACCACGGGTCAGGGTCATGAATTCGCCCTGGAAGCCGATCAGGCCACGTGCTGGAATACGGTATTCCAGACGCACACGGCCTTTGCCGTCCGATTCCATGTTTTGCAGGTCGCCACGACGACGGCCCAGTTCTTCCATGACGCCGCCCTGGTTGGCTTCTTCAACGTCGACCGACAGTTGCTCAAACGGCTCGTGGCGTACGCCATCGACCATTTTGAACACGACGCGTGGACGCGATACGGCCAGCTCGAAACCTTCACGACGCATGTTTTCGATCAGGATGGTCAGGTGCAGCTCGCCACGGCCCGATACTTCGAACGTGGTGTCGTCTTCGGTCGGTGCAACGCGCAGAGCAACGTTGGCCTTGAGTTCTTTGTCCAGACGGTCGCGCAGCTGGCGCGAGGTCACGAACTTGCCTTCGCGGCCAGCCAGTGGCGAGTTGTTGACCATGAAGTTCATGGTCAGGGTCGGCTCGTCAACGGTCAGCATAGGCAGCGCGTCCGGGGTGTCCGGTGCGCAAACGGTCGAACCGATGCCGATTTCTTCGATACCGTTGATCAGCACGATGTCGCCGGCGACTGCGTCGTCGACCAGCACGCGCTCCAGGCCTTTGAAGTTCAGCACCTGGTTGATACGGCCTTTGATCGGGGTGGCGCCTGGACCGTTCAGAACGATCACGTCCTGGCCGGTTTTGACGCGGCCGCGGTTGATACGGCCAATGCCGATCTTGCCCACGTACGACGAATAGTCCAGCGAGGTGATTTGCATTTGCAGCGGACCGTCTGGATTGTCGTCACGGACTGGCACGTGTTCCAGGATGGCGTCGAACAGTGGCTTCATGTCGCCCGAGCGCACGTCTTCGGTCAGGCCGGCGTAGCCGTTCAGACCCGATGCGTAGACGATCGGGAAGTCCAGCTGCTCGTCGGTAGCGCCCAGTTTGTCGAACAGTTCGAAGGTCTGGTTGATGGCCCAGTCAGCGCGCGCGCCTGGACGGTCCACCTTGTTGACCACCACGATCGGCTTCAGGCCCAGGGCCAGTGCCTTGCGGGTCACGAAACGGGTCTGTGGCATTGGGCCTTCCTGGGCATCCACCAGCAGCAGAACCGAGTCCACCATCGACAGCACACGCTCCACTTCACCGCCGAAGTCAGCGTGGCCTGGGGTGTCAACGATGTTGATGTGGGTGCCTTCGTACTCAACCGCGCAGTTCTTGGACAGAATCGTGATGCCACGTTCTTTTTCCAGATCGTTCGAGTCCATGACTCGGGTGTCGACAGCCTGGTTCTCACGGAAAGTGCCAGACTGGCGCAGCAGCTGGTCAACCAGGGTGGTTTTACCGTGGTCAACGTGGGCGATGATTGCAATATTGCGAATTGCGCGTTTAGTATTAGACATGGTTGTATATGTGCGGAAAAACTGCGAGTGGGTACGCGAGGTACGCGAAGCCTTCTAGTATAGCATGTTGCGTTGCAACTTTATCGCTTTATTGCGGCGTAAATGCGATTAAACGTTCTGGCGCGAGAATACTGTATTCGCCAAGGATGGCGGTACCCAGCAGCTTGTCGTCCAGATAGACCCGCACCCTGCCCTGATACTGCGGCACCGTGATCGACGGTTCCTTGCCCAGCGGCAGGCGCTGGCCATTCAGGAAACGCTTGGCCAGATCGGCATTCAGCTGCAGCGAAGGGAAGCTCGACAGCAAGGCATCCACCGGCGACAACAGGTCCAGCGGCGCTGCGTGCGCGGCCAGATCGTCCAGCGTAATCATGCGGTCCGTGGTGAGTTCGCCTACCTGCGTGCGGCGCAGTGCGTTCAGGTGTGCACCGCAGCCGAGCGCGGCGCCGATATCTTCGCCGAGCACGCGGATATACGTCCCCTTGCTGCAGGTGACCGACAGTTTCAGGAACGGCGCTTCGTAGGAAATCAGTTCCAGCTTGTGAATCACCACATCGCGTGCCTCGCGCTCGAGCGTGATGCCTTCGCGCGCGTATTCATACAAGGGCTTGCCGTCGCGCTTGAGCGCCGAGTACATCGGCGGCACCTGCTTGATCGGGCCGCGGAATTGCGCCAGCACAGCTTCAATCTGCGCCAGCGTGACATGGACCTCGCGCGTTTCCAGCACCTGGCCTTCGGTGTCGCCGGTATCGGTGGTCTGCCCCAGATGGACGGTGGTGTCGTAGCTCTTGTCCGCCTCCAGCAAGTCCTGCGAGAACTTGGTGGCTTCGCCAAAGCACAGCGGCAGCAGGCCGGTGGCAAATGGATCGAGCGTGCCGGTATGGCCCGCCTTCTTGGCGTTGAGGATGCGCTTGGCCTTGATCAGCGCGTCATTGCTGGACAGACCCACCGGTTTGTCGAGCAGCAGCACGCCGTCCACGAGGTCGCGGACACGTTTTACACGGGCCTGATTCATTACGCTTCGCCGTCGTCGACGCCGTCATCCAGTGAGCGGGTGCTGTTGGCCTGGTCGATCAGTGCCGACATCGCCATGCCGCGCGCGGCCGAGGTGTCATGCACAAAGTGCAGCTGCGGCAGCGTGTGAATGTGCAGACGCTTGCCCAGCTGGTTGCGCAGATAGCCCGCGGCGGCGTTGAGGCCGGCCAAGGTGTTCTTCACGGTTTCCGCATCGTCCTTCAGCATGGTGAAGTAGATTTTGGCGTGGGCGTAGTCCGGCGTCAGTTGCACTTCTGCCAGCGTAATCATGCCGACGCGCGGATCTTTGAGTTCAAAGGCGATCAGTTCGGACAGGTCCTTCTGGATCTGATCAGCCACGCGCAGGCCGCGCTGTGGGATGTTTTTGCTATGTTTTGCCATGATGATTCCATAAACGGCAAGTGGACGGGAGGGCCCGTCCACTTTACCAGATACTGCTTTGCCCCCCCGAAATTACAGGGTACGCGCGATTTCCTGGACTTCGAACACTTCCAGGGAGTCGCCCACCTGGATGTCGTTGTAGTTCTTCAGCGACAGGCCGCACTCCAGGCCGGCGCGGACTTCCTTGGCGTCGTCCTTGAAGCGTTTGAGCGAGTCGATCTCGCCAGTCCACACCACGATGTTGTTGCGCAGCAGGCGCACCGACGACGAACGCTTGACCACACCATCGGTCACCAGGCAGCCGGCCACTGCGCCGACTTTGGAGACCAGGATGACCTGGCGTACTTCGACCTGGCCGGTAACGGTTTCGCGTTTTTCCGGTGCCAGCATGCCCGACAGCGCCGACTTGATCTCGTCGATCGCATCGTAAATGATGTTGTAGTAGCGGATGTCCACGCCGTTCGACTCGGCCAGCTTGCGCGCCTGGGCATCAGCACGGGCGTTGAAGCCGATGATGACCGCTTTCGAGGCCACCGCCAGATTGACGTCCGACTCGGTGATGCCACCGACTGCGGCGTGCACGATCTGTACGCGTACTTCCGAGGTCGACAGTTTCTGCAGCGAGCCCACCAGCGCTTCTTGCGAACCTTGCACGTCGGTCTTGATGATCAGCGGCAGGTTTTTCACTTCGCCTTCGGCCATCTGGTCGAACATGTTTTCCAGTTTCGCGGCCTGCTGTTTCGCCAGTTTGACGTCGCGGAACTTACCTTGACGGAACAGGCCAATCTCACGGGCTTTACGCTCGTCCGCCATGACCATGACTTCTTCACCAGCTTGCGGCACTTCGGTCAGACCCTGGATTTCGACCGGAATCGATGGACCAGCCTGGGTAATCGGCTTGCCGTTCTCGTCCAGCATTGCACGCACCCGGCCATACGAAGAACCTGCCAGGATCACGTCGCCGCGCTTCAGCGTACCGGATTGCACCAGCACGGTTGCGACCGGACCCTTACCTTTATCCAGACGGCCCTCAACCACCAGGCCACGGGCCGGCGAATCGATCGGGGCTTTCAGTTCCAGCACCTCAGCTTGCAGCAGCACTTGCTCCAGCAGGTTGTCGATACCTTCACCGGTCTTGGCCGATACCGGCACGAATGGCGATTCGCCACCGTATTCTTCCGGCACCACGCTCTCGGCAACCAGCTCCTGCGTGACGCGGTCGACGTTGCCGCCCGGTTTGTCGATCTTGTTGATCGCCACCACCAGAGGCACGCCAGCCGCTTTCGCGTGAGCGATCGCTTCTTTGGTTTGCGGCATCACGCCGTCGTCCGCTGCCACCACCAGAATCACGATGTCGGTGGCTTTCGCACCGCGGGCACGCATGGCCGTAAAGGCTTCGTGACCTGGCGTATCCAGGAAGGTGACGATGCCGCGCGGGGTCTCCACGTGATAGGCGCCAATGTGCTGGGTAATGCCACCGGCTTCACCCGACGCCACTTTGGCACGGCGGATGTAATCCAGCAGCGAGGTTTTACCGTGGTCAACGTGACCCATGACGGTCACCACCGGTGCGCGCGAGACGGACTCGAAGTGCGCGTGCTCGCCCTGGTCGGCCAGGATTGCTTCCGGATCGTCTTCCTCGGCAGCGTGGGCTTTGTGGCCCATTTCTTCCACCACGATCATCGCGGTTTCCTGGTCCAGCACCTGGTTGATGGTGCACATCTGGCCCAGCTTCATGAGCTGCTTGATGACCTCGGATGCCTTGACGGACATCTTGTGCGCCAGTTCGGCCACGGTAATGGTTTCAGGAACGTGTACATCCTTGACGATGGCTTCGGTTGGCGCCTGGAAGTTGCTTTCGCGGTCGTCCGACTGATGATGGCGACGGCCACCCTTGCCACCGCGCCAGCTGTCGCGGCCCGTGCTGGCGCCAGCGCCAGCGTTGCCGCCACGGCCCTTGCCACCACCTGGTGCGCCACGTTTCTTGGCGTCGTCCTGCCAGGTCGACGACACATTCGCCGACTTGATCGATTTCTTGTCGCCAGCAACCGCTGGTTTCTTGTCGTCTTTTTTCTCGCCGGGCTTGGCTGCATTGGCGGCGGTCGCCGGCTTGTGCAGCGTGCCTTCAGCAACTTTCGGCTTGACCGGTGCCGGTGCCGGCTCCGGTGCCTTGATGGCGCGGCGCGGCGCATTCATCATGGCCTTGATCTGGGCGACTTCATCGGCTACCGCCTGGCGTGCGCGCTCGGTGGCAGCAGCTTGTTCAGCAGCTTCCTTGGCCACTGCAGCAGCCTTCTTCTTGGCTTCTTCCGCAGCAGCTTTTTGCTTGGCTTCTTCCGCCGCGGTATCGACCGCAGGCGCAGCCGGCGCCGAGGCAGCAGCGGCCTTGGCGGCAGCAGCTTTCTTGGCTTCGTCTTCGGCTTCCTTCTTGGCAGCAGCTTCTGCTTCGGCAGTCGCCTTGGCCTGGGCTGCCTTGTCGGCTTCCAGCTTGGCCAGACGCTCTTGCTTCTCGCGCAGTTCGGCTTCCTGACGCGCGATCAGCTCCGCTTGCTTGCGGGCTTCTTCCTCGCGGCGTGCGGTTTCAGCCGCGTCGATCACCGGCGCGGCCGGGGCGGCAGCGGTGGTCGTCAGCGGTTCGTCGCGCTGGACGAAGGTGCGCGTTTTCTTGACCGCCACCTGGATGGTGCGGGCTTTGCCATTGGCGTCCGCCTGTTTGATCTCGGTGGTTTCCTTGCGGGTCAGCGTGATCTTTTTCTTTTCAGTCGGCTCACCGGCGCCGTGGGTGCGGCGCAGGTGTTCGAGCAGCTTATCCTTATCCTCTTTCGACAATGGATCTGACGCCGAACTTTTCTCGACGCCGGCAGAACGCAGCTGCGTCAGCAGCAAATCTGCAGGCATCTTCAGTTCGGTGGCAAATTGGGCTACGTTGTTACTCGCCATTCAGTCCTCTTTTCTATGTGTCGCGGAGATGATAAAGATACTCAAATTAAGCCTTTGCGGATTCAGCCAGACTCCAGGCCTTGGCTTGCAAGCCTTTGGCGCGGTCGTCATATTTCGCGTCAACCAACTTCATCTCATCGTCGGTCACATCTTCAAATTCACTCGTAATCAGTGCGCGTGCGCGGTCCGACGACAACGCCAGGATGGCGCCAAATTCGTCGTAAGCCAGGCCGGCAAACGCTTCTACTGTTTTGATACCAGCCAGGCCCAGCTTGCCGGCGGTGATGCGGTCCATGCCTTCCAGACCGACCAGCGCCTCGTCCATGCCTTCCAGGCCTTCTTCCGAAGCGATGGCTTCGGTGACCAGGGCGTCACGGGCGCGGGTGCGCAGTTCGTTGACGGTATCTTCGTCAAACGATTCGATTTCCAGCATTTCGGAGATCGGCACGTAAGCGATTTCTTCCAGGCTGGCAAAGCCTTCTTCCACCAGGATGTCGGCCACTTCCTGGTCGACGTCCAGTTTTTCCATGAACAGCGCGCGAATCGCGGCGGTTTCCTGGGCTGCCTTGTCGGCCGATTCCTCGGCCGTCATGATGTTGATTTTCCAGCCGGTCAGATCGGACGCCAGGCGTACGTTCTGGCCCGAGCGGCCGATGGCGATGGCCAGATTCTCTTCGTCCACCACCACGTCCATCGCGTGCTTCTCTTCGTCGACGACGATCGAGGACACGTTGGCCGGGGCCAGTGCGCCGATCACGAACTGCGCCGGATCTTCCGACCACAGGACGATGTCGACACGCTCGCCACCCAGCTCACCGGTGACTGCCTGCACGCGCGAACCGCGCATGCCCACGCAGGTACCGATCGGATCGATACGCTTGTCAGCGGTGAACACGGCGATCTTGGCACGCACGCCAGCGTCGCGGGCCGCCGATTTAATTTCCAGCATGCCTTGCTCGATCTCTGGCACTTCCAGTTCGAACAGCTTCATGATGAATTCTGGCGCGGTGCGCGACAGGATCACTTGCGGGCCGCGCATATTGCGGTCGACGCGCAGGATGTAGGCACGTACGCGGTCGCCGATACGCAGATTCTCTTTCGGGATCATCTGGTCGCGTGGCAGACGGGCTTCGATCTTGCCGGATTCAACGATGGCATCGCCGCGCTCCATGCGCTTGATGGTGCCGGTGACCAGCGAGTCGCCGCGTTCCAGGAAGTCGGCCAGGATCTGTTCGCGCTCGGCGTCACGTACGCGCTGCAGCACGACCTGCTTGGTGTCCTGGGCAAAGCGGCGGCCGAATTCCACGGACTCGATCGGCTCTTCGATGTGGTCGTCCACTTCGATGTCGGCAATCTGTTCCTTGGCTTCGAAGTGCAGGATTTCCTGGTCTGGCAGTTGCAGGCCGGCTTCGTCAGGCACCACGTGCCAGCGACGGAAGGATTCGAACTCACCCGACTCGCGGTCGATCGAAACGCGGATGTCTACTTCACCCTCATAACGTTTCTTCGTGGCTTGCGCCAACGCGAACTCCAGTGCACCGAAAACCACATCTTTATCGACGTTCTTTTCACGCGCCAGCGCGTCTACCAATAACAAAACTTCGCGACTCATGCTTTGCGTCCCTTAAAATCCACCTGCGGCACCAAGCGTGCCTTATCCACATCGGCGAGTGTGAAATCCAACTGCGCCGGACCTTCATTGCTTTCAAATTCCAACGACAAATTTTCGCCTTCAGGCGCCAGCAGGACGCCCGTGAACGATTTCCGGTTGTTCGTACCCGGCATGGCTGCGCGCAGTTTAATCACTACTTCGCAACCGGCAAAACGTGCAAAATCCGACAGCTTGCGCAGCGGACGGTCCAGCCCTGGCGACGAGATTTCAAGACGCTCATAGGGAATGTTCTCAACCGTCAACAAGTGCGACAGCTGATGGCTCACCGTGGCACAATCCTCCACGGTAATCGGACCTTTTTCTTCGGCATCTTCTGCGCTGAAATCGATAAACACGCGCAGCAGTCCACGCTCGGCCCGTTCGACATCAACCAGCTCATAGCCCAGACCGGCGACGGTCTTTTCAATTAATTCCGGCAGCTGCAAGAAAATTCTCCAGTTCAAGGCCTGTTAATGTGGTGCACAACAAGCCGTTTAAAACGGTTCAACAAAAAAAAAATGGGCATCTGCCCATCTTCTTAAAACACCTAGCCAGATGAAAGGCTGCATCGGGATTAACCTGTGCAGAACCTCTACTAGGCTGGATATTATAACCTTATATGGTTTGCGCTGCAATGCCGCACGGGCGACATGGCAGGCAAACAACAAGGCGAAGAGCGTGTTTTAGCCCTTGCGGCGGCGCGGCATACCGTGGTCTACGGCACCACCACGCGGCGGCTGGCCACGGCGTGGCTGACCGCCAGTCGCACCGAAACCAAACGTGGTTTGCAACGGATCTGGCTGGCGCGGACCACGGCTTGGTCCCTTGGATTGCTGACCGCGTCCCTGGCCCTGGCCCTGGCCCTGCCCTTGCCCCTGACCACCCTGACTGCGGTTGCCCTGACCTTGCGCGCGCGGAGCTGGCGCCTCGCCCAGCGGACGACCGCCGGCGTAAGCACCAATGCCTTGCGGGCGACCACCCGGACGACCGGATGCCTGGCCGCCCTGACCGCCTTGGCCCTGGCCTTGACCACGACCCTTGCCGCCGCGGTTGCCATTGCCACCAGCGTTGCCGCCATTGCCACCAAAACCGCCCTGTCCCTGACCACGGCCGTTGCCGCGCGCAGGTTTGGCGAATGGCAGCGCGTTGGCGTTGCTCAGATCGGCACGATTGAAGTTAGGCTCGTTTTCATCGTCCTCGTCATCATCGTAGTAGTCGCGCTCTTCGCGGCGATTGCCGCGCTCGGCTTGCTGGTCGCGATTGCTGCCGTTACGCTGACGCTTTTCCGGCCCTTTGTTCTGGGCTGGCTTGGCTTGCTGCGGAGTCTTGCCGGCCGCAGGCTGAGCGACTTTTTTCTCGATGCTATAGGCCGCCATCAGCGCGCGCACGGCGTTTTCTTCCATCTCTTCCCAGCGGCCGCGTTTCAGGCTGCTTGGCAGGGTCATGGCGCCGTAGCGGGTACGGATCAGGCGCGACACGGTCAGACCGATCGCCTCGAACATGCGGCGCACCTCGCGGTTACGGCCTTCGCCGATGATTACGCGGTACCATTTGTTAATACCCTCGCCACCGCCGTCGGCGATTTTCGAGAACTGCGCCATGCCGTCTTCCAGCTCAACGCCGGCCAGCAGCTTCTGGCGCATGCCCTCTTCCAGCTCGCCCAGCGTACGCACGGCGTACTCACGGTCGATGCCGTAGCGCGGGTGCATCAGGCGGTTGGCCAGGTCACCAGACGTAGTGAACAGCAGCAGGCCTTCGGTGTTGAAGTCCAGGCGGCCAACGGCCAGCCATTTGCCGGCCTTCATGGTCGGCAGGCGCTCAAACACCGATGGACGGCCATCCGGATCATCCATCGAGACGATTTCGCCAGCTGGCTTGTGGTAAATCAGCACGCGTGGCGGCTTTTTGCTGACACGGCGCTGAATCAACTTGCCGTTGATACGCACTGCATCAGTCGGCAGGATGCGCTGGCCGGTATGGGCCGGCTCGCCGTTGACCGACACGCGGCCAGCCAGGATCAGCTCTTCCATATCGCGGCGCGAACCCAGACCGGATTCTGCCAGGATTTTGTGCAGCTTAGGCGCATCGTCTTCCGCCGTCAGGTCGCGGCGCACGGTTTTTTGCTGATGGCGGGACTTGCCCTCATCGCTGTCAAACGCGTCCGACGTGACGTAAGAGAATGCAGCGTCCGCATCATTGCCTTTGGCGCCACCAGCCTGCTGGCCGTTACGCGGCTTGCCATTCTTGCCACGCTTGCCATTGCGCTGGTTATTATTAGGACGCTCGGCGCGCTCCTGGCGCGGCTTGGCCTCCTGCGGCGCAGCTGCCGGAGCACCCTCTTCCGATATCACACCTTCTGCAACGACCGGCTCCACACGGGGCGGCATCGATGCTTCACGCAGCGCGCGCTGGGCGCGCATCTGGCGCGGACCACGTGGGCGCTGGCGCTCGGCGCGCTCGCCCGCTTCGGCTGGCGCCGCAGATGCCTCGCCCACCGGTGCGGCGGACGCTGGCGCTTCAGCAGCGACAGCGGTCTCGGCGACCGGAGCAGCTTTTTTGGCGCGCGGCTTGACTGGCTTGGCAGCCGGCTCCGCACCGTCAGCAACGGCTTCGGCGGCATCGGCCTTCTTGGCGCGCGGCGTCTTCACTGGCGCCGGCGCATCTGCGGCGGCGTCGGCTTCCGCCTTGGTCTTGCGCTTAGGCTTGACGGCAGGCGCCTCGCCTGCGGCGGCAGCAGCCGCCTTGTCCGCTTCGATTTGCGCTTTGGTGCGACGTTTAGGCTTGGCGACAACTTCGGCCGCTGCCGCGTCGTTGACTGTCTCAGAGGTATTAGGATTGTTCATTATTCGTTTCTTGGTTGTGCTCAGCGTCAACCGTTAAATCTGGCGCAGGGCCGGGTTCTGGCACAGCGCTTTCTTGCGCCGCTTTTTCAAAATTCTCTTGCAGGGCCGCCTCCAGTGTTTCCATGGCGTTTTGCCCATCACTGATTTGCTGCAAAGGCGGCAGCTGGGACAGCGAATTCAAGCCCAGATCATCCAAAAACTGCTTGGTGGTTCCCAGCAAAGCCGGGCGCCCGACGACATCCCGATAGCCGATGGCATCTACCCAGCCACGGTCTTCCAGCATCTTGATCGTCTGCGAATTCACGGCAACGCCGCGTATTTCTTCAATATCACCCCGGGTAACGGGCTGGCGATAGGCAATAATGGCCAGCGTTTCCAGCGTCGCCCGCGAATACCTGGGTGGTTTTTCCGGATTCAGGCGGTCGAGATACAACTTCATCTCGGGGCGGCTCTGAAAGCGCCAGCCGGTCGACAGGCTGATGACTTCCACACCCTTGCCAGCCCAGTCGGACCGCAATGCTTCCAGCAATTCCTTGATCGTATCGGCGCCTATGCCGGGGCCGCGCGGCCGGTCCTGGTCGTCCAGTTCGACAAACAGCTTTTTCAGACTGTGGATCGATAACGGCTCACGAGCGCATAGCAAGGCGGTTTCGAGGACTTTTTTAGCCTCAAGATTATCCATAAGCAAAATCGAAAGAAATCAATCACATTCAGTGAGGCTGGCGGGAGGACTCGCTGAAGCTGCTTTTCCGACGCCAAGGCCTATGCGTACCCGGCGGGAGAGAGGGACATGCCGGCAACGGCCTTAACCGTTGCTTTCTACGTGAAACGTGGGCAGGAAGCCAGACGTTTCATACAACAACGCGAATTGTACCTGATAAAACGCCGAAACGCGCATTTCGACCGCATCGAAATGTAATTGAGCTTACACAGAGGCAAGTCTTTCCGACAAGATTGCCGAAACACCAACGAACGCCGGGTATTCCGCCGTGATGACCCATGTCGGTACCGCCGCCAGGTATTTATTGAAACGGCCCTTGGCTTCAAAGCGGGCGCGGAAGCCGGAACGGTCGAAGCGTTCGCCCAGTTTGGGCACGATGCCGCCGCCAATATAGATGCCGCCCTGCGCGCCCAGCGTAACGGCGATGTTGCCGGCAATCGTGCCCAGCATGCAACAGAAGGCTTCGATCACCTCGTCGCACAGCGAGCACTCGCCCGCCAGGGCGCGGCGCGAGATGTCGGCGGCGCTGAGTTTTCCCGCCGGCAGGTCGCCATGGTCGGCCAGCGCGCGGTAGATCAGTTCGATACCAGCGCCGGACATCAGACGCTCCGCCGACACATGCTCGAATTCTTTCCAGGCATATTGCAGGATGGCGACTTCGGTCGGATTGGCGGGCGAGAAAGTCACGTGACCGCCCTCACTCAGCAGCGCAGTCCAGCCGTCCTTGCCCGGAATCAGGCCCGAAACGCCCAGACCCGTGCCGGCGCCGATCAGGCCCAGCGGCGTGCCCGGCACGCCGGCGCCGCCACCGACCTGATGTTTTTGCGTTGCCGACAACTGCGGCAACGAGCTGGCCAGCGCGGTGAAGTCATTGACCACCACCAGGGTGTCAAAGTTAACTTCGCGGCGCAGCGCCTCAATCGAGAATGCCCAGTGGTGGTTCGTCATGCGCACCATGTCGCCGGTGACCGGATTGGCAATCGCAATCGCGCCATTCCGGATGCCGGTGACGCCGGCCTGGGCTACGGTTGGCGAGGCCAGATACGCAACCAGGGCGGCGGCCAAGGTTGGGTAGGCGGCACACGCCAGCACTTCGATCGCCTCAATCCTGCCCGGAGCGGTTTCCAGCGCAAAGCGCGCATTCGTGCCGCCGATATCCGCCAGCAGACGCGGGCCACCAGGAAAAACCGTGGTCAGGGAGGGAGGCGTTTGTACGGATTGAGCAGTCATGATGGATCGAAATGAGTTGAAACTTAAGCTTAAAGTATTTTTGCTATCACAAGCAAGAGATGTTTGTAGTTTTAGTACAGTTTGCTACATAACTTTGCATTCAGAGATATTTTTTCCGTAGTATGACTACCACAAGCCAATTGGAATCGATTCCAACATACCGTAAAAAAAGCGCCGCGGATAGGCGGCGCACTCTGTTTTATGCGGAAGCGGTGTTGTCTTCGGCCAGCGTGTCGCGCGGTGCGCGGAAGGCGGCGTTCCAGGCGTCCAGCCCGCCATGCAGCGGCCGCGCGCGATGGTAGCCTTGGCTGATGAGTCCCTTGGCCACATGGGCGGCGGTCACATCGTTCGGGCAGCTGCAGTACACAATAATGTGGCGGCCCTTGTCCAGCCCCAGGGCATCCGGATTAAGCTCGCCGCCATTGAACAGCAACGCGCCAGGCACGGCCGGGTCCAGCATTTGCGCGGTAGCGCTGCGGGCGTCGATCAGGATGGGCTCCGTGCCCTGCTCCAGCAGCTGCCTGAAGTCATCGATCGTGATGCGCTCGATTTCCACCGACTGGCGGAAGCGTTTGCGCTCCACATATTTAAACGCAACGAACAGGGCCAGCAGCACGCCCAGCACGATCAGCGCGGTGGTTCCCATGGTGCTCAGGATGTCGAGCAGCTGGTCGACGCTGGTGTGGAAGAAGGCGCCCAGCGCGATGCCGGCGCCGCTCCACAGCAAGCCGCCCAGCAAACTAAAACCAAGGAAGGTGCCGCCACGCGTGCCCATGGCGCCGGCCAGCGGCGGTGCAATGGTGTTAAAGCCCGGGATGAACTTGGCGACGATGAGCGCTTTCGGTCCCCAGCGGTTGAAGTTGTCTTCGGTCTGGCTCACGCAGTAATCGGGCGACAGCGAAATCTTGCACAGCAGCTTGAGGATGCGCTTGCCGTAATACTGACCGGCGCGGAACCAGAAATAGTCGCTGATGAGACAAGCGATCATGCTGACGGCCAGCACGGCCGGCCAATGGGTGTCGCCGTCGATCGACATGGCGCCCGCCACAATCAGGATCGGGAAGGCAGGAATCGGCAAGCCGATCTGCTCGACCAGCACCACCCCGAACACGATCAGGACGCCATATTCTTGCAGCAGGAGGATTAAATTCGCCATACGGATATCTTAACTTAAAAATCGCTTAACCGTGGCCGGGGATCGCCGCCAGCAGCGCCCGCGTGTAGGGCTGTTGCGGGTTGCGGTACAGCGCGTCTGCATCGGCCAGTTCCACCACCGCGCCCTGGCGCATCACCATGACCTGGTCGGCCATGTATTTCACCACCGACAGGTCGTGCGAGATGAAGATGTATGACAGGCCCAGCTCATCCTGTAAATCCCGCAAAAGATTGAGCACCTGCGCCTGCACCGACACGTCGAGCGCGGAAACCGATTCGTCGCACACCAGAATTTCCGGCTGCAGGGTCAGGCAGCGCGCGATGGCAATGCGCTGCCGCTGGCCGCCGGAGAACTCATGCGGGTAGCGGGTGTACGCCGATGCGGACAATCCCACCTTGTCCAGCAGCGCATGGGCGATGGCTGCGCGCGCGCGGTTGTCGGCGCCGATGCGGTGAATGCGCAGCGGTTCCAGCAAAATGTCGCCCACCGTGAAGCGCGGGTTAAGCGACGCATACGGGTTCTGGAAGATGATCTGGATGCGCCGCTTGTAGGCCTGGAATTCGCGCGCGGACATTCTGAGCAGGTCGCGGCCGTCGAACATGGCGCTGCCGCCACTGGCCTGATGCAGCCGCAACAGCGTCAGGCCGACCGTGGTCTTGCCCGAGCCGGATTCACCCACCACGCCCAGCGTCTGGCCGCGCGCCAGCGTGAAGGAGACATCCTTGACGGCCTTGACTTCGCGCTGGCCGAACCAGCCTTCGCGCAGATAGAAGCTCTTGCTGAGGTTGCGCACTTCCAGCAGCGGCTTGCCGTCGCTCCCGCGCACCCGAGAGTCCATGCTGGCGATGCCGTCCGGCTCTGCAGGAATTCCCGTCTGATAGTCGGCAATCACCGGCAAGCGATGCGGGCGCGCATCCAGCGTCGGCCGGCAATGCAGCAGCGCGCGCGTGTAGGCATCGGCGGGCTGGTTGAGGACTTGCTGCGCCGGTCCGGCTTCACGCACCTCGCCATGGCGCATGACGATGACGTGGTCGGCAATCTGCGCTACCAGCCCGAGGTCATGCGTAATGAACAGCACCGACATGGCATGACGCTTTTGCAGCCGCGCGATGAGCTCCATGATCTGCTGTTGTATCGTGACGTCGAGCGCGGTGGTGGGCTCGTCGGCGATCAGCAGCCGCGGTTCGCAGGCGATGGCCATGGCAATCATCACGCGCTGCTGCTGGCCGCCGGACAGCTCGCCAGGATAAGCGGCGATCCTCAGCGCCGGATCCGGGATGCCAACCTCGTCCAGCAGTTCCAGCGTCCGGCGGAGTGCCTGCGCGCGGCTCATGCGCAAATGCAGCATGAGTACCTCGGCAATCTGCGCGCCCACGGTGAAGACCGGGTTCAGCGACGACATCGGCTCCTGGAAGATCATGGCGATGTCCTTGCCGCAGAGGGCGCGCCGCTGCTTGCTGTTCAGCGCCAGCAGCTCGCGGCCATCGAACCGGATGCTGCTGTCCGCACTGACAATGGCGGCCGCGTCGAGCAGCCCCATCACCGCCAGCGAGCTGACCGACTTGCCGCTACCGGATTCGCCAACCAGCGCCACGGTGGCATTGCGCGGCACATCAAAAGAGATGCCTTTGACGGCTTCCGCCGTGGTCTTGCGGTCGAGGCGGAACGCCACGTGCAACTGGCGGACTTCGAGCAGGTTCATTGCTTCACCTTGGGATCGAGCGCGTCGCGCAGGGCATCGGTGAACAGCGAGAACGCCGTCACCAGCAAGGCCATGGCGATGGCGGCGGCCGTCAGCTGCCACCAGCGGCCGAGGATCAGTTCATTCTGCGCTTCGTTCAGCATGCTGCCCCACGACACCACGCCCACCGGCACGCCAAAGCCCAGGAAGCTCAGGATGACCTCCGCCTTGATAAAGCCCACCACCAGGATCGACATTTGCACCAGCGCCACATGGCTGACGTTGGGGAAGATGTGGCCAAACATCCTGCGCCAGTGCGAGGCGCCGATGGCATCGGCGGCAAGCACATATTCGCGCGTCTTGTGCTTGATGTACTCGGCGCGGATCAGCCGGTACGGACCGGTCCAGCCGGTAAGGCCGAGTATCAGCACCATCGTCAGCACGCCCTTCTGCTGCAACACCGCCGCCACGGCCAGTATCATGAGCACCGACGGGATGGCGGTGAAGATGCTGTAGAACCAGTTGAACAGATCATCCACCACGCCGCCGCAGTAACCGGACAGCGCGCCGAACAGGGTGCCCAGGCCAACCGCCAGCAACGCAGCCACCACGCCGACGACAATCGAGGTCTCGCCGCCCTTGATGGTTTTCCTGATGATGTCATGGCCCCACTTGTCGGCGCCGAACGGCAGGGTCGCGCGGCGCCCGCCGCCAGCTACTACACCGCCCTGGCCCTCGCCCGCTTGCGCCCGCAACGCCGCCAGGTCGTCCGCCAGCGGATCGACGACGCCATACATCTCAACCGCGTCGGCTGCTGCGCCGCCATGGCCCTGCCGTGCCGCCAGCTGCGCGCGCAGTGCGCGGATGTCGTCAGCGATGGGATCGAAGACGTTGTCCGGCAAGGCCTGCGGCGGCGCGGCCGGCGCGGCCGGCGTGACAGTCGTGCCGGCGGCCGGCGTGGCGGCAAATCCCGGTGGCGCATAGCTCACCCCGACTTCCTGTTCCCAGTCCGCGACAATCAGGCCCGAGGCCGACAGCACCACCATCAGCAGGAAGGCCAGCACCACCGCCAGCGACACCATCGCCACCCGGTCCGCGCGCAATCTGCGCCAGGCCAGCGCCCACAAGCCTTGCGCCCTCATGCGAGCTTCACCCGTGGATCGACGGCCTGATACAGCAGATCTGTCAGCAGATTAAACACCATGGTCGCCGCCGCCACATACACCGTGATTGCCTTGATTACCGGGAAGTCGCTGCGCTCCACGGCCAGGATCACCTCGCGGCCAATGCCCGGAATGCCAAAGAAACGCTCCAGCAAAAACGCGCCGATCAGCAAGGCCGGCAGGTTCGACATCACATACGTCAGAATCGGAATCGCCGCATTGCGCAGCACGTGCACCCACATCACGCGCCGCTCGCCCAGGCCCTTGGCGCGCGCGGTACGTACATAATCCTGCCCTACCTCGTCCAGCACAAAACTGCGGAACAGGCGCAAGGTCGGCGCCACCGACACCGCCAGGCCGATCAGCACCGGCAAGGCCGAATAGCGCAGCAGGTTCTCGGCAAAATGATCGCTCCAGCCCTGCACCGGAAACCAGCCCAGCTGATACGCCAGCCCATACTGAAATGCGATGATGTACACCAGGATGCTGACCGACATACCCACCGTGCAGACCATCATCACCAGGCGGTCCGTCAGCGAGCCGCGCACAAACGCGACGGCCAGCGCCAGCGCAACGCCGATCAGCGTCTCCAGCAGCGTCAACGGAATCAGCACCGTCAGCGAAGGTCCCAGCCGGGTCGCGATGATGTTGGACACCGGCTCGCTGGTCGCCCAGCTCGCGCCAAAGTCGAAGGTCACGATCTGTTTGACGAAAATCCACAGCTGCACATGGTAAGGCTGGTCGACGCCAAGCTGGCGGCGGATGTTGGCGATGCTCTCGGCATTGGCCATCTTGCCAGCCAGGATATAAGCCGGGTCGCCGCCCACCCAGTTAAACAGCACAAACACCAGCACCACCACGCCCAGCATGGTCGGCAGCATTTGCCACAGGCGGCGAACTATATAGGCCAGCATCTTGTCTCAGTCCTTGATATCGATGTACTTCCATTCCTGATGCAGGATGGGATGCTTTTTATACCCCAGCACACGCGGCTGCGCCAGCATATTCCGGTAGCGCGAGAAAGCCGGCATGACCGCCGCCTGCACTTCCAGCTGACGCGCCATCTTGCGGTACAGCGCATCGCGCTGCGGGCCGGGCGGCATGCCGTGGCTGGCTTCGTACCAGGCGTCGAACTGCGGGTCCTGGTAGCAGCCGTTGTTGTTCTGGCCGATATTCCCGCCGTAAAACAGCTGCATGAAATTGTCGCCGTCGGGGTAATCGGCCAGCCACTCGTAGGTACGGGTCTGGATCTTGCACAGCATTTCGGCCCGCTGGATGTCGCTGAAAATCATGCGCGGGTTGTCCATGCGGATGCCGATGCGCTGGTACGTCTTGCGCCACAGCTCGGCCATCAGCACGCCATTGGCTTCGTTGCGCGAGGTGTAGCTGATGACCAGCGGCTTGCCATCCGGCTGCATGCGCCAGCCATCGGCGCCCTTCCTGTAGCCATACCGGTCCAGCAGCTGGTTGGCCAGCACCGGATCGTAGCGCAGCAGCGGCTGGTACTCGGGATCATGCCCCGCCACGCCGCTCGGAATCGGAAACGTCAGACGCTGCGCTTCGCCGTTGTGCACCAGGCGGATTTCCTCGTCCACATCGTGCGCCATGGCGATGGCACGGCGCAACGCGATCTTTTCCTTGCTGAAGCCGCCGACGACCGGATCACGCATATTCCAGTAGTAATAGCTGAGCCCCGGATCGACAATCCGCGACAGCTGGATGCCGCGCTCGGCCAGCTCGGGCCGCAGCTTGCCATCGACCAGCGCTTTCGGCGCCAGCGGGCCGTCCAGCCAGAACAGGTCCGCCTCGCCGCTCGTGAAAGACAGCCAGCGCGACTGGTCCTCGATCTGCACGCTGATCTCGATGCGGCCGATCTGCGGGATCTTCTTGCCCTTCATCTGCTGCTCGATCACGGCGTCGCCGTGGAAGTCCCACACTTCGGCGCGGTGCCCAGTATTCTCTTCGAGCACAATCCGGCTGCCGCGTATCCACTGGCCCAGCTTGTACACGCCGGTGCCGACCGGATGCCCCGCCACTTCGCCCTTGCTGTCGCCATACAGGTCCACCACCTCGCGCGCGACCGCCGCCAGCGGCGCATAGGCCAGTATCATGCCAAGGTTGAAGTCGGTGCGCGTCAGGTGAATCCGCAAGGTGTAGGGATCGATGATTTCCAGCCCGGCCACCGGCGCATCGTAGTTGAAGCGGCCGGTCTGGCGGGCCTGTTCGGCCAGCGCGTCGAGACCCAGCACCTTCCCTTCCAGCAGCCAGGCATTCGGCGACGCCAGGCGCGGATCGAACAGGCGCTTCCACGCATAGACATAATCGGCCACGGTCAGCTCACGCGGCTTGCCGTGGAAGGCGGGATCCGGCGTGAAATACGTGCCCGGCTTCAGGCGGATCAGATAGGTTTTGCCATCGGCGGCGACTTCCGGCAAGGCAGCGGCCGTTTCTGGCGCCAGCTGGACCGGGCGGGCCAGATAGTCGTAGGTGTACAGGGTTTCAAAGATCGCTTCGGTGATGTGGCCGGTGTACAGATCCCGTCCCAATGCGGGATCAAAGCTGGCTTCCGCGGCCGGCAAAATATAGTGCAGTGTCTTTACCGGCGCCGCAGCTCATGCCCAGGCAGCAGCCATCATCATGCCCGCTGCCGCGGCCATTTTTACGCCCCGCATACCCATCCTCACGCCGCCTGTCTGGCCTTCACAATACCGCACTTTTTACTTGGCAGGAATGCCATGCCGCGCCCCATTTTGGTGCAGTCAAGCAGATTCTGTGACGCGCCGCAGCATTCAGTCACGCCATCCCGCAGCATGCCTGACTTTGCAGCGCACCATCGCCTTACAAAAACCCATGTATTTTTTACATAAACCGTTGTTTTTACGCGTCAAAGTAATCGATTTCGTTTGACAGTGCTCTTGCGGCAATGTTTTGATGCGCGCCTTTCCTAAATATTTCACTTGTATATATTTTAGAAAAGAAAAAACTTTCTTGGAGTATTGTTTATGATGATGGAAACGGTTTTATCCCGCTCCGTGCGCCTGATGTTCTCGGGCTCCGTAGCAGCAGTCCTGGCCATGCCAGCTTTCGCGCAGAACGCCGAGCCGACCGGCCCGATCCAGCGCGTTGAAATCACGGGTTCGAGCATCAAGCGCGCATCCGCTGAAACCGCCTCGCCGGTGCAGATGATCACCCGCGACGAACTGATGAAGTCCGGCAAAACCACCGTGGCGGAATTCCTGCAAAGCCTGACCGTGGACGGCGCTGGTTCGCTGCCATCCGGTTTCGGCACCGGCTTCGCAGCCGGCTCGACCGCCATTTCGCTGCGCGGCCTGGGCGCCACCTCCACCCTGGTATTGCTGAACGGCCGCCGCATGGCACCGTTCGCGCGTGCTGACGATGGCCAGAAGAGCTTCACCGACCTGTCCACCATTCCGATGCAGCTGGTGGAACGCATCGAAGTGCTGAAAGACGGCGCTTCCTCGACCTACGGCGCCGACGCAATTGCCGGCGTGGTCAACATCATCCTGCGCAAGGACTTTGAAGGCGTGACCATCAAAGCCGATACCGGCGCCTCCCGTTACAGCGACAACAAACAAAACAATATCGCTGTCACCGTGGGCAAGGGCAACCTGGACGACGACAAGTACAACCTGGTATTCAACGTCGAATACAAGAAGTCCGACGAGCTGGCAGCCGCTGACCGCAAGGACCGCGGCTGGATCGGCCACGGCGACATCCGTCCATGGGGCTACAACCAGAACACCCAGTACATGGGCGGTTACATCACCCCGGGCGCATCGACCGCGACGCCAACCGGCGCCCTGCGCGATCCGAAGACCGGCAACTACGTGTCGCTGGGCGGCTGCTCGCAGTTCTCGCAGACCGTCAAGCAAGACGCTGCTGGCGGCTGCCTGTGGTCGCAAGACCAGTTCCGCGACCTGCAACCGAACGTTGAATCGCTGAACCTGTACACGCGCGGCACCCTGCAAGTCAATTCCGACCTGCAGGTGTACACCGAACTGGGCTACGCGACCCGCAACAGCTCGTTCATGCTGGCGCCAGTATCGGCCACGCCAAACGTGACCTTCCCGGCCACCGCCGCGAACCCGAACGGCATCATCCTGTACAGCAACGATCTGCTGATGTCCGGCAAGCACCCGCAAAACATCTTTGGCACCGACACCCGTCTGCGCTACTCGATGTTTGACCTGGGCCCAAGCAACCACATCGCCAACAACGACTTCAGCCGCATCGTGCTGGGCGCCAAGGGCAGCAACTACGGTTGGGACTGGGATGCCGGCTTCACCCACTCGGAATCCAAGCTGTACATCGAGTGGACCAACCAGCTGAACATGAAAGTGCTGAAGTCCGCGCTGGGCGATCCGACTAGCCAGTACTTCCCGTACTACATCGGCTCGCAAGCCTACAAGAACCCGGCCTCGCTGTACGCAGCGATGCGCGTGAACGCGTCGTCGAACTCGACCACCAAGCTGGACATCGTCGACTTCAAGGCCTCGCGTGAACTGTTCGCGCTGCCAGGCGGTAACCTGGGCCTGGCAATCGGCGGCGAACACCGCCACGAGCAGCTGGACAACCCATCGCTGACCGGTTCGGAAGATGGCTCGACCAACATTTCCTACGTGGCCGCCAAGGGCGACACCAAGGTTTCGGCGATCTACGCCGAGGTGCTGGCGCCAGTGCTGAAAACTGTGGAACTGAGCGGCGCGCTGCGTTACGACCACTACAGCAACTTCAACTCGACCACGCCGAAACTGGGCGCGAAATGGACCCCGGTCAAGAGCTTCGCACTGCGCGGCACTTACACCGCCGGCTTCCGTGCACCTGGCGTGGCTGAAGCCAATGCGGAAAGCCAATCGACCGGCACCTCGTCGGTGGTCGATCCAGTACGTTGCCCAGGCGGCAAAGTGCCGGCAGCAGGCGGCGCCACCACGCTCGATTGCAACATCCAGATCGGCGCAGTCAAAGTGGGCAATCCGAACCTGGCGCCAGAGAAGTCGAAAGGCTACACCCTGGGCCTGGTCTGGGATCCGCTGAATGACACCAACCTGTCGCTGGACGCGTGGAAAATCCGCCGCACCAACGAGATCAACCCACTGTCGTATGTTGAAGCCGCAGCCCTGCCAACCGCAGTTCGCGCCGACAACAACCTGGTGGTCAATGGCGTGGTGATCCCGAACACTGGCACCCTGCTGATCTCCAAAGCACCGTACCAGAACTCGAGCTACACCGAAGTCAAAGGGATTGACCTGGACGTCAAACAGCGTCTGCGCCTGGGCGACTACGGCAAAGCCACGCTGAACCTGGTGTGGTCGCACGTGGCCTCGTGGGTACGCGCTGACAAGAACCAGGTATTCCAGTTTGCCGGCACCCACGGCAACTGTGACACCTCGGATTGCGCCGGCACGCCGAAGGACAAGATCAACCTGATCGGCTCCTGGGACAAGGGTAACTGGAATGTATCGGGCAGCGTCAACTACCGCTCGGACATGAAGAACATCCGTTACGAAGGCGCACCTTGCGCGGTGCTGTTCGCCGACGGTACGCCATCGCCTAACGGTGCTTGCCGTACGCCATCGTTCACCACGCTGGACCTGTCGACCCGCTACAACTGGAGCAAATCGCTGCAGCTGTACGCGTCGATGAACAACGTGTTCGACAAGATCGCTCCGCTGGATGCACTGACCTACGGCGGCATGAGCTTCAACCCGATGGACGCTTCCGGCGCCACCGGCCGTTATGTGAAGATTGGTCTGCAATACAAGTTTGACTAAACTTTATTAGTCGCACGACAAGAAGGACAGCGAGAAATCGCTGTCCTTTTTTTATTCTTAGCACAAATCTATTAGTTTTTTACATAAAGCCGCATAAAGTTTGACAAGAGTGGCCTAAAAGTGGTCTGATAACGGCCCTTGTGAGAATTGGTTAGATTTTGCCTCGCAAGCTGAACCACTTGAGAAAGCACTTAGCAACATGATTAAAGAAACAATCTTGTCCCGTTCGCTGCGCGTGATGTTTGCCGGTGGACTGGCCATGACCCTGGGCCATGCCTTCGCCCAGGAAGCCGGCGAACCCGCGATGCAACGCGTCGAAATCACCGGCTCCAGCATCAAACGCATCGCTGCCGAATCCTCGCTGCCGGTGCAATCGTTCAGCGCCAAGGACATCAAGCAGACCGGCGTTTCCACCGTGACCGACTTCATCCAGCAACTGCCTGCGATGCAGGGTTTCTCGGTCGCCGCTGACTCGGTCGGCGGCGGCGGCGGTGGCGTGACCACCGCGTCGATCCACGATATCGGCGCCTCCTACACCCTGGTACTGCTGAACGGCCGCCGCATTGCGCCAGCCAACTCGGGCACCGTGATCGACCTCAACTCGATTCCGCTGTCCGCGATTGAGCGCGTGGAAGTGCTGACCGACGGCGCCTCGGCCCTGTACGGCGCCGACGCGATTGCCGGCGTGGTCAACTTCATCCTCAAAAAAGGCGCGGCGCCATGGGAAATCAACGCCAAGTACAGCTCGCCTGAGAAGGCTGGCGGCAAGAGCAATTCGCTGAGCCTGAGCAAGGGCTTTGGCGATATCGAGGACGACGGCTACAGCGTGTTCGTCTCGGTCAGCCACGATGAGCAAAAGCAGCTCAAAGCCTCGCAGCGCGATTTCGCCAAGACCGGCATGATCAACTTCACCGATCCGAAAACCGGCAAGGCGCTGCAGTTCCTGAACGGCTCCTCGCGCGCGATCCCGGCCAATGCCTCGGTCAAGTACACCGGCGCGGACGGCAAGGCCGGCACCGTCAACCTGAACCCGTACGCGCTCATCAACGGCAAATGCGCCACCGCCAACGTCGATGCGTTTGGCGACGGCCAGTGCTACTACGATTACACCTCGACCATCGAGATCAATCCGGAATCGAGCCGCGACTCGATCTTCAGCTCGGGCCGCCTGAAGCTGGGCAACAGCGGCTTCCAGGGCTTCTTTGACGCCGCCTACACCGAAGCCAAGATCACCGCGCGCATCGCGCCATATCCGGCCGACTTCTCGCTGTCGACCAGCTCGCCGCTGTACAGCAAATATGTATCGCCTTACCTGACGCCGGAACAGCGCGCGGGCGTGAGCTCGGTGGCGGTCAAATACCGCCTGTACGAAATGGGCGACCGTGGCTACGAGTACGGCACCAAGGCGACCCACCTGGTAGCGGGCGTGGACGGTGCGGCCTTCGGCTGGGACATCAATGGCGCGCTGACCTGGTCGCGCAACAAGCAGGAACAGAAATACCTGTCCGGCTTCCCGCTGGCTGACAAGTTCGACACCCTGCTCAACAGCGGCAACTTCGACCCGTTCGGCTACGCCCAGGGCGACATGCCGCAAGCCATGCGCGACCAGCTCAACGCCACCGGCTACACCGGCCTGTACAACACCCAGACCGTGGTCATGAAGGGTGCTGACGCCCATGCCTCGCGCAGCGCGTTTGAACTGCCAGGCGGCACCGCCATGGTCAGCGTGGGCGCCGACTACCGTGTAACCAGCTTCAGCACCGACCAGCAGGACGTGGCCAAGAAGGCCCTGATCCTGTTTGACAGCCCGGTCTACGACAACCACTACGAGCGTGCCAACGCCGGCGCCTTTGCCGAGCTGCTGCTGCCGATTAACAAGCAGTGGGAAGTCACGGCTTCAGGCCGCTTCGACAACATCGGCGCCGTCAAGGACAAGCTGGCCGGCCACGATGTGGGCGACTCCGCCAGCGCCGGCACCTATAAAGTGTCGACCAAGTACTCAGCGGCCAAGAACCTGATGCTGCGCGCCGCCACCGGTACCGGCTTCCGCGCGGCCAGCATGCAGGAAATCGCTGGCCCGCTGGAAGAGTTCGGCGTCACCGGCGGCACCTACAACTGCCCGCTGACGGCGGCCAACGGCCTGGCCGGCCATCCGCTGGCCAAGTACTGCGAAGCCAGCCGTGGCCAGTTTGAGGTATTCCAGGGCGGCAATCCAGACCTGAAACCGGAGAAATCCAAGCAATGGTCGATTGGCGCCGTGTGGGAGCCAACCAGCACCACCAGCGTGGCGATCGACCTGTGGAATGTGGAAATCCGCGACCAGGTGACCTCGGTCTCGGAAGGCCTGATCTTCGAGAACCCGGCCAAGTACGCCAACCTGTTCACCACCAAGCACATCGCCTCGACGGGCCTGGACGTGCTGGCCATCAAACTGCTGCCAATTAATATCGGCAAGGTGGAAAACCGGGGCATCGACTACGACTTCACCCAGAAGATCAAGCTGTTTGACGGCCGCCTGACCAACCGCCTGGCCGGTACCTATCTGCTGCGCTCGCGCTACACCACGCCGGGCACGGACGACCAGTGGGAAACCAGCCTGAACCGCTACGGTTCCAACGACAAGGTCAGCTTCCGCAACGTGATCAAGGCCAGCACCTCGTGGGCCAACACGGCCTGGACCCACACGCTGACGGCCAACTACCGCAACGGCTACACCGACAAGCATCAGAACGCCGATGACTGCGCGGTGACCACGGCGGACGCGGCGCAGTCGTGCTACGACATCACGCTGGACGTACCGAGCTACACCACGTTTGACCTGCAGTCGGCTTACCGCCCAGTCAAGAATGTGGAAATCACCGCTGGCGCGATCAATCTGTTCGACCGCAACCCGCCGTTCACGCTGCGCAACACCGGTTCGCACCAGGTGGGTTACAACCCGTCGTACTCCAGCGCCCTCGGCCGCACGTTCTATCTCAGCGGTTCGTATAAGTTTTAATACTTATTAAATAAGGACTTAGGTCTGCCAGCCCGGATTTGCTTTGCGGCAAATTCGGGCTTTTTATTTGTCGCATAAATGTAACGCTCAGTGACAGCATGAACACAGATTAACCAAATTTAACACGCCCCAGAATGGTGCATTGCAAGACGGTAGCAACCGTATATTTGTTTCTTTTTTGATGTTGAATCAATCTTTCCATCGTTTTTATGCCGGTACGCACCAAATTAGAGCGTTTTTTTGGCTTGGCTTGGAGCATTGTTGACTGACAGTAAATAATAACGTTTCACTAAGTTCATAAGGGTTTCCACATTGACAGTAATTCCGCCCAAATGATTTGATGAAAAACGAAAAGAACGAACATGTTTTTTTCTAAGGCAAAAAATTGCCTATAAAAAATATATAAACACACCCGTTGTTCATCGTTTTATTTTGGGAGCTAAATAATGATGGTTGAAACCGTATTGTCGCGGTCGGTACGCCTGATCTGCGCCAGTGGCCTGGCGCTGGGCATGCATGCCGCCGTGGCACAAAACACGGACGCGCCTATCCAGCGCGTAGAAATTACCGGTTCGAGCATTAAGCGTATTTCCGCTGAAGGTGCGCTGCCTGTGCAAACCCTGTCCAAGCTGCAGATCGAGCAGTCCGGCGCCAGCAACGTCGCCGACCTGATCGCGACCCTGCCATCAATGCAAGGTTTCACCACCTCGTCGATGTCGGTCAACGGCGGCGGCGGCGGTCTGCAAACGGCATCGATCCACTCGATCGGCGAAGGCTATACCCTGGTGCTGCTGAACGGCCGCCGCCTGGCACCTGCCACCTCCGGTTCCACCGTCAACCTGGCCAGCATCCCTCTGGCCGCTGTCGAGCGCGTCGAGATCCTGACCGACGGCGCCAACACCCTGTACGGCTCGGACGCGATTGCCGGCGTGGTCAACTTCATCCTGAAGAAAAACCAGACCGACGCGATTGTCGAAGCCTCGTACAACCAGCCACGCAGCAGCGGCGGCGCCACCTCGACCGCCTCGATCTCCAAAGGCTGGGGCGACCTGGACAAGGACGGCTTCAACCTGCTGCTGTCGGCTTCGCACGACGAGAGCAAGGCTTCGTATGCACGCGAGCGCGACTTCTCGCAAAGCGGCGTGATCCCGTTCACTGCCAATGGCAAGGCGTACAGCCTGTACCAGCTGAGCTCGAACTCGATTCCTGGCGTCGCCACCGTCAAGTACACCAAGGCCGACGGCACCCCGTCCAGCGCTGCCTTCAGCCCTAACCTGTTCGCCACCGGCACTTGCAACGGCGCCAACCTGTTCAAGGTCGGCAACCGCTGCCTGTACGACTACGCCGCCACCGTGGAAAACACGCCAGGTCTGAAACGCGACAGCGGCTTCGCCTCGCTCAATTTCAAGATCAACGAGAACACCAACTTCTTCGCTGAAGGCCTGATCTCGTCGTTCAGCAACACCGCACAGTACGCCGCACCGGCCCAGCCGCTGGGCGTGCCGCTGAGCAGCGCGTTGTATGCAAAATCGATCGCGCCTTACCTGGCCCGCCTGGGCATCACCAATCCGGCCAGCGTTACCAGCGTCGCCATGAACCTGCGTCTGGTCGATGCCGGCGGCCGTGCCGACGAATACAAAACCATCGCCAAGCACCTGGCCTTGGGCGTGGATGGTTCGTTCAAAGGCTTCGATTACCGCGCTGCCTACACCCATTCGGAAAACAAGCAGACCGATACTGCCGCTGGCGGCTACATGAGCCTGAACGCGTTTGACGCGCTGGTCACCTCCGGCAAGTTTGATCCGTTTGCGCCACCAGGCACCTCGAAAGACGTGCTGGCGCCTGCCGTGCTGCACAACCAGCTGAGCGAGACCAAGTCGAAGATCGACATGGTGCAAGCCAGCGCCTCGACCGAAGTGTTCCAGCTGCCGGCCGGCGCCGCCCAGCTGGCACTGGGTGCCGACTTCACCCGCCAGGCCTACTCGGAAGCGCCAGACGCCTTCACCCAAGGCCAGAACAAGCAGCAGCCTAACTTCACCGACGCCATCGTGGGCGGCAGCGCCGGTGCCCTGCCAATCGACGCCAGCCGTAAAAACTGGGGTACCTACGGCGAGCTGCTGCTGCCAGTGCTGAAAAACATGGACCTGACCGTGTCCGGCCGTTACGACGATTTCAGCGCCGTCACCAACGACAAGAACTTCGATGCGGACGGCAATCTGATTGCCCCAGGCAAGCAAGGCGAGTCGGCCAGCAAAGCCACCTACAAACTGGCGCTGCGCTGGAATCCGGTGGAATCGGTGCTGATCCGCGGCTCCTATGGCACCGGCTTCAAGGCGCCGACCATGAGCAACATCGTCAAGCCACTGGTCAACGGCGGTTCGTCGCAGTTCCACGCTTGCCCGATCACCAGCGCCAGCGATCCGCGCTTCAAGCTGTGCAACCCAGGTTCGTCGGAATACGGCCTGCTGACCGGTGGTAACGCCTCGGTGGGCGCTGGCGCCCTGAAACCGGAAGAATCGAAACAGGCAACCCTGGGCATTCGCGTTGAGCCGATCAGCAGCCTGTCGCTGGGCTTTGACCTGTGGGACGTGAAACTGCGCAACCAGATCCAGACCCTGTCGGAAGACCTGGTATTCAACAACCCGGCCATCTACGACAGCCTGCTGCGCACCTACTTCGACCCGATCCAGAAGCAGAACGTGCTGGTGGCCGCGCTGACCCCATTCAACCTGGCCAGCTCGCACTACCAGGGTATCGACTGGGATCACACCTACAAGACCAACACCACGCTGGGCAAAGTCGCCGTGCAGTGGACCGGTACCTTCATGACCAAGGCTGAACAGGAAACCCCTGGCAGCGGCGTGGAGAAAAACATCGGCCGCTTCAACTCCTACGCCAACGTGACGTTCCGCTGGATCTCCAAGCTGACCGCCTCGTTGAATACCGGCCGCTTCACCCACGCGCTGACCGCCAACTACCACTCGGGCTACACCGACCAGGTGTACAACGAGGATGACTCGGTGGTGCGTGAAGTGCTGGCCGATGGTTCGCTGGGCGACTATGTGCCAATGAAACGCCAGGTAGCGTCGTACACCACGTTCGACTGGCAGACCAAGGCGCAGCTGAGCAAGCAGTTCACGCTGATCGCTGGTGTGAAAAACATTGCTGACATCGCACCGCCATTCACCATCCGCAACGCCGGCGGTGGTAACCAGTCGGGCTACGATGGCCGTTACACCGACCCGCTGGGTCGTCAGTTCTACCTGACCGGTTCCTACAAGTTCTGATCAGTTAGTCATCAAAGCGGAAATTTTTACGGGCTCCTACGGGAGCCCTTTTTTATTGGCGACACAAATGCTACTAAGCGTTGTTTTATATAAACAGATAAGGTTTCATGATTGACACCGCTAGCGCCGTAATGAAATTATCAACACCCTGACCGTCACTTAACCGATGGTCACGAGCACGTACCCGCCCCTACCAAGCGGTGGGTGAATAAAAATATTGATGTTCGTTTTGGGAGTTGAGAGTAATGATGAAAGAAACTATTCTGTCCCGTTCCCTGCGTCGCATATATGCTGGCGGCCTGCTGGGTCTGGGTCTGATCGCGCCGGCCGTCCAGGCGCAAGACGACGCGCCAATCCAGCGCGTTGAAGTGACCGGTTCCTCGATCAAGCGTCTGGTGTCGGAAACCGCCAACCCGCTGAGCGTCATCAAGGCGGACGACTTTGTCAAACAAGGTTTGACCACGGCCCAGGAAGTACTGGACCGCATCCCCTCCAACAGCTCCAGCTTTACCTCCGGCAACGTGGTCGGCGGCAATAGCTCGGGCCTGCCAACCGGCGGCCAGTCCAGCGCAGACTTGCGCGGTCTGGGCGGCGACAAAACCCTGGTGCTGCTGAATGGCCGCCGCATCGCCAATCACCCTTACGATGGCGCCAGCGTCGACCTGAACATCATTCCGGTCGCGGCCCTGGAACGCGTGGAAGTGCTGCGCGACGGCGCTTCGGCGATCTACGGTACCGACGCGATTGGCGGCGTGATCAACTTCATCACCAAACGCTCGGTGCAGACCACCACGATCACTGCGGAAGCGATCCTGCCGCGCAAAGTCGGCGCTGATGAAAAGCGCATCAATATTTCGAGCGGCTTCGGCAATCTGGACGAAGACGGCTACAACGTGTTCGGCGTGTTCGACCACCACAAACTGGAGATCCTGACCTCGCAGCAGCGTGACTTCTCCAAGACCGGCGTGATCCCGTCGCGCGGCCTGAACCTGACCTCGGGCACCACCTTCCCGGGCAACTACTTCGATCCGAAATCGGGCGCCACCGGCAACCCGGGCTTTGCCACCGGTTGCGACGCGCCCAACTCGGTGCCGCGCGCCAGCAACGGCACCTGCCGCCAGGACTACACGCGCCAGATCGACGATCTGCCGGAACAAAAGCAGACCTCGTTCTTCGGCAAGGCCACCTTCAAGATCAACGGCGACCACCTGGCCTCGGTCGAGTACCTGCACTCGGAAAACGATGTGGTATCGCACACCGCACCGCCACCGCAGACCAGCCTGCTACTGCCGAAAACCAGCAAATACTATCCAGGCAATTCGGGCGGTGTACCGGCCATGCCTGGCCTGTCCGGCGAGCCGCTGTCGGTCAACTGGCGTCCGACCGAAGCCGGTCAGCGCGAGATCAACTCCAAGGGCGCGGCTGACCGTCTGAGCATTGCGGCCGAAGGCCTGTTCAAGAACTGGGACTACAAGGCGGGCTTCACCGTGTCGGAAAGCCGTTCGGCCGAGTACTTCACGGGCGGCTACGTCAACGACGCCAAGTTTGCCGCCGGCGTGGCGAATGGCATCCTGAATCCGTTCGGCAAACAGGACGCCGCCGGCAAGGCCTATCTGGAAACCACTGCGCTGCGCGGCCAGGTCCAGAACGGCAAGACCCGCAACACCGGCATCGACGCCAAAGCCAGCCGCGAACTCATGGAAATGGGTGGCGGCAAGATGGCAGTGGCGGTCGGTACCGAACTGCGCCGTGAAGAAGCGGACTTCTTCGTCAACCGCGACATCGCCGGCCAGGCCGCCTCGTCGGGCCTGTCGGGTTCGCAGTCGACCGATGGCGCGCGCACCATCAAGGCCGTGTTCGGCGAGATCAGCCTGCCGCTGATCAAGGACCTGGATGTCAACGCGGCAGTCCGTTACGACAACTACAGCGACGTCGGCAGCACCACCAATCCGAAACTGGCGGTGCGCTACCAGCCGACCAAGCAGGTGCTGCTGCGCGGTTCGGCCTCGACCGGCTTCCGTGCACCGACGCTGTTTGAAAAGAACGCGCCGCAATCGAAGAACGACACCAACAACTCGTACAACGATCCGGTCCTGTGCCCGGGCGGTGTGCTGTCGTCCAACCCGATCGCCAACCCGCTGCGTGACTGCGACCTGCAACAGTTCAAACTGCAGGGCGGCAATCAGAACCTGAGCCCGGAAAAATCGAAGACCTTCTCGGTCGGCATGGTGCTGGAGCCGATTCCGCAAGCCACGCTGGCCATCGACTACTGGAACATCCGCCTCAAGGACAAGATCAACGCGCTGCCGGAAGAAGCCATCTATGGCGACTACCAGAAATACAAGGCGCGCTTCCTGCGCAATCCTGACGGCTCGCCGTACGCCATCCTGGACCTGAAGGAAAACCTGGGCAAGGTCAATACCGACGGCGTCGACGTCGCCCTGACCCTGCGTTCGGGCGCCACCAGCGCCGGCAACTTCACGCTGACGCTGGACGGCACCTACGTCCACAAGTATGAGTACCAGGACGAGCGCGATGGTCCATTCATCCAGAACGTCGGCCGCTACGCTGCCAACAATCCGGTGTTCCGCTGGAAGCACAACCTGGCGCTGAACTGGCGCCTGGGTGTCTGGAACGCCACGCTGGCACAGTCGTTCAAGTCCGGCTACACCGACCAGAATCTGGACATCCCTGACCAGTACAAGAACCAGGTGCCATCGTACGCGCTGTGGAACCTGTCGGGCAGCTACACCGGCTTCAAGGGTGTGACCCTGACCGCCGGCGTGAAAAACCTGCTGGACAAAGAGCCACCGTTCTCGAACCAGGGCACGCTGTTCCAGAAAGGCTACGATCCACGCTACACGGATCCGGTCGGCCGTTCGCTGTACCTGCGCGGCAGCTACGCGTTCTGATCGCATCAGCAGTAGTAGCAAAAAAAAATCCCGGCACTGCCGGGATTTTTTTTGCGTCACGAACCAACTTAGAACTTGTAGTTGCCCGTGATGTAGAACGAACGGCCGGCTGGATCGGTGTAGCGGCCATCGTAGCCCACCTGGTTACCGCCACCGGCGTTCTGCAAGGTCAGCGGTGGATTGCGGTCGAACAGGTTTTTAATCCCGGCCGTCAGCGCAAAGTTACCGAAGTCATACTTGCCTTGCCAATCGAAGGTGGTGTACGACGGCACGCGCAGCGGTTCAGGTGCGCCGTCTCTCCCATTGAAGGCGATCGGATCGCCAACGCTGCCATCCGGATTCACCGTTGATATCGCCGAACCAAATGGGTATTCCTGGTCGCGGTAGCCCGACTTGTAATGCGCGGTCAGTAAATTGGTCAGCTTGCCGTTGGTCAGGCTCAGGCTCAGATTGGTTTGGACGCGGAACACCACGGCATTGTCCTGGCCAAAACGGCCCAGGTCAGAATACACCGTACCGTTGCCTTGCGTAGTGTAATTCTGCTTGAGCATATAGGTGCCGTTCCAGGCCGCGCGCAGATCGCCGATAGCGGTCTTGCTGCGGTAGCTGAAGTCCCAGTCGATACCGCGGTAGTTGGCGACGCCGCCGTTGACTGGCGCCTGCAGATAAGCAATCGTGGTGTAGCCGGCAGGATCATAGTAAGGATTCACGAACAGACTTTTATACGTCTGCGGATCACGGAAACCTTCCTGCTCCGGCACACCGGCCGACAGGATCTGGTCGCGGATCTGCACATTCCACAGGTCCAGGCCCAGCGACAGGCCCGGCAGTGGTTCAATCCGGCCGCCCAGAGTCCACTGCTTGGATTTCTCAGGCTGCAGGCCAGCGGAGCCGCTCTGGCTGTTGGGGCCGATCAGCAGATCGTACTGCGATTGCCGTGGCTGGCAGCCTGCCGAACCGGGGAACGGGCAAATATAGCTGCCGGCGGTGCTGCCGTTGTAGGTATTGGCACCGGCGACGTCACTCAGGTTGGGGGTCTTGAAACCGGTACCGTAAGCAGCACGCAGCAGCAAAGTATCGGTCGGCGTCCATTTCAGGCTCAGCTTGTACGTGCCGGCGCTGGCGGTATTGCCAATATCACCGCTAGGCAAAAGCGGGAGCAGACCGTCGGCGTTTGGTACGCTGCCAAAGATGTAGTCACTGTGCACTTTGTCATAGCTGTCATAACGGCCAGACACGGTCGCTTCCACAGTTTTATGCAGTGGCAGCAGCACTTCGGTGAACAGGCCCCAGTTGTCGCGCTTGGCGCTGAACGGCACCTGGCCATAGTTGCCGCCCACCGGATAATTGCTCGACGCCGGCTGGGTCACAAAACCCGAGTTGGACAGGATCAGCGGATGGTAATCGGTGGTGTACTTGGTCTTGGTATAGTCGCCGCCCAGCGAGATGATGGAGGTGCCGCCTGGCAGCGAGAACAGGTCATGTTGTACGCCCGCATGCAAGGTATTGAGCGTCGATTTGGTGCGCGAGAATACCGTGCCGTTCAACAGCGCTGGCTGCAGCTGGCTCGCGCCCTGGCCGGTGACCGGATCGTATTTGCCCTGTGCGACCAGGTCATTGAGCATGCCGAAGTCGGTGTAGCCGCCAGCGGCCGTGTCTTTGATTTTGCTTTCCGACAGGATCAGCGCCGCATTGTAGGTCCAGCCAAATGCCGAGCCGTCGATACCGGTAGCGAAGTGGCGCGCGGTGGTCTCATACTTGTCCGCACGGCCGCCGATCAGCACCGAACGATAGTTCAGCGTGGCGTTGCCGCTCGGGTTTTCCAGGCCGTTGGCGTCCAGGTAAGACTGCACATATTTCTGGTACAGGGCCGGGAAGCGGTCGGTGGCATTCACGCCCATCTGCTGTGCCGACGGTGCGTATTGCGCGGTCATCGCAAACTGTGACAACACCAGCTCCGCCCAGGCGGTGGTGTTTTCATTGATTTTCAGCGTCCCCTTCAGCAGGCCACTGTCGCGCACGGTGCCGGGCACATCTTCCACGGTGGACGCGTAGTTGAACAGGCATTGCGTACCGGATGGGCCCGCCAGCGGATTGCCGCAGTTGCCATTGGCGGCCAGGTAAGGATTGATGGCGTAGCCTGCAGTATCAGCTGTCGTGCCTTTAGGACGGGCATTGAACAGGATGTTGGCCGGCTCGGTGTTGCCGGTACGCTGGTCGTAATAGTACTGCTTGCCATTGGAGCTGAACTTGAAGAACGCGCCGGGCGCTGAAAAATCGCGCTGCAAGGCGGCAATCCGCTGCTGCTCTTCGTGGCTGTACGAGGCCAGTACGTTCCAGCCATCGGACTCCAGGTCACCCCAGCCTTTGGTAAGGCCGGCACTGCTCCACTTGCCGCCATTCTTTTTCGGTTGACCATAGGTAGCAAATACTTCGCCCTTGGTCAGGTTCTTTTTGGTGATGAAGTTGACCACGCCGGCAATCGCGTCCGAACCGTACAGCGCGGAAGCGCCATCGGTCAGGATCTCGACACGCTCGATCGCTTCCAGCGGGATGCTGGACAGGTTGACCGAATAGCCGCCGCCCTGCCCCGTACCAAGGGCGCTAGGCGCCACGCGCTGGCCGTCCAGCAGCACCAGCGTGTATTTCGAGGGCAGCGAGTGCAAGGACGCGGTCGTCACGCCGGCGCCGCCGCCGTTGACTGAGCTCGAGGCCGGCACGAAGCCCTGCATCGATGGCAGCATCTGGATCAGATCAGTGGCGGAGGTCGCGCCAGTCTGCTTGATCTCGGCCGCCGTCAGCACCTGGACGGGCAGCGAGCCCTCCTTCTGGATGCGCTTGATCGACGACCCGGTGATCTCCACCCGCTGCATCGGTTGATTGTCCGTTGGCGCGTTTTGCGCCATGGCAGGCAACGCCAGCAGGCCCATGCTGGCAACCACACCGCCCGAAAACATCAACCGCAACGAACGGGACAGCACTCTTTCTTGAATCATATCTAACCTCCAGTTGTTTTTTTAGGATGCAACAATCCAACGCCCTGAGCTGGATAAGCTGGAACGCGGGAATTCTTTAAATTTGGGGAATTACATCAGGAAGGTGAGCAACGGCACCGGCCATGGTTAATATAAAAACATGCCAGTAAATTAACTGTCAACCGTACATATGTAACGATTGGCGTACGTACAACAACCTTGCTAGTCAAACGCAAAAAAAACGGCCCCAATTTGCCATTGGGGCCGCAGAGGCTTATTTGGAAGCGCTTTCAGCAGCTTGCGTGGCCAGCCGCCGCTGGCGCACGGCGGCAGCCAGGCCTTGCAGCACTTGCACGCTGCTGTCCCAATCGATGCAGCCATCGGTGACCGACTGGCCGTAGGTCAGTTCCTTGCCTGGCACCAGGTCCTGGCGGCCGCCGACCAGGTGCGACTCCACCATCACGCCAACGATGCGGTTGTCGCCGCCCGCCACCTGGCCGGCGATGTCGGCGCACACCGGGATCTGGTTTTCCGGCTTCTTCGAGCTGTTGGCGTGCGAGGCGTCGATCATCAGGCGCGGCGCCAGGCCTTGGGCCGCGATCGCCTTGCAGGCTTCGTCGACGCTGGCCGCATCGTAGTTCGGCGTTTTGCCGCCGCGCAGGATGATGTGGCAGTCTTCATTGCCATTGGTCGAGACGATGGCCGAGTGGCCGCCCTTGGTCACCGACAGGAAGTGGTGCGGCTGCGACGCGGCCTTGATCGCATCGACCGCAATGCGCGTGTTGCCATCGGTGCCGTTCTTGAAGCCAACCGGGCAGGACAGGCCGGACGCCAGCTCGCGGTGCACCTGCGACTCGGTGGTGCGGGCGCCAATCGCGCCCCAGGAAATCAGGTCGGCAATGTACTGCGGGCTGATCACGTCGAGGTACTCGGTGCCGGCCGGCAGGCCCAGTTCGTTGATGTCGCGCAGCAGTTCGCGCGCCATGCGCAGGCCGTCGTTGATGCGGAAGCTGCTGTCCATGTAGGGGTCGTTGATGAGGCCCTTCCAGCCCACCGTGGTGCGCGGTTTCTCGAAGTAGACGCGCATCACGATTTCCAGGTCGCCCGCCAGCGCCTGGCGCAGCGGCGCCAGGCGGCGCGCGTATTCCATGGCCGCTTTCGGGTCGTGGATCGAGCACGGGCCGATCACCACCATCAGACGGTCATCCTGGCCGTGCAGGATGCGGTGCAGCGCGATACGCGCGTTGGCGGCCGTCTGCTCAGCCGCTTCCGTGCACGCATATTCGCGGATCAGGTGGGACGGTGGCGTCAGTTCCTTCATCTCGCGGATGCGCAAATCATCGGTACGGGGCATTGCTGTTCTCCAAGTGATCTAAAAAAATCGGGGTAAAAAAAAAACCGCCTCATCGGGAGGCGGTTTTTTTGGGATTCTGCTGGGACTCGTTTTTGCTTCTACGTGCACCGGCCGCTACTCCACCGCCTTTGGGTTGGAAAGCTAAAGTAAAACCAGCCGGTAAAGAAGAATTTGGTCATGGATTGACTATAACGCCATAGTTCGCGCCTTGGCAAGCAATTTTTTTCGGCCAGAACGCCTCCCCACAAAACTTTACCCCCGGCGCCGGGGGCAAAAAAAATCAGGCGGTGCCGCCGACGGTAACCCCGTCGATACGCAACGTCGGCTGGCCGACGCCCACCGGCACGCTCTGGCCTTCCTTGCCGCACACGCCCACGCCAGGGTCGAGCTTCATGTCGTTGCCGATCATGGAGACGCGGTTCAGCACTTCCGGACCATTGCCGATCAGCGTCGCGCCTTTGACCGGATAGGTGATCTTGCCATTCTCGATCATGTACGCCTCGCTGGCCGAGAACACGAATTTGCCATTGGTGATGTCCACCTGGCCACCGCCGAAGTTGACCGCATACAGGCCGTTCTTCACCGATGCCAGGATCTCGCCCGGATCCTTGTCGCCGCCCAGCATGTAGGTATTGGTCATGCGCGGCATCGGCAGGTGCGCGAACGATTCGCGGCGCGCATTGCCGGTCACCGGCATCTTCATCAGGCGCGCGTTCATGGTGTCCTGGATGTAGCCCTTGAGGATGCCGTCTTCAATCAGCGTGGTGCACTGGGTCGGATTGCCTTCGTCGTCGATATTCAGCGAACCGCGGCGGTCGGCCAGCGTGCCATCATCCACCACGGTCACGCCTTTGGCGGCCACGCGGTCGCCGATGCGGCCGGCGAAGGTCGACGAGCCTTTGCGGTTAAAGTCGCCCTCAAGGCCGTGGCCGATCGCTTCGTGCAGCAGGATGCCTGGCCAGCCAGGGCCCAGCACCACGGTCATCGGACCTGCCGGCGCCGGCCGCGCATCCAGGTTCACCACGGCCGACTTGACGGCCTCGGTGGCGTACTGGTCCAGCAACGCATCGCTGAAGTAGCCGTAGTCGTAGCGGCCACCGCCGCCCGCCGAGCCCACTTCGCGGCGGCCGTTCTGTTCGACGATCACGGTCAGCGAGACGCGCACCAGCGGACGGATATCCGCGGCCAGCACGCCATCGCTGCGCACCACCAGCACCACGTCGTACTCGCCGGCCAGGCTGGCCATGACTTGCACCACGCGCGGGTCTTTGGCACGCGCCATTTTTTCAATGCGCTCCAGCAGCTTGACCTTGGCGGTGGCGTCCAGCGACACCAGCGGATCATGCGGCAGGTACAGCGAACGGCCGCCCACATGGTTCATCGAACCGGCAACCTTGATCTTGCCAGCGCCAACGCGGGCGATGGTGCGGGTAGCGGCAGCGGCATCCAGCAGCGCTGCTTCGGAGATTTCATCCGAGTACGAGAAAGCCGTCTTGTCGCCCGACACGGCGCGCACGCCGACGCCTTGATCGATAGAAAAACTACCGGTCTTGACGATGCCTTCCTCCAGGCTCCAGCCCTCGTTTTTAGTGAATTGGAAATACAAGTCGGCGTAGTCGACTTTGTGGGTGAACATGCTGCCCAGCGTCTTGAGCAGCTTGCCCTCGTCCAGCCCGAACGGCGTCAGCAGGATATCGCGCGCAACGGCCAGGGAGGACAGGTTCGGTTCAAATGGCTTCATGGTGATGCTTTCTGTTAGGTGTTACCGCAATTGTAGTGGATATCACATGGTGCGGTGTTTCAGTGCCGGCAAGCTCTCGCGCACGCCGTCCATATAGGCCAGGTCGATCTCGCCGCGCACCACGCCCTCGCCCTCGGGCAAGACGGCCTTGACCGCGCCCCATGGGTCGATCAGCATGCTGTGGCCCCAGGTACGGCGGCCATTCGGATGGTTGCCGCCCTGCGCCGCCGCCAGCACATAGCACTGGTTTTCGATGGCGCGCGCGCGCAACAGGATTTCCCAGTGCGCCATGCCAGTGGTGTAGGTGAAGGCCGCCGGCAACACAATCAAGGCCACCGGTCCCATGGCGCGGAACAATTCCGGGAAGCGCAGGTCGTAGCACACCGACAGACCGACCTTGCCGAACGGCGCGTCAAACACGCCCACATGCTGGCCTGGCACGATGGTCTTCGATTCGTTGTACGACTCCGTGCCCTTGGTAAAGCCGAACAGGTGGATCTTGTCGTAGCGGCCCACATGCTCGCCCTGCGGGTTGTAGACCAGCGTGGTATTGATGACTTTCTCGGCATCCTCCGAGGCCAGCGGCAGGGTGCCGCCGATCAGCCAGATCTTGAGTTCACGCGCCAGGCCGGACATGAAGTCCTGAATCGGTCCGCTGCCGAGCGGCTCGGCCACCTTGACCTTGTCGCTGTCGTTCAGGCCCATGATGGCCCAGTACTCCGGCAGCAGCACCAGCTGGGCGCCATCCTGCGCGGCCTGGCTCACCAGCCGGCGCGCGGTGGCAAGGTTGTCGCTCACCGATGGCGACGAAATCATTTGTATGGCGGCTACGGTATTCATGGCGCTCCTTTGGGCGGAAGGTCTGCTTTGGCGGCGTCGAGCTTGGTGACCACCGGCGCTTTCCACGGGCCGGTCACCTGCATATGATAGGTCAGTGCTTTCATGACTGGCGCACTCAGGAACAGCTGCGCCAGGAAACTGCCCAGGCCGATCACGGGATTGACCGCCAGCGCATACACCAGCGGCGCCGTGCCCAGGTTCACTTCCGGGATCACCACCACGTGCAGATTGGTGGTTTCATTGGCGATGTCGGCACTGCCGTCCATGAGCACGGTAGCGGCGACGCCATGCATTTTGAGGTTGTCAGTCTTGGCAATGCCGTGGTTGATGCTGGCGTTGGCGCTAATGCCGTCAAACGCCAGGCCTTCCGAAAACACGTCGTGGAAGTCCAGCTTGAGCAGGCGCGGCAAGGCTTGCAGGCTCAGCACGCCGAGCAGCTTGGCGGCGCCCGGGTCCTGTTTGAGGAACTGGCCTTTCTCGACATTCATGGTGATCTGGCCGGACAGGCTCGGCAGGTCCAGCGCGTAAGGCAAGCCCTTCCAGGCAATGTCGCCTTTGAGCGAGCCCTTGCCGCCTTTGAGCGTATCGGCAAAACCAAAGCGGTCCAGCAGCTTGCCGGCGTCGTTGATGGCCAGATTGAAATTCAGGCTGGTGTTGTGCGTGCCATCCTTGCTGATCCACTTGCCGGTGCCGGTCAGCTCGCCGTCCGGATTGGCCAGCGACAGTTTGCTCACGCGCCATTCACGCGTATTCGGCAGCAGCGCATTATTGGCTTGCAGTTCCAGACGGCCCAGCTGTTTGTTGAACAGTTCAAAACGGTCCACCACCACGTCCAGCGCCGGGATGGTGGCCGCTGCGCTCTTACCATCCAGCAGGTCCTGCACTTCGTTTGACGCCGACTCCGGGATCACCAGCGATGACAAACGGGCCGTCACCTTGCCCAGCCCGGCGCCGGTGGACGGCTCGGACCACGTCAGGTAGCCGCTGGCCTGGGTGGCATCGATATTCGCCTGCCAGATGGATTTCTGATGCGTCACGCCGATCACCACGTTTTCCAGCTTGCGGTCGCCGATCACCAGCTCGCTGGCGCGCGCGGCAACCGCGTCCGGGATCACATACTGCGTGATGTCGGTGGCGTCCGTTGCAGCCGCTGCCGGTACCGGTGTCGCCGGTGCACCCTTGCCGCCGATCAGGTCGCCAAAGTCCAGCCAGTGATCGACATTGAGTTCACGCAGATTGATGTTGAAGGTCAGGCCGCTGTCCGGTTCGGGCGCGGGCGCATTCACGCCGATGCCGCCGCGCACCAGTTTCCAGTGCTGCTTGGGCAGCTTCTGGCGCTGGTAGCGCACCGCGATGTTGCTGCCCAGCCCAATGCGGATATCGTCATGCAGCAGGCCGGCAGCGTCCGGCGTCAGGCCGCTGGCCAGCACGAAGTGCAGCGGCATGTTGTCGGTCTGGGTTTTCTTGACGGGCGCGGGCAGGTTCAGGCCCAAGCCGGTCAGACTGGAATCCACCGCCACCACCACCTGATGGTCGCGCACCGTCACCGTGCCGCTGTAGCGCGTGCTGCCCGAGAAGTGGTCCGCCAGGCGCTGCATGGCCGGCATCGGATACGCCTGGCGGAAGCCGTCGGCCGTCATCAGGCCGCCCAGCTTGACGATGATGGCGTTGTCCTTCTGGCTGCCGCCGGTAATCGACACCGGACCGCCGAGGAAGTTGCCGCTCAGCTGGTTGAGGTTGACGCCGCGCTCGTTGAATTCAATCTTGCCCTGCGACGACTGCACCACCGGCAGGTCGCTCATCAGCGTGATGTCGTTGTTGGCCAGCTGCAGCGTGCCCTGCACCTTGGTATCGATCGCGTGCGCCAGCGGGATGCGCAAACTCAGCGCCAGCTTGGCATTGCCGCTGGCCTGGGTTTCATCGGTGAAGTGCGAGATCCATTCCAGCACCGGGCTGTTGGCCACGTACTTGAGGAACTCCTGCATCGGCCCGGCCGCATTGCCATCGATTTCCAGCATCGAGTCGTGGATGCCGAGGTCGGGAATCACCGCCTTCACATTGCTCAGCGCAACACCGCCCGTGGTGGCGGTATCGCCGCGGATTTCCATGCGCGCGCCCTCGAACACAAAGCTGCCCTTGATGTGCTCGGCTTGTGGCCACAGCGGCAGCGGCTTGCCATCCTTGCCCAGTTCCTTGCCATCGAGATGGTAGTGGCCCGGTTCGTAGTTGAGCTTGCCTTCGGTGAGCTTGCCGGCCACGCGGAATTCGCCGCGCGCCTTGTCGGCATTGCTGTCGCCGTGGAACGGGAAGTGCGCCAGGTCGCCGCGCAGACGCAGCGCAACGTCGGTCGCCACGCCGCCTTCGAGTGCGCCGGTCAGCCAGTGGCGCAGGTCGTGCGGGGTCTGCACCGGCAGGTAGCGGCCGATGCGGTTCAGCTGGAACCCGGTCAGCGTGCCGCTGAGGTCGGCCTTGCCCGGTCCCTTGCCCGCCAGCGGGATGGTGTGCGTGCCCTGCAGCGTGCCGCGCAAGCCTTCCTGCTCGAAGTCCATGGCGTCGATCTGGAACAGCAGCTGGTTGTCCGCTTCAAACGACCAGCGCGCCTTGAGGTTCAGATGGTCGAACGGCATCGAGGCTTGGTCGAAGTAGTCCGGCATTTGCAGCACCAGCTGCTGCGAGTTGAGCTGGAAGCTGCCGCCTTTTTCGGTGGCGTCGATCGCACCGCTCAGGTTGTCGAAGCCGGGCAGCGCCGGCATGCCGGCAATTGCTGGCGTCTTGCCATTTTTCGCTTGCGCCGGGCGTGGCGGCTGCGGTTTCAGGCCCAGTCCAACCAGGTCACCCTTGACGCGGTAGGTCTGCAAGGCCGGGAACGCGCCCTGCCATTCGGCGGAAAAGTTTTGCAGCAGTCCACGCGGCGCAAAGCTGGCCACCAGCTTGTGCTGATGCTCGTTGAGCGGCAGGCGCTCGGCCAGACCGGCCAGCGTTTGCAGGTCCAGCTGGCGCGCGCGCACTTCCACGCGCTCCGGCCTGGCGCCAGCCGCGGCCACATAGCTTTCCGACAGCGAGGTGGGCGCCATCACCAGGCCATCGCGCGTGGTCAGGGTCAGGTTGTTGAGTTCGATGCTGTGGGCCAGCGCACCAAATGCTGGCGTCACTGCGCCCTTGCGCGCCAGCGGCGGGCGGATGTCTTCACGCGCGGCAATGCGGCCGCTCATTTGCTGCAAGTCCAGCAGTGGCAATTCCTTGCCCAGCACAGCGGTGATGTTGCTCAGGCCAACGTCGGCGGTAAAGCTGGTCAGGCGCGACTGGTCCACGCCCACCCACGCGCGCAGCGAACCGGTGCCGCTGCTCAGTTCAAACGGATAATCGACCCAGGCTTTCCACGCCAGCAAATCGGTATTGCGGATGTCGGCATAGACTTCGCCCTTCCACATCGAGACGTTGGAAGTGCGCGCGCCAAAGGCTGGGTGCGTAAAGTCGGCACGCAGGTCCAGCGGCGCCGACAGTGCGGCCGGCGGCGTCGCGTGGACCGCGAACTGGTGGTGCAGCCACTGGTTGCGCAGTACCACGGCCACATTGTCCAGCACCAGCGGTGGCGCGGCGCGCTGACGGTCGGTCCATTGCAGGCGGCCTTCGCGGATCACGATGTCGCGCTGCAGCAGCAGCCAGTCCAGGCCCTTGCCGTCGCTGGGCTGGTTGAGGTCGAGGTAAATGCCGGCCACGTACAGCTTGCCATCGGCTTCGCGCACGATGTCCAGTTCCGGCCGCGTCAGTTCCAGCGCGTGGAAGCGCAGATTGGCCGTGACCAGCGTCCACCAGGACAGCGTGGCCGACACGCTCGGCAAGCTCAGCGCCGGGCGGCCGCGCTGGTCGTGCAGCACCACGTCGCCCAGGAACAGATTGGGGCGGAAGCCGTTCCAGGAGGCATAAACACGGGAAATGGTGACGGGATTGCCGACCGCGCGGCTCGCGGCCTGCTCGATATCGCCCTTGTAGTGGTCGATATTCGGTAGCACCGCATAGCGCAGCGTCAGGAACAGAATGGTGAAAGCGAAATACAACACCAGCGCCAGCTTCAAGGTGAAGCCCAGCACGTGATGGGTGGCCAGGTTGCAGATACGGTAGGCGGCACGAAGCCGATGCCAGCGCGCGGCCAATGGCCCCTCGCCTGTCACGGTCTCCTCCTCTGGTTTTTGCATCAATACGCTAATAAATCAGGCCATGCGGTAAATAAATCGCTAAACTCGGTTTTCAAGCTTTTATGCCTGCGCAGCAATTCTACCCCATCCCCCCGCTGAAACCGCGCCCCGGAGGGGGAGAAATGCGCCGGATTACCATGCTTTACACGCCGTTACCAATAGAGGAAACATCCCGCGCATGAGTTCACCGTCTGTCTCCCGTTTTTATCAGCGCTGGCTGGCTGCCGCTCCCGACCGCGCCGCCAAAACTGATGAATTGGCGCAATTATCGCTTGCCCAGATCAATCTTGCTGACTTTTTAGCCAAAGAAGCCCAGGCCGTTCCCTCAGGCGCCCCGCCACTGCCGCTGATGCGCGCCATGCGCCGGCTGCGCAACCTGCTGGTGTGCACCCTGATCCGGCGCGACCTCGAGGGCAAGGCCAACCTGGCCGAGGTGGTGGAAGCCATGACGCGCTTTGCTGATTTTGCCATTCAGCAACACATGGCCGAACTGCAAGTGGAACTGGTGGCCGCACACGGCCAGCCGATCGGCCGCGATTCCGGCCTGCCACAGGAAATGATCGTGCTGGCCATGGGCAAGCAAGGCGGCGGCGAACTCAATGTCTCGTCCGACATCGACCTGATCTTTGTCTACCCGGAAGACGGCGATACGGCGGCCGGCCCGGGCCAGCGCAGCCTGTCCAACCACGAATTCTTTGTGCGCCTGGGCAAGAAGCTGATTGCCGCGCTGGCCGAAATCACCGAAGACGGCTACACCTTCCGGGTTGACATGGCGCTGCGGCCCAACGGCGGCTCCGGCCCGCTGGCGGCCAGCCTGGGCATGGTCGAACGCTATCTCATCGTCCAGGGCCGCGAGTGGGAGCGCTATGCCTGGGTCAAGGCACGCGCCGTCACCGGCCGCGCCGAGGACATCGCCGCGCTCGACGCCATCGTGCGGCCGTTCTGCTTCCGCCGCTACCTGGACTTTGGCGTGATCGACGCCATCCGCAATATGCATGCGCAGATCCGCGCCGAAGTGAACCGCCAGGAGCGGCTGCATCCCGACCGCAGCAACAACGTCAAGCTGGGCCGCGGCGGCATCCGCGAGATCGAGTTCCTGGCCCAGGTATTCCAGCTGATACGCGGCGGCCGCGACGCCGCGCTGCGCGACCGTTCGACGCGCACCACGCTGCGCATCATTGCCGAGAAAGGCTTGCTAAGCCACGCCATCGTCTACCAGCTGCTGGCTTCCTACACCTTCCTGCGCAACCTCGAGCACCGCCTGCAATACCTGGACGATGCCCAGACCCACACCCTGCCCGCCAACGACACTGACCGCCAGACCGTCGCTGAAATGATGGGCCTGCCTGATGTGGCCACCCTGCTGAGCCAGCTCGAAGCGCACCGCCATTTCGTTGCCGGCCAGTTTGACGAAATGTTTTCGGACAAGACTGAAACCAGCGACAACGATATCGAACTGCAGTCGAGCAATGAATGCGCCGATCCCGACAACCGCGAAGTCATGGTGGCGCGCTTCCATGCGCTGGGCTTTGACGATCCGGAAGCGGCCACCAAGCGCCTGATCGCCACGTGGCAGGCGCCACGCCTGCAATCCATGCCGGAAGCCAGCCGCAACCGGCTGCAAGGTCTGATCAACACGGCGCTGCCGCTGATCGTGCAGGCGGCGCAGGAATCCAGCGGCGGCAGCCAGCTGGCCACCTTGGGCCGGCTGCTGGATTTCCTGGAAGCGATTGCACGGCGCTCGGCCTACCTGTCGCTGCTGACCGAATACCCGCACACGCTGGCGCGCGTGATCCGCATGGTGCATGCGAGCGGCTGGGCCGCGCAGTTCCTGAGTCAGCACCCGATCCTGCTCGATGAGCTGCTCGACGACCGCATCCGCAACGCCGTGTTCGACCCGGTGGCGCTGGCCGCCGACATCGACACCCAGCTGGCGGCCGCGCCCGGCGACACCGAGCGACAGATGGATATTCTGCGGGAAATCCACCACGCCCAGCTGTTCCACCTGCTGGCGCAGGACTTGGCCGGCGACCTCACCGTGGAAAAGCTGGCCGACTACCTGTCGGCGCTGGCCGACACCATCGTCGCCGCCACCATCAAGGCGGTGTGGCATACCGTGGCCACACGCCACCGCGACGTGCCGCTGTTCACAGTGATCGCCTATGGCAAGCTGGGCGGCAAGGAGCTGGGCTATGTATCCGACCTCGACGTGATTTTCCTGTACGACGATGCCGACCAGGATGCGCCGGCCCAGTACGCCAAGCTGGCGCAGCGCTTCATCACCTGGATGACCTCGCACACCTCGGCCGGCATCCTGTTTGACATCGACACCGCGCTGCGCCCGGACGGCGCCAGCGGCATGCTGGTGTCGAGTGTCGCCTCGTTTGAGAAGTACCAGAGCAATTCCGCCTGGGTCTGGGAACACCAGGCACTCACGCGCGCGCGCTACTGCGCGGGCGACACCGCCATCGGCCAGCGCTTCGAACAGATCCGCGAGGCGGTGCTGCGCAAGGAACGGCCGGCCGATGGTCCGCTCAAGCAGGAGGTGCTGGCCATGCGCCAACGCATGTACGACGCCAAGCCCAACCACAGCGCCCTGTTTGACCTGAAGCAGGACCCGGGCGGCATGATCGACATTGAGTTCATCGTGCAGTTCCTGGTGCTGCAGCATGCGGCGGCCTATCCTGAACTTACCGCCAATTTCGGCAATATCGCGCTGCTGCGCATGTGCGGCGAACTGGGCCTGATCGACGCCGGGCTGGCCGCCAGGGTGGCCGATGCCTACCGCCAATACCGCAAGCTGCAGCACCAGCTGCGCCTGCAAGGCCAGGACCTGGCGCGTATCGCGCCCGAGCTGGTGGAACAGCACGCGGCCCAGGTATCCGCGCTATGGCAAGCCATCTTCGGCGTTAATGTTGCCGATCAACAACAATAACTTTTTCAAAAGGTGCAATACTTCAGGAAGCAGTTTCACCACATAAAGGAGATCGATATGAGAGCACTTTTCGGCGCCTCTGCTTTGGCGTTCAGCTGCATGATCCTGTCCGGCCCCGCGCTGGCGGCCGACCGCGGAACTGCGGACGAGGCCGTCGCCATGGTCAAGAAGGCGGTGGCCATGGTCAAGTCGGACGGCAAGGAGAAGACCTTCGCCGCCATCTCGGACCCGGCCAACCCCACCTTCCATGACCGCGACCTGTATATATATGTGTATGACCTGAATGGCGTGGCTTTAGCGCACGGTAATAATCCCAAAATGGTCGGCAAGCCTTTAATCGGTTTAAAAGATAATGAAGGCAAGGCCATGATTAAGGAAATGGTGGATACCGCTAAAAATAAAGGAAAGGGCTGGGTCGATTTTAAATGGCCTAATCCAGTTACTAAAGCGGTTGAATCCAAATCGGGTTATGTCGAACGTGTCGATGACTTCCTGATCGGTTCCGGCATTTACAAGTAAGCATCTGCGCCCGCCCCCGCCTGGTCCGTCCGGACCGGGCCTTCCCCCTGTGTTTACACTGCCCTACGCTGGTGCAGTCCCGAGTAAAATACGACGATTTTTAGCATAAACCCGCTAAAAATTAGCAGTTCACCGTATTTCACATGGGTTATATCCGACATTTTTTAAGAATCGCCCTTACGTAATTCGCGTAGGTTTTTCCCGCCCTGTCCCCTGCCCCAATGCGCTGAATACGTCTATACAGGTCGGTGCGGCCAGCGCACTATTTCAGGGTTCAATCAGATAAGGCATTTCCCGGTTATTACGGGGCTTGATTAACTTCGCCTGAGTTAATCCAGGTTTATTTCCACATGCCAAATCGAAACAATTTGTTACAACGGTGGTACTGTTGCTTTTTTGCGAATAGCTGCTTTTTTACGGCCTTTTACGTTTACAACATGCCTGCGAACTCGTTAAAGTTGACCAGTTAAACTTAAACTTTAACAAAAAAATAACGGAGAGTTGTTTCAATACACCTAAGGAGTTCCGCAATGATGAAGGAAACAGTGTTGTCCCGTTCCGTACGCATGATCTGCGTAGTCGGCATGGCGATGAGCGCACAAGCAGCATTTGCCCAGGAAGCTGCACCGGCGGAAGCCGTACAGAAAGTCCAGATTACCGGTTCGCGCATTGCCTCGCCAGGCGCCGAATCGCCATCGCCGCTGCAGATTCTGAGCTCGGCTGACATCGCCGCCTCCGGCGCCGTCAACCTGCAAGATCTGCTGCAGAAAAACCCGACCATGGGTACCCCAAGCCTGAGCCGTACCAACTCGAACTTCCTGACTTCGGGTGGCGGTGTATCGACCGTCAACCTGCGTAACCTGGGTGACTCGCGTACCCTGGTGCTGGTCAATGGCCGTCGCTTTGTGTCTGGCGTGCCAGGCAGCAGCGCAGTCGACCTGAACACCATTCCAACCGACTTCATCGAACGCGTTGAACTGCTGACCGGTGGCGCCTCCGCAACCTACGGTTCGGACGCGGTGGCCGGTGTGGTCAACATCATCCTGAAGAAAAACTTCGAAGGCGTGCTGCTGGATGCCCAGGGCGGCCGCAGCAGCGAAGGCGACGACAACAAGCGCAAGATCGCGCTGACCTTCGGCACCAGCAGCGCCGACGGCGCCAGCAACATCATGGGCCACTTCGGCTACTCGAAGCAGGGTCCGGTGTTCTCGCGCGACCGCGATGCTTCGGCGCTCGACCAGACTTCGGCCATCGTCAAAGGCCGTCCTGACCTGGCCTTCGTGGCCAAGAGCCCGAACTACTCGGGCTACGCGCCACAAGGCCACTTCTACAGCGACGCGAGCGACTTTACCTACGATAAGAACGGTAACGTCATTCCTTGGAACCAAAACGGCACCAACGGCGGCGCCGCGACCGGTTACAACCGCTCGGCCCTGCGTACCATCGCTGTCCCGACCGAACGCTATCTGTTCTCGCTGAACGGTACCCGCGCGCTGAACGAAAACCACAGCGCCTTCTTTGAAGGTACTTACGCGCAGACCAAGGTCTCGACCAATATCGAGTCCTTCCCGCTGGGTTCGGACCAGATCTACAAAGGTACGGGCGGCCAGGTGCCTGCAGGCGCCATCGTCAACGGCAAGCTGGTGAAAAACCCGCTGGTGCCGCAATACCTGTGGGACCGCATCAGCGACAACGACGGCGACGGTATTCCTGACTATTTCTTCACCCGCCGCCTGTCGGAATTCGGCCCACGCCACTCTGACGCGGACCGCAGCACCTTCCGTCTGGCCACCGGCCTGAAAGGCACGCTGCCATTCACCAAAGAATGGAACTACGAGACCTACATCTCGTACGGCAAAACCAAGGAAGCGCAAAGCTCGACCGGCCAGGTCAACATTCCTAACCTGCGCTACGCGCTGGATGCCGTGCCTGACGCCAGTGGCAAACCAGTCTGCCGTGACGCCAACGCCGCAGCAGAAGGTTGCGTACCAATCAACATCTTTGGCTACAACACCATCTCGCCCGATGCACTGAAATACGTGACCGCACCTGGCTCGCTGCAAACTGCCGTGACCCAGAAGCTGGCCGGCGCTTCGATCAACGGTGAGCTGTTCGACCTGCCAGCCGGTAAAGTTGGCCTGGCTGCCGGTTTCGAATGGCGCAGCGAAGATTCGAGCTCCATCCCTGACCCGCTGACCCAGGCTGGCCTGAACGCTGGTAACGCGATTCCACCAACCTTCGGTAACTTCACCGTCCGTGAAGCGTTCGTTGAAACCCGCGTGCCTATCCTGAAGGATAAGCCGTTCGCCAAGGAACTGAGCTTCCTGGGTACCTTCCGCCATGGCGACTACTCGACCGTCGGTAGCACCAACAGCTGGAATGCTGGTGGTGAGTGGGCGGTGACCTCGGACTTCAAGATCCGCGGTACCCGTGCCCAGTCGACCCGTGCGCCGAACATCAACGAGCTGTACACCGCACCTAGCCAGGACTTCCCAACTGGCCTGGTCGACCCATGCGAAGGCGTGTCGTCGTCGGCCACTTCGGCCCTGGCCACCAACTGCAAAGCCGCACCAGGCGTCGCAGCAAATATGGCAGCCCACGGCGGCGTCTTCACGCTGGGCCAAGCGGATCAGCAAGGTATTAGCGGCTACAACAGCGGCAACCCGGGCCTGAAGGCAGAAAAAGGCCGTTCGACGACCATTGGTTTCGTTGTCACCCCACGTTCGATCCCGGTATTGAGCAAGTTCACCTTCACGGCGGACTACTTCAACATCAAGATTTCGGACGCCATCGTGTCGACCGACCGTCAGTATGCTCTGGACCAGTGCTACAACCAGAACAATCAGACCTTCTGCAAATTCATCACCCGCCGTCCTGCGCAAACGGGTAACCTGAGCGCCGGTTCTATCCAGTACAGCAACACCGCCGTCACCAACAGCGGTGGCACCGGCACCGAAGGTCTGGACTTGACCGCGTCGTGGGCTGACCGCGTCGGCCCTGGCCGTCTGAGCGCCCAGCTGTCGTACACCTATCTGCGTGAACTGTGGAACAAAGCCACGCCTGACGCAGAGCGCAATAACGACGTTGGCGAAGTCACCTCGGCGCAGATCAACGCGCCACGCAGCAAGGCTGTGCTGAACACCGCCTACAAATGGGGTAGCTTCGGCGCCACCTGGACCGCAACCTACACCGGCCCAGTGGCACTGGATGACCAGTTCCTGAAGAGCCTGAGCATTGCACCAGGCAGCGTGGGTGTTGGTTCCCGTACCTACAACGATTTCCAATTCACCTATGACGTGAAGAAATCGGTACAGGTCTACCTGGGTATCAACAACGCGTTCAACGCCAAAGCGCCACCAATCATCAGTGGTCTGCCAGGCGACACCACCGGTACCGAGACCGACGCATCGACCTACGATCCGATCGGCCGCCGCTACTACCTGGGTCTGCGCGTTTCGCTGTAATCCTATGCCTCCCTGCCCTTCGGGGCAGCGGCAACAGCCTGCCGGGTTTGCGCCCGGCAGGCTTTTTTATTAGCGGCTCACAAACCAGTTGCGGATGCGCGTCGCCAGCGAAGGCCGGCACAGCTGCTCCAGATCAGCGCCGGCACCGTAGTAAAAATAATCGGCAGGCATGCCCAGGTCGCGCAGCAATTGCTGCCGCTGTTCGCTGGTGGCCGGATACCAGTACGCGGTAATGCCCTTCACGCCCATCGCCTGCCATTGCTGCTGATCGAGCGCCCACATCTGCGCTGGCGGACAGCCAGGCGCGTGCTGGGCTGCGTCTATCATATCCGTGCCAAACAGCGCCTTGCGATGCGCCAGATAATGACTGAAGGTGCTGTGTGCCTCCGGCCGCAAACCTAGCTGCCGGTAAAATTCGCTTTGCCGCGCCAGCTGGCGGTTGAACACCTCGCGGTCAGCGGTGCGGGACGACGAACGGAACACATCGTACGCCTGCGACTCAGTCGCCGATTTGAGCTGCCCATCATCATAATACGTGGCGCTCAGGCCGTGGATAGCCACCACCGAGCCCGGCAGCACTGTCTTGCTGAGCGCAGCGGGAAACAGGTAATTGGCGCACGCCGACAGGCAGCGGCCATCCACGATCAGGTGCAGCTTGCGCTGCCGGATCAAGGCGGCAATCTCCATCGCGCTGTTGATGTTGCCGCCGTAGGAGTCGATCATCACGGTATCGATCTGCGGGTCATGGGCCTGGGCTTGCTGAAACATGGCCGCCATATTGGCATCGATGCTGCCCACCAGCAGGATGTGCCGGGTTCCCGGTGGCTGCACCACCACGTTGAAACTCGGATGGCGGGCAATCTGGCGGAATTGCGCCGGCGTGCTGAGCGGCGCCTGCACCGGCAGCGGCGCCGAGGTAGCCAGCACTAAGCCGGTGATCATCAGAAGATTCATGGAATGAAATTGTGTTATTTGCAATTGACAATATAGCACTCTCCCTGCCATCGCGTGAGATGGAGTTTCCATAGGACCCATCGCGATAAATATTGCGCTCTTCTTAACTGAGGTGCAAGACAGGCAAAAGAACGCGCGGACGACTTCACAATTGCTTGCCTGGTTGGCTGGCGTCCACACAAGCGGACTTAAAAAAAAACCCTCGCTGCGGCCAGTACTGCAAGTACTGGCACGCGCGAGGGTTGGGCGCAATGACGCCGGGAATTACTTGGCGTTCATCAGTGCCACGGTGGTGTCCAGCATGCGGTTCGAGAAGCCCCACTCGTTGTCATACCACGACGATACTTTGACCAGGCGGCCCGACACTTTGGTCAGGGTAGCGTCAAAGTTCGACGAAGCCGGGTTGTGGTTGAAGTCGACCGACACCAGCGGTTCGGTCTGGTAGGTCAGCACGCCTTGCAGCGGGCCTTCGGCAGCAGCTTTCATCAGCGCGTTGACTTCGTCCACGGTGGTGTCGCGCTTGGCGATGAACGACAGGTCAACGATCGATACGTTGATGGTCGGCACGCGGATTGCGTAGCCGTCCAGCTTGCCGTTCAGCTCTGGCAGCACCAGGCCGACCGCGGCAGCAGCGCCGGTCTTGGTCGGGATCATCGACTGGGTGGCCGAACGGGCGCGGCGCAGGTCTTCATGCATGACGTCGGTCAGCACCTGGTCGTTGGTGTAAGCGTGCACGGTGGTCATCAGACCGTTTTCCAGGCCGATCGCATCGTTGAGCGGCTTGACCAGCGGGGCCAGGCAGTTGGTGGTGCACGACGCGTTCGAGATCACGGTGTCCGACGCTTTCAGCACGCCGTGGTTGACGCCGTAGACGATGGTCGCGTCCACATCTTTGCCGCCTGGGGCCGAGATGATGACTTTCTTGGCGCCGCCTTTCAGGTGGGCCGAGGCTTTTTCCTTGGTGGTGAAGAAGCCGGTGCACTCCAGCACCACGTCCACGCCCAGGTCGCCCCATGGAATTTCAGCCGGGTTGCGCTGCGCGAACACGCGGATCACATCGCCGTTCACGATCATGTTGTCGCCGTCGACTTCCACGGTGCCAGGGAACTTGCCATGGGCGGTGTCGTAGCGGGTCAGGTGGGCGTTCGATTTGGCATCGCCCAGATCGTTGATTGCCACGATCTGGATGTCTTGTTTCTTGCCGCCTTCGTAGAAAGCGCGCAGCACATTACGGCCGATACGGCCATAGCCATTGATTGCAACTTTGATCGTCATACTTTGCTCCTGATTAAAAATATAGGTAATGCAACAAGCAATTATAGATTAAGCAATGACAGATTTGACTTTCGCCACCACGTTTTCTACCGTGAAGCCGAAGTGCTTGAACAGCACGCCTGCGGGAGCCGACTCACCGAAGGTATCGATGCCGACCACAGCGCCTTCCAGGCCAACGTACTTGTACCAGAAATCGGTGACGCCAGCTTCGATGGCCACACGTGGTACGCCTTTGGTCAATACCGCCGCCTTGTAAGCAGCGTCCTGACGGTCAAATACATCGGTCGATGGCATCGACACCACACGCGCCACGATGCCTTCCGCGGCCAGCGCCGAGGCGGCAGCCTGGGCCAGTTCGATTTCCGAACCGGTGGCGATCAGCGTGACTTTGGCGTCAGCCGCTTCGCGCAGCACATAGCCGCCGCGCTGGATGTCCGCGATCTGCGCCGCGCTGCGTTCCTGGTACGGCAAGTTCTGGCGCGAGAAGATCAGCGTCGAAGGACCATCCTGGCGCTTGACTGCCGCGCCCCAGGCCACCATCGATTCGGTGGTGTCGCATGGACGCCAGTTGTCCAGGTTAGGAATCAGGCGCAGCGACGAGACGTGCTCGACCGACTGGTGGGTCGGGCCGTCTTCACCGAGGCCGATCGAGTCGTGGGTGAACACGAAGATCGAACGCTGTTTCATCAGCGCGGCCATGCGCAGCGCGTTGCGGCTGTAGTCGGCGAAGGTCAGGAAGGTGGCGCCGAACGGGATGTAGCCGCCGTGCAGGGTGACGCCGTTCATGATCGCCGACATGCCGAACTCGCGCACGCCGTAGTTGATGTGGTTGCCTGGCTGGCCCGAACGCACGGGCACGATTTCCTTCCAGTTGGTCAGGTTGGAGCCGGTCAGGTCGGCCGAGCCGCCCAGGAATTCCGGCAGCACCGGCGCCAGTGCCTGGATGGCGTTCTGGCTGGCCTTGCGGGTGGCGATGTTTTCTTTCTTCTCGACCGTCGAGGCGATGCCGGCGGCCAGCGCCGCATCGAAATTGCCTGGCAGGTCGCCGGCCATGCGGCGGCTCAGTTCAGCGGCTTCAGCCGGGAACTTGGCGCTGTATTCCGCGAATTTGGCGGCCCAGTCGGCTTCCAGCTTGGCGCCGTTGGCTTTGCCATCCCATGCGCTGTAGATGTCTGCCGGGATTTCAAATGGGGCGGCGCTCCAGCCGATGTATTCGCGCACAGCAGCGACTTCTTTTTCGCCCAGTGCGGCGCCGTGCACCTTGTCGCCGCCTTGCAGGTTAGGCGAGCCTTTGCCGATCACGGTTTTGCAGCAGATCAGGGTCGGCTTGCCGGCCTGCTTGGCGGCCGCGATGGCAGCCGAGACAGCAGCAACGTCGTGACCGTCAACCGCGCGGATCACGTTCCAGCCATAGGCTTCGAAACGGGCCGGGGTGTCGTCGGTGAACCAGCCTTCGACTTTACCGTCGATCGAGATGCCGTTGTCGTCGTACAGCGCGATGAGTTTTTTCAGGCCCAGGGTGCCGGCCAGCGCGCACGCTTCGTGCGAGATGCCTTCCATCAGGCAGCCGTCGCCGACGAAGGCGTAGGTGTAGTGATCGACCACGTCCAGGCCTGGCTTGTTGAATTCGCTCGCGAGCAGCCATTCAGCCAGCGCCATGCCGACCGCGTTGGCGATACCCTGGCCCAGCGGACCGGTGGTGGTTTCCACGCCCGGGGTGTAACCGACTTCCGGGTGGCCCGGGGTCTTCGAATGCATCTGGCGGAAGGCCTTGATGTCATCCATGCTCACCGCATAGCCGCTCAGGTGCAGCAGCGCATAGTGCAGCATGGAGCCGTGGCCGTTCGACAGCAGGAAGCGGTCGCGGTTCACCCATTTCGGATTGGCCGGGTTGTGGCTGTAATGGCCACTCCACAGTGCCACTGCGATTTCAGCCATGCCCATCGGCATGCCTGGGTGGCCGGAGTTGGCCTTCTGGACGGCGTCCATTGCCAGCGCGCGGATCGCGTTAGCCATTTGGGTGTGTGGGAGCGTAGAAGTCATCGTTGATATCACGAAAGTATGGAAACTGGGCACAAGGGGCGCTGGTGCTGGCACGCGCTCGACGCTTGCTGAGCCCATTATTTTACCAGACGATGACATCCACCATTTAAAATTGCGGCTCTAACCTGACCGGATACCACGCCATGCCCCGCTTTTTCTGCCCCCAGCCCCTGGCGATCGGCCAGCTTGTCGCCCTGCCCGAGGCCGTTGCCCATCACATCCAGGTGCTGCGACTGGCGCCGGGCGACCTGATCACCCTGTTTAATGGCGACGGCGGCGAGTACGCGGCGGCGCTGACCGACATTGCGCGCCGCAGCGCCAACGCCGAAATCAAGGCGCATACGCCGCGCGAGGCCGAGTTGCCGTTTGCCGTCACCCTGGCCCAGGCCCTGCCCGAAGGCAGCAAGATGGAGTGGATTATCGAAAAAGCCATCGAACTGGGCGTGTCCAGCTTCCAGCCGCTGGCGGCGCAGCGCTGCGTGGTCAGGCTATCGGCCGAGCGCGCGGAAAAGAAGCTGGACCACTGGCGCGGCATCATCGTCTCGGCGTCCGAACAGAGCGGCCGCAACCGCCTGGCCCAGCTGGCGCCGCCGCAGGACTACAAGCAGTGGATCACCCAGCAGGACCTGCACCGGCGCATCATCCTGACCCCGCGCGCCGAACAGTCGCTGGCCGACTGGGCGCGCCACCAGCCGCCGCAGGCGGTCACGCTGGTGGTCGGGCCGGAAGGCGGTCTCAGCGACCAGGAAGAAGCGCTGGCGATCCGCCACGGCGCCCTGCCGCTGGCCATGGGGCCGCGCATCCTGCGCACCGAGACCGCCGCGCTGGCCGCGGTCGCCATATTAAGTGCGGCCTGGGGCGGCCTCTAATATATAAGCACCAATAAAAAAACCCCTCTTGCGAGGGGTTTTTAGTTTCTATGCAACGCTGAAGCTTAGAACTTCACGTTTGCACCGAAGGTGACATAACGACCGATGGCATCGTAGGTCTGCGGGAAGGTGTTACCACTGTCAACCGACGTGGTGCTGACGTTGGCGCCAACGATAGGTGGTTTCTTGTTAGCCACGTTGTTGACGCTCAGGCTCAGACGCACGTTCTTCGAGTAGTTGTACACACCGGACAGGTCCACATAGTTGTAGGCCTTGATGTGCGTGAACTGATCCAGGAAGGTCGGTGCCGCGCCAGCTTTAGGGAACTGCGCCAGCGGTTCGATGTCGACCGCGCTGGTGTAACGCCAGTTGTAGCCCAGAGCGAACTGACCAACGTTCCAGGTGGTGCGCTGGTTGAACTTGCGCTTGAACACTGGAGCATTTGCCACGTTGCCGCAAGCGACAGAGTAGTAGCCCAGGCAGTCGCGGTTGATCGAGGTCGGGGTGCCCTGGAAGGTGAAGCGCTGTACCTGGGTGTAGTTCAGGCCAAGGTCGAAGTTGCCGAACTTAGGATCCAGGTTCAGCGTCTTAGCCTGCAGCTTGTATTGCACGCCCAGGTCGATACCGGAGGTTTCTTGCGAACCGGCGTTCGACAGCGGGGTTTGTACGCCCTTCGAGCCCACACCGTTGAAGCCGCCCGTTGCTGGGTCGCGGCCGACAATCGCGCAGTAGTCGTTCATGACGTAGGTTGGGTTGTTTTTGTAGCAACCGTCAATCACGTCCGACACGCTCAGGCTCGACACCGCCTTGGTGATCTTGATCTGGTACCAGTCCAGGCTCACCGCCAGCTTAGGAATCGGCTCCCACACCAGACCCAGGGTCTTGGTTTTGGCTTGTTCAGGGCCCAGGTTAGGATTGCCGCCGGTCAGATTGTTGATCTGGCCCGAGGATGGCTGCCCCAGCGAACCGATGGTCGCTTCTGGCACACCGGTCAGGCGGCACAGGTTCGACAGGGTACCCGCCTTGTTGGCATCCGCCTTGTTGGCCTGGGCTGGGTTTTTGTCATCCTTGCCGCAAGGGTCAACCGCCAGATTCGACAGGTTGGTCACCTGTGGCGCAAACAGTTCGTTGACGTTTGGTGCACGGGTGGCTTTTTGTACCATGCCGCGGAAGCGGATCGACTTGACCGGTTCCCATTCGCCGCCAACTTTCCAGCTGCTGTAGTTCTGCGAACCGTTCGAGCCCGATTTGAACTCGGTTTCGCGGTAGCCCAGGTCAGCATTCAGGGCGCGGATAAACGGCTTGTCCTTGACCAGCGGGATCTGGGTTTCGATGGCCAGTTCGCGCAGCGTGAATTTACCGTTACGGTCTGGAGTCGGTGCGCCCGAACCCAGCACTTCACCCTGGATCTGGGTGGCCGCGTCGGACTGGTTGCCGGCTTCCACTTTGCGCTCTTCAGCGGTAATTGCCATCGCAATCGGCGCGCCTGCCCATGGGCTGACAAACTTGTTACCGAAGTCACCCGAGAAGTTGATCGAGGCCACGTCCTGCTGCACGTGCTGCATCGAGATCGCGCTCGAGTTGATGAAGGCCAGCTGTTCTGGCGTAATCGAGCCGGCGGCACCGAACACGTTCAGTGGTACGCACTTGTTGGCGGTGTTGACGCAAGTGGTGGTGTTCAGGGCATTCAGCGCCTGGTTCACTTTCGACAGCGAACCCCAGTTCTGCTTCAGCTGAACCTGGTCCGACACGCCACGGGTCCACGATGCATCGTAGGTCCAGTCCCAGGCCACATCGCCTTTGACACCCAGGGTGTATTGCAGGGTCTTGTTGTCGAAGGCATTGATACGTGGGCCCAGCTCAACAAAACGGCGACCGATGGTCATCGGAACGATGGTGGTGCCGCCGACCACGCAGTCTGCCGCAGCGATACCGCGCTGGTCGCAGATCTGTTGACGCGCTGCTGCCGGAATGTACGGGTTACCGATCGGCACGTTGTAGGAGTTCTGGAAGGTGCCCGACTCCGCCAGCGTCGACGCCACTTTGCTGGTGGTGTAGAACACTTCGCTGTACACGTCAGCGTAATCGTTGACCTTGTAGTTGGCCATCGCGGTTGCCTGGGTACGGTCCAGACCGGTCTGGTAGTAGTTCAGCGGATTGGTGTTATATGGCACCGATGGGGTGAACAGTTTGCCGGTGGTCGGATCGATCTGGTAAGTACCATCCAGGCCGCCCTTGGCGCCTTTCACCGGGCTGATGATGAAGGTCGACGGAATACCGGTATCGGAACCGGTGGCCTTGCCGCTCACCGAGCTCAGGCTGACTTTACCGTAGTCGCGCGAACCCTGGGTTACCGCATCAACCGAGGTCTTGCCGACGCTCAGTACCACATTGCCGCGGCCGTCGTCCAGGTTGGCGCCCCAGGTCAGGTCGGTACGCTTGCGCTTGCCGTCATGCTGATCAGCGGTGCCGCCGTAGGAGGTCGAAATATCCAGACCCTGGAAGTTTTTCTTCAGATTAAAGTTGACCACGCCGGCCACTGCGTCCGCGCCGTAGGCCACCGATGCGCCACCGGTCAGCAGGTCAACGCGGCTCAGCAGCGCGATTGGAATGGCGTTGGTGTCGACCGTGCCGTTCAGGTTGAACGGCACCATGCGGCGGCCGTTAATCAGCACCAGGGTACGGTTTGCGCCCAGACCACGCAGGTCGATGGTAGCGCCACCGCCGGTACCATTGTTGGTGCCAGGGCCGATCGATGGCACGGCCGCTGGCAGTGCCTTGACGAATTCCTCAACAGCGACAGGCTGGGACTGTTTGATTTCTTCCGCACTGATCGACGAGATCGGGCTGGTCGAAGTCGTACCTGGGGTGGTAATGCGGGTACCGGTCACTTGCACCGATTCAATCTTCTGCTGCGGTGCCGCGTCCTGTGCAATAGCGTTGTGCATCATTGCGGTCATGCCCACCAGCATCGAGCTGGCGAACACAGTACGCAAGGTACGCGACATCATTTTCTCTTGAATCATTGTAAAACTCCCATTATTAAACTCCCCGGTTGGAGGAGAAACCTAAACCATCAAAAGGCCATGTTTTATTTAAAAAAACCGGCATATTGCGTGGCCAGCCCTAAGGATTCTTTTAACCTGTGATGGATATTAACCATGGGGCTGAACCGCCCTGGGTCGATTATCAACGGTGCTGAATCTCACTTATTAAACCTGACAAAATGGTTATTTGCAGGTGCAGTGCATGAAACCATTGGGCCGCCAAAACTGTCAACAACGGGGGAGCAATGTTTCGTGAAAACAACGGAACGTAAGCAGCGCAACAATGCAAGAACTTTACGCAATTTTCTTTTGCTGCACTGCAAGGTATTTCATTGCACATCTACCAACCCGAGATGTAACAATACTTTTGTTTATGTAAATCGACGTAAATCAAAATTAAATATTGATAATCAAGGTAATTATTTGCATTGATATTGCCGACATTCAATTGAATTTTACTTAATATTTGTGCAGCGCAATGCACCTTGTGTATCATTGTTGTTACAAAACTGCGCTTGACTGTCATGGGCATGTCAAAATGGTTATAGCAACGTTTATTACCCAAAAGCATTATCGTTGTTTTCCCGCAACGCCCGTTTTAGGTGCATCCGCCCGAAATTGGTGCATATCGAGGTGCATTTTTAACTTTATTAATGAAGTATGTTTTATCGGATTATCTGATTTAAATATAAAATAAACCCCACATAATCCAGATTAATAATCCCGGCATTATCTTTAAAAAATCAATTCATGAACCAATTCAGGGATTAGACCGCACCCCGCCTGAGCAGGTAAAATAACGCCTGCGGCCGCTGTCCGAGGGGACTGGCCGCGACGCTCTCCGCTAGCTACGGAGCCCTATCACCTGCCGGAACACTCACCATGCTGAGACTGAATGAACTCAAGCTTCCGTTGGACCATACGGAAGAACAACTGCCGCCCGCCATCATTGCGCGCCTGGGCATCACGGCCGACGACCTGCTCGGCTTTACCGTGTATAAACGCAGTTACGACGCCCGCAAAAAGTCGGCGATCGTCCTGATCTACTCGCTGGATATCGCGCTCAGGGACGAAGCCGCTGTACTGCAGCGTCATCACAACGACGTGCACATCATGCCGTCGCCGGACACCGCCTATAAATTCGTTGCCGACGGCAAGGCGCTGGCCGCCCACCCGGACTTCCAGCGCCCGGTGGTGATCGGCATCGGCCCGTGCGGCCTGCTGGCCGCGCTGATCCTGGCGCAGATGGGCCTGCGCCCTATCATTGTCGAGCGCGGCAAGGTGGTGCGTGAGCGTACTGTCGATACCTTCGGTTTCTGGCGCCAGCGCAAGCTGAATCCGGAATCGAACGTGCAGTTTGGCGAAGGCGGCGCCGGCACCTTCTCGGACGGCAAGCTGTACAGCCAGATCAAGGACCCGAAACACTACGGCCGCAAGGTGCTGACCGAGTTCGTCAAGGCCGGGGCGCCGGAAGAGATCATTTATGTGAGCAAGCCCCACATCGGCACCTTCCGCCTGGTCAAGATGGTGGAATCGATGCGTGAAACCATCGAGGCGCTGGGCGGCGAATACCGCTTCGAGAGCAAAGTCACCGACATCGATGTGGCAGAAACCGCCAACGGCCGCCAGATCCGTGGCATCACGCTGGAGAGCGGCGAGCAGATCGTCACCAATCACGTGGTCCTGGCCATCGGCCACAGCGCACGCGACACCTTCGAGATGCTGTACGAGCGCGGCGTGTATATCGAGGCCAAGCCGTTCTCGATCGGCTTCCGCGTTGAACACCCGCAATCGCTGATCGACGCCTGCCGCTTCGGTCCCAGCGCCGGCCACCCGATCCTGGGCGCGGCCGACTACAAGCTGGTGCACCACGCGTCCAATGGCCGCGCCGTGTACAGCTTCTGCATGTGCCCGGGCGGCACGGTGGTGGCGGCGGCGTCCGAACCGGGCCGCGTGGTCACCAATGGCATGAGCCAGTACTCGCGTAACGAGCGCAACGCCAACAGCGCGATTGTGGTCAGCATTTCACCGGAAGTCGATTATCCGGGCCATCCGCTGGCCGGCATCGCCCTGCAGCGCGACCTCGAAGAGCAAGCCTTCAAGCTAGGCGGCGGCACCTACAATGCGCCAGGCCAGCTGATGGGGGATTTTGTGGCCGGCCGCGCGTCCACCGAGTTCGGCGCCGTGGTGCCGTCGTACAAACCGGGCATCACGCTGACCGACCTGGCGCAGATCCTGCCGGAGTACGCCGTGACCGCGCTGCGCGAAGCCTTCCCAGCGTTCGACAAGCAGATCAAGGGCTACTTCAAGCATGACGCCGTGCTGACGGGCCTGGAGACTCGCACCTCGTCGCCGATCCGCATCAAGCGCCGTGACGATACGCTGCAAAGCCTGAACACGCTGGGTCTGTTCCCGGCCGGCGAAGGCGCGGGCTATGCGGGCGGCATCCTGTCCGCCGGCGTGGATGGCATCAAGGTGGCGGAAGCTGTGGCGCTGTCGATGGCCGCGCAACAAGCCTAAGTCTTGGCACTCCGGACCGGCAGCCGCAGCCTGATGCGGCAGCCGGCGCCCGGCGTCCCTGGCGCCACCGCCACCTGCCCGCCCATCTGGTGCACAATCGTGTACACGATGTGCATGCCGAGCCCGGAACCGCCCTGCCCGCGCTTGGTGGTGAAGAAGGGTTCAAACAGGCGCTCGCGCACTTCCTGCGTCAGGCCGATACCGTCATCGGCAAACTCCAGCAGCAGCCAGTAGGCGCCGCCTTCCAGCGCCATGTGCGCGGCCAGCGTCACCTTGCCCGGACCACCATCGGGATAGCCATGCTTGGCCGCGTTCATGAGCAGGTTCGACAACACCTGCGACCAGCGCCCCGTGTCCAGCCGAGTGCGCAGATCGGCGGCGATATCGACCTCCACTGTAATGCCCACCTTGCGCAACTCCGGTCCATGGGCCGACACCACGCTCAGCGCATGCTCGCGCAGCCGCACCTCCGATTCATGCTGGCTGCCCTGGTCGACTGCCAACTGCTTGAAGTTGCCGATCAGGTCGGCCGCGCGCGCCAGATTGCGCTCAATGAGCTGGGCGCCTTCGCGCAAGCGCTGCACCGTCACCAGCAGTTCGGAACGGCTGACGCGCTCGCCGCTGACGCATTTGAATAAATCCTCGGCATAGCTGGTCATGGTGGACGCGGCCGTGACCGCCACGCCGATCGGCGTATTGACCTCATGCGCCACACCCGCCACCAGCGTTCCCAGCGCCACCATTTTTTCCTGCTCCACCAGTGTCGCCTGGGCTGCCAGCAGCGCCTCGGTGCGGCGCTGCACCTTGGCTTCCAGCTGCTGCTCGCGCTCCTGGTGCTGCAACTCGGCGGCACAGCGCGCCGCGAAAATCGACAGCAGCGACAGCGCCAGCAGGCGCTTGTCCTCGGAAATCGGTTTGGTGTCGATGGCAGACAGGATGCCCAGCGTTTTGCCTTCCGTATCGATCATGGGCATGCCGATATAGCTTTCCGCCTTCATATCGACCAGCAGCGTGTCTTCCGGGTAATCGGCCTGGATGCCGCTGGCGTGGAAGCACATGCACTGGTCGGTCACGTCCTGGCACGGCGTATGGCGCAGGCTGTATTCCATATTCGGCAAATAGTCCTGGCCGGCCCATACGGCCAGCGTGCGGATGCCCTCATCGCCGTCGTCCATGGTGATGACGCGGCCGGCAATGACGTAGGTGACATCCAGCGCATGCGCCAGATCGCGCACCAGGATGCGCAGGAAGTCGTCGCCACGGGCACGCGAGGTTGACGTCGTAATCGACCGCAGCGCAGCCTCAGCCAGCGCCCGCCCATCGGCCGCATCGAACAGCGGCACCGCCTCTTCTAGCTCGCTCATTGCCTGACTCCCCATCGCTAAGTCAGGTTAATTGTATCGTTATTTATCCGCGTAAACATGGTTTTATATTTCGCCCTGCGCTAGCACGTTCCCGCTATAAATATCCAAATACTTTGTATTTTTGTGTAAAAAAGTCGTTATTTTTGGGAAAAACCGCAGGAAGTGTTGTTTATTTCAAAGCTGTTACAGAAGCACAATTGACCGTGTGCGACGGCGAGTGGTCTGATGACTCGCCTGAATAATTTCAGTGATGGATTATTCATAGTGTAAGTTTCAATAACAAAGAAGCAAGAAACACCCCCAAGGAGTTGATCAATGATGATGGAAACTGTTTTGTCGCGATCGCTGCGTGTGATGTTTGCAAGCGGCGCCGCCCTGATGCTGGCACAACCGGCATTTGCCCAAGACGCGCCGATCCAGCGCGTAGAAATTACCGGTTCGGCAATCAAGCGTATCGACGCTGAGACTGCGGTGCCGGTCACCGTGGTGAAGATGGCTGACCTGAAGAAGGAAGGCATTACCACGATCGAGCAAGTCATGGCCAACCTGAGCGTGTCGCAAGCGGCCCAGGGCACCAGCCAGGTCGTCGGCGCCAGCACCGGCGGCGCCTCGTTTGCCGACCTGCGCGGCATCGGCGCCAACAAGACGCTGGTACTGCTGAACGGCCGTCGCCTGGCGAACAATGCCTACGACAGCTCGGCGCCTGACCTGAACATGATCCCGTTTGCCGCCCTGGAACGCGTGGAAGTACTGCGTGACGGCGCCTCGGCGCTGTACGGTTCGGATGCAGTGGGCGGCGTGATCAACTTCATCACCAAGAAAGACTACCAGGGCGGCACCATCACCGTGGGCGCGGACAATCCGCAGCACGACGGCGGCTTTGCCAACAACTTCAATGCCGGCTACGGCTGGGGCGACCTGGACAAGAACGGTTTCAACATCTTCGCGATGGTGGACCACCAGGAACAGCACCGCATCGGCGGCACCCAGCGTGATTTCAACACCCGCTATGCGGGCGGCCTGTCGGCCTCGACCTTCCCGGCCAACTGGGCGCAAGGCGACCTGGCGGGTAACCCTGCCGGCCCAGGCTGCACCACCGGCAGCCACCTGATCCCAGGCAAAAACGGCCAGTGTCAGATGACCACCTCGTCCTTCGTGGACTACGTGCCGAAGAGCGAGCGCACCACCGGCCTGGTCAAAGCTACCGTCAAGATCAATGAAAACCACGAGCTGGGCATTGAATTCCTGTCGACCCAGAGCAAGGTCCAGAGCGCGATTGCCCCGGTCCCTTACGGCGGCCTGTACATGAATCGCCTGCGTCCGGACGGCACGCCGAATCCTTACTTCCCAACCGCAGCCGGCCTTGATCCAAACTATATGGACGCCGACGGCGCAGCCACGGCCGGCGTCAAGCCTGGCTTCGTCAGCGCACGCTGGCGCGACCTGCCTAACGGCGCCCGTGCTGACGAGAACATCAACAAGCAGCAACGCCTGGTGGTCTCGATGACCGGCGTGCTGGCTGGCTGGGACTACACCGGCGCCGTGACCTACAATGAAAACAAGGTCAAGGAAAACCTGTACGGCTACAGCGACGGCGGCATCATCACCCAGGGCGTGCTGGATGGCGTAATCAATCCGTTTGGCGACCAGAGCGCCGCCGGCACCGCGCTGCTCAACAGCGCCGCACTGAACGGCAACATCCAGAACGCCAAGGGCACCAGCAAGGGCGCTGACCTGAAGCTCAGCCGCGAAGTCGGCGACTGGTTCCAGAACGGCCACCAGGCAGGCCTGGCAGTTGGCGTGCAATACGAGCACCAGGAATTCCGCAGCGCAGCGAATCCTGAATTTGCCGCCAAGGTAATCGCCTCCACCGGTATCGATCCAAACACCCTGAACGAAGGTTCGCGCAACGTCTCGGCCTTCTTCAGCGAACTGAACGTGCCGGTGCTGAAAAACCTGGACGTGACCGCTGCCGTGCGTTACGACAAGTACAGCGACTTCGGCCATACCGCCAATCCGAAACTCGGCTTCCGTTTCCAGCCGGCCAAGGAAGTGCTGTTCCGCGGTTCGTACTCGAAGGGCTTCCGCGCGCCGTCGCTGTATGACATCAACGCTGGCAACGCGTACACCAACGCGGCCGACACCTTGAACGATCCGAAAAACTGCCCGGCCGGCGTACCGCAGCCAGGCAAGCCAGCATCGGCCAACTGCGACCAGCAGTTCCAGGTGCTGAACGGTGGCCAGCAAGGCCTGAGCCCTGAGCGTTCGAAAAACGGTACCGTGGGCGTGGTGTGGGAGCCGATCAACAACCTGTCGGTAAGCGCTGACTGGTGGTCGATCCGCCTGACCCAGCAGATCGGCAGCCTGGCTGACTACGACGTGCTGAACAACCCGGACCTGTTCGCTTCGCACATCATCCGCAACGCCTCGGGCAACCTGGCCGTGGATGGTTCGCAGTGCCCTAACCCGGTCACCTGCGGCTACCTGGACCTGCGCACCCAGAATCTGGGCGACATGAACACCAACGGTGTCGACCTCTCGGCCAACTACCGTCTGCGCACCAAGGACTACGGCAACTTCACCTTCGCCTACAACGGTACCTGGGTACACAAGTATGAGTACCAGAACTTTGCGGGCGACGAGATGCACAACAAGGTGGGCGTGTACTCGGGCGACGGTCCTATCTTCCGCTGGCAAAATACGCTGAACCTGAACTGGAATCAGGGCAAGTTCGGCGCCGGTCTGACGGGTCACTACAAATCGGGCTATGTCGATCAGGTCACCGACAACGATCCAACCCACCACGTGGCGTCGTACACCACGTTCGATGGCTACGGCTCGTGGACCGCAATGCGCGGTCTGACCCTGACCGTTGGCGTGCGCAATCTGTTTGACCGTGAACCGCCGCTGTCGTACCAGTCGGGCCACTTCCAGGCTGGCTATGACCCGCGCTACACCGACCCAACCGGCCGTACTGCTTACGTCCGCGCGACCTACGACTTCTAATCGTTGATCGCCGATTCCCGGCGGCCCTGAGTATGCTCAGGCCGCCGGGATTTTTTTCGTCTACAGCCAGCCGGATTTCTTGAAGCGCCGGTGCAGGTACAGGCACACCGCCACCATCACGCCGACCGCCATCGGGTAGCCATACTTCCAGTCCAGCTCCGGCATGTATTTGAAGTTCATGCCCCACAGGCCCGCAAACGCGGTAACGATCGCGAAGATCGCCGCCCATGCCGCCAGCCGTTTATTCACTTCGCTTTCTTCTATTGCCACCATCGACAGGTTGACCTGCATCGCAGTGGCGATGGTGTCGCGGATGCCGTCCAGCGAGCTGCTGATGCGGTGCAGATGATCGTGCACATCGCGGAAGTAGTCCTGCGTGTCCTGGCACATCGATGGCACGCGGCCACCATGCAAACGTCCCACCGCTTCCATCAGCGGCGACACCACGTGGCGCACCAGCGTGACCTTGCCCTTCAGCTCATACAGGCGCTGGATATTGTCGCGCTGGCGGCCCTGCGTGAAGATCATCTCCTCGATTTTTTCCAGCTCCGTCTCCAGCATATCCAGCACCGGGAAGTAGCGGTCCACCACTGCGTCCATCAGCGCGTACAGCACGAAGGCCGGGCCAAGGCGCAGCATGTGCGGCTCTTTCTCGGCGCGCGCACGCACGCCCAGGAAGCCTTGCTGGCTCTGGCCGTCGCGCGACGACAGCACATAATTCTGGCCGACGAAAATATCGACTTCGCCCACCGCCACTTCACCCTCATGGCATTCAATCGTCTTCACCACCACGAACAGCGAATCGCCATACTCCTCGATCTTCGGGCGCTGGTGGCCGCGGCTGGCGTCTTCCACAGCCAGTTCGTGCAGGCCGAATTCTTCCTGCATCTTGGCCAGTTCTTCAGGCAGGGCGTCGCGCAGCGCCACCCATACAAAGGTTTCCGGTTTCTCGACATACTCGCTGATGTCTTCGACCGGTATGTCAGCCAGTTTCTTGCCATCCTGGTAGGCCACACAATTAATCAGCATACGGTTTCCATCACAAAAAAGCGAAGCCCCTGGCTTCGTCAGCCAAGAGCTTACCTCAAACCGTTGCCGTGCCGGGTTACGCGGCGGTTAAGTAACGCACGCCCGGCTTGTTGCGCGACAGGTTGGCAGCCAGCGCATGGCGCGCCTGCTCCATGCGGTTGAAGTCTTCCAGGTCCGGCAGCGACGGCACTGTCACCAGCTCGCGCTGGTCGAAGCCTGCCAGTGCGGCGTCCACCAGATCTTCCGGCGTCATCACCCACTCGGCAGGCAGGTTCTCGACTGCATGGCCGGCACGGTCCCAGAACGGCGTCGCAATCGCGCCCGGCAGCACGGCCTGCACCTGCACGCCTTTGCCACCCAGCTCATGGTGCAGCGATTGGCTCAGCGCCAGCACAAAGGCTTTGCTGCCGCCGTAGACGCCATTCAGCAGCTCCGGCTTGAGCGCGACAATCGATGCGATGTTGATGATGGCGCCCTCGCCGCGCGCAACCAGGCCGGGTGCCACGGCGCGGGTCAGGCGCGTCAATGCGGTCACGTTCACATTGATCATGGTGTCCAGTTCTTCCGGTGTCGAGTCGATGAGCGGCTTCACCGCACCCAGGCCGGCATTGTTGACCAGCAGGCCGATGCTGCCATCGCTGGCCAGACGCTGCTCGACACGGCGCAGGTCTGCGTTCACGCCCAGATCGGCGGCGATGGTGTCCACCTTGCGGCCCGTGGTCGCCTCCAGTTGGGCCGCCAGTGCGGCCAGCTTGGCGCCATCGCGCGCCACCAGGACCAGGTCATAGCCACGGCGGGCCAGACGGTCTGCATACACTGCGCCTATGCCCGAGGACGCGCCGGTAATCATTGCGGTTGTCATGTTGTCTGCTCCTTTGATTAAGTTGACAGGGCCAGTGTAGAGGCGCAGACTAAGGCCCATGTGACGTAGATACCTCATTTTGGGACATCATGAAAAAATCCCTCGGTTTGATGCTTTTCCCCGGTTTCCAGATCGTCGACCTGGCAGCGGTGACCGTCTTCGAGGTGGCCAACGCCATGCCGGGCGGGCCGTATTACGACATGCACATGCTGTCCGAGCATGGCGGTGCGGTGATGAGTTCCGCCGGCGTGCCGGTGGTGACGCAACGCTTTGACGCGCCGGCCTTCGATACCATCATGGTCGCAGGCAGCATGGACCTGATCCGCTCCACGCCAGGCTTTCTCGACTTCCTGCGTGAAGCCAGCCTGGCATCGCGCCGCACGGCCAGTATCTGCACCGGCGCGTTCTGCCTGGCGGAAGCGGGCCTGCTCGATGGCCGCCGCGTTACCACGCACTGGGCGCTGGCGCGCGAGCTGCAACGCCTGTATCCCAAGGCGAAGGTGGAGGAAGACCGTATCTTCATCCAGAGCGATAACGTGTGGAGTTCTGCCGGCATGACGGCCTGCATCGATCTGGCGCTGGCCCTGGTGGAAGCTGATCACGGCGCTGAACTGGCGCGCGCGGTGGCACGCAAGATGGTGGTGTATCACCGTCGCACCGGTGGCCAATCGCAGTTTTCGGCGCTGCTGGAACTGGAGCCCAAATCGGACCGCATCCAGACCGCCCTGACCTACGCCAAGCGCAATCTGCGCAAGCCCTTGTCAGTGGACGAACTGGCCGATGCGGCGCACCTGAGCCGCCGCCAGTTCAGCCGCGCGTTCCGGCTGGAGACAGGGCAATCGCCAGCCAAGGCCGTGGAGACGCTGCGCGTGGAAGCGGCGCGCAACATGATCGAAGAAGGCAATCACGCCATCGACGTGGTGGCGCGCGAAGTGGGCTTTGATGATCCCGAACGCATGCGCCGCGCCTTCATCCGCGCCTACGGCGTGCCGCCACAGACGATCAAGCGGGCAGCGCGTTCGGCAGCGTAAGCGCGTAACGCGCAGGCGGCAAACCCACGTGCCGCGTGAAGGCGACACTGAAAGCGCTGGCAGATCCATAGCCCACACGCTGCGCCACCTCGGCCACGCTGTTCTGCGAGCGCAGCAGATGCCTGGCCTGCGCCATCCGCCAGCGCAGCAGATACGCCATCGGCGCCACGCCCACGGCGCGGTTGAAGCGGTCAAAGAAAGCGGAGCGCGACAGGGCAGCTTCCTTCGCCAGTTGCGCCACCGTCCATGGCGCGGTGATTTCTCCATGCATGCGGCGCAGCGCCTGCGCCAGCCGTTCATCGGCCAGCCCGCGCAGCAGGCCTGGCGAAGCAGCAGTGCCCGCGCTTGAACGCAGCGCTTCAATCAGCAGCACTTCCAGCAGGTGCGCAAGTACGACGTCGCGCCCCGGCCGTTGCGCGCGCGATTCGCCACTGACCAATTGCACGATGGTGGCCAGGCGCTGCTCGCCACGTATGTGGATGAGCTGCGGCAGTAGCGACACCAGCAGCGTCGCATCGGGCGAAGCGAACTCGCAATGGCCGACCAGCAGCACAGTTTGCGCCGCGCCGCCGATGTCGCCGAGGCGGAACTCGCCGTGTGGCAGCTGAGCCGGTGCAGCGTCGGGGACGTCGTGTGGTGGCGGCTGCATGCTGGTCATGGCAAAGTCGTGCGACTCGGGAATCAGCACAAAATCGCCCTGCTGCAGCGGCAACGGCGCCTCGCCGCCGACGGTCAGGCAGCTCTCGCCTTCCAGCACCACGCAGTAGAAAGGCTGGCCCGCGTGCGAGCGGCGCACACGCCAGCTTCCCGCAGCGCCGACAACTTTCGAAAACCGCGCACGCGGCTGCAGCAGGGTGACAACTTCGGCAAGTGGATCAACCATATCTGGACTCTTGCTAATGAACCGTGGACTAACGATTATAGTCAGTCTTGCGGCAGACAACTACAGTGGTGGCACATTCACCTCACTGGAGTTCACATGAAAACCATCCTCATCACCGGTTGTTCGTCCGGCTTTGGCCTGGAAACCGCGCGCTATTTTCTGGAGCGCGACTGGAACGTCATCGCCACCATGCGCCATCCGCGCGAAGACCTGCTGCCACGTTCCGCGCACCTGCGCGTGCTGCCGCTGGACGTCACCGATGCAGACAGCATTCGCCGTCTAATCGAGGCGGCGGGACCTGTCGATATACTGGTTAACAATGCCGGCATCGGCATGCTGGGTGCATTGGAAGGCAGCAGCATGACCACCGCACGCGAGGTCTTCGAGACCAACACACTGGGCACCATCGCCATGACGCAAGCAGTGCTGCCGCAATTCCGCGAACGCCGCGCTGGTGTGGTGATTAACGTGACGTCAAGCGTGACCCTGAAAGCGCTGCCGCTGTTGTCGGTCTACACAGGTAGCAAGGCAGCGGTGAATGCGTTCACGGAATCATTGGCACTGGAGCTCAAGCACTTCAACATCCGCGCGCATGTGGTGCTGCCGGGGCGCGCACCCGGCACCAGCTTTGGCGCGAACGCGAAGCAGCGGATTCAATTATCGGAGGCTTATGCGGAGCTGACGGATAGCGTGTTTGCAGGCTGGGCGCAATCGACGGAGGAAGTGACAGAAGCGATCGATGTGGCAGAGGCGGTGTGGCTGGCAGCGACGGATGCCGCCCCCCCAATGCGTATCGCCGCCGGCGCAGACGCCGTGGCACTCAGCGCTAGTAGTCACGACTTGATCTGACACGAGCTGTCAGATAAGTTAAAGTGCTACGCGGCTGATACCGGCCACAAGCAGCCGTTCGGATTACCTCTAATTGCTATACATAAAGTCACCATCGAAATAAATCGCCAAATGAAAGTACTCATTTTTGGGATTACGCTTGCGTTGGCTAGCCAAGCCGGGGCCATTGATGTGGATTGCTTTCGAGCCAGGAACGATGGCGCTGCTTTCATAGCAGTAGACTCTCCAGAATTGCTTGCAGTCGCTGCAGACCGTAGTTCTAACATGACGCCGGTTTCATTTGGAGATCGAGCGTGCGTGCTGACAGTTGCAACGGTCAATGGCGAAAAATGGGTATTCGTTCGTGGATACTGGATAGATATTGATCATCGACCTCTTCAAGGGTGGTTACCACTTGATGCTATCGTGTATCGCAATAAGCTCGTCCGTCACCAAAATGTGCGAGCACAGGCTGTAGAAGTTGAGATTGGAGATTACTTCGCCCAGTACATAGTCAAAAAGGGCGGCGCCTTTAAGGTTCAGCAAGCGGTATCAGAGCATAAGTGTAGGAAGTCTGAGATTCCGAATGAATATAGAGCCTGTGAGGACGTGGTCGTCGTCCACGGATACTTCTATGGCAAGGGCATATTTGCCATCGCAATTTCAGAAAAATATGGCGAGTTTGATATTTTCAAATTAGCTGGCGATGGTACGTTATGTTCTTGGCAGTATGGAAATCCGCCTAATGGTTGCCGCTAGCGGCCAGAACCGGCCCTTTGCAATTTTATCTTTTGGGTATGTTCAAAAATATAGATTACATTCTCAGCAACTATTTTTCTGCAGATATCGGTCTTAGCGAACAAGACGCGCAGGACTGCTTACGGAGGGAAGTTGAAGCTGGCACACCTATTGGGAGAGAGCTTCGTTTGCAGCTGGTGCGTGCATTCGCTGAGCCAGAATTTTCATGGAAGAGCGCGTTGTCACGAAATAATGTCTGCGACTTCTCGGACGAAGATGCTGCCAAAACGTACGCGGAGAGGCTTTTTATGTCAGGATTTAAGACTTACCTTGAATAAACTTCGCCGGGTTTGGCCAATAACGGACCTTTAGAAAAATGAAATCAATGCGTCAAATCTCGGCAGTGCTTCTCACGACATTTATCGCGTTCACGTCGTCCGTTGCTTATGGTCTTTCGGTTGCTCCTTTGGTGCAGCATGATATTGATCCAAGTACGGCGGAAAAGTACGGAATTGGGGTTCACGTGATCGACAACTTTGCAACATGCAAAGGCAAGCAATTTTATGTTTCAGCGCCTCGGGATGCGGATCGTGCGTGGCTTCAAATCAAAGCGATAGAATCGAATGAAATCATTGCCGATATACAGTCAGGTGTACTGGAAATGGCTCCATACCCCGAAAAGGATCATGCTTGGCTCGTTCAGACTGATTTTGGTTTTTTGGCGAAAGGTTTTCGAGGGATAAATTTCTGTCTAACTAAGGAACTCATCTCACGTACGACTTTCAGCTTCACCTCGAAGAACGATATATGGAATATCGGTCCGCTTGCGCAGTGGTACAAAGAGCAGTGACGGCCGCAACCCGTTCCGGCCATTAGGCGACACTTAACAACAATTTCTTTGATAATGAAAAAATCAACACAACACGGCAGGTGCCGAAGCCATCTACTTCTGCAAGTATTCTCGCCTGCTTCGAGCACTTTAGTTCTCAACGTTAGCAATGCGTCATAACCTGACTTCAAGTTTTGGCCAGAAACTGCCGCTGATCCACAAGGAAAATTTATGACGGTAGAAAATTTTGAAGTAATTGATGGCCTCGGAATTTCGAAAGAGAGTGGCGAAGTGGTGCTCACAATCTCAGACCACCTACCGTGGGACACTGCTTCAGAACATTTCGAAAAACTCGAAGGTAAGATTGGGCGGTATCTGGATTTCATACGAAGTGGTCAACTTTTAGAGTCAGTCCCGGATGCCGCGGATCGACAAGTCAGGATTAGCGTATTTTGCAAACATCAGCCCGATGACAATGCACATAATTTCTTACTCGCGGCGGGGCGACAACTGGCACACTACGGGGTGAAATTGTCATTTATCGAACTGCCCGACGGCTATTGAGAAGCATGCGGGACCGATTCCGGCCAACAGCAGACCTCTGAATAACTAAATTTTCAAATGATTAATCCTACAGATCATCCGGTTGGCTCGGCTATGCTGATGTACGAGCTGGACGACGCCCACGAGCACTTGGGAAGCTTAATCAAAGCCATTTCATCCGATCCAGAATATTCGGAAGAATCGTATCGTGTTGATCTGGGCCATGTTTTTGCGCACCTCAATCGTGCCTGGCGCCGTCGCCTTGTGCATGAGGGTATGACCGAGGAAGAGTGGAATGCAGCGAGGGAGTATCCCGATGATATCCTCCCGATCTCCTAACGGCCAAAAGCGGAACTGCCGCCTTCAAGTTACTTCTGAAATTTTCAATCGAAGGCACGTAGGCTTGTATGCTTTTTACTGTTTCAGGAATTTTTTCTGACTTCGCTGTCGCGTACGAACAATACGACTCAGCTACCCCAGGCGATGCGCTCTCGTCCTTCTTATTAACGGCGCCAGCTCTTGCTGACTATGATCCGAAAATGCGCGAGTTTGCGGCTGGAGCTGATGGATATCGTCTAAATCACGTCGCTGATGGAATGTGCGGACTCTGGGTTTGGCATTTGAATTTGCGAATTGAGCACGAAGACATTTCCGTTTACGGTGGTAGCATTGTCCAAACCGGTCCTTCGGGACCAAAGCGCGAGAGTAGCTGAACCGACGCTAACGGCCACAAGCGGTCCCAAGGATGGAAATTAGAGCAGAATATGGATCAATCAAAAGTCATTTATTTTCAAGAAACGTACTCCCGAATGAGCGATGATGAAATTGCTTATCTCATTGCCACCCGGAGGGACTCTCTAGTTGAGGAAGCGCGTATAGCACTGTCCAAGATACTCGACACGCGGAACTTAAAAAATATTGAAACAGAGATTAAGTCGACGGTGGAAGACCTAAATAGTCAAGCTGAATTCGAATCTAAGCGTGCGCAGCAGCAGCAAAAGCTGCAACGTTCCACTAGAAAAGCATACCACGCGTTCTGCGCACTTTTCTTCATCGTCGGCGTTGGATTATTAGTCTTCGGCGATAACGAAATTGGCCCAATCCTTGTCGCGGCTGGTCTTGTTGCCTCCGCATTATTTGAACTTCGTCGACTTGCAGGTAAATTTATCGTCGCCCTATTCAAGATGAATTAGTGACGGGAAAAATTTCGGATTGATTAGGTACGAATAACGCGAAGGTCCGAGATGGGGGGCGGATGCTGCCGGTCGTCAATCAGGCAACGTGTGTCAGATGGCTAGTACAACTCAGCAGCTAACGTCATCCCCGCGAAAGCGGGAATGACGGGGCTGTCAGTCGTCCTTTGCGCCGTCGATGCCTAGTTCGGCGATCTTGCGGGTGATGGTGTTGCGGCCGATGCCCAGGCGTACCGCTGCATCGTTCTTGCGGCCGTGCGTGTGCTTGAGCGCTGTGCGGATCAGTGCCGATTCAAACTGGCGGCCCAGCACTGCCATCACTTCCTGCTGACCTCCGCTCAACATCTGCGCGGCCTGCGTCTCCAGCAAACCTAGCCACGCATCTGGCGAACCCGCCGGGCTGCTTGCCTCGGCGGCGGACGACACCGAAGTCACCGTGCCATGATGCTGCTGCGCGCTATACGTCTCCGGCACCGACGCCGGCGACGACGAGCCGGATGATGCACTGCCCTTTTCCTGCGTCAGCTCCAGCGGCAGATCCTTGACTTCCACCGTCTGGCCGGGCGCCATCACCGTAATCCAGTTGCACAGGTTTTCCAGCTGGCGCACATTGCCCGGCAGCTCAAGGCTGCACAGGAACTGCAGCGCTGCGTCGCTCATGCGCTTGGCTTCGACGCCGAGCTGCTTGGCGCTCTGCACCAGGAAGTGACGCACCAAAATAGGGATGTCTTCGCGGCGCTCCCTTAAACTGGGCAGGCGCAGGCGAATCACGTTCAGGCGGTGATACAAGTCTTCGCGGAACAAGCCTTCGCGCACGCGCTGCTCCAGATTCTGGTGCGTCGCCGTAATCACGCGCACATTCGCTTTCAAGGGCTGATGGCCGCCGACGCGATAGAAGTGGCCATCCGACAGCACGCGCAACAAGCGCGTTTGCAAATCGAATGGCATGTCGCCGATTTCATCGAGGAACAGCGTGCCGTTTTCCGCCTGCTCAAAACGGCCGCGGCGCGTGGTCTGCGCGCCAGTAAAGGCGCCGCGCTCGTGACCGAACAGTTCGGACTCCAGCAGATCTTTCGGAATCGCCGCCGTGTTCAACGCGATGAAGGGCTGCGATGCGCGCGGCGAGTGCTTGTGCAGCGCGCGCGCCACCAGCTCTTTGCCGGAGCCGGATTCGCCGGTAATCAGCACCGTCACATTCGATTGCGACAGGCGGCCAATCGCGCGGAAGACTTCCTGCATCGCCGGCGCCTGGCCCAGAATTTCGGGCGTCTCGGCCGGGCCGGACTCCACGCTGGTTTCGCGCAAGCTCTCATCGAGTGCGCGGCGGATCAGCTCCACCGCTTTGTCGATATCGAACGGCTTGGCCAGGTATTCAAACGCGCCGCCCTGGAACGCCGCAACGGCGGAATCCAGATCAGAGAAGGCGGTGATGATGATGACCGGCAGGCCCGGGAAGCGCGACTTCACCAGTTGCAGCAGATCGAGGCCGGAGTCGCCCGGCATGCGGATGTCGGACACCAGCACTTGCGGCGTCTCGTACTCCAGCGCGGCGATGGCGTCGCGCGCGTTGGCAAAACTCTTGGTGGCCAGGTTCTCGCGGGCCAGTGCTTTTTCCAGTACCCAGCGGATCGATTCGTCGTCGTCTACTATCCAGATTGGCTTCATGTGTTGTGTGTATTCCGCGATGGATCGTCAATCAAGGGACTCGGTCCGCACTGCCCGCCGCAGCTTATGGCAACGGCAGCAGAATACGGAAATCCGTAAATCCAGGCCGGCTCTCGCACTCGATCACGCCCATGTGCTGTTGCACGAAGGTCTGTGCCAAGGTCAGTCCCAGGCCGCTACCGCCCTCCCTGCCAGATACCAGCGGATAGAAGATGCGGTCGCGGATCTGGGGTGCGATACCCGGTCCATTGTCAATGATATGCAAGTCTAATGCCAGCCCGTAACGGACCTTGGCCAGCGTGACCTGCCGCGCCACGCGGGTCTTGAAAACGATCTGCGCGTCGCCTGCCTCGATCTGGGCCGACAGCGCTTGCGCCGCGTTGTGGGCGATGTTGAGCACTGTCTGGATCAGCTGCTCCTTATCGCCGCGAAACTCGGGGATCGATGCGTCGTAGTCGCGCAGGATGGTCAGGCCGGACGGGAACTCCGCCAGCATCAGGCTGCGCACGCGTTCCAGCACCTCGTGGATATTGACGTCGCCTACGATGTGCGGCCGGCGGTGCGGCGCCAGCAGGCGGTCCACCAGCGTTTGCAGGCGGTCCGCTTCCTTGATGATGACTTGCGTGTATTCGCGCAGCTGCACCGCATGCGCGCCCGGCAGCTCCATCTCCAGCAGCTGCGCGGCGCCGCGGATGCCGCCCAGCGGATTCTTGATCTCGTGCGCCAGGTTGCGGATCAGTTCCTTGTTGACCTGGCTTTGATCGAGGATACGCTCCTCGCGGTCCAGCTTGAGGTGCTGCAGATGCTCGCGCAGCTCAATCAGCAGATGACCGGCCGGTTCATCCAGCGCCGACACGATGCTGTGTACATGCAGCGGATCGCGTCCTGCGCGTTCCAGCGTCAGGTCCTGGCGCAGGTCGGAAAACTTGTGCTCGCGCGCCTGCGTGCAGATATTCTCAAGTTCATCGGGATTGACGAACTGCGCGCTCAGCGTCTGCCGCGACAAGGCCTTGAGCGAGCTTTCCAGCAGGTTCTCGGCGGCGGCGTTGACGTAGACGATATGGCCTTCGCCATCCAGCAGCACCACGGCGGACGCCAGCAGCTCCAGCCCGGCCAGCGATGGCGGGCGGTGAATCGCGGCAGCCGCGCGGGCGGCGATGTTACTGACTATGCTCATCGGATATTGGCAATCTCACGTTTCAAGGCATCGACATTTTTTTCCGAGCGGCTGATGCTGTCGCGCAGCGCCGCCACCCGTTCCTGGTACTTCGCATAATTACGCTCGTCACCGCGCCGTTCCGGCTCACCGCCGTTGAACTCGCGGCGCAGGTCGTTCAGCTTTTGCGTTTCCGCTTTCAGTTCTTCGTCCAGAATGCCGCGGCGGTCATCGTCGCGCGCGCGCTGCTCGCTGCTGTCGACACGGGGAAAACTACCGGGTGTTGCGACCGGCGCCGGCTGCGCATTGCGCGGTGAAGGCGCGGTGCGGCGTGGCGGCGCTGGTATCGTCATGCCGGGCAGGTCCATCGGCTTGCAGTAGCTGCCACGATTGGTGTCGGTGTACTCCACGCTGCCACCGGGCAGCTGGCATTTGTAAATCTGTGCATGTGCCGCCGATGAGGCCAACAGCGCCAGCAGCACACTGAGTTTCAACTTCGTTGTCATTCGTAATCCGTGGGTGGAAACTGTCCATCCCGAATATACAGTATCCAAAGAAAAACGCGGGGAAAGCACAGCCTGCCCCGCGTTCTTTGCTGGTACCGCAGGCGCCGGACGGGCCGGCGCGTTGCGATTACAGCGAGTAGTACATGTCGAACTCAGCAGGGTGAGTGGTCATGCGCATACGTTGTACATCTTGCATTTTCAGTTCGATGTAAGCATCGATCATCGAATCGCTGAACACGCCGCCACGGGTCAGGAACTCGCGGTCTTTGTTCAGGTTGTCCAGTGCTTCTTCCAGCGATGCGCAGACGGTTGGGATCAGTGCATCTTCTTCTGGCGGCAGGTGATACAGATCTTTCGATGCTGCTTCGCCTGGGTGGATCTTGTTCTGGATACCGTCCAGACCTGCCATCAGCAGCGCTGCGAAGCACAGGTAGACGTTGGCCAGTGGATCCGGGAAGCGGGTTTCGATACGGCGGCCTTTAGGATTGGCCACGTGTGGAATACGGATCGATGCCGAACGGTTTTTCGCCGAGTACGCCAGTTTCACTGGTGCTTCGTAGCCAGGTACCAGACGCTTGTACGAGTTGGTGCCTGGGTTGGTGATCGCGTTCAGTGCTTTGGCGTGCTTGATGATGCCGCCGATGTAGAACAGCGCGTCTTCCGACAGGCCGGCATAGCCGTCGCCAGCGAACAGGTTTTTGCCGTCTTTCCAGATCGACTGGTGCACGTGCATGCCCGAACCGTTGTCGCCAACGATAGGTTTCGGCATGAAGGTCGCGGTTTTGCCGTAGCTGTGGGCGACGTTCCAGACCACGTATTTCAGGTTCTGGGTCCAGTCAGCACGCTCAACCAGGGTCGAGAACTTGGTGCCGATTTCGTTCTGGCCAGCGCCAGCCACTTCGTGGTGGTGCACTTCCACCGGGATGCCCAGCGATTCCAGGATCAGGCACATTTCCGAACGCATGTCCTGGAAGCTGTCCACTGGTGGTACTGGGAAGTAGCCGCCTTTGACGGTAGGACGGTGGCCGCTGTTGCCGCCTTCGATTTCCTTGTCGGTCGACCACGACGCTTCGTCGGAGTCCACTTTGACGAAGCAGCCCGACATGTCGATCTTCCAGCGTACGCTGTCGAAGATGAAGAATTCTGGTTCTGGGCCGAAGTAAGCGGTATCGCCGATGCCCGACGATTTCAGGTAGGCTTCAGCGCGCTTGGCGATGGAGCGTGGGTCGCGGTCATAGCCCTTGCCGTCAGCAGGTTCGATCACGTCGCACTGCATGAACAGGGTGGTCTCTTCCATGAACGGGTCGATGCGCGCGGTGTTTGGATCCGGCAGCAGGATCATGTCCGAAGCTTCAATGCCTTTCCAGCCGGCGATCGAGGAACCGTCGAACGCGTGACCCGATTCGAACTTGTCGATGTCGAAAGCCGACACTGGCACGGTAACGTGCTGTTCTTTACCACGGGTATCAGCGAAACGGAAATCAACGAATTTAACTTCGTTTTCCTGGACCATTTTCAGAACTTCTGCGGCTGTGATTGCCATGCGTATCTCCTAAAGGGAATATGTGGAACTCGTGAGGCCTTACTAAGCAGTATCCGTGCCAGCCCGAAACGCTATTTACTGCAGATCAATCGCGCACCTATTTGGTGCATTTCCCGCATTTCGCACATTATGAGTGCATTTTAGGATTTTTTCTGAAAAGCGCATGGTTTTGGTGCATTGGGGTCGCGGGTTTGCGCGGACGCCATATAATAAACTTAAACTTATTACCGGAACACCTTATGAGCAAAATAGATGAGATCCTCGCCCTTGCCCGTAGCCGCAGCAGGGATTGGCCCTATGCGGGCGCGGTGACGCCGCAGGAAGCGTTTGAGCTGATCGGTCTGGAAAATGCCGTCAAGCTGGTCGATGTGCGTACCAACGCCGAGCGTGACTGGGTGGGCCGGGTGGCGATACCAGAAGCCCAACATGGTGCGGTGCAGTGGAATACTTACCCTGGCGGCAACGCCAACCATGAGTTTATTGAGCAGCTGAACGGAATCGCACGCAAGGACCAGGTGATTTTGTTCCTGTGCCGTTCCGGCGTGCGCTCGCGTGGTGCAGCCAAGCTGGCCACCGAACACGGCTACCAGCACTGCTACGACATCCTGGAAGGCTTTGAAGGCGACAGGGACGAGCGTGGCCACCGCAAGAACGTCAGCGGCTGGTGCCACGCCGACCTGCCCTGGATCGGCGCCTGACCCCGCACAGCGCCGGTTTTGGGGTCTGACCCCGTACGGGGTCAGACCCCGCCGTACCGGGTTAAACAGGGACGGCTTCCGGTGCGGTCGGTGACGCCTCGCCCATCAGGAACAGGATACGCTTGCGCACGAACTGGATGTGGCTGCGCAAGCCATACAAGCCATCGGCAAACGACAGCGGGATCGACACCTGATTGACCAGGTCTTCGATTTCATTGAGCCGCTTGAGCTGCTCCTCATACACCTGCATGCGCGTCGCCTGCGGCGCCTCCTCCACTTTCTGCTCCACCGCCCGCAACTGGCCGTACCAGCGGTACACGCGCGAACGGATGCGCCACACATACAGCGGCGGCACCACTTTCGACAGCGGCAGGATCAGCGCACCCAGCGCCACCACCAGCACCCACATGCGGTCAAAGAAATTCGCCAGCCAGAAGGTCATGTAGCGCTGCAGGAACGGCGGACCGCTCTTGTAGTACTTGGCCGCTTCCGGATCCACCGGAATCTCGGTGTACTTGGCCGACGGGAACTGGCCCTGCTGCTGGAACCAGCCGGCGCCGCCATGAATGCTGGCGGCCGCCTGCACGAACAGGTCCACCAGCGCGGAATGCAGGTCTTCGCGGGCCACCAGCGTGGCGGTCGGCGCGATCAGGTTATAGTCTTCGGACGGGATGTTGCGGCCGAGGTCGACAATCCCTTGCGGCAGCATCACATGCGTCAGGAACGGCAGCTTGCGCGAGTACGCCTCGGCCTGGTTGAAGTCGAACAGCCGGATGCCCGGTGTTTGCAGCAGCATCTGGATCAGCGGCGCTTCCGGTGCGGAGGTGAACACCAGGCCGTCGATACGGCCTTCCAGCAGCTCCACGGTAGCGGGCGTATTCGCCAGCGAGAAGCGTTCGACCTCGCCCTTCTCCACGCCATTTAGCTCAAGAATCTGGCGGAACAGGCGCGGCGAACCGGCGCCTTTCGGGCCGTAGTTGATTTTCTTGCCGCGCAGCTGGGTCAGCTGGGTGATGGGCGGCTTGCCCTTCTCTTCGCGCAGGAACAGCCACAGCGGCTCAACGAACAGGCTGCCCAGCGAGGACAAGCCTTCGCGCTCGGCCGCTTCCTCGTTGGTGGAGCCGCTTTGTACGAAGGCGATATCGACCTTGCCTTCTTTCAGGTTACGCAGGTTTTCGCTGGAACCGGCGGACGGCACCAGCGCGACCTTGACGCCATGCTTGGCCAGCGCAGCTGCATACTTCTTGCCGAAGTCTTCGTAGGCGGAGTTTTCCTGCCCCGTGCCCAGACGCACCGTGCGCGGCGGCGCCGGATCGACCAGCCAGTAAGCCAGCAGGCAGACACCGACAATCAGCAACACCGTGGGGGCGGCAGCAACAACCAGATCCCGGATCGAGAACTGCGTGAATTTGAGGATCTTGGACATGTGATGGCGCAGAGGTTTCATGGGCTGATACATTGCCAAGAAATAAGCAACAACGCAAGGGAAACCCCAAAAGTAAAGGGTCTGACCCCGAACGGGGTCAGACCCAGGCCTGCAGGTTGCGGGGTAAGGTTAACCGCCGCAGGCCTGCAGTGGCGGCGTTACGGCGACGGGCGCTGTTCCCCCGGTACGCATCACCACCGCTGGCGGCGTCGCGCCGGGTTTGGGCGCAGCATGCGGTTCAATCAAGGGCATCAGATGCGGCGCCAGCACCACCAGCAGCTGCACCGGCAGCGCGCTGGTGAAGTCATAGTTCTTCGACTCCGGTCCATGCACATACGCGGTCATCGAACCAAAGAAACGCTCGCCGATGTTAAACACAAACGTCGCCGAACGGTTCACATAGCGCGACTCGATCAACCGGCCGCCGGCCGCATACACATCAAAGCGCTGGTCGCCGGTACCGGTCTTGCCGCCGACCGGAATAATCGCCCCATCGGCCGATACAAACGCCGACTTCACGCGCTTGGCCGTACCATCCGACACCACGCCACGGATCGCATCCGCCACCACGCGCGCCACCTCAGGCGAGATCACCTGTTCATTGGTGGTCGGCGGCGCCTTGGTCACCAGCGTTTCATACGGCGTGCCTTTGGCGAAGTGCAGCGAGGTCACACGTTGCGAACTCTTGCGCACGCCGCCGTTGACGATAATCCCCATCATTTCCGCCAGCGCCGCCGGACGGTCCGCCGACGCGCCCAGCGTGGTCGCATACGATGGCACCAGCGATTCAAACGGATAGCCCATCTTCTTCCACTGCTTGTGGATTTCCATGAAACCTTCCACCTCGATCAGGCCGGCGATACGTTTGTCCTGCGCGTGCTTGCGGTGCGTCTTGAACAGCCACTGATACACCTCCTGCCGTTCCTTCTCGCTGGCCGCCGTCATCTGGCTCAGGGTCGCGCCAGGATGCAGGCGCAGATACGCCGCCATCCACAATTCCAGCGGATGCACGCTGGCCAGGTAGCCGCGGTCCGCCAGCGACCATTTGTCGATCGCATACTGGTCGTACAGCTTGGCCACGCGCTCTTCCGGTACCTCGTTCTGCGACGGCAGGTTCTCCTTGAGGAAGGCGGCAAACTGTTCTTGCGTCGCCAGCGGATACACGGTGCGGTGGATCACCGCCAGCCGCACCGGTGTGCTGCGGATATTCGCCAGCAGGATCTTGTCCAGCTCCGTCTCCGGCTTGCCCTTGTACTTGGCGTAGAAGCGCGCCAGGAATTCCTTGCCTTCCTTGTCCGCAAAGCGCGCCAGATAACCGGCCCGGCGCGGATCATCCGCATCCGACAGCAGCGAGGCCGACGAGCCGGGCACCGAGAACATATAGTACTTGGCGACGTCGCGCATCAGGCGCACGAACACCAGGTTGGTCGAGTGGCGCAGCGCTTCGGTCACGGTCAGGATCTTGCTGTTGTCTTCCTTGGAGAAGTTGCCGAAGTGGTGCAGACCGCCGCCCGTGAAGAAGCCCTCGCCCGGATTGCCCGAATACTTGCGTTCCATGGCCGCGTTCAGCATCGGCGTCAGTTCGCGCTTGTCCATCGGCAGCGCCTTGAAGTAGTCCAGGCCCCACTGCGTCAGCTTGTCCTGCGGGTCAACCTTGACCTGGCCCAGCGCGGCCGCATCCATGCCGCTGTACTTTTTGTGCAGCTGGTCCATGATGTCCAGATAGGTCACCAGCGTGCGCAGCTTGGCGGTGGAGCCCAGGTCCAGTTTGGCGCCTTCGTTGATGTCCAGCGGCTGGTCGAAGTTGTCGGTTTGCAGACGCAGCAGGTTGTTCTGTTCGCCCTTCTCCAGCAAGGTGAAGCTGTACACCACATTGGCCGGATCGCCGTTGCCCAGCATGCCCTTGCCGGTCAGGCCGGCGGCTTTGGCCTTGTCCGGATCGCGCAGGTCGCGCAGCACTTGCGTGACGGCCGTCTGCGCCTGCGCATCCAGCGTACTGACCACGGTCAGGTCCAGGCGGTCCAGGTTGTACATGCGGTTGTCACCAAGCAGGTTGGCCAGGTGGTTGCGGATCGCATTCGAGGCCTTGCGGCTGACGAAGGTTTGCGGCGGCGCCAGCTGCAAGCCATTGCCGGTGGCCGGATGCAGGTGCTGCTGCAACGCCACGTCGCGCATGGCTGGCGTGATGGCGCCATCGTTGGCCAGGATGCGCAGATGGCTGTTGGCCAGCACTTCCAGGTCCGCCGCGCCATCGCCCAGGTAATAGCTCGGACGACGCTGCGCAATCATCAGGCTCAGCGCTTCCTTGAACACCAGCGCGGTTTCCGCATCCGGCTGATCCAGCTTGCCGTTGAGGCGCTTGTTCACGTCATCAAACGAACGACCGTACCAGACCCACATGCCGTCGCCGATGCCATTGACTTCGCCATAGCCCGGCTTGGCCGACAGCGGCACCGTGTTCAGGTATTCCAGCACGATGTGGCGGCGTACCTTGCTGGTATCCGGTCCATCCTGGTAGGAGCGCAGGCTGGCCGACACCATCTGCTGCAGCTTGTCCTTCATCGAGCCGGTGCGGCCTTCCGGCGAGTGCCGGTATTTTTCAATCTGCGTCGCCAGCGTGCTGCCGCCGGCCGCGCGGTGGCCGCCCGCCACGGCGCTCACGCTTTTCTCGATCACGGCCTTGCCCAACCGGTCCCACTCCACGGCGGGATTGCGTTTCGGGTAAGTGTTATCGAGCAGCTCGCGGTTCTCGATGAACAGCAGGCTGCTGACTAGCACCGGCGGCGCTTGCTCGAATTTATTGTAGATACGTTCCGGATAGCTGGCGGCAAACAGCTCTTGCGCGCGGCAGTCATAGATCGTCAGGCCGGTCTTGGTTTTTTCGCGGTAGGTGGCAAACACGCCCATGTCCACCAGCTCGGTCATCTTGGCCGACATGCGCGCCTGCGCCGACACCTGGTAGTCGCGCGCACTGAGCTTGCCGATGTAGTCTGGCAGGCCCGCATAACCCAGCCGTTCATCGTACGGACTGTCGTGCGGGAAGCGGATCGACTTGCTGGCTCCCGGCTCGACCTTGTAAGTCATCTTGCCGGCCAGGTCGCTGAACACGCGCGCCTGCACGGACGAGGTCAGCGTTTCGCGATAGCCACAGTAAGCGGCAAACGAAATACCTATCAGCAGCACCAGCAAAAAGGCATTGCGCGAGCGCTTGCTCTTCTTCGGTGTACCGCCCTCTTGCGGCGTCGGCAACGGGTCCATTTGCGCCTGTGCCAGATGGGCTTCAGTTTGTTCGGGAGTAGGTGGCGGCACCACACTAAGATGGCGCTTGCGGCGATAGCCAAATGCTGCCGCACCTGCACGCAATTTGCGTACTGCGCGTACAACGAGACGGGGCCGGCGGAAACGACGATTGCTTAACATATGATTCAAACCGGTCGATGTTTACTCAAACTTACTAGCTTCCATTCCACCACATCAGAGCGTCGCCAACCGGAGCAGACGCACAATAATTTTACTGCGCCGTTATTTTTTCGCAAAAAAACAACGGCGTTCTCCCGCAAGAAAGAACGCCGCTGCACTAGATCAGATTAACAGCGCGCACTAAATGTTGCTGAACTCTACATTGAGCTTGCGCAGCTCGTCGCACAATTGGATAAACGCGGTGGCCGTCTGCACCGGTTCGCCTTTGACGCCAAGCTCGATATGGCGGCGCGTGTTGGCATCGCCCACGCTGGGCAGGCTGAATACTTTGACACGCGGGTATTGTTTTTCCAGCGCCACCATCAGCGGCGTCAGCGCCGACTCCGCCGTTTCGTACACCAGCACCGACTGCTCCAGCCGCGGCTCGCGGTTGAACAGGTCGGCGTAGTGATTATCCAGCACCCATTCAATCATGGGCCAGGCCATGACCGGGAAGCCCGGCACAAAGTAATGCTTGCGCAGCGCAAAGCCGGCGATATTGTTGTACGGGTTAGGCACCAGCGCCGCGCCTTCGGCAAACTCGGCCATCTTCAGGCGGTGCAGGTTTTCCGCCGAATTCAGGTCGGCCGTCTGCCCCGCTTCCTGCGCCATCTGCACGATGCGCTGCTGGATGTTGAGCTTGCCCTGTTCATGCAGTACCAGCGGCAGGCCCAGCGCGTCGGCGGCGGCCTGGCGCGTGTGATCGTCCGGCGTGGCGCCGATGCCGCCGCAGCAGAAAACGATGTCATCGCTGGCGAAGGTGCGTTTCAGCGTATCGGTGATGCGGACCGGATCATCCGGCAGAATCTCGGCCCAGGTCAGTTGCAGGCCACGCGCGGTCAGCATTTGCAGCACCTTGGGGAAGTGCTGGTCGACGCGCCGGCCCGACAGGATTTCATCGCCAATAATAATGAGTCCGATTGCCATGCCTACTCCTTAGAAATGACTTCTTGCGCGCGCAACTGCGCCAGCGCATCCATGCAATAGTACGCGAACCACAAACCGGTAAAGATAAAAATCAGTACGTACAGCCAGATCGACAGCGCAGCCAGGAACGGGAACATCACCACCGCCATCACGCCGCCCAGCCAGATCGCGCCGGGCAGCGCACCGGCCGCGCCGGAAACCACGCCAATCGCCAGCAGGCGCCAGCGGTGTTCGGCCAGGATCTGGTGGCGCTCGTCGCGGCTGGCGTAGTCGGCCAGCGTGTCATACACCATCACGCGGCAGGTGAGCCAGCCCCACAGCAGCGCCTGCACCACCACCGCCAGCGGCGGGAAGAAGTACAGCGGCAAGGTGAGTACCCACAAACCCATAAAGATCAGCATGCCACCCAGCGCCACGCCTACACTGCCCAGGATGGAACCGCCCTTGCGCTGTTCCAGCTGCGGATAATGGCGCAGGCCGACATGGCGGCCGATGATGGGCATGGCCACCACGCCAATGAAGATCAGCGACGTCAGGATCATCAAGGGCAGCAGGGCCAGCATCGCGATCAAGGGCACCACCACTGTTTTCAAGGTGCCCAGGCCGAGCGAAGTCAGCCAGCTGCTGCTGTAGCTGAAGCCGTTATATTCCACGAACTGCGCCTGCACATAATCAATCAGCGGCTGCAGATAGAAATACAGCGCCACCGCCCAGACGCCCAGCGCCAGCAGGAAGGGCGCAACGCTCATCAGCAGCATCTTGCCGTGCCATTGGGACAGGAAGGCGCGGCCCCATGCGCGTACAACACCCACCATCAAACCACCTCCTTGCGTGCATATTCAACCATGCGTTTCAATCCCAGCCACTGCTGCGACCAGAAGCCGCGGCCATAATCGCGGCCCGGCATGACCACGCCGTCGGCGCCCGTGCCGGGCAGCTGGTCGCGGATGCCGGTGGCGACAAATTCCGGCCTGAAGTTCGCGGTGCGGAACACAATGTCCCAGATTGGCAGCAGCACGGCAAAGTTGCAGCCGCCCAGTTTGCCATCATGATTTTCATGACCAACGCCAATCGCATGATGCATGCGATGGTAGCGCGGCGACACCAGCAGGCGCTCGCCCAGCCAGCCAAAGTGCAGACGCACGTTGGCATGCTGCAGGCTTTGCAGGATGCGTGACACCGACACCAGGATCACATATTGTGCCGGCTCCACGCCAATGCACAGTGCGATAACGCCCATGTAGACGTCACGCAGCAGGTCGTCCAGGATGTGGTTGCGGTTGTCGCTCCACAAGTTCAGGTTCTGCTGGCTGTGGTGCAGGCCGTGCAGCCCCCACCACCAGTTGAACTTGTGCGAGGAGCGGTGATACCAGTAATCAAAGAAATCCAGCACCACGAAATACACGAAGAACGCGCCCAGCGGACTGATGCCCGGCCACAGCGCTTCCAGGTTGAACGGATGGAAGCCGTCAAAGCGCAACGCGGCGGCCACGCCATCCATGAGCGGATCGAGCGTGAAGAAGATCAGCACCGAGAACACGCCCACGCGGTGCAGCACGGTATAGAGAAAGTCGTTCCAGCGCGCGCGCGGATCGGTGATCTTCTGCGCCGGGAGCATCGCTTCCAGCGGCCGCAGCACCAGGAACAGCAGCGCCAGTTCCAGTACGCCGATCAGCAGCCATTCCGTGCCTTCGAAAGCGTCTTCGATAAATTCGCCCAGGCCGAGCTGGAACACCAGCGGCTGGACCACGGTTTCAAACAACCAGCCCTGGGCAATGCCCAGCCAGTCCGAGAGGGTTTGCATCATTTTTTAAACACGCTTGCGTAATCGGGATGCTCGCGCAGGGTCGCGAAGCACATGCCTTTTTGCTCCAGACCGCTAATCAGGGGCTCCAGATTGGCCGGCGCCCACGGATCTTTGCGCGACCAGATGCCCATGTGGATCAGCACGATATCGCCGCCCTTCAGCATGCGCAACGACTTTTGCAGAAGTACCGTATTCGGATACTTTTCGCTCGACAGTTCATCGCCCGAGAATCCCGCCGGCGTCCAGCCCACATGCGCGTAGCCGCAAGCCCTGCCCGCCTCCAGCAGGCGTGGCGAGGTGCGTCCGGCCGGTGCGCGCCACACGGGATCGAGATGCCTGCCGGTCAGTTCGACAAAGCGCTGGTCAACGCGCTGGAGCTGTTCGCAGTACTGCCTGGCGCTCCAGCTGACCTGCTTGCCGGCCGACTCGCCAAAGCCGGGCTTGAAGACCAGTTGGCCGTCCGCGCCATCGCGCACGAACACGGCGTGGTCGAAGGTGTGCGAGCCGATCACATGGCCTTCGGCCACGCGCGCTTTCCAGAACGCCGACCAGGCCGGGTCCAGCGAATAATCGCCGCGCACGGTTTTTTCGTTGGCCAGGAAGAAGCTGGCCTGGATGTGATGGCGCTTGAGCGTATCGGCAATCAGCTCGGCCTGCGACTGGCTGCCGGTATCAAAGGTGAGATAGACCGTGCCTTTGCAGTGCGCGGCGGCGGGCGCAGCGGGCGTCACCGCCAGCGCTAACAGGGTCAGGGCGGCGGTAAATTTCATCAGCGCTGGGCGGAGTTGAAGAAGAACACACCGTGCGGCGAGCGGCCTACGGGGATCAGCTTGACCACCTTGCGCGTTGGCAGGTCAATCACCGCCACCTTTTTAATCCAGCGCAGCGTGACCCACATGGTCTTGCCGTCGTCGGTCACTTCCATGCAGTCCGGGCCGCCGGGCACATTGATCTGGCCGACGTTTTCCAGTGTCTTCTGATCGATGATGTTAATCGAGTTGGACACCCGGTTGGACACATAGGTGTAGCGTCCATCGCCCGCCGAGCGGAAGTTGTGCGCGCCCTGGCCGGTCTTGATGCGCTTGACGGTCTTCTGCGCCTTCCAGTCGATGACTTCGACATAATCCGCACCCATGATGCCGACCAGCAGATATTTGTCATCCGGTGTCATCGCGATCCCCGCCGGCAGCTTGCCGACCGGGAGCGTCCACTTCAAGGTCTGCGTGCTCAGGTCAATCGCGCTGACCTGGTCGCTGCCCTGCTGGGTAATGAACACCATATTGCTGGCGGCATTGAACGCCATGTGGCTCGGCAGCTTGGGCAGCGGAATGCGCTTGGCCAGCGTCATGGACGAGCCGTCATATTGATACAGGTCGACGCGGTCGAGACGCAGCGAGTTCGAGACAAACCACTTCTGGTCCGGCGAGAAGCCGATCTGGTAAGGATCGAGAATGTTTTTGATGGTGCGCTGCACCTGGCCGGACTTGGGGTCAAGGAAGATCAGTTCATTCCCAACCGAGCTGGCAACAATCAGCGACTTATTATCCGGCGTGGCCATCAGGTGGTGCGGCTCCTTGCCGACCGGGATGGTGGAGAGATCCTTGTACGTCGCCTGGTCCAGCAACTGTATGGTGGCGTCACGGGAATTCAGGACAACCACGACATTGGCCTGGGCGCTGCCAACAGCCAGCAAGGCGCAGGAAAGGACGATACGGCGGAAACTGCGGAGCATGAAAAATCGCTTAGAAGAGCAAAACCTTATTTTACGTGCAAACCTGTGCCCCTGCTACAATTCGGGCCTGTTTCTAATGAAAGGAAGATCATGTCCACCATCACCACTCCATCCGGTCTGCAATACATCGAACTGACCGTGGGCGAAGGCGCTGAAGCCAAAGCCGGCCAGAACGTCACCGTGCACTACACCGGCTGGCTGCAAAACGACGACGGCAGCAAAGGCCCGAAATTCGATTCGAGCAAAGACCGCAACGATCCGTTTGAATTCGCACTGGGCGCCGGCATGGTCATCCGCGGCTGGGACGAAGGCGTGCAAGGCATGAAGATCGGCGGCGCCCGCCAGCTGATTATTCCAGCAGACCTGGGCTACGGCTCGCGCGGCGCCGGCGGCGTAATTCCGCCAAACGCAACGCTGATCTTTGACGTCGAACTGCTGGGCGTTTAATTCAGGCTTAGCGCTGCCAGTTCCTGCGCAGCGCTTCCAGTTCGGCCCGCGTGTCGAGCATGCCGCCGACGATGCGCTGGTCGATCGCTTCCAGCAGCGCCGTCGGCATCTCCGTCCCCGCCATGCGGTAATTGCCCATCGCCGGCAGCGGCCGCGGATTCTGCACCAGCACCGGTATGCGCCACTCTTCGCTGGCGCGGCAAGCAATCCCCACCAGATCCTGCGCCATGCCCACCAGCGTAAAGCTGCGGCAGTAGCTGCCCTCATTCGACAAGAAGCTCAATCCCACGCGCACTTCGCCATCCGATGGCGCCGCACCGCCGAGCTGCTGACTCAGCGCGATGGCCAGCCTGCCCTGCGCCACCAGCAAGCCATTGCGGCTCACCACTTCCGTTGGCGCCGGCGCCGGATCGCCAAACCAGTTCGGCTGCCAGTGAGACAAACCAAACTTGCCCGCGGCCAGACCCAGCACCATCACCAGCGCCAGGGCGCTCCATTCCAGCCAGCTCCAGTGCCGGCGCGCGGCCTTGCGCGCCGCCTGCTGCGAGGCCAGGCGCTGCGCGCGCACCGCCGACAGCTGCACCACCTTGGCATTGACTTGCGCGCCGACGCGCGCGCGCCGGCCGGCAGGATTGTGCTGATCGGCGTACACGCCCTCATCGCGCGCGGCGCGCAAACGGGCGACGCGGCGCGCCAGGTTGCTGTCCTGGCGCATGGCAGCCTCCACCGCAAGACGGGTAGTCTCGTCCAGTTCGCCATCGGCGTATGCGATCAGTGTCTCGTCTGAAAAGCTCATGATCCCGTCCTTTAGACGTTCATCATAAACCTTTTTTTCCTCATGATGCTGGATTGCAGAAATGACGTAAGCCCTTTAAATACAAGGCTTTATTTGCGCTGCAACGCAGCGAGACAATAAATATAAGGCTTACTTCATACAGAAACCATTACTTTTAACAATATTTATGCTAATCTGCGCGCTCCAATAACCAAGGAGGTAGTAATGAAAAAAGGCGAACTGATTGCAGAATTTGCGAAACGCACCGAGCTGTCCGCTGCTGCCGCCAACGGCGCAGTGAACACTCTGATCGCCATCATCACTGAGCGTCTGAAAAAAGGCGACTCGGTAGGCATCACCGGCTTCGGCACCTTCTCCGTAGCCAAGCGCGCTGCACGTAAAGGCCGCAATCCTGCAACCGGCGAAGCGATCAAGATCGCCGCGTCGAAAACCCCGAAATTCTCGGCTGGCGCCACGCTGAAATCGGCAGTCAACCCGACCAAGAAGAAGTAATTCTTCCGGAGTTTTACGCAGTGCCTGTCTAGGGCATCGGCAACGGCGGTTCATGCAGGCTTGGTCCTGAATGAGCCGCCGTTCTGTTTTGGAGCGCGTCCTCTAGCGGTTTTGATGTCAGCTGCGGTTATGATGGCGCATCAATCTATTACACCAAGGAGCGCGGTATGAGTTTGCAAGAACAATTTGACCAGGCCCAGGCGGACTCGAAAAATCTGCCAGAGCGTCCAGACAACATGACCCTGCTGAAGATCTACGCGCTGTTCAAACAGGCGTCCAGCGGCGACGCCACCGGCGACCGTCCCGGCATGACCGACTTCGTCGGCCGCGCCAAATACGATGCATGGGCTGAGCTCAAAGGCAAAACCCAGGACGAAGCAAAACAGCTGTACATCGACCTGATCGAAGATCTGAAGTAATCAATCTGACGTCATAAAAAAAGGCCCTTTAAATTTAAAGGGCCTTTTGTTTTGGTGCAGATGATTTAGCAGGCTTTGCGGCGACGCGCCAGCAGGCCCATGATGCCCAGGCCGGCCAGCAGCATGGCATAGGTTTCCGGCTCAGGTACAGCCGAAATGCTGAATGCGGTGATGCGCTGGTCGGCGTCGGTGCCGCCAGTGCCGCCAGTGAAGCCGATATACATGCTGCTGCCGAACTTGGCGCTCAGGTCCACTACCTTGCTGTCGCTGATGCTGTACGAGGTGTTGGTGCTGCCGTCCAGGAAGTTGCCGCTCAGGGTCAGCACATGGGTGGTGGCGTTGTAGCTCACGGTCTCGGTGCCGGTCACATTGTTCGACGCGCCCAGGTTGAACGGGCCAGTCTTCAGGCCTTGCACCACGCCGTTGGTGCTCAGGCCGTAGTCATTGTTATGCCAGCTGCGGATCACCGAACCCACTGCGCTCGAACCCGAGCCGCCGATATTCCAGTAACCGACATCGCCGCCGCCATTGCCGGTGACGTTGTTGCCGGCATTCTGGAACGCCAGCGCGATACCGTCCGCCATTTTGCCGCTATCGTTCCCCAGCAGCGAGAACGAGAAGCTGGTGCTGAACGATTGCGAAGTCGAGATGGAATTCTTGACCCAGCCGGCGCCCGACTGGCTGGTGGTATTGGTCAGTTGCAGCTGGTTGCCCACCAGCGCGGCGCTGCCCGCCAGGTTCAGCGTGGACAGGTCGATCACGGCGGCCGAGGCTGGAACAGTGAAAGCAGCAGCAACAACAGCAGAAACAGCAAGCATGGAACGCATGGGAATTCCTTCAGTTAGTAAAAGAATGACATCGATTGGAAACGATTATCACACGGTCCATGCATGCTTGCAATTAAATTTTGCAAACAACAACTATAATTTTATTTAAGCAACAAATAGCTGACGCATTTTCTCCGTCACCTTGGCCTCCACCGCTGCCGCCATCATGCTGATCGGGAAGCCCAAAGCGATCTGCAACTGGGCCTGGTTGGGCCGCAAGGTCAGCGCGCCATTGACGCCGCTACGCTCGAAACGCAGCACGTCGCCGTCCCAGCGGCAAGTCAGTTCGAATTGTTCGGCCAGCTTGTCGGCCACTTGCTGGGCGGCCGCGCGGGCCTGCTCCGGCGCCAGGTGATGCTCCTGAACGATGTTGATGTCGGCCATGCGGCTCCCCTCTGCTCAAAATAAACAAAGGCGCAATGATGCCAGTTGCGTCCGTGGCGCGCCAGTTTACAAGGGGGTTGAGGAAGTGTTTCGCTTTCCCCGAATGAATTTGCTTATATGTATTGTATATAAGCGCTGTTTGTGAGAAATAGCGAATTACCTTAAAATACAGTGCTTTGCCGAGGTTAGCCAGGCACCGCCCCGCCGCCGACGCCGCTGCACACCAACATTGATAGGACTGTTATGACCCACGTTGTCACCGAATCTTGCATCAGCTGCCGTTACACGGACTGCGTCGATGTTTGCCCGGTAGATTGTTTCCGCCAAGGCCCAAACTTCCTCGCCATCGATCCTGACGAGTGCATCGACTGCGCAGTCTGCGTTGCCGAATGCCCAGTGAACGCGATTTACGCAGAAGAAGATGTCCCAGGCGATCAACAGCAGTTCATCAAGATCAACGTTGACCTGGCACGTAAATGGCCTTCGATCACCAAGACGGTCGCTCCGATGGCGGAAGCGGACCAGTTCAAGGACGTCAAAGAAAAACTGCACCTGCTGGTACGCTAAGCTGAGTAAAGCGCTGCTGCCACACTGAAATCACAGGAAACCCACGTATGAATAGTACCGTTACACCTACTGGCGTCATCGAAGCCGATGCCGTCATCATTGGCGCCGGCCCGGTCGGCCTGTTCCAGGTCTTCGAACTCGGCCTGCTGGAAATCAAAGCCCACGTGATCGATTCGCTGAACGCGGTGGGTGGACAGTGCGTGGAACTGTATCCTGACAAACCAATTTACGACATCCCGGCGGTGCCATCGTGCACCGGCCAGGAACTGACCGACAACCTGCTCAAGCAGATCGAGCCGTTCGAGCCGACCTTCCACCTGGGCCAGGAAGTGACCAAGGTCGAGCGCCGCGACGACGGCCGCTTCGACGTCGAAACTACGCTCGGCACCAAGTTCATCACCAAGACCATCTTCATCGCCGCCGGCGTCGGTTCGTTCCAGGCCCGTACGCTGAAAGTCGACGGTATCGAAGTCTTCGAAGGCAGCCAGCTGCACTACAAGGTCAAGGACCCGGCGCAGTTCGAAGGCAAGAACCTGGTCATCTGCGGCGGCGGCGACTCCGCACTGGACTGGGCCCTGAACTTCGTCGGCAAAGCGGAGTCGGTCGTGCTGCTGCACCGCCGCGAAGATTTCCGCGCCGCGCCAGCCTCGGTCGCGAAGATGAAAGCGCTGTGCGACGACTACGAAATGCAGCTGCTGGTTGGCACCGCCACCGGCTTTGAAACCTCGGAAGATGGCAAGCTGGAGCACCTGAAGGTTACCGCTGCCGACGGCGTCACCCGCCGCGTGCCGCTGGACATGCTGCTGGTGTTCTACGGCCTGTCGCCAAAACTGGGCCCGATCGCTGAATGGGGCCTGGACATCGAGCGCCGCCAGCTGAAAGTGCAGAACACCGAGAAGTTCGAGACCAACGTCCCGGGCATCTTTGCGGTGGGCGACATCAACACCTACCCAGGCAAGAAAAAACTGATCCTGTCCGGCTTCCACGAAGCGGCGCTGGCCGCCTTTGGCGCCGCCCCATACATCTTCCCGGACAAGAAGATCCACATGCAGTACACCACCACCTCGCCGAAGCTGCACAAAGTGCTGGGCGTGGAAACGCCAGTCTTCGACTGAACGACAAGCAACTGTCCTACAAAAAAGCAGCGGGAACGCTGCTTTTTTTATGCCCAAACCAGTATTATTCTTTCTTACAAGATTGCCTGTGGATTCCACGTAGTCTTGCCAATCAGCACAAGGAAATGCTTTAACGACACGGCCACAGCTCTTATAATTTGGCTTATGATGTCAGCTATTGGTGCATCGCACCAAGCTCACCACCGGGATGCCTTATGCTCTACCAACTCCATGAAATGCAGCGTTCCTTCCTCACGCCACTGATGCAGTGGGCGGACGCTTCTTCGAAACTGTTCACCAATCCGGTATCGCCATTCGCCCATACGCCGTTCTCGCAGCGCATCGCTGCCGGCTACGAACTGATGTACCGCCTGGGCAAGGACTACGAGAAACCAGCATTTGAAATCGACAGCACCGAAATCAAGGGTGCAACCGTCGGCATCATCGAACACGTGGCCGTGAACAAACCGTTCTGCCGCCTGATCCACTTTAAAAAAGACCTGGACGATAAAAAGTTCAAGGCACTCAAACAGCCGACCGTGCTGCTGGTGGCGCCGCTGTCCGGCCACCACTCGACGCTGCTGCGCGATACCGTGCGCGGCCTGATCGTCGACCACGACGTCTACATCACCGACTGGACCGATGCCCGCATGGTGCCGATGTCGGAAGGTCCGTTCCACCTGGACGACTACATCTACTACGTGCAGGACTTCATCCGCCAACTGGGACCGGACGTCCACGTGATTTCCGTGTGCCAGCCGACCGTGCCGGTGCTGGCCGCCATCGCGCTGATGGCCAGCGACAATGATCCCAAGCTGCCGAAGACCATGACCATGATGGGCGGCCCGATCGATCCACGCCGCTCGCCAACGCAAGTCAACAACCTGGCCACCGAGAAGAAGTTCTCGTGGTTTGAAAACACCGTGATCTACTCGGTGCCGCCGAACTACCCGGGCTTTGGCCGCAAGGTCTATCCAGGCTTCCTGCAGCACGCCGGCTTTATCGCCATGAACCCGGGCCGCCACGCGCAGAGCCACCGCGACTTCTACAACCACCTGGTGGAAGGCGACGAGGAAACCGCAGAATCGCACCGCAAGTTCTACGACGAATACAACGCCGTGCTCGACATGCCTGCCGAGTACTACCTGGACACCATCAAGACCGTGTTCCAGGACCACGCGCTGCCGAAAGGCGAATGGCTGGTGGGCGGCAAGCTGGTGCGCCCGCAGGACATCCAGAGCGTGGCCCTGTTCACCGTCGAAGGCGAGCTGGATGACATCTCCGGCGCCGGCCAGACCCAGGCCGCGCACGACCTGTGCACCGGCATCCCGGCCGACAAGCAGCAGGACCTGGTGGTGCAAGGCGCCGGCCACTACGGCATCTTCTCCGGCCGCCGCTGGCGCCAGATGGTGTGCCCGCAGATCACCGAGTTCATCAAGAAACACGGCTGATAACATGGTCTTACGCCCCGTTCAACGGGGCGTTTTACTATAATGGCGTTTTATCGCCATCCGCCAAGCCGTGCCCACCTCCCCATCCCTTGCCGACCGCATCGAAGATGCCCTGCCGCAGACGCAATGCACCAAATGCGGCTTTGACGGCTGCCGCCCGTATGCGCAAGCCATTGCCGCCGGCACGGCCGAGATCAACCAGTGCCCGCCAGGAGGCGCCGAAGGCATAGCGCGCCTGTCGTCCGTCACCGGCCGCAAGGTGATTCCGCTAAATCCCGTAAATGGACTGGAGCGGCCGCGCGCGGTCGCCTACATCGACGAATCGCTGTGCATCGGCTGCACGCTGTGCATCCAGGCCTGCCCGGTGGACGCCATCATCGGCGCGGGCAAGTTGATGCACACCGTGGTGCCGTCGCTGTGCACCGGCTGCGACCTGTGCGTCTCGCCCTGCCCGGTCGATTGCATCGTCATGTACCCGGTCACTGACACCACGGGCTGGGACGCGTGGACGCAAGCCGACGCCGACGCCGCGCGCGAGCGCCACGACTTCCGCACCATGCGCCTCCAGCGCGACAAGCAGGAAAACGATGCGCGCCTGGCCGAAAAGGCCAAGTCCAAGATGGAGAAAGTGAATGCCATCGATCCTGCGGATGCCGAATCGGCCGCCGCGCTGGAACGCAAACGCGCCATCATCGCCGCCGCCATGGAACGCGCGCGCCTCAAGAAAGAATCCGAGAACAAATGAACGCAGCCAAACGCTACGAAATGTTTGTGCGCTTCCGCGCCGCCAACCCAAAACCAGAAACTGAACTTGCATACACCACGCCGTTCGAACTGCTGATCGCCGTGCTGCTGTCGGCGCAGGCGACCGACGTCGGCGTCAACAAAGCCACGCGCAAGCTGTATCCGGTGGCGAACACACCGCAGGCGATACTGGATCTGGGACTGGAAGAACTGACCGAATACATCCGCACCATCGGCCTGTACAAAACCAAGGCCAAGAACGTGATGGCGACGTGCCAGATGCTGGTCGAGCTGCATGGCGGCGAAGTGCCGCAGGATAGAGAATCGCTGGAAGCCCTGCCGGGGGTGGGCCGCAAAACCGCCAACGTGGTGCTGAATACAGCGTTTGGCCAGCCCACGATGGCGGTGGACACCCACATCTTCCGCGTGTCCAACCGCACCGGCCTGGCGCCGGGCAAGAACGTCGACATCGTCGAACAGAAGCTGCTGAAATTCGTACCGAAAGAATTCCTGCAGGACGCCCACCACTGGCTGATCCTGCACGGCCGCTACACCTGCAAGGCGCGCAAGCCCGAATGCTGGAATTGCATCCAGGTCGACCTGTGCGACTACCGCAGCAAAACGCCCGCGCCAGCAGGCGCTTAAACCAATACCAGGTTATCGCGGTGGATCAGTTCCTTGCCTTCGACGAAGCCAAGGATGGATTCGATCTCGCTCGAAGGCTTGCGCATGATGCGGCGGGTTTCGGCGCTGGTGTAGTTTGACAGGCCGCGCGCGACCGCGATGCCGTCCGAATTCACGCAGGTGATGACGGCGCCGCGGCCAAACTCGCCTTTCACATCCGTCACGCCGATGGGCAGCAGCGACTTGCCTTCGCCCGTCAGCTTCTGCACTGCGCCCGCGTCCAGCACTACCTGGCCGACGGTATGCAGATGATCCGCCATCCACTGCTTGCGCGCGGTCAGGTGGCCGGTCTGCGCCGCCAATTCGGTACCGATCGATTCGCCGGCGGCCAGACGCGCCAGCACGTCATTCTCGCGGCCATAAGCGATGATCGTGTGCGCGCCTGATTTGGCGGCGCGCTTGGCTGCCAGGATCTTGGTCAGCATGCCGCCGCGTCCCAGGCTGCTGCCGGCACCACCAGCCATCGCCTCGAGTGCCGGATCGCCCGCGCGGCCCTGCTGGATCAGCACCGCCGATGGATCTTTGCGCGGATCGGCGCTGTACAGGCCTTTCTGGTCAGTGAGGATAATCAGCGCATCAGCCTCGATCAGGTTGGCCACCAGTGCGCCCAGCGTATCATTGTCGCCGAACTTGATCTCGTCGGTAACCACCGTATCGTTCTCGTTGATGATCGGGACGATCCCCAGCCGCAGCAAGGTAGTCAGCGTCGAACGCGCATTCAGATAGCGTTCGCGGTCGGCCAGGTCGGCGTGCGTGAGCAGCACCTGCGCCGTACCCAGTCCATGCGCGCGGAAGCTGGTTTCATAAATCTGCGCGAGGCCCATCTGGCCCACGGCGGCGCAGGCTTGCAGTTCGTGGATATCGGTGGGGCGGGCTTCAAAGCCCAGGCGCAGCATGCCCTCGGCAATTGCGCCGGACGATACCAGTACAACCTGCTTGCCCAATGCGCGCAGGCCTGCGATCTGCGCGGCCCAGCGCGCGATGGCAGCGTGATCGAGTCCGCGGCCATCATTGGTGACCAGCGATGATCCAACCTTGATGATGATGCGGTGTGATTTTTGTATGACGGAATTCATGGGTGCGACAACATTCTCAAAACAAGCGGGAGGGGGATCTGCTGTATTTTGGCGGGCTGGTTGCCCTGCTTTGCCGCTAACAGTCGCCGGCCCTGCGGTGGGCAGAACGGGCGCCGAGATGGAAAGGCATAATCAGCTGATAACTGATTATGCCGGTGATGCGGTGGGGAGTCGAGTACTTAGTCGATGATCTTGAAGCGCGGATCGTCCGGATCGATCGACGAAATCGCGCGCGCCTCTTCCGTCATATGGGTTTCTTCCGCACGCTGCTCGACGTGACGGGTTTCTTCCAGATGCTTCTGGATGGCGTTGACCAGTTCCTGCGTGCCGTCGTGGCTCAGCGCAGAGATCTCGAATACCGGGCCTTTGAAGCCGAACTTCTTGATGAAATCCTTGACCTTCTTGGCGCGTTCTTCTTCCGGCACCATGTCCAGCTTGTTCAGCACCAGCCAGCGTGGCTTGTCGACCAGCTCTTCGTCGTACTTTTTCAGTTCATTGACCAGCGCCTTGGCTTCCTTGACCGGGTCCACAGTCGCCTCGAACGGCGCCAGGTCGACGATGTGCAGCAGCAGGCCGGTACGCGACAGGTGACGCAGGAACTGGTGGCCCAGGCCCGCACCTTCGGCAGCGCCTTCGATCAAGCCAGGAATGTCGGCGATCACAAAGCTCTTCTCGTGCGAGACACGGACCACGCCCAGGTTCGGGTGCAGCGTGGTAAATGGATAGTCAGCGATCTTCGGACGCGCGTTCGACACGGCGGTAATGAAGGTCGACTTGCCGGCGTTCGGCATCCCCAGCAGACCGACGTCCGCCAGCACCTTCAGTTCCAGGCGCAGGACGCGGTGTTCGCCTTCCTTGCCGGGCGTCTTCTGGCGCGGTGCGCGGTTGGTCGAGGTCTTGAAGTGGATGTTGCCCCAGCCGCCCTCGCCGCCCTTGGCCAGCAGTTCCAGCTGACCGTGTTCGCTCAGGTCCGCCAGGATTTCGCCGGAGACGTCATCGATAATCAGGGTGCCCAGCGGCATGCGCAGGTGCATGTCGTCAGCGCCGCGGCCATAGCAGTCAGCGCCACGGCCCGCTTCGCCGTTACCGGCGCGGTGCATTTTGGAGAAGCGGAAATCGACCAAGGTATTGATGTTACGGTCCGCTATGGCCCAGATCGAGCCCCCTTTGCCGCCGTCGCCGCCGTCAGGGCCGCCGAACGGGCGGAATTTTTCACGGCAAAACGAAGAGCAGCCATTGCCGCCGTCGCCACCGATCACTTCAATTCTTGCTTCGTCGATAAACTTCATAATGTACCGCCATAAAACTAAAAGGCTCCACCATGGGCAGAGCCTTTCGATTGAAGGCTTGCGCCTTACAAACGGCCTAACGGGTAGGCCGGAGCGTAAATTACGCTGCTACTACGGTGACGAACTGCTTCGAGCCTTCACCTTTTTTCACGAACTTGACCACGCCGTCCACCAGAGCGAACAGGGTGTGATCTTTGCCGGTGCCTACACCTTCGCCGGCGCGCACTGGGGTGCCGCGTTGACGAATGATGATGCCGCCTGCATTGATGGTTTGGCCGCCGTAAACCTTAACGCCCAGGCGTTTTGATTCTGAGTCACGACCATTTCGCGTAGTGCCGCCGCCTTTTTTGTGTGCCATGCTAAAGCTCCTTGACTAAAAAAGTGTCGATACGCGATTAGGCGTTAATCGAAACAACTTGGATTTCGGTGTAGTTCTGACGGTGACCCTGATGCTTCTGGTAGTGCTTACGACGACGCATCTTGAAGATCTTCACCTTATCGTGACGACCGTGGGAAACAACAGTTACCAGAACCTTGGCACCTTCAACCAGCGGAGCACCGAACTTGATGCTTTCGCCCGCGCCAACGGCGAGGACTTGGTCAATGGTGATTTCGGAACCAATGTCTGCCGGTATCTGTTCTACTTTGAGTTTTTCGCCTGCAGCAACTTTATATTGTTTGCCGCCGGTTTTTATGACCGCGTACATGATTTGAAACCTCTTCAAATGTTGGAAAAATCCCCCGGAGAAACCGGGGAACCGCAGATTATACACAGGAACGGAATTTGCGTCAAAAACTATACACAAATGGCCGAGAGCGTGGTATGTCAATCAATTTTCCTGCCAGACATGATTGGCAATACAACAATCTAGTTGCACGAAACAGGGGCTAGCGCCCCTAGAGGCGGGGGCATGGCGTATAATCCCGGCACCAATAGTCTAACTGCACAGGTTCGTCTTGTCTGCCGCCAACCCAAACGCCACCCAAAACAACATCACCCACACCATTGCCGCCGACATGGACGCGGTCAACGCGGTGATCCGTCAACGCCTGCATTCCGAGGTCAGCCTTGTTAATCAGATTGCGGAATACATCATCAGCGCGGGCGGCAAACGCATCCGTCCGGTACTGGTGCTGCTGGTAGCCAACGCTTATTCGTACCAGGGCAGCGCCCACCACGAACTGGCTGCCGTGGTTGAATTCATCCACACCGCCACCCTGCTGCACGACGACGTGGTCGACGAATCGTCGCTGCGCCGCGGCCGCGCCACCGCCAACGCCCTGTTCGGCAACGCCGCCTCGGTGCTGGTCGGCGACTTCCTGTATTCGCGCGCGTTCCAGATGATGGTCAGCCTGAACAATATGCGCGTGATGCAGATTCTGTCGGACGCCACCAACGTGATTGCCGAAGGCGAAGTGCTGCAGTTGCTGAACATGCACGACCCGGACGTCACGCAAGAGCGCTACCTGCAAGTGATCCGCTCCAAGACCGCCAAGCTGTTTGAAGCGGCGGCCGAGCTGGGTGCCCTGGTGGCCGGCGCCAACGACGCCCAGATCGCTGCCGCCGGCGAATACGGCCGCTCGCTGGGCACCGCCTTCCAGCTCATCGACGACGTGCTGGACTACGCGGGCGACGCCAGCGAAATCGGCAAAAACGTCGGCGACGACCTGCGCGAAGGCAAACCGACGCTACCGCTGATCTACCTGATGGAAAACGGCACGGCCGAACAGCGCGAGCTGGTCCGTTCCTGCATCGAACAGGGCGACGAGCAGCACTTCGACACCATCCTGGCCGCCATCACCAGTAGCGGCGCGCTGGACTACACGCGCGAACAGGCCGTGATTGCCGCCCGGCGCGCGGCCGAAGCGATTGCCGACCTGCCGGACAGCGTCTACAAGGAATCGCTACTCCAGCTGGCGCACTTCTCGGTGCACCGCAACCACTAAAACAGAACGGCGCTGCGGCGCCGTTTTTCATTGCTGCCTAACTCCGGGGTCAGGTCCGTCATTTCTACACGAACTCAACCGTAGCAGACGACAAGGGCTGAGCCCGTGTAGAAATGACGGACCTCGTATATTGAGCATACCGCCTCTTCCCCTGATAATAGGGAAGTAGCTGCGGCCAGGCAGAGTGATGCTGAACAGACCTAGTGCCGATGAGCACGTGGGTCAGATAAG
>NZ_WWCQ01000006.1:0-465383 GCF_009857555.1 Duganella sp. CY15W | reverse complement strand
ACGGTACGGCCAGCGCCGGTGCCTACGAGGTGAAGGCAACGGTCACGCAGACCGGCGGCAATGGCGGCAACGGCATCAACGGCGCCAATGGCGGCGCCGGTGCGGCCAGCACCCTGCTGAACGGCGCAGCCGCCAGCACGCCTGGCACGCTGAACCTGTTGCATACGGCAATCGGCGGCAACGGCGGCAGCAGCGACAGCGGCACAGGCGGCAAGGGCGCCGCCGCCAGCTCCGCGCTGACCCTGGTGAATACCTCCCCCACCGAGCTAACGCTGACGGCTGCCAGCCAGGGCGGCAGCGGCGGCAACACCGCCACTGGCATCGCCGGCCTGGGTGGCAATGCCAGCAGTGCAGCCAGCGGCACGGCCGGCTTCGCCGACGCAACCATCAACGGCACGGCCACCGGCGGCAGCGGTGGCAGCACCACGGCAGGCAATGGACAGACCGGCGGCAATGCTGTTAGCAGTGCCTACGCCGCCAGCATTAGCCATGCGCCGCCCTTCCCGGATGGCAGTTACGGCGTGGACACGCGGGTCGCCACCGCAGTCGCGACTGCCACGGGGGGCGCCGGCGGCAATGGCAGCGGGACAGGCAAACGCGGTGGGGACGGCGGCAATGCCAGCGCTACCGCCGCCAGCGCTTCCAATATCGGTTTGGCCATCAGCAACGCCTTGCAGACTGGCGGCAAAGGCGGCAACGGCATCAACGGCGCCATGGGCGGCAATGGCGGCAACAGCATCGCCAACAACCAGCTCAGCGGCGATACCAAAGGGAATCTGTATCTGTACCTGAGCACAACCGGCGGCGCCGGTGGCAATTCGGATCTCAGCCTCGGCGGCAATGGCGGTAACGCTGAGACGCGCCAGGTGACCAGCGATGCCAATGCAGACAGGCTACGCATCCAACTGACTAACACCGGCGGCAACGGCGGTACCGGCACCACGGGCGGTACCGGTGGCAATGCCTTGGTGGCTGCGGAAACGGCGTCGACCAACACCGGGACGCTGGTCGCCATAGCGCTCCGTGCCACTGGCGGCAGCGGCGGTGCCACACTGGCCAGCGGCGGCCTGAGCGGGACCAGCGGCAATGCCCGTAGCGAAGCGCGCGGCAGCAACAGCGGCGCCAGCGACCTTACCATCACCAGCACGGCCTACGGCGGCAGCGGCCTGTCGCTGGCCAACGCCGGCACGCTGACCGGCACCGTGCAATCGAGTGCGGGTGGCAACGCCAGCAGCAGCGCCGACGGCACCGGCGGCTCCAACGTCAAAAACGAACTCAGGATTAATGTCAGCGCCAAGGCGATCGGCGGCAACGGCAGCCTGGCCTGGGGCAAAGGCCAGCGCGGCGGCAACGGCGGGCTGGCCGAGAGCAACGCCAGCCTGACCCTGCTCAACGGCGACGGCAGGGCCAGCGCCGACAGTACCGGCGGCAATGGCGGTGATGGCGGCAACGGTGCCAACGGCGGCGATGGCGCGACGCTCAGCATGCTCAACAGGATTACTGGCACCAACGTCGGCAGCGGCAAACTGGCCCTGGAACAAGGAGCAACCGGCGGCAATGCCGGCAACAGCACCGGGGGCATCGCCGGCAAGGCAGGCAATGGCACCTCGACCCTGTCGCTGAGCGGCGCCAGCCAACCCAATCTGACCCTGGAGGCCATTGGCACAGGCGGTAATGGAGGCAACAGCAATACGGTCAACGGCAGCCGCGGCGGTAACGGCAGCGCCTTCGTGACGCTCAGCAGCAATGCCAACATTTTCGGCTACGCCACTGGCAGCGGCGGCACAGGCGGCAACCGCGCTGCCGGTGGCGACGGCAGCGCGCGCGCATCGGTGACGGCCAGCGGCGCAGCGGAGGCCGGGGCTTATGCGAGTGCGCTAGGCGGCAGCGGCGGCTACCATACCGACGCTGGCCAGACCACCGCCACGGCCTACGCCCAGTCCGACAGCGGACGGGCTCACGCCTCGGTTACATTAACTGGCGGCAAAGGCGGCTCCAACTCCGGTACCGATGTGACCCCGGCCGGCGGCAGCAGCGTCGCCGAGAACCTGGTCAGCGGACGCACGACTGGCGCACTGGCGCTATACCAGTACGCCATCGGCGGCGACGGCGGCATCGGTAGCAAACCGGGCAACGGCGGTAAAGGCGGCGACGCCATATCGCGCCTGACCTTAACGGACAATCTGGCCGCCAGCCTGACTGCCGGCGTGTCTGCTGAAGGGGGCAATGGCGGCGAAGGGGGCGGCTACGTTTTCGGCAGGGGGGGCGATGCCACTGCCGAGCTAGTGCTGGCGTCAACCCGTAGCGGCACTGTCGTCACCGGCAACAGTGAGGCAAAGACAGCAGTCTATTACAGCGGCAAGTTGGCCACCGCGATCGCCCGTAGCAAGGTCAGTGCAGTCAGCGCCGCTAACGCCAATGCGAGTGCCTGGGGTGTTGACGCAATTAACCCTGCGCGCCAGGTAACTGCGTCGGCCTGGGCGATCAGCACGCAGGCTGGTGGCTCGTCCACTGCCCACAGCAACGCTTATACCAATATTTCCGGCACCAGCCAGGTCGCGGTGACATCGCTGGCGCGCGCGGATGGCGTAGGCGCCGGCAGCAATATTGCCACGGCCGAGGCAAAAGGCCTGGGCAGCGCCACTGCCATCAGCAGCGCCAGCGATGGCCTGCATGGCCTGGCCACCGCCAAGGCCAGCACACCGACCACCGGCGACTACAGTGTCGCTTACACCAATGCCAGCTATGGCAGCGCGGGGCTGCTGGGCGATCTGCACGCGATCGACCAGGACAAGTACCGCAACCAGGCCATCTCCGTGGTCAACGGCATGCCGAGCGATGGCGCGGCCCTGCTCGCCGCCACGCCGCAGGCCGCAGCGGCGATCGGCAAGGTGCTGGGCGCTGGCGTGCAAGGTGCCTTGTATCCCAATTATCAAGCAGGCGTCAGCCATACTTACGTCACCAGCGGGGTGTTTGATTTCCAGACCACGGCAGCGGGCAACCTGATCGTCGGCTGGCTGTCCAACTATGGCAACGGCAGCGGCTTCGACCAGATGAGCCTGACCATCAACAGCAAGGGCACGCTGATTTACGCGCATACCTTTGGCTCACTGAGCGAAGCACAAAGCTTCTTCAGCGACGGCACGCTGGACCTGGGCCGGTTTGAGGCCGGCCAGCAAAGCCTGGAGATCGCCTCGACACTGACCTACACCCATTCTGGTGGCTTTGCCTTCAGCTACGCGGTGGGCACCTCGCCGGTACCGGAACCGGCGACCTGGGCGATGAGTCTGGCCGGCCTGATGCTAGTGCTGCTGCAGCGCCGTCGCAGCAGCACTGGCCGCCGTTAAGCGGGCGCCAGGCATTCCTCAAGGGTCAGTTCCAGCAGGGGGAAGTGACCCGTTTCCACTTTGAAGAATCCAGCCTGTGGGAAGATGACTTCCCACACCTGGCGATCCTGCTCGGCGTCGATCATCGGGTCGTAGGCGCCAAACAGCACGGAAACCGGGCCGGCGAACGGGCTTTGCATCGGCGAGTGGTCCAGCGCGGAAAAATCGTCCGAGGTGGCGACCGAGGTCGGGCCGTCAAATGCGCCCGGCTGATGGATCAGTTCCGCAAACGAACGGGCCGCATCGGCGCCGGCCGGACCGAAATACAGCTCCGTCACATCCGGCAGCAGCGACAGCGCGCCAAATACATCCCAGAAGCGCGGACGGCCAGGATCGTCTTCATACATCGCCAGCGCGGTGGCCAGCTTGCCCGCATGTTCGTGGCCGGTATGCACACGGAAGGCGCGGCGGGCCAGGCGCAGCGCGGCCTGCTCGGGATTGAAGGTGGGCGCCAGCAGCACGATCTCCTTGACCAGCTCCGGCGCCTGGCGTGCCAGGTGCACCGCCAGATGGGCGCCGAAGGAACTGGCCATCACGGTCAGCGGCTGCCCCGCTGCTGCTGCCACGCGGCGGAATTCGGTCACGGTAGCTTCCTGCAGGTCCAGGAACGGGCGCGCCGCACACGGCTTGGCCAGCGGCTGGTGCCACCAGTGGACGTGGTCCGCGTCCGGGTAGCGGGCGCGCTCAAACACCGGCCCCAGTGCCGGGCCGCCGTGCAGATAAAAAACCGAAGGTGCTGCCATGTTCTCTCCTTTGCGTAAGCAGGACATTATAAATATTGTTGATTGACATTGCCAAAAACCAGGCTCAAGATTTGCGGATGAAAAAATTCCTCATTGCTCTCTCCCTGCTGCTGGCGGCAGGCGCCCAGGCCCAGGTACTGTCGGTACGCGACCAGGCGACGGTCGTCAACGAGCTGCTGGTTGACCGCTTTGACCATCTGCTGCCGGGCATGATGGCGCAAACCGGCATCGATATGTGGGTGGTGGTCTCGCGCGAATACAATGAGGATCCGGTCCTCAAGACCATGCTGCCGGCCGAATGGCTCAACGCGCGCCGCCGCACCATCCTGGTGTTCTACCGCGACGCCAAAACCGGCAAGGTGGAACGCCTGGCGGTCGCGCGCTACAACGTCGGCCAGAGCATCACGGCGGCCTGGGACATGAAGAAATTTCCGCATCAATGGGAGGCGCTGGTGGACATCATCAAGCAGCGCAATCCCGACAAGATCGCGCTCAACACCTCGACGCACTTCAACCATGCCGACGGCATCGACCACACCGACTACAGCGAGCTGCTCGCCGCGCTGCCGGCCGATCTGAAACGCCGCGTGGTATCGGCCGAGCCGCTGGCCATCCGCTGGCTGGAAACCCGCACCGAACGCGAGATGCAGATTTATCCGCAGCTGGTCAACGCCACCCACCGGATTATCGAGGAAGGCTTCTCCGAACGCGTCATCACACCGGGCATTACCACGGCGGACGATGTGGTCTGGTGGTTCCGCCAGAAGATCCGCGACCTCGGCTACGACACCTGGTTCCATCCCTCGGTGGAAATCCAGCGTGCCGGCAAGGGGCTGGCCAATGCCGACATCATCGTGCCCGGCGACCTGCTGCACGTCGATATCGGCATCACCTACCTGCGCCTGAACACCGACATCCAGGAGCACGCCTACGTGCTCAAGCCCGGCGAGACGGCCGCGCCGGCGGCACTGGTCAACGCGTTCGCCAGCGCCAACCGCCTGCAGGACATTCTGACCGCCAATTTCCAACAGGGCCGCAGCGGCAACCAGGTGCTGGCGGCATCGCTGAAACAGGCCAGGGCCGAAGGCATCGAGCCGACCATTTACACCCATCCGATCGGCTACCACGGCCATGCCGCCGGCCCCGCCATCGGCATGTGGGACATGCAGGGCGGCGTGCCGGGCAGCGGCGACGATGTGCTGCGCTACCACACCGCCTATTCGATCGAGCTGAACGCCGCCACGGCAATTCCAGGCTGGAAAGAGCCGGTCCGCATCATGCTGGAGGAGGATGCCTATTTTGATGAAAGTGGCGTCCGCTACATCAACGGCAGGCAGAAAACGCTGCTTCTCCTGCCACGGCGCGCGCCATCTGTTGAATAGGGTACACAAATAGTTCCAGCAAGCTCGGGAGTGCCATCAAGCGGCCACATTTGAGATGATAGCGGTGGTGGACGACAGGCCAAAACGTCCACCGCACTTGTCTCACGCCTCTTTTGGCCCACATCCCAACAGGAGCACACTTATGAATTCGTTCGTGGAAACGCTGTCCCCGGCAGCCCGGAATCATGCGGAAGCCCGCATCGACTACTACACCGACCTGACTCAGGCGGTACTGCGCTCACTGCGCCAGCTGGCCGAGGTCAATGTACAGTTCAGCCGTGAATGGCTGGACGATTCCACTGCGGCCCTGCGTCAGAACTTGCTGACCTCGCCAGAGGAACGCAAGGCCGATGCCGTACCGCAAGCTGCCTCAGCCACGCTGCAAAAACTGCAGACCTATCATCAGAAGCTGGCGCAGGTGGCCGGCGACTTCCAGAGCGACATCAATAATCTGGCGCAGCAGCACGTGCCACAGACCGCGCGTACCGCCACCGAGCTGGCTGATGCCGGCCGCCAGGCGGCCGGCAAGCATATCGCGGAGGAAGCCAGCCGTTTCGCCAACATCGCCAGCCAGAACAAGGCCATGCCGCAAGCCGCGTCGATGCAAAGCGCGCCTGAAGGCAACCAGGGCTAACCAGGCCGGGAGGCTTACAGGAAGCGTTCCGGTATATCGTCCGCAAACGGGTACATCGAGAAGTAAGGCTTGCTCTCGTCCAGCACCTGCTTGACGGACGGCCGCGCCACCAGACGTTCAAAGTAGCTTTGCAGGTGGTGGTATTCCTCCGGGAATGGCAGCACCGTCGCCGCATAAAACAAGGCCGGCGCCGCCGCGCAATCAGCCAGACTGAACGCTTCGCCGCACATCCAGCTGCGCGTGGCCATGCGCTTCTCGATCATCTTGTAGGCCGTCTTGAGCTTGGTACGCTCCTTGGTCTGGTCGCAGCTCAGCCCGGTCAAATGGGCGACCACGATGGTGTTCATCGGTCCCTGGACGTACTGGTCGAAAAAGCGGTCCCACAGACGCACATCCTGCGCATCGTCCCAGTCCGCTGGAATCATGAGCTGGGTGCCGGGGTAATGCCGGTCCAGATACTCGATGATGATGGACGTCTCCGGCACGTCACGGTGACGCTCGTGGTCGCGCAGCACGGGGAACTTACACAGCGGCCAGATAGCTTCCAGCTCGGCACGATCCGCCTCCTCGCCGAGATTGATGATGCGCCGGTCGAAATCCGTGCCGTTTTCGTACAGCGCGATCAACACCTTGTGGCAGAACGAGGCTAACGGGTGGTAATACAAAGTCAACGACATAGTGGGCTCCAGGGCGTGGCAGCGCGGCGCGCTACCAAAGATTCCAGCAAATGATACTTCAGCTTCGCCGATAGCGGCGAACCCTAATTACTGGGACACTTGCGCCCGTCTAGAGCCGGGCAATCACGCGCCGGCGGATAACTGAACGGGAAAATATCATCATGCGCCACGCCATTACTTTGACCCTCTTATCCCTGTGCGCCTTTGGCGGCAAAGCATTTGCTGCCGGACCAATGCCAGCCGCCGCCGGTGACAGCTTCTCGGCCGGCGCCGGCCTCGCCTATGTGCCGGAATATGCCGGCGCCGACAAAAGCCGCGTCGTCCCCCTGCCCTTCATCGAACGCACGTTTGCCAACGGGGTATTCCTGAGCACCATGCGCGGCATCGGCTACCAGACCCAGCTGGGGGATTTCAACCTCAGCGGCGCCCTGAGTTATGACGGCGGCCGCGAAGACCACAAGGAAAACTACTTCTCGGGCTCGGATGCACTGAAAGGCATGGGCAAGATCCAGGGCACGGCGCAGGCCGTACTGAGCGTAGGCTACAACATCGGCACCGTCGGCCTGAGCCTCAGCACCAAGCAGAACCTGAGTCACCGCGAGTATGGTTACACCTTCGCGCTCGGCGCATCGACCGCGCTCTACACCACGGCAAGCGACCAGATCGGCCTGTCGGTATCGGCCGAATACGGCGACAAAAAGCACAACCAGACCTACTTCGGCGTCACCAGCGCGCAAAGCGCCACGTCCGGCTACAAGGCGTACACGGCCAAGGCCGGCTTCAACAACCTCACAGCCGGCCTCAACTGGAACCACGTGATCAACAGCAGCTGGTCGGTGTACAGCGCTGCGGGCGTGACCCGCCTGACGTCGGATGCCGCCGACAGCCCGCTGACCAAGCGTAAAACCACGCCCATGCTGATGACGGGCCTGATCTACAAATTCTAGGCTGCCTTGGAGTATCATTGACGAAAACTCATCGTTGAATCAATGACACTCCAATTTCCTGCCTTCCTCTTCCTCGCTTTTGCACTGTGTTCTGTGTGGGCCAGGCCGCTGCCAATGGGGCGGCGCTCGGCTCCGCTGTGGCTGCTGTTCTTTGTCATGGCCATGGCCTGGGGGCTGGTGGGCGGCGTGCTGGACCCGGTGGCGGTCAGCGCGCTGGTGGTGCTGGCTGCCGGCGCCTACGCCTGCAATGCCGCGCCACGCAGCTGGCTGCGTCTGGCCTATGGCACGCTGACGGCAGCGTTGGCCTTGGCGCTGGCCATGCACAAGCTGCCCGGCTTTAATAATCCGCTGCTCATCGAGCATGTCGTGCTGTCCGCCGGGGCCGCACCGTTCACGCAATACGCGAACTTCGACAAGGGCGCCGTCGGGCTGGTGCTGCTGGCACTGCTGTGCCGCCGTGTGCATGCGTGGCCGGAACTGGGCGAGGTGCTGCGCAAGACGGTGCCGGTGCTGCTATTGACGATCATTGCCACACTGGGCTTTGGCGTGGCGGCTGGCGTGGTCGGTCTTGATATCAAACTGCCGCAGCAGACACTGATGTTCGTGCTGGTGAACCTGCTGTTCACGGTGGTGGCGGAAGAAGCCTTCTTCCGCGGCCTGCTGCAGGCACGGCTGGCGTCGGCGGTGGCGCGCTTCGCGTGGGGGCCTTGGCTGGCGGTGGCAGTGTCGGCGCTGCTGTTTGGAGCGGCCCACCTCGGCGGCGGGCTGACCTATGGCATACTCGCTGGCGTTGCCGGCCTCGGCTATGCGATCGCTTACCAGCGCACGCAACGCATCGAGGCCGCCATCCTGGTACACATCACGCTGAACGTGGTCCACTTCATCTGCTTTACTTACCCGGCTAGGTTACACGGTGTCTGATTCCATCGCTTCCCGCACTTTGCCGAGCGCCGTCACCGGCCTCGTTGGCACCGCCACGGTGCTTGCCCTGCTCTACTTCGGCCGTGACGTGCTGATCCCGATTACACTGGCCTTCATCTTCAGCTTCCTGATTGCGCCGTTTGTACGCGCGCTGCGGCACATGGGCCTGGGCCAGGCGACATCGGTATGCACTGGCGTGCTGGTGGTGACCGTGACGCTGCTGGCGATTGGCGGCGTGATCGTGTCGCAAGTCAGCGCCATGGGCGCCAGCCTGCCGCAGTACCAGGACACCATCGCCAGCAAGATTGAAACGCTGGACAAGCTGACGCGCGGCACACTCGGCGATCTGGGCGGCCCGGCCGGCGACCTGATCGAACACTTCACCAGCGATGGCGCCAGCGGGCCGCAGCCGGTGCTGCAAAACGATGGCAGCGTGAAGACGCCGGTGCTGGTGGAAATCCATGAGCCTGCGCTCAAACCATTCCAGCTGCTGGGCAAAGTCATCACCTCCGTATGGCCACCGCTGGAGACGGCCGGCATTGTATTTGTGGTGCTGATCTTTGTGCTGCTCGAACATGAATCCCTGCGCGACCGCTTCATCCGCCTGGCAGGTGGCGGCGACCTGCGCGCCACCACGATTGCAGTAAATGACGCGGGCGAACGCCTGTCGCGCTTCTTCATCTCACAGTTCCTCGTGAATCTTGCCACCGGCCTGGCGATCTGGCTGGGCCTGAGCCTGATGGGGCTGGGCCAGGCGCTGCTGTGGGGCACCATGACTGCCGTGCTGCGCTTCATCCCGTATGTCGGCGTCTGGATGGCGGCGCTGTGCGCAACCGTGCTGGCGGCCGCCATCGATCCGGGCTGGTCACTGGCGCTCATGACACTGGGCCTGTTCCTGGCGGTGGAAATTATCGTCGCCCAGACCATCGAACCAAAACTGTACGGCCACACGACCGGCCTGTCGCCACTGTCAGTGGTGGTGTCGGCGATTTTCTGGAGCTGGCTCTGGGGACCGGTGGGCCTGGTGCTGTCGACGCCGCTGACCTTGTGCCTGGTGGTCGCGGGCCGCTACATCCGCGCGCTCAAGGTGCTGGAGATCATGTTCGGCGAACTGCCTGCGCTGACCCTGCCGCAGAATTTCTACCAGCGCGTGCTGTCCGGCGACGCCCACGAAATCGTCACCAGCGCCAAGCGCTACATGCAGCACAAATCGCTGGCCGAGTACTGCGACGGCGTGCTGCTGCCCGCACTGCACCTGGCGCATTTTGATTTGAAGGATGCCGCCATCACGCCGGAGGAAGAGGAAAAAGTCACCTCCTCCATCATCGCCGTGATTGAAGCGCTGAGCGGCAATCCCAAGTGGTGGCGCAAACGCAAGCGCAGCACGGTGCTGACTGGCGAAGGCATCGGCCGCCAGTTGCGCGCGCAGCGCATTTCCGACGGCGGCGAATGGCAGGGTTCCTTCGATGTGCCACCCGGCAGCGTGGTGCTGAATATTGCAATCGGCTCCCAATATGCCGAGCTGGCGACCGAGATCCTGGTACGCATCCTGCAAGAACAAAAGATCGACGCGCGCAGCCGCAACTTCGAAGAACTGGACCAGCCACCGCCACCGGGCGCCAGGAAGGAAGCGGTGGCCATTGTCTGCCTGATCAGCGTCGATCCGCTCAACGACTGCGAAGCCATGAGCGAGGCGCTGGCCAAAATGCGCGTGCGTCTGCCGGACGCCAAGCACTTCGCGCTGCTGCTGCCGAGCCCGTTCGAAAATCCCGACCTCAAAACCTGCATCTTCTCCGAGGCCGACCACGTCTCACGTTCCTACGACGATGTGCTGCAACACTGCCAGACCGCGATGAAGGGGCACGCAAGCTGATGAAACGCCTGCTCCTGTCCACGCTGCTGGTTACCGCGCTGGCCTCCGCCCATGCCGGCCGCCTGGAAGACATCCATGCACGCGGCGTGCTGCGCGTGGGCAGCACTGGCGATTACAAGCCGTTCAGCTATCGCGCAGGGGCGAACGATTTTATCGGACTGGATGTTGAGCAGGCTGGCGAACTGGCGCGCGCCATGGGCGTCAAGCTGGAGATTGTTCCGACCAGCTGGCCAACGCTGATGACGGACTTTAACGCGGATAAATTCGATATCGCGCTGAGCGGCGTGTCGGTGACGGCAGAGCGCCAGCAGCAGGCGCTGTTCTCGGTCAGCTACCTGCGCGATGGCAAAACGCCGATTACACGTTGCGAAAACCAGTTGCGCTTTCAGACGCTGGAGCAGATCAACCAGCCGGCCGTGCGCCTGATCGTCAATCCGGGCGGCACCAACGAACGCTTCGCCCGCGCCCATGCGCCGCAGGCGCAGCTGACCGTCTACCCGGACAACGTGACGATCTTTGGCCAGATCGTCAGCGGCGCAGCCGACCTCATGATGACGGATGCGATTGAAACCCGCTTGCAGCAGCGCCTGCATCCAGAACTGTGCGCCGTGCATCCTGACGCGCCGTTCGATACTGCGGAAAAAGCCATCCTTTTGCCACGCGATGCCGAATTCAAAGTTTATGTCGACAAATGGCTGCAACAGCGCATCAGCAGCGGCGGACTGCAAAAAAGCTTCGACCGCTGGCTGGACTATCCCTGGGCATTGGAGCCGTTGCGGCAAGCCATCGATGAGCGCCTGCTGCTGGCGGAAGCAGTCGCACGCGCCAAATGGAATATACAGGCGCCGATAGAAGACTTGCCGCGCGAAGCGCAAGTGATCGCGGCCGCCGTGCAACAAGGCCGCACGCTAGGCTTGCCGGACGCCTGGGTGGCAGCCGTCTTCAAAGCCCAGATCGAGGCCTCCAAAACCGTACAGCGCGAACTGTACGCCAAATGGAAGGCGCAGCAGGCCGGCCATTTCGACGACGCGCCCGACCTGGCCAAAACCATCCGTCCGCAACTGGACCGCATCACCACACAACTGCTGCGCGCCATGGCCGACAATCAGGCCAAGCTGAAAGACACCGCGCGGCTGATACGTCCACTTGAAGCAGCCGCAATCAGCCCAGCTGCCGCCGCACAGGCACTGACGCCGCTATCCGCCCCTGTTCCGGGCGCGTTGATAAGCTACTAAAGCATTCTTATGAATTTTCGCGAAAATATCACTCGCCTGCTCACGCAGCCAGCTATTGAGAACGAAGCGTATTACTGGATCACCATCCGGTTAGATGCATCGGCGAGAGTAGAGTTGAACATTCAAACGCAGTGGTGTGGCTACACGGAAGATAAGCCGCGCCGCGAGATTCGAGAAGGATCGCTTCATGACGGTGAGTACCAGCGCGCGGCTTGTTTTCGTTTTGGGGAAACGGCGCTGCTGATAAACGATATAAATGATGTTCCGTATTTCTATGCTTTTGGTGGTCATGCATTGGTGATTGAAGGTGTCGCTCAACAGAAGTTCGAACGGCTGATCTCTCCACACGTCAGCCTAAGGGACTCAGGAGGCCTTGGCTTCAGACGTGCGTCTGGATTGGAGGAGGCGCAACTGCAACATGCACCTAGCAAAAAACTGCGGATGGAAATTCTCAATCGAGACAAGCGCCGATGCCTGATTTGCGGTAGATCCCCGATGTACTATGTCGATGTAGAGCTTCACGTACATCATGCGATTCCGTGGGGCCGTGGCGGCATTACCGAAGAAGCGAATCTCATCAGCCTTTGCAAAACCTGCCACGATGGACTCGCTCCACACGAGGATCAGGATTTGATCAGATATCTGACCGAAAAGTATCCCCGTCCAAGCACAGGATATCTTGATGACCTCAAAAAATATCAGGACTATGTCCGACAGCAGCTTACCAAGAAGTAGCTCCCTGGCGATGGACTCGAATCTACTATTTCGGCACTATCACACATTCCTGGCTCGTTTAACGAAGGAAAATTCATGCTGCATAAAAAGTATATCGTTACGCCCCTCATCGTCGCTGCACTACTATGGTTTGGGTGCCTGTCCGCCTCCGCAACGACATCAGATGAAACCAATAAATTAGCCAGGGAATTAATACAGCGAACGATGAGGGAGCAGCGCATCCCTGGTCTGCAGATCGCCATCATTAAAGATGGCCAAATCATTTTTTCAGACAGCTATGGGTTGTCCAATGTGGAGAACAATGTACCTGTCACGAGCAAGACCCTGTTTCCAATCAACTCTGCGACCAAAACATTTACTGGCGTCGCCATGATGCAGCTGGTCGAAGCAGGACTCGTTGATCTCAATGCCCCTGTGTCACGCTACCTGGATGACTTACCTAAGACTTGGCGAGCCATCCGCGTACGTCAATTACTCGCACACACGTCTGGCCTGCCCGACATCGTCGATCAGAAAGGCTTGATTGGCGGAAGCAGTGAACGCGATGCCTGGAAAGCGGTAAAGGAGCTTCCCATGGACGCCCCCGTTGGAGAGAGGTTTGCCTACAATCAGACTAACTATGGTTTGCTGGCGCAAATCATTTCGAAGCAAGCAAAACTACCATACGAACAATATGTGGCAAAACATCAGTTTGCTCAAGCAAATATGCCGTTGTCGACGTTCGGTGACAGCTATGACCTTGTTCCCAACGCAGCCACGATTTATAGCTACACGCCTCGCGGAACCATGGCAAAGGATGACGACAATCGTTTGTCCCGGTGGATTTACGATATGCCTTATAGCCTGTGGGCCGGCGGTGGAATACAAACGAACGCAAATGAAGTGGCGCGCTGGCTCATCGCGTTATCGAACGGAAAACTCATCAGCACAGCGAATCTCAATAATATGTGGATCCCAGAAAAACTGAATAATGGGACTGACGGAGATTGGGCAGCGGGATGGCCGGTATTGCAAAACGCTCCCAACCGGCAAGTAGCGGGTATTGGCGGTGCCCGTGCTGCATTCATCGTATATCCGGATGATCGGCTGGCCATTATTGTGCTGACCAACCTCGCGGGAGCGAACCCCCAGCGCTTTATTCCGCAGATAGCCAAGCTCTACAAACAGTTGTAGCTTGTCGATACTGTTCCATCAGGACTGCGGGTCAAACTGGAACACCCGCAGCTCCTGGTCGCAGCGGCAAGCTTTGGCAATGCGGGCTGCCCAGGCGATGGCATCCTCCCGTGACGGTAGTTCTAACACGGTGAAGCCTCCGTTGAGTGGAGGTGCCCACGGGTAGCCACCTTCGGTGAATGCGCCGTCAGCCGTGACCAGCAAAGGGGGCACGTCTTCGGCAAGGCCACCAGCGAAGACGTAGACACCGGCGACCTTGGCCTCCTCAATCACCGCATGCGCGTCGCGGCCCGCCGCTTTCCATTCGTCATCCGGCAGCACCATGGCGGCACTGGGAAAAGAGATGAGATATTTGGCCATATATTTACTCCTTTTAACTGCAGGATTTCTCAATGTCGAATGCCTCGCGTAGGATAGCATCATGCTCGGCAGAAAAATCGCCAATTTTTGCGTGGCTGGGTGCGCAATCGGCGCGGGTGGCAGGCGTTGCCATCGAGGAGGCCGAGGCCTGCAGCGAGGACGGTTTCAGCGTGCTGCCGACGGTTTAACCGGACTTCTGCCAAGGCATACGTTAGGACGCGAACAGTCTTTATCGGTAGACCCCGTATGCTGGCTCCTAACCTCAGAAGGAGCCATCATGACTATTGATTTCGCCAGTGATACCGAGCACGCTCCCAGCGTGAAAGAAGCGGCCAGCCTCCATCAGGCGGTGCCGTTCCCGCAAACTATCAGCAGCCTGCTGCTGCGCAGCGATCCTCAGCAGTGTGCTGACCTGATTAATCAGTTGCTGGTCAATGTGAGTCCGGAAATGCTGACGTCGCTGGCCGGCAGCATCGGCGATTTCATCGATGCCCAGGGCCAGCCCCGTGTAACGCCCGAGCAGGCCGGGCAAATCCCGCCAGCGCAGGTCGAGGAAATTGCCGCCACCGCCGAGCAGCATCACCCCGGCGTGGTGGAGCAGATTCAATCCCATACGCTGGGCTGGGTCAGTTAGCCAGCAGCTCCGGCTGTTGTTGCACGACGGCGGTCTTGGGCATGCACACGATGAAGGTGCTGCCCTTGCCTGCTTCCGACTTGATCTGCAGCGTGCTGTTGTGGCGCAGCAGTACGTGCTTGACGATGGCCAGGCCCAGGCCCGTGCCCTGCGTCTCGCGCGAACGGCTCTTGTCGACGCGGTAGAAGCGCTCGGTCAGGCGTGAGATGTGTTCCGGGCTGATGCCAATGCCGGTATCTTCCACCAGGAACTTGGCGCCATTGTCGAACTCTTTCCACACCAGGTGGATTTTGCCGCCTGCTGGCGTGTAGCGCACCGCGTTGGAGGCCAGGTTGCCAAACGCGCTGTGCAGCTCTTCGTACGAGCCCTGCACGTCCGGGCCGCTGACTTCCATGGTGATCTCGTGCTTGCCGGCCGACAGCGCACGCGCTTCGCGCAGCAACTGGTCCATGAGCTTGCCCACATCCACCGGATCGGGACGCATCGGATAATCCACCGACTCCAGGCGCGACAGGGTCAGCATGTCCTCGATCAGGTGCTGCATGCGGTGGCCCTGCTCCGTCATCAGCTTGAGGTGGGCGGCGCGCGTGGCGGCGTCCAGCCCTTCCTGCGCGGCGATTTCCAGGAAGCCGACGATCACGGTCAGCGGTGTGCGCAGTTCGTGCGAGGCGTTGGCGATAAAGTCGCGGCGCATTTCTTCAATGCGTTCGGTTTCGGTGGCGTCGTGCGTCACCAGGATCTGGCGGCGGTTCTCAAACGGAATGATGTGCACGATCAGTTTGCGTTCGCGGAAGCTGATCGTCAGCGGCTGGTCGTAGCGGCCCAGGATGATGTAATCCATGAAGTCCGGATTGCGCACCAGGTTGGTCACGCGCATGCCTTTGTCGCGCTCGTTGCTGAGGCCCAGATGCTGCTCGGCGGCCGGATTGCACCACTCCAGGAACAGCACGTCATCCATGATGGCGACGCCGTCCGGCAGCAGATGCATGGCCTGGCGGAAGCGCGTCAGCCATTCGGTCAGCTCGGTCTGGTTTTTCTCGTCCTCGCGGCGCATGCGGTACAGGCGCGAGAAGATATTGGTCCACTCGCCCCAGCCGTCCGGCAGCTTGGCGCTTTGCGGGTCGTCCATCCAGTTGCTCAGCTGGTAGAGATAGGACAGCTGGGTAAACACCAGCGCCATCATGGCGATGACCGCGAGGATCAGGCCATTGACCCAGCCAAAGATCCAGCCTCCCAGCGCGCAACCGGCCAGAATAATGGCCGTACGCAGCGCAGCAGGCACCCAGAACACCAGTTTTGGATTCATGTAAAACTCAGTTTTTTTCCGACAGCATGTAGCCTACACTACGTACGGTTTTGATCAGGTGCTCGGCTTCTTTCAAGGCCTTGCGCAGACGCAGCACATGCACGTCCACCGTCCGCTCTTCGATGACCACGTGGTCGCCCCACACCTTGTCCAGCAGCTGGCTGCGCGAGAACACGCGTTCCGGATGCGCCAGCAGGAATTTCAGCAGCTTGTATTCGGCGTGGCCGATATCGATTTTCTGCTCATCCATCGACACCGTGCAGCTCACCGGGTCCAGCATGATGTTGGCCGCGCGCATGGTCGATTGCGCGTGTTCCGGGCTCTTGCGGCGCAGCAGCGCCTTGGCGCGGGCCAGCAGCTCGCGCGGCGAGAACGGCTTGGTGACGTAATCGTCGGCGCCACTGTTCAGGCCGGCCAGCTTGTCTTCTTCCATGCTCTTTGCCGTCAGCATGATGACCGGAATTTCATTGAACTGGCGGTCCGAACGGATGCGCGCCAGCAGGCGCAGACCGGTGGAGTCCGGCAGCATCCAGTCCAGCAGGATCAGTTGCGGGGTCTTGGTCTGGATGAAGTCCCAGGCTTCCCCGGCGCTTTGCACCGCGCAGCAGTTCCAGCCTGCCTCGCGCAGCGAAAACGTGACCAGCTCAACAATGGCTGGTTCGTCTTCAACAATCAGTACGGTAGTTTTATCAGATGCCATTTATTTTTATTTACTCAGCTTGCTCAGGCTCGTTCTCAGTAACGTGCATCTTGGTGTGGCGGATGTCCTTGCCTTCCACCACGTAGATCACGTATTCCGCGATGTTTTTGGCGTGGTCGCCGATGCGTTCGATGGCCTTGGCCACCCACAGGGTGTCCAGCGCGGCCGAGATTGTACGCGGATCTTCCATCATGAAGGTAATCAGGTTGCGCATGATCGAACGGAATTCGTGGTCGATCACGGCATCCTGGGCGATCAGCTGCAGCGCCTGCTTGCCGTCGTTGCGTGCAAACGCGTCCAGCGCGTCGTGCAGCAGGTCGCTGGTGTTGTTGGCGATGCCGCGCACCATTTCATAGTGGTTCACGGTCACGGCGCCACGGCCATGCAGCTGCTTGGCGATACGGGCGATCTTGGTGGCTTCGTCGCCGATGCGCTCGAGGTCGGTAATCACCTTGATGGTGGCCATGATGGTGCGCAGGTCGTTGGCGGCCGGCTGGCGGCGCACGATCAGGTGGCTGCAGGCGTCGTCCAGCTGCACTTCCAGCTGGTTGACGGCGTCGTCTTCACGCATCACGCGGTCGGCGCGCTCGGTGTTGCCAATGCGGAAGCAGGTCATGGCGTCGAGGAACTGGGTCTCGACGATGCCGCCCATCAGCAGCACTTTGCTGCGGATGGACTCAAGTTCGTTGTCGTACTGTTTGGATGAATGCTCACCGATCATGCTGCTCTCCAATGTCGAATGCGTATTATAAGGTTGATCAGCCGAAGCGGCCGGTGATGTAGTCCTGGGTTTCCTTGCGGGCCGGATTCATGAAGATCTGGTCGGTTTCGCCAAATTCCACCAGCTCGCCCAGGTACATATACGCGGTGTAGTCCGAGCAGCGCGCTGCCTGCTGCATATTGTGGGTCACGATGGCGATGGTGTAGTCCTGTTTCAGCTCGCTGATCAGTTCTTCCACTTTCGAGGTCGAGATCGGGTCCAGTGCCGAGGTTGGTTCGTCCAGCAGCAGCACGTCCGGTTTGACGGCGACGCCACGGGCGATGCACAGACGCTGCTGCTGGCCGCCGGACAGCGACAGGCCGCTCTTGGTCAGCTTGTCCTTGACTTCGGTCCACAGTGCGGCTTTTTTCAGCGCCCATTCCACGCGCTCATCCATTTCACCTTTCGACAGGTCTTCGTACAGGCGCACGCCAAACGCGATGTTGTCGTAAATCGACATCGGGAACGGGGTCGGCTTCTGGAACACCATGCCGACCTTGGCGCGCAGCATGTTCAAGTCCTGGCCGCCTTCGAGGATGTTACGGCCGCGGTACATGATGGCGCCTTCGGCGCGCTGACCTGGGTACAGGTCGTACATGCGGTTCAGCGTGCGCAGCAAGGTCGATTTGCCGCAGCCCGACGGGCCGATGAAGGCGGTTACCTGCTTTTCATGGATGTCCAGGCTGACATTGTGCAGGCTCTGGGTTTTACCGTAGAAGAAATTCAGGCCCGAAATCTCGATGGTTTTACGTTTGCCGTTCATGGCGATGACATTCTCTTGGCTCAGTTGCGTATTCATTGTATGGATTCGCTTTATCTATCTGGTTAGTTCGGGGCTTTTTGGGCAAACACGGTGCGCGAGATGACGTTCAGGGCCAGCACGCTGAAGGTCACCAGCAGTGCGCCACCCCAGGCGAGTTCGCGCCAGTTGTCATAAGGGCTCATGGCAAAGCCGTAGATCACGACCGGCAGGTTGGCCATCGGCGCGTTCATGTCGGAGCTGAAGAACTGGTTGTTCAGCGCGGTGAACAGCAGCGGCGCGGTCTCGCCGGAGACGCGGGCCACGGCCAGCAGCACACCGGTGATCACGCCGGCCTTGACGGCACGCAGGCGCACCATCATCGCCACTTTCCAGCGCGGTGCGCCCAGTGCAAACGCGGCTTCCAGCAGGCTGTTCGGTACCAGGCGCAGCATGTTGTCGGTGGTGCGTACCACCACCGGCACGGCGATCAGCGCCAGCGCGATCGAACCGGCATAGCCCGAGTAGTGCTTGGTGGTGGCCACATACATGGCCCACACGAACATACCAATCACGATCGATGGCGCCGACAGCATGATGTCGGTGACGAAACGGGTAATCGCGGCGATCTTGTTTTCTTCGCCGTATTCGGCCAGGTACATGCCGGCCAGAATGCCGATCGGCGTCGAGATCAGCGTCGACAGGCCGACGATCATCACGCTGCCGAAGATCGCATTGATCAGGCCACCACCTTCGCTGCCTGGCGCTGGCGTGGTTTGCGTGAACAGATTGATGCTCAGCGCGCCAAAGCCCTTGATGATCAGGGTAATCAGAATCCAGGCCAGCACCAGCAGGCCAACCGACATGGCGGCCACCGACAGTGCGATGCCGACACGGTGCATCAGCAGACGCTTGCGGTACACCGGATTCATCGCGGCTTTTTCCAGAGTTGCGCTCATTATTTGACGCCTTCCTTGCGAGACATGCCAGCCAGCATCAGCTTGGCGGCGGACAGAACGATAAAGGTAATCACGAACAGGATCAGTGCCAGCGCGAACAGCGACGAGGTGTGCAGCACGGTATCCGATTCAGCAAATTCATTGGCCAGCGTCGAGGCGATCGAGTTACCGGCTGCGAACAACGACCACGACAGCTTGTTAGCGTTACCGATCACGAAGGTGACCGCCATGGTTTCACCCAGTGCGCGGCCCAGGCCCAGCATCACGCCGCCAACCACACCGGTCTTGGTGTATGGCAGCACGATCTTGCGCACCACTTCCCAGCGGGTGCAGCCCAGGCCGTAAGCGGATTCTTTCAGCACGGCCGGGACGATTTCAAACACGTCGCGCATCACCGAGGAGATGAACGGAATGATCATCACAGCCAGGATCAGCGCGGCGGTCAGGATGCCGATGCCCATGGTCGGGCCGCTGAAGAACTGGCCGATCAGCGGCAGCTGGCCGATGGTCTGTTTCAGGAACGGCTGCACGTAGTCGCCGAACAGCGGCGCAAACACGAATAGGCCCCACATGCCGTAGATGATGGACGGGATACCGGCCAGCAGCTCCACCGCCGTGCCCAGTGGACGGCGCAGGCCGGCCGGGCAGATTTCGGTCAGGAACAGCGCGATACCAAACGACACCGGGAAAGCGATCAGCAGTGCAATGCCCGAGGTCGCCAGCGTGCCGACAATCGCGATCATCGCGCCATACTGGTCATTGACCGGATCCCACTCCACCGTGGTGATGAAGGCCGGGCCGAATTCCTTGAACGCCGGCCAGGCGCCAACCATGAGCGAGAAGATAATCCCCAGCAGCACCGCCAGTACGGACAGTGCAAACAGCATGGTGGTTTTGTGGAAGAAGAAATCCTGGATGCGCTGCTTGCGCATGGTGCGGAGCATGGACTGCATGGCAGCCTGTTCCACTGCTGTCATTTGTGCGGTGCTGGTGTGCATGGCCGGCTCTGGCTTTGGTAGGGGCGTGGAAGTGATATCTGCGCTCATATTGTTGTCTCGGTGGATGTAAGCTAGCCTGCGGTACCCGGTCGGGCACCGCAGGCTAACCCCCTCGCCGCCACGACTGACGGCAGCGAAGGGACAGTCCGGATTAGTAGATTGCCTTGCCCGAAGCGTCTTTCAGGTTAGCTTTCCAGGAATCCTGTACCAGCTTGACAACGGTTGTTGGCAGTGGAACGTAGTCCAGGTCGGTAGCTTGCTGGGCGCCGTTTTTGAAGGCCCAGTCGAAGAACTTGACGACTTCCTTGCCTTTGTTGGCATCAGCCTGGGCTTTGTGCATCAGGATGAACGACACGCCGGTGATAGGCCACGAGTTTTTGCCAGCCTGGTCGGTCAGCACCACGCCGAAGCCTGGGGTCTTGGTCCATTCTGCATTGGCAGCGGCGGCTTTGAAGAAGTCGTCGTCAGGTTGCAGGAAGTTGCCATCCTTGTTTTTCAGCTGGGTGTGCGACATTTTGTTCTTTTTAGCGTAGGCCCACTCGACGTAGCCGATCGAACCTTTGATACGCTGAACGTTGGCGGCGACGCCTTCGTTACCTTTGCCGCCGACGCCGACGATCCATTTCACAGCAGTCGAAGCACCGATCTTGGTCTTGAACTCTGGGCTGGTTTTCGACAGGAAGTCGGTGAACAGGAACGAGGTGCCCGAGCCGTCAGCGCGGTGTACCACGGTGATGTCTTCTGCTGGCAGTTTCACGCCTGGGTTCAGGGCGGCGATCGCCTGGTCATTCCACTTGGTGATTTTGCCCAGGTAGATGTCGGCCACCACTGGGCCGGTCAGTTTCAGCTGGCCTGGGGTCACGCCGTCCAGGTTAACCACGGTCACAACGCCACCCATGATGGCTGGGAACTGCATCAGGCCTTCTGCGTCCAGGTCAGCAGCGGTCAGCGGCATGTCCGATGCGCCGAAATCCACGGTCTTGGCTTTGATCTGCTTGATGCCAGCGCCCGAACCGACGGACTGGTAGTTCAGGCCGTTGCCGGTAGCGGCTTTGTACGACTCGGCCCATTTAGCGTAGATTGGGTACGGGAAGGTCGCGCCGGCGCCGGTCATATCGGCGGCGTGGGCAGCCGACGAGAAAGCCATTACAGCTGCTGCGCCAACTACCAGAGAAGAGATCAATTGTTTCAGTCGCATTTCAAGTCCTTTGTTATGACAGGTTAGGATGCTGCGCAGTCTAACGGCGTTTTATGACGGCTTTATGACATCAACAAAATAACTGAAAATTATTCTTTCCCTGGGCTTCTCCTATGAGAACAAGCCGCTTCGCATCAGTATGTTACGCCTGCTTGTCATAATTGGTGACCATTTATGACAGCTTCTGTCACAGAGATGTCATATTTAATCTTTACACTGTAGCAATCCTTCTTCCTTAAAAGAGGATAGAATCGGTTTATGAGCAAAGTGAACAAAAAGACATGAAGCCTGCCTCCCATGCGGAAGTAAACAAGAACTCGGCCTTCCTCGACCGGGAAATTTCCCAACTGATGTTTAACCGCCGGGTGCTGGCGCAAGCAGAAGATAAAAGCATTCCTTTATTAGAGCGCCTGCGTTATCTGTGCATTGCCAGTAGCAACCTGGATGAGTTCTTTGAAGTGCGCGTGGCCAGCCTGCTGGCGGCTGGCGCAGCGGACGGTTCACTATCCACCCACCCTGCCCTGGTTGCCACGCTGTCGCGCATCAGCAATGAGTGCCATTTATTGGTGGCGCACCAATATGAAATCCTGAACAACGAAATCCTGCCCGAGATGGCGGCCAACGGCATCCATCTGGTGCGCCACAACGAGCGCAACGAAGCGCAGCGCGCCTGGGTCAAGGAATATTTCGATACCGAAGTGCGTCCGCTCCTGACGCCGATCGGCCTGGACCCGGCACACCCCTTCCCGCAAGTCGTTAATAAAAGTCTCAACTTCATCGTCTCGCTGACCGGCAAGGATGCGTTTGGCCGCGGCACCGCGATTGCGATTGTGAAAGCGCCGCGCGTGCTGCCGCGCGTGATCCGCCTGCCGGACCATTTGTCCAAGAGCGGCGGCGTGTCGTTCTGCCTGCTGTCTTCCGTGATCCACGCGCATATTGCCGACCTGTTTGCCGGCCGCGAAGTGATCGGCTATTCGCAGTTCCGCGTGACGCGCGACAGCGACCTGTGGGTCGACGAGGATGAGGTGAAAAACCTGCGCCAGGCGCTCAAGGGCGAGCTGGTCGGCCGCCAGTTCGGCGCCTCGGTACGGCTGGAAGTGGCCAAGAACTGCCCGCCGGACCTGTCGCAATTCCTGCTTGACCAGTTTGGCCTGCACCAGAGCCGGCTGTATGCGGTCAATGGTCCGGTGAACCTGGTGCGTCTGAACGAGATCATGGACAATATCCATAATCCGGCGCTGCGCTTCCCGCCGTTCTTCCCGGGCCTGGCGCACAAGACCACCGGCCAGGACATCTTTGCCGCGCTGCGCGAAAACGATATCCTGCTGCACCACCCTTACCAGTCCTTCCAGACCGTCATCGATTTCATCCGCAGCGCTGCGCTAGACCCGGCCGTGGTCGCCATCAAGCAGACCATTTACCGCACCGGCATGAACTCGGACCTGATGGAATCGCTGATTACCGCTGCCAAGGCCGGCAAGGAAGTCACCGTCATCGTGGAACTGAAAGCGCGCTTCGACGAGGAAGCCAATATCAACTGGGCCGACAAGCTGGAACAGGCCGGCGCGCAGGTGGTGTACGGCGTGGTGGGACTGAAGACGCACGCCAAGGTGGCGCTGGTGATCCGCCGCGAAGAAGGCAAGCTGCGCTACTACGCCCACCTGGGCACCGGCAACTACCATCCGACCACGACCAAGTTCTATACCGACTTTGGCCTGCTGACCTGCCACCCCGGCATGAGCCAGGAGGTCAACGAGGTGTTCATCCACTTAACGTCGCTGACCAAGCCGCACCGCCTCAACCACTTGTGGCTGGCGCCGTTCGCGCTGCAGAATGAAATCATCAAGGCGATCCGCAACGAGGCACGCATTGCGCGCGCGGGACGGCCGGGGCGTATTATTGTTAAAATAAATGCATTGGTAGACGAGTCGGTGATCCGCGCGCTGTACGCGGCGTCCAAGGATGGCGTCAAGATCGACCTCATCGTGCGCGGCGCCTGCACCCTCAAGCCGGGCGTGCCGGGCCTGTCGGAAAACATCAAGGTGCGTTCGGTGATCGGCCGCTTCCTGGAACACAGCCGCATCTATTACTTCCGCAACGACCTGGCGCATGACACCTACCTGGCCAGTGCCGACTGGATGAGCCGTAATCTGTTCCGCCGGATTGAAGTCGCCTTCCCGATTCTGGACAAGGCCTTGAAACGCCGGGTATTGGCCGAAGGCCTGAACCCCTACCTGAAGGACAATATGAACGCGTGGGAGCTGGAAGCGGACGGCCATTATCAGCGCCGCCGGCCACGCGGCAAGCAGGTGCACTTCAGCGCGCAGCAACACCTGATGGATACGCTGGGGACACCCAACGCCCATCTTGGCGAGTAAGCGGCGCCGCGCCACCGGGAGGTGGGCGGCCGGGATCTGTTTTCAAATGTGTTTTCAGAGCTAACCCAGGAGAAAAGCATGGATCTCATTTTGTGGCGGCATGCGGAGGCAGAGGAGGCGCAGCCCGGCATGACCGATCTGGAACGGGCGCTGACCGGCAAGGGCCAGAAGCAGGCACGCCGCATGGGGCAATGGCTCAACTCGCAGCTGCCGGACAGCTGCAGGATCCTGTCCAGCCCTGCCGTACGCACGCTGCAAACGGTGGAAGCGCTGGGCCGCAAGTTCAAAATCCATACCGACCTGGCGCCGGGCGCCGATCCGGCCGACATCCTGAAAGCCGTCAACTGGCCTGGCAACAAGGATTCCGTGCTGGTAGTGGGCCATCAGCCGACGCTGGGCCAGGTGGCCGCCATGCTGATGACGGGCGATGACCTGGAATGGGATATCCGCAAAGCCAGCGCGTGGTGGTTTGCGCAACGCGATCCCGGCGATGCCATGAGTGTGTATCTAAAAGCGGTAATGGCCGCGGACCTGGTGGTTAAATAGCTTGTAAAGCGATCGGCTTCTGCTAAAGTTTAACTGTATCAACTATGAGGGAGGCCATCATGATGTTCACCTTGCTCACCATGGGGATGTTCGGGGGCATGATCGCCCTGGTTGTCTACGAACTGGTACAGGAAATGCGCGGCAGTAAACACAAACTCATCGACCGCTATCACGAATAGCAAACAGCTTCATCGAAGCCTACGGCGCCAGCGGCATGCCCTTACCAGGACATCGCCCCTCGCGCCGTTCATTGTTTACGCGACCGCTTACACGCCGGTCTTGAACTTGGTGTAGATGCGGGTGATGTTACGGCGGATATCGGCCGGTACCGCTTCTGGCGCGGCCATACGCTTCTTGTCCTCATCGGACAGGAACACCGTCTTGTTGCCGGCGATATCCTTGCGCACAAACTTCACGCTGGCTGCGTTCGGGTTGGCATAGAACACCTTGTTGGTCAGGCTCGCATGCACTTCCGGGCGCATGATGTAGTTGATCCACAAGTGGGCATTGTTCGGATGCGGCGCGTCGGCCGGGATCGCCATGGTGTCGAACACCAGCGCGGCCGAGGTCTTCGGCACCAGCACTTCAATCACGTTACCGTTCTTGGCGTCGATGGCGCGCTGGCGGGCGATGTTGATGTCGCCCGACCAGCCCAGCGCCACGCAGACTGCGCCATTGGCCATGTCATTGATGTAGCCCGACGAGCTGAACAAGGTGACGTAAGGACGGATCGCCTGCAGCACCTTGCCGGCTTCCGCATAGTCCGCTGCGTTTTTCGAGTAGGCTGGTTTGCCGGCATACATCAGCGCGGCTGGCAGCACTTCCGATGGCGAATCCAGGAAGGACACGCCGCAGGACTTCAGCTTGGCAGCGTATTTCGGATTGAAGATCAGGTCCCAGGCATTGTCCGGCATCGGCATGCCGCCCAGCGCCGCTTTCACCTTGTTGACGTTGATGCCGACGGTGGTGTAACCCCACAGCCAGTCGACCAGGTAGTCATTGCCCGGATCGATATTGGCCAGCTTGGACTGGATCGCCGGATCGAGGTTTTTCAGGTTAGGCAGCTTGGACTTGTCCAGCTTGCGCAGCAGCTTGCCATCGATCTGCAGACGCGCCCATTGCGCGGTCGGCACCACGATGTCGTAGCCGGATTTGCCGGCCACCAGCTTGGAGTTCAGGATTTCGTTATTATCAAAAAGGTCATAGCGGACCTTGATGCCGGTCTCTTTCTCAAAATTCTTAACCGTGTCTTCGGCGATGTAGTCCGACCAGTTATAAATATTGAGAACTTTTTCCTCTTGCGCCTGCGCTGCACCAGCCATCAAGCCAGCCGCGACCAGCACCGCACCAACGAACTTCCCTGCCATAGCACCTCCGAAATGGGATTCATCACATAAGCCGTGATGATCGGGCATAGCCCGTCCGGATGCAAGGAGTTCCGTAGAATTATCAGCCCAGAATATCGAACAAGGTCCCGGTGCCGCTGCTGCCTGCGCCATTGATGGCGCTGCCCGCGCCGGTCTTGGACTGCGCCGTGTACAGCGCCGCCAGCGCATTGGCCTGGGCCGTCAAGGCCTTGGTCATGGCGGTTTTCTTGCTGTTCAGGCTGGCGATTTCATTGGTCGTCAGCGAGGTTTCCTTGGCCAGCACGCTATTGGTCGAGGTCAGCGAGGATGCTTTCGACGATAGCAGATCGGCAATGCCGCGGCCATCGTTGGTGAACAATTTCGCCACAGCCGAGGAATCGCTGGTCATTGCGGCCTGCAGCTTTTTGTCGTCCAGCACCAGGTTGCCATCCTTGTCCTGGCTGATGCCGGCCGAGGCCAGCGCAGTCACGGAGACCGAGCCGCCGCCCGTCTTCAGCAGCATGCTCATCTGGCTGATGGCCTGGTTCAGGGCCGTATCCGATTTCAGGTCGCCTTTTTGCAGCTTCAGCATCTTGGCGTTGAGGTCGTTGTAAGCAGCGACAAAGGATTTCAGGTTGGTGCTGACCTGGCTGCCATCCTGGGTGATGCTGACATCGCTCTTGCCGGTTGCCACCAGGTTCAGCGTGGCGCCCGCAATCGCGGTGTCCTTGACGGTATTGGTCGGGCTCTTGACCTCCTTGCCGTCGACCAGCAGGATGGCGTCCATGGCGGCGTTTTTCTGCTTCAGCTTTTGCGTGCCGTCCGGATCGAAGGTCAGCAGGTTTTTCAGCGCGGCATCGCCGCTGACGCTGATACGCATACTGTTGGCCGCACCGCTCGCGCCGGCAATCGACAGCGAGAACTTGCCATCGTCGCCCTTGATGACGCTGACATCCACGCCGGCCGCCTTGAACGCCGCAGCGATGCCATCCAGCGTGTTGTTGCTGGAATCGATGGTGACGGACTTGCTGGCGACGGCGGCGTTGACGAAGCCCTTCTCGCCGCCCGCCGTGCCGAAGTCGATCTTGACCGTGGTCGTGCCGCCGGCGCCGATCTTGCCAGTGGAAGCCGCAAACGCGTCGCTGGTCAGGAACTGGCCTTGCGCGAGCTGTTTCACGTCCAGCGCATACGTGCCCGCCTTGGCATTGCCGCTGGACGAAGCGGTCAGCACGCCCTTGGCCGAACTGCCGGCGCTGGTGCTGAGGCCGCTGCCGCTGAGGCTGGCCGCAATCGACTGGAAGCTGGCCAGCGCACTTTTCAGCTGCCCCAATGCAGACAGCTTGGTCTGGTCCTTGGCGATGGACGCATTGAGTTTATTGGCCGCGCCGGTTTGCGTGGACATGGTTTGCTGGACGCGGTTATACACGTCCGCCGATACCTGCTGGTTGCTGGTATTGCTCGTTGAGCCGATGCTGGAGGTAGCCATAGTGAAATTCCGTCTTGGGTATTACATAGTATGCAATATGGACGGTTGCACTAAAGCGGGGAATACAGCGGTTTTTCCCCCTCTATCCGCCGTCAGAGCAGCTCGATGCCGAAGCGGCGCACGACCAGCGCGAACAGGCCGAACAATACAACGGTCATCGCAATGCAGGCCAGCAGGCTACCCCAGAATCCCAGGCGCGGCAGCAAGGCGGGAAACGCCAGAAACATCGGCAAGGTCGGCACCACGTACCAGAAGGTGTACCACGCGTGATTCGCAATCTTCTGCTCGCTCTGGTTTTCGACATGCAGCCAGACCAGTGCCAGCAGCGTCACCAGCGGCAGCGCGGCAATCAGCGCGCCCAGCTTGTCGCTGCGTTTGGCAAATTCGGAGACCGCGATCACCACGGCTGACGTCAGCAAATACTTCGTTATCAGCCAAGCCATGGTCGCACCTTATCCGTTCTAAGTGGCGTGTAGTTTAACCGCCTTGCGCGTCGCCAGGGCGATCGGCACGCCAAACAGGAACATATGGGACATCAGATCCAGCGCCGTCGCCAGCGGCTTGAAACGCACCGGGAACGGGAATGCCGATGCCGGCAACACCACCAGCCGCATGGCGAAGAACACCACGATCCCGAACAGGATGCCGTAGATCACCGCATGCCGCACCAGCGGCGGCTTCAGCTGGACCAGCAGCAGGTACACGCCGGCCCAGCCCAGCGACAACACAAAGTGCGCCACCAGTCCGAACGCGGCCATCGGCAGGCCGCCATTCAGCGCTGCTTTACCGAAAGCGCCACTGGCCACGATGCGCAGCAGCTGCAAGGGCGGCGTACCGTTAAATGCGGCAAAGGAAATGGCAAACGTAATGTCCAGGGCGCCGGCCACGAGGCCGCCGATCAGGATGTAGCGAATCTGGTCTATTTTCATGTTGTAGTTGACCGTGAGTGAAGTGCGCAAGCTTATCAAATAATCATAGAAATTTAGCACACCCGGTCAATAGCGCCAAGCCTGCCTTGCATCGCGTCGCTATCCATCAACTGCGCGCATGCTTTACATTCTACGGCGGTCCCGATATGCATTAGTCTGTCTTATGCATGTCATGCAGACTATTCATTTGTCAGTCAGGCTCAAAAACGGGCAAGATGAAGCTATAACTAAGCTATAACCCAGCTATAACTCATACAATGGAGACAGCACTATGCAACAGCAAGGCGAACTGGCAGGCAAGGTGGCATTGGTGACGGGCGGCGCTTCCGGCATTGGCCGCGCCACTGCGGAATTGTTTGCGCGTGAAGGCGCCACGGTGCTGATCGCGGACCGCGACGGCGCCGCCGGCGAACTGGCGGTGGCCGCGATCATCGCCACCGGCGCCCACGCCTCCTTCATCCGCACCGATGTGGCTATCGCCGCCGACTGCGCGGCAGCAGTGGCTGCCGCCGTGTCGCGCTACGGCCGTCTCGACGTCCTGTTCAACAACGCCGGCATTACCCGCCGCGCCAACGTGATCGATACCACCGAACAGGAATGGGATCAGGTCATGGCCGTCAACGTCAAATCGATATTCCTGATGTCCAAATACGCCGTGCCGGTGATGCAGCAGCAAGGCAGCGGCAGCATCATCAACACCGCCTCCGGCTGGGGCCTGGTGGGCGGCAAGGATGCCGTTTCCTACTGCGCGTCGAAAGGTGCGGTGGTCATCATGACCAAGGCCATGGCGGTGGACCACGGCCCGCAAAACATCCGCGTCAACTGCGTCTGCCCTGGCGACACCGATACGCCCATGCTGCGCAACGAAGCGCATCAACTGGGACTGGAAGAAACCGCACTCGTCGCAGCCGGCGCGGGCCGGCCGTTGATGCGTGTCGGCCAGCCGCCCGAGATCGCACAAGCAGTCCTGTTCCTCGCTTCTGACCGTGCCTCCTTCGTCACCGGCGACGCGCTGGTGGTGGATGGCGGCGGCCTGGCCGGATCGGCATAAACCGTGAACAAATGGGAGAACCCCCAGCTGCTGGAGGAACACCGGCTGCCTCCGCACGCCTATTTCTTTGCCTATGCCGACGCCGAAACCGCGCGCAGCTTCGCGCGTGAACGCAGCCGCCGCTTCCTGTCGCTGAGCGGCATGTGGCGCTTCGCATATTTCGACCATCCGCTGCAAGTGCCGCCATCGTTTTACAGCGAATACATGGAGCGCTGGGGCGAGATCGAGGTGCCCGGCATGTGGCAGATGCAGGGCCATGGCCATTTGCAGTACACCGACGATGGCATGCCCTTCCCTGTCGATCCGCCTTACGTGCCGTCGTCCAATCCCACCGGCGCGTATCAATGCCGCTGGACGCTGGGACCGGAGTGGCGCGGCCAGCGTGTGGTGCTGCGCTTCGATGGCGTTGAAACCTACTTCGAAATCTATGTCAACGGCAGCTATGCCGGCATGAGCAAGGGCAGCCGGCTGGCGTCCGAGTTTGACATCACCGCCTTGCTCAACGAGGGCGAGAACCTGCTCAGCGTCCGCGTGCTGCAATGGGCAGATGCCAGCTACCTCGAAGACCAGGATATGTGGTGGACCGCTGGCATCTTCCGCGATGTCTACCTGATCGGCAAAGGCGCCATCCACGTGCAGGACGTCTGCGTACAAACCCGCTTTGACGATGCCTGCCGCGATGCCACGCTGGCCTGTACCATCGCCATCTCCGCCAACGCGGGCTGGCGCCTTGAATGGTCGCTCTACGATGGCGCGCGCCAGCTGCTGCAAGGCGGCGGCAAGGCATTGACCTGGGAAGCGAGCGTACCGGCGCCACGCCAGTGGAATGCGGAAGACCCATATCTGTATCGCCTCGAAATCAGCCTGTACGACGACGCCGGCGCCTTGCTGGAGGTGGTGCCGCTACGCGTCGGCTTCCGCGAGATCAGCGTGCAGGATGGCCTGATGTACGTGAACGGCCGCTATCTCAAGCTGCATGGCGTCAACCGTCACGACAACGACCAGTTGCGCGGCCGCGCCGTCACGATGGCGCGCGTCGAACAGGACATCGTGCTGATGAAGCAGCACAATATCAACTCGGTCCGCACGGCGCACTATCCCAACGATCCGCGCTTTTACGAACTGTGCGACCAATACGGCCTGTTCGTGATGGCGGAAACGGATGTCGAGACCCACGGTTTCGTCAACATCGGCAATCTGAGCCAGATCACCGATGATCCGGCATGGGAAGCCGCTTTTGTTGACCGCATTGAACGCCATGTGCACGCGCAGAAGAATCACCCCTCCATCATCATCTGGTCATTGGGGAACGAGTCCGGCTACGGCTGCAACATCCGCGCGATGGCGGCCCGCTGCCGCGAGATCGATCCCACGCGCCTGATCCATTACGAGGAAGACCGCGACGCTGAAGTGTGCGATGTCGTCAGCACCATGTACTCGCGCGTGCAGATGATGAATGCCTTCGGCGAGTACCCGATGCACAAACCGCGCATCCTGTGCGAGTACGCGCATGCGATGGGCAATGGGCCGGGTGGGCTGAGCGAGTACCAGGCCGTGATGGACCGCCATCCGCATCTGCAAGGCCACTATCTGTGGGAATGGTGCGACCACGCCATCCTGCAGCCGGATGTGCCAGGACGGCCGTTCTATGCCTTCGGCGGCGACTACGGCGATTACCCTAACAGCGGCAATTTCTGCTGCGATGGCCTGATCTACCCGGACCAGCGCCCCGGTCCCGGCCTGCGCGAATACAAGCAGGTCATCGCGCCAGTAAAAGTGCGCGCCATTGACGCTGCCGCTGGCCGGCTGGAAGTGGAAAACCGCTACTGGTTCAGCAGCCTCGATTGCATCACACTGCTGATTGAAACCAGGGAGGATGGCGAATCCCTGCGCGTACAGCGCGTTCCACTGCCGCCGCTACCGCCAGGACAGCGGCAGGAAATCCGCATCGCAGAACCGCCATCAGGCACGGGCCAGCGCTATCTGAACGTGCGCGTCATCCGCGATCAGGCGACTGCCTACAGCGCGGCCCAGCATGAACTGGCGGTGTACCAGTTTGCGCTGCCGTCGACGTCATCCTTGCCTGTGCGCGCGGTGGCCGAACCGCCAGTGCTGACAGAACATCGCCTCGACTACCGCATCGAAGGCCCTGGCTTCCATATGGTGTTCTGCAAGCTCACCGGCAAGCTCAAAGAATGGGTGGCCGACGGCATGCCGCTGCTCGCCCGCGCTCCGCAGCTGACGTTCTACAAACCCTGCATCGACAATCACAAACAGGAGAACGACGCCCTGTGGCTGCCGCAGCACCTGAACATCCTGCAGGAGCATTTGCGCGGCATGGAGGTGGTGCGCAATGGCGGCACGGTGGACATCATTGTCGACTGCCAGATCGCGCCGCCCATCCTCGGTTACGGCATGCGTTGCCGCTATCACTACCGGGTTGACGGCGCAGGCCAATTGCAGCTTACCTTGTCCGGCACGCCGTACGGCGGCTTCCGCGACATGATTCCCAAGATCGGCATGACACTGGGCGTCAACCGCTCGCTCGGGCAAGTCGAATACTTTGGCCGTGGCCCCGGTGAAAACTACCCGGACAGCAAGGCATGCAACATCATCGACCGTTACCGCAGCGCGGCTGCCGATATGTTCGAACATTACCCCAAGCCGCAAGACAACGGCAACCGCATGGACGTGATCTGGGCCACGCTGCACGATAGCCACGGCAAAGGCCTGCGCATCGACGCGCCGCAAGGCATCCACGTCAGCATATGGCCCTACAGCGCCGAGCAGATCGCAGCGGCACGGCACGACAACGAGCTGCGTGAAGATGATTACTGGACTGTGAACCTCGATCACAAGATCAGTGGCCTGGGCTCCAACTCCTGGGGTTCCGAAGTGCTGGACTCCTATCGCGTCTATCTGGAGCAGTTCAGCTATAGCCTGACCCTGTCACCGCTGAACAAGGAGAACGGCCAGTGATTATTCTGAACAGCGTGGACGAATTCCGCCAACGTTATCACTCCACGAAAAAATGGAACCGCTGCGTGGAGGCGATCAACAACCTGCCCGCCCTGATGCCCGGCGTATGCCATTCCATCGGCGACTCGCTGGTCTACCGCCTGGTTGACGGCAAAGCGCCCGCCACGGCCAGCTTCACCGGCAACCGGCGCTACGTCGAAATCCACTACTACCTGAGCGGCGGCAGCGAAACCGTGGCGTATGCGGCCAAGTCCTCGCTGGCCTGCCTTGCCCCCTACAGCGACGAGACGGACCGCGAGACGTTCAGCGGCGAGGCTACCGGACGGCACACCACCAGCCCCGGCCAGCTGCTGATCTTCGATAACGACTATGCCTACCAGCTGTCCGGTGCGGACCATCTGCGCAAGATGGTGCTGATGGTGACGATAGAAGGTGCGACATTCCACAATAAGTGAGCTGACCATGGCGACTTCCGGCAATACCAAAATTGGCCGCTTCATGCTGCTATCGATGGCCGTGGCGGCCATCTTCAACATCCGTAATGTCGTCAACAGCAATATCGCCATCGGCATGGTGGCGGTGCCCTCCTTCCTGTTTGCGACGGTGACCTTCTTCATTCCCTACGTGTTAATCATCGCGGAATTCGTCAGCCTGAATAAGGAGGCGAAATCCGGCATCTATCAATGGATACGTTCGTCGATGGGCGACAAATGGGCTTTCGTTGGCGCTTACTGCTACTGGTTTGTGAACCTGTTCTACTTCACGTCTGTGCTGCCCAATATACTGGTGTATGCGTCTTACGCCTGGCTGGGTCGCGAAGTGCAGATCTCGCCGCTGGCGACGGTGCTGTTATCGATCATGCTGTTCGCTTTCGCCACCTGGGTATCAACCAAGGGCGCGGCGTGGGTGGCGCGCGTGACCTCGATTGGCAGCTCGCTGGTGCTGGTAATGGCATTCGGTTTTGTGGCATTGAGCCTGGGCGACTGGATCGGCGGCGTCACGCCTGCAACGCCTGTCACCGTCAGCGCCATGACACCGGCCTTCAGCTGGGCCTTCATGGGCGCAATGGCGTGGATATTGTTTGCGGCCGGCGGCGCCGAATCGGTGGGCGTGTTCCTGAACGACGTACGCGGCGGCGCCCGCACCTTTGTCCGCACCATCGTGTTTGCCGGCCTGCTGATTGGCGCGCTGTATTCGGTATCGGCGCTGGTGCTGAACCTGTACGTTCCGGCATCGAAGCTAAGCTACTCCTCGGGCGTATTCCAGGTGTTCGGCGCCCTGGGCGCGCATCACCAGGTATCGCCGCTGCTGCTGAACCGCTTGGTGGGCGCCGTGATGCTGATTGGCTCCTTTGGTACGCTGATGGTGTGGACAGCGGCGCCAGTGAAAGCGCTGTTCTCCGAAATCCCGAAAGGCATCTTTGGCGAGCGCGCCATCGCGTTGAACCGCCACGACATGCCGGAGCGCGCAGCGTGGATACAGTTCTGCGTGGTCGTACCGCTGCTGGTGATACCGGCGGTGGGATCGTCGAACGTGAATCAGCTGCTGAATGTGGTCATCAATATGACAGCTGCCACGGCGCTGCTGCCGCCACTGATTATCATGGCGGCTTATTTCCATCTGCGCCTGCGGCTGGACCATCTGCCGCGCGACTTCCGCATGGGATCGCGCCGGGTGGGATTGGCGGTGACCAGCGTGCTGCTGGCCGTATTTGGCGTCGCCTTCATTGCCGCGATTTTCCCGGCGGACCAGAACCTGCTGCTCACGCTGGGTTACAACGTGGGCGGCGTGGTTCTGTTCCTGGGATGGGCCTTGTGGAAGTATCGCCAGTATGAACGCAGCCTGCTTACTTCCGAGCCTTTGCCGCAGCCTCGCGCGCGAGCATCAGCAGGTGCGCGGCACTCCAGCTGAAGTTGGTCGCTCCCTGCATATGGCCGGTCACGGGATTGTAGTTCTCCCGGATCGGCGCATCCCCCAGCAAACCCTCCGCACCTTGCACAAACCGCGTCGTCATGGCGTCAGCGTCGGCAGAACGGCCGTAGTTGCGCAGGCCCGCAGCGCCAAAGTACAGCTGGTCCAGCCACACCCTGCCACGCCAGTAGATCCCTGGATCGTACGATGGATTCGAGACTGCAGCAGTGGGCATCGGTACCGGTGTTGCGAATTCGGCGGGGTCCAGCATGTTGGCGATGACCGCATCGGCTTGTATTTTTTCCGCTGCACCGGCCCACAACGCAGTCCAGCCCTCCGGACCGCGGCCGCGCATGGTCAGCAGCTTGCCGCCCAGTTGGCGGTCGTAATAGAAGCCGCTGGCGGCGTCGAAAAAGCTGTCGTTAATCTGGGTGCGCAGGTGTGCGGCCTGTTCGCGCCAGACACGTGCTGCCGCCGCATCGCCCAGTTCCTGCGCGATGTCCGCCAGGATGAGCTTTTCGCGGTAGAGGAAGGCATTCAGGTCGACCGACTCCTGATCGATGGAATAACCCAGCAGCTTGCCTTTGCTGTCGCGGTTTTCGACGACGCCAACCTGCCAGTCACGCTGCGCGGCCGCCAGGTCACCGCCATGAACCTTGTCCGCATAACGTTGCAATGCAGAAGGCTCGATAAAGCCGAAACGCGCCGCATTGTCCATGCCGGATTCATAGCCGGCCGCCTGCTGCACATGAAGGCGCAGCTTGCCGTCGTCATTGTTGTGCAGCGGGTGCACGGTGGCGCCATATTCTGCCAGGCCGTTCTGGTCATGATCGCGGTTGCGATACCACCAGCGGTGATAGGCCTCCAGTTTGGGCCGCATCTCCTGCAGCCACGCGCGCTGGCGCGAGTGCTGGTAAATTTCCCACACCACCCACGCGGCCAATGGCGGTTTGGTATCGCGTTCGTTCCAGTTATCGCCATCGCCACCCCGCGCGGCATCGACGTTGTAGAAGACATTGTCCGGTAACATACCCTCGTCTTGCGGACGTATTTTGTCATCGGCCTTGATCTGATAGTCAAACAGCGCGCGCACCGTGTTGGCGGCCAGCGCCGGATCGATTGCGGCAAGGGCATAGGCCTGTTTCCAGGTGTCCCAGGTCCAGGCGCCGTTGAACCAGCGTGCGGTAGTAGATGGCACCATGGCGTCATGCAGGATGGCGCCGCGCGGCGCACGCCAGTTACCAATCAGCGTTTCCAGCGCTTTGGTGCTGAGCGGTGCAGCGGGAAGCCTGGCTTGCCACGCAGCCCAGCGGCGCTGATTTGCGGCGATCGCCTGCTCCGAGCGCGCCGGACTGGCCAGCAGCGACGCTGCGCCGGTATCTGCGGCAGCGCCGTCCAGCTGATAGCTGTAGGCGCTGTAGATGGTCTGCTCACGGCCAGCCGCCAGCAGCGGCAAATCGGCGTTGCTGTCGTAATGCTGACCGCTCACAGCATCCTGCGCACGCACGCTGCGCTCGATGCGATAGCGCGCATGGCCACTTGTCATCACATTGCTGGCATCGCGCACTTTGCCGAAGGTGATGCTGATGCCGGCGGCATCTTTCACCAGCGTCGGTTTCCACGCCGGCTGCTGGACCGCAATCGCGCCGGCCTCCTTGCCCTTGCCCCATTCCGCCATCAGGTCGCCCTGCCATTGCATACGCAACGACAACGGCTTATTCGACGTATTGCGCAAGCGGTAGCGCACCAGCGCGCTACTGGAACTGACGAAGTGCAGGTCCACGTCCAGCTGTAGCTCCGGCCAGACCAGGCGCTGGCTCAATACCCCGGGCCGGGAGGCACTGCTCCAGCGGGCCTGCTCCGGGTTAAAACTGTGACCGCTGCGGCGATCACTCAACGCCAGCCGCTCCAGTGCAGAGGCGATGTACAGGCTGTACTCCTCGGCGATCACCATTGGGCCGCTGAACGTACCGGCCAGCGCCTGCGTTTCCGGCAGCAGGTAGCCATGCCAGCTACCGGCATCGAACATCGGATTGAAGCGCTGGTTTTGTTCGGCATCGAAATCGCGCGCAGCGCCTGGCGTGCCATACCGGTTAATGGATGGAGCCTGCGCTTGGGCGCTCCAGGCGGCAGTACACGCCGCAATCAATATCAGGTTGCGTACAGATGAAGGCATAAGCGGGAATGAGATCGAGTTGAAGGAAGGGTAACACGATAAGGCCGGACGCTACACACGTCCGGCCCCGGATACATCAGAAGCGGTAAGACAGCGCGGCCGTGGCATTGCGCCCGAGGATAGGCCGTGCGTAGAACAGGCTGCCATTTGAACTTTGATTGAAGCCGCTACGTGGGTTGCCCTCGGTGAGGCCGATCTCGTTGGTCAGGTTGTTCACCTTGAGATTCAGCTTCCACTTCTTATCGAGGTTGATTTCCGCACCCATGTCGATCACATGGTAGGCAGGCAGCGCCAGCGCATTTTCAAAGTCGGCAAAGCGCTTGCCGATATGGCTGTAGACCAGGAACACATCGCCGAAGTCAAAGTGCACAGTCGGAATCAGGCGCACTTGCGTATTTGGCGTCCGCATCACCTGGTTGCCGTTCTGCTTGGCCTCTTCCGCGTTTGGATCAATGCCGTCGATGGTGGCTTTCTGCAGGGTTGCCACATACTCCAGCGAGAAGCGCTTGTGCAAGTTGACGACACCTTCCAGCTCCACGCCGGTGGACAGCGTTTTGACGAACACCTGGCGGAAGTTACCGGTAGCCTGGTCGGTTTCACCAAACGACAGGTTATCGAACTTGGTGTGGAACAGCGTCGCCGAGGTGGTCCAGAACGGCGAGATGTAGCGTACGCCCGCTTCGGTGAAACTCAACCGGCTGGCGCCATCGACAAAACTGTCGGTGCTGTACAAGGTCGGCATATTGGTGCCGCTGGCGTAGCGGCCATAGGTCGCCACGTGATCGTTGAAGGCGTAATTGAAACCGGCCGTGTACGACGCTTCCTTGATGGTCTTCTGCTTGCGCGTCCACACCCCGGTACCTGCACGGCGCATGTAGTTGTTGGCGATGATGTTGTCCTTGTCGGTGCCATCCGGATTCAGCGCGCCCGGAATGATTGCGCCACCGGTCAGACTATCGCCCGGCAGATCGTCGCCGGCAGCCTGCACGCCTTCGTCCTGCACGTCATAGCGTGCGACTTCGTAACGCACGCCAGCGTCAAGGCGCAGCTTGTCGCTCACCTTCCACTCATCATTGACGAAATAGGACAGCGACTTCATATCACCTTTGTGGCGCTCGTAGAAGTAGCCGTTGCGCAGCACGCCCTTGTCCGACAGGTAGCCGAGGATCTTGTTGCTGGCGTCGACCGCGACGATATCCAGACGGCTAGGCTGGTCGCGCACATCGGTGATGATGCGGGCGCCGTAATCGGAATCGTCATACAGCTTCTGCGACGCGAACAGGACGCCGGCCGTGAAGCTGTTCTTGCTATTCTCGTTGGTCACCGACAGCTTGTCGATGAAGTGGCCCAGGGAACGGAAGCGCGTCTCCGCCACAGCGTCTGTGGTGAAGCCGTTGCCATTCAGGGTCGATGGATCATTGATGATCTGGCCAGTGCCGGCATACGCCAGTTTCGCCGTACCGCCAAAACGCTTGAGCAATTCCGCCACATCACTGGATTGCTTGGGATCGAGGCGATTACTGGCGCGGACCAGATAGCTGTTCGGTCCATTGAACACGGAATGCGGCGCCACGTCATAGCGGGTATAGCGCGCATTGTTACGGAACGACCAGTCGCCACCCAGCTCATGCTGCAGGTCCGCGCCAAACACCTTGGCCAGCACGTGGAAGCCGGTATTGAGGTTGGTGTCGATCACGCCGTTAGTGGTCTGGTTGCGGATATGCGCGACATCCGGACCATCCAGCGAGCCGTAATGCGGATCGACGCCCGGCACGCCGGTGGGATTACCTGGATTGGTCAGCGGAATAGGCAGATAGAAGGTGTTGTGGTCATTGACGTATTTGGCCGACAGATTCAACTCGCCACCTTCCAGCTTGCGCGTCAGGTTCAGGCGGAACTGGCCGCCGTGGTCGGCGGTAATGCCGATAGGCCGAACGCCCTTGCCTTCGCGGTAGTAACCGCCCGCTGCGTAGGTCCAGTCATCGTTGATCGGTCCCGAATACACGCCTTCCGTGCGTACCATGCCGTAGTCGCTGACGGTGACCTTCACTTCGCCTTGCGGCTTCTGCGTGCCTTTCTGGCTGATGAAGTTGACGATGGCGGCCGGGCCGTTGGTCGACAGAATAGCCGAGGTTCCGCCACGAATCGCTTCAAAACGCTTGATGGTAACGTCCTCGCGCATCAACACGTCCACCAGTTCGCCGTCATAAATCACCGGCAGGCCGTCTTCCTGAAGGCTGATGAACTGGAATGCCGCGCCGCCACTCAGGCCGCGTGGCGACACATTATTCGATACCTCGCCGCCGGAGGCTTCCACCCACAAGCCGGGCACCTGCTGCAGCGAGTCGGCAAGACTGTGCGGCGCCAGCTTTTCCAGCTTGGCCTGGTCCACCGTGGTAATCGCCACCGACGATTCCAGCTTGGTACGGTTCCTGGCGGTGGTACCGGTCACCACGACTTCCGGCACGACCGCGCCCTTGTCGTTGACCGCCGCCGCTTCCGGTGCGGTTTGCGCCTGCGCGCCATGCATGGCTGCCAGCTGCGCCAGCGTCGCAACCGAAAGCGTCAGCCCTGTTTTTTGTCTCATCTGAGTCTCCTGATCTTTATCGTTATGATTACTGCCACTACACCGAGACAGGCCACATGGTCTGTTCCCGATAGCCGGTGGTGACCGGCAAATACCCACTGAATTGCGCATCGAGTTCGGCGTCGCCGCTATCGATACGCAGCACGCCACCGTACAGCGACATCAGCTTGTCCGGTGGCGCCAGCACATGCAGGCCGTGGCGGCCGGCCGCACGCAACAGGCGCGGCGAAATCTGCTGGTTTCCCCTTCCCAGCACCATTCCCTGCCCTCCTATCGGCGACAGCACCAGATGCAGCGATGCCTGCCAGTCGCCAGCCAGATCCTCCAACTCGCGGCGCGTGGCGTCACGCGCCAGCAAGGTGCCATCTCCCAGCACCGCATCCACGCCAAGCAAAGTCCCCTCGACGCCCAGCAGCGCCAGCAACGCCTGGGTGGTCGTGCCAGGCCCGATCAGGTAGAGCGAACGGGCTTCCATCCTTTCCGCAAAGCTGCGGGCGATGGCCATGCGCTGCGCACCGCTGCCGCTGACGTGACGGGCTTTACCACCCTGGGTCAGCGTCGGCGCCAGCGGGATTTGCAGGTACCCATACAAGCACGGCGAGATCTCGCCGCTGCGCAGTGCATCTTCGTCCAGGTCCATCACCTCGGCATCGGCACATACCGCCAGACCGTTTTGTTGCAACTGGCGGAGCAGCAGCCCTGCCGCCGTCGGGTGGTTGGCAAACACCGCCGACTGCATCTTGACGCCAGCCGGCAGCCCCAATACAGGCAGGCGGCCCACTGCGCCAGTGTCATGCAGACCATCCAGCACATCGCGTGCCGTGCCGTCGCCGCCGGCGAACAGCAGCAGATCAATACCCATTCCGGCCAGGATGCCACTGGCGCGGCGCGTGTCCGCTGCTTGCGACGGCTCGCTGACCGGCACCACGGCGCTGGCCTGCAAGCCTGCCGTCTGCAACGCAGTCCACCCCATGGCGCCATCGGCGGTATACCAGTCGATGGCGCGTGCCGCTTCGCCGCAGGCCGCAAACATGGCAGCCAGACGTGCGGGCACTTGCGGCAGGCTGTGCGCGGCAAGCGCCGCCTGCACACTGCCGGCGCCGTCCGAGCCCTTGAGCCCTGCCGGGCCGCCGATACCGGCCCAGGGATTGGCCACCAGTCCTATCTTCATGCCAGTCCGCGCTCGCCCAGCTTGCGTTGATAGGCACGCCAGGTGATGCCCCAGCGCTCCGGATCATCCAGCATCTCGCCTTGCACGCGATGTACGGGGCAGTTATGCGGCGCGGTCTTCACCAGCGCCGGATTGCTGCGCGCCTCGCCAGCGATATGGCGCATCACACTGATGAATTCATCCAGATCGGCACGCGAATACGACTCGGTCGGTTCGATGGTGGCGGGTTCCGGCACCAGATAGGGGTGGTGGCTGGTCCAGTAATGGACGCCAAAGTCGGCCGCGCGCAGGCCGATTTCTTCCGACGTCACACCGGTCGCTTCGGTTAGCGCGGCCCAGCTGTAGCGTACTTGTTCGATACGGCGCTTGCCCGGTGCGTACGGTGCAGCCATGCCGTCGATCTTCAACAGCTCGTGCATCATGTAGTTGTTATTGAGGACCGCAATTTCGGACACCGTCTTCAGACCTTCCGCGCCCAGACTCATAACCCAGGCATAGGCGCGCAACATGATGGACGCCGCGCCGGCAAAGCTGCTGATCTTGCCGATGGACTGCTGCGCGCCGCTCACCAGCTGATAACGGCCCTCCTTGCTACGCACCAGAGGACCGGGCAGGAATGGCGCCAGCGCCGCAGTGCAGCACACCGCGCCGACAGCGGGACCACCACACGCATGCGGCGTGGCGAAGGTCTTGTGCAGGTTGAAGTGGCACAGGTCGAAGCCCGCTTCCCTTGCGCGTGCAATGCCCAGCAGCCCGTTGGCATTGGCCTGGTCATACACGCACAGGCCACCCACCGCGTGCACCGCGTCCACAAACTCACGTATGCGGCTGTTGAAGATGCCGGTATCTTCAGGATTCGTGATGACCAGTGCTGCCGTGCGCGGCGACACTGCTGCCTTCAGCGCTGCCAGGTCGGGATAGCCGTCCGCATCCGGGTAAATCGTAATCACCTTGTAACCTACCAGCTTGGAGCAGGCCGCATCGGACGGATGCGAGAAGATGGTGGTAATCACCTCATCGCGCTGCCCTGCTTCGCCGCGGCTCTCATGCCAGGCGCGCACCATGGACATATTGGCGAAGATGGCTTGCGATCCGCCGCGCGGCTGCAGCGACACCGCATCCATGCCGGACACTTCGCACATCACGCCTTCCAGCTTGTCGATCACTTCCAGCATGCCCTGCACGCTGCTGTCCGGCTGGCGCGGATGCAGTTCCGCCATGCCCGGCTGACGCGCCAGCTGGTCGTTGATCTTCGGGTTGTACTTCATCGTGCAGGTACCCTGGCCAACATCGACATTAAGGTCAGCGCCCAGATTTTCCTGCGACAGCCGCAGATAATGCCGCAGCACGCGGTTCTGCGACATCTCCGGCAGCGCCGGTGCCTGCTGGCGCAGCATGGACGCCGGCAGGCCCGCCAGCGGCTGGCCTGCCGCCCGCACGATGTCCGGCTCCACTTCCGGCACCAGAATGCCGCGTTCACCCGGCTGGCTCAATTCAAAAATAACCGGTTCGTCCCAGCGCGCCTGATGGTAGCGGCGCATCTGCTGTTTGCGGTGGGTGGCGATGTTATCCATGGCGTTCATTGTTGGAGGACTTTCTCAAGCGTTGCGCACAGCAGGTCGATGTCTTCCTGCGTGTGGACTTCGGAAAAGGCGTACAAGGCCGACTGGCCCAGCGCGGGGAAAGCGGTGCTCAGGTCATGGCCGCCAAACATGCCCTGCTGCTGCAAGGCGGCGTTGATGGCCGCCACCGGCAGGCCGGTGCCATCGAAGTTGACGACGAACTCGCGGAAATGGCAGCTGCCGGCATGCGTCACGCGTACACCTGGCAACCGCGCCATGCGCTGTCTGGCGTATGCAGTGCGCTGGGCGATGCCGGTCGCCAGCTCGGTCATGCCTTGAGGCCCCATCAACGCCAAATACACGCCAGCGGTAATGCCCCACAGGGCGGCGGCGGTGCCAACGAATTCGTTGCCGTTCTCGCGCTTGTCGAACGAGGTACGGCTGTAGGCGACGTCGCCAAAGCCATATTCACCGGGTACGTTGGTCGGCACGATGCCGAACAGACGCGATGGATATTGCATGACGATGGCCGGATCATCGTGACTGGCGATGAAGCCGCCCTGCCCGCCGCCGTAATTCATGTGCATGCCCAGCGGCTGAATGTCGCCGCAGACGATGTCGGCGCCGTAGCTGGCAGGTGTCGCCAGCACGCCCAGCGAGGTCGGGTCAACGCCAACGATGAACAGCGCGCCCACCGCATGCGCAGCAGCGGCCAGCGCGGCGCCATCGTCTATGGTGCCGAGGAAGGATGGGATATCGACGTACAGCGCGGCGGTCTGCTGGTCCAGCGTGCGCGCTACGGTGGCCAGGTCCAGCAGGCCGGTTTGTGCGTCGAACGGTACCGTTACAAAATCCAGATCGGCACGGCCATAGTTGACCATCACGGACAGCTTGTCCGGATTGATGTGGCCCGCGACGACCACGCGGCGCCGGCCGGTGTGACGACCAGCCATGCGTACCGTGGTGGCAGCGGCCTGCATGCCGTCGTAGACCGGGACGTTGACGACATCCATTTCCAGCAAGGCGCCCATCATGCTGCAGTACTCGAACAGGGCCTGGAAGCGGCCATGGTCGTCATACGGCTCGCCCGCATAGGCGGTGGCGAACTCGCTGCGGCCATTGATCTCGTCGCACACCGCCGGTACATGATGCTGGTAGCAACCGCCGCCGAGGAAGCTCAATTGCGCCGCGCAGTGGGTGTTCTTGCGCAGCAGGCCTTCCACGTGGCGCTTGAGGCGCGCTTCCGACATCAGCGGCGCAGGAATCGCCAATGGCGCCTGCATGCGCAGCGCAGCGGGGATATCGGCAAAGAATTCTTCGGTACTGGTGGCGCCCACGGCATGCAGCATGGCGTCACGGACGGCGGGCACTGAGTTGGGGATGTAGGGGTGGATGAACGGCTTAGCAGATTCCATGTCGTTTCCTGTTGATCGGGTTCGGATACCCAATCTTGTAGGAGCGAAATAACATTGACAAATGATCAGTATGCATGCGATACATTAGAAAATTTCATGCATGGAGTACGCTGTGGTCCATTCTTCCAGTCTGTTGAGGCAGTTAAAAACGTTTGAGGTCACCGCACGGCACATGAGCTTTACCCGTGCCGCCGACGAGTTATGCATCTCCCAGGCGGCAGTCAGCCACCAGATCAAGACGCTGGAGGATGCGCTGGAAATCAAGCTGTTCAAGCGCATGACGCGCGCCATCACGCTGACGGCGGAAGGGGCGATCTTGCAGCGCAATCTGGTCGATGCCTTTGGCCGCATCGACCGCGTGCTGACACAGCTGGCCCAGGGCGAAGGCCGCGCGCGCCGGCGTCTGACCGTGGCGGTCACGCCGGCTTTCAGCTCGCGCTGGCTGGTCGGGCGACTGGACCGCTTCTTGGCCGCGCACAGCCAGCTCGAAGTGCGGCTGGTGCACACGGTGATGCATACCGATCTGGGACGGGACAGCATCGACCTGGCGATCCGCTGGGGCGATGGCAAATGGCCGGGCGTGGAGTGCGAGCGGCTGTTCGGCACCGAGCTGCTGCCCGTGTGTTCTCCCGCGATGTTGAAAGACGGCCCGCCCTTGCTGGCGCCGTCCGACCTGGCCCACTACACCCTGCTGCACGAAGACAGCTGTGATGATTGGGAGCGCTGGTTTGAGCAGGCGGGCCTGGCGCCGTCGCTGGCATTGCGCGGTCCACTCATCGACGACAGCAACGCCCTGATGCAGGCGGCGCTGAACGGCCAGGGCATCGCGCTGGGCCGCGCAGTATTGATCGACGATGACCTGCGCCGCGGCACGCTGGTCAGCCCATTCAGCCAGACGCTAACTGCGCAAGGCGCGTACTACATGTGCTGGCGCCCTACCCGCAGCGAACAGGAAGCGTTGACGTGGTTCTCCGACTTTCTGCGCGCAGAAGCACATGCGCAGGAGGCGGAATCTTCGCTATAATCATTGCCATAAAAGCACACAAAACCAAGGGAGTGTCATGCTGGACGGTCGTCACTGGGAGATCTTTAACGTCGTACTGTTTTACGCTGTTGGCGGACTGTTTCTATTTGCCGCCTACCGAAATAAAGCCAGGCAGCAGCGCCAGTTGCCAGTAAAGCTGCACTACCTGTTCGCGCTGTACACGTTTTTGTGGGGGACCTCGTGGCTGCTCCACCTGTGCGGTTTTCCCAAACTGGACGAAGCATTTAAAGCGGCTGGCGCGGTCGTCGCCGTCGTCAATGGGGTGGCGTGGTTACGCTACATCCTCAAGGATCGCCACGCCGCCTGAGCCCTCAGCCAAGATCGCCATAGGCGCCGGCTACGACGACAACATAGCCATTTGGATCGCGTAGCCAGACCTCCCTGTGGTTGGCATTGGTGTTGACCTTGGGGCCTTCCAGCACCTGCGCGTTTTGCGCCGTGACGCGCTGCATGAACGCGTCGAATTGATCCGTCTGGAACCACAGCAGCACGCCATTGCCGCGCGATGGCTGCTCCGGATTGCCGATGTGAGGATGATGATGCGCGTCCCAATGATGCAGTTGCATCACCATGCGGCCATCATGCATCAGCTGATCGTAGTCACTGCCGCCATGGCCACTTTCCAGACCCAGCACCGCCTGGTACCAGGCACTGGTTGCGGCGACATCATGGGTGGCGATGAGTGGTTGTGGATGCATGGTATGAGTCCTTTCTAGACATGACTGGCGGCGAGCCAAAGAAGCCCCACGACGACAGGCGTAGCATTTTGCTGAAAAATTTACACATTATCACGGCAAGTCAGGCGATCCTGTTTTATCGAACCGCACTAAACAAGCCGGCTGCTTCAAGCTCTTGGTTGCTACTGAACTGTGTTCACTGCAAAATGTTGTGATGAGCCTTACGACCTTCGCCCGCCATGCCATTCTGCTCGCCTGTGCCTTGACGGCGCCGGGGCTGGCCGGCGCGCAATCGTATGCACCTGAGTACTTTGTGCAGTTTCAGGCGGGGACGGCGATGGAAATGGTGTCTCGCCTGCCCGGCTTCGTGTTCGACGGCGGAAATCCCTCACGCGGTTCGGCCGGCAATGTGCTAATCAACGGCAAGCGCCCCACTTCCAAAACGGAGCCGCTGGGTGATCTGCTGGGACGGATTCCCAAGATCGGTGTTGAGCGCATCGATGTCATTAACGGTGGCGCCAGCGGCATTGATATGCAGGGCTTTGCCAGTGTCGCCAATCTGATCCTCAAGCCGATGGATCTGGTGTCGGCATCGGCCACCGCATCCAGTTCGGTGATGCCGGATGGGAGTCTGGAGCCCTCGCTGGAAGGTAGTTACAGCCTCAAACGCGGCGACAAGAACCTCAACCTAGCACTGGGCTGGCGACGTTCGCCGGACTTCTCGCAAGGCGAAGGACGCCGCACAACCTTGTACACCGCGCCTACCCCCATCGCCGAGGTGGCGATCAAAGGCGCCGGCATCTCCGACAATAAATCGCTCAAACTGACTTACGGACAGGATGTGCTGGACGGCCAGTTGACCTGGAACGGCGGGCTGGCGCCGTGGTCTTATCAATCCCTGATCCGCAATGACGGCGCGACGCCCTCGCTCAACTTCAACAACAACACCGGCCGCACGCTGGAGCAAGGCCTTGCCTACTCGCGCGAACTGGCGCCCGGTACCAGCATGGATCTGAGAGCGCTGTACCGGACCGCCGATATTGCTACCGACTCGGCGTCCGGCCCTGACAGCAGCGCTTCCCACGGCCGTTCAACCAGTACGGCCAGCGAGAAGGTATTGGCCGGTGAACTCAGCTGGCAAGCGCTGGATGGCGTGGTGATACGCGGTGGCCTGGAACGCGCCGTCACCGCCAACGACAACAGCAATACCTCGCAGGTCAACGCGCAGGCCATCGCAGTTCCCACCGGTAGCGCGTGGGTGCAGGAGTCGCGGGTCGAAGGCCAGCTGTCTTCCGCATGGCAGGTGGATAGTTCGCTGAGCGCCGAGGCAGGCGTGAAGATCGAACATTCCTCGCTGAGCACCAGCGCCAGCCAGACGGAGGGCAAGGCCTACGTTTATCCCAAGCCGCGTCTGCGCGTATCGCTATCGCCCTCGCCGGCACTGCAATTACGCCTGCGCCTGGAACGCGAAATCAGCCAGATCAACTTTGGCGACGCAGCTGCCTACTTTGGCATTGGCGACAAAGCGCTGCGGGCCGGCGTGCCGGATGTGGTGGCGGCCAAGACCTGGCTGTGCGAAGGCGCGCTGGAATACCGTTTCTGGGAACGTGGTCTTGCCACGCTGAGTTATACGCAGGCCCACATCAGTGACCTTATCGACCGCATGCCGATCCGCACCGCAAACGCCACCTACGATGTCGCCGGCAACGTCGGCGAGGCGAGTGCGGACAACATCACGGGCATGTTGAACCTGCCCACAGACAGCTGGTCCCTGCCGCAGGGGCAGCTCAAGCTGTCGACCACCTGGCGTTCATCCTCCGTCACCGATGCCACCACACTGGCGCCGCGCCGCCTGTCTGGCGAGCAGCCGATGGCGTGGCGCGTGGAGTTCTCGCAGGACCTGCCGCAGCAACGGACGGCATGGGGCTTTTCCGTCGATAACGGCTGGAGCAACGATAGCTGGCAGGTCGCCGAGCGCGATACCAGCAGCGGTTCGGCGTGGGCACGGGCTTTCGTCAACTACCGTCCCGCATCGAACCTGATGGTGACGCTGGAGCTGAACAACCTCGCCAGCCGTGTGATTACCTATGACCGCGCGCACTATGCCGGCGGTGATCGCCTGGCGGGTGGCGTCGATTTCGTCGAACACAATAGCACCCGCACGCAGCCATTTGCCATGCTGCGCGTGCGCCGCGACTGGTAATACGCTTAGCGCCTCACCAAGCTGCCGATGCCGAGCCCAGGCTCGATGCAGGCCGCGTCCACGCCATGGGGACGCCTTCGATGATGGCCGGCGGATGGTAGCGGCGTGCGGGTCCCCATTCGGTTTGCTCTAGCTGTGGTGCGTAGTCAGCGTCGCTGGTGGCAGCCAGCGGTGGAGAGGCCGCAGGCGTCTGTGTAGTCATCAGCAGTTGGGCAGTGCGCGCGAGCGACAGGCGGGCCTGTTGAACGCGTCCGTCGTTGAGGCGAGAAATCAAGGCCCGCACTACGGCAGCGGCAATCAGGTAACCGGTGGCGTGGTCCAGTGCCTGCACGGGCAGCGGCACAGGTTTGCTCGCCCCCTGCTGCCGCATGCCGTGATCGGCGATGCCGCAGCTCATTTGCACCAGACTATCGAAGCCACGGCGGCCAGCCAGCGGGCCGGTCCAGCCGTAGGCATCCAGCGCGACGTCGATGAGCGAGGGATTGCGCTGGCGACGATATTCCTCGCCATAGCCCAGACGTTCCAGTGCCGCCGGACGGTAGCCGTGGACCAGTACATCAGCTTCGGCGAGCAGCTTTTCAAACCTGGCGCGGTCAGAGGCCTGCGTCAGATCCAGTCGCGCGCAGCGCTTGCCGAGCGTGACTTCCGGGATCACGCCGGGTTCGTTCCAGCCTGGTGGATCGATGCGCAAAACATCGGCGCCATAACCGGCCAGGAAGCGCGTCGCCACCGGGCCGGCCAGCACCCGCGTCAGGTCCAGCACTTTGAGTCCTGCGAGGGGCCGGCTTGCCGTCCAGGCCCACTCACGGCGCCCGCTGGCCTGTGCATGGGAGCTGAACGCAATCAGCGGTTCGGCGGCGACTGCGCGGCCTTGCGGGTGCGCCTGCCATGCGGCCATGGAGCGCATCATTGCGGCGCAGCCGCCGTGTGCCACCACGGCTTCCTCAAGTTCCTGCGCGCGCCAGCCGGCGACAGTGCGGGCGACGGCTTCACGGTCGTCCGCGCAGCCTAAGGCAGCCAACGCGGCCAGGCGATGATGCGGCGCATTGGTGTGCAGGCGTATCCAGCCATCGGCAGTCGCATAGTCCCCGGCAATCGCGTCCCACAGCGGCGGACGTTCCCAGCTAACCGGTTGAATCGACCAGCTGAACCACATGGATGCCAGCCGCTGATCCACCGTGACGCCAGCGGGTGCCCGGCCCTGCGCGGCCATCAACTGCTGCACTGCCAACGCCGCCGTGGCGACCGAAGCCGCTGCCAGCCCGGTGGTCGCAAACCAGGACGGCAGCTCGCCCTGCCCGGTGATCTGAACGGCGTCCAGCGCCGAGGAAGGCAGGTCCAGCGCCGACCAGGCGGCATCGAGCAGGTGATAAGACATAAGCACTCCGAATCAGTTATCCTTGAACACAGCTTAGGACCGCTGGTCCGGTAGCGTCAATCTTGACTTGATGTGTCAACATAGGAAGCCCCATGGTCTGGATGACCGCCGCAGAAGCCCTGGATATGCTCAACGTTCGCCCGCAAACGCTGTACGCCAACGTCAGCCGGGGCAAGATACGCGCGAAAGCGGATGACAACGATCCCCGCCGCAGCCTGTATCACCGTGACGATGTGCTGCGCATGGCACGCCGCGCGAACGGGCGGCGCAAGGTGGAAACCGTGTCCACGCAAACCATGCAGTATGGCGACCCGGTGCTGCCCTCATCGATTTCCACAATCGCCGACGGCCGTCTGCTCTATCGCGGACACGATGCCGCGACCCTGGCCGATACCGCCAGCCTTGAAGATATCGCCGCCTTGCTATGGGAAGGCAAGCCAGCAGAAACGCACTACGCAGAGCCGGCCGCCAATGGTAGTCCACTGGAAGCTGGCCTGCTGGCACTTGCCCGCCTCAGCGCACATGACGCGCCATCGCTGGGCCGTCCGATCGATGAACTGCGGACGGAAGCGGCCAGCGTACTCGCAACATTGGTCGATGCGATGGTGGGCCGCCAGCCAGGGTACATCAGCCAACGCCTCGCTTGCGCATGGCACGCCGACGCACATGAAGACCTGATCCGCCGCGCCCTCGTACTCATGGCCGACAACGAACTCAATGCCTCCACCTTTGCCACCCGCGTCGCCATCTCGACCGGCGCGTCGCTGGCGGCCGGTGTGCTGGCCGGTTTCACCACGCTGACGGGACCACGGCATGGCGGCGCAACGGCGGAGTTTGCGCGGCTGATTGAACAGGCCCGGCGTCACGGCGCAGACCAGGCCATGCGCGACTGGCTCGCCAGCGGACAGCCCCTGCCCGCGTTCGGCCATCCGCTGTATAGCGACGGCGATCCGCGCGCCAGGGCGTTGATCAAACTGCTACCGGAAATACAACCACATGCAGCATTGGCCGACGCCGCCGAAAAACAGGCCGGCGAGCTGCCCAATATCGATTACGCCCTGTCGCTGCTTACCGCTGCCTGCGGCTTGCCGAAAGATGCGCCCTTCATATTGTTTGCGGTGGGTCGCTGCGTCGGCTGGCTTGCCCACGCGCTGGAGCAGGTGCAAGCCAACCGTCTGATACGGCCACGGGCCAGCTACACCGGCCCGGCAGCCATCAACGCAGGAATTTATTGATAGTGGCCATGGTGGCCATGTCGGGATTCATGAACTGGAAGCCGATTTTAAAATGGTCACCGCTGAAGATGCAGTAGTTGACCCGCGAGCGGCAAGTCAGCACTTGCGCCTTCCCTTCCACGAACAGCTCGAACGACACCGTGCCGATGTCGCCAGTCCCCAGCTTATGGTCAAAGTTGAGCGACAGGCCGCTGGCGCTGATGTCCAGGGTGCGCCCTTGCTTGGGAGGCATGCCATCCATCACCACAACTGCTTTGGAGCGCACGATCTTACGCGCGCCAGACCTTTGATCGACTAACAATTTCTTGTCCTCTTAGTTACGCAAAATGCACTATTAACGATTACAACACATAACAATACATCGTTATTGGATTTCGCGCAGCTTATTGAAGGCATCATCGATACGATCCACCCCAATAATGGTCATTCCTTCGATCGGCTGCTTGGGCGCATTCGCGGTCGGGATCATCGCAATCGAGAAGCCCAGCTTGGCGGCCTCGCGCAAGCGCTCCTGGCCACGCGGCGCCGGCCGGATCTCGCCCGCCAGGCCCACTTCGCCAAACACCACGAAGCCGCTTGGCAGCGCCTTGTTGCGCATTGAAGAATTAATCGCCAGCAGCACCGCCAGGTCGACCGCCGGCTCGCTGATCTTGACGCCGCCGACGGCGTTGATGAACACGTCCTGGTCAAACGCCGCAATACCAGCGTGACGGTGCAGCACCGCCAGCAACATTGCCAGCCGATTTTGCTCCAGGCCGACCGACAGGCGGCGCGCGTTAGGCAGATGGCTGGCATCGACCAGCGCCTGGATTTCCACCAGCAGCGGCCGCGTGCCTTCCTGCGTCACCATCACGCAGGAACCGGGCACCTGGTTGTCATGCTGCGACAGGAAAAGGGCCGACGGATTGGACACCCCTTTCAGCCCCTTCTCCGTCATCGCAAACACGCCCAGCTCATTGACAGCGCCGAAACGGTTCTTGATGGCGCGCACCAGGCGGAAGCTGGAATGGTTGTCGCCCTCAAAGTACAGCACGGTATCGACAATGTGCTCCAGCACGCGCGGGCCGGCCAGCGCGCCTTCCTTGGTCACGTGGCCGACCAGGATGATGGTCACGCCGGTCTGCTTGGCGGCGCGGGTCAACTGCGCTGCGCATTCGCGCACCTGGGCCACCGAACCGGGCGCGGAACTCAGCGCATCGGAATACAGCGTCTGGATGGAGTCGATGACCGCCACTTCCGGCTTCAGGTCCGCCAGCGTCCCCAGGATTTTTTCTAGCTGGATTTCCGCCTGCAGTTTCAGATCGCGCGCATCGATATTCAGGCGCTTGGCGCGCAAGGCAATCTGCGCCCCCGACTCCTCGCCGGAGACGTACAGCACCTTCTTCAAATGCGACAGATTGGCCAGTGCTTGCAGCAGCAGTGTCGATTTGCCGATGCCGGGATCGCCGCCGATCAGCACCACGCCGCCCGCGACCAGGCCGCCGCCCAGCACGCGGTCAAATTCCTCGATGCCGGTGCCAAAGCGCGGCACATCGAGCGCATCGATATCCGCCAGCGACAGCACCGGCGCGGTCTGCGCCAGCGCCATGTGCGCCGGTTGGGAGTAACGGTTATTGCCGCCCGACTCCACCACCGTCTCCACCATGGTATTCCACTGATGGCAGGACGAGCACTGGCCAGTCCATTTATTGGCGGTGGCGCCGCATTCGTTACAGGTGTAGTTGGTCTTTGCCTTGACCATGCGCTCAGCCCTCGACCACCGGCACGCGCTGCGCCAGCGCGCACATCAGCTCATAGCCGATGGTGCCGGCGGCGGTCGCCACTTCGTCGATCGGCATGCCCTGCCCCCACAGCACCACCTTGCTGCCGATGTGCGCTTGCGGCACTGGCGTCAGGTCTACGGTCAGCATGTCCATCGACACACGACCGATCAGGCGGGTGCGTACGCCGTCCACCACAATCGGCGTGCCCAGCGGTGCGTGGCGCGGATAGCCGTCCGCGTAGCCGCAGGCCACCACGCCCAGGCGCATCGGCCCTTCGGCCTGGAAGCGGCTGCCATAACCCACCACTTCACCGGCGGCGATATCCTGCACGCCGATGATTTCGCTGGTCAGCGTCATGGTCGGTTGCAGGCCGAATTCTTCTGCGGTCGCGCCGCCCGGCGTGCCGCCGTACAGCATGATGCCGGGCCGTACCCAGTCATTTTTCAAGTGGTCGTGGTGCAGCAGCACGCCGGCCGAATTCGACAGGCTGCGCGGACCAGGCAAGCCGGCGGCGCCCACTTCGAAGCGGCGCACCTGTTCGGTGATCGGCAGCAGCGGATGGTCGACATCGTCGGCATTGGCAAAGTGGGTCATCAGCGTGATGCTGTTGACGCAGGAAATCGCGCTAAGGCGCGCGTGGGCAGCCGCATAGGCCTCCGGCATGAAGCCGAGACGGTTCATGCCGGTATTCATCTTGAGGTGCAGGTCAAAGCGGATGCCGCGCGCGCTCAATTGCGCCTGCACCGCTTCCAGCCATTCCAGCTGCGCGTTGCAGTGGACCGCTGCTTGCAGATCGTAGCCGGCCATGGTGTGCAAATCCGCCGGACCGAAGAAACCCTCCAATAATAAAATTGGCTTCTTCCAGCCCATTTCGCGCAGCTTGACGGCGTTGTCCACTTCGATCAGCGCCAGGCCGTCAGCGTCGGCAAAACCGCGCATCGCGCGTTCCAGTCCGTGGCCGTAACCGTTGGCTTTCAATACGCCCCAGGCCTTGGCGCCGGGCGATCTGGCCTTGGCCAGCGCCAGATTATGCTGCATGGATTCGATATGAATTGTTGCTAAGATCGGCCTAGGCATACGTCTGTTTTCCGCGAAATAAACTGAGGCGCTATTTTACCGCGTGCAGATCAAGCCGCACTGCTCAATTCTTGGGGATACGATCAAAGCATGGTATAAAGCAAGCCAGATAAGTTTTCAGGCATATCCCAGAATGAATCGTGGTTTTTATACCATCATGGCAGCGCAGTTCTTTTCGTCCCTGGCGGACAATGCGCTGCTTTTTGTTGCGATCGACCTCCTGGTAAATATGAAATCTCCGGGGTGGATTACGCCGCTCCTGAAGTTGTCATTTACCCTCTTTTACGTGCTGTTGGCAGCATTTGTCGGCGCTTTTGCGGATTCGATGCCCAAAGGCAAGGTTATGTTTATTTCCAACCTGATTAAGGTTGGAGGCTGTCTGCTGATATTCGCGAATGTCCATCCATTATTGGCGTATGCCATTGTTGGTTTTGGCGCGGCGGTGTATTCGCCAGCCAAATACGGCATCCTGACTGAATTACTCCCTGCCGAGAAACTCGTGGCCGCCAATGGCTGGGTGGAAGGCCTGACCGTGCTGTCGATTATTTTCGGCACCGTCATGGGCGGCGCGCTGGTAGGTGGCCGGGTATCGTCTTTCCTGCTCGGTTTTGATATGCCGCTCATCGATACCGGCATCGAAACACCAACCCAGGCGGCGCTGTGCGTGGTGGTCGGCATTTATATGCTGGCAGCTCTGTTCAACACCCGCATTCCAGATACCGGCTGCGTCTACGGCCACCAGGAACGCAATCCGATCAAGCTGATTACCGATTTCGCCAACTGCTTCGGCATGCTGTGGAAAGACAAGCTGGGCCAGATTTCGCTAGGCGTCACCACACTGTTCTGGGGCGCTGCGCAAACACTGCAATTTATTGTGCTGGAGTGGGCCAACCGTACCCTGCACCTGAGCTACGAACAATCGACCAGCCTGGTGGGTGTAGTGGCCATCGGCGTCGCCGCCGGCGCCGTGATTTCCGCGCGCTTTGTATCGCTGCGCAAGTCGCTCACCGTGATCCCGGTCGGCATTGCCATGGGCGTGATTGTGATGTCGATGACCATGGTGAACTCGGTCAAAGTCGCGTATCCGCTGCTGATCCTGGTCGGCCTGCTGGGCGGCTTCTTCCTGGTGCCGATGAACGCGCTGCTGCAACACCGCGGCCACGTGCTCATGAGCGCCGGTCACTCGATCGCGGTCCAGAACTTCAACGAGAACCTGTCGATCCTGACCATGCTGGCGATGTACTCGCTGATGCTGCGCGCGCACCTGAACCTGGATGTGATCATTCTGCTGTTCGGCCTGTTCCTGGCGGGCACCATGCTGTATATCATGCGCCGGCACCAGGCAAATCAGCGCGAGTTCGACTCGGTCGCGCTGATCGGCGAAGCCAAGCACTAAACCTCAGGCCGGCAGCACACCTTCATGGCGGCGCTGCGCAGCTTGCGCGCGCCAGCCGTCGGGGACAATGAAGCCCCGGCTCTCTTCCACCAGCCATTCCCCTTGCGCCCGCAACACGACGATCATGACGGGCGCCGCTTGCTCGTGGACGGCCGCCAATAGCTGATCGCGGTCAAGGCCCGATGCGGCCTTGAACGGCGCCAGCCACTGCAGGCGCGGCATCACCGCAAAATGCTGACCGGGCAGGCTGTGTGCCTGTGCTTGCGTCATCCAGAAACCATGGCAGTGCTGTTGCGAGATGCCGGCCATCGGCGGCACGCCGTCCGGATAAAACAGCCAGCCCTTGACCAGCGCCTGCGCTTGCGTAACCGGCTGCGGCAACACGGCCTGCGCGGCCGGATGCCGGGCCAGCGATAACTGCTTGTCGAAGATTTTGCGCATCTTCACACCCAGCGTATCCGCCAGGTTTGGGCCGATGAGGCCGTTGAAATCCTGGGCGGCGTGGTCGAGCAGGTAGAACTTGGTGGCGAACTCGATGTGGGTCAGGCCGGCGTCGTTTTGCAATAGGAAGTCGAATTCGCCGATGGTGTCGGTGCGGTCGGCGCGCACTTGCAGGCCGTGTGCAACCAGCTGGCCATGTTCGGCGAAATAAAAGGCCATCAGCTTTTCCGCATACAGCCCGAGGCGCGAGTAGTGCCGGGTGCCGAGTGCGGCATCCAGCGGCGCCGGATCACGCTCCAGCGCCGCCAGCCAGTCGGCCGTCGCGGGCGGCATGGCGCCCAGCGTGGCGATGCGTCCTTGCCACTGCGGTGCGGCGGGATCGAGCAGGTCTGGCGCATCCAGCAGCCATGCCAGCGCACGCACGTGCGGGTGCGTCAGATGCGGCCAGCGGCTTTCAAACAGTGCTTGAAAGCTGCCAGCCGGGGGCTTAGCCATGGCTGGCTTTCGCCAGGCACAGGTCGGCCCAGGCCTTGGCCTTGTCTTCCGGTTTGCGCAGCAGATCGTCAGGATGATAGGTCGCGACCACCGGCAATTGCTGCGCGCCGTAGTGCATGACCTTGCCCCGTGCGGCCGGTCCCATCATCAGGCCTTTGGCGGCGAACTGGCCGAAGGTCATGGCCATGGCGGCGCCCGTCAGTGCCAGTTCACGCTCCAGGAACGGGCGGCAGGCCAGGACTTCGTCCGCACCTGGCGTGCGGTCGTCGCCTTCGGGCGTCGTCGGGCGGCATTTGACCAGATTGGTGACGTAGACATCGGACTCCGGCTGGAGTTCGATCGCTTTCATCATATTGTGCAGCAGCTGGCCGGATTCGGCCGACATGGTCTGGCCATCCTTTTCGTCCTGGCGCGACGGCGCAGGGCCGATCGCGACCCAGCGCGCCTGCTCGGCGCCGCGGCCGTTGACGGCGGTGCGGCGGGTTGCGCACAGCGGGCAACGGGTGCAGGTGGCGACAGCCTGCTTTAACGCCGGCCAGTCCATGGCGGCGATGGCTTCGTCGCTGACTGGCTCCGGACGCTCCGGCGCTGGAGCATCGTCAAACCATGCGGTGGATTCGTCTTCCGATGCGGCTGCCGGGGCTGGCGCGGCGGCAGGACGCGCTGCGGCAGGCACGGGGCGGGCCGCAGGCTGGGGCGCCGGCGGCGGCATGGGCGCGTCGTCGAACCAGGCTGTGGAGTCGTCGCCCTGCGATGGTGCCGGTGCGCGTGGCGCAGCGGACGATGGAATGGGCTGCTGCGCTACTGGCGACGACGGCGCTTCGACCGGCGCCGGTGCGGCGTGGCTCAGCGGAGCCGCCGGGGCAGCCATCGCTGGCGTTGCGGCCACTGCAGCATCTTGCTGCACAGGGGCCTCCATCACCGGCTCGCCATCCGCCAGCGCCTGGACGGCTGCGACGAATGGATCGGCCTGCGCCTCCACGCCATTACGCAACTTCCATTGCACGCCAATTCCCATCTCGTGCAGGAACGCCGTGTTACGTGCCGACTGACTCATACCTCAAACCGCATCACAATCGCGTCCTCGCGTTGCTGGTTGCCCGCCGGGTAATACCCTTTGCGGCGACCTATCTGTTTAAATCCGTAACGTTCGTAAATTTCCAGCGCCCGCATGTTCGATGGCCGCACTTCCAGCAGCACCGATTCCATGCCCAGGCCACGCGCGCACGCCACGGCCTGGTTCAGCAGGAAGCGCCCCAGTCCCTGCCCCTGCTTCTCTGCCGACACCGCCACGTTCAGCAAGTGCGCCTCATCGACCACCGCCATCAGCAGGAAATAGCCGAGCAAACTACCATCACTGTCACGCAATACCCACGCTTCGTAATTGCTGTTCAGCGAATCGACGAAATTGGCCATGCTCCACGGGTAAGGATAAACGCTTTGCTCCAGCGCGAACACGTCCTCCAGATCGGTGTGCTGCATCGGCTCGTAGTTGAGCCGCGCCAGATCCCAGACGGGCGCCGTCATGCGTTGCCGTCCTTGGTGGCCGCCATTTCGCGGCGCTCGGCCTGCGTGTACGCGACCTTGTTGCGCAGGTACAGCGGCTGGGCGTCGGCAGCCGCCACCGTGCGGCCGGCGGCAAACGCCGCTGCCGCCAGTTGCGCGATCTGTTCCGCATGCGGCATCACCGCGGCAAAGCCGCCGGCCGGGAAGGCCTCTGCATACGCCGACAAGCCATTGCCGCAGGCAACAGGCGTACCCTGCGGCCTGACGTCACCGGGCGCCGACAGCACCGGCGCCAACACCGCCACCGGCGCGCCATTCTCAAACCGGTATTGCGCCCAATAGACCTCGCCCATGCGCGCATCCAGCACCACCAGCACCTCGTCGGCGCCGTGCTGCTGGTGGCAGGCCAGCCCCATGGCATCCAGCGTCACCACCGGCACCGCAGGCAGCTTGCCGCCGAATGCCAGCCCCTGCGCCACGCCGCAGGCGGTACGCACACCGGTAAACGAACCCGGCCCCGAACCATAGGCCACCGCATCGCAGTCCTGTAGCGTGATGCCGGCTTCGGCCAGCAGTTCTTGAATCATTGGCAATACTGCCTGGGAATGGGTACGCACGCCGCTGGAGACGCGACTGGTGACGGCATCGCCCCGCAGCAGTGCGCAGGAAGCGGTTTCGGACGAGGTTTCAATGGCGAGAATAATAGGCATCCCGTATTTTAACCCGGCGCGCTAACAGGCGCGACCCCGCGCGGACAGGTAGAATACGCGTTTTGGCGCTGAGCGCGCTTTTGCTGATCCTACTATGGCTAGCCTGACCCTGAATTCCGAAAACCGCGAAGACGTGGCCGCCGCCCTGGCCGGCGACCGCTGGATCGTCGCCTGCCTGTGCGCCGCCTGGTGCGGCACCTGCGCATCCTACCGCGCCACCTTTGACGAACTGGCCGAACGCCATCCCGACAAGTTTTTCGTCTGGATCGACATTGAAGACCAGGCCGACGTGGTCGGCGATCTCGACGTGGAAAACTTCCCTACCCTGCTGATCCAGCACCACGAAATGGTGGCCTTCTTCGGCACCATGCTGCCGGATGTGGGCGTGGCGCACCGTCTGGTGCAGTCCACCGCCGCGCAAAGCGACGCCGACCTGCAGGAACTCATCATCAACAGCGCAGAGCGCGCCCAGTGGCAGCGCGAATGCAATCTGCGTTCGCTGCTGCGCGACGCCCTGTAATCAGCGCTTCGATTTCGGGCGCGGCAGCTCCGCGCCCGGAACGCCGTATTTGACGGCCAGTTCCTGCGCAACGCCGTTGCCATTAAGCTTATCGATCCCCTCGTCGAGCACCTCCAGCAAGGCCGGTCCGTACACCACATTGCGGCTCACCATGAGGTGGAACGTCGAGCGCGGCAAATCGGGCAGGTAGCCCACGCCGATATTGAGCTTTTCAAAGTCCACCACGCCTTGCGCCCGGTAGCCCAGCGTGACTTCCAGCCGTTCCGGTACGGCGTCACAGCGGTCGTGCTTGAGCTTCTGGAAGGTTTGTGCGAGGTTCTGCGAGCCCGTTTCCACTTCCTCGGGCTTGAGCCCAAAACCGGAGTAGTTGTAGCCGGCCATGCCGCACAGGCGCACCTTGTTCAGGTCCGCCGCCGCGTGGATCGCCGGGCGTGGCCGATCCTTGTCATAGAAATAGACCAGCTGTTGCTGATAATACGGTTTGGACACCAGATAATTTTGTGCGCGCTCCGCACTGTTGGAAGCATCGGTCATCATGTCGTAGATGCCGCGCTGGGTCAGCTCCATGCAGCGCTTCCAGGGCACCAGGTCGATGGTGTAACGCAGGCCGCGCTCGATGAGGCTATGCTGCAAAAAGTCGATCATATAGCCGCTCAGCTTATTGTTGCTGGCCTTGTCGGTGTACATGAACGGCGGCCATTCCGCGCTCTGCGCACACACTTTGATGACCTGGTCTTGCGCCAGTGGCGCAGCAGACAGCTCGCCGCTGCCCAGTAGAACCAGGAGCGGGAGCAGCGGCTTCATAGTTTCAGCGGCAGGCTGCGCAGGCGCTTGCCCGTCAGCTTGAAGACCGCATTGGCCACGGCCGGTGCGATCGGCGGCGTGGCCGGTTCCCCCATCCCCTCCGGATGGGCCGCACTCGGCATGATGATGGTGTCCACCTCGGGCGCCTGGTTCAGGCGCACCACCGGGTAGTCATGGAAGTTAGTCTGTTCAACCTTGCCCTCCTTGATCGTCACCTCGCCAAACAGCGCCGCCGACAGGCCAAACAGCACGCCCGATTCCGCCTGCTGGGCGATGATGTTCGGGTTCACCGCCAGGCCGCAGTCGACCGCGCAGACCACGCGATGCACGCGTATCTCCGTACCTTCCACCGACACCTCGGCCACCTGCGCAACGATGGTGCCAAACGACTGATGCAGGGCCACGCCGTGCGCCCTGCCCGCTGGCGCCTCACCGGCCTTGGCCACCGCCGCATTCAGCACCGCCAGGTGACGCGGATGCTGGAGCAGCAGGCCACGGCGGAACGTCACGCCGTCCTTGCCGGCCGCGTGCGCCAGCTCGTCGATGAAGCTCTCCTTGAAGAAGGCATTGTGCGAATGGCCCACCGAACGCCAGTAACCCAGCGGCACCGCGCTGTCCACGATCACGTGGCGGATGCGCTGATTGGGGAAGTGGTACTGCATATCGAATTCGCCTTCGGCCGTGGTCTTGTCCGGCCCACCGGGCGGCAAACCCAGGTTACGCTTGAAGAACTGGTGCGAAATCGCACCGCTGGCCGACTTGTTATCGTAGCCCAGCACATTGCCCTGTGCATCCAGCGTCGCACTGAAGCGCGCCAGCGCCGCCGGGCGGTAGACATCATGCGTGGTATCGTCCTCGCGCGACCAGATCAGTTGCACGGGGCGGCCGTCGGCCTGCCTGGCGATGGCCACGGCTTGCGCGATCATGTCCACATCCAGCCGGCGGCCAAAGCCGCCACCCAGCATGGTGACGTGCAGCTCGACATCGCCCGCCGCCACACCCGCCACCTTGGCGGCGACATCCACCGCAAAGCCTGGCGACTGCGTCGGCGCCCACACGCGCACCTTGCCATCCTTGACCTGCGCCGTGCAGTTGATGGGTTCCATGGCCGCATGCGCCAGATACGGAGCGCGGTATTCGGCCTTGATGGTTTTGGCCACACCGGCGGCCTTGCCTTCCACCGCATCCATATCGCCAGCCTTGTAGTAGGCATAGCCGTCTTCGCTATCCAGCTGATGCGCAAAGCCGGCATAAATGGCGGCGCTGGACAGGCTGGCCAGCGGGCCGTCATGCCACTGAACATCCAGCGCCAGCGCGGCCTGCCTTGCCTGCCAATAGCTCCTGGCGATGACGGCCACGCCGGCACCGGCGCCAGTCTTCTCCGCCAAGGCACTGGAATAATCGACCACCTTGACCACGCCCGGCATTTTGAGCGCGGCAGCAGTGTTCACGCCAGCCACCGTGCCGCCAATCACGGGCGACATGCGTACCGCCGCATACAGCATGCCCGTCGGGCGCACGTCGATACCAAAGATGGCCGAGCCATTGACCTTGGATGGCGTGTCGCGGCGCGGCTGCGGATGGCCAATCAGCTTGAACTGTTCCGGGGACTTGAGCCGCACTTCGCCCGGCGCGGCAGTCACCGCACGCTCGGCCAGCGCACCATAGGCCAGGCGGCGGCCATCGGCATGCGCGACAAAGCCGTTGCCTGTGTAGCAGTCTTCGGGACGTACCGACCACTCGGCGGCAGCCGCCGCGACCAGCATGGCGCGCGCTGCGGCGCCGGCTTCGCGCATCGGCTCCCACGCATCCTTCACGCTGGACGAGCCACCCGTGATCATCAGCCCCAGTTCGCGCGCCACCTTGCCGACGATCCAGCTCACGGTGGTTTTCAACCGCCCTGTATCGTCAGGATGGAAAGGCAGGCCGTCCTTGAGCATGGCGATGTTGCCGAAGATCTTATCGATAGGCGCCTGCACCACCTGCACCGCGGACAGCGGCACATCCAGCTCCTCCGCCACCAGCATCGGCAAGGCGGTGTAGACGCCCTGCCCCATTTCGCTGCGCGGCATGGCGACCGTCACGGCGCCATCCTTGCCGATGCCCACCCAGCCATTCAGCGCCACGCAGCCGTCGTGGACCGGCAAGGGAAGCGAGGCGTTCAGGCGCTGGCGCGGCGGCATCACGCCCCAGCCCACCACCAATGCGCCCGTCACCGCCACGCCGCCCAGAAGGAAGCGCCGCCGCGACGTGTTCTTCACTCCCTGCATTCCTGTCTCTCCGTGTATTTATTTTTGCCAGCGGCTCAGCATATCATCCGCCGCCAGTGGACGACTGTAGAAGTAACCCTGCGCCAGGTTACAGCCGTGGCGCAGCAGGAAGGCTGCCTGCTCTTCGGTCTCCACGCCTTCCGCGATGACCGACAGGTTCATGCTCTTGCCCAGCTGGATAATCGCAATCGCGATCGCTTCGTCATTGACGTCGGTGGAGATGTCCTTGATGAAGGAGCGGTCGATCTTCAGTGTCTGCACCGGCAGCTGCTTCAGATACGCCAGCGAAGAATAGCCGGTACCAAAATCGTCAATCGCCAGCGCCACGCCGATCGAGTGCAGGTCGTTGATGAAGACCATGGCGTCGCCGGTGTTCATAATCACCGACTCGGTCACTTCCAGCTGCAGGCGCTCCGGCTGCAGGCCGGTGTCGTGCAGGATGTCGGCCACCATGTTGACGATGCTGCCGCGCTCAAACTGCTTGGCCGACAGGTTGACGGCGATCTTCGGCACATGCAGCCCGGCTTCCTGCCAGCGCACCATCTGGCGGCAGGCTTCGTGCAGCACCCACTTGCCCAGCTGGTTGATGAAGCCCGTGTCCTCGGCCAGCGGGATGAAGCGGATCGGCGGGATCAGGCCCAGTTCCGGATGGTTCCAGCGCACCAGCGCCTCGACGCCCACCAGGCGGCCCGTATCAATTTCCACCTGCGGCTGGTAGTTGAGGAAAATCTCGTCCTTCTCGATGGAGCGGCGCAGGAAGGTCTCCAGGCGCAGGCGCTCGACGCCCTCGCCCGTCATCGACGGCGCGTAGAAACTGAAGCCATTGCGCCCGCGCGCCTTGGCCTGGTACATGGCCACGTCGGCATTACGGATCAGCATATTCAAGTCAGCCGCATCGTCCGGGAACAGGCTGATACCGACACTGCAGGTCACAAACAGCTCGTGACCGGCGACCATGAATGGTTCCTCAAACATCTGCACCAGTTTTTCCGCGACCTGGCTGGCGCCGTACTGGTTGTCGATATCTTCCAGCAGCACGATGAATTCATCGCCGCCCAGGCGTGCCAGCGTATCGCCTTCGCGCAGGCGCTCGGTCAGTGCATGCGCGACCTGCTTCAGCAGCTCATCGCCGATGTGGTGGCCCAGCGTGTCGTTGACGTTCTTGAAGCGGTCCAGGTCAATGAACAGCAGCGCCAGCTGCTCGCCGTCGCGCGAGGCGCGCTGCAAGGCGTGCTGCAGGCGGTCATGGAACAGCAGGCGGTTCGGCAGCGCGGTCAGTGGGTCGTGGTGCGCCAGATGGTCCAGCTTCTCCTGCGATTCCTTGGCCTTGGTGATGTCGCTGAACACGCCCACATAGTGCGTGGTGTGGCCGCTGGTGTCGCGCACCGCGCTCACGGTCAGGTATTCCAGATACAGCTCGCCGTTTTTGCGCAGGCTCCACAACTCGCCGCGCCAGAAGCCGTGCTCCAGCTGCTCCTCCCACATGCCCTCGTAGAATGCGGGTTCGTGGCGTCCGGAGCGCGTCAGCGTGCGGTCCTTGCCGACCGCTTCCAATTCGGTATAGCCGGTAATCAGCGTGAAGGCCGGATTGACGGCGACGATGGTGCCCTCTTCGTCCAGCACCACCACGCCATCGGCAATGTGCTCGATCACGGTGGCGGACAGGCGCAGTTTTTCTTCCGCTTCCTTGCGCTCGGTGATATCGGCAAACACCCAGATGCTGCCTTCATTGGCGCGGTTATTGTCCAGCGCATAGCCGCTGACCAGGCACCAGAATACGCTGCCGTCCTTGCGGCGATACTGGCGCTCTTCGCTGAAATAATCGCCCTGCGACAGCGACGGGTATTGGCGCGCGCCCGACGATTCGTAATCCAGTCCATCCAGGAACAGCATGAAAGTGGACGCCCCGCCCATCTCGCCCGGCCCGTAGCCGAACAGTTCTTCGCAGCGGCGGTTGACGGAGACGATGGTGCGATTACGCACGAACATCACGCCAAACATCACGTTATCCAGAATCGCACTCTGCTCGGCGAGCAGCGCTTCGATACGCATCTCGTTGTGCTTGCGCTGGCTGATGTCAGAGATGATGCCGTCCACCCATGGCGCGCTTTCATCGCCTTCGGATGGCTGCGGCTGGCCGTTCTCCTGCACCCAGCGCTCGGCGCCGGCGGAATCGGTGATGCGGTATTCGATTTCGTAGGGCTGGCCGTCACGGATGGCCTGGCCGATCACGCGGCGCTGCTTCTTGCGGTCTTCCGGCGCGATCAGGTTGGTCCAGGAGTGCGTGGTGCTGCGCATGAACTGTGCGGCCGAATAGCCGGAGATGTCTTCAATGGCGTCCGACACAAAGTCGATCGGGCCGTCCGGGCGGAAGCGGAACACGGCGCCCGGCACCTGCGTCACGATGGTGCGGAAACGTTCCTCGCGCTGGCCGATATCTTCAAACAGGCGCTTGATCGCCACCCGCATCTGCTCCAGCTGCTGCGCCAGGCGGCCCAGTTCATCGCTGCCGGTGACATCGAGCCGGGTTTCAAAGTCGCCATGCGACAGCCGGTCCGAAAAGCGCATCAGCTTGCGCAGCGGCTTGATCAGGCGGGAGTTCAGGAACAGCACAATCAGCAGCAGCGACACGGTCAGCTGCGCCGCCAGCACGAAGACATAGGACAGCTGCTTCTCGCGCAACTCCTGCTGGCTGCGCGCATCGTCCATCTCGACCATGATGCGGCCGATGCGTTCGCCGCGCACGAGGATTTCGCGCTCAGCGCGGTACACATTACCGCTGGCCACCCGCGGCGAGCGCACGTGCATGAACTGGGTGTCGGCCTGGCCCACGACCTGGACTTGCAAGACCGAACGGTCGCGCATCACCGATTCGACCAGCGAATGGGCCGATTCGGCATTCATATTCCACAGGGATTCCTGCATGCCCAGCGCCAGGATGTCGGCATTGCGTTGCAGCGATTCCTGCAACGAGGCGCGCGCCGACTGCTGCTCGTGCACGCCGATCAGCAGATAGCTGCCGATAATCGCAGGAATCACCAGGCCACCAAACACCACCAGCAGCAGCGCACCATAGATGGAAAGACCATACAACGCGCTCAGGCGTAAGCGCAATCTCTGGTAAATGGTGCTAGTCATGCACGGGTACGGCAAATGGGTGAATGGGCATCGTCGCTCTGGGGCTTATTACTTGGTGGAATTATGCACGGAAAAAACCTTAAAAAGTCACGCACAAGCAAAAAACCTCTAGCCGCGCTATGATCGCGACTCTTTTTTAACACATAGGAATCCGCCATGACCACCTTCTCCATGTACTCCGCCTCCATTCCTGTGTTCAAGCAGATCCTGAACAGCCTGCACGCCATTCTGGACAAAGCCGAAGCGCACGCCACCGACAAGAAAATCGACCCGGCCGCGCTGCTGCAATACCGCCTGTTCCCGGACATGCTGCCGTTCACGCGCCAGATCCAGATTGCCTGCGATTTCGCCAAGGGCGCTGCCGCGCGCCTGGGCGGCCTGGAAGTGCCGTCGTATGAAGACAAGGAAACTTCGTTTGCCGATCTGAAAGAGCGCATCGTCAAGACGCTGGCCTACATCGACAGCGTGCCGCAAGCGCAGATCGAAGGCAGCGAAGGCCGCGCCATCACCACCGGCAGTGGCGAGAAGACCAAGCACTTCGTCGGCCAGACCTATCTGTTCCACTACGCGCTGCCGCACTTCTACTTCCACGCCACCACTGCTTACGACATCCTGCGCCACAACGGCCTGGAAATCGGCAAGAAAGACTTTATCGGTAGCTATTGATCAGGTATTCCGGCGCGGGTAGCCCTGCGCCACAATGCGCTGCCAGACCACTTCCTTCTGCTCGGGTGTCATCGACACCCAGTGCGCCACCTCGACCACGGTACGGCCGCAGCCGCGGCAGATCTCGTCGAAGGTGGTGGAGCACACTGCCACGCACGGGGTGTCCGGGCGGATGGGCAGATCATCGCTCATGGCTTCTCCATGAGCTTGTCCCAGCCATCATGGCCCAGTTTTTCCAGGTTCTCGATATTCTTGTCAAAAATCTCCGACGCTTCCGGGAACGCCTCCACCGCGCGGTCGATGCTGTCTTCGCGCAGCAGGTGCAGGGTTGGGTACGGTGAGCGGTTGGTGTAGTTGCTGATGTCGTTTTTGTCGGTATCGGCAAACTGGTAGTCCGGGTGGAAGCTGGCGACCTGCAGGAAGCCATCCAGGCCCAGCTCTTCCAGCGCGGCGTCGGCGACGTCGAGGAACTCGTTGTAGTCGAAGAAGTCAGTCAGCACGTTCGGATGGATCAGCAGCGTGGTGTCGATTTTTTCAGGATCGGCGTCCGCCAGGTGCTGCAACTCTTCCATGAGTTTTTCCAGCAACTCTTCCGGCGTTTCCGCCTCGCTCACCACATAACGTATCTGCTTCTTGACGTGCACCGCCTTGGCGAACGGGCACAGGTTCAGGCCAATCACGGCTTTTTCCATCCAGTGGACAGTGTCGGCAATGACCACGTCGCGGTCGATGGCTGGGCTACTCATATTGCAATTCCTCGGTAACTACGCAAAAACAGAATTGTACGCACTCTTTGCCGCATCTCCTATTTCCGTCAATTTGCAGCGATCTCGCGCTTATTTCACTGGAATTATTGCTTATAAGAATTTGTCATAAGGGTGACATATTTCTTGACTCGATGGAGCGACCTTCGTACACTCCACGTTTAATTCATAGTCCACGCGATGTTTCTTGTCGCCAACCATGGAAAACTATGCAAGCACGAATTCCTAAATCCGCAGCTTTGGCAGCACTGATGGCGCTACTGGCGCCCGCGCTGGTCCAGGCCTACGATGAGGCCCCGGGCCTGCCGACGGTTACCACCGCGCTGTCCCCCCTGCCGAAATCCCCCCTCCCCGATATCTCCTCCCTGAAAGTCAACAAGCCGGCCAAGATGGTCGACGAAGAAGCTTTCCGCGAAAAAGACGTCTGGGGCCGCATCCGCAGCGGTTACGCGATTCCCGACGTGAACAACGAGCTGGTTGCCAAACACGTCAACTGGTACGCCACCCGCCCGGACTACATCGCCCGCACCACCGCGCGCGCATCGCTATACCTGTTCCACGTCGTCACCGAGCTGGAAAAGCGCAATATGCCGACCGAACTGGCGCTGCTGCCGTTTATCGAGTCGGCCTTCAACCCGAACGCGCTGTCCAGCGCCAATGCCGCCGGCATGTGGCAGTTTGTGCCCGGCACCGGCCGCGACTTCAACCTCAAGCAGGACGCCTTCAAGGACGAGCGCCGCGGCATTCTGGCCTCGACCGACGCCGCCCTGACCTATCTGCAGCGCCTGTACGATATGTTTGGCGACTGGCAACTGGCCCTGGCCGCCTACAACTGGGGCGAAGGCTCGGTCCAAAAAGCCATCAAGCGCAACCAGGCGGCCGGCAAACCGACCGATTTTGAAAGCCTGGCCGACCTGATGCCGGCCGAAACCCGCAACTACGTGCCAAAATTGCAAGCAGTGAAGAACATTGTTGCCAATCCGCAGCAATATGGCCTGAACCTGCCACTCATCGACAACTCGCCGTACTTCATGGCGGTCGATAAGACCAGTGACATCGACCTGACCGTGGCGGCCCATCTGGCCGAGCTGTCGGTGGACGAATTCAAGGCGCTGAATCCGCAATTCAAGCGTCCGGTGATTACCGGCGACGAGCAGACCAAAATCCTGCTGCCGAAAGAAAACGCCGAGAAGTTCCACCTGAACCTGTCGCAATGGACCAAAGAGCTGTCGACCTGGACCACGCACAAGATCACCAGCGCGCGTGAGAGCATCAGCACGCTGGCGTCGCGTTTCCATACTTCGCCGGAAGTGATACGCCAGGCCAACAACATTCCGCAGAAATCCGTGCTCAAGGCCGGTTCGACCATCCTGGTGCCGAAGATTTCCACCTCGGCCAGCGTCGACATCTCGTCGGATATCGCCGAGAGCGCCACCGTGGCCTATGAGGCGGAACGCAGCAATAATGGCAAATCGGCCAAAGGCTATAAACTGGCCAAAGCCGGCAAGTCGGACAAGTCCAGCCCGGTGGCACTGGTCAAGGCACGCGTGTCGCGCGATGCCGCAAAATCCAAATCCCATCGCAAGACCAGCCACTGACGCGGGCTACGGGCCGTGACTGCAACAATCCAAAGGTTGCGGTCGCGGCTTACAAGTCCTACAATCTTGGTCTTAAAAAACATAACCCACTGACGCCGCCAGCCAGCCCCACCGGGCAGCCAGTGCGCGCAGTTGCAATCGGAGTCCTTATGGCGTTCTTGCAAGGCAAAAAAATCCTTATCACTGGTTTGCTGTCGAACCGTTCCATCGCTTACGGCATCGCCCAAGCCTGCAAACGCGAAGGCGCTGAACTGGCGTTCACCTATGTTGGCGAGCGTTTCAAAGACCGCATCACGGAATTTGCCGCTGAATTCGGCAGCAACCTGGTATTCGACTGCGACGTCTCGAGCGACGAGCAGATCACCGCGCTGTTCGCCGACCTGGCCAAGAGCTGGTCGCAACTGGACGGCCTGGTCCACGCCATCGGCTTTGCGCCGCGCGAAGCCATCGCCGGTGAATTCCTGGACGGCCTGACCCGCGAAAACTTCCGTATCGCCCATGACATTTCGGCGTACAGCTTCCCGGCACTGACCAAGGCTGCGCTGCCGCTGCTCAAAGAAGGTTCGTCGGTGCTGACCCTGTCCTACCTGGGTGCAGTGCGCGCCATCCCTTACTACAACACCATGGGCCTGGCCAAGGCATCGCTGGAAGCGTCGGTACGCTACCTGGCTGAAAACCTGGGCAAGCAAGGCATCCGCTCGAACGGCATTTCGGCTGGCCCGATCAAGACCTTGGCCGCCTCAGGCATCAAGGACTTCGGCAAGCTGCTGGGCTTTGCCGCCTCGCACGCGCCGCTGCGCCGCAACGTCACCATCGAAGAAGTGGGCAACACCGCCGCCTTCCTGCTGTCGGATCTGGCATCGGGCATCACCGGCGAAATCACCTACGTTGACGGCGGCTTCTCGCACGTCATGGGCCTGAACGCGGAAGACTACACCTAAGCAGTCGGCCAGCCTCACCCTCGCGAAAACGCCCTCTCCGCAGGGCGTTTTTTTATTCCCCGCTACCCAAGAACATGATGATACGGCCACTGCTGACCACTCTCCTCGCCACCTTCCTGCTATCGCCCGCCGCGCAGGCGCAGGGCCACTGCCTTGAAAACGTCTGGCTGGGCGCCATCGATGATACGCCGATCGAGATGACATTTGGCCCGTGGCTAGGAGCGGAAGGTCAACTGGCTGGCCGCTATCACGCCGGCATTAATCCAGAGGACAATTTCCTGCTGCCCGATCAGGCCAGCGGCGGCTGGCAGGCCGTGAATAGTGCAGGTGCCGTATTAGGCACGCTGACGCTGGAGTGTGCACTGAATCAGCCCCTCCGTGGCACATGGCGTACGGCTGACGGCCGCTTGTCCCTGCCATTGACAGGACAGGTCGCGCCATCTGGCTACTACGGCATCATTGATGTTGCGGTCGAAACCATCAGTACGAGCCGCTCAGGCAAAGCACCGTATGAAGTCATCGGCATTGCAGGTGTCGCTAACCGCCGCAGCTTGCGCTTTCTCGGCGAGGCGGCAGAGATTGGTCATATCAATATCGGCCTGGAAGCACATCTGACCAGTGCCTATGAAACAGCTTTGGAATGCCGTGCACTCCGGTGGCTCAAGGACCGCACCCGGCTTGCCATACCGCGCTACGAAGACGAACTGGTAATGCTGAACCAGGACTTCGCGGTCATCCTCAAGCATCGCCAGCGCGCATGCGAGCAGGACTACATGAGTGACGAAGAGCAGAGCCTCACCATTGATCTCAACACCGGCCAGCAACAGCACACCGTGGACTGGCTCGTCGATCCGGACGCCATCATCGCCAGCCAGTATGAAGTGGCAAGCGAAAGAGCCACCTACGCGGGAACGTTATCGCAGCTCCTGTGGCAGGCCTACAGTCATCCGAATCCGGAATGCAGTGCGCAAGTCACGTTCACGCTGGAAGATCGTCAAATTTATCCAACCGCGCAAGGCCTGGTCTTCCTGCCGTTTGCCCGCCGCGACTTTAAGGAATGCGTGCAAGCAGTGACACTGCCATATCGGGACATACTCCCGTTTATGTCGGCGCTGGGCAAGCAGCGCGTGCAGGCCATCCTGGCTGCACTGCCCCGCTAAACAGCTTGCCCATTGCGGCGTGGTGACGATCTCGCTACACTGGCCAGCATGTCAACCGATCCATCCGATGAAACCCTGATGCTGCGCTACGCGGGTGGCGATGTGGCGGCGTTCCGCGAACTGTACCAACGCCATCAGCGTGGCTTGTACCGGTTTGTCGCGTGGCGCTCGCCGCGCAGGGACTGGGTGGACGAGGTGGCGCAGGAAAGCTGGATCGCGCTGCATCAAGCGCGCGAGCGCTATCAGGTCACGGCCACTTTCCGCACGTTTCTGTACCAGATCGCGCGCAACCGGCTGATCGATTTGCAGCGCCAGTCGCCGCAGTTATCGACCGATGATGCGCCCGACCTGGAAAGCGAGGTGCCTGCGGCCGAGGCGATGCTGGAAACGCAGCAATTGAACGCGGCGCTGCACCGGGCTATCCGCGCACTGCCGGGTGAGCAGAAGGAAGCCCTGGTGCTGCAGCAGTTCAGCGGTCTATCGCTGGAGGAAATTGCGGCGCTGACCAGCGCTCCGATTGAAACCGTCAAAAGCAGGCTGCGCTACGCCATGCGAAAATTACGCGAGCAGTTATCGAATGGGATGGCCGCCCAGGAGGAGCAGGCATGACGCGCCACGATGATCAAAAGCTGGATGACGAACTCGACGATTTCATGGCGGGTCGTGATGCGCTGTCTCGCCATTTGTCGGCACTAAAGCAGCCCGAATCGCCGGCGCATCTGGACACGGCGATTATGGCGTCGATTGAAGGAAAGCTGGCGCAGGAGCAGGCGATGCGCCAGCGGCCTGCCGCCAATATGGCGCGCTGGCGCATGCCGCTGGCGTTGGCTGCCAGCGTGGTCGGCACTTTGCTGTTGACACTGGAGTGGCAGCGCGGCGAATATGCGGAGCCCGCGCAGGTCACTGCTTCGGCGCCACATGCCCCGGTGCGCGCCGCGTCGCCAGAAATAACCGTTACTGCACCACCCAAGCCGGCCGCCATCGTGAGCGACAAACGCGTGCATGCAGCACCTGCACCAGCAGCACCAGCCGCCGAGGAAGCGTGGACACCACTGCCCGCACCTGCCGCTGCACCTGCACCGGCACCTGTCATGGCAGCGCAGCCTGCCGCGCCAGTCACCGATGCGGTGACTGCGCATCGCTTTGCTGCGCCATCCTTCGGCGCCGCAGCAGCCCCTGCGCCCATCGTCGCCCGCCCAAGTGCCGCCCCCATCGCGCCGCCTGCGCCTGATGCGCAAGCCGCCGCCTGGCTGCACGCCATCGACGAAATGCTGAAAGCCGACTTGCGCAGCGACGCGCTGGCGGAATGGAAAAAATTCCGCCTGGCCTATCCGGACTATCCCGTGCCGGAAGCCCTGGCCAGGCAGATCGCTGCCATCGAATAAATGCTACTTCACTTCAAACTCACCCACCAGCACCGTCTCACCCCGGCCTTGCAGGCGCACCGTCACCATCTGATCGCGTGAACCGGTGCGGCCAAAGCCGCTGGTCAGCTTCAGCTGCAAGGTGGTCGCTCCCGCCACTACCTGCCGATGCGCGCCAAAAAAGTTCGCCTCCACCTTGTATTTGCCCGGCATCGCGCGGCGCAGCGAAAACTCCTCCGGCCCGTAGCCGCCCGTGAAGTCCAGCGACAAGCGGCCACCCTGCGGCGTCATGCGATTGCCGTAGAAGCAGCGCTCACCGGTGGGATCGGTCACCCACAAATCCATATCGCTGTCATCGGCATCCCAAGTCAATACCACCCGCAAATCAAGCGGCATGTTCTTCAACAGGCGCGGATCGATACGGCTGGTATCCAGCTTCACCTTGCGCGGCGGAGCAGCAATCAGAGCGTTCATGTCCGCCAGCGCGATCAGCTCAATCTCCGCAAAGCGGCCATCCCAAGGGCGCGTCACCACTTCATACAATTGATCGATGGCGTCCTGGGTGCGGCCCACGGCAGCATAAGCCAGGCCCAGGTCACGGAAGGATTGCGGTTCCTCCTCAGCCAGTTCGCGCACTTTCTCGAATATCGGGACGGCTAGATCCGGCTGGCCTGCCTGCAGCAGGCGGTAGCCGAGTATGCGCAGTATCTGGCGGTTTTCCAGGTCCATCTCCGCCAGATTGGACAACACGCGCAATGCCAGCTCACGCTTGCCGCGTTCCAGCAGCAGGTCCGCCACATCGATGTAAAAGGCACTGCTGTTCAGATAGGACGGGCGTTCATCGAGATAGATCGCGTACAGCTGATCGGTAGTGGCGGCTTTCATGCGGGCGATGTATTGGGCGTTGGAGTCCCAGCGCTTCAAGCTGACGGCAATCTCGCCTGCGCTCTTGTCGCGGCCGGCGCCCGCCGCCGCACGCTGCGCATCGCTGGCCTCCACAAAGCGCATCGCAGGCGCGCTGGCGCCGAAGGACGGCGCGCGCTGAAGTGGCGCGGCTTCCGCAAACGGCATCGCGATGGCCGGCGCCGGTGCCGGAACTGCTACAGGTGCAGGCGCGGGTAGCATCGGTTCCCACGCACCCGCAGCGACGGTCTCGCGTTCCAGCGGCTTCGGTGGCAGCTTGGGGGAGCTGCCGTTCCACCAGGCGAGCTTCTGCTCAAACAGTTGCACGACACGCTCCATCTGCTTGCCGCGACGCTGTGTCAACGCCGCGCCGCGCACGCTCTTGAGCGCATCAAAGGCCGCCTGCAGTTCGGCCGGCGGCGGCACATCGTAGCGCACATAGTCTTCCAGCCGCTCCAGCACCAGCAGGGACGTCTCACGCGTTGGCATGCCAAACTGCGCGCCAAGACGACGGATGGCCGCGCGGTTCAGCTCATAGTCCGCGTCCAGCTGATGCAGCTTGCGCCCGGCCCACACGCGGCCCGCCATCGGATGCGCCGGCGCTTGCGCCGAGACGTCCAGCGTCAGCGGCGACGCCAGGCCGTGCCGCACCAGATCCAGCGTCACATGCGCTGCGGGCGCAACCAGCTTGCCGGTCACCCGCAGCATGCCTTGCTGGCCGTCGTCCGTCAGCACTTCCGTTGCACCGGTTGCGCTGATACCGCGTACTTGCACACCATCCGTCAGCAGCACCTCGGCTGCAGCGCCAGGACGATCCGTTTGCACCGTCACCAGCTTGCCGCCATTCCGCTCGGCCAATGCCGACAGACGGCTGGTATCCGCAGACACAGCCGAACTCAGTGCATACAAGCGCTGGCGCGGCGACAGCTGCGGGAATTTTTTGCCGCCGTAATTCAGCAGGCCGTCGCTGACCAGCAGATATTCGTTCACATCGGATTGCGGCTGCCAGTCCGCCAGCGCGCTGGCGCCATCGTAGATAGTGTCCTGCAGCGCCGTGCGCAAGGACTGCCAATCGCCGTTGACAATGCGGAAGCGTTGCGTCGCCTCGGCGCGATCACGCAAGCGCGTCAGACGCACCTCCGCATTGCCCAACGCCTTGAAGTAGCGATCCAGCTCCAGCAGCTCCGCTTCGCGCTGGCGGTTCGCACCGGAGCCCGAGCTATCCCACAACAGCCCCACTACTTTGGGCAGCGCCCGCGGCGTGCGCTGGTCCGATAGCGGAATTTCGGCCAGGAAAAAGGTCTCACCGCCAAACTGCTGGACATAGGTCTGCGGCTCGGCACTGGCCGGAACCAGCAGCTTCAACGTGCCGCTCGCCGCATAGTTGGCGCGCACGAGCTGCGCCGCGTAGCCGTCGCCGCTGCGCGCGAAAACAATATCGCCGATGCTGCCGCTGGCCAGGGGCGCAGCAGCGCCAGCCACCGTCACGCGCAGCGCGATGCCGTCCGCCAGCTCGCCACAAGCCAGCGGCAAACGATAAGCCCAGTTGCTGCCTTCGCGATTCAGCGCCTCGGTATAGGTCAACTCCACGGTGCGCGTGCCTTGCGCAGGGATAGGGAAAATCCGCAGCTGAAAATTATTCCCCTGCGTTTGCTCCAGCAGTGCCGGATCGGCCCGCGTGCGCTCGATCGCCTCCAGGATCTGGCGGCCGCGTGCTTTTTCCACCGGCACCGCCGCGCGCATCTTCCCTTCCAGATCCAGCGAAAACCCACTGATCTGCTGCCCCGGCAACAGCGGAAACTGCAAGCGCCCTTCCAGCGGCCGATGGTCGGGATTGAAGAACACCATGCGCAGCGTGGTCTGCGCCATGCCGCCTCCGAGCGCGGCGTCCACCTTCAGGCTTTGCAAGCGTACCGGCTGCTCGGCGCCCTGCACCACGATCAGCGGCGGCATCGGCGGCATCGGCAGCATCGGCGGCAATAAAGGCGGCGTTATCCGCTGCGCCTGCGCCGCTCCGGCCGCCAGCAGCAGGCATGCCGCCATGAATTTCGTCCACATATCGACCTCCTTTTTATTCAACATGCAGGATTGATCGAAGCAGCGGCACAAATGGGGTTTCCATTTTACAAATTGAAACAAATAACATAAAAAAGCATTAATGTTAATTTATTTCCAATTTTACAAGGCCAAAATACCCCGTTATACTTGCCGAGAAAATAATAGTCAAACTAGGGTCTTACCGTGAATATGATGCCGTCCATTGCACGCTCCGCAGTGCCTGAGCGTGCGCCTATGCGCAAAGTGCTTTTTATCCTCAGCGAATTGCTGGATGACGATGTGGAATGGCTCGCCAATGCCGGCGATCGCCTGCGCTACCCTGTGGGCGCGGAACTGATCCCTTACGGCGGCCAGCCCGACAGCGTGTACTTCGTGCTGGACGGCACGTTCTCCGTGCTGGCTAGCAACGGCGAGCTGGTGGCGGAACTCAGCAGCGGCGAAGTCATCGGCGAAATGTCGCTGGTCGATCCGGCGCGCACCACCGCGTCCGTGCGCGCCAACGAAGGCGCTTCCGCACTGCGCGTCTCGCACGTGCGCCTGCGTGAAAAACTGGACACCGACGCGGCGTTTGCCGCCCGCTTCTACCGCGCGCTGTCCGTCTTCATGTCGGCACGCATGCGCCAGACCACGCGCCGCTACGGCTACGGCGGCCTGAGCCAGCCCGGCGACGCCCAAGTCGATGAGATCAGCGAAGCCTTGCTGGAAAAGGCCCACCTGGCCAGCATGCGCTTTGAGCGATTATTGAAACGCATGGCCAGCTAAACTATACAAGTGAAGCAAACTAGGGCATAATACCGGCCTTGCGCTGAATTCTCTATATCGGTGAATAGCAAAACGCTACCGATTCTTCAGCCAGTGATAGTTAAGCAGCTACGCAAGCCTCACAGCGCATCGTTCAGATGCCCTTATAAAGCCCTCCCGCCTCTGGTGTCGTTGATCTGACACCGTCCCGGCGCAAAGCTTTTGTGCCGAAAGTTCTTTCGATTCTGATTGAGTCATTTCGTTTTGGTAGGCGTTGCTATTTCGCGTTCCGCAATTGCGTGGACGCTGATTTTTACGAAAGAAAAGCATGACATTTGAAGCACTAGGTCTCAACACGTCCATCATCAAAGCCCTGACCGACGCCGGCTACACCGCGCCGACCCCAGTTCAGCAGCAGGCTGTGCCTGCCGCGATCGCAGGCAAGGATCTGTTGGTTTCCTCGCAAACCGGTTCCGGCAAGACTGCAGCCTTCATGCTGCCGTCGCTGCACCGTTTGGCCGCAATTGAACCGGCTGCTGCCGGCAAAACCCCTAATCAAGAAATGCAAGCTTCCCGCGCCCGCGGCGAGCGTCCACGTTTCAAAGCAGCCCAGCCAAAAATGCTGGTACTGACCCCAACCCGTGAACTGGCCCTGCAAGTCACGACCAATACCGACAAGTACAGCGTCAACCTGCGCCGCATCAAGGCCGTGTCGATCCTGGGCGGTATGCCATATCCTAAGCAGATGCAACTGCTGGCCAAGAATCCAGAGATTCTGGTCGCTACCCCAGGCCGTCTGATCGACCACATGGAATCGGGCAAGATCGACTTCTCGCAACTGGAAATCCTGGTGCTGGACGAAGCCGACCGCATGCTGGACATGGGTTTCATCGACGACATCGAAAAAATCGTTGAAGCCACCCCGGCGACCCGTCAGACCATGCTGTTCTCGGCCACGCTGGATGGCGTTGTCGGCAACATGGCACGCCGCATCACCAAAGAGCCACAGATCATTCAGATCGTGAGCTCGGCCAACAAGCATGAAAACATCACCCAGCGCGTGCACTTCGTCGACGACCTGTCGCACAAGAACCGCCTGCTGGACCATCTGCTGCGCGACGAGTCGCTGGACCAGGCTGTGGTCTTCACCGCCACCAAGCGTGACGCTGACACCATCGCCGACCGTCTGAACATCGCTGGCTTCTCGGCAGCCGCACTGCATGGCGACATGCACCAGGGCGCGCGTAACCGCACGCTGGACAGCCTGCGCCGCGGCCAGGTCAAGATCCTGATCGCGACCGACGTTGCCGCACGTGGTATCGACGTGCCAACCATCACCCACGTATTCAACTACGACCTGCCGAAGTTCCCGGAAGATTACGTGCACCGCATTGGCCGTACCGGCCGTGCTGGCCGTAACGGCCTGGCGATCTCGCTGGTCAACCACGCTGAAGGCATGCACGTGAAACGTATCGAACGTTTCACCAAGCAGCTGATTCCAGTCAATGTGGTCGAGGGCTACGAGCCGAAGAAAACCGGTTCCGCACCACGCACCTCGCGTCCAGGTGGCTGGAAACCAGGCGACAACCGTGGCGGCGCCAAGCCAGGCCAGCGTTCGTTCAGCAAGCCAAGTGGCGCACCGCGCCGTGAAGGCGCCAGCGGTTCGAGCGAAGGCTACAAGGGTCCAGGCTTCAAAGCCAACAACCCGTACAACAGCGACCGTCCACGTCGCAGCTACGGCGACCGTTAATCGGTTACGCTAGCCACACGGCAAAACGGCCGCCAGAGCAATCTGGCGGCCGTTTTTTATTTAGCGGAAGGTGATTTCGCGTCCTTCGCTGTCAGTAAAGCGTCCCAGCGCCACAAAGATCAGGTCGACGAAGGCCCAGATCCCCAGCCCGCCAAACGTAAACATCTGCAGCAGGCCAGTGCCAATTTTGCCGGCGTAAAAGCGGTGGATGCCAAGGAAGCCGACAAAGAAGCACAGCAACAGCGTTACCGCATAATCCTTGTCGGAACGCGGCGGCCCGGAGCGGACAGGCTGCCCTTGTGGTGCGCCGCAATGCGGGCACGTTGGCGCCGTCTCATGTATTTCTTTACCACATCCCCGGCAAAATACCATCCCCATCGAGCTTTTCCTTCCAGTCAATTATCAAATTGACATAGTATCGGAAAAGCTATGTGCCTTTCATTACCGATATGATGGGTTAATTCACGGCAGCGTCAATATGGCTTTCACCGTGTCATCCACGGCGGATTTTTCAATATAGCCAATTGCATTGATATCGGCGGCGACGGCTTTTTTGACTTCGGCCGTTGAATGAAGCTCAACCGGCATCACTCCCTTGCCCGTAAAGATGATCTTGGCCCAGGCGGCCTTAACCTGCGACACATCTTTATTCGCGAGCTTTTGATAAAACTCTGCCCGGATCGGCGACTTTTCCGCCTGATCCAGCGGCACGAACATATTCGACTTCCCCAGGAAGAATTGCGAAGCCTGGTCAGAGAACATGCGGCTGGCCGGATTCTTGGGATTTACCACCACCACAATTTCGGTGCTGAAGGCAGGCTGGCTCAGCACGGCCGCGCAAACCAACGCCGTCGAGAGGATAATTTTCCGCATAAACTCTCTCCCTGTTAAAAGACCATTTGCCAGGATGCCGCCAGCAGGTTGGCATCGCCGGTGAACTGGAATTTGGATTTGTCCTTGATCTTATCGAACTGCACTTTGAGCGCCTGTGAACTGGTGAAATCCCAGCGGTAAGTCAAAGAAGTCGTCGCATGTTTTTCCGTGCCGGTCGGCCAATATTCTGCACGTTCCTGGAATTGCGACCAAGAAAGCAAGAATGTATGTTTATCCATCTTATATCCACCGGAATAAGACTGGGCAGTATAAGTATTTTTTACCGATGGCCGATTGATATAGTTGATCTCGCTTCGCACCAGCCAGTTTTTATAATCCACATTGAATGAGATGCCATAAAATGCCTGGCCAACGTCATTGACGAAGTCGCCATTGGCGCCCGTCATGACCAGCGAGCGCGTGCCATTGATGACCGAATAACGCTCCACGACCGTGTGCATGTAGACGCCGCGGACACTGAAAATGTCGTTGCTGGCGTCGAGATAAGCGCCGATCATCTTTTTCCAGCTCTCGTCGATGCGCGTCGAGTAATACAGATTGCCCAGCAATTCGTTGTCAGTACTTTTGCGCCGGCCGATCCAGACGTTGCCGGTGTAAGTCCAGTCGCCGACGTTGCTGGTGTACAGCAAATTGGCGCCGTCGTAGGAGTAGATTTGCCAGGCGTACAGATCCTGCGATGGCCGCAGCCAGGGATAGGCGAAGCCCACATACATGTAATCGGAGTAGTAATACAGCGGCAGGCGCTTGCGGCCAGCCTGCAGGGTCAGGTTGTCGGAAATCTTGTAGCTGCCGTAGGCCCAGTCGGCATTGACGGAGCTGTCGGCGCCGCGCGCCACCACCTGTACCGTAGCGGACAAATCGGGGGTGAACTTGAAATTGCCCTGGACGCCGGCCAGCGACTCCTGTTTTACATCGGCCTTATGATATTCATAGACCCCGGCGTATTCATAATTACCGGTAAAACACGGGCATTGATAACTATATCCAGGCTGGGCATTTAATTGATAGGGAACGGGACCGGAAGAGCTGCCGCTTAAAACCCGGCCAACCGTCAATTGGGAAAATCCGCTGAAACTGCTGTCCACTGCGTACGCTGCAGTTGAAAAGATGGTCAATGTTGCTAACGCTGAAAATTTAGCTATGTACATCTTCGCCCTCCCTCAAGAGATATTCGATTTTTAATTTACTATTGAAAAATAGAAAGGGCAAGAATATTGAAAATAGTGTCTTATTTATGGATTGATTAGTTGGTAATATTGGTTTTATTCAAAAATGCTATTTAAAGCCACTTTGATGCTTATGCGCTGCCATCAGCCACGTTGTCGTGCTATCCTGACAACATTCTCCTGAGCGGCATCAGACGTCCTGCCACTGGATTCCATGAAAAGAAAAACGCCCCTGCTTCTTGTTGTATTGGCTTTAAATGGCTGCGTCATCAACTCCAAGTGTGTATGTCGGCGAATTCGTCTTCGCCCAAAACCAGTCCGTCGTATTGCTCAGGAATTTGACCGAGGCGAAAAGCGCAATCAACGCCGCCCTGCCCGGACTGGCCGATCAGCTCAGAACATTCCACCGACGAACTTGCGGAGCCGTACAATATCCCGGCACCTGAACCGTCTTCCAGTCCATGACTGCACCAATAACAACATCCGAGCAAGACCAGGACATCACGGCCACCGTGTTGCGGGAGAGGTCGCGGCTGTGGCATTTCATCCGCCGCCGCGTCGCCGACCAGACTGACGCGGACGATATCATGCAAGACGTGTTCTACGAGTTCACCCAGGCCTATCACCTGCCGGAACCCATCGAACAAGCCAGCGCATGGTTGTTCCGCGTGGCCCGCAACCGTATCATTGACCGTTTCCGTAAAAAGAAGGAAGTTGCCCTGGAAGATATGGGAGCCAGTGACGAGGACGAAGAATGCCGTCTCGACCTGATGCTGCCCTCGCCCGATGCAGGCCCCGAAGCCGCCTACACTCGCGCCTTGCTGCTCGAAGAGTTGCAGCTCGCGCTGGACGAATTGCCCGCCAATCAGCGCGACGTGTTTGTCGCGCACGAACTCGATGGCGTCAGTTTTAAAGAGATGGCCGCGCAAACCGGCGTCTCGATCAACACTTTATTGGCTCGCAAACGCTACGCCGTACTCTACCTGCGCCAGCGCCTGCAAGCCATGTACGAAGAATGAAAGGAGTACTGTAATGCACCGCAATCACGATCGTATGCATCACCGCATGCACCACAATATGGACCACCGGCGTTTCAAGATGTTCAAAGTGCTGTTTATCCTGGTCGCCGCCGGCGTCCTGGGCGGCGCCGTCATGCTGCTATGGAACTGGCTGATACCCACTGTCTTCCCCGGCGCCAATGCCGTGAATTATTGGCAGGCCGTGGGAATGCTGCTACTCTGCCGGATTCTGTTTGGCGGCTTCCGCGGCCATCGCGACTGGCATGAACGACGCGAGCAATGGCAGCGCTGGCAAGCCATGACACCGGAAGAACGCCAGGCGTTCTTCAAGCACCGCGCCAACTTCTGCCGCCCGGCTGCCGCGCCATCGGAAGAACCAACGAAAGAATAATCCATGACAAAACCTCCCGCGCCGCCGTTCAGCGGCTACCAGAAAACCGTGGTGGCCATGCTGGCCTTCCTGCAGTTTGCCGTGATCCTGGACTTCATGCTGATGTCGCCGCTGGGCGCGCTCATCATGCCGGACCTGAAAATCGGTCCGGCCCAGTTTGGCCTGGTGGTCTCTGCATACGCTTTCAGCGCTGGCGTTTCCGGCCTGCTCACGGCTGGCTTTGCCGACCGCTACGACCGCAAGAAGCTGCTGCTGTTTTTCTACACCGGTTTCATCCTGGGCACAGTCTGGTGCGGCATGGCGCAGAGCTTTGAAAGCCTGCTGGTGGCGCGCGTAGTCACCGGCCTGTTCGGCGGCGTGATCGGCTCCATCGTACTGGCCATCTCGACCGACCTGTTCCCGCCGGCCATGCGCGGCCGCGTCATGGGCCTGATCCAGACCGCGTTTGCCGCCAGCCAGGTGCTGGGCATCCCGGCCGGCATCTATCTGTCGAACCAGTGGAACTGGCATGTACCCTTCATGGCCATGGCCGCGTTTGGCCTGGCAGGCGGCGTGCTGGTCGCCTGGAAAATGCAGCCGGTGGACGCGCACCTGGGCCAGCCGCAGGAACACAGCCCGTTCATGCACCTGTTCCATACCGTGACGGAAAAGCGCTACCTGCTGGCCTTCTGCGTGACCGCGCTGCTGACCACGGGCGGCTTCATGCTGATGCCGTTCAGCAGCGCCTACATCGTCAACAACATGGGCATCGATCTGCAGCACCTGCCAACCGTGTACCTGGTTACTGGCCTGTGCACCATCTTTATTGGCCCGCTGATCGGCCGTGCCGCCGATGCGGTCGGCAAGTTCCGCGTGTTCCTGTTCGGTACCGCGCTGTCGATCGCCATGGTGCTCATCTACACCCACCTCGGCCATGTTCCGCTGTGGCTGCTGATCGTGGTGAACTCGGTTTTGTTCGTGGGGATTTTCTCGCGCATGATTCCATTCCAGGCCATTTCGTCGACCGTGCCCAGCATGACCCAGCGCGGTTCCTACAACGCCATCAGCGCCTCGATTCAGCAACTGGCGGGCGGCCTGGCCTCGGTCGCGGCCGGCCATATCGTGACGCAGGCGCCGGACGGGCATCTGGAGCACTTCGACAAGATCGGCTATGTGGTGGTGGTTACCTCGCTGACGGCCGCCACCCTGCTGTGGCGTTTGCAGCGCGGCCTGCCTGCCGCGCAGGCGCCGCGCCCGCAAGCGGCTACTTGAGCGATACGCCGTATTTGTCCGCAGTGCGCTGCATGAAGCCCGAGCTCTTCAGTTTTTCCAGCTCGGTGCGCAGCGCCTGCACCGTGGCGGCCGGCGTACTCAGGCTGGCCGCCACATAGTATTCCGTCAGGCCCGGCATGGGCATGGTGCGCTCCAGCAGCGCACACCGCACCTGGGTACGCTCGCAGATGCCCTTGATCGACAACTCCGACGCCACCATCAGATCCACGCGCCCCGCCATGAGCTTGCGGATGCTGGACGCATCCCCGGCCGCCAGGTCAGCCGTGAGCCCGAACTGGTGCAGCTGCTCTTCCACAATATCGCCACGCGTCGCGGCAATGCGGTAAGGCCGCAAATCGTCCACCGTCCTGACCTGGATGTCGTACCGCGTTTTCAGCTTGTACAGATAGGTGCTGCGAGGCGCCAGCTGTGCCAGCCAGTGAAACTGCGCCTCGCGCTCCGGCGTACGCACAATGCTGAAGATCAGCACATTCGGTTGGGACCGGGCCAGATGGAAAGCCCGCGCCCACGGATAAACCTGCACGCTGTACGTCAGCCCGGCGCGCTGCAGCGCCTCACTGACCACTTCGGTGGAATAACCGACCACCTTGCCCTGCGCCAGATAGCTGTACGGCGAAAATTCTTCCGTCACCACCGTCATCGGATCCGCTGCCATGGCCCGCAAACTGAGCGGGAGCAGGGCCACCATCGCCAGTTTGCGTATCAAATTGTTTCCACAAGTTAAGAAAAGCCAATTTTGTTGCCACATGGCATTATTTTCGAATTATAATATTTGCAGTAAGTTGTACCCAACCACCAACCTTATCAGATTCAAAAGGGAGAAGTGCATGAATTCCAGAAATATGGATGCTGCCTGTCTGCGCGCTCTGCGCCGCCGTGGCCACTCCGACAACAGTATCGCCGCGATGACGCCGGAAGAAGCATTTTGCGAGTATTGCGCCTACCATGGGATCATGAATCTCGCGCCATCCACGCTGGAAATGCTGGACAAGCTACGCGGCGACGCCAACAAATGAAAAAAAGGCCATGTGTGCCATGCGACGGTCGAGACCGCCGCATAGCCACATGGCCTTTTTTCTGAAGTAGCGTGAACCTTAGCGGTAAAACGCTTCGACAGTGCCCTTCAGTTTAATCAGCATCGGGTTGCCCTTGCGGTCCAGCGCCTTACCGGCAGGAACCTTGATCCAGCCTTCGCTGATGCAGTATTCATCGACATCGTTGCGCTCGTTGCCGTTGAACTTGATGCCGATATCGTGTTCAAACACGGCGGCCACGTGGAATTTGCTGCGCGGATCAATCGACAGACGATCCGGCAATGCTGGGAGTTGAGTAGTATCGTTCATCCCACAATTATAGCATTTTGCCCTGCACGGACCAGTCGATAATTCTTGCGCAATACTTGTATACTCAAGTATTATTCAAGCATTCATCAACTAAGGACACGTCATGGACACCACTCCCATCAGCGCCAGCCTGGAATTCACCCTGCGCCTGGCACGCGCGCAAGCGACACTGGTACGCCGCCTGGACCAGGTACTGGGCGGCTATCACGGCATCAGTTTCAGCGACTTCATGCTGCTGCATTACCTGAACCGTTCGCCCGGCGGCCGCCTGCGCCGCGTCGACCTGGCCGAGCGCCAGGGCCTGACCGCGTCGGGCGTCACCCGCACCCTGCTGCCGCTGGAAAAAATTGGCCTGGTCGAACGCCAGCAAGATCCGCGCGATGCCCGCGTGGCGTATGCGGCCATCACCGGCACCGGCCGCGAACTGCTCAACAACGCCACCACCGTGGCCGAGCAAATCAGCAAGGAACTGCTGCGCAGCTGTCCGGCCGCGCAGTTCGATGACCTGAGCAACGCGCTGGCGCTGATCGCCGGCATGAACGCTTCCAACTCTTAAAGCGAGGGCCACATGGCCGATCCCCAAACGCAGCGCGCGGCGTTAAAGCGCGACCCCAACTTCAAATGGCTCATGCGCGGCGGCGCCATCTCCGTGCTGGGCGACCAGCTGACCATGATCGCCCTGCCCTGGCTGGTGCTCAAGCTGACCGGCGACACGCTGGCGCTGGGCCTGGTGATTGCGCTCATGAGTATTCCGCGCGCCATCTTCATCCTGATCGGCGGCGCGCTGGTGGACCGCTATTCGCCCAAGCGCGTGCTCATGCTGAGCAAGTACGCCAATGCCGTGCTACTGGCCTTGCTCACGCTGCTGGTGCTGAACACGCACGCGGCGCCGACCGTGGCACTCAGCGAAGACCTGTCGCTGACCATCGCCCTGACGCCGCAGCTGACGCTGAATCTGATATATGCGCTGGCGCTGGGCCTGGGCCTGGCGCAGGCGTTTGGCATGCCGTCCGGTACCTCCGTGATGCCGTTGGCGATCGCGCCGGAACATCTGCAGGCAGCCAACGGCGTCATGATGGGGATGCGCCAGGTTTCGATGCTGGTCGGTCCCCTGATTGCAGCGGGCCTGCTGGCCCTCGCCGGCAACGGCAACGGCGCCGTCAGCGACGCGCGCGGCCTGGCGCTGGCGTTCGGCTTTGACTGCCTCAGCTTCGTGGTTTCAGCCTGGACCCTGTCCAAGGTGGTGCTGCGCACCCCGGTCGCCGCGCATGCGCCGCAATCCGTGCTGCGCTCCGTCGGCGCCGGCCTGCGCATGGTGTGGGACGACACACCGCTGCGGATGTGCTTTATCTACTGGGGGACGGTGTCGCTGTTCATCGGCGGCGCCATGCAGGTGGCGATTCCCGTGCTGGCCAGCGAGCTGCATGGCGGCTCCACGCTGGGCATCATCATGGGCGCCCACGGTGCGGGCACGCTGCTGGGCATGGCCGTCGCAGCGAAATTCGGTTCACGTCTGCGCTTCGCCAGTTTTGGCGCCACCATCCTGCTGATCGATGCGCTGGCCGGCCTGCTGGTGGCGCCAATGGGCGCGGTGCACGCGGTGTGGCAGGCGTCGCTGCTGATGCTGTCGCTAGGCGCACTGGCAGGCTTCATGCAGATCAACGTCTTCACGTGGATACAGCGCCGCGTGCCGCCGCAGATGATGGGCCGCGCCATGAGCATCTTCATGTTCATCTTCATGGGACTGGCGCCGTTGTCGGCCGCCAGCACCGGATGGCTGCTGACTTTCGTCTCGCTGTCGCAAATGTTCCTCGGTGGTGGCATCATACTGATCGTGTTTGCAGCATGCGCGTATCTGTTCACGCCCATGCGCAGCATCGCATCGACGACACACTAAAGGACTTTGCATGGAAACCAAATGGCTGGAAGACTTCATCTCGCTGGTGGAGACCAATAACTTCAGCCGCTCGGCGGCGCTGCGCCATGTGACGCAGCCCGCTTTTTCGCGCCGTATCCAGTCGCTGGAAAACTGGCTCGGTACGGACCTGATCGACCGCACCTCCTACCCGACACGTCTGACGCCGGCCGGCATCGTGTTCTACGAACAGGCGCTGGAGATGCTATCGAAGATCAACGGCGCGCGTGAAATGCTGCGCTCCAAACGCGCCGCCGCGCAGACCAGCATCGACCTGGCCGTGCCGCACACGCTGTCGCTGACCTTTGTGCCGAAGTGGCTGACCAAACTGGAGGAAGACTTCGCGCCGATCCGCAGCCGTCTGATGGCGCTCAACGTCCACGACGCCGTGCTGCAGCTGGTCGAAGGCGGCTGCGACCTTCTGCTGTGCTATCACCATCCGCGCCAGCCGGTGCAGCTGGATCCGGGCCGCTATGACATGCTGGTGCTGGGCCACGAATCCCTGCGCGCCTACGCGCGCTGCGATAAAAACAAGGTGCCCGAATTCACGCTGCCGGGCACCAAGCGCGCACCGCTGCCGTTCTTATCCTACACAAATAACGCCTACCTCGGCCGCATGGTGGAACTGATCCTGAGCGACACCCGGACCCCGCTGCACCTGGAGCCGCATTACGAAACCGACATGGCCGAAGGCCTCAAGATGATGGCGCTCGAAGGCCGCGGCATCGCCTTCCTGCCCGAATCCGCCGTCACGCGTGAACTCAAGCAAAAGCAGCTGGCGCGCGCCGATGGCGATACTTCGGACTGGGAAATCGAAATGGAAATCCGCCTGTACCGCGAGCGGCCCTCGCCGCACCGGCGCGGCAAACCCATCGTCGACCGGCTGTGGGAATTCCTCGAACAGCAGCAGAACGGCGGCCGCAAACGGCGCGTACCGGTTTCCGAGCGGTAGCTCGGTTTCAGACAGAGGAACGGACCGCTCGCATACCAGTTACCTAACTATGCATTTTTTGCATAGCCGAATGCGCATACAGCATTGGCCGCTCCTGAAACTCCCAGCCTATGATTCGTGCCACTTGAGCACCGCCATAAGCGGCGCTCAGCCACGAATTTTTGGGAGCCTTGAGCATGACCACCGTACCAGCACAACACGCACTGCCTTCCTACCTCAACGCCGAAGACCTCGGCCCATGGGGTGTCTACCTGCAGCAAATCGACCGCGTTACCCCGCACCTCGGTAGCCTGTCGCGCTGGGTCGAAACCCTCAAGCGCCCTAAGCGCATCCTGACCGTTGACGTGCCGATCGAGCGCGATGACGGCACCATCGCCCACTACGAAGGCTATCGCGTACAGCACAATATGTCGCGTGGTCCAGGCAAAGGCGGCGTGCGCTTCCACCAGGACGTGACCCTGTCAGAAGTGATGGCCCTGTCGGCCTGGATGACCGTGAAGAACGCCGCAGTGAACGTGCCATACGGTGGCGCCAAGGGCGGTATCCGTGTCGATCCTAAAACCCTGTCGCGTGGTGAACTGCAGCGCCTGACCCGCCGCTACACCAGCGAAATCAGCCTGATCATCGGCCCAAACAAAGACATCCCTGCACCGGACGTCAACACCAACGAACAGGTCATGGCCTGGATGATGGACTCCTACGCCATGATCGAAGGTAACCTGTCGACCGGCGTCGTGACCGGCAAACCAATCTCGCTGGGTGGCTCGCTGGGCCGCCGTGAAGCGACCGGCCGCGGCGTGTTCGTGGTAGGCCGCGAAGCTGCCGCCAAGCGCGGTGTGGCGATTGCTGGCGCCCGTGTGGCAGTTCAAGGTTTCGGCAACGTCGGCGGCGTGGCAGCAACCATGTTCGCAGAAGCCGGCTCCAAAGTCATCGCCGTGCAGGATCACACCGGCACCGTGGTGCATCAAGGCGGTCTGAATGTCGCCCAGCTGCACAAGCACGTTGGTGAAACCGGCGGCGTCGCTGGCTTCCCGGGCGCAGAAGCCTTCCTGGACCGCGATGCATTCTGGGATATCGAATCCGACATCCTGATCCCGGCCGCACTGGAACAGCAGATTACCGCCGCCAACGCACCACGCATCCGCACCAAGATCATCCTGGAAGGCGCCAACGGCCCGACCACGCCGGAAGCGGACGACATCCTGACCGACAAGGACGTGCTGATCTGCCCGGACGTGCTGGCCAACGCCGGCGGCGTGACTGTGTCCTACTTCGAATGGGTACAGGACTTCTCCAGCTTCTTCTGGACCGAAGAGGAAATTAATGCCCGCTTAACTCGCATCATGCAGGATGCATTCAATGCTGTATGGACCGTTGCGCAGGACAAGAAAGTCACGCTGCGTACCGCAACCTTCATCCTCGCCTGCACCCGCGTGCTGCAAGCGCGTGAAGTACGTGGCCTGTATCCATAATCCACTGAATCCCCAGCAGTTTGCGCCTGCACCGGCTTTTTCGCCGTGCAGGCGTTTTTCGCATTTGTAAGGAACAGAATATGACCACCATTGAACAAAAAGCCCTTGCCTATCACCGCGCTGGCAGTGCCGGCAAGATCGCCATTGAAATCACCAAGAGCGTGAGCACGCAGGAAGACCTGGCGCTGGCTTACTCGCCTGGCGTCGCTGCGCCATGCGTGGAAATCAAACGCGATCCGGCCAAGGCATACGAGTACACCGCCAAGGGCAATCTGGTCGGTGTCATCACCAACGGCAGTGCGGTGCTCGGCCTGGGCAATATCGGCGCGCTGGCCGGCAAGCCGGTGATGGAAGGTAAAGTCGTGCTGTTCAAAAAATTCGCCGGCATCGACGCGTTTGACATCGAAATCGACGAGAGCGATCCGGACAAGCTGGTGGACATCATCGCTGCGCTGCACCCGACCTTCGGCGGCATCAACCTGGAAGACATCAAGGCGCCCGAGTGCTTCTACATTGAACGCCAGCTGCGCGAGCGCCTGTCGATTCCGGTCTTCCACGACGACCAGCACGGCACCGCCATCGTGGTGGGCGCCGGCATGCTGAATGCGATCGAGATGACCGGCCGCGATATCGCCACCGTCAAGATCGTCTGCTCGGGCGCTGGCGCGGCAGCCATCGCCTGCCTGGAACTGCTGGTGGATCTGGGCGCGCAGCGCAACAACATCTACGTCTGCGACAGCAAGGGCGTGCTGTCCACCGCGCGCAACCTGGACGGCGAAAAGGCCGCATGGGCGCAGGACACCAACGCCACCACGCTGTCGGAAGTGATGGACGGCGCCGATGTCTTCCTGGGCGTCTCCGGCCCAGGCGTGCTGTCGCAAATGGATATCCAGCGCATGAAGGCGCATCCGATCGTGTTCACGCTGGCGAATCCGGAGCCTGAACTGCGTCCGGAACTGGTACGCGAAGTCGCGCCAGACGCCATCATCGCGACGGGCCGTTCGGACTATCCTAACCAGATCAACAACGCGCTGTGCTTCCCTTACCTGTTCCGCGCAGCGCTGGATTCGGGTGCGACTACCATCAACCAGGAGATGAAGCGCGCCTGCGTTGTCGCCCTGGCCGACATGGCGCGCAGCGATGCCCGCTTCAGCAAGGACTACATCGTGCCAGGTCTGCTGGACCCACGTCTGCTGAGCGGCGTCACGCCCAAGATCGCCACCGCAGCCTACCGCAGCGGCGTCGCCCGCAAGCAGCTGGTGGAAGCCGAATATGCTGCCGACCTGACCGACCTGGCGGAATCGCTGCTGTAATCAGCCTTTAACGATCAGCGTGCCGGCCATCTCCTCATGGCCGCTGCCGCAAAAGTTATCGCATAAAAACCCGAACTGGCCCGCCTGTTCGGGTTTTAGTTTGACGCGCACCGGCTTGTCCATGATGAGGTCCGCGCGCACCTTGAAATCCGGCAGGCTGAAACCGTGCGGGAAATCCACCGCCGTCAACTCCAGCACCACCTCCTCACCCTTCTTCACCTCGATCACATTCGGAGAAAAGCGGAACTTGCGCGCTTCGATCCGGATGACCCGTTCAGGGGTTTTGGCATGCGCCAGCACCACCAAGGCGAGCGGCGCGGCCAGCAGCAGTCTGCGTTTATAGGAAGCCATGTCTTATCCTTTCCTCGCTGCGAATTCAGTGATCTGGTAAGCGACCGGCGCCGTCTCCGCCTCGATTTCACGAAAGCCCAGGCCCTTGCCCGGCGCCGCCGGGTCCCACGGCAGCGGCGTGCGCCGCTCCTGCGAACCGGGCGCCGGCAGCGGGAAGATCAACGACTTGGCCGAGTGATGGGCGATATGCCCCGTCATATGGTGATGCTCCTGGTGGATATGCCCATAGAACACCGTCACGTTCGGATAAGGCAGCAGCAGATCCACTGCCTGCTGGCCGTCGCGTGTAGCCCAGTCCCAGGCTGGCGCCAGGTCGAACAACGGTCGATGGGTCAGCACAACTATGCGAGCGTTTTGAGGCTGCTGCGCCAGATCCTGCTTCAACCACGCCAGTTGCACCTCGCCGATGCGTGCGCCGGGATCAGAGACGTTATCGAGCGCGATGAAGTGGACACCCTTGTGGTCAAAGCTGTAATGGGTAGGACCGAAGTGTTCCTGATAGGCCTCGCCCTTGTCCAGCGACGCATCGTGTTCGCCCGGCAGGAAGTGCACCTGCGTCACTTTCAGCGCACCGACGATGCGTTTGAATTCCGCCATGCGCTTGCGCCGCTCGGCCGGATCGTCCGTGGTATGGGTCAGGTCGCCCGTGAAAACAATGAACTCGGGCGGCTGCGATAGTGCATTGACAGCCGCCACTGCCTGCACCAGGGTGCTGTCCGCCTCCGGATTGGCCGGCCCTTTGTAACCCCAGTGCGAATCGGACAGCTGGACGAAGTAAAAATCGTCAACGCTGCTATCGGCCTGCGCCGGGCCATACAGCCCGGACAAAAATACGGCGCCGCCGCCCAGTGCGCCGAGGCGCAGGAAATCTCTGCGATCCATCATGTTATGCTCCTCTCGTGGTGTAGTAAGACCTACCCACTAAAACTCGCATCGCGGCGCCGCTATTCCCAAATAAATTTATTTATTTTTTTGCGCGCAAACCGGGAATAAAACCGTGGCTGGCCGAGTCTTCATTCACTGGACCACTACATGGACAAGTATTTGGACGACGACGAGACTGCCCGCTTCGAAGCGCTGGCGATGCCCCATCTGGATGCGGCCTACAACCTGGCGCGCTGGCTGACCCGCAACGAGCACGATGCGGATGATCTGGTGCAGAACGCCTACCTGCGCGCATTCCGCTTTGCCGGCGGATTCCGCGGTGGCGACGCGCGCGCATGGCTGCTGACCATCGTGCGCCACACCTACTACACCGCCTTGCGCGACGGCCAGGCCGAACGCGGCGATGTCAGTTTCGACGAGTCCCTGCACGATCAGGAAAATGGTGGCGACCCGGCCGACATCATCGCCAGCCACGATGCCAGCCGCACGCTTAACGCCGCACTGGCGCGCCTGCCGACCGCATTTCGCGAAGTGCTGGTGCTGAAAGAAATGGACGAACTGTCATACAAGCAGATCGCCGAAGTGACCGATGCCCCCATCGGCACTGTGATGTCGCGTCTGGCCCGCGCACGCCAGATGCTGCTGTCATACCTGAAGCCTGATGTGGCGGGAGAGTGAAATGAATTGCCAACAAACGCAGGAACTGATGTCGGCTTACCTGGACGCTGAACTGGACGCCAGCGCTGCATTGCGCCTGCAGGAGCATCTTGACGATTGCGACGGCTGCCGTGCCGCACTGACCGAACTGGAAGCGCTGCAACGCCGCATCGCCGCGCAAGCCTGCCAGCACCAGGCGCCACCACATCTGCGCCATCGCATCCAGGCCGCGCTGGCCGCACAGCGCCCCACGCTGCCTCGTCCAGCAAAGCGGCAGAAGACCTGGTCGTGGGCGTGGATCAATCTGGGCCTGGCAACCATGGCCAGCACCGCCTTTGCCGTCACCTTATCGCTGTACCTGAATCAGCCATCAACAGACACCCTGATAGAACAGGAACTGGTGGCCAGCCACTTCCGTGCCCTGATGCCCAACCATCTGGCCGATGTTGCGTCTACCGACCAGCACACCGTCAAGCCCTGGTTCGCCGGTAAGCTGGACTTCTCGCCGCCGGTACACGACCTGGCGGCAGAAGGCTATCCCTTGATCGGCGGACGGTTGGATTACGTTCAGCAGCGGCCAGTGGCAGCCCTGGTGTATCGCCATCACCAGCACATCATTAACGTCTATGTATGGCCATCGGCGCCGCACGGCACGCGACAAGGCCAGCGCCAGGGTTTCCAGGTGCTGCGCTGGGCGCAGGAGGGCATGATGTTCTACGCCGTCTCCGACCTCAATCCGCAGGAGCTGGCCGATTTTGCGCGCGAGCTGCGCGCAAAGGCGGCGGGGTCAATGTAATCACTGCGAGGGCTGCAGTGCGATCACTGCCATCCCGGCCAGTGCGAGCACGGCGCCGATCGCATCAAAACGGCTCAATGCCACACCATCCACAAACCGCAGCCACAGCAGCGCGACGCAAATGTAAGCGCCGCCGTAGGCCGCATAGGTGCGCCCCGCAGCAGCAGGATGCAGCGTCAATAGCCAGGCAAACAACGCCAGCGCCACTGCGGCAGGCAGCAGCAACCAGACCGGGCGCCCCTGCTTGAGCACCAGCCAAGGCAAGTAACAGCCGACGATTTCAGCAAGCGCAGTCACCAGGAACAAGGTCGAGAGTCGAAGGAAATCTATCATTGAAAGACATCTGTGGGGGCGAACTTCATATGATAGCGCAGCGCCCCGGGTTCGCCGGGGATGCACACAACCAGATTTGCGCTGCCAAATGACATGGCGCTCAACTCACTGTCAATAAATCGCCTGCGCTAACCGGCAGCCGGTCGTGCAGCGTTCTCGGCATGCCGGTGCCGTTCGCGCGCATTGTCCGCGATGCGCTGTGCTGCGGCGCGTTCGGCGCTGCGCTGCTCGGCGCTGAGATCGACCACTGTTTTCATGAGCTGCCCTTCCGGCGCGTACATGGTCGCCTCAAGCGCTTCGGGTCCATTAATTTCACCGTAGATGAAGCCCTGTGCCACCGCATACCGGTAGGCCAGTGCCGGATCTTTGGCAATCAGTTCATCGCCAGTCAAGGTTTGTACCCAGAGATAATTGAGGGTCGACAGATCGCCACTGTCCGCTTCCTTGGACAGCTGCTCCAGTACGTTCGCCTTCCATTCTTTCACGAGCGGATCATCGGGCCGCGTCTTCAGCGCCGAATGATCGCCAAACGGTCCTTCCGCAGCCATCTGTATCGCCGCGCCGCTAACGCCAGCCTTGACGGCAATCGCTAGGTAATCGAAGCGCGACACACGCATGCGTTCATTCATGCCGGCACACAGTTTGGTATCGTGCTGTTTCTCGCCGTCGTTCATGCCCCGATAGGGAATCATATTGCGCTTCTGCGTGACTTCCTCCAGATCGTAGATCATCCGGTCGTGATCGCGGTTGAAAATCTCGCAGTTGGCAATCAGCCAGTAGGCCGTATAGGCATCGTCAGGATCGTGCGTGGCAATCAGCTGGTCTACCTGCACACCGAGCGGCGCATCTTCCTCCGTTGGGGGAGCGGACTGACGCGGCACCATGGCGGGGAACGCTGCAAGCACCGGGCGCTGCGGCGGCGCACCAGCACTTTGCACAGCAGGAGCCGGTGCCATCGCATTCCAGCTGATTACGCCGATACCAAGAATAAGCGCCAGCCCAGTCCAGATATACCTGTTCTGCATCGATAAACCTCGTCTCTTCTGCCGTTCATTCATCATCACTCGGCCAAACACCGTAAATGCAGACCGTCAGTGTGGCGAGGTTAACATATACGCATTATTGAAAATACGCAGTTTGTCACGCGGGAGGCCGACGGCGTAGCCATTCATCCGCCAGCTCGCCGATGTTTTTCGGCACACCGCTACGTATCCACGCCATGAATTCTCGGTCAAACTTGAAATCTGGTCCGCACTGTTGAGAAAGAAAGCGCCGGACGTTTTGCGTATTCCTGTAGCCGGCGTCGATTTCCGTCGCGCGCGTAATCTCTCCGCCATGCCAGTCAAACGTCATTGCCCGCCTCCATCCTGATGCCACCGTGGTTTCACTTTCCTGCGTTTTCAGTGATCTCGCGCTTATCAATATCCATGCGCGCAATTTTGATGACGCCACCTACCAGTGCAAGCCGCACCGTAGCGTCGTCGATCACGGCGAAGTTATGCTCCATCGGCCGCTTCTCCTGCAGGATGGTGCCGATGCCGCCGATACGCTTGCGATAGCGGTCTGTCTCGGTCAGCTTGACGATGGCGCTTTGTCCATCATCGGCAATCGCCGCCGAATGCACCACGGTCTCCGCCAGATGCGGATACTCCTTGTAGAAAATTTCAAACACTTCCTGCTGGCGCGCGCGTTTGCCTTGGGTGATCAACTTGTCGTTCACCTTGATCGTATAATTTTCCGCAAAGCGGACCATGTACTCATCCAGCTTGCTGGCGTTGTACAGCTGGTCGCCATGATGGAAAAATTCCTGCAACGACTGCTGCGTCAAGCTGCCAACCTTGGCTCCCTGGGGCGCGGTTCCCCGCTCCGTCAGGATGGTCTGGACCCGGTTGCTGATCGAGCCTATGTCATAGCGCACCATCGCGCCGTCATAACTTTTGTAAATCCAGCCGCTACTCGCGCTGAAAGGCTGCGCATTCAACTCCTCAATTGCCGCAAAGGCTTTAAGCACCTGCTCCCTGGGGGCGGGATTGGGCAAGCCGTCAATAATCTCGCGTTTGTGCTTCGCTCTGGCTTCTATCACTTCGGCATCGGCGAAGCCGGCCACTTTTTTAACCGGCTCGTTGGTGAGCTGCGATTTTTCGTCGCCAACCGCAACGCCATCAACATGCCCTGCAAACGGCCGTTCAAAGCGCAGCGCCTGGACGCGTTTGTTCTCATCGAGGTACAGCACAACGCCATATTCCAGAAAGGTGTACGCGTAGCTGGAATTTCCTGGCGAAGGTTTTTCCAGCGCCTTCGGTTCTGCGCTGATTTTGTAAAAGCCCTTGATCGCAGAGAGCTGGTCGCCCTTCTTCAACGGACAATTCTGCAGATAGTCCTCCGCAGCCCAGGCGCTCCCCTGGAACGCCAATACAAACAAAGAAATGCCAATACAAAGCCGTTGTCTCATCACTCTCTCGCCCATCTCAATTTTATAAACCTGCCCGGTGCTTACTATTTCTTTTTTTGCTCGGTGCCGCAGATGCCCTGGAACTCGTAGTATCCCTGCGTGTCGGGGACGACAGGCGCAAACTCGCCATCACTACCAAGTTCGCGCTCGTTGAGCGTCTTCAGATCCCGCCCCTGCCCCATCGCCTCGGCATAAAAAACCACATACTTGATACGGCTGGTTTCGTGCTTGCAGTCGTATTGGTGCAGGGATTTGATCGAGCGGTAGCAAGCGGCGCCGATGCATTTTTCTGTCTCAAAATCCTGCAACTTCCAGATCTGCTTCAACGCGCCATCCATTCGTACAGTAGAAAAGTCCGCATACTCCACCTGCCCAGGGTGGGTGGTCAACTTGGTCCAGTCGGCAGCGGCATTCACGCTAACCAGCAGAAGCGCGGCAAATATAAAGGGTATTTTCATAAACGGCCCGATTGATAAAATGTGATAGCGCCACTCATCGTCGAGTGATCAATTCAACCGCTCTCGCAACGCCATGCTCTTGCGCCATTGCCGTTGCGATGGCTTGTGCGTTTTCGGCAAGCTCAGGATGCGCGCGCACATGGCGGATGCGGTCAGCGAGCTGTTTTGCGGTAACGCTGCGGCGCGTCGTCAGCTTGCCTGCGACACCGATACGCCGCAGCTCATTGGCCCAATGTTCCTGCTCACTGATATGTGCGATGACAATGGAAGGCCGCCCCGCCAGTGTCGTCGACTGGGTAGTGCCGGCGCCGCCATGGTGGACCACCGCCGCACAACGCGGAAAAATCAGGTGATGCGGCGAAGCTGACACATACATGATCTGGTCATCGGAACGGAAGCCGCATGCCTCCCAGTTCGATGCCTGGATCACAGCGCGGCAGCCTGCCAGCCGTGCAGCCTGCGTCAGCATGCGCAGCGTATCGGTCTGGTTGGCGATATCTGGCGGCATCCAGCTGCCCAGCGTCATGTAGACGGGCGCCTCGCCTGCGGCCAGGAAGGCGCTTAATAACTCCGTCAACTGGCCTTCCAGCTGCATATTGGGCATGTCGAGGAAGCCGCAGACCAGCACCGTATCCGGCCAGTCCGGCTGTCGCTCGCAAATTTGCGGACTGACGCCGACCAGCGTCAGGTACGGTGGCAGCCACACCTCGCTGACAATGTCCCTGGCGGGCGCCATACCCAGTTGCGCGCGCAACCGGTTGACATACGGCTTGAGCGTCCGGTGCAGCAGCCTACGCGTGAGCCACCACAGGAAGCCATTGAACACCCGAGGCAAGCCAAGCGGATGGCTGTAAGCACTGGGGATCGCCGCATGCGACAGCAGCACACTCACATACGGCTTGCCTGCATGTTCCGCAGCGATCTGCAACGGATGCATGAAGTAGTGCCCCACCAGCACATCCGATTCCCCTGCCAGCTGCTGCGCCGCCACGAACATCTCGTCTTCGGCCGGGCCAAAGCAGCGGCGCAGTATCAACGCCATCTGCTTCAAGGGATCGCGCGAGTTGACGATAGACCAGCCTATCTCCGCCCCCTGCTCCGCCGTAATCACCGGCGACGCCAGCACGCGGATGCGCACGCCCGCAGCCGACGTCACAGCAGCATAGGCATCGCTGTCCACGCAAGTGATGAGCAGAGTGACGTCATGCCCGGCCAGCTGCAAGCCTTCCGCCAGCGCCAGCATGGGACGTATATCGCCATGGCTGCCCCAGGTCTGCAATCCTATCTTCATGCCTGCTTGCGCTTCGCGATCCAGTCGTCAATCACACGCTCGAGTACCGACAGCGGCAATGCGCCATGCGACAGCACCTCGTTGTGGAACTGCTTCAGGTCGAACTTATCACCCAGCTCCTGCTTCGCATGTTCACGCAGCGCGAGGATCTTCAGCATGCCAACCTTGTACGCCAGCGCCTGGCCCGGATTGACGAAGTAGCGCTCAACTTCCGCCGTCACATCGCCTTCCGCCATGCCGGTGTTATCCATCATGTAGGTGATGGCCTGCTCGCGCGTCCAGTGCTTGTAGTGGATGCCGGAATCCACCACCAGGCGTGTCGCGCGCATCATCTCATCGCGCAGACGGCCCAGGTTATCCAGCGGATTTTTCTGGAAGCCCATCTCATACGCCAGGCGCTCCGCATACAGTGCCCAGCCTTCCTGATAAGCGGTGAACGGCAGCACGCGGCGGAAGAACGGCACGCCCTGCATCTCCTGCGCGATCGACACCTGGAAGTGGTGGCCGGGAATACCTTCGTGATAAGCCAGCGTGCGCATTGCGAACTTCGGCGTATCGCCCGGATTGCGCATATTCGCGTAGAACACACCTGGACGCGAGCCGTCAAACGCCCCCGGCATATAGTAAGCACCCGGTGCCGTGGCTTCCGACGACGGTGGCACCTGCTCCACCTTCACGCCCAGCTGGGGACGGATATCGAAGGCGCTGCCGAGACCTTTGTTCACTTCATCCAGAATGGCCTGATACTGCGCCAGCATGGCCTTCTTGCCTTCCGGCGTATTCGGATACTGCTGCTCCGGCGAACGCGCCAGCTGCTGTACACGCGCACCGACGGTGCCTTCGCTCAGTCCTTGCGCCTTGAGGATGGCATCCATCTCCGCGCTCACGCGCGCCACTTCTGCGAGCCCCAGCTCATGCACCTGCTGTGGTGTCATGTTGGTGGTGGTGTGCATGCGCACAGCCCATGCATAGTACGCGTCGCCATTCGGCAGCGCCCAGGCGCCATTGTTCTCTTTGGCCTTAGGCTGCAATGCGGTGAAATAGCCGATCAAGCCGCGATAGGCCGGGTACACCTGGTCCTTGATGGCGGCAGCAACGGCGGCCAGCAACTGCGTGCGCGTACCCGCATCCATTTCTGCGGCAGGAATCTTGTCCAGCTTTTCCTTGAAGGTGACGTACAGCGGATGCTGCTCCGGCGCGCCGGCAATCATGCCGTTCATCTGCGTCAGCACCTTTTCCACCGTAAAGCGCGGAGGAATAACGCCCAACGATTCGCGCGCACGCAAAGCGTCCGTCAACTGGCTGAATTTGGTGGGGAAGAGTTTCAGGCGCGTGATGTAGGCATCCGCTTCGGCTTTATTCTCGACCTGGTGCACCTGCACCATGAAGTCCGGCAGCGCGCTTTGCACGCCCTGCATCTGATTGACCGGGAAATCGTATTTGTTGAATGCTTCGCCATCCACCTGGATTTGCAGGTAGTAGGCCAGCGTATCGTAAGAGAGCTGGCCTTCGCGGTCCAGCTTCTCACGGTCGTATTGCTTGATGGTGGCCAGGCTGTTCTTCACCAGCTCCAGCGCCTTCTGCTCGTGGGCAGGAGAAGCGTCATCCAGCTTGCTGCTGTAGAAGTCCAGCCAGCCCGGAAGAATACGCATCGACGACAGCATTTCCGGGCTGTCGATGGCAACTGCGGCAAACACCTTGGTGTAGAACCAGTCCAGCTTCAACGGCTTGAAGTAAATCGTATGGGCGATTAACGCCGCGACAACCAATACTACCGTGACCAGCGCGAGACCCAGCCATTTGAAAACACGCTTCATGCAGCACTCTCCCCATCGTCATAATTATTTTTCAATTATGGAATGAGCAACGTGCTACAAGCAAGCGATTATTCTCGATCACCCATTGGCGATACGGCGAATCTCCTCGTCGCCATGCGACGCAGCGCCGGGCGCGTAACGCGGCTTGCGGCCACGCAGTCCCGTCACGCTGGCGGTGTGCGCTTCCAGCTTGAATACGTCCACCACATGCGCCAGGCTGGTGGCCTGGTCCTGCAGCTCCTGCGCCGCCGCTGAAGCCTGCTCGACCAGCGCGGTATTCTGCTGCGTCATGCTGTCCATTTCGCCGATGGCATTGTTGACCTGCTCGATGCCAGCCGTCTGCTCCATGCTGGCGCCGCTGATTTCGCCCATGATCTCGGTAACGCGCTTCACGCTGCCCACCACTTCGTGCATGGTTTCCGCGGCCTTGTGCACCTGTTCCGAACCGGTGCCGACCTTCTCCACCGAATCATCGATCAGCGTCTTGATTTCTTTGGCCGCCGCTGCGGAGCGCTGCGCCAGGTTGCGCACTTCGGTCGCCACCACGGCAAAGCCGCGGCCCTGTTCGCCGGCGCGCGCGGCTTCCACCGCCGCGTTCAGCGCCAGGATATTGGTCTGGAAGGCGATGCCGTCGATGACCGAGATGATATCGACGATCTTTTTCGACGACTCGTTAATCGACGCCATCGTCACCGTCACCTGTTCCATCACCTGGCCGCCCTGCTCCGACACATTGGAGGCCGTCAGCGCCAGCGTATTCGCCTGCATCGCGTTGTGGGCATTCTGGCGCACGGTGCCGGTCAATTCTTCCATCGCCGTCGCCACCTTCTCCAGCGACTCCGACTGATGCTCGGTGCGCAGCGACAGGTCACGGTTACCACTGGCGATTTCCGACGACGCCGTGGCGATCAGATTCGTCCCCTGGCGAACCTGACCGACGATGGATGACAGGCTGTCGCGCATCGCCGCAATCGCGTGCAGCAGGCTAGTCTTGTCGTTGGCCTTGACTTCCACCGACACCGACAGATCGCCTTCAGCGATCTTGTTGGCGATATCGGTGGCATACGCCGGCTCTCCGCCCAGCTGCTTGAGCAGCAGTCGCGTATTCACCCAGGCGATCAGCACGCTGACCACCAGCGACAGCACCGCCTGCAGCACGATCCACAGGAACGCATCATTCGCATGCGCGTCCACGCCAGCACTGGCGGCGTGCGTTTCGTTCTGCGCTGCCGTCAGCACGACCGCGATGTCGGCGACGATCTGGCGACGCAGCGGGCTGCATTCATTGGTCAGGAAAGCCGACAGGGCTTCCAGATCACCCGACTCGCGCATCTTGCGCACGCGCTTGAGTTCTTCGGCCATTTTCAGCAGGCCGCCGCGAACCTTGTCAAAGTTGGCATCGCCCTTGAAGGCGGGCGTCATCTTCTCCAGCGCAGCCAGATACGTGGCGCGCTGTTCGTCCAGCAGTGTCAGCTCCTTCGCGGCCTGCGCGTTGTCGCTGAAGATGTAAGCATTGCGTGCGGCCAGGCCAGTCTGCGCCAGCGCTTCGCGCGCGGCGTACAGCGGCTCCAGCTTTTCCGCCATCAGCCGCTGCTCATCATGAAACGCATTGGTGATGCTGTTGGTGCGGACGATGGCGAAGGTTGCCATGATCAACATGAGTGCAGTCAGTGTGCCGAAGCTGAGCGCCAACTGCGTACCGATTTTCAGTTTTTTAAAGAATTCCATCTTCTTCCCGTGATGAAGAACGAACGCAAAAACGGCGCTGATTGCGCCGTGAGCTAATTGAGTAAGGGATGCACGAACACGTCGGCGGGGACTAGGACGAGTGTGTGTGACTAAGGGTTAAGATTATGCAGTAATCAATGCCGGAAATAAACACAATTGTCTTGGACAAATGGCTTTTTGTTGCCATTTGTCACTTAGACACGGCTAGTGATTCCTGGTTGTATAGACAGCCTGCAGGCGATTGTCGTCACCAATCAGCAGCACCGCGTAATCGTCGAACAGCATCTGCCGCAAAACAGGGGTGGGGCCAAGCGCCGCGCGGCCCGGCAAGGTGAAGCGCAATATGGTCTGCGCCGAAGAGGACAGCGGGTCCGTGCCCAGGGTGTAATCCGCCAGCACCAGTACATCGGTGATAGGCTCACCGGCTTTCAAGGCTCCCACTGCGCTGCCCGCAATCGCAATGCCGCCTTTATAGGCATGGGCATCGATCACCGTCGCGCGTACATTGCCATCCCAGTGCGCGGACAGCGTTTCCTGGGTCAGGTCGGTGCGGCCCGTGGCCAGCAAAGGCGTGCCGTAATTATCGATCATCACCCCCATCACGCCACCGGTGCTGGTCATGGTCGCCTTGCCGTTCCACAGCACGCCCATTTTGCCATCCGTGTTCAGCGCCAGCGGGTATGGCTGCGAGCCGCCCGTGTTAATTGAACGGATGGTCGGCGCGCCCGCACCTTTGGACCACATGGCCAGCATGCCGCCGCCACCTTCCAGCCAGCCGGCCTGCACGGCGCCGCCGGCGGCAGCCACGCGCGGATGCAGGGCCGAAGTCGAAATCATGAACGGCGGCGTCAGCTGCCTGCCGCTGAAATCAAATTTGCACAGCTTGAGTACATACTGCGTCTTGTCCGTGACCGGCAGCAGCGAGAAAGTGGTGGCCAGCCAGAAGCCATTGCCGTCCACCGCGCCGCCGTTTTCCGCCGCCGCGTATTCGGTGGTGGAGGTCGCGGCCACCGTCGGATAAAGGTCGGTTGCACCGCCCACCAGCCGGGCCTGCGCATCGAAGTGCTGCAACCTGGTGCCGCTCGTGGACTGCACCATGATGAAGCCATCGGGCGACAGCATCATGACCCAGTCGCCGGTGTAGCCTGCGGCCAGCGTGAAGCCATAATCCGTGGTGGACACCAGCTTGCCCTGCTTATCCAGAACGCTCAAGCGCGTGCCTGGATACACGGGCTGGCCGTTCAAGGTGACAAAGGCATCAGAGCGTGAGCGCACCACGATATGGTCGCCAACCACGAGTGCGTCGGACATACCCTTGAGGGTACCGACGGTGACAGGATCCGTGACGGCGATTGCGGCGCTGGAGGTAGATCCGCTTGCGGTATTGCCGCTACTGGCGGCTTCCGAAGAAGCCGCCGAGCCACCACCGCATCCGCTCACCACAGCAGCCAGCAGTAGCCCGGCAAAAAGTAGGAATGAAACACGCATGCAAACAGTATAAGAATAAAAACATTCTTTGCCCTATACCACCCGCATGACTTGGCGAGCCAGCGTGATGCCCCGTCAGGCCAGCGCCGCCGGCTTACTGATTGCGGATCACCGCTCCGCCCTTCATCACGAACGACACTTTGGTCAGCTCATTGGCGTTTTCGGCCGGGTTGCCTTTGACGGCGATGATGTCGGCGTATTTGCCGACACTGATCGAGCCCACGCGGTCCTTCCAGCCCAGCAGGTCGGCCGCATTGATGGTCGCCGCCTGAATCGCCTGCATCGAGGTCATGCCGTACTTGGTCATGTAGTAGAACTGCCGGGCGTTGTCGCCATGCGGGTAGACACCGGAGTCGGTACCAAACGCCATCTTGGCGCCGCCCAGGAAGGCCTTGCGGAAGTTATCGCGCTGCAGCTGGCCAATGACCTTTTCCTTCTCGATCGATTCCGCCAGCATGCCGGCCTTTTCGCCTTCCTGCAGGATGAAGTCATCGTTGTAGATATCCATGACCAGGTAGGTGCCCTTCTCTTTCGCCAGCTTGATGTTGACGTCGTCGATCAGGCTTGCGTGCTCAATCGAATCCACGCCCGCGAGGATGGCGTCGTGGATCGCGCTGGTGCCATGGGCATGTGCGGCTACCTTGCGGCCCAGCTTATGGGCCTCATTGACGATGGCCTGCATTTCTTCCAGCGTGTACTGCTGCGCGCCCGGTTCATCGCCCTTGGACAGCACGCCGCCCGAGGCGCAAATCTTGATCACGTCCGCGCCATACTTGGCCATCTCGCGCACCTTGGCGCGTGCTTCCCATGGGCCGTCTGCCACGCCACGGCCGGTGAAGTTCATCTCCGGCGGCAGCAAGTTCTCGTCGCAGTGGCCACCCTTGATGCCGATGGCATAACCGGCGGTGCGCATGCGCGGGCCGATGAAGTCGCCATCGTTGATCGCATCGCGCAGCGCCACATCGCCAAAGCCGCCCGCACCCACGTTACGCACGGTGGTGAAGCCGGCTTCCAGCGTTTTGCGCGCGGCGCGCACGCCATACAGCGCAGCACGAGTATCGGAGACGCCCAGCGAGTTATAGCCGCCCATGAAAGGATCGGCAGTCAGGTGGGTGTGCATGTCGATCAGGCCTGGCAGCACGGTTTGCGCCGACAGATCGATGATCTGTGCACCGGCCGGTATCTGCGTCGATGCCGCCGGCCCGACAGCGGTGATGCGCTCGCCGGTGATGATGATGTTCTGGTCTTTCAGTACCGTACCGGCCACCACATCCAGCAGCTTGCCGGCGCGGATCACCGTCACCTGGTCGGCGGCGCTGGTGTGCGCGGCCGCGCCCAGAATGGCTGCGGAAATCAGGAAGTGCTTCAGTTTCATTGTGGGCGCCCTTGGTCTTGGAGGAAAACGAAAAGCATAGCAGAGCCCCTGCGAAAAAGCGTTCTTATTGTTGAACTATCCGGGCCAGGCACAGGTGCGGAAACCGGCAAAGAGATCGTCGCGTTCGGGCAGGTAGAAATGACGGAACCTGGCCGAACCAAAACGTGAGGGCGTGGCGAACGACGCGCCGCGCAGCACCTGATGCGTATGGAACCATGGCTCCGAATATTCCAGATAACGGTCCGCCGTAAAGCCGGGATACGGCTCGAATGGTGACGCCGTCCACTCCCACAACTGGCCCCAGCGGAACGCCGGATGGCCCGACAACGCCGCATATTCCCACTCTGCTTCGGTAGGCAGGCGGCGGCCGGCCCACGCGCAATAGGCCTGGGCCTCATACAGATTCACATGCCGCACCGGCTCCGAACCGGCCAGTGTAGACAGCTTCCCGAAGCGCATGGTGCGCCACTGCGCCCCGTCGCGCTGCCAGTAGCGCGGCGCCGAACGCTCCTGGCGCATCAGCCAGTCCGCACCGGCCTGACTCCAGAATTGACGGTTATCGTAGCCGCTATCGATGACGAAATCTGCATACTGCGCATTCGTCACCAGCGTGCTATCCATGCGAAACGGCGCGACGTGGAAACTGTGCGCCTGGCGCTCGTTATCGAACGCAAAGCCACTACCGGCCATGCTCCCCAGCTGTATCGTCCCGCCAGGGAAGCCGATTTCAGACGGCGCAAATGCCTGCAACTGTTCACTGGCGACCGGCAGCGGCGCTGGGAGTCCCAATGCCTGCAAGGTGTAAAGCAAGACTTCGCCGCACATGTCCTCGTGGGCCAGCGCCAGGCGGTATGGATACAAGGCATCGTCCGTGTTGGGCTCGCGCGACAATTTATCCAGCACGCGGTCCAGCACTTCATGGCAGTAGGTCTTCACGCCCCCAGTGCTGGGCAGGTCCAGCGTCCAGCGGCTGCTGTGCGGCACACGCTCGGCATCGAACCAGTCATCGCCCTTGGTGAGCAGGCAGTTGCCATGGGCATCAGCCGGATGGCTGGACGCCGCTTCACGCAAGATGAACCATTCCGCAAACCAGGCGATCTGCCCCAGCCGCCATACAGGGGGATCGATCATGCGCAGCTGTGGCACGCGCGCCGCCGCATCCATACCGGCGGCGGCAAAACATTCGAACAGCGACAGCGTATAATTCCGCGAATGCTGCAAGGCCTGGGCCAGCTGCTGCGACGTGGCGTTCCTGAAGGATGAGGTCATGCGGCGATTGTACCAGCCACGCCAGCCGCCCCCGTCACCACAGGATTCCCACTATGAGCAACGATGCAATCAAACTGACTTCCTTCTCCCATGGCGGCGGCTGCGGCTGCAAAATCGCGCCCGGCGTGCTGTCCGAAATTCTGAAGAACTCGCACGGCTTCCCGGTGCCGAAGGAACTGCTGGTCGGCATAGAAACCGCCGATGATGCCGCCGTCTACCAGCTCAATGACGAACAGGCGCTGATCGCCACCACCGACTTCTTCATGCCCATCGTCGATGATCCGTACGACTTCGGCCGCATCGCCGCCACCAACGCCATCTCCGACGTGTATGCGATGGGCGGTACACCGATCATGGCGCTGGCACTGGTCGGCATGCCGATCAACAAACTGCCGGTGGAAACCATCGGCCAGATCATCAAAGGCGGCGAATCGATCTGCGCCGAAGCGGGCATCCCGATTGCGGGCGGCCACACCATCGATTCCGTCGAGCCGATTTACGGCCTGGTGGTCATGGGTCTGATCCATCCATCGAAAGTCAAACGCAACGCCGATGCCAAGGCAGGCGATGTGCTCATCCTCGGCAAACCGCTGGGCGTGGGCATACTGTCGGCCGCACTTAAAAAAGACAAGCTGGATACCGCCGGCTACCAGGCCATGATCGCCAACACCACCAAGCTCAATAAACCTGGCAAGGCGCTGTCCGAACTGCCAGGCGTGCACGCGCTGACCGACGTTACCGGCTTTGGCCTGCTGGGCCACTTGCTGGAACTGGCGCGCGGCGCCAAGCTGTCAGCGCATCTGGACATGGCCAGTATCCCGCTGCTGCCCGGCGTGGAACAGTTGGCGCACGACGGCTACTTCACCGGCGCCTCCGGCCGCAACTGGGCTGCCTACGGCGCTGACGTGCAGCTGGCCGCAACCATCACGCCCGCCCAGCACTCCCTGCTGACCGACCCGCAAACCTCGGGCGGCCTGCTGGTCTCCTGCGACGAAGGCAGCGTCGAAGAAATCCTCGCCCTGTTCCGCCGCGAGGGTTTCGGCGAAGCCGCTGTCATCGGCCGCATGGCCGCTGGCCCCGCCCGCGTACACGTAGCCCCTTAATTACCGGGGATGTACAGCACACCCTGATCTGAAGTGCGCAAGGCTGCAGGATCAGCGGCGGCGGATGCCGTCAGCACGATTTCCGCTGTTTTCGCATCGTAAGTGCGAATGTAAGCTGTCGATGGCTGGAGGCCGACCGCCAGGATCGTGCCCCGGTAATCGCTGGCCGCACTCCAGCGCAGCAGCGGCGCCGCAACAGACGATTTGGCGAATACCACCATCGTTCCCGCATCCACCGCCACCGCGGCCGCGTTGGCACTACGCAGCAGCAGCGCACTATTACTGGTCGGGTCAAATTCAGGCCGCTGCTTTTCCACATGCAGTACGTTCAGGAACCATTGATAGGTGCCCAAGCCGTCCTTGGTGAGAGAGGCAGGTGAAATTTCCATCCGCCATCCGCCGAAATCAGCCGTCCGGTCAATCGAGAAGGAACTCTTCGGCGCAAAATTGGCCCAGCCGCTGCCATCCAGTTTGCGCGAGGTGAAGCGGCAGTCACTACCCGGCGTTCCTGTGCTGCCATCGGTCAGCACTTGATCACATTGGACGCCTGGCTGGCTACCCACCAGGGTAATCAGCGCATTCTCCGGCAACAGTGGCTCTATCGTCATCATGCCATCGCCGTTGCGAACCACCAGCGGGAAATTTCCATTCGCCGTCGATGTCAGATTCAGGCGCCCGCCAGCTTCCACCGCCGCTAGTGCATGAAAGGCCGGCTTGTCGACCGTATGCAATATCGAGGTTGCCGGCAGAGTTTTAGCCGTGTGGATGCGGTCAAATACCAATATCGATGTTTTACCACCCACGCTCGCGGGACGCAGATAGACAATGCTGCGCAGGAAGCCGTCCTGCTGATCCAGCTTGGCAGAATAAGCCTTGCTGGCATTGCCAGTCACAAATGCGTAGCCGGGACCATTCTCAAACTGGGTAATGCCGCCCAGCGCATTGACGCCCTCCGGCTGGATCTGCGCCAGCGTCGGGTAGCGCTTCTGCGAGGTTTTAAACCATTGCCCGCCGTCGTTGCTGACCACCCCATCAAACTGCAGGGATTCATTCGCATCGTACAGCACGATGCTATTGTGGGCGATCGTGCGCGAAGTATAGTTCTTCCAATGTGACTTTCCGTATTCATCGTAGATGCCCGAGTCCACCAGCAGTGGCGCATGGCGGAACACGGAAAAACTATTCTGGTCCAGGTGCTGGTGCGACTCGCTGATAAATGAGGTGGACTTGAAATCCAGCAGCGTCGAATTGGCGTAATCCCAGCTGTCGCGCATAAAGACATTGCCGGCTACGCTGAATTTTTCGGCCAGCGGCAATCGGGTAAGCTCGCCAGGTGCAGCCAGCGGTCCCGGGAAATACAGCAGATCCCATATCTGCTGCAATGCCGCCCACTTGCGCTGCCCCTTGACGTTATTCTGATAAAACGTCGTTGCGGCGTCATCCCCCTTGCTGGCGGCATTAAGGGCAGCGTAGCCGATGTACTCAGCGTCCGCTGTGATATCGAAGTTATCGCCCTCGGCGGGAAAACCGCCATCACCACGCAGGCCGTAAATAAATGGACGAACCGACTTCGCATCGAATTTTGTCGCGGCAATCGGGCTGCCGTCCTGCGTGCTCAGGACTCTGCGCCACATAATCAGCCGCTCTATCATTTCCCCCACCGTTGAGCCATAGGCGAACAAGGTGTGATGGCCGCCATCGACCGAAATATATTCATGCGCAGGAATCAGGCCATTGACCAGATGGCTGTAGATGGTATCGATCATGGGCCTGACGTTGAGATTATGGGCATCGCTGTCCTCAACGATCGCCAACAGGCCCAGTGCGGCACCCGTCATGGCACTGGCCTGTAGTCCCTGGATGTAAGACGTCGCCAGATCAGGCGGACCGGCACAGTCGAGGATATTATCTCCGCCCGACAGTGCATGTCCCTCACCGCAGATCATCGTGATCAGGGAGTCTTTCCCCGGCGCCTGGATTGTCTGGACGATCGTTGCGCGAATATTCGCCCGCATCGTCTCGTCCAGCTGAGCGTAGAACCAGTCGTAGATCACGCCCAGTGCCGCCACCCGTGCGCTCATTGACCACTGGCCGCCAGCGTCGGCAGCCGCGCCCCGTATCAGCGCAACATAATTCTTTGCTGCGGTCAGCAGGGTCTCATCGCCGGTCAGCTGATACGCAAGTGCCAGCGACTTGGCGCCGCCCAGAATAAAATTGCGGCCTGCGTTCCTGACGTCACAGATCTGGCCCGACTTCACATTGCTTTGATTCTTGACGCAGTCCGCAATGATGCTGGCCTTGTTCTTCGCATCCGCCACCAGCTTGAGATAGGCAGCGCCCTGCTCGGGGTCGATGCGGTCACGCGCCCACAGCGGCGCGGCTGGTGCCGCATCATCGAACAACTTAACGTCGGTGACCAAGTCACCCTTGCGGGCCGCCATGATAAAAAACGGCAAAAGCGGTGCCCAGTTCACCGGCCTGGTATAGACAACCTGATCGTTCATCGCCAGACTTGCTGTCTTTCGCGCACCGTCATAGCTCAGCGAAAAGACCGTCTCCGTACCAAACTGTGAATACTGCGTGGTGTTAAATGCCAGCTGGCCATCGGCCGCAAAAATACCAAACTGGATGGCTGCGGTGGTGGCGGTGTCTTTATCGTCCAGGTGATTGATGAAGAACGCGTTCTTTTTAATGCCAGAATTTCCGAACAGCGTCACTCCCCAGACATCGTCCGAGGAGCGTTTTCCGGCGGCGAGCTTGAACCGCAACGTGAATTTGTTTGGCAGCACCGAAGGAAAACCCATCATCAGCGTCTGTTTCAGCTGATCGATGTCTGATTGGGAGGCGTACAGCCTGGGATGGGCGCTATTGATCGTGCCAGGCAGTGCATAGGCATGGGCCGTCAATGCCAGCCCAATCGCCAGCGTGATCGAACGAAGTGAGAAATTGCGCATGGAAAGCTCCGCGAGATAAGGAGCTTCATGATACAGATTTCAATTTAAGCAAGTGTAATAAATAATCACCATTCAAAACGCCGCTGGGGTTTGCATCCCCCTGTGCGCAAAATTTCCTTGACACCAAACGCAGCGATCTCTTACATTAAAGCCCATGATCTCGCATCTGCACCTATCCGCTTTCCTGCTATCGCCTGCCAGCGCCCTATCGCTAGCAGCGCGCCTACTAGCACGCGCTTAATCCGCGTCCCTGTTGTACCCTCGTGACGGCCACAAGCCGCACAGTCTCCAAAATCCAGGAAAGTTTTGCACCGATGCTCTCTACGACTACGGCCTCCCTTGCTCCATCTAGCACCCGCGATGCGATCGCGATGCCGGCTGGCGCACGTCTGCTGTCGACGCTACTGCTAAAACTACCGACCGGTTGCCGCGCCTAGCGCCCCGTGGTAGCACGGCAACCCTCCGCCACACTCAGTAGCGCCAGCAAACCCACGCCGGCATCCACAATTCAGAATTCAGGAGCACTACCATGATGTTGCAGAACCCAGCGAGCAAATACCGCGCCTTCCCGGCTGTCCAGTTGACCGACCGTACCTGGCCGAACGCCATTATCAGCAAGCCGCCAATCTGGATGAGCACCGACCTGCGCGACGGTAACCAGGCGCTGATCGAGCCAATGAGCATCGAGAAGAAAATCCGCATGTTCGAGCTGCTCATCAAGATCGGCCTGAAAGAGATTGAAGTCGGCTTCCCGTCCGCATCGCAGACCGATTTCGACTTCGTGCGCAAGCTGATTGACGAGAACCGCATCCCGGACGACGTCACCATCATCGTGCTGACCCAGTCGCGTGAAGAGCTGATCCGCCGTACCGTGGAATCCTGCGTCGGCGCCAGGCGCGCCATCGTCCACCTGTATAACTCGGTGGCGCCGGTATTCCGCAAGGTGGTATTCGGCATGTCGCGCGAAGAGATCACCAACATCGCCACCAGCGGCGCCAAGCTGGTGAAAGAGCTGACCAAACAACACCCGGACACCGACTGGGGCTACGAATACACGCCGGAATCGTTCTCCACCACAGAGCTGGACTTCTCCAAGCATATCTGCGACGCCGTCATCGCCATCTTCGAGCCGACGCCCAACAAGAAGATGATTATCAACCTGCCATCGACGGTGGAATGCAGCACGCCCAATATCTACGCCGACCAGATCGAATGGATGTCGCGCAAGCTGACCCGCCGCGATTCGCTGATTATCTCGGTCCACCCGCACAACGACCGCGGCACCGCTGTCGCTTCGGCGGAATTGGCGGTGATGGCCGGCGCCGACCGCGTTGAGGGCTGCCTGTTCGGCAACGGCGAACGCACCGGCAACGTCGACCTGGTCACGCTGGCGCTCAACCTGTACACGCAAGGCGTCAATCCCGGCCTGGACTTCTCCGACATCGACGAAGTGCGCAAGGTAGTGGAAGAGTGCAACCAGCTGCCAGTGCATCCACGCCACCCTTATGTGGGCGACCTGGTATTCACCGCCTTCTCCGGCTCGCACCAGGACGCCATCAAGAAAGGCTTCGCCAAGCAGGAAGCCGGCGCGATCTGGGAGATTCCTTACCTGCCGATCGACCCGCAAGACCTGGGCCGCAGCTACGACGCCGTCATCCGCGTCAACAGCCAGTCGGGCAAGGGCGGCATGTCCTACCTGCTCGAACAGGATTACGGCCTGGTACTGCCACGCCGTCTGCAGATTGAATTCAGCCGCGCGGTGCAAGCCGTGGCCGACCAGACCGGCCTGGAAATCACCGCTGAAGGCATCTACAACATCTTCAGCAAGGAGTACTTCGAACAGACTTCACCTTATGCCTACAGCTCGCACAAGATGGTGGAAGACACCAGCAGCGACGAGCCGGTGCAAATCGATATCGCCATGATGCACCGTGGCGCGCCACTGGCGCTGCAAGGCGGCGGCAACGGCCCGATCGACGCCTTCGTCGATGCGCTGGGCCTGGACATCAAGCTGATGGACTACCACGAGCACTCGATTGGCTCCGGCGCCAACGCCAAGGCAGCCTGCTATGTCGAACTGCGCTTGGCCAACGGCCCTACCCTGTTTGGCGCGGCCACCGACAGCAACATCCTGACCGCGTCGTTCAAGGCCGTGCTCAGCGCCGTCAACCGCCAGCTGGCCCGTACTGAATCGACCGAAGGTAAAGGCGCCATCGCCGCGTAATACCGCGTTATACTGGCTCTTCGTTTGATTGACGAGGAGCCAGTAATGATTTTCTCGCATCTCAAGATCGGCGCCCGCCTGGGCATCGCTTTCGGCGCCGTGCTGCTGCTCATGGCCATCCTGATCGGGATCGGCTTGCAAAGGTTAAGCAGCATTGGCTCGCTCACCGGCGTCCTGCTCGACAAGGACTGGGTCAAGGCCGAAGCGGCGGCCACCGTCAGCAGCACCACGCGCGCCAATTCGGCACTCACGCTGGAACTCTTCACCACCACCGACAAAATGCGCATCGCGGAAATCAACCGCGAAATCGACGCCAACAAGAAAACCATCAGCACCGCCCTGGAGACGCTCGACAGGCTGCTCTACACCGAGAACGGCAAAGCCCTGCTGGCGCGCGTTATCGAACAGCGCAAGGCGTATGTGGCTTCCTTCTCGCGTATCGTGAAAATGCTGGATGCGGGCCAGCGCGACGAAGCCCTGACAGCGCTGCAGGGCGACATGCTGCCCAAGCTGGCCACGCTACAGGGCAGTATCCGCGAACTCGCCGATCTCCAGAAAACCGTCGCCACCCGGAACGGTGAGCTGATTACCAAGGATATCTCGCTGGCAGGCCAGATGATGGCCTGGCTGGGCGTGCTGGCACTGGCGCTGGGGCTGGCGTTTGCCTGGCGCGTCACCCGTTCCATCACCGACCCGATAGGCACGGCGCTGCAAATGGCGCGCGCCGTCGCCGCCGGCGATCTGACCCGCAACATCAGCAGCGCACAGCGCGATGAAATGGGCCAGTTGCTGGAAGCGCTGGGGCAAATGAACAACAACCTGGCCCACATCGTCGGCCGTGTGCGCAGCGGCACGGGCGCGATCAACACCGCGTCGGCGGAAATCGCCAGCGGCAATATGGACCTGTCCACGCGCACCGAACAGCAAGCCAGCTCGCTGGAGGAAACCGCCGCCTCGATGGAGGAACTCACCAGCACCGTCAAGCAAAACGCCGCCAACGCGCATGAGGCCAATCAGCTGGCGCAAACGGCAACCGAGGTCGCGCAGCGCGGCGGCGCCGTGGTGGCGCAAGTGGTGGACACCATGAACGCCATCAACGAGTCCTCGCGCAAAATCGTCGATATCATTGCGGTGATTGACGGTATCGCTTTTCAGACCAATATCCTGGCGTTGAACGCTGCGGTGGAGGCGGCGCGCGCGGGCGAACAGGGGCGCGGCTTTGCGGTGGTGGCGTCGGAGGTACGCACATTGGCGCAACGCTCTGCCGGCGCCGCCAGGGAAATCAAGACGCTGATTGATGATTCAGTCGACAAGGTCGCCGCCGGTGCGCAACTGGTGGACCTGGCCGGCAGCACCATGGATGAGGTACAGGACAGCGTGCGCCGCGTCACCGCCATCGTCGGCGAAATCACGCTGGCCAACCACGAGCAGACCAGCGGCATCGAGCAAATCAATATCGCCATCAGCCAGATGGACCAGGTCACGCAGCAGAACGCCGCACTGGTGGAAGAAGCCGCCGCTGCGGCAGCCGCCATGCAGGACCAGGCTGGCGAATTGAATCAGGTCGTCAGCCAGTTCCGCCTGTCTAAGACTTGACGGTGCGCTTTTCCGCGCGTTCGCCCAGCCAGTTGACGATCTTGCTCTCATAGCTGACAGGACTCTTGCGGCCGACACGCTGCGCCAGGTCCTGCAGCGTCTCCTGCGCCAACGCTTGCTCCATATGCCGCTGCGCGTTGAGCATGACCGCGTGCACCGCGCAGGTGCCGGACGTCGCCCAGGCCGGCGGCGCATCCTCGAACAGCGCGCAGCGTGCACGGATCTCGCGGCAGTCGAACAGGGCCTTCTCGCCATCGATAGCGCGCACCACGTCCAGCACGCTGATCTTGCTGGCGGGACGGGCCAGCATGAAACCGCCCTTCACCCCTTCGGTCGCCGCCACCAGGCCAGCCTTGGCCAATTTGGTAAAAATCTTGGCAAGGAAATCCTGTGGCACGCCTTGCAGCTCCGCCAGATCGCGCACGCTCGCGTCGCGGCCGTCGCCTGACTCGCTGACCAGAAATAGCAGGCAATGGATGCCATATTCGACACCTGAACTGATGTGCGCCATAAGAACTCCGACAAATTTAGTCGCATATTTTAGCACGATGGCCTGAAAACGCTTGCGTTTACAAACTACGACAATTATAGTCGCAGTTCTTGACGCAGCAATTTTCGAAGGATACAAAAAATGACTAAACAAATTCTGATCGTGGGCACCGGCTTTGCCGGCATGTGGAGTGCGCTGTCGGCCGCACGCTTGCGCCATTTGCAAAACAGGCAGGAAGAGGTGGAGATCACCGTTATCTCGCCGCAGCCGGAACTGCATATCCGTCCACGTCTCTACGAGGCAGACCTGTCAGGCATGGCGCCTTCGCTGGTGGACTTGTTCAAGGCGGCTGGCGTGCGTCATCTGACCGGCACGGTCCAGCAAATCCATGCGCAAGACCATGCGGTAAGCTATCTCGACGCCGACGACAAATCGCAATCCTTCACCTATGACAAGCTGATACTGGCCAGCGGCAGCACCCTCTTCCGCCCGGATATTCCAGGCTTGAAGGAATACGCATTCAGCGTTGACCAGTTATCCGAGGCGGAAGAACTGCAACGCCACTTGCAGGCACTGGCCACACGCCCAGCCAGCAAGGCGCGCAATACTGTCGTCGTGTGCGGCGGTGGCTTTACCGGCATCGAGACGGCGGCGGAAATGCCGGCACGCCTGCGCGCGATTCTGGGCCAGGACACGGGTATCGAAGTCGTTGTGGTTGAACGTGCTGCGGAAATCGGCCCGGACCTGGGCACGGGTCCGCGTCCCGTTATCGAACAGTCGCTGCAAGACAAAGGCGTAAGCCTGCGCCTTGGCCATGCCGTCGCCGCCATCGACGCCTCGGGCGTGACCACCGCCAGCGGCGAGCGCATCGAATCGGAAACCGTGATCTGGACAGCGGGCGCCCGCGCCAGCGCGCTGGCCGCGCAAGTGCCGGGCGAACGGGATGCATTTGGCCGCCTGCGTGTCACGCCAGCGCTGCGCGTCGGCGCCTCCGACATCTACGCCACTGGCGATGTCGCCTGCGCTGCCGCCGACGATCAAGGCAACCATGCCCTGATGTCCTGCCAGCATGCGATGAATCTCGGACGTTCCGCAGGCCACAACGCCATGGCCGACGTACTGGGGCTGGATGCCATCCCGTACGACCAGCAAGTCTATGTGACCTGCCTGGCGCTTGGCACCGGCGATGCGGTGTACACCGAAGGGTGGGACCGCCAGGTCAGGATGGCCGGTGCGGAAGCGGCTGCGCTGAAACACAACATCAACACGCTCTGGATCTATCCGCCCAAAGCGGAGATGGCGGAAGTCATTGCACTGGCCAATCCGGAAAACCGCCCGGTGCAGTATATGGCTTGATGTGCGGCTTAACGGCGAGCCAGCCGGATGCCGGTAAATTGCCAGCGCGCGCCAGCCGGGAAGAAGTTACGGTAACTGGCGCGCGCATGTCCCTCCGGCGTCGCGCACGACGAGCCGCGCAGCACATACTGGTTCAGCATGAACTTGCCGTTGTATTCGCCGAGCGCACCTTCCGCCACCGCAAAGCCGGGGTATGGTGCATAGCTGCTGCTGGTCCACTGCCAGCAGTGGCCGTACATCTGCCGCAGACGCTCGCCGGTGACACCGGCCGGATGCAGCGATCCGGTTTCCACCGGTGCGCGCGCCTGCACAGCTGCACACTCCCATTCGGCTTCAGTGGGCAGGCGCGCGCCAGCCCAATTGGCATAAGCATCCGCTTCAAACAGCGAGACGTGCGTGACTGGGCGATTGAGGTCCAGCGGCAGCGCGCCATGGAGCGTGAACTCCTGCCAGGCGCCCTGCTCGTCCTGGAACCAGTAAATCGGCGCCTTCAGATTCTGGGCGCGCACCCAGTCCCAGCCCTCCGCCAGCCACAAGGCCGCGTTGAAATAGCCGCCAGCGTTGATGAAGGCCAGGTACTCGCCATTGGTCACCAGCCGCGAGGCCAGCGCAAATGGCGCCACATACTGCTTGTGGCGTGGCAGTTCGTTATCGAAGCTGAAGCCTGTGCCGTCGTAGCCGATCTCGGTCAGGCCGCCTTCAAATTCCAGCCACGCCAGTGGTGCGCTGGCTGCGGCAGGATGCAACGGGATTTCCATGTAGGCAGGCCGCAGCAGGCTTTGCGCCAGCAGGTGCTTGACGTCCGTAAGCATGAGCTCCTGATGCTGCTGCTCATGCTGCAAGCCCAGTGTAATCAGCATCTCCAGCTCGGCGCCGGCTTCACTCTCCAGCAAGCGGGCGATGCGCGCATCCACATCGGCGCGATAGGCGCGCACCTGCGCCATGCCGGGCCGCGTCAGCAAGCCGCGCTGCGGACGCGGATGCTTCTCGCCGATGCCGTTGTAGTAAGAATTGAACAGGATGCGGAACGCTGGATGAAATGGCGCAAAATCGTGCTCAAGCCGCTCCAGGATAAAGGTCTCAAAAAACCACGTCGTGTGCGCCAGGTGCCACTTGATCGGACTGGCGTCCGGCATCGATTGCGCGCCGCAGTCCTCATCGGATAGCGGTTCAGCCAATGCCAGCGTGTGTTTGCGTACCGCAGTGTAGCGATTGTGTAGCTGGTTCATGGTTCAATCGCCGATAGCACGCGCGTAAATGACGGCGAACCAGTGATCCTTGTCTGTCCACATGCGCTGGGTGGCAAAGCCGGCCCGCTCCAGCAAGGTGGCAAAGGACTGGCGCGTGTACTTGTAGCTGTCTTCGGTGTGTATCCGTTCGCCACGGGCGAAATCGCGCTCGCCGCCACGCCAGGTGACAGTCAGCGGACAACGCGCTTCCAGATGCATTTCAATGCGGCTTAGCTCGGGATTGAAGAAGGCCACATGCTGCCATTGGTCGACATCGAAGTCCGCACCGACCAAATGATTCAGGTGGCGCAGCATGTTCAGGCTGAACGCGCTGGTCACCCCCAGGGCGTCGTCATATGCCGCGTCCAGCAGGGCGTGATCCTTGATCAGATCGACGCCGATCAGCAGCCCGCCATCCTCGCCGGCATTGGCGCGCAGGCCGCGCAGGAAGCCCACCGCCTGCTCCGGCGAGAAATTGCCGATCGAGGAACCGGGATAAAAGAATACGCGGCGCTCGCTACGCACGCTGTCCGGCAATTCAAAGCCGTTGGAAAAATCCAGCCCCAGCGCGGTCATCTCGATCTGCGGGAAGCGCTGTTGTAAGGAGTTCACAGCTCCCAGCAGGAAGTCACGCGAGATATCGACCGGCACATACTGCGCCGGCTTCAATAGCGGGAACAGCGCAGCGGCTTTGGCGCAGTTGCCGGCCCCGAGGTCGATCAGCGATGCGCCGTCGCCCACCACATGCGCCATATCGGCGCCATAGGCGGCAAAGATGCTTGCTTCGGTACGGGTCGGGTAATACTCAGGTAATTCGCAGATCGCCTCGAACAGTTTGGAGCCGAGATCGTCGTAGAGGAATTTGGGCGACGTGTGTGCGGACGACGCCAGCAATCCCTCGCTGATCTCTGCGATGACAGCCGCGCTGCCATGGGCCTGCCGCAGCGGCAGCGTGTTGCTTACGTTGGGCGAAACAACACGGATCGCCGAGGTGCGGGACATTTGCATACGGTGCTCTGCCTTTATGTAGGTGGCCATCCGCCGAGGTGATTTTTGCTATGATAGCCGAATATCTATTTTGTAGCGCTGTACCGAAAGTTCTGTGCGACTTCTCACATTAAAGGGCAAACCGCAATGAAACTCACCCTCAAATCCGTACTCGCTGCCGGCATGCTGCTGGCCGCTTCCTGGTCCCATGCACAGTCGGCCGATCACGTGTTCCGCGTGTCAGCCATTCCCGACGAAGCACCGACCGAGCTGCAACGCAAGTTCAAGCCGCTCGGCGAGTATCTGGAAAAGAAAATCGGCATGAAGGTTGAATTCACTCCGGTGACCGACTACGCCGCCTCGGTGGAAGCCCTGATTAATAAAAAAGTCGACATGGTCTGGTTTGGCGGCTTCACCTTCGTCCAGGCCAATGAGCGCAGCAAGGGCGCCATCACGCCGCTGGTACAACGCGCCGAAGATGAAAAATTCCGCTCGGTGTTCGTCACCACCAACAAGAGCATCAACAGCCTGAATGACCTCAAGGGCAAAACCCTGAGCTTCGGCTCCGAGTCCTCGACCTCGGGCCACCTGATGCCGCGCTATTACTTGCTGCAGGCGAAGATCAACCCGGACACCGATCTGAAACGCATCGCCTTCTCCGGCGCGCACGACGCCACTGTAGCAGCGGTCGCAGGCGGCAAGGTCGATGCGGGCGCGCTGAATATCTCGGTGTGGGAAAAACTGCTGGAAGCGAAGAAGGTCGATCCTGCCGTGGTGCGCGTGTTCTACACCACGCCTGGCTACTACGACTACAACTGGTCCGTGCGTACCGACATGAACGCCGATCTGAAGAAAAAACTGAGCGACGCCTTCCTGGCGCTGGATGCCAGCAAGCCTGAGGACAAGGCCATCATGGAACTGCAGCGCGCGTCCAAATTCATCCCGACCAAGGCCGAGAACTACAAGAACATCGAAGCCGCAGCCAGAAACGCGGGCCTGCTGAAGTAATCTGCAATGCCAACGTATCAACTGCAAAACCTCACGGTGCGCCACCTCGGCGCATCGTCAGCGTCCGCGCTGCAAGCGATTGACCTGACCATCGAACAGGGCGAGCAAGTGGCCCTGATCGGCCCTTCCGGCGCCGGCAAGACCACACTGCTGGCGACACTCTCGCTGTCCCACAAGCCGGCCGAAGGCAGCTTTCAGGCCTTCGGCGTCGACCCGTGGGCGCTGGGCGAAGCGGCCCGCCATCGCCTGCGCGCGCAGTTGTTCCTGGCGCCGCAAACCCCGCCGCTGCCGCCACGCCAGCGCGTGGTGACGGCAGTGCTGGCGGCACGCCTGCCGCAATGGTCGATGTGGCGCGCACTCGCCTCGCTGTTCAAGCCCGCCGATCCGCAAGCCGCATGGCAGGCGCTGTCGCGCTTTAATCTGGGCGACAAACTGTATTCCCGGGTTGACCGCCTGTCTGGCGGCGAACGCCAGCGCTGCGGCCTGGCGCGCCTGCTGCTGTCGCCGGCCAAGGCACTGCTGGTGGACGAGCCGCTGTCCGCACTCGATCCGGCACTGTCCGAACTCACGCTGACCACCTTGCGCGAAGAAGCCGGCGCACGCGGCGCCACGCTGATTTGCAGCCTGCACCAGGTGGATCTGGCGCTGAGCCACTTCCCGCGCATCGTCGCGCTGCGCGATGGCCGTATCGAATTTGACCTGCCGCGCGCGCAGGTCACGCCGCAAATGATCGCCGCACTGTATCAGGGCGAACCGCCCGCCGCCAGCAAGCCGCAGCATGATGACGCCATGGCCGTCAAACTGGGCGTGGGCGCCTGCTTGTAATGGCCACGCTGTCCGTACACCGCGACCCCGCCCTGCGCGGCCGCATCCTCGCCATAGTCGCCGCGCTGCTGGTACTGTGGCCGACGCTGGTGGTCACCGAATTCAAGCCGTGGATACTGCTGGATGAACAAAGCCTGCGTGCGACCGGGCGTTTTCTGGCCGACTTCCTGGTCCCTGCGCACAGCACCGAATTCCTCGACATGCTGCTGCGTGAAACCTGGAACACGGTCGCCATTGCCACGGCCGGCCTGACGCTGGCCCTGCTGGGCGCCATCCCGGCCACGCTGATCATCAACGAACAGCTGTCGATATCCGCGCTGGGCACGGGCCGCATGCGGCCGGCCGCCCGCGCCGTACGGCAGGCGGTACGCTGGCTGCTGGTGCTGCTGCGTTCCGTGCCGGAACTGGTGTGGGCGCTGCTGTTTGTGCGGATTATCGGACTGGGGCCGACAGCTGGCGTGCTGGCCATCGCCCTGACCTACTGCGGCATGCTGGGCAAGGTCTATGCTGAAATCCTCGAGTCCTCCGATGCCCACGCAAGCGATATGCTGCTCGCCAATGGCAGCGGGCGCCTGTCTGCGCTGCTGTATGGCGCGCTGCCGGAAGCGGCTTCAGAGCTCATGTCCTACACCGTCTACCGCTGGGAGTGCGCGATCCGCGGCTCAGTGGTGATGGGATTCGTCGGCGCCGGCGGTCTTGGCCAGCGCATGGACGAATCGATGAAAATGCTGGCGGGGTCGGAGGTGGCCGCCATGCTGCTGGTGTTCGTCGCGCTGGTCGCGCTGGCCGACCAGTTCTCCAAAGTGCTGCGCCGGAGGCTGGGATGAATCCGCACCTGCCCAAGCCGCCGCGCCGCGACTGGACCGTCATCGTGCTGATGGCCATGCTGGCCGTACTCATTGTCGCCAGCTTTGCCACGCTGCCGCTGAAGTGGCGCGAATTCTTCACGGTGGAAGCCGTCAACAGCACGCTGGAACTGCTGGGCGGTTTCGCACCGCCAGAGACGGGCCTGCCCTTCCTCACCAAAACCTTCTGGGCCGCCGTGGAGACGCTGGCCATGTCCGGTCTCGGTACGCTGCTGGCCGTACTCTTCGGCCTGGCGTTTTCGCTGCCCGCCTCCGGACGCTTCGGCGCCGCGCCACGCGCCGCAATGCGCGCGCTGCTCAACGTGCTGCGCTCGATTCCTGAACTGGTATGGGCTTCGGTCATGCTGATCGCCGCCGGCCTGGGGCCGCTGGGCGGCACGCTGGCACTGGCCGCCCACACGGCCGGTGTGCTGGGCCGCCTGTTTGCCGACTCGCTGGAAAACGCCGCGCCGCTGCCCGAGCAAAGCTTGCGCACCAACGGCGCCAGCGCCATCAGCGCCTTCCTCTACGCCACGCTGCCGCAAACCTTGCCGCAGATGCTGTCCTACACCCTGTACCGCTGGGAGAACAACATCCGCGCCGCCGCCATTCTGGGCGTGGTGGGCGCCGGTGGTTTGGGCCAGATGCTGAAATACCACCTGTCTTTGTTCCAGATGCCGCTGGCCGCCACCGTCATCCTCGCCATGCTATTGCTGGTGGCGCTGGTCGATGGCGCCAGCTTCGCCCTCCGCCGCACACTCACACGATAATGCTCGAACTCAACAAACTTTCCAAATCCTACGCCGAGCGCCCGGTCCTGCACGAACTGTCATGGACCTTCAAGGCGGGAGAATTTGTCTCCATCATGGGCGATTCCGGCGTCGGCAAGTCGACATTGTTAAATCTGATCGCCGGACTGGACGTGCCGGACAGCAAACCGGGCCTGTCACCGATCATCGTCGACGGCATTGCCATGTCCGGCCTCGACGACGATGCCGCCACCCGATTGCGGCGCGCGCGCATGGGTTTTATCTTTCAAGCCTTTCATGTACTGCCGCATTTAACGTTGTTACAAAATGTAGCGCTGCCGTTGTTGCTTAACGGCATGCCAACCGACCGCGCGAAGGAGATGCTAGACGCTGTCGGCCTCGGCGGACGCGAACATGATTTCCCGCACCAGATCTCGGGAGGCCAGATGCAGCGGGTCGCCATTGCCCGCGCCCTGGTGCACCGCCCGGCGCTGGTGCTGGCTGATGAACCAACTGGTAATCTTGACCCAGATACCGCGGACGCCATCCTCAGCCTGTTACAACGTGAAATAAAAGCCACCGGCGCCTGTGCAATCATGGTGACACATTCTCAACATGCGGCAAAAATGACAGACAAAATCCTACTTTTGTCTAAAGACGGGTTACAAGAAACAACAATGTCAACCCGTTTGAGCAATAACTAACATAATTTATTTGTTAAACCCTGCACTTTTTTACCGCGCGTAGTATTATTGAAATTAACTTGCATGGTTATCAAGAATGTTGAGTCGCGTACCACATTCAGACCAGAAAGGGTGTGGGCGCTAGCCTTGCCGGGAAACGTACTTTGATTAACGTTTAGAGCAAAGGAGGAGCAAACCATGAACGTACGGCAGAAAAAGTTGGAACTGATTGAAGCCATGAATCGTGCGCGGGCGCTGGAGCCATCCAGTTTTGTCCCAAACAAGCTTCTTGACACTTTGATCGAAAAGATGAACTTGAAGAACGATGCAGAGTTGTGTCGGGTGCTGGAAGTTCAGCCACCGATCATCAGCAAGATCCGGCACCGGAAGTTGGCAGTTGGTGCGACGATCCTGCTGCGTATGCATGAAAAATCAGATATCAGCATCCGCGAGCTGAAAGATCTGTCAACCGCGTCAATGCATTGAACGGCGATCCCGTTCTCGCAATGCCAGGCGCCGGCATGCGGTATCCGGCGCCAGTTAAGCGCCTTAGCGTCCAGCCCAAACCCCGCTGACACGCTACTGCCAGTAGTTTCGTCGCAGTTTCGCAGTTACTAGCACTTCTCGTATTTCCAATTTCTCGACTTACCTTCAGCGATCCATTCGACGGCTTGTTCACGTCTGCGCGCGCGCGTGGTTTCCGTCTTCGCCTCGTTGAGCCAGTCGGCGTAGTCACGTTGTTTGCCGGGAGTGAAAGCATCAAAGTGTCTGCGCGCGGCAGGCACGGCATCCAGCGCGGCGTGCAGATCGTCGGGAATTTGCAATGGCCGCGGCGTTGCCGGCTTGGCGCGTGCGGGTGCGGACACGCCGTCGTCATTGAGTTTCATGGCCTGCCGGATGTAGCCGGCCAGGACCTTTTTCGCCGGCAGATCCTTGACCGCAGCAATGCGGCCAAAATGGCCCATGGCTTCGCGGTTGATGTCGTCGCGCGCCATCAACAGCTCCGCCTTCCAGAAGTTGAACGCACAGTGCGCCTTGAAGGCAGCCATGCTGCACATCATGCCCTTGTACATAAAGTGCGGAAAGCTCCACTTCATGGTCTCTTCCACCTCCGGGCAGGCGGCATGCACTACCGCGCGCAGGTGCGCCAGGATGGGCTGGGCAAACTCGGCAGACTTGGCAATGTAGGCGTCAACGCGTGGATCGGTGGTAGGCATGGTCAATCTTGTCAAAAGTATTCTGGAGGTCGCGCCAGCAGGCGCTGCGCTATCGTACCATCCTAGTATCAAGCTACTCATTTGACCAGCGTTGAGTACGTAACATTTCGTTGCACGATACACATACTTCATACAGCGCATGGCCCAAATTGGCATATCCTAGGGCCTATGCATACTCAACCTATCGCCCGCTCCCTGGCCGCCCTGCTGCTGTTGGCTGGCTGTGCCACCGCCCCCACCACGCCGACGGTGTCCCGGCCCGCCGATACGGTGGCGCTCAGTAACGCCTTGAACCGCATCACCTGGGGCGTGAATAACACGACCTACCAGCAGGCCGAAAAGATGGGCTACGAACGCTGGCTCGACCAGCAGCTGCGTCCCGGCACCGCCGTGCTGCCTGCGGCCGCGCAGGCGCAGATCGATGCGCTGACGATTTCACAGAAATCCATGCCGCAGCTGGTGGAGGAGCTGGAAAACCAGCGCCGCGACTACGACAAGGCCATGGCCGATGACGAGGCCAAGAAAGCCGCGCAGCGCGCCTACCAGCAGGAGCTGAACCGGCTGGCCAAGGAAGCCGCCACGCGCTCGCTGCTGCGTGACCTATATTCACCCAACCAGTTGCAGGAACAGATGACGTGGTTCTGGATGAACCACTTCAATGTCCATCAGGGCAAGGCCAATCTGCGCGTGCTGGTCAGCGACTACGAAGACACCGCGATCCGCCCGCACGCGCTGGGCAAGTTCCGCGACCTGCTGTCGGCCACGCTGCATCATCCGGCCATGATCCGCTACCTGGATAACGAGCAGAACGCCGCCAACCGCATCAACGAAAACTACGCGCGCGAAATCATGGAGCTGCACACCATGGGCGTCGACAGCGGCTACACCCAGAACGATGTGCAGCAGCTGGCGCGCATCCTGACCGGCGTCGGCGTCAACCTCACCGACAAGATGCCCAATGTGCGCAAGGACAAGCAGGAACAGTATGTCCGTAAAGGCCTGTTTGAATTCAACCCGAATCGCCATGACTACGGCGACAAAGTCTTCCTCGGCCAGACCGTCAAGGGCCGTGGCCTGGCGGAAGTCAACGAGGCGCTGGACCGCCTGTGCCGCCACCCCGCCACCGCGCGCTACGTGAGCCGCAAGCTGGCGATTTACTTTGTCGCCGACGAACCGCCGCAGTCGCTGGTGGAGCGCATGGCCGCGCAGTTCCAGGCCACCGATGGCGACATCGCCGCGGTGCTGCGCGTGATGTTCACCTCGCCGGAGTTCACGCAGTCGCTGGGCAGCAAATTCAAGGACCCGGTGCACTACGTGGTGTCGGCCGTGCGCCTGACCTATGACGACAAGATCATCCTCAACACCAGCCCCATGCTGAACTGGCTGAACCGTATGGCCGAACCGCTGTATGGCCGCCAGACGCCGGACGGCTATCCGCTCACGCAATCCGGCTGGGCCAGCCCCGGCCAGATGACCACGCGCTTTGAAATTGCCAAGGCCATCGGCAGCGGCGCGGCCGGCCTGTTCAAGAGCGAAGGCACGCAGCCCGTGGAAAAACCGGCCTTCCCGCAGCTGGCCAATGCGCTGTACTACCAGTCGCTGCAAAAATCGCTGGCGCCCGCCACCCGCCAGGCGCTGGAGCAGGCGGCATCGCCGCAGGAATGGAACACGCTGTTCCTGTCATCGCCAGAACTGATGAACCGCTAGGAGAAGCACGATGAAACGCCGCACCCTGATCAAATCCCTGGCCGCATTGCCTGCTGCGGCAATGGCCGGCCAGCTGTGGGCCGCGCCCGCCAGCAAGACCCGTTTGCTGTTCGTCTTCATGCGCGGCGGCTACGACGCCACCAGCCTGCTGGTACCCATCTCCAGCCAGTACTACTACCAGGTACGGCCGAATATCGCCATCGCCAAACCCAGCGACGACCTCAAGTCCGCGCTGCCCATCGACAGCGACTGGGGCCTGCACCCGGCGCTCCGTGACAGCATCTATCCGCTGTTTACGGCGGGCCAGGCAGCGTTCGTGCCGTTTGCCGGCACCGAAGACCTGTCGCGCAGCCACTTTGAAACCCAGGATTCGATCGAGCTGGGTCAGGCGCTGGACCGCCGCCGCGACTACCGTTCCGGCTTCCTCAACCGCCTGGCCATGACGCTGAGCGCCGACCGCGCCAGCGCCATTTCCTTCACCGACCAGCTGCCGCTCATCATGCAGGGCGGCCTGCAGGTGGCCAATACTGCGCTGCGCAGCGTCGCCAAACCGGCAGTCGATGCGCGCCAGTCCAAGATGATCGCCGCCATGTACGACGGCACCAAACTGTCGCAACAGGTGCGCGACGGCTTCACCGTGCGCGAAGACGTGATGAAGGAAATGGTTGGCGAGATGGACGCCGCCAACCGCAACGCCATCACCGCCAAAGGCTTTGAACTGGAAGCGCGCCGCATCGCCAAGCTCATGAAGGACCGCTACAACATCGGCTTTGTCGATGTCGGCGGCTGGGACACCCACGTCGGCCAGGGCAACGCCACCGGCTACCTGGCCAACCGGCTGGAGGAATTAGGCAAAGGCCTGGCCGGCTTTGCGCAGGAGATGGGGCCGGAGTGGAAAGACACGGTGGTGGTGGTGGTCAGCGAATTTGGCCGCACCTTCCGCGAGAACGGCAACCGCGGCACCGACCATGGCCATGGCAGCGTCTACTGGGTGCTGGGCGGCGGCATCAACGGCGGCAAGGTGCATGGCGAACAGGTCCGGCTGGAGCAGCCGACGCTGTTCCAGAACCGCGACTACCCGGTGCTCAACGAATACCGCGCCATGTTCGGCGGCCTGTTGACGCGCATGTACGGCCTGAACGCGGGACAGGTGGAAAGCATCTTCGGTACCAAGGGGCGCGATCTGGGCCTAGTGTGAACCTTCAAGCAGCCAGGCCAGCGCATCATCGGCGGCCAGCGGCCGCGAATACAAAAAACCCTGAAACGCATTACAGCCAGCGGCGCGCAGAAAATTCGCCTGCGCCGCGCTTTCCACCCCTTCCGCAACCACCATCAGACGCAGGTCGTGCGCGAGCCGGATCACGGTGTTGACGATTGCGTTGGCGTCCGTGTGTTCAGGCACTTCCTTCAAAAAGCTCTTGTCGAGCTTGAGGGTGCTGACCGGCAGCGTGCGCAGGTAGCTGAGCGAGGAATAACCGGTGCCGAAATCGTCCAGCGACAGCGTGAAACCGCGCACCCGCAACTGCTCGATCACCTTGCTGCCGGTGCTTTCCAGCTCGATGGCATCGCGTTCCGTCAACTCGATTTCGACATCCGCCGCCGACAGGTCATTGTCCCGCAGCGCCAGGTAGAGCTGCCACAGAAAGCCCTGGTCGCGCAGCTCCTTGGCGCAGGTATTGATGCAGATCCGCACGTCCGCCACGCCGGCATCCCGCCAGCGCCGCAGCTCGGCGCAAGCCTTGCGCGTGACCCAGATGCCCAGCTCCGGCAGCAAGCCTATCTCGCCGGCCAGCCCGAGGGCATACTCGACCGGCTGCCGCCCCAGATAACCGGGCAGGCGCAGCAGCGCTTCCATGGCGGCGGTGCGGCCGCTGGCATCGAGTATCGGCTGGTACACGATGCCGCAGCCACCGTTGTGCATCAGCCGTTTGAGTTCGTTGTGGTCGGCGTTCTTGCGGTGCGCGATCTCGTCCAGCGCATGGGTGTAATAGTGGTAGCAGTTGCGGCCGGAATGCTTGGCGTGATACAGCGCCAGGTCGGCTTTCTTGAGCAGCTCGTCGGGATTGACGGCATCCCCCGGGCACACGGCAATGCCGATGCTGGCGCTGATCTTGGTTTCGTGGCCATCGATCGTAAAAGGTTGCGCGAGTTCCTGCAGCAGCTTTTCAGCCAGCGTCCCCCCGCTCGCGGGCGACGGCGGATGCAGCTGCAGCAGCGCGAATTCATCGCCGCCCAGCCGTGCCACATAATCGCTCTCGCGGCTCACTCGACGGATGCGCTGCGCCACCATTTGCAGCATCTGGTCGCCAGCCTGGTGGCCCAGCACATCGTTGACTTCCTTGAAGTGGTCCAGGTCGATCATGAGCAACAGCAGCAGCTGGCCGGTGCGCTCGGCCAGCGCCACCATTTCCGAGCGCCGTGTGTCAAAGTCAGCGCGGTTGGCCAGGCTGGTCAGCACGTCCAGTGTGGCCAGCCGCAGGATCTGGTCCTCGGCCAGCTTGCGCTCGGTGATGTCGCGCAGGATTTTGAGGTAGCCCAAAGGCTCGCCATCATCGCCCGCGATCAGCGTCATCACCCCATCGGCCCAGAACAGGGAACCGTCCTTGCGCTGGTGCCAGCGGAAATTGCCGGCACGGCCACTCGCGCGCGCCTGCTGCATTTCACTTTGTGGTTCGCCGTCAACCTGGTCGGCGATGGTAAACAGATCCTCCGCGCTGCGCCCCAGCATTTCCTCGGCGGCATAGCCAAAAATCAGGCTGGCGCCCAAGTTCCAGCTGGTTACCTGACCTTGGGTGTCGGCGCTGAACACCGCATAGTCGCTCAGGTGCATATAAATCTGCCGCAGCAGCAAGTCCGGCGGCAGGCCGGGGGCAATCGGAAGGGGCATGGCGAGTCCGCCTTAAATCTAGTTGGACGCGCCAGCCCCCAACAAGTTCAATCCAGGCGTTGTTGCATGCGCTCCAGCGCGCGCGTGAACAGCGCCGGTTCGTCGGCCGCGCGCGCCAGCACCAGCGCGCCCTGGATCCCGCCCACCACGTCTTCCGCCAGCGCCAGCGCGGTGTGGCTATCGCGGCCGCCGCGTTCCAGCGCGGTGGTCAGCGCCAGCACCCATTCGGCAAAATACGACTGCACGCGGGCGGCAAAGCGGTCGCGCTCATGCCCCAGCGCGAACACGCCCACCAGGCACACCTTGCGGCCAGACAGGAAGTAGCGCTCGACCGCCCTGAACATCTCGCCGATGCCCTGCGAGGCGTCGGCCGCATGGCGCAGCGGCTGGAACACCTGCTCGCGGAACCAGCTGTCGATGTCCTTGAGCACCGCCTCGGCCATCTCCTCCTTCCCGCCCGGGAAGAAGTTATAGATGCTGCCCTTGCCCAGCCCCGTCCCCTCGGTGATCCGCGCCAGGCTGGCGCCTTCAAAACCGTAGGTACGGAACACTTCGGCCAGCAGCGGCACGGCGTCGCTGCGCTCTCCCATTACACGTGGCATGTCTTAAAAACCAAAATCGCTGAGTCCCGGATGGTCAGCCGGGCGCGGTGCGTTGATATCCCAGTGGAACTTGCGCTCGCTGGCAGCGATTGGGTGTTCGTTAATGCTGGCCAGACGGCGCTGCATCAGGCCATCTGCCGCGAACTCCCAGTTTTCGTTGCCGTAGGCGCGATACCACTGGCCGGAATCGTCATGGTATTCGTAGGCGAAGCGGACCGCAATGCGGTTGCCGTCATGCGCCCACAATTCCTTGATGAGGCGGTATTCGAGCTCGCGCGTCCATTTGCGCTTGAGCAGGCCGATAATTTCCGCGCGGCCCGTGACGAACTCGCCACGGTTGCGCCAGGCGCAGTCTTCCGTGTAGGCCAGCGCGACCTTTTCCGGTTGACGGGTATTCCAGCCATCTTCGGCCAGACGGACTTTTTGCGCAGCGCTTTCCAGCGTGAAGGGAGGTAGTGGCGGACGGGACATGGTAGAGACCTTTCAACGTAATTGTACCAATCAGTACAACAAGTGTAGACCTCCGCGTCCAGGATTGCAAGCGCTGAAATCAAGTCAGGAAAACAGTTCGGCCGCCATCTGCGCGCCGGCGGCGCTGAGCTGGACCGTGCCGGTGACGCCGCCATCGTCCAGCGCCAGCGCAATCAGGCCCGCCTCTTCCAACGCACTGAGCTGGCGCCGCAGCACGCTCATCGGGCGTTGGGTTTGCTTGCTGAGCTTGGCCAGCGAGCAGGATTTGTCCGGCCACTCCTGCTGAATGCGCCAGAGCGCTTCGATCACACCGGCCAGCGCGGCCATCACTTCATCGTCCATAAGCTTAAGTTCGGTTAACAGATTTATCATTCTGCACTATACTGGGGCATAGAAAAAGTTTACCGGATGCAATATGAGTAAAGACGGGCATATACAAGCCTACACCCATCCCGCCGCCGGCTGGGGGGCATTAAAACAGGTCGCCATCAACCTGGTGCGCGAGAAGGTCACCGCTGGCAACTACCGTACCCTGCTGAAGCAGAATCAGCCGGACGGTTTCGACTGCCCGGGCTGCGCCTGGCCGGACCGCGAGCACGCGTCCACCTTTGAATTCTGCGAGAACGGCGTCAAGGCGGTCGCCGCCGAAGCCACCAGCAAGCGCGTGACGCCGGACTTCTTTGCCGCCCACACGGTGACCGAACTGCTCAAGCAGTCGGATTATGAACTGGAACAGCACGGCCGCCTGACCGATCCCATGGTCTACGACGCCGCCAGCGACAAATACGTGCCGATCGCCTGGGACGATGCCTTCAAGCTCATGGCCCGGCACCTCAACACCCTGCCCGATCCCAACCAGGCCACCTTCTACGTCTCCGGCCGCACCGGCAACGAGGCGGCGTTCCTGTTCCAGCTGTTCGTGCGCATGTACGGCACCAACAACTTCCCGGACTGCTCGAATATGTGCCACGAGCCGACCAGCCGCGGCCTGCCGGGCACCGTCGGCGTCGGCAAAGGCACGGTGACGCTGGAAGACTTCGAGCATGCGGACACGCTGTTGATCTTCGGCCAGAATCCGGCCACCAACCATCCGCGCATGATGAACGAATTGCGCGACTGCGCACGGCGCGGCGCCACCATCGTCTCCATCAATCCGCTGCGCGAGCGCGGCCTGGAGCGCTTCACCAGCCCGGCCCACGCCGTGGAAATGCTGACCGGCGCCAGCACCACCATCAGCAACCTATTCATCCAGCCTAAACTGGCGGGCGACTTTGCGCTCATCAAGGCCATGGCCAAGCGCCTGGTGGAGCGCGACGACGAAGCGCTGGCGGCCGGCCAGGCCAGTGTGCTCGACCGTGAATTCATCGCCCGCCACACCAGCGGCTACGAGGCCTTCGAACAGGACCTGCGCGCGCAAAGCTGGGACGAGCTGCTGGCCGAATCCGGCGTGCCGCGCACACAGATCGAACAGCTCACCGACATCTTCATCAAGGGCGAGAAAGTCATCAGCACCTGGGGCATGGGCCTGACCCAGCACAAGGGCGCGGTGAAAACCATCCAGATGCTGTCCAACCTGATGATGATGCGCGGGCAGATCGGCCGCCTGGGCGCGGGCCTGTGCCCGGTGCGCGGCCACTCCAACGTGCAGGGCGACCGCACCATGGGCATCGAGGACAAGCCGGCCAAGGCCTTCCTCGACCGCCTGCAGAAGGTGTTCAACTTCGAGCCGCCGCGCGAACATGGGCTGGACACGGTGGACAGCATCCAGGCCATGCTGGATGGCCGCGTCAAAGTCTTCCTGGGCCTGGGCGGCAATTTCGTCATGGCCACGCCGGACACGCCGCTCACCTTCGACGCGCTGCGCGCCTGCGACCTGACGGTGCAAATCGCCACCAAGCTCAATCGCAGCCAGCTGGTGATCGGCAAGGAAGCGCTGATCCTGCCGACGCTGGGCCGCACCGAGATCGACCTGCAGAACGGCGTGCCGCAAGGCGTGACGGTGGAAGACTCGATGAGCATGGTGCACCTGTCCTACGGCATGAACAAGCCCGCCTCGCCCGAGCTGCTGTCGGAGACGATGATCGTCGCCCAACTGGCGCACGCCACGCTGGGCAGCGGCCAGGTCGACTGGCTGGCGCGCGGCGCCGACTACGCCAGCATCCGCGAGATGATCGAAAAAGTCTTTGACGACTTCCACGACTTCAACGCGCGCGTGGCGCATCCGGGCGGCTTCCATCTGCGCGTGGCTTCGCGCGAACGCGAATGGCGCACGCCGACGGGCCGCGCCCAGTTCGTGCCGCACGCGGTAGACACCGACACGCCGATCCACCGCGCCCGCGCCAAGCACGGCGATCGCCTGATGACGCTGATGACGGCCCGTTCGCACGACCAGTACAACACCACCATCTACGGCATGGACGACCGCTATCGCGGCGTATTCGGCCTGCGCCGCGTGGTGTTCATCAACAAGGACGACCTGGCCCTGCTGGGCTTCAAGGATGGTGAGCACGTCAATCTGGTCAGCGTATGGGACGACGATGTGGTGCGCCGCGCCGACGACTTCCTGCTGGTGGAATACGACATCCCGCGCGGCTGCCTGGGTTCCTACTTCCCGGAGACCAATGGCCTGGTGCCACTGCACAGCACCGCCGACGGCGCCGGCACCCCAACCTCGAAATCGATCCCGGTACTGCTGGAGCGCGCAGCGGCATGAACACGATCAACACGTCATACACAAAACGCGCCGCGTTGTTCTGCCTTGCCGCCCTGCTGCTGGCATGCTCCCGCACACCCGAGCCGCCCAAGGCGGCGCCGGCCGCGCACACCAGGGTCAAGGCCAGCAAACCTCTGGCACCTGCGCAGATCACCGAAAACCAGGCGCTGGAACTGCTGCTGTCTGCGCTGAAGCAGCACAAGATCGCCGATCTGGACTGCCTTGCCTTTGCCAGCGAAAACGACGCTCCCGGTATGCCGGCAGCCGAGCTATGGGAGTTTGCCGCGCGTGAAATACACGACGACAGATGTGGCGGAGATCCAGCCGTAGCGCCTGTGCGCGACCGCTATCAAGTCAATTCAACGGGCATCGTGATGGTCTATAACGTGGCAGAGGCCGAGTACGTCAAACTGTGAGGCCAGCCATGAAAAAGCCCGCGTCATTTCTTGCATCAACTGCGACATGGGTTCCAATGTGCAGCGGTCGCGCTTTTTTGCCTGACCTCGGCCAGGTTGCGTGGTTCATCTAACAGATGGAATCTGAAATAGCTCCTAAGGTAGAGTGATGCGAAAAACTACTTTGGGAGTCAATCAAGATGAAGAACCCTAGCCTGCTCTCCTCCGCCCTGATCGGCGCCGTTGCCAGTGCGCGTTCCATGACGCCGATGGCCACCATTTCGGCCGCCCGCCTGGCCGACCGTGACACCACCGGCGAACTGTTCCTGCTGGACCGGCCTTTGTTTAAATTTGGCGCGCTGGCCATGGGTGTCGGAGAGCTGTTTGGCGACAAAATGAAGACTGCACCTGACCGCACCGTCTTCCTCGGCCTGTTGGCACGCGTGATGAGCGCGGGCATCGCCGGGGCAGCGCTGGCGCCACAAGGCCGCGAAAAAGCCGGCGCCGCAGTTGCCGTCGCCACTGCAGTGCCATTGGCCTACATGACGCTGGCGGGCCGCAAGCAGGCCATGGCGCGCATCGGCCAGACCCGCAGCGGCTTGATCGAAGACGCGCTGGTCCTGGCCGCAGGTGCTGCCATCGTGGCGTTGTCTACACGCGCGAAAAAATAAGCATCGGAGTACGACCACGGATATGAAGATTCGGCCGGCGACAATTGAAGACCACACAGCGCTGTGCGCGATCGACACTGTGGCGGCAGAGGCGCCGGAGCGTTGCGATCAGATCCGTCACTGGCTGGCATCCGCCGACTGCCATGTGGCCGAGATCAGTGGCACGGTTGCCGCGTATGGCGTACTGACCACGCAATTCTTTGGACAGCCGTTTATCGAGATGGTCATGGTGGGTGCCGCCTTCCGTCGCCTGGGACTGGGCGCTGCGATCATCCGCCATATTCAATCCCAAGTCCCGTCCTCGAAGCTATTCAGCTCCACCAACGCCTCCAACGCCGCGATGCGGAGCATGTTTGAGAAACTGGGGTTCGAGCCGAGTGGGCAGATCGACAATCTCGACGACGGCGACCCCGAGCTGATTTTTTTCCGCCGCCCGTGATTGAATTCAGGTGTATTCGACGCAGCCGTCCTGGCGGCAGAAGCTCACCAGCTTGATGCCCGCTTCGATGGCAATGTCGATCGCCAGCGTGCTCGGGGCGGAGATGGTGGCCAGCATGGGAATATGCATGCGCGCCGCTTTGCGCACCAGCTCATAACTGGCGCGGCTGGACATGAAGACGAAGCCGCGCTGCATGTCCACGCCGTCAAGCGCCAGATGGCCAATCAGCTTGTCCAGGGCATTGTGACGGCCCACATCCTCGCATACGCGCAGCACGTTGCCGCTGGCGTCGCACCATGCGGCGGCATGCACACCGCCGGTGGCGCGCATCAGGTCCTGATACTGCCCCAGTTGCGACACGGCGATCGCGATGGCCGGCTGCATGCCGCCGTCCGCATGCAAGGGCGCGGCGACAATGCGTTCAGGCTGCAAATCCAGCAACGCCAGGCTTTCGATGCCGCACACGCCGCAGCCACTGCGGCCCGCCATTGAACGGCGCTGCTGCTTGAGCTGGACGAAATCCCCGGTGGCGATGGTGATGTCCAGCTCAAAGCTGCGCGCATGCTCGCGCACTTCAATATCGAAAATATCGGACGCTTTGGCGACCAGCCCTTCGGTCAGGGCAAAGCCCATGGCAAACGGCTGCAGGTCACGCGGCGTGACCATCATGACGGCATGCGAGAGGCCATTGAAGACCAGTGCCACGGGCACTTCCTCAACCACGGCATCGACCAGGCTGCGGGCCTGCGCGCCTTGATGGCGCGTTATCGGGCGCTCTTGAAAGCCCGCTTTATCACTATCCAGATCCAACTTCATCACAGCCCCGCAGAATAAGCACAACGGCTTATTCTACACGGGGCCGGATGCGCGCGTCAGGCGGCCTGCAGTTCGCTTACGCCGTAGTGGCGGGCGTAGCGCGAATCCAGATTCGCCAGCGGCATCAGCAGGAACAGGTCGGCGCTTTCGAAATCAGGATCCCAGGCCGGTTCGCCGCAGATCCATGCGCCCGAACGCATATAGCCTTTCAGCAGCGCTGGCACTTGCGGTTTCTGCGCAGCTTCCAGCTTGGAGAACGGGAACGGCAGATGCGGGGTCACGCGGTATTCGATCGGCGCCAGGTTTTTCGCGATCAGTTGCTGGTACACGGCGACGGCATTGTGGCCGCCATCAGCCAGCGAAATGCTGGCGCAGCCGACCAGGAACTCGGCGTTCTCGCGGCGCATGTATTCGGCCAGGCCGGACCACAGCAGCATGATGACGCTGCCGCCGCGGTAATCCGGGTGGATGCAGGCGCGGCCGGCTTCCACGATGCGGTTGCGGATGTTGTTCAGGCGGCCCAGATCGAACTCGCCTTCGGAGTACAGGCGGCCCAGCTTGCGGGCGCGGTTGGCGCTCAGCAGACGGTAGGTGCCGACCACCATCAGGGTGTCGGAGTCACGCACGATCAGGTGATCGCAGTGCTCGTCGAATTCGTCGCTATCCAGGCCATCGGCACGTTGCAGTGCGCTCAAGCCCATGGATTCAATAAACACCTTGTAGCGCAGGCGTTGAACTTCGCGCAGTTCTTCCGGCGTGCTTGCCATACTGAGTACCAGCTTGCCGGACGTTGCTCGGGCGTCCGCTTGTATGATCGAGGTTTGCATGCTTCATCCTTTCTGTGGAAGACGAAGCAAGCGTAACCATCGAATTTTTCAAGAAAATGACAAAGGAATGTCATTTTCATGACATGTTGTTTTTTAATCAGCTCTTTTTAGGGCGGCCGGTCTTCAGCTGCGGCAGGCCAGCCAGCACGTTTTTCAGCGTCGCCAGGTCGATTTGCGAGATCAGCGCCACGCCCACGCGCAGCAGTTCGCTCTTTTTGACTTCAAAACCGGCTTTCAGCGCGGCTTTCTTCACCTGGCCCAGCACCGCATATTCGGCTTCCGGCATGGTGAAGCTGTCACGTACCAGTTTTTCTTTCTGAACTTTGACTTTCACTTCAGGAGTAGCTGGCTTGACGGCGGCCTTGGGTGCGGCTTTCGGCTTGGCGACGGCTTTCGGCGCGGCTTTTGGCGCAGCCTTGGGAGCGGCTTTCGGCACAGCCTTGGGCGCCGGTTTGACAGCGGCCTTCGGTACAGCTTTCGGCGCCGGCTTGGCAACCGCTTTCGGTGCTACCTTGGGCGCAGCCGCTTTTGGGGCTGGCCGGGCGGCGGGTTTCACCGCTGGTTTGGCGGTGGTGGTCTTGGTGGCGGCGGTTTTTGGGGCTGCTTTGGTAACCATTTCTACTCCATTTTAATCAACAATATAAATAGTATATATCATTTCAGGTGCGCAGCAACGCGGGCGAATAACAAGTCGGGATTCACCGGTTTGCGCAGGAAGTCCACCGCACCGGCGCTGCGCCCCAGCGATTCGTCCTCCTGCTGGCTTTTCGCCGTCAGGAAAACCACCGGTATCGCGCTGCTGCCCGGATCGGCCTTGAGGCGGCGGCAGGTCTCTATGCCATCCATGTCCGGCATCATGATGTCCAGCAGGATCAGGTCCACCTTGGACGATGCCACGATCTGCAAGGCCGTCGCGCCGCTGGTGGCGACCTTGGTGTTGTACTTGTCCTTGAGCAGATTGGACAGCAAGGTGATGTTGTCCGGCGTATCGTCAACGATCAGCACTGTGCGGCGGTTGTTCTGGGCATTCATGGTGTCTCCTGGTTCCTGATCGCGTCGGCCAGCAGTTTTCCTGCCGCCGCAAACTCGTACTGCTCCATAAGATGATTCAGCCGCGCCAGCTCCTGCGAAGACAGGACGGTCGCCAGGCAGGCCTGCGTGCGCTCGAAATAGTCCACGCTCTCGCCGCTGAACTCTCCCACCAGCGCCGCCAGCTCGCGCAAGGCATGGCGCGCATCGGCTAGCGTGGCGCAAGCATCTCCGCTGGCCATCTCCTGCGCCGGCGGCACTGGTGGAATCACCTTCATTGACATGCCCAGCCAGCGTGACAGCACCGTGTACAGACGCTGCGGATCGATCGGCTTGGTGAGGTAGTCCTGCATGCCCTCCTCCAGGCAGCGTGCCCGTATGCCAGCCAGCGCATTCGAGGTGACGGCGATGATCGGCAGCGCGCTGAAGCGGCTGTCCATGCGCAGCAGGCGCGTGGCCTGGTGGCCATCCATCACCGGCATGCCCAGGTCCATCAGCACCAGATCATAAGCCAGCGGACCGGCGGCCATTAAGCGCTCCACCGCTTCCTTGCCGTTGGCGACCACCTCCACATCCAGCCCTTGCAGCTGCAGCAGCTCGCGCGTGACGTCCTGGTTATCCTCGCTGTCCTCCGCCAGCAGCACGCGCGCGGTGCGGCGTGGCGAGGCATCCAGCTTCAACTCGCCGGCCGGCCCGTGATGCAGCGCGTCCTGCACCGCCAGCGCCGCCGCGTCAGATTCAGTGAACGGCAGGTCAAAGCAGAAGGTCGAGCCGCGATCGACTTCGCTCTCGACATCGATATTCCCGCCCATCAGCCGCACCAGCTGCTGCGAAATCGACAGCCCCAGGCCGGTGCCGCCAAACTGGCGCGTGGTCGAACCATTGGCCTGGCTGAAAGCGCGGAACAGGCGCGACTTCTGCTGCGGCGTCATGCCGATGCCGGTGTCCTGGACCGTGAAGCGCAGTAGCACCTTGCCGTCACGCTCGCCGCGCAGCTCGCACCGCAGCTCCAGCTTTCCTTCCAGCGTAAACTTCACGGCGTTATTGACCAGATTAATCAGCACCTGCCCCAGGCGCAGCGGATCGCCGACCAGATAGCGCGGCACTTCCGGCGCCACGTTAATCACATAGGTCAACCGCTTGTCGGCCGCACGCTGCGCGGTCACGCTGTTGACGTTGACCAGCACATCCTCCAGCGAGAACGGAATCGCCTCCACTTCCAGCCGCCCCGCCTCGATCTTGGAAAAGTCCAGGATGTCGTTGATGATGCCCAGCAGCGTTAGGGCCGCACGGTGAATCTTGCTGATGTAATCGTGCTGACGCGGCGTCAGTTCGGTGCGCAGCGCCAGGTAGGCCATGCCGATCACGGCGCTCATCGGCGTGCGGATCTCGTGGCTCATATTGGCCAGGAATTCCGACTTGGCGATATTGGCCGCTTCCGCCATCACATTGGCGGTGACCAGCTTCTGCTCGCGCTCGCGGCGTTCGCTGATGTCGCGGATAAAGGCGCAGAATTCAAAACTGTCATGCTCCTCGGTCTTCACGCGCGTAATCGCCAGCTCGATGGGGAATTCCTCGCCATTGCGGCGCAAGGCATACACCTCGATGCGCGTATCAAGCACGCCGCTGGTACCGCCGGTCAGATAACGCTGCATGCCGCGCCGGTGGTCGTAACGGAAGCGCGGCGGAATGATGGTCTTGTCCAGGTCCAGTCCCAGCGCCTCCTCGCGCTGCCAGCCAAAGATCACCTCCGCCTGACGGTTCCAGCCGACGATACGCCCGTCCAGATCCATGCGTACCACCGCATCCAGCGCCGTATCGACGATGGTTTGCAGCTTGGCCTGGCTGTCGTGGGCGATTTGCGTGGTGCGCGTCAGTTCCGCCGTGCGCGTGGCGATGCGCTGTTCCAGCTCCGCGTTCAGGTCGCGCAACTCACGCTCGGCATCGCGCAGGCGCGTCAGCGTATCGCGAAAACGCAGTACGGCGTCCGACAGGCGCCCCACCTGGTCGACGCGGCCGATGCCGGACAGCTTGATGTCCGTCTCGCCGCGCGTCAGCTTTTCCAGGCCGGTGCGGATGTCGGCAAACGGCCGCGCCGCACGGCGCCCGACAATAAAGATGGACAGCACGATCGCCAGCGCCAGCAGCAGGTTGGCGGCCACCGTATTGACGATCTGCCGCTGCAAATCGTTATCCATCTGCTGGCGCGAATACGCCAGGTCGATGGAGCCGACCGGATAGCTGCGGCGCGCATCGCTAAAGCTGATCTGGCGCCGCACATGGATCGCCGCCACCGGCTCCTTCATCGGCGACACATAGCTGGCCAGCTCCACGCCATTCGGCCCCAGTACGCGCAGCACCAGCACTTCCGGCGTGGCGCCGGAAGCGTCCACCACGCTGGATACCGCCGCGCTATTGATGTCGAACAGCGGCCGCGCCAGTGCCTGCGACAGCACCGCCGCCAGCCGTTCGGCGCGTTCACCCAGGTTCTGCTCCGCCTCGCGGCGCAGCGACTGCATCACGTACGTGGTGTAAATGGCGGTGGAAATCGCCACCGCGAGGAAGATCCCGAACCCCAGCCGCAGCAGGATATTGCGGCGCCATGCCAGACGTAGCTGCGACAGCGGACCGCCGCCATCGTTCAATACCTTGTCCAGCGGGTCAATGGCGAACTCCTTGGGCTTGCGCCAGCTTTTTGTAGCCCGGGCTGTTGCGCGCCTGTTCAATCGCGTTCCAGATACTTGCCGCCAGCTCCGGCCGGGAGGCCACCAGCGCATGCGACAGGATCAGGAAATACGGTTTTTCGATGATGGGGATAGGCAGTTGTTCCAGCTTCGATGCCAGTGGCCCGCGCATCAGGCCCGCCGCATCGCTGCCGCCAACCGCTGCCGCAGCCAGGCGGCCGGCCAGCAGCTTGCGCGCCAGTTCGTCGGCCCGCTGGCTGCCCTCGTCCACTTCCAGATTCTGCGCGCGCAGCACATCGCCCACCGAGTAGCCCAGCTGGAAGCCGATGGCGCCATCCAGATTGGTGAAATGCTTGCCGTCCCATTCCACCTTGCTGCCTTTGCGGCGCAGGACTACATAGGTATCGGTGTGCATGCGTTTGCCGGCGTCGATGTTTTCGCCGCCCGGATATTCCCCCAGCTCGCGCCGGTCCGGTTTATAGCTGACGGCAAACGCGCCATCGACCGCATTGGCCTTGAGCTGCGCCAGGCAGCGCTTCCACGGAATGCTTTGAAAATCGAACTGGATGTCGAGCCGCTGCTCGACCAGCTTGAGCAGGTCGAAATTGAGGCCGCCGCCCTGCTCCGTACGCCACGGCTTCACGTCCTGCGCTTCAAAACACAGCTTGATGGTTTCCCTTGCCGCAGCAGGCAAAGGCAAGGACAGGACTAGCAAGATGCAAGCGCAATAGCAAGTAATCCTGCCGCTCATAGGGCCTCCTGGTTAGCCGCTGGTTCGGATGCTGAAGTCTACACCCACCTCGTCCCACTGCTCCTGTTCCTTCTCCAGCCAATAGGACAGGGTCGGATGCTCCGCCACCCATTCGCGGCGGATCTCCAGCTCGATACGGCTCTTGAAGCGCAGCTTGATCTGCGTGAAGTCGATATCGATACGCGAGTGCATGAACAGCACCGACAGGCGCAGCGCCACGATCGCCTTGGCGAAATCGGGATCGGTCAGCACCTCGGCCACCTTGCGCAGGTTGCCCTTGTGGCCGACGATCAGGCGGCTCATGGTGCGCTGTTCGCGCGCCGTGAAGCCCGGCAGGTCGGCATTCTCGATAATGTAAGCGGCATGCTTGTGATAGCCCGTGTGCGACACCACCATGCCCATTTCGTGCAGCAGTGCGCTCCAGTACAGATGGCGGCCGTACTGCTCAGAGGCCGGCTTGGTCTGCGCATACAGTGCCAGCGCATCGTTGGCCACACGGTGGGCGCGGCGCTCATCGACGTGGAAGCGCTGCATACAGCCTTGCACCGATTGTTCGCGGCGGTCACGCTTGGTGGAACGCAGGTGCAAGTCCCACATAACGCCCATGCGCAGGCCGGCTTCAATCGGTATCACGACCGGGATATCTAGCTCGCTCACCAGCGCAATCAGGATCGCCAGGCCGCCGATGATGGTGGACGCGCGGTCCGGCTTGAGGCCCGCCATATCGATTTTGCTGATGTGGCCACAGGTGATGAAGTGCTGTTTCAGCGCCTCCAGCGAGTCCGCATTCACTTCACGTCCCAGGCCGTTCTTGATGATGATGTCGGCGATCGTGCGCGCCGTGCCGGACGAGCCGTAGCACTGCTTCCAGAACTGCGGATGATACGGCGGCGCCGCATCCTCGAAATGGCTGCGCGCCGACAGGATGGCCGCTTCAAACGAGGGCGCGTCCACACGGCCGCCGATGAAGAACGACAGGCTTTGCTTGACGGTGCCCACGCTGAACGACTCGACCCGTTCAATTTCCTGGCCACGGCCCAGTATCAGCTCGGTGGAGCCGCCGCCGATGTCGATGACCAGGCGGCGTTCGCCCGGCAGAGCTACCGCATGGGCCACGCCCATGTAGATCAGGCGCCCCTCTTCCTCGCCGGAGATAATCTCGATCGGGTAGCCGATGGCCAGTTCGGCCTCCGGCAAAAAGGCGGCGGAGTTGCGCGCCACGCGCATCGCGGACGTCGCCACCACGCGCACGGCGTCCAGCTTGTAGGCGGCCAGCACGATGCGGAAATTTTTGAGGCAGTTGAGCGCCGACTGCATGGCGGCCGGCGTCAGGTTACCGTCCTTGTCCAGCCCAGCGGCCAGACGTATCGGCTCGCGCACGCTTTTCAGGACGCGTATGGCCTCGCCATCATGCTTGCCGATGTGGAGGCGAAAACTGTTGGAACCCAGGTCTACTGCTGCATACATATGAAAGGAAGGCTCCGCGCTAAAAATCTGACTAAACGATTTACACCATTATAAGCACGATAAGCCGTCTTTGTGACAGCTTCATGACCAGGCTTCCATGGTACCGCTGTTTTGCGCTTCTACCACACGGTTGCGGCCCGCCTGCTTGGCCGCCTGCAGCGCCTCGTCGGCGCGCTTGAACAGGCTTACAGTGCTGTCTTCGGCACGGATAACCGTCACGCCAAGGCTGGCGGTCATGCTGATGATGGCCTTTTCCGCCTTGACCGGCAGCGCCGCCACGGCGTTGCGGATACGCTCGGCCACCATACTGGCATCTTCCAGCGCGGTGCGCGGCAGCAGGATGGCAAATTCGGCGCCGCCCAGGCGGCCCATCTGGTCGGAGTCGCGCAGTTGTTTTTTGCATACGTCGACCATGGCCTTGAGCACCATGTCGCCGGCCGGATGGCCATAGCTGTCGTTGACGCGCTTGAACTGGTCCAGGTTCAGGATAATCAGCGCGGTCGGCGTGCCGGGACGGCGCGCCAGCGCAATCCACGGCGTCAGCACCTGGTAGAAGCCGCGGCGGTTAGGCACATCGGTCAGCGCATCCACCGATTCCAGCCGCGCCAGCTCGCCCTGCGCCTGCTCGCGCGCCAGCAGCAGGTAGCCGAAGGCGTTCCCCAGCATCATCAGGTACAGCGCGCCCAGTCCCGCGCCCTGCACCACCGAGGGATTCAGCCAGCTGACGCCCTCCGGCAACAGGGACCACAGGCCGCGCGCCACCACCGCAGCGGTCAACACCAGCATGGACACCACCAGATAACGGCGCAACAGGGTGCCGCTGCTCCAGCCCCGTCCCAGCGCGGCGGTACCAGCCAGGAAGAAAAAGCCCGCCGCCACCGAGGCAATCGCAATCCGCCCGCCGGCGGGCAGCTGCAGCAGCCAGGCGCCGACGTACACGCCGATGGCCGCGCCCAGCGCCGGCAGCAGGTATTGCCGCCACACGCGGCGGCCGGCCTGCTCCCACAGCGCGGACGCATCCAGCGCAAACCCGGCAAACAGCACGGCATTGGCAAACGGGATGGTCAGAAAATCCGGCAGAACGCCGCGGAAATACAACAGTCCCCAGGCCACGGCCTGGCATTGCTTGGCCCAGGCCCAGGTGGCATGGACACGCGCCGCCTGACCGCTGCGGCGTGCTTCGAGCGCAAAAAAGAACAGCGCTGCGCACAGGCTCAGATTGCCCAGTGCCAGCGCCAACAGCAAGGTTTTTGTATCCATGACCGCAGCCGGGGTCAGACCTCGTGCTCGACGTTGCTGCTGCCATCGCCCATCTTGCTGGCCCAGGCTTGGGTGAAGTAGGCTTTTTCGTCTTCGGTCGGCGCATCGTGCCAGAACACGATCAGCGTGCCTTTGTGGTCGTGCAGCTGGCTGACTTTTTCGATAAAGCTCTGCTTGCCGGCCAGGTCAGCCAGGGCCGCCACGTAGCCGTAGACGCGGCTCAGGCGCTCCAGGCGGTCCGGCTCGGTAAAGCTGTTGGTGGCGGTAAGCGTTGGGTGGTCTAAAAACATCGTATCTCTCTCCAAGTTGGCCGCCAGAGGGGCGGGCCTGTGCTAACGCCATGCTACTATAAATTCCCTGGGTAAATCCACCATACAACAAAACTTGACGCCTCCCATCCACCGCCCCCAAGTCCGCACGCACGGCGACAAACGCCTGCTGGAATTCCAGCCCGGCATGGTGCAAAGCGAGATGCGCCTGTCGCGCCCGGACGATCTGGTGCTCAGCTATGTGCGCGCCATGATGTGCTTCGTGCTGTTTCACCCCCAGCCCGGCCACATCGTCATGGTGGGCCTGGGCGGCGGCTCGCTGGCCAAGTTTTGCTACCGCTACCTGCCGCAAGCCCGCATCACGGTGCTGGAACTGAACCCGGACGTGATCGCGCTGCGCGAGCAGTTCGCCATCCCGCGCGACAACGCCCGTTTCCAGGTGATCCAGGCCGATGCCGTGACCTACATGTCACAACTGGACAACAGTGCCGACGTGCTGCTGGTGGACGGTTTTGACGCCGACGGCCTGCCGCCCGCGCTGGGCAGCGCCAGCTTTTACGCCGACTGCCGCCGCGCCCTGCGCCCCGGCGGCGTGATGGTGACCAATATCTTCAGCTACGATCCGCTCTACACCACCATGCTGCGGCGCCTGCGCCAGACCTTCCACGGTCACATCTGCTGGTTTCCCGGCATTGCCGGCAACAACCGCATCCTGTTTGCCGTCAAGGGCGGCGGCCACTCGCCCGCCATGGCCATGCAGCGCAAGGTGGCGCGCACCGGCGGCCTGGCGCTGCCGCTGCTCAACCGTCTGCTGGCGCACTGGGTGGTGCTGAAATTGCGCCGCGCCTAGACCGTGGTTATTTGACACATGCGTCTGTCGGCGGGACATTTTTTGTGACACACTAGAATCAACCCTGCGGCCCCAGCTTCTGCCCGTGTCCAGCCACTCTTGCCTCTGGAAAGCGCGTCATGCCGTCTTCCCGCAAGTCCTCCAGAGTATCCGTGGCGGCCATGCTGACCTTGCTGACCGGGCTGGCCGTCACCGCCTTGTTGTTCATTGCCGTCAACGCACTGGAATACAGCAAGATGGAACTGAGCTTCCAGCAGCGCGGCCAGGCACGCGCGGCCGCCATCCGGCGTGGCATGGACGATACGCTGGAACTGGTCACCATCCTTAATGGCCTGTTCAGGTCGATGGGTACTGTCAGCCGCGAGCAATTCGCCAGCTTTACCCAGCCGCTGCTGGAACGTTATCCATTTGTACAAGCTTTCAATTTCCACCGCGTGCTGGACGAAGCGGGCGCGCGCCGGCTGGAAGCGGAGATGCAGAAACAGTCGCCCGGCTACCGCCTGCATGACACTGGCAACCGCCCCATGGATGCGCGCCCCCAGCACGTGATCGTGGACTACCTGGAACCGCTGGAAGGCAACGAGCCCGCCTTCGGCCTGGATGTGGCCTCGATCGCGCCGATGTTGCGGGTCATGAATGAGGCCGTGGACAGCGCCCAGGCCCGCACCACGCCGCTGATGCGGCTGCAGCAGGAACGCGGCACCCAAAAAGGCTTTGTGATGATGCTGCCGGTCTACCGCCAGGGTGTGGAATTGAACACCATCGAACGGCGCCGCGCGGCCTGGGTCGGCAACACCAGCGCCGTCATCCGCTCCGCCGACCTGATCCACAAAATCCTGCTGGCCAATGACTTGCTCGACGACCGCGAGCTCATGCTGCAAGTCTACATAGGCGATGACCTCAGTGCCGCCAACCTGATCTATAGCCGCGGCGAACCAGTCGGCCTGCTGCCAGCGCCCAACGCGGTGCAGCGCTGGCTGGCGGTGGATTATCGCGAGCCTTACACCCGCAGCTTCCACGCCGCCGGCAAATCCTGGCACGTGCTGGTGACGCCGCTGCCACGCCCGTTCCTGCCGCAGCACCTGGGCTCCATCTCGACGCTGATCGGCGGCCTGCTGTTCACGCTGCTCACGACGGCGTTCGTCAACTCGCTGGCGCAACGTTCCAGGCGCGTGCAGAAACTGGTGGACGAACGTACCCATGCACTCAAGCTCAGCAACGACAAGCTGGCCGAAGACGTGGCCGCGCGCAAGCGCACCGAGGAAGCCTTGCAGGAAAGCGAGCACCGCTTCCGCCGCCTGCTGGCGCTGTCTTCGGACTGGTACTGGGAACAGGATGAAAACTTCCGCTTCATCAATATCACAGGCGGCTTCTTCGACAAAGGCAAACAGGACCCCAAACGCTTCCTCGGCCGCACGCGCTGGGAACTGCATCCGGAGATGTGGGACAACCGCTGGGGCCGCGACCACCGCACCACGCTGGAATCCCACCTGCCCTTCACCAATCTGGAGTACTCGCTGCCCGGCACCGATGGCCAGGTGCACTGGTTCAGCACCAGCGGCGAGCCGGTGTTTGACCGCGACGGCAAGTTCCGCGGCTACCGTGGCACCGGCACCGAAATCAGCGAGCGCAAGCTGGCCGAACAGCGCATCCAGCACATTGCCCACCACGACGTGCTGACCGGCCTGCCCAACCGCATCCTGCTGCAGGACCGGCTGACGCAGGCAGTGGCGTTTGCCAACCGCAGCGGCAAACCGTTGTGGGTCATGCTGATCGACCTCGACCGCTTCAAATTCGTCAACGACAGCCTCGGCCACAAGGCCGGCGACCAGTTGCTCAAGACCGTCGCCCAGCGCCTGCAGGAAAGCGTGCGCGACAGCGACACCGTGGCGCGCCTGTCGGGCGATGAATTCGTCGCCATCCTGGCCGAATATCCCGAGGAAGCGCTGTCGCACGACGCTGCCCAGCGCATCATGCATGCCGTTACGCGGCCAGTCATGCTTGAGGGCAAAGAGTTTTTTGTCACGTGCTCGATTGGCGTGGCCATCTACGGCGCCGACGGCACACCGGCCCAGCGCCTCATCGAGCATGCCGACATTGCCATGTACCGCGCCAAAAAGCTGGGCCGCAACAATACCCAGTTCTACGAGCCGGCCATGAACGAAGAGGCGCGCGAGCGGCTGCGCATCGAAAGCGCGCTGCGCAATGCGCTGGAGCGGCAGGAATTGGTGCTGCACTACCAGCCGCAGGTGGATTTGCAGACCGGCCGCGTGGTGGGCATGGAAGCGCTGCTACGCTGGCAGCATCCCGAACTGGGCATGGTGGCGCCATGCCGCTTCATCGGCCTGGCGGAAGAGACCGGCCTTATTGTCGATATCGGCGCCTGGGTGCTGCGCACCGCCGCCGCGCAAGCGAAAGCGTGGATGGATGCGGGCCACGGCATGCTGCGCGTGGCCGTCAACCTGTCGCCGCGCCAGTTCAGCGAGCCGCATCTGGTGGCCTCGATTGCGGACGTGCTGCAGGAAACCGGCCTGCCGCCGGCCTGCCTGGACATCGAACTCACCGAGGGCCTGTTCATGAGCGATGTGGCGCAGGCGGTGGAGCTGCTGCACAAGCTCAAGGCGCTCGGCGTCGCCTTGTCCATCGATGACTTCGGCACCGGCTATTCCAGTTTTTCCTACCTGCGCAAATTCCCGATCGATGTGCTCAAGATCGACCGTTCCTTCATCAGTGACATCATCGACGGCGACGAGGCGGCCATTGTGGTCTCCATCATCGCGCTGGCGCACAACCTCAAGCTGCGCGTGATTGCGGAAGGCGTGGAGACCGAAAGCCAGCTGGACTATCTGCGCCGCAGCGGCTGCGACGAAATCCAGGGCTACTACTTCAGCCCAGCGCTACCGGTTGCGGACTTTGAACTACTGCTGCAACAGGGACGAGCTCTGCAAGCGGCACTGGCTTGACCCTGGGTTTGCGCTTGCGCGGCTTGGGCGCCAGCATGGTGCCGCTGCAATTGAGCGCACCGCAACGGCAGGCAAACGCGCGCTTGATGGCGGGCGTGTGGCGGCCTTCGTAGATGAGCGGATAGGAATAATTGAGTTCCTCATCCTTTTTGATCTCGTACAGCGCGTAGATGAAGATGCGGCCATCCTCTTCCTCGATGGCCTCGCAGTTGGGCTCGCAGGAATGGTTGATGAAGCGCGCCTCGTTGCCATGGTCGCCGCCGTCAATCACATTGCCGTTGGCCAGACTGAAGAAGAACGTGTGGTTGTGCGGGCCGCCCTGGGCGTCCGCGCGCGCTTGCGCTTCGTCCCAGCCGATCTCGCGGCCGGCATATTCAATCACGCGTTCTCCCGGCTCAATATCGCGCTGGGCGAATACGCCGTTGCCGTGTACGCTGGAACGTTCGACGCGGTATGCAGGAAGGGCTTGCTGTTGCTGTGGGTCTGGATGGCTGGCGCTGTGCATGGTAATCACTGAGATCAACGATCTTTTGATTAAACCACAGCCACCCAGATGATTCAATCAGATCGCAAGGCGTGCGCCAGGTCTTTTGCAAACTGCTGCGCCTGACCGTCCCCCAGCGTGGACACCGTGACGCGGATCGCCTGCGACTGGCCCTGCACATCGTAGGCGCTGCCCAGCCGCACCAGCCAGCCTTTCCTGGCCAGCGCGTAAGCGACATCCCTGGCATCCCGCGCCACTGGAATCCACACATTCAGGCCGCCGCTGGGCTGGAACACGGCGATGCCTTGCGCCTGCAGCGCCGCGCACATTTCCGTGCGCCGCGCTGCATACGCTGCGCGTGCGGCGTCGATCTGCGCCCGCACCTCGGCCGAGCCGAGACACGCGCCGACGATGGTTTGCAGCAGCCGGCTGACCCAGGTCATGCCCGGCGCCAGCCGGGTGCGCAAGCGGGTGGCAGTTTCCGCATCGCACGCCACGAAGGCGAGGCGCATGTCCGGCCCCAGCCCCTTGCAGACGGAACGCAGCACGGCCCAGCGCGCGGTGCTGGCGGGAATCACCGAGTAATACGGCGATTCCGTGAGCAAGGCGAAATGGTCATCCACGATCACCAGTACATTCGGATAGGCGGACAACACGCGCCTGAGCTCGTCGGCGCGGCGCGACGACAGGCTGTGGCCGGTGGGATTGCCCGCGCGCGGCGTCAGCAGCACCGCGCGCACGCCGTCTTCCAGCGCACGCGCCAGCGCCTGCGGCTGCATGCCTTCCTCGTCAATCGGTACCCCCACTGCGCGCATGCCGCCCAGGCGCAGCGCGTTGATGCTGCCAAGGAAACACGGATCTTCAACCGCCACCTTGTCGCCGGCCACCAGATGGGCCACCGCCAGGCGCTCGATGCCGTCCACCGCGCCGTGCGTCAGTTCCAGCTCCCAGCCGGGCGGACAGTCTGGCGCAAACCAGTTGCGGCCACATTCGCGCAACTCCGGCAGGATCGCCGCCTCGCCATACAGCGCCGACTTGAGCGGACGCCCCGCCAGCAGCGTGGACGCATCCGGCAGCCAGTCGCGGTTCGGATTACCGTGGGCCAGGTCGATCAGCGGCGAGTCGGTGCTCATGCCTTCCTGTTCGCCGGCGCCGGGCGGCGCGGCAATCGACGTGCCCAGGCGGCCCTGCGCGATGGCCAGGCCAGCCTTGGTCAGCCGCTGGTAGGCCGCAGCCACGGTGTTGCGGTTGACGCCCAGCGTCTCCGCCAGCTCACGGACCGGCGGCAGCGCGGCGCCAGGGGCATAGTAGCCGCTTTGCACTAGCGCACGGATGCAGTCGGCAATTTCAATTGCAGTGGTTCCAGAGATCTTTGACATTGTCCTAGGACATAATGTTATTATGTATCAGACATTCTACCCTATCAGGAGCCTCGCCCATGTTTTCCGGTCTTAGCGCATTCCCCATCACCCCGATGAACGAAACCGGCGTGGACGAAGCCGCCTTTGGCCGGCTGGTGCGGCGCCTGGCCGCGGCTGGCGTCGATTCGATCGGCGCGCTGGGCTCCACCGGCTGCTATCCCTACCTGACACGCGCCGAACGCGCGCGCGCCGCGCAACTGGCGGTGGAATATGCGGACGGCGTGCCGGTGATGGTCGGCATCGGCGCCTTACGCACCCGCGATGTGCTGGAGCTGGCCGAGGATGCGCAAAAGGCGGGCGCCAGCGCGGTGCTGCTGGCGCCTGTCTCGTACCACAGTCTGCAGGCGGAGGAAGTCTATGGCCTGTACGAAAACGTCACGCGCAACCTGTCGATCCCGCTGTGCGTGTACGACAATCCCGGCACCACCCGCTTCAACTTCAGCGACGAGCTGCATGGCCGCATTGCCCAGTTGCCGAATATCGGCTCGATCAAGATTCCCGGCGTGCCGGCCGATCCCGCCGCAGCCGCAGAGCGCGTGGCCCGCCTGCGCGCCCTGATCCCGGCCAGCGTCACGCTGGGCGTCAGCGGCGACTGGTTTGGCGCGGCCGGCATGAACGCGGGCTGCGAAGCGTGGTACTCCGTCATCGGCGGCCTGTTCCCGCGCACCACGCTGGCCATCGCGCGCGCCGCGCAAGCCGGCCATGCGGACGCTGCGACGCAGCTGTCTGAACGTCTGCGGCCGTACTGGGACCTGATCGCCCGCCACGGCGGCAGCCTGAGCATTACCGCTACCGCACTCGAGATACTGGGTCTGGTGCAGCACCCTTGCCTGCCCTTGCCGCTCACCGCCCTGGTCGATGCCGACCGCGCCGAGCTTGCCAAACTGATCGAGACGCTGGAGCTGGCATGAACACCAGCGCGCCACCGTGGACCTCACTGGCGCGCTACGTCGCCGCAGCCGCACTGGCGCGCATGGCGGATGGTGGCGCGGTGGTGGCGATCGTGCTGCTGGTCACCCTGCACGGCGACGGCGGCAGCCTGGCCGGCTTGCTGGGCGCCTGCCTCACCGCTCCACATATGCTGGGGCCGTTTGTGGCGCGCCGCATCGACCTCGCCGACGATGGCCGCAAGGTGATCGCCACGGCCTGTGTGCTGTATGCCATCGCCCTGGCCGTCGCGGTGGCCAGCTACGGCCAGATTCCGGTCGTGCTTACAGCGCTGCTGCTGGCGACGGCCGGCCTGTGCGGCCCGCTGCTCACGGGCGGCATCAGCACCCGCCTGCCCGCCATCGCCGGCCGAGAGCAACGTACGCTGCGGCGCGCGCAGGGATGGGACATTGCCACTTACGGCATCGGCAACACACTGGGCGCATCCACCGTTGCCGCCGTCTCGGCCTGGACCTCGCCTACCTACGCCGGCCTGAGCCTGGCGTTTGCCACCCTGCTGGCGGCCGGCCTGGTCATGCTGCTGCCTTACAGCGCGCCTGAACATGGCGGCAATCCGCAAGCGGTGCCGGGTGCCTGGCGCACCATCGGCGTGATCGTGCAGGATGGTCGCTTGCGGCGCACGCTGTACATGACTTGCCTGGTGGCGTTCAGCATGGCCGCGCTGCCGATCACTGCAGTGCAGATGACGCGCATGCTAGGGATTCCGCTGGCCAGCGCGGCGGCCATGACGGCCGCTTACGGGATCGGCAACCTGACGGGATCGGTGGGCCTGATGCTGCGGCCGCTGCGCGGCAGCCCGGACAAGCTCATGACGATGCTGGCGCTCGGCGCGGCCTGCGGCCTGTTTGCCATCATGATGAGCCCGGACTGGATGGTGGCTGTCGGCCTGTTCTGGCTATCCGGCACGGTGAACGCCTTTTTCTTTGCCGCCACGCTGGCCGCACGCACCGAGTATGCGCCGCCCATGGCGCGCGGCCAGATCTTCCTGTGGGTGGCGGCCATGAAGATCACCTCCAGCTCCGCCGGCACCGCCGTGGCCGGCATGCTGATCGGGCAGGACGCCCGTCTGCCGCTGATCGCGGGCATGGTGCTGATGACCACTGCCGTGCTGCTGTCAACACTGGAGCGCGGACTTAGTCGGCAGGCGGCTTGAACAAGTCTTCCAGGTCGGCGCGCGTGGTGGGCTTGCGCACCACGCCGCGCCGGCCGGTGTACTCTTCTTCGATATTGTCACGGTAGTAGCTCCAGGCTGAACCGGAGGTAGACAGCTTGCGCCACACCTCGTTGCCGACGCCGGAATAGTCCATGGCCGTACCGTCTTCAAACTCCACACGCAGCATTTTGTCACGCGCGTCGTAGCCGATGGCCCGCAGTTTTCCCGCATTAATGCGTTTCATCTCCATGCTGGCCTCCTTTTTGTCCCGTTCTCAGATAGTAGCGCCATCGCCGCGCGCAGTCGATAGCATGCAAGAGACATCTGCGCACCTCTCCTGACAGAAATTGGTAGCGAACACCAATATAATGGTGTTTTTTATACAACCATGCAGTTCAATTGAAAGGAAGCCAGCAATGCCCAGCATTGGATTGATATTGACGCCCGGTTTCGCCGATTGGGAATATGCGTTCATCGCCGGAACGGCGGCGCCATACTACGGGATTGAGACCCGGTTTTTCACGCCGATGCAGGGGCAAGGGCAGTTTCGTTCAATGGGCGGCCTGGCTGTCACGGTGGAGGACGGCCTGCAGCAATGCCTGGACTGGCGGCCGGATGTGGTGGCCGTCATCGGCGGCACGTTGTGGGAACAGCGGGATGCCCCGGACCTGAACAGCTTCCTGCGCACTGCGCGCGCGAATGGCGCAGGCATCGCGGGCATTTGTGGCGGCACTTTGGCGCTGGCGCGCGCCGGCCTGCTCGACACCGTTGCCCATACCTCCAACGGCGCCGAGTTCTTGCAAGACAATGCCGCGGGCTATCACGGCGGCGCGCTTTACCAGGCCAGTCCGCGCGCTGTGGCCAGCGAGGGCATCATCACCGCAGCCGGCACTGCGCCGCTCAGCTTTACGTGCGCCGTGTTTGCTGCGGTTGGCCTCGCGCCAGAAACCATCGCAGAGTTTCAGTCCATGCTCACGGCTGAATCCGCCTAGCGCCTAGATGACGGACTTTATTTGGCTGCCGCCTTGGCGCGCGCTGCGTGCAGCTTTTTATAGCTGTCCAGCAGACGCTGGTGGCGGTCCAGACCTTCCAGCTGCATGCTGGTTGGTGTCAGGCCGTAGAAGCGTACGCTGCCATCGACCGAACCCAGCACCGCATCCATGCGCGGATGGCCAAACATGCGGCGGAAATTGACTTCATAGTCGTCCAGCGTCATGTCGTCATCCAGCGTCACTTCCAGCACCGCATTCAAGGCCTGATAGAACAGGCCGCGGTCCACGGTGTTGTCGTTGTACTGCAGGAAGGCGCCGACCAGTTCGTGCGCTTCTTCAAACTGCTGCAAGGCGAGGTTAATCAGCAGGCGCAGTTCCAGCACGGTCAGCTGGCCCCATTCCGTGTTTTCGTCAAACTCGACGCCGATCAGCGTGGCGATGTCGCCGTACTCGTCCAGCTCGTTGTTTTCCAGGCGGTCCAGCAGCGCTTCGAGCTGTTCGTCGTTGAGGCGATGCAGGTTCAGGATGTCGGCGCGGAACAGCAGCGATTTGTTGGTGTTGTCCCACACCAGGTCTTCCACCGGATAGACTTCCGAATAGCCCGGCACCAGGATGCGGCAGGCGGTCGCACCCAGCTGGTCGTACACGGCCGTGTAGACTTCTTTGCCCATCTCGTCGAGGATGGCCAGCAAGGTGGCGGCTTCTTCGGCATTGGAGTTTTCACCATGGCCCGAGAAGTCCCATTCGACGAAGTCATAATCCGCTTTGGCGCTGAAGAAGCGCCACGACACCACACCGCTCGAGTCAATGAAGTGCTCGACAAAGTTGTACGGCTCGGTGACGGCTTCGCTGGCAAAGGTCGGGCGTGGCAAATCGTTGAGGCCCTCAAAGCTGCGGCCCTGCATCAGTTCGGTCAGGCTACGCTCCAGCGCGACTTCCAGGCTCGGGTGTGCGCCAAACGAGGCAAACACGCCGCCGGTGCGCGGGTTCATCAAGGTCACGCACATGACCGGATACACGCCGCCCAGCGACGCATCCTTGACCAGCACCGGGAAGCCCTGCTCTTCCAGACCCTTGATGCCGGCCACGATGCCGGGATATTTCGCCAGCACTTCCTGCGGCACGTCCGGCAAGGCGATTTCGCCTTCGAGGATTTCGCGCTTGACCGCGCGTTCAAAAATCTCCGACAGGCACTGCACCTGCGCTTCCGCCAGCGTATTGCCGGCGCTCATGCCATTGCTGGCGTAGAGGTTTTCAATCAGGTTGGACGGGAAGTAGACCACCTCGTCATCCGAACGGCGTACAAACGGCAGCGAGCAGATGCCGCGCGCCACATTGCCGGAATTGGTGTCGATCAGGTGCGTGCCGCGCAGCTCGCCATCCGGGTTGTAGATTTCCAGCGTGTACTCATCGAGGATATCTTCCGGCAGCTTGTCCTTGCGGCCCGGTTTGAACCAGCGCTCGTTCGGGTAATGCACGAACTCGGCGTTGGCGATGTCTTCGCCCCAGAACGCGCCAGCGTAGAAGTGGTTATTGCTGATGCGTTCAATGTATTCGCCCAGCGCCGAGGCCAGCGCGCTTTCCTTGGTCGAACCTTTGCCGTTGGTGAAGCACATCGGCGAGTGCGCGTCGCGGATGTGCAGCGACCACACATTGGGCACGATGTTGCGCCACGAGGCAATTTCAATCTTGATGCCGAGGCTGGCCAGCAGCGCCGACATATTGGCGATGGTCTGCTCCAGCGGCAAGTCTTTGCCCTGGATGTAGGTGCTGGCGCCGGCGTCCGACGTCACCGTCAGCAGCGCCTGGGCGTCGGCATCCAGGTTCGCCACTTCTTCAATGATGAAGTCCGGGCCTTCCTGCACCACTTTCTTCACGGTGCAGCGGTCGATCGAGCGCAGGATGCCCTGGCGGTCTTTTTCCGAAATATCTTCCGGCAGTTCGACCTGGATCTTGAAAATCTGCTTGTAGCGGTTTTCTGGATCGACGATGTTGTTCTGCGACAGGCGGATATTCTCGGTCGGGATATTTCGTGTATTGCAGTACAACTTTACGAAATAAGCAGCGCACAAGGCCGACGACGCCAGGAAGTAATCGAAAGGACCAGGCGCGGAGCCATCGCCTTTGTAGCGGATGGGCTGGTCGGCAATTACCGTGAAGTCATCGAATTTAGCCTCAAGTCGCAGCTTATCGAGAAAGTTGACCTTAATTTCCATGGGAGTGTTCCAAAATAGTGCTCAAAATGATGTAGCCGCTATTATCCGGCTTTTGAGCCCCCACGGCAAAGGCTGCCGACCATCCCGCGTTCAGTCCTTCGCCAGCGGACGCACGTATTCCAGCAGGCTGACCAGCGTCTTGCCCGGTTCCTCGAACTGCACCAGGTGCGAGGAATGTTCAAACCAGACCGCGCGCTTGTACGGGGCTTTCACTTTCGACAGCCAGGCTGCCGTCGGTCCGGACGGCGTGGTGTAGTCGTGGCGGCCCATGAACATCACCACTGGCACCGGGAATTTGCTGACCGGCTTGAAGTCCACCTCCAGCCATTCGTTGAGCACGCGTTCCAGCGTCAGCAGGCTGCCCTTGTCGATGGCCTGCTCTGCCTTGTCGTCATACTCGGGCGACAGCAGCGGCGCGTTGAAGTAGTAGCCAAAGTCGCTGCGGTAAGCCGCCAGGCCGCCGTAGTGCTGCGCCCAGGTGCGCTCGGTAACGATGCGCTCGCGCGTGATCGGCGTATTGCCCGGATACGGCGCAATCGACTCCAGCTCCTGGATCGCCTGGGTGTTGTTCTCCTTGCGCGCCTGCGCCATGGCAAAGTCGAAGCTGACCTTTTCGTTGTCCAGCATGCTGATGACCTGGCCGATGCCCACATAGGCATGGAACAGTTCGGGATGGGCCAGCGCGGCGCGCATCGCCACCACCGTGCCCCAGCTGTGGCCGGCCAGGATCACCTTGCGCTTGCCGTAGCGTTTGGAGATGGCTTGGGCAATTTCCACCGCATCATCGACGAACTGGGCTATGCGCAGCGTCGGCCGCACGGCGTCCACGTCGTTGTCCAGATAAGTGCGGCCGGCGCCGCGCTGATCGTAGTTCACCACCGTGAAGTATTCTTCCAGCGGACGCTGGTACATCCACATGGTGGGCGCACTCGGCGACGCCGGTCCGCCATGTACAAACAGCAGCACCGGGTTCTTGCGGTCCTGTCCGCGCGTGTAGATCCACTGGTCGATGCCGCCAATGTGCAGCTTGAAGTTTTCCTGCACACCGTTGGGCGCGACGATGCGGCTCACATCGCCAATGATCTCCTTGCCGGTCGGCTGCGCCGCCAGCGCGCCGGCCATTGCCGCGACACAGGCGGCCATCACCATCAGGCGCTTCATTTCTTGCGGCTGCCGTGCACCATCTGGCGTGCCTGCTTGCGCAGCACGGCCTGCTCCCAGCGCTGTTTCTGTTCTTCGGTTTCCGGCACCAGCGCGGGCACCTTGACGGGCTTGCGTTCCGAGTCCACCGCCACCATGGTGAAGTAGCAGCTGTTGGCATGGCGCACCAGACGCTGCTGGATGTTTTCCGTCACCACGCGGATCCCCACTTCCATCGACGTATTGCCGGTGTAGTTGATCGACGCCAGGAAGGTCACCAGCTCGCCCACGTGGATCGGTTGCAGGAACATCACCTGGTCCACCGACAGCGTCACCACATAGCTGCCCGAGTAGCGGCTGGCGCAGGCATAGGCCACGCTATCGAGGTATTTCAAGATCGTGCCGCCGTGGACGTTGCCTGAGAAATTGGCCATATCGGGCGTCATCAGCACAGTCATGCTAAGTTCATGCGCCACCCAGCTCATCGGTTTTTCCATTGCCTGGCTCCTGTTAGTTTCATCACATGCTAGCCGCTAAACTTGCCATTCGCAAATAGTTATCAAAAAGTGTATGCTGCGCTCTTACTTTTGAAGGAGTGCTCATGAAATGGAAAGCCCTGGCCGCCAGCATCATGCTGGGCATGGCCGCCACTGCGCAAGCCGCGCTGACCGCCGATCAGGTACAGACGTTCACGCTGTCCAACGGCATGAAGTTCCTGGTACTGGAATCGCACGACATTCCCAACGCGACCATGTACACCTTCTGGAAAGTCGGTTCGCGCAACGAGGCGCCTGGCATCACCGGCCTGTCGCACTTCTTTGAACACATGATGTTCAACGGCTCGAAGAAATTCGGACCAAAAATGTTTGACCGCACCATGGAAGCCAAGGGCGGCGCCAACAACGCCTACACCAGCAACGACCTGACCGTGTACCAGGACTGGTTCCCGGCCTCCTCACTGGAAACCATCTTTACGCTGGAAAGCGACCGCATGGCCAACCTGACCATCGATCCGAAAATGGTGGCCAGCGAGCGCGGGGTGGTACTGTCCGAACGCAGCACGGGCCTGGAAAACTCCAATATGCGGGCGCTGCATGAGGAACTGAACAGCGTGGCCTTCCTGGCCCATCCCTATTCCTGGTCGGTGATCGGCCACGAGTCCGACATCAAGGCCTGGACCCAGCAGGATCTGGAGCGCTACTTCCGCACCTACTACGCGCCCAACAACGCGGTCGCGGTAATTGTCGGCGACGTCAAAACGGATCAGGTGAAGCAGCTGGCCACCAAATACTTTGGCGGCATACCGAAGCGCCCCTTGCCGCCGGCGGTGCGGACCGTGGAGCCGCCGCAGACCGGTGAGCGCCGCGTGTTCGTGACCAAGGAATCGGCCACCTCGGCCAATCTGAGCATCGCCTACAAGATCCCGGCCGCCAATAGCACTGACTACTACGCGCTGGAAGTTCTGCAAGGCGTGCTGGCCGGCGGCAAGACTTCGCGCCTGTACCAGGCGCTGGTCGACAAGCAGCTGGCCACCCAGGTCAGCGCCGAGAGCATGGACGGCTTCGATCCTGGCCTGCTGTACCTGTCGGCGGTGGCCACTGCCAAGGTCACGCCGGCGCAGCTGGAGCAGGCGCTGCTGGCCGAGGTGGATCGCCTGGTCAAAGACGGCGTCACGGTGGAAGAGCTGCAAAAGGTGAAGAACCAGAAGCTCGTCAACCTGTACCGCGAACAGGAAACCATCAGCGGCAAGGCGCAGCAGCTGGGCACCTACGAAGTCATCTTTGGCGACTACCAGAAGATGTTCGGCGCATCGGCCGCCTACGAGAAACTGACGCCGGCCGATATCCAGGCCGTCGCCGCCAAATACCTGAAGAAGTCGCAGCGCACGGTTGGCGTGCTGGCTGCGAAGGAGGACTGATTATATGAACAAGACCATCATTGCCATGGCGCTGGCCGCCAGCGCTGCCACGGCCGGCGCAGCGGAATTCCGCCTGCCCGAATTCGATACCGTCACCTTGCAGAACGGCCTCACCGTCTACCTGATGGAGCGCCACGAAGTACCGCTGATCTCGGTGCGCGCCGTGGTCAAGGCCGGCGCGGTCAACGACGGCGCCCAGCCGGGCCTGTCCAACCTGACCGGCGACGCCCTGCTGCTGGGCAGCAAAGCCCATAACAAAACCGCCATCGACCAGGCGTTCGATTATCGCGGCGCGCGCATCGCCGGTGGCGCTGGCGCCGAGTCGAGCACGGTGCAAGCCAACTTCGCCAAGGCCGATGCGCCTGCCCTGCTGCCGCTGTTTGCCGAAATCGTCCAGCAGCCCAGCTTTGACGACACGGAGCTGGGCAAGCTGCGCGACCGCAAGGTCAACGGTCTCAAGCAAGCCAAGGAATCGCCGCGCAATGTCGCGCAAACCTACTACCGCGCCATGCTGTTTGGCGACAGCCCGTATGCCATTCCGGCCAGCGGCACGGTCAACAGTGTGAGCGCGCTCAAGCAGGCCGATGTGCAGGGCTACTACCAGCACTACTATCGCCCGGACAACGCCGCCATCATCGTGGTGGGCGATTTCCAGAAAGCCGAGATGCGCAAGCAGATCGAGTCGCTGTTCGGCGCCTGGCAAGCCAGCGGTCCGGCGCCTGCCGCGCAAGACAATGGCAAGGTCAAGGCCGACAAGGCGCGGGTGCTGCTGGTCAACAAGGCAGATGCGATTGAAACCACCTTCCTGATCGGCGGCGCCGGCATTGCCCGCAACGATCCGGACTACGTGCCGCTGCAAGTGGTCAACACGGTGCTGGGCGGCCGCTTCACGTCCTGGCTCAATGACGAGCTGCGCGTCAATTCCGGCCTGACCTACGGCGCCGGCAGCCAGTTCGCAACGCTGTCGCAAACCGGCACCTTTGCCATCAGCAGCTTCACCGCCCTGCCGAAGACGGAAGCGGCGCTGGCCTTGGCCAACAAGACCTATCAGCGCCTGTGGGACAAGGGCATCGACAAGGCTACGCTGGAATCAGCCAAGGCTTACGTCAAGGGCCAGTTCCCGCCGCGCTACGAAACCAGCGAGCAGCTGGCCGGCCTGCTTGGCGACATGTATGCCAACCAGGTGGGCCGTGCGCAGATCGATAACTTCACCAAGGATGTGGACGGCCTGACGCCGGAGAAAGCCAAGGCGCTCATCGACAAGCACTTCCCGCGCACCAGCCTGCAGACGGTGCTGATTGGTAAGGCGGAAGCCATCCGCGACATCGCCAAGACCTATGGCGAAGTCACGGAGCTGGAGATTACCGCCGACGGCTTCCGGTAAGCAGGTGTTCGATATCCTCGGCGACTGCGGGACAGGCGTCGAGGACTTCTTCCAGCGGCGCCCAGGCCGTGGCGTCTTGCTTGAGGGCACGTTCGGCCAGCTGCGTCAGCGTCGCCAGCCGATCGGCGCCAACCGTGCCCGCCAGGCCTTTGAGCGTATGCAGCGCGGGCAGTGCCGCCTCGGTGTTCTGCTCGCTACGCGCGGTCTGCAACTGCTGCGCCAGCTTCTCCGCTTCGGCGACAAAGCTGCGTAGCGCGATCATGTAGACCGATTCCAGTCCGCCCAGACGTTTCAGTGCTGCCGCGCTGTTCAGGCCGGACGCCGGCAACGCGCCGTCCGCGCCATCGTCCATGGCGGTTGGCGCCGGCACACTGTCAGCCACGGGCGCTTGCGCCTGCGCCGCCAATACGCCATGCCGCGCGTGCTTCAATATCACTGCGATCAACTGTTCCAGATCGAAGGGCTTGCCGACATGGTCGGCCATGCCCGCTTCCAGCGCCGCCAGCCGGTCCGACGCCATCACATTGGCGGTCATCGCCACGATGGGCGGCGTCGCCTTGCCCAGCCTGGCCTGGATCGCGCTGGTTGTCTGGTAGCCGTCCATTTCCGGCATCTGAATGTCCATCAGGATCAGGTCCGGCAGCGGGCCAGGGCGTGTCACGACCGCCAGCGCCATCGGCCCCGAGCCGGCCACTTCCATCTGCGCCCCTTCGTTGCTGAGCAATTCGCCCGCGACCTGCTGGTTGGCCAGGTTGTCATCCACCAGCAGCAGGCGCAGCCCCGCCAGCCGCCGCTGTGACGGCGCCAGCGCCGACAGCAGCGGCTTGCGGTGATCGAGGCGCGCATCGGCGACCGCGTCAAACAGCATGGACGCGGTGACCGGCTTGACCACAAAGCCATCCAGCACCGGTTCCATTTCGCGATGCCGCTGCGCCAGCAGCTCGCGGTCGTGCGCGGTCACCATCACGATCAGCGGCGTGTTGCCTTCCGGCGCCAGCGCGCGGATGCGGCAGCTGGTTTCCCAGCCGTCCAGCGACGGCATGCGCCAGTCGATGAAGACCACGTCGTAAGCCTTGCGCCGCGCGATCTGCGCCGAGATCGCATCCAGCGCTTCATAGCCGCTCGCGGCCACATCCACGCGCCAGCCGAAGGAATTCGCCATCTCGCGCAGCACCGTGCGCGCCACCGGGTTGTCGTCCACCACCAGGCAGGACAGGCCGCGCATCAGCGCATCCTGTGGCGGCATGGCGGTGACCGGCACGAATTCCGGCGGCTGCGCGGCAATGCCGAACTCCACCGTAAAATCGAACACACTGCCCTGCCCCAGCTGGCTCACCACGCGCAGCGTGCCGCCCATCAGACGCACCAGGCGCTGGCTGATCGCCAGTCCCAGACCGGTGCCGCCGAAGCGGCGCGCAGTGGACGCTTCGGCCTGCGAGAAGCCGTCAAAGATGCGCTCGCACTGGTCGGTCGCAATGCCGATGCCGGTATCGCGGATGGCAAACGCAATCGATAAACTATGCTCGCTATGCGCCACCTGCTGCGCCGACACCACCACTTCACCGCGCTCGGTAAATTTGATGGCGTTGCCGGCCAGGTTCAGCAAAATCTGCTGCAGACGCAAGGCATCGCCCACCACCAGCGACGGCAGCGCCGGATCGATACGGAACAGCACCTCGATATTCTTGCTGCCCACATTGGCCGACAGGATCACGGCCAGATCGCGCCACAGCTTGTCGAGCCGGAACGGGTGCGGGTCCAGCGCCAGCTTGCCCGCCTCGACCTTGGAGAAATCCAGGATGTCGTTGAGCAGCCCCAGCAAGGCGCTGGCGGCGGAATGGGCTTTATCGACATAGTCTTGCTGGCGCCCGCTCATCTGGGTCTGGCGCAGCAGCTGCAGCATGCCCAGCACCGCGTTCATGGGCGAGCGGATTTCGTGGCTCATATTGGCGACGAAGTCCGACTTGGCGCGGCCGGCCTTGTCGGCCGCCTCCTTGGCCTGCAACAGCGCATCGTGGGCGGCGCGCATCTCGGTGCTGTCAGTGCTGCTGCCCACCCAGCTGACGATGGCGCCGTCGGCGTCGCGCTGCGGCAGCGCGTGGTTGTCGAAGATGCGCCAGACACCGTCGTGGCGGCGCAGGCGGCAGTCGCAGCGGAACTGGCTGCCATCGGCCAGCGCGCGCTGCCAGGCGGCGGCCACGGCGGCGCGGTCATCCGGGTGGATCACGCGCGACCAGTCGCCTGATTCCATGAGCTGGTCGGCGGGGATGCCGCTGAACTCTTGCCAGTGATGGCTCATGAAATCGATGCGCGGCTCCGGCGTGGCGGTCCACACCATTTGCGGCAGGCCTTCGGTCAGCGAGCGCCAGCGCGATTCCGATGCGGTCAGCTGGGTCAGCGAATTTTGCAGGGCGCGGTCGGCGTCACCGAGCGCCATGAGGATCTGGAACTGTTTCTGCAAGCCGTAACGCACCCCCATAATCAAGGCCACGCCGAGGCCGATCAGCACCACCAGAAAGATCGACGCGTTGCGCACTTCGCGGTACCACGGCGCCAGAAAATCGGTGCTGGCCAGGCCGACGAAAACGTAGACCGGATAGGCGCCCACTTTTTCCACGCTCAGCGTGCGTTCCTGGCCGTCACGCGGGCTGACCACGGTGTAGCTGGCGCGTTGCTGCTTGCCGTCCAGCAGCGCCTGGGTAACGGCGTTGACCCTGACCGTGCTGCCAAACGCCATATCGGCCAGTTCCGGATAGCGGTGCAGCACGCGCTTGCGCTCGTCCAGCAGCACGATGGAGCCATGCGGCCCCACGTTCAGCGCGGAAAACGCTTCCGTGATGCGCGAACTGTTCATGAGCACATAGGAGGTGCCGCCAAATTCACCGTTCGGCAAGGTCAGCGGATACACCAGCGGCAGCACCCACTCGCCGCTGATGCGCGACTTGACCGGGATGCCGAAGATCAGCTGGTGCTCGGTCTGCACACGGTTGTAGAACTCGCGGATGGTCAGGTCTTGCGGATGGCCCGGATCGACGTTTTCGCCATACACCACCAGGCCTTTCGCATTGGACCCGCGCACCGCCTGCGCGTGCGGCAGGCGTTCCTTGAGGCCGCGCAGATAGGCGCTGAACTGGGCATCGTCAAAGCGATGCTGCTCGTGCATGGTGCGGAATTCAAGGTCGGCCCGGCGCATCGCCAGGTCGGCTTCCTGAAAATGCGAATGGAGGAAATTCTCCAGCGCGATGGCGAGGTTGTGGGAGGTTTCTTCGGCCGCTGCGTAATAGCGCATGCGGCTCTTGTTGAGCACATGCCCCACAAAAATCGTCATCACCAGCAGTCCCACCACCACGGCCGCCACCAGCACACGGAACAGTTTGCGGAACTTTTGCAGCGTCTTGAATCTCATGGCGGGCGCAGAGTGTTTTTTTGCTATGGATAAACGCTACATTACAGAAAAAAAACGCTCCGTAGGAGCGTTTTTGATCAGAAGCCCTGGCTGATGATGTCCGCGAGCGACTCCCGGCCTTTGTCGCTGATGTCGAAGCCGCCTTCGGTGCGCTCGCTGATGTGGGATTTCTTGCCGAGGAACAGCGCGACGTCGGCGTCGATTGCGCTGCCCGGTTGCGCCGCCAAGGCCTGCAGCGCCAGCACGCAGCGGCGCAGGAAAAGCGTCTGCTCGCCCTTGTCGGTCAGCGAGATGTGGCCATTGCGGGCGATACTGATGAGTTTAAGGCCGGACAGGCGTTTGCTGTTGCGGCCGACGCAGGCACTGACGCGATCGCCCTTGATGCCGCGTTTGACTTCGTTGAGGGCGTCGTATTCGTCTTGCGTGAATTTTTCGTTCTTCATTGCCATTTTTTCCATAAGAGACTGCTTGCGGCCCTCATGGTACGCGTACGGCGGCCCGGCGGCAAGCCAGGGCGCCACCGTGCAATGGCAAAGACAGCGCTTACTGGAGCGCTCGGATCAGCAACCAGACCAGGCCGATGCTGGCGAAGGCCGCTACACAAACCATGGCTTGTACACGCTTGGTGCTCAGGGCAACGCTGCGGCGGCCGAGGTAGATTTTATTGTGTAAAGAGTTGCCCATGATGCTCTCCGTGACTGAAGACCGACGACATGACTAAATTATAGAAACTCTTTCATGACCCCTGTGTGACGGTCGACACAAATTGGATAAAATGTATCCGCCGAGCAACGACTCTCACACTTTCTCACGGCAATTCAGAGCGTGGAACCAGAATACCGTCCGTTCCACGCAACGGACGGTACGCCAGCGCACACATGGCGGCATTTAGCGTCAGGCTTTCATCGGTGGCTTGGGCGGGACGGGCTCTTCAATCGGCGCCTGTTCCGGCAGCGGGCTGTTGTCGGGCGGCGGATCTTTCTCCGGTGGCGGCGGTGGGGTTTCCGGGTCTGGCGTGATGTGCGCGTAGCGCGGGTGATTGATGTGCATGCTGCGCTCCCTTTCTGGTGAACTTGCTTTCAGTGTTGGGGATGCAGAGCCAGATACAAGGCGCAATTGGCGGCCTGCGTGCGCCAGCACACGCAGACCAGTACCGGCTTATTTGATGCGGAAGATCACATCCACGGTTTGCGACCAGCGCAGCACTTCCGTTGCCAGGAAATCCTTGTCGGCCGACGGCGCATCCACGCTACGGTTGCGCAAGTACAGGTCGCCCGGCATCAGGCCGACGGCATTGGTCAGATTGCGCAGCTGGCCGGACGAGACGGCGCTCACCGCCCCCACCTTTTTGCCGAAGCCGGACGCCATCGCTTCGGCGCGGCGCTGGGCATCCCGGATCGCGGCCACGGTCAGTTCCTGTTCGGCTTTTTCGCGGTCGCTGCGGCCAAACGAGGTCGACATGTGATCGATGTTGGGCATGGCCAGCAAGGCCTGCATGATGGGCCGCCATTTGCTGATGTCGCGGACGACGATATGGACCGAACTGCGCACTGAATAATCCGCCTCGGCGCTGCGCATTTCCTTGCGCGCGTCGCGCGTTGCCGCGCTGGCTACGCCCTCGACCATCAGCGCCTGCACCTGGCCGACGCGCTCGGCCACCGTGGCCGACGCCACGGCGGGATCGGCATTGAAGGCCGTGATGTCGAAATCAATCTCCCCCATGTCGGGCGCGACCATCACAAAGCCTTCGCCGGCAGTATGGATGAAGGGATAGTCCGGCAGGTTGGACGCGTGGACAGCAAACGGCAGCAAGGCCACCGTCAAAGCAAGCTTGTTCAGCATGGTGTGATTCCGTAATGAAGGAAAGCGCATTATTCACAATGTAGACATTTTTTTCTACTTGCAAAAATAAAAATCCCGGTTTCAACAACACGCTGCCGGCCAAACCGGAACGCCCCCAGGTGAAGCCGGTACAATGGCGGCTTTTAGCCAGCCACATTGCCATGAGCACGACCCCACTCAACGACGACGAATACGATCAACTAGACGACCTGCTGGCGGCCATCGGGCCGCAGTCCATGGATGTCGCCAGACTGGAAGGCTTTCTGACGGCGCTGGTGGTCGGGCCTGCCGAATTGGCGCAGGATACATGGCTGCCCCACGTTTGGGGTGGCGCCGAGGACAGCCCACAGGCAGCCGCACTGGTGCTGCGTCATCACGCCTACATGCGCGAGTGGATGCAGAAAGATCCCGCCAGCTTCGAGCCGATTTACGAATGCGGCGGCAGCTGGACTGCCGACGCGTGGAGCGCCGGCTTCCTGGCCGGGGTGCAACTGGCGACCGACGCCTGGGCGCCGCTGCGTGCGCAGCAGCCAGCTTTGCTGCTGCCGTTCCAGCCGCCAGTGAATGCCGCCAAGGTCACGCCGTCGGTCATCCAGATCAACGCCTTCTTCCATGCGCCGCAACCGAAGGCGGCGAAGGCCGGCCGTAACGATCCCTGCCCTTGCGGCAGCGGCCAGAAGTACAAGAAATGCTGCGGCGCTTAAACCTCCAGCGCCGCTTTTAATCTCGGGGCCAGGACTACGCCACTGGATCACTGCCCATATTGTGTTTGAAATAGGCCCTTACCTCGGCCCGCTGGAAGGTCTTGGGCAGCGCCGCGACCAGCTGGCGGATGATCACAAACCCTTATTTACCATTGATGACTTCTTTCAGCAGCACGAAGGTTTCGTGGTTGATGGCTTGCTCATTGGCCTTGAATTCCTTCTCTGCTTTCAGATAGGCCGGCTTCTTGAGTTCGGCCTGTTCCGCCGGCGTCGGCTTGGGCTGGGTCGGATACAGCTGGGCGCTGCTGTTGTAAGTATCGTGCAGCACGCGCTGGCCGTAGCTGGACTGGTAGAACCTGGTCATTTCCAGCGAGGTCTCCGTGCTCAGCAGTTTGGCCACTGGCATGGCCAGTTTGCTGTAGACAAATTCCGGCTGCAGCTTGATGACCTTGTCCATGACCTGCTTGCGCTGGTCCGGCGACGCATATTTGCTCATGCCGGCCGTCATCCGCATCATTTTCTCGGCTTGCATGGCGGCCATCAGATCGTGCGCCGCCTTGATCTGGGTGGCGTCAGGGTTCGCCGTGGCGGCGTGTACAGCACCAGCCAGCAGCGCAGAGGTCAGAAATGCGGCGACAAACTTCATAAGATCTCCCAGGTTAATTTTTCTGCATTCTAGCCCGAAAAATAAAAAACCCGCAGTTCCGGTGAGAACTACGGGTTTCTAGGCCGAAAACAAAAAAGCTCCCTTTTGGGAGCTTTTTCGCTGAATACTGGCGGAGAGGGTGGGATTCGAACCCACGGATGGTTTGACCCATCGCTTGATTTCGAGTCAAGTACAATCGACCACTCTGCCACCTCTCCTGGTGACGCTAATTTTCTTACAACCGCCTAATGGCGGAGAGGGTGGGATTCGAACCCACGGATGGTTTGACCCATCGCTTGATTTCGAGTCAAGTACAATCGACCACTCTGCCACCTCTCCGTTTTCCCACCTGCTGCTGCGAGAAGGCAAGATTATAGCAGGTGCTTGAGAAAATGGAAGGGCAAAATTACATTTTCAAATGCGTTTGTCCGCCCATGTACGGACGCAGTACCGCCGGGATCTCCACCGAGCCATCTGCCTGCTGGTAGTTTTCCAACACGGCGACCAGCGTACGGCCCACGGCCAGGCCCGAGCCATTCAGCGTATGCAGCAGTTCCGGCTTGCCCTGGGCATTGCGGAAGCGTGCCTGCATGCGGCGCGCCTGGAAGGCTTCGCAGTTCGACAGCGAGGAAATTTCACGGTAGGTGTTCTGCGCCGGCAGCCAGACTTCCAGATCGTAGGTCTTGGTGGCGCCAAAGCCCATGTCGCCGGTGCACAGCGACATCACGCGGTATGGCAGGCCCAGACGCTGCAGAATGGTTTCTGCGTGGCCCACCATTTCTTCCAGTGCGGTGTAGGAATGGTCTGGATGCACCACCTGCACCATTTCCACCTTGTCGAACTGGTGCTGGCGGATCATACCGCGCGTGTCGCGGCCATAGCTGCCCGCTTCCGAACGGAAGCATGGGGTATGGGCGGTCATCTTCAGCGGCAGGGCTTCTGCGGCAATGATTTCATCCCGCACGATATTGGTCAGCGAGACTTCCGAAGTCGGGATCAGGTAGAAGTGCTCGCCCTCGCCTTCCGCGCCGCCTTTTTTCACCGAGAACAGATCGGCTTCAAACTTCGGCAGCTGGCCGGTGCCGCGCAACGAATCGGCGTTGACCAGGTACGGGGTGTAGCACTCGGTATAGCCGTGCTCGTCGGTGTGGGTGTTCAGCATGAACTGCGCCAGTGCGCGGTGCAGACGGGCGATGCCGCCTTTCATGACCGAGAAGCGCGAGCCGGTCAGCTTGGTCGCGGTGTCGAAATCCAGACCCAGCGGGCTGCCCACGTCAACGTGGTCCTTGATCTCGAAATCAAAGCTGCGCGGCGTGCCAACTTTGCGGACTTCCACGTTGCCGCTCTCGTCGGTACCTGCGGGCACCGATTCATGCGGCAGGTTCGGGATGGTTTGCAGGAAATCGCCGAGCTTGGCCTGCAGCTCGCCCAGTTTCACTTCATTGGCCTTGAGCTCGTCGCCGAGACCAGCCACTTCCGCCATCAAAGCGGTGGTGTCTTCGCCCTTGCCCTTCATCATGCCGATCAGCTTGGACTGCGAGTTGCGTTTGCCTTGCAGTTCTTCGGTACGCGTCTGGATCGCTTTGCGTTCCGACTCGAGAGCGTTGAACGCCTCCACATCGAGCTGGAACTTGCGGGTCGCCAGGCGCGCGGCGACATTAGCTATATCTTTACGGAGAAGTTGGATATCAATCATGGGAACAAAGCCGTTGGTGTATCGAAAACGTCAATTGTACCAAGATGAAGCCACTTCCTTGCGAGTTTTGAGCAGCCCGCCGGCTGTAACGATTACAGCGCGGCTTTTTCGGCGGCGGTCAGGCGTTTGGCGCTGACCGTCACGCTTGGCATGCTGACGTCGGCTTTGGCGATGACGGCAGCTTTGTCGGCTGGCATCACGACGTCAACGCGGTCGTCGGCGGCCGTGGCGAAGGTGGTGGCGCCGGCCAGGATGGTGGCGGCAACGAAGATGATTTCCATGTTTTTAGCGATGTTCATGATGTACTCCTTCAGGTGTCGGTTTGGATGAGTGCTGCGGTATGGTTGTACTGTACCTAAAGGCGTTCTGACCTGCGTCAAGGATGCGACGAAGCGCTCAAAACAAGGTCTGAAATGCAAAAAACCGGCGCCGGAAGCGGCCCATGTTCCGGTATGCGTCACGCTGTAGGATTTCTCCTACGCAACTAATCGTGCGCCACGAACGCGTCGAAATTTGTACGATGCACTCAACAGTACGAATTTCGAGGAGAAGAAAAAATGAAAACCCATACCCTGAAGATTGCCGCATCGGCTGCCGTGATGATGATTGCAACGGGCTGCTCGACCATGGGCGGTTCGTCGTGGCAAAAGGATGAACCAACGCCACCGCAGAATCCGAACTTTGCGGTCGAGATGAACAAGTTCAACGCCCAGTTCCCGAATGAGAAAGCCAGCAAGTACGAGGAAGTCTCGCTGAATTTCAATAACGCGCAAAAGCTTGATGAGCGCGGCAACTGCCACGACATCGCCCGGCACCCGGTGGTGATCGTGCTGACGCTGGATGCGGCCGGTAAAGTCACCCGCACCACGACCGACGTCGAAGGCAAGAAAGCGGAATGCTTCCGCCAGGCTTATGCGTCGGCCCAACTGCCGCCACCGCCGTTTGCACCGTACCAGAAGCCGATCCGCCTGCGCTGATAGTTCAGTCCGGTCTTACTCCGGCAGTTTCCAGACGTAGTCCAGCATAAGCCAGCTCTCTTGCGCGACACCGTCGGCCTTGGCTGGTTCGAAATGGCATTGCGCCATACCAGCCAGCGCCGCATTGTCCAGGCGGCGGTGGCCGCTGGACCGGGTCAGCTTGCGGTCCATGACTTCACCATGGGCGCCGATCAGCAAAGCCATGCTCACCTTGCCATCTTCATGCAGGCTCAGCGACTCGGCTGGATAAGCCAGCGGCATACATCCCTGCACCAGGCTGGCCGGATTGCTTGGCCCGAAGGCGTGGAAGGCCACAGCACTGCCGGCCACGATCATGCAAGCGATGGGGGTTATGATGCGTTTCATGCAGCGTCCTCCTCAGCGGTTTCATCATTTTCAGCGGGTTTGTCCAGCCAGCTAATAACAATATCGTTGAAACGCTCTGGCTGGCGCAGCATCGGCCAGTGGTCGGTTTCCAGCGCCACCACCTTGCAGCCTTCCTTGGCCGCCAGGTTTTCCGTCCACTGCGGCGAATGGAACATGAACGGCTTGTTGGTGCCATAAATGAACAGCATCGGCACTTTCGGCACGAACGGTACCAGTGAGTTGTACGAGCCGGACGCCCCGGCAGTCAGGATGTAATACGGGAAGTTCATACCCGAGCTGATGTATTCCTTGGGCGAGGGTGCACCCAGCGCACTCACCATGCCCCGCGTCATCAGGTTGCCCACCGGCCCGCCGATCGCCCAGGCCAGCGCCAGCGTGCTCTGATAGCCGCTGACCATCATCTTTTGCCCGACCGAGCGCGAGCGCGCGGTGGCTTTCGACTGTGCATCGCCAATGTCCACGCCGATGATGGCCGATACCAGCGCCTTGTTGCGCATATAGAACTCGTAGCCAAACACGCAGCCCCAGTCATGCAGCATCAGGATCACCTTCTGCTTTTGGCTCACGCTGTTGATGATGTGCAGCAGCACGCGCAGCATGGCATTGAGCGAATACGAACGGCGCGGCTTGGTGATATCGAAGCCTGGCAGCGTGAAGCGTACGCAGCGGTAGCGCTGTTTCAGCTCCGCCACCTGCGCATCCCACACGCGGTAGGTATCCGGCCATCCGTGGATCATGATGATCGTCTCGGCGCCCTCACCTTCTATGTAAATATCGACCCCGTCGACCACCTTTGCCGGCTGCATGCTGCTCCTCTGAATACGCGGACTATCGAATGTCTTATCTTACAACATTACGACTTGCCGGCGTCTTCATCCAGTTTGCGCAGGAAGGCCATTTTATCGGCGATTTTGGATTCCAGGCCGCGCGGCACGGGCTGGTACCAGCCGGGTTCGCGCATATCGTCGGGGAAGTAGGTTTCGCCGGCGGCATAGGCATGCGGCTCGTCGTGGGCGTAGCGGTACTCGTGACCGTAGCCGAGTTCCTTCATGAGCTTGGTCGGCGCGTTGCGCAGGTGAACCGGCACTTCACGCGACTTGTCTTTGCGCACGAAGGCCATGGCTTCGTTGAAGGCGTTGTAGCCGGCGTTGCTCTTGGCGGCGATGGCCAGGTAGACCACGGCCTGGCCCAGCGCCAGCTCGCCTTCCGGTGAACCGAGGCGTTCGTAGGTGGTGGCGGCATCGTTGGCGATCTGCATGGCACGTGGGTCGGCCAGGCCGATGTCTTCCCACGCCATGCGGACGATGCGGCGCGACAGGTAGCGCGCGTCGGCGCCGCCGTCCAGCATGCGGCACAGCCAGTACAGCGCGGCGTCCGGATTCGAGCCGCGCACGGATTTGTGCAGCGCCGAGATCTGGTCGTAGAAGTTATCGCCGCCCTTGTCGAAACGGCGCGCGTTCAAGGTCAGCGCGTTCTGGATGAACTCGGCAGTGATCTTGTTGGTCTTGGCCGCGTTGGCAGCCGTACCGGTGACTTCCAGCAGGTTCAGCAGGCGGCGGCCATCGCCGTCGGCGTAACCGATCAGGGTATCGATCGCGGCGTCATCGAATTCCAGCTGCGTCAGCACCTTGGCGCGCGCGCGGTCGACCATCTGGCGCAGCTCGCTCTCATCAAATGACTTCAGCACATACACCTGCGCGCGCGACAGCAGTGCCGAGTTCACCTCAAACGACGGGTTTTCGGTGGTGGCGCCGATCAGCGTGACCAGGCCGGACTCGGCATACGGCAACAGCGCATCCTGCTGCGACTTGTTGAAACGGTGGATCTCGTCGACAAACAGGATGGTGTGCTTGCCCATGTCCAGATTGTGCTGCGCCTGCTCCATCGCGGCGCGGATATCCTTCACACCCGAAAACACGGCGGACAAGGCGATGAACTCGCAGTCATAGGCTTTGGCGGTCAGCCGCGCCAGCGTGGTCTTGCCGACACCCGGCGGCCCCCACAAAATCATCGAGTGCGGCTGGCCCGACTCAAACGCCAGGCGCAAGGGCTTGCCCGGCCCCAGCAGATGGCGCTGGCCGACAACCTCGTCGAGCGTCTTGGGCCGCAGCGCTTCCGCCAGCGGCTGGCGCGGTTCGGTGGAAAATAAATCTGCCATGTTCTTGAATGGAAAACGCCGCAGCGCACACGGCTGCGGCGTCATACCCCGTGATTAACGGGTCAATTATTGAATACGTCCGCGCCCTTGGGGATGACGAATTTAAAACTCGTGGCACTCAGCGCTGGATTTTTCTCGATCTTGCTGAGCTTGAGCACCGAGGTCTGGCCGAAGGAATCCTTGAGTTCCATTGCTTCCGGCAAGCCGTTGCGCAGGCCAATGTTGATCTGTTCGAAGCTGGTGTCCTTGGCTTTCGGCACGGCTTTCAGCCACTCCATGCCATCGCGCGTGCCGCCTTCGGACAGCGTGAAGTTCTTTTCCAGGTCATTGCTGCCGAACAGGATCGCCGCTGGCGACGAGCCCAGCGCATCGCCCAGCTTCTTCACGGTGACCTGGTTCAGGTCCTTGTCGAAGATGAACAGCTGGTCGCCATCGGCTTGCAGCACCTGCTCGTAGGGCTTCGAGTAAGTCCAGATGAACTTGCCTGGGCGCGCAAACACGAACGAGCCACTGGCCGCGTTCGAGATTTTCGGCGTCTCGCCATTGGTGCTCTTCACCTGGCGCTGGGTGAATTCGCCCTTGGCTGCCTTGGTGGACGAGACGAAGGACTTGAACTGCTCCAGCGCGCTCGCATGCGCAACGCCTGCCAGCAGCAGGCCCGCGGTCAGCACGCTCAACGATTTAAAACGAGTCATACAGTTTATCCTTTTATTCTGCACTGGCGACCGGAGCGAGAATCTCACGGTTACCGTTCGACTGCATGGGTGAAACCACGCCGCTATTTTCCATTTGTTCCAGCAGGCGCGCCGCGCGGTTGTAGCCGATGCGCAGATGACGCTGCACCAGCGAGATCGAGGCGCGGCGGTTTTTCAGCACTACCTGCACGGCCTGATCGTACATCGGATCGGCCTCGCCGCCACCTTCGCCGGCTGGCGCACCGTCAGCGCCGCCGCCCTCACCTTCCAGCGTACCGCCTTCCAGTATGCCGTCGATGTAATCCGGTTCACCCGTGGTTTTCAAATGCTTGACCACGCGGTGCACCTCGTCATCAGACACGAATGCACCGTGCACCCGCACTGGCAGACCGGTGCCCGGCGGCATGTACAGCATGTCACCCATGCCCAGTAGCGCTTCCGCGCCCATCTGGTCCAGAATCGTACGCGAGTCAATCTTCGACGAGACCTGGAACGCGATACGGGTCGGGATGTTCGCCTTGATCAGGCCGGTAATCACATCCACAGATGGGCGCTGCGTTGCCAGAATCAAGTGCAGGCCGGCCGCACGGGCTTTCTGCGCGATACGGGCGATCAGTTCTTCCACCTTCTTGCCGACCACCATCATCAGGTCGGCCAGCTCGTCGATGATGATGACGATGGTCGGCAGTTTTTCCAGCGGCTCCGGCGAATCCGGCGTCAGGCTGAACGGATTCGGGATGTGTTCTTCCTTCTTCTTGGCTTCAGCGATCTTGGCGTTGTAGCCGGCCAGGTTACGCACGCCGAGCTTGGACATCAGCTTGTAGCGGCGCTCCATCTCGTTGACCGCCCAGTTCAGCGCATGGCCGGCCTGGCGCATATCGGTGACCACCGGCGCCAGCAAGTGCGGAATGCCTTCATACACCGACATCTCCAGCATTTTCGGGTCAATCAGGATCATGCGGACATCGCGCGGGTCGGACTTGTACAGCAGCGACAGGATGGTCGCGTTAATCCCCACCGACTTACCGGAACCGGTGGTACCTGCCACCAGCAAGTGCGGCATCTTGGCCAGGTCGGCCACCACCGGCTTGCCGGCGATGTCCTTGCCCAGCGCTACGGTCAGCGGCGAAGCGTTGTCGTTGTAGACCTTGGAGCCGACGATCTCGCTCAGGCGCACGATCTGGCGCTTCGGATTTGGCAGCTCCAGCGCCATGTAGTTCTTGCCCGGGATAGTCTCCACCACGCGGATCGAGGTCAGCGACAGCGAACGCGCCAGGTCGCGCGCCAGATTGACGATCTGGCTGCCCTTGACGCCGGTCGCCGGTTCAATCTCGTAGCGCGTCACCACCGGGCCGGGATAAGCCGCCACCACCTTGGCCTCCACGCCAAAGTCGGACAGCTTCTTCTCGATCAGGCGGCTGGTGAATTCCAGCGTTTCGATCGGGATGGTTTCCTGCGTCTCGGCGGCTTCATCCAGCAGCGACAGCGCCGGCAGGTGACCATCGCCAGCCGGCAAGTCCTGGAACAGGTTGGCCTGGCGCTCTTTCTCCACACGCTCGGACTTGACCACGGTGACCACCTGCGGTTCGACCTTGATGGTCGGCGCGGCCACCGGATGCTTCTCCACGTGCTTGGCGCGCTCATGCACCACCACTTCCTCGCGCTTGACGGCAGCCACCTCACCCTGGCGACGGTCCTCACGGTACTGATAACGCTGCACAAACCAGTCAATCGCGTTCTCGACACCGCCGCCAATACGCTCGGCCACCGCCATCCACGACACATGGAAGAACAGGCTGAAGCCCAGGCCAAACAGCAGCAACAGCAGCAACGTGGCGCCGGTAAAGCCAAACGCAACGTGGGTCGAATGGCCGATCAGCTCGCCCAGCACGCCGCCCGAGCTGCGCGGCAGCTGGGCATGGCTGGTCAAGGTGCGCAGGCGCAGGAACTCCAGCCCCACGCTGCCAATGAACAGCAGCACAAAGCCGATCGCACGGATCAGCCCTTCCTGGGCATGCTCGGGCTCCGGCTCGGTCGACAGCACATATTTATGGGTCAGGCCGCGGTAGCCCTTCCACACCACGCGCAGCAGGCAGAACGCCCACCACCAGGCGGAGATGCCAAAAATATACAACAGCAGATCGGACAGCCAGGCGCCCGCGCGGCCGCCCAGGTTATGCACCTGCGGCACCAGCGTTTCATGCGACCAGCCCGGATCCATCTTGCTGTAACTGGCCAGGATCAGGACAAAGTACACGCCCAGCACGGCCAGCGCCAGCCAGCGCGCTTCCGACAGCAGCCTTACCAGCCGGTTAGGCAAAGGTTGGCGCTCGGTCGGCGTGCGGGTGTAGCCAGATGAGGAGGAAGCGCCGGCCGCGTTGGATCGCGGCGCACGTTCCTGAACTTTTTTACTGCTCATAGGTATCAAGGTGTTGCAATGTTAGCGGTCAGGAAATATTCCTATACCGGTATTCTAAGGCATAAGGGCAACATCCGGCCCCACGATTCGTCCTGATTCCCTGCTTGCTCTATAATCTTGTATTGCTTGCGCAATTGCAATAGCGGCATCCCCTTGCTGCCCTTGCGTGCGCCCCCACATTCGGATTAATCCAACATATTAAGAAGCCTGCCATGACCACTCCTAAACACGCCCGCGTATTGATCCTCGGTTCCGGCCCTGCCGGCTACAGCGCCGCCATCTACGCTGCCCGCGCCAATCTGAAGCCCATGCTGGTAACGGGTGTCGAGCAAGGCGGCCAGCTGATGACCACCACCGACGTCGAAAACTGGCCAGCCGACCCGATGGGCGTGCAAGGCCCGGACCTGATGCAGCGTTTCCTGCAGCACGCCGAGCGTTTCAACACCGACATCGTGTTTGACCACATCCATACGGTGAAGTTGCAGGAAAAACCGATCCGCCTGATCGGCGACAGCCACGAGTACACCTGCGATACGCTGATTATCGCCACCGGCGCCTCGGCGCAGTACCTGGGCCTGCCGTCGGAAACCGCGTTCATGGGCAAGGGCGTATCTGCCTGCGCCACCTGCGACGGTTTCTTCTACCGTGGCCAGCAAGTGGCCGTGGTCGGCGGCGGCAACACCGCCGTGGAAGAAGCGCTGTACCTGTCCAACATCGCCACCAAGGTCACGCTGATCCACCGCCGCGACAAGTTCCGCGCCGAAGCCATCCTGATCGACCGCCTGAACGCCAAGGTCGCCGAAGGCAAGATCGAGATCAAGTACAACCACACCCTGCACGAAGTAGTGGGCGATGACGGCGGCGTCACCGGCGTGAAGATCCAGTCGACCGAAAGCGGCGCCATCACCGACGTCTCTGTGCACGGCCTGTTCGTGGCGATTGGCCACAAGCCCAACACCGGCATCTTCGAAGGCCAGCTGGACATGCACAACGGCTACATCAAGACCAAAACCGGCACCGAAGGCATGGCCACCGCCACCAGCGTACCGGGCGTGTTTGCGGCCGGCGACGTGCAGGACCACATCTACCGTCAGGCGATCACCAGCGCCGGCACCGGCTGCATGGCCGCACTGGACGCCCAGCGCTACCTCGAAGGTCAGGAGTAATTGCAATGAAAGACTTCGCAGACCTGAAATCGTTGGGCAAGCAGCTCAAGGAGCAGGCTGAGACGCGCGCCATCGCCGAGAAGGAGCGCGTCAAACAGGAGAAAAAGCAGGTGGTGGAAGCCAATATCTTCCAGACCGCGCTGGGCGGCGTGAAGCGCATGCCGGTGTCGGACCGCTATGTGCCGCAAACCACGGCCAAGTCGGCCGCCCCCGCCGCCACCGCGCCAGCCCGCAAGCTGACGCAGGCCGAGGATGACGCCGCCGTCATGCGCGAGTCGCTGTCTGACCTGTTTGAAGTCGATCATTATCTGGAAGACGATCCGGCGCTGAACTACTCGGCGCCGGGCGTGGGTCCGGATGTCATGAAGAAAATGCGCAAGGGCCACTGGCCGGTGCAGGACGAGCTGGACCTGCACGGCATGAACCGCGATCAGGCGCGCGATGCGCTGGGTGACTTCCTGACCAAAGCGCAGCAGCGCAACCACCGCTGCGTGTGCGTGATCCATGGCCGCGGCTTTGGTTCGCGCGGCCAGGAGCCGGTGCTGAAATCCATGGTGCACAGCTGGCTGGTGCAAAAAGGCGTGGTCGCCTTCTGCCAGGCGCGCAACAATGAAGGGGGCGAAGGCGCTTTGATCGTTTTGCTGCGCGCCGCCCTCCAGCCTACGCGCTAAACCCGCACGGCGATCAGTCGCGGGGTCTGACCCCGTACGGGGTCAGACCCCTCTTACGGTGGTGGGGTTCAACGCTGGTAGCGCTCCAGCCAGTGCGCGTACGGCGCTGGCAGCGTCCACGACGGCCGCTCTTTCTTCAGTGCCAGCGCCGCGTGATAGGCATAATGCGGATTCGCCAGGAAAGCGCGGCCCACCATCACCAGATCCATCTGCCCATCCGCCACCACACGTTCGGCCACATGCGGATCGTCGATGCCCCACGACGACGCCACCGGCAAGCCAGCCTCGCAGCGCACGCGCTCGGCATACGGCGCCAGGAACGCCGATCCCCATGGAATATTCGCGTCCGGCGTTGAAAAACCGACGCTCACATTCAGCAGATCCAGTCCACCTTCCCGCATGGCCTTTGTCAGCGTGATGGCTTCCTTGAGCGTCTGCTCGTCGCGGCCGTCGAACTCCACCACGCCAAAGCGTGCCGTCAGTGGCAGATGTTCCGGCCAGACCGCACGCACCGCCGCCAGCGTCTCCAGAATAAACCGGCTACGGTTTTGCAGATTGCCACCATAGGCGTCGCTACGCTGGTTCGCCGCTGCCGAAAAGAAGCTCTGCGCCAGATAACCGTGCGCGAAGTGCAGCTCCAGCCATTCAAAGCCGGCGTCCAGCGCGCGCTGCGCAGCGGCCGCAAAATCCGCCTTGACGCGCGCGATATCCTCCAGCGACATCGCCTGCGGCACCTTCGGCAGGTGCTTGCCGTAAGCGAGCGCCGATGGCGCGATGATGTCCCAGCCGCGCACATCGCCAGCGGGAATATGGTCATCGCCCTCCCACGGCTTGTTGGCGCTGGCCTTGCGGCCCGCATGCGCGAGCTGGATGCCCGCCACCGCGCCGCCAGCCTTGATCGACGCCGCGATACGCGCCAAGCCTGCGGCCTGCGCATCATTCCACAAGCCCAGGCATCCCGGGCTGATGCGGCCTTCCGGCGCGACGGCGGTGGCCTCCACAATCACCAGGCCAGGACCGCCGCGCGCGATGCTGGCGTAATGGGCCTGGTGCCAATCGTTCGTCAGGCCATCGACAGCGCTGTACTGGCACATCGGCGGCACGGCGATCCGGTTACGCAGGGTGATGCTTTTCAGGGTAAATGGTGTAAATAGATTGCTCATAATGGCTCCTTTCGATGAACACCATGATGCGGTCTGGACTAAAATAAATCCAATCGATCTTTTTTATCCGAGCCATCATGCCAGCTGATATCAGAACCTTCGACTTCAACCTGCTCAAGGCGCTGGATGCCCTGCTGGACGAGCGCAGCGTCACGGGCGCCGCCAGCCGATTGTCTTTGACCCAGCCAGCGGTCAGCGGCATCTTGACCCGCTTGCGCGAACACTTCGATGATCCGCTCTTCGTCCGTGCCCAGCGCGGCATGGTGCCGACGCCGCGCGCCGCCACGCTGGCCGGACCGGTCAAGCAGTTGCTGGCGGAAGTGGAATCCATGCTGCAGCCGCAAGGCTTCGATCCGGCCACCGCCAGCATGACGCTGACCATCGCCGCCATCGACTACGCCCTGCGCGTGGTGATGGTGCCCTTGCTGTCCGCGATACGGCGGCAGGCGCCAGGCATCCGCATCGTGGTCACGCCGGCGGAAGCCAGCCTGCACGCGCAACTGGAGCGCGGCGATATCGACCTCGCCCTGATTACGCCCGCCAGCGCGACGCCGGACCTGCATACCCGCGTGCTGTTTGAAGAAGACTTCGTCTGCGTGCTGCGCGCCGACCACCCCGATGCGGCCGGCCCGCTGTCGCTAGACCGCTTTTGCGCGCTTGAACATGCGTTGGTGTCCTACAGCGGCAGCCCGTTTGCCGGCGTCACCGACAAGGCGCTGGCCGCGATCGGCCGCGAACGCCATGTTGCGCTGTCCGTGGCCAGCTTCCTGATCCTGCAGGATTTCCTGCGCGTGAGCGACCTGATCGCCGTGGTGCCGCGCAAGCTGGCGGCCACCACCCAGGGGCTGGCGATCCTCGAACCACCGCTGGCCATCCCCGGCTTCACCAAAATCGCCGCCTGGCACGCGCGCAGCGAACACGATCCGGCCCACCACTGGGTGCGCGAACTGCTGTTTAAGACCAGTAATACGTTAATATGATGCAACACCCCTACCGGACTTGAGGGTCGCCATGTTAACCTATGCTCATTGCAACCTTGTCCATAAGCTTAGATGAAGCACGTTCCGGTACACGTCTCCCTGATCACCGTCATTGAAATCGTGGCGATACTGGTGGGCGCGCTATCGGGCTTCGTGGAAGCGCGCCGCAAACGCATGGACATTGTGGGGGTGTTCACGGTGGCCTTCATTGCCGCGTTTGGCGGCGGCACGCTGCGCGACATCCTGCTCGACAAGCGCCCGCTGTTCTGGGTGATGCACCAGGAATATGCGATCCTGATCTTCGTGCTGGCCCTGCTGGCCACGCCGCTGATGCGGACCGTGAAGCAGATCATTTCCGAACGCGTGATTGTGGTGGCCGACGCCATCGGCCTCGGCCTGTTTGCCGTGGCCGGCGCCTCGCAGGCGCTGGCGGCCAATATGCCGATCTTCATCGCCTCCATGATGGGCGTGATTACCGGCATCTTTGGCGGCGTACTGCGCGACATCGTGTGCAACGAAGTGCCGATGGTGTTCCGCGATGGCAAACCCTACGCCATCTGCGCCTTCTTTGGCGCGTGGATGTACATTGGCCTGCAATATACCGACGTCTCCGACGACTTCGCCCTCTGGACCAGCGCCACCTCCATCACGCTGCTGCGGCTGCTGACCTGGAAATTCGACATGCACATCCACTATCACAAGCAGCCATGAACCAGCCGGATTTATTGGGCCGCTACCGGGGAGCCTTGCTCGGCCTGGCTTGCGGTGATGCCGTTGGCACCACGGTAGAGTTTTCCCCTCGCGGCAGCTTCGCCCCTGTCACCGGCATGGCTGGTGGCGGCCCCTTCGGGTTGAAGCCCGGACAGTGGACCGACGACACCTCGATGGCGCTCTGCCTGGCAGAAAGCCTGCTGACCCACAATGCCTTCGATCCGGCGGATCAGATGGTCCGTTATGCAAACTGGTGGCAATGGGGCTATCTCAGCTCGACGGGCGACTGCTTTGACATCGGCGGAACCGTACGCATCGCGCTTGAGAATTTTCTGGCGACCGGCCAGCCCTATAGCGGCTCAACCGCACCGGCCACTGCCGGCAATGGCTCATTGATGCGCTTGGCGCCAGTCGTGCTGTTTGCCTACCCTGATGTCGATGCCACGCTGCGCTACGCCGCCGACAGCTCGCGCACCACCCACGGCGCGCCGGAGGCCGTGGAAAGCTGCCAGTTGCTTGCCGCCCTGCTGCACCACATACTGGCGGGGTCGCCCAAAGAACAGTTACTGGAGCGCGTCCGGTACACGCCGTCCGAACCCAAAGTGACAGAACTCGCGAGTGGCGCCTTCCTGGCCAAAACCGAACAACACATCCGCGGCACGGGGTATTGCGTACAGTCCCTGGAAGCCGCACTGTGGTGCTTCTTCACCACCGGCAGTTTTGAGGCGGCGGTACTGCGCGCCGCCAATCTGGGCGAAGACGCTGATACCACTGCTGCAATTGCCGGCCAGCTTGCTGGCGCGTACTACGGCATCGAGGCAATCCCGCCAAGCTGGCTGGCGCCACTCGCGATGCGGGAAGAAATCGACGACATGGCCACCCGATTGCTCAAGCAGGCTTAATCGGGCGAATTCTCCACCAACGCTTTCAACCGGCCCAGGCGGCGTTCCCACTCCTGGCCGATGCGCGCCAGCGCGTGCTGTGCTTCGGCGATGGCATCCGGCTCCAGCTGCCACAGGCGTTCGCGCCCCTGCTTGAGGTCACCCACCACACCCGCATCGGCCAGCACCTGCAGATGCTTGGTGACGGCCTGCCGGCTGATGTCGGTGCCGGCTGTGAGCTGGGCAATGGAAAACGCCCCGCCCGCGCACAGCACGGCAACCAGCTTCAGCCGCGTCGGATCGCCCAGCGCGGCAAACACGGTCGCCAGCTTTTCAGGAACCAGATTTTTATTGGGTGACATAGCGCTCGATATTCCGCAACTGGCCTTCCCAGCCCTTGCTGTTCATGTGGAACGCATCGGCACGGCGATGCGCTGGTACTTTGTCAAAGCCGGATTCAACCACCGTCAGCAAGGTGGCGCCATCACCGCTGGGCTGCAGCGTAAACGTCACCAGCGTGCATTCCTCGCCCGAGTAATCCACTTCGGCGTCAATCGCGTAGGGATGCCAGCGGTAGGACAGGAGCGATGGCGCCTCCATGCGTTCTACCCAGGCGTTGAAGATGACGTGCTCAAAGCCAGCAATGGTGATCGGCCCGCGCGCATGATGGCCAGGCGAGAACTGCTCGCCCTCCAGCTTGACGCCAAACCAGGCGCCGAACTCTTGCGGCGTCGATAGCGCACGCCAGACGCGCTCGGCCGATGCGTTGATGAGGATGCTGCGCTCGATCTGGTCGGTATTGGATGCCTGATTCATGCTGATGCCTCCGCAGTGGCAAGTGGATAGGGCGCGCCGCGGCCCGTGACGGCATATTGTCGCAGGCTTTCCAGATATTGGTGCCAACCTTGTTCGCACATGGCATAGCAGGACAGTGCCGGCGTCAGGCCCAGGTGTTCGAAATCGAGACGCGTGCCCTGCCCTGCGCGCTGCAGCTGGAAAACCGGTTCGGTGCCCACCCACTCATCCGTGCAACGCGCCTCGCCGGGCGTGGACGAGCACAGCCAGCGCACCTCGCGCTCCGGCTGCGCGGACGTAACGCAGAAGTCCTTGTGGACCTGGCCGAAGCGCATGTGGATGGTGTCGCCGTCGCTGTCGCAGTCCTCGCTCCACCAGCCGCGCAGGCCATGCAGCGTGGTCAGCGCGGCATAGACTGCGGCGGGCGTGGCGTCGATCAGAATGGAATGCTGGAAATGCTGCATGATGATCTCCTCACGGTTAAGAGCAACCAAATGGTTGCGAGATCATCTTAGGCCCAAAAACAGAAAAGAGCAACCAAATTGTTGCTCTTCTCGTTTTCAGTCCGGCACGCTGCCGTTGGCCGGCACGCCGTAGCGGTCGGCCTGCACCGGGCCGCTGACGCCGTGCGTACGGACATCGGCAGTAATCGGCAGCATGTCCTTGTTCCAGGCTTCCCACTGCGACTTGAGCTGGGCAAACACGTCCGGATGGCGTTTGGCCAGGTTGGCCCGCTCGCGCTGGTCCTTGACGACATCGAACAGGAACTCGTTCTTGCCGATCTTGAGGTACTTCCAGTTGCCCGAGCGGATCGCGCGCTGCGCATTGGCCTTGTAGCGCCACAGCAGCGTGCGTTCATTGTTCTGCGACTGGCCCAGCAGTACCGGCAGCAGGTTCTGGCCATCTGCGGGGTACGCCGGATCGGGTGCGCCGCCCGCCGCCGCCAGCAGGGTCGGCAGCCAGTCCATGCTGATCGCCACCTGCTCGCTGACCTGCCCCGCTTTGACTTTCGCCGGCCAGCGCAGGATGGCAGGCACGCGGATGCCGCCTTCCAGCAGCTCGGTCTTCTGCCCCGTCAGCGGCCAGGTTTTCGAGAAGCGCTCGCCGCCGTTATCGCTGGTGAAGATGACGATGGTGTTGTCGGCCAGCCCCTTCTGCTCCAGCGCTTGCAGTACGCGGCCGATCGACGCGTCCAGCGATTCCACCATGCGGCCGTAGGTGGCCAGGTCGCCGCCGTCGTAGTGGAAGATGTTGTCGATGTCGCGTGAAATCGCCTCATCGCCCGGGCCTTCCCACGGCCAGTGCGGCGCCGTGTAATGCAGCGACAGCAGGAACGGTTTGCCGCTCTGCTGCTTGTTGACGAAATCGACCGCGCGCGCCCCCAGCAAGTCCGTGTAGTAGCCGATCTGATGCACCGGCACTTCGCCTTCGTACAAATCTTCCTTCACTTGCGGCCCGACGCCCGGCTTGTGCGTGAAGTAGTCGATGGCGCCGCCGTAGTTGCCGAAGAAGCTGTCATAGCCGCTTTTCAGCGGGCCAAAGGTCGGCAAGTAGCCCAGGTGCCACTTGCCGATCAGCGCCGTGCCGTAGCCCTGCTTTTTCAGCAGCGACGGCAGGGTCGGATGCGACGGCGGCAGACCGATGGTGTCGGACGCGCCTGCAATCGGCTCTTCCAGGCCGCCGCGCAGCCGGTACTGATAGCGGCCGGTAATCAGCGCAAAGCGCGTGGCCGAACACACGGCCGAGTTGGCATACGCCTGCGTGAAGCGCACGCCTTGCGCGGCCAGCTTGTCCAGGTTGGGCGTCCTGAAGTCGGTCTGGCCGTAGACGCCGAGGTCGGCGTGACCCAGGTCATCGGCCAGAATGAAGATGATGTTGGGCTGATCCTTGCCGGCCGCCAGCGCGGATGGCAGCTGGCTTGCCAGCGCCAGCGCGGGCAGTGATTTGAGGACGCGGCGGCGGGTGATATTGGTCATGCTCTGAGTCTCCAGTTTAGAAATCGGCGCGCGCGGTCACGCCCAGCTGGCGCGGCGTGCCGATCACGCTGTTATACGCAGCCGGCGAGGTATTCCACAGGCTGGTGTAGTAATGCTTGTCAAACACATTCTTGGCCCACAGCGACAGATCCCACTTGGTTGAGCCACGCTTGATCTTCACGCCTGCCGACAGATTGGTCAGGCTGTAGGCCGGAATGCGTGCGTACTCGGAGGCGTCCAGCGTACCGTAAGTGCTGCTGCGGTAGGCATAGTTGATATTGCCATAGGCTTCGGCGTTATCGGCCACGGCGTGTGCATAGGCGGCATTCAGATTGCCAATCCAGCGCGGCGCGTTGACCAGCGCCGCACGGCCCGACAGGTCGCAGTAAGTGGCATTGATCTCCACCGGGCATGGTGCGTTTTTGTACTCCTTGTACTTGACGTCATTGAAGGAGCCGTTCGCGCCCAGCGTGAAGCCGCGCGCCACCACCAGGCTGGCATCCAGCTCAACGCCACGGCTGCGCACCGTGCCGGCATTGGTCAAATACTGCGTGCTGCTGACACGGTCGAAGGCATTGCTCTGATAGCCTTTCACGTCATTCCAGAACAGGCTGGCATTGACCTGCGCGCGGCGCTCCAGCAGATTGCTCTTGATGCCGAGCTCAAAGTTGTTGGCCTTCTCGTTATTGACCTTGAGCGAAGAGACACCGGCCGCGCCAGGCACCGACAGGTTGATGCCGCCCGATTTTTCGCCGTGCGAAATGCTGCCGAACGCCAGCACGTCGCTATCGACCTTGTACGCCAGCGTCAGCAAGGCGGATGGGCTGAGATTGCTCAGGTGGACTTCGCCGGAATCAAACGCACCGTAGCGCGCGGTACGCACCGCGAGCGCGGCGCCAGTCACCGCCGGGCCGACCGGTGCATCACGCCGCACGGTTGCGAGCTTGTCTTCGTAAGTGGCGCGCAGGCCGCCGGTCAGGTCCCACTTCGGATCGATGTGCCAGATGGTCTGGGCGAACAAGGCATAGCTGTTGACGCGCAAGTGGCCGTAAGTATTACTGACGACATTGTTCCAGGCGCCAATCGGCGTCGCGTTAAATTTGTCCGCCAGCGGGCCGTTCACGAAGAAGTTGATGTTGTCCAGGTTCTGATAGTAGTAGTACGCGCCGTAGACCGACTCAACGTCGCGGCCCAGCGGCGTCGCCAGGCGCAGCTCTTGTGTGAACTGGCGGTGGCGCGCGGAAGCGCCGACATTCAGCAGGATGGGCACGTCCAGGCCATCATCGTTGTGCGGCGTGAAGTTCCAGAAACGGTAGGCGCTGATCGAGGTGAACTTGTAGTCGTTATCCAGTTTCCAGTTGACCTCGCCCGACACGCCGCCCTGGTGCACGTCCACATGCGAGCCGGAATCCAGATTCACCTGGCGCAACGTCGGATCGGTAACGGGATGCGCGCCGACCGCGGCCGCCTGCGTCAGGAACTTGCCGCTCGGGCCTGCGTTGAAAAACACCAGCGTGCCGTTGTTGGAATCCTCGACGTTGTAGTCGGCAATCAGGCGTGCGCTGAGTTTGTTGTCCGGTTCCAGCAGCACCTGGCCGCGCACGCCCGAGCGGTCGCCGCCCTGCACCTTGCTGCCGTTGTAGAGGTTGGTGATGTAGCCGTCTTCATGCGTCTTGTAGGCCGACAGGCGGCCAGCAGCGGTGTCGGAGAACGCGCCCGACACCACGGCCTTGCCCTGAACATAGCCTTCCTGTCCAACCGATAGCGAAGCGCTGTTTTCGCTGCGGAAGGTTGGCTGCTTGGTCGTGATGTTGAGTACGCCGGCCGTGGTGTTCTTGCCGAACAGCGTGCCCTGCGGACCACGCAGCAGCTCCAGCTGCTGGATGTCCAGCGCATCAAACGCGGCCATGCCGGGACGGGCCAGATAGACGTTATCAAGATACAGGCCGACACTACCTTCCAGGCCGTCGCTGGCCGGGTTGTTCCCCAAGCCGCGCACGGCAAAGCTGATCTGGCGCGCATGCACATAGTTGACTGTGGTACTCGGCAGCAGCTGTTGCAGATCCTGCACGCGGTAGACGCGGTTGTCTTCCAGCGCTTTGCTGTCCAGCACGCTCATGGTGGTGGGTACGCTTTGCGAGGTTTCGTTGCGGCGACGCGTGGACACGGTCACGCTGGCAATCACCTGCGAGACATCCGCCCCGGCCGCAGCCGTGCCATCGGCGGCAGCGCCGGCCTCAACGGCATTGGCCGCCGTATCGGAAATGGCGGCAACAGCCAGCGCAGCCGCCTGGGCCTGCGCTTCCGGCGCATAGGTGAACACAAATCCATAAGCCGCGGCAATGGCGACGGCGAGTTTTTTCTGTTGCATGTTCGAGCTTTCTGCAAAAAACGGGCGTGAACAGCCCCGCACGCCGGCAGGCTGCCGGCGCGTTGTCATTATAGGAAGTAGTGAGGTTTAGTGGGACGCGACGCGGAACTTGCCTGGCTCCGGCGGGGTCACCGCCTTTTCAGAGCGTGGCGTGCCTTCCGGCACCCAGTTGTACGGCACCGGTTGGGCGCGGTACAGCCAATTGCTCAGCACTGGCTTGCCCGCACCCGCCACGGGTGTCGGCGCAAAGTAAGGGCTGATGTATTCCCAGGCGATGTCGCCTTTCGACGTCACCTGGAAGATGCGGCCATTCATGCCTTCATCGATAAGCGTATTGCCATTCGGCAGACGGCGCGCGCTGCTGATGAAGGAGCTGTAGAAACTCCACTCCGGCCCATTCGAATCACCGCCCGTATATTCCCAGACGATCTGCTTCTTGATGGGATCGATCTCCAGCACGCGCGAACGCGGCTGCACGCCCACGCTGACGCGCGGATAGCCGGCCTCGCCCTGGTTATCGAACACCAGGATATGACCCGCGCCCGGCAGGCCCGGCTCGATCAAATGGGCATCGTGCTGGCCGACGATCTGGTCCACCGGGCGTGGCAGCACGCGCGGGCCGCGCACCTGCGCCGGATAGTCCGGCCCCAGATTCCACACCACCTTGCCAGTGTGCTTGTCGATGATGACGATGAAATTGGCCTCGCGCGAATCGATCAGGATATTATCCGGATGGAAGCGCTGGTCGCCGGCGTCGTACCACTTGTTCGGTCCCAACACCGACATGTTATTGATGTGCAGGTAGTCAAACGGCGCACCTGGGCCGCGCGGCGACAGGCCATCCTTGACCAGCTTCAGCGACGCTGCCGAGAAACCGAATTCCGCCAGGTGCTCCGAGGCAGTCCATTTCCACACCACATCGCCCTGCTTGTTGACCTCATAGATCACATCATCGAGCACCTGCGGCGCCTTGAAGCCGGCCACCGGCTGCACCAGATTGGCCAGCACCAGCGTATTACCGTTCTTCAGGCGGCGCCAGTCATGATGCTGCTTGGCGCTGCCGCCGGGCACTTGCGCATTGCTCTTGCCCTCCACTGGCGCCGCATACGCATCTTGCGCACTGGCCGCCGCGCCCCACTGCCACACCACATTGCTATTCCAGTCCAGTTCACCAATCGCCTGATTGCGCAAACCATTGCCTTCGTTGGCCGTGCCGGGCGCGCTGGCCAGCTGCACCAGCACATTGCCGCGCTGGCCGCCGGTCAGCGCCGGATCGAGCAGCACCGGCGGGAAGCCTTCCGCATTCCAGCTGTGCACCTCGTTGCCGTTCATGTCGATGAGATGGGTTTTCTTGTCCTGCCCGCTGAAGATCACGTAGCTGTTGTAGGCGGTGGCCGTATCGTAGCGGGTCACGCCGGTGGGATACACGCTGGGCGCAGCGCCCAGATTGGCCGCAACAGACAGCAGGGACAGTGCGACGATTTTATAGGTATGGTTGGTCATGACACATGGCTCTCAGGGGTGGACAGTGTGTCTATATTACTAATCACCCTAGAAATCCCGAACTAATATAACCAATCAACGATATACAAAAAATACCTTAAACGGTGCGGGCTAAAAAAAATGCCGGCTAAGCCGGCATTCCGAATAAGACGGGAACTGCTTACACCGCGTCGGCGCCGGTCTCGCCGGTACGGATACGGATCACCTGCTCAACGTTCTGCACAAAGATTTTGCCGTCGCCGATCTTGCCGGTGCGCGCGGCCTTGATGATGGCGTCCACCACCTGCTCGGCCACGCCGTCATCCACCACCACTTCGACTTTTACTTTCGGCAGGAAGTCAACGACGTATTCAGCGCCGCGATACAGTTCAGTATGGCCCTTCTGGCGGCCGAAGCCTTTTACCTCGGTGACGGTCAGACCGGTCACGTTGACCTCTGCCAGCGCCTCGCGCACCTCGTCCAGTTTGAACGGCTTGATCACAGCGGTAATCTGTTTCATGACTTCTCCTTATATTTAAATCGAAAATCTATGTGCAGCGTATACTTTGCTTCTATTGTAATCGACAGGCGCGCGCTGTCCATTCACATACTCGTATTCTTTACTACTGCACCGGAATGGCGCGCAGTTCCTCCATCCATACAACGCTTTGGGCATCACTTGGTGCACGCCAGTCACCACGCGGCGACAGCGAACCACCGCTGCCCACCTTCGGTGCGTTCGGCACGCAGCTGCGCTTGAACTGGCTGGTGCGGAAGAAGCGGTCCAGGAAAATGCCCAGGTTCTTCTTGATCGCGGACAGGTCATACTGGTTGCGCGTGACGTGATCGCCGTCCGGCCAGCGGCCCTGCTCCTTGTCCTGCCATGCGGTATGCGACAGGAAGGCGACCTTGGATGGGTTGAAACCAAAGCGCAGCACGTAGTACAGATTGAAGTCCTGCAGCTCGTAAGGACCGATGGTGCTTTCGGTGCGCTGCTCCGGCTGGCCGTCCGCGGTACCGGGCACCAGCTCCGGGCTGATCTCGGTGCCGAGGATATCCAGCAGCACCTGCGCGTCGCTGCGGCCGATGACGCCGGACTCGGCCACCCAGCGCACCAGGTGCGAGATCAGCGTCTTCGGCACGCTGGCATTGACGTTGTAGTGCGACATATGATCGCCCACGCCGTAAGTGCACCAGCCCAGCGCCAGCTCGCTCAGGTCGCCCGTGCCGATGACCAGCGCGGCGTTGTGGTTCGCCAGGCGGAACAGGTGGTTGGTGCGCTCGCCGGCCTGCACGTTTTCAAACGTGATGTCGTACTGCTCCTTGCCTTCCGAGTACGGATGACCCAGATCCTTGAGCATCTGGACGCAGCTTGGGCGGATGTCGATTTCCTGCGAGGTGCAGCCGACCAGTTTCATGAGCGCGTGCGCCTGCTTCAGCGTGCGCTCGCTGGTGGCAAAACCCGGCATGGTGTAAGCGAGGATATTGGTGCGCGGCAGTTTGAGCTTGTCCATCACGCGCGCACACACCAGCAGCGCGTGCGTCGAGTCCAGGCCACCGGAGACGCCGATCACCACCTTTTTCAAGCCACTCGTGGTCAGGCGCTGCGCCAGCGCCTGCACCTGGATGTTGTAGACCTCGTTGCAGCGCTCATCGCGGCGGCGCGCATCGGCCGGCACGTAAGGGAAGCGTTCGACGCAGCGCTTCAGCGCCAGCGGCTGCTCGCGTTCAATCTCCAGATGGAAGAACACAGTGCGGAACTTGCCCACTTCCGCCGCGTGGCGCTGCACCGATTGCGCAAAGGTATTCATGCGCATGCGCTCGCGCGACAGGCGCTCGAGGTCGATGTCGGCAAAGGTCAGCGTCGGCTCGTCGCTGAAGCGTTTGGCTTCGGCCAGCAGCTCGCCGTTTTCGCAGATGACGCCCTGCCCATCCCACGCCAGGTCGGTGGTCGATTCGCCGCCGCCGGCCGAGGTGTACAGATACGCGGCCAGGCAGCGCGCTGATTGCTGCGACACCAGCTGGTTGCGGTAGCCGGCCTTGCCGACCAGCGCATTCGAGGCCGACAGGTTGACCAGCACGGTCGCGCCCGCCAAGGCGGCAAACGACGATGGCGGAATCGGCACCCACACGTCTTCGCAAATTTCGACATGGAATTTGAACAGCGGCATATCGGCCACTTCAAACAGCAGGCCGGAGCCGAACTGCACGCGCTCACCAAGCAGATCGATTTCGGTGGCGACCGCATAATCGCCGCTGCTGAACTGGCGCACATCATAGAACTCGCCATAGTTGGGCAAATAGCTCTTCGGCACCACGCCCTGGATCTGGCCATTGGCAATCACCACCGCGCAGTTGTACAGCTGGTGTTCAACGCGCAGCGGCGCACCCACCACCACCGCCATCTTCCATTCCGTCGAGGCATCCAGAATCGCCGCCAGGCCATCGAGCACGCCATCCAGCAAGGCGCGCTGATGGAACAGGTCATCGCAGGTATAGGCCGACAGGCCCAGTTCGGGAAACGCCACCAGCGCCGCGCCTTGCGCAGCGGCCTGCTGGGCCAGCTGGATGGTCTGTTCGGCGTTGTAGGCTGGATCGGCAATACGGCACACGGGCGCGGCAATGGCAACGCGGGCGAAATCGTGCGTGTACAGATTGAAGAAGTTGGAAGCCATGTCAGGTCTTTCGGCGTAGGCAAAATCAAATTATCGCACGGGCAAAGCTTGGCCGCATGCGCTAGACTGGCACATCATTCAGCAGGGAGGCAGTGTGGCAGAGGCAGAGTTTTCAGTGATCGACTCATTGGCGGAGATCGAACCGGCACAGTGGCAGGCGCTGGCGGGCGACAATCCCACGCTCAGCTACACCTTCCTGCACGCCCTGCACGAGACTGCATGCGCGGCGCCGCGCACCGGCTGGTCGCCACGCTACCTGGTCCTGCACCGCGACGGTGTACTGTGTGCGGCCATGCCGCTCTACCTCAAGGACCACAGCCGCGGCGAATATGTGTTTGACCACGCCTGGGCCGACGCCTTCCATCGCCACGGCGTGCCCTACTATCCGAAACTGCTGTCGGCCGTGCCGTTCACCCCGGTGACCGGCAGCCGCCTGCTGGCGCGCAGCGCCGAAGACCGCGCATTGCTGGCGCGCGCGGCGGTGCAGGTAGCGCAGCAGCTGGAGACGTCCTCGCTACACATCCTGTTCCCCGACGAGCAAGACAAGCAGGCGCTGGAAGATGTCGGCTATATGCTGCGCGAAGGCGTACAGTTCCATTGGGAGAATCAGGGCTACGCGGATTTCGACACTTTCCTCGCCAGCATGAAGATGGAGAAGCGCAAGAAGATCCGCCAGGACCGCCGCCGCGTGCAGGACGCCGGCATCCACTTCGAGCATCTGGCCGGCAGCGCGATTACGGACGAGGTGCTACGTTTCTTCTACCAGTGCTACGTCTCGACCTACGAAGCGCACTATTCCCACCCTTACCTGTCGCTGGCGTTCTTCCAGCGCCTGCTGGCGCAAGCGCCGGACAGCCTGATGATCGTGCTGGCCCGGCGCGGCGACGAACCGGTGGCGGTGGCGCTGAATCTGGTGGGCGGCAACGTGATGTACGGCCGCTACTGGGGCACGCAGGCCTTCATCTCCGGCCTGCATTTTGAAACCTGCTACGTGCAGTCGATTGAATACTGCATCCAGCACGGCATCGCCCGCTTTGAAGGCGGTGCGCAAGGCGTGCACAAAATGTCGCGCGGGCTGGTGCCGACGCCGACCTGGTCCGCCCACTGGGTAGCCGACGACCGTTTTGCCGAGGCCATCGGCAACTTCCTGGCCCAGGAAACCGCCGCCATGGACGAGTATATCGACGAGTTGTCTGACCACATTCCTTTCAAAGCCGGATAAACTTCATCAGGGAAACCCGTACGAGGTTACAATAGAGGCCGTAAGCCTACTATTAGTTTTCGGGGAGTGTGGCAAAAACAGTATGAATGCAGATTTTATAAAACAGCGTAACCGCTTTAAATCCGCCACCATGAAGCGGATCGATGTCAGCGACGAGTCGTACACCAACGTGACCAACATCCTGGCAACCATCGCCAAACCATTCCATGTACGCAAGGGGGAATACCTGCAGCGCGCCGGCGTGCCGGCCACGCAAGTGCATTGGCTGGCCAGCGGCGTGGCCCGCAGCGGCTTCTTCAACCGCGATGGCGTGGAAATGACCCTGCGCTTCTACCGCGAGGGCGAGTCAGCCACGACCCTGACCGATCTGATCAACGGTGAAACCGGCCAGGCGGCCGTGCAGTTCCTGATTGCCGAGACGCCTATCCACGGCTTTACCCTGGACTGGAAACTGGCGTGCGAGCTGCGCGCGCAGCATGAGGTGATGCAGCACTACCACCTGAACATCGCCATGGCAGGCTTGCAGTCGCTGGCGCAACGCGCCTACAACTGCGGCGAAACGTCGGCGCAGGAAAGGCTGGCAGCCTTCCGTGAAGAGTATCCGGGTCTGGAAGCGCGCATTTCGCAGCGCGCGATTGCTTCGTACCTGGGCATTACGCCGCAGTACATGTCGCGCCTGCGCCGTGAGGCCGAAGCAGAGGCGACGGCGGGCGAAGCGCGGCGGGCATAAAACCAGCCCTGTGGGCCGCAGCGCTTAAGAGCGCGGCATGGCCACAGGGCTTTTTTCTTACTTGGCGACGTCTTTTTCGTAGTTGGCGACGCCAGCCAGGATTTCCTGCTTGGCTTCTTCAGGACCGTACCAGCCGTCGATCTTGACCCATTTGCCTTTTTCCAGATCTTTATAGTGCTCGAAGAAGTGCTGGATCTGGCGCAGGCGCAGTTCGTTCAGGTCTTCCGGCTTCTGCCAGTGGCTGTAGATCGACAGTACTTTGTCGACTGGCACGGCCAGCACTTTGGCGTCTTCACCGGATTCATCGGTCATTTTCAGCACGCCGATTGGACGGCAGCGCACCACCACGCCTGGGATCAGCGGGAATGGGGTAATGACCAGCACGTCAACCGGATCACCGTCCAGCGACAGGGTGTTCGGCACGTAGCCGTAGTTGCATGGGTAATGCATCGCGGTACCCATGAAACGGTCGACGAAGATCGCGCCGGATTCCTTGTCTACTTCATACTTGATCGGATCGGCGTTCATCGGGATTTCGATGATGACGTTGAAATCGTTCGGCAGATCTTTGCCGGAGGACACTTTGTTCAAGCTCATGGGATTTCCTTATATGACGGCTGTGTTTAACCGCAATATTATAGCGAAGTCAGGGCCGCTTGTGCGGCGCAACACCATTGAACATTTGTTATGATGGAGCCTGTTCTTATTCGGAATGTGAATGATGATTTTCCGCCAACTGTTCGATCCAAGCTCCTCCACCTATACCTACCTGCTGGGTGACAGCGGCGAAGCCGTGCTGATCGACCCGGTCTACGAGCAAGTGCCGCGCGATCTGGCGCTGTTGCAGGAGCTGGGACTCAAGCTGGTGTCCAGCTTGGACACCCACGTCCACGCCGACCACGTTACGGGCGCCTGGCGCCTGCGCCAGCGCTGCGGCAGTGCGATTGCCCTGTCCGAAGCGGCGGGTGCGGCCGAGGTCGATAAACCGCTGCGCCATGGCGACCGTATCCACTTTGGCCAGCGCTATCTGGCTGTGCGCGCCACGCCGGGCCATACCAGCGGCTGCCTGACCTATGTGCTGGATGACGACAGCATGGCGTTCACCGGCGACAGCCTGCTGATCCGCGGCTGCGGCCGTACCGATTTCCAGCAAGGCAGTCCGCAGCAGCTGTTCGCATCGGTGCATGAACAGATCCTGACGCTGCCGCCCTCATGTTTGCTGTATCCGGCCCACGACTACCGCGGCATCACCGTCACCAGTGTGGCCGAAGAGCGCCGCTACAATCCGCGCCTTGGCGGCGATGTGGATGTCGGCGACTTCACCGGCCATATGAACAACCTCAACCTGCCGCATCCCAAACAGATGGCGGTGGCCGTGCCGGCCAATCTGCGCTGCGGCAAGCCGGAGGGCGACGCGCCGACCGATACGCCAGACTGGGCGCCGCTGACCCTGCGCTTTAGCGGCGTGTGGGAAATCGAGCCGATGGGCTTGCTGGAGCAGCAGAAAAATGTGCAGATCGTCGATGTGCGCGAAGCGCCCGAGTTTATCGACCGCCTGGGCCATCTGCACGGCGCCACGCTGGTGCCGCTGTCGCAGCTGACGGAGCGCATGGCCGAGCTCGACCGCGAGCGTCCGATTGTGGCCGTGTGCCGTTCCGGCGTCCGTTCCGCTCAGGCGAGCGTGCTGCTGACCAAGGCCGGCTTCGGCAAAGTCGCCAACCTGGCCGGCGGCATGCTGCGCTGGAAAATCGAAGGCTACCCGGTCGAATCCGACCCCGCCTGAGCCGCCTCAACAGCGCGGCGCGCAGACCTCCCTAGACTGGAGGTTTCGCGCCCGCACCGAGGCCCGCTCATGATTACCTCAAACAACAAATGGCTGATTCACACACTGCTTGTCGGCCTCATTCCCGTGCTAACCAGGCTACTGACGTGGGCTACTGCATCGAGTAATGTTGATCCCCTCGCAGCTGCCGACTTTATTACACTTGGGCTAATTGTTCACATTTCCATAATTAATGAGATGGAGCACGTGCTCGTCTCGGAGCCAGCATTCAAAGCGCTACTGAATGGCCTCTCGATGCTATTCATTACTTTATATGGCACGCTTTACGCCGTCTCTGCATTGGGTGAGCATCATCGGGAACTAATTAACATAACTTACGTCTTATATGGAAGCCTAGGTTTTTGTATTACCTCCACAACGCTTGGCTTGGTGCTGTTCCAACGATACGCAAACCGGAGTTTGCAATGAAACCCCTGGATATTTTTGTTTTAATTATCACTGCAGTTGGCATGCTCATCGGCTTAGGGGCAGCATTATGGATACACCTGGATACACAGAAAAAGTACCCGGACAAGAAAAATGGCCGGTAGAGACCGGCCATTCGTTTAGAGGATCGTCGCCAGTGCGCACTGGCGGTAGTGGTTGGCAGCTTCTTCTTCCTGCCCCAGCGCTTCATGCATCTGCGCCAGTTTGAGGTGGGACTCACGCACCATGCGGGGATCGGAAGCGTCCGACAAGGCCTGCTCCAGATGGCGCTGGGCCTTGCCCCACAGTTTCTGCTTCAGGCACAGCGAACCCAGCGTCAACGCCAGCTCGGCATCGGTCGGACGCGCATGCGCCCAGTTCTCGCAATGCTCAATCTGCATCAGCAACGCCGCCGAACCGGCTGGCGCGGCCGCTTCACGGTAGGCGCGGATCACGCGATCATCCCAGTCCGCCGCCAGCGATTCTTCCGCTACCAGGCGCGCCTCGTCATGCAGGCCACGCGCGTTGAGCGCGCTGGCGGCACGGCAAGCCACATACGGCTTGATGCGGTCGGCATTCGGCACCGTCGACCATACGCGCATCAGCGATTCCGCATCATGGCTGGCATCGGCCAGCAGATCGTCATACGCCAGCTCGCGCAGGCGCGACGACAGCGCCGGATGCAGCGCACGGTGCTTGTCCAGCGAACGTACCAGACGCAGCACTTCCGGCCAGTTTTTGGCCTGCTGCTGCGCCTTCAGCGACATCTGCAGCGCATGAATATGGCGCGTGCCGCTGGCGTTCAATTCACGCACCGCTTCCAGCGCCAGTTCCGGCTGATGGTCGTCGACCAGCAGTTCCGTCATGGTCATCAGGCGCGCGGTCTTGAGCGTATTGTCGTCGACCAGCTTGTTGAGCCAGTTGTCACGGCGGGCCGACTGGCGCATGCGGTGCGCCGCACGGGCGCCGATCAGCGCTGCCACGCCCGCATTTTCCGGCAGTTCGGAAGCCCGCAGCGCGGCCTTCTCGGCATGGCCGAAGCGGCCTTCAAACAGCGCCTTGAGCGCTTCGCGCAAGCCCTTGTTGCCGTCGCGCTCGCGCTTTTGCTGGCGGTAGGCGGCCACCTTGCCCGGCATCTTGACCGTCGCGCGGAAGGCGCGGATCAGGATGTAGAGCACGGCAAACGCGGCCACTTCCAGCACCACGAAGAAGTTCAGCGACAGGTCGATACGGTGCGGCGGATAAAACAGCACCACGTTGCCCGGATTAAAACGCGCCGTCACGGCAATGCCGATGGCGGCGGCCATCATGGCGACGAGCCAGAGGAATAAACGCATGGTTATGGCTTCGCTTTGTAGTTACGCACCGCGTTCAGGCTGTCCGACAGGGTCGGCATCTCGATCGCGAGATTGCTGCTTTGTACCTGGCGCAGCAGTCCCTGCACGGTCTGGGTGGAACGGGCGCGCGTGTCGAAGTACTTGGTCAACGCTTCCTGCGCCGCGATCAGGTCGGCACGGAAAGCGCCTTCATTACGCGACAGCAGCGCCATGCGTGCATTCAGCAGACGCAGCTTCAGATTCTCGCGCAGGAAGTAGGCCTGGGTCGGCGACAGCATCAGCGCATCCGGCGTTTCCACATTGCGCACGCGGATCAGCTGGCGCACATCGGTCCACATCTCGCTGCTCCAGCCATTCCAGCCATCCTGCAGCGCTTGCAGCCACGGGCTGGTGGTCTCTTCCACCTTGACCGGCTTGCCATCCTTGCCGTGCACGATCTTGGTCTTGACCTTTTTCTCAGGCGGCGCCGGCAGCGTCGGCTTCTCGTCCGACAGCATCGGCAGCGTATCGATTTGGGCAATCGCGTTATCCAGACGCAGCGCCACGCCCACCGAATCCACGCTCGGCAGCGCCTTGAGCTTGTCGGTATCGCGCGCAATCGCACGGCGGATGGTGATGAATTGCGGCTTGTCCGAACGCGACAGGCTGCGGTCCGCATTCTGCAGCGCGATCAGCGCGCCCGGCACGTTGCCGGCCAGCTGCAGCTGCTGCGACGCAGTCGACAGCACTTGCTCGATCTCGGTCAGCGCCCATTCGTCACGGTTTTTGGACAGGTCCTGATACAGCTGTTCCAGCGCCAGTTGCTGGCTCTGCGCTTCCAGCTGCTTGCTTTCCAGCAGGGCGACCTTGCCTTGCAGCTCCTTGGTACTTTCCTGCACATTGCGCACCAGGTTGCCGGTATCGGCGTTGGAGGCGTCGCCTTTTTGCAGGCGCAGGGCCATTTCTTCACGCAGCTTGTTGACGCGCGCGTGCGACGACCAGGTCTGGCCAGCCAGCAGAATGGTAAGCACCACGATCCCCACCAGCAGCATTTGCGGCTGTTGCAGGGTGTCGAGCAGACTCGGTTCTGGCTGGGCCGATGGCGGCGCAGGCGGCGGAGTCTCGGCGGCTTTGGCGGTCGAGACCGCTGGATCAGGTAAGGTAGGCAAATCGTTCATAGGCATGATTGTAACGCGGCCAGCAGGCGTTCGTCGCCTGATCCGGTGAGCGTCAGCTTGGAAAATCCTAAATTATTTGCCGTTTCGGCAATACGGGTATGTGGCACAATCAGGTGCTGATGTTGCATCGCTACAACGCTATTGTGCTGCATTGCGTCAGGGTGTTGCAAGTCCATTTGCTGCAGGAGACCGACCAGACCGCGCAAGGCCTCGGAACTGGTGATGATCCAGTCGTTTTGCTGCGCCAGCAAACGGCGCAGCGTGGCCGCCAGGCCAGGCGTCAATACTGGCACCGAACGGCGGTAGGCGGGCACCACCTCCACCAGCGCGCCGGCCTGGCGCAGGCCATCGCCCATGAGCTCGCGGCCGCTTTCGCCACGGATGATGAGCACGGGTTTGCCTTGCAGCGCGGCCAGGTCCAGCGTCTGCAGCAAATGTTCAGAATCGCTGTGGGCGCTGTCGGCCGGGCTGACGATGTCGGCGACGCCGTGCGCTGCCAGTGCCGCGCGGCTGCCCTCGCCCACCACGGCTGCGGTCACGCCGGCCGGCCAGTGCCGGATATGCGCAAACGCCGCATCCACCGCATTGGGCGACACAAACGCCACCAGCGCATAGTCATGCAGCCGCGCCAGCGCCGCCTGCAGCGCGGTCTGGTCAGGCAGCGGTGCAATTTCCAGCAACGGCAGCACCTCCACCGTACGGCCCAGCGCGCTCACGCGGGCCGCCAGCGGCGCGGCTTGCGCCAGGGGACGGGTGATGACGACGGCGCCGGTCATCCGCACATCAGGCGTTGCCAGGCGGCTTGGCCGCATCGGCTGCCAGCTCGGCGGAGCGGGCATCGTCGTCCGCCTGCGCCGCTTCGCTGAGGCAGGCCGACAGAATCCCAACCGCATCCTGCGCGCGCAGCAGTTCGGCCACCTGCAGGCCCAGTGCTTCCGCGCTCTCGGCCGGACCACGCGCTTCGGCGCTGATCATGCGCTGGCCATCCGGCGTGGCCACCATGGCGCGCAGATGCATCTGGTCGCCGGTGATGGTCGCATACGAAGCCAGCGGCACCTGGCAGCTGCCGCCAAACACTTGCGACACCTTGCGCTCGGCAATCGACACCAGCGCGCTTGGCGTGTGGTGCAGCGGCGCCAGGATCGACACCAGGTCCAGGCCGTCGTCACGCAGCGGCACTTCCAGCGCCAGCGTGCCCTGGCCAGGCGCCGGCAGGCTGACGTCCGCATCCAGCAGCGAGCGGATGCGCGCCGCCAGGCCCAGGCGCTTGAGGCCGGCTGCCGCCAGGATGATCGCGGCATACTCGCCACGGTCCAGCTTGCCCAGACGGGTATCGAGGTTGCCACGCAGCGGTTTGATCACCAGTTGCGGGTAGCGCGCGGCGATCAGCGCCTGGCGGCGCAGGCTGCTGGTGCCGACAATCGCGCCGGCCGGCAGCGCGTCCAGCGACGCGTAATCATTGGAGACAAAGGCGTCGCGCGCATCTTCGCGCTCCAGCACGGCTGCCATCAGGAAGCCTTCCGGCAGCTCCATCGGCATGTCCTTGAGGCAGTGCACGGCCAGGTCGGCGCGGCCTTCGGCCATCGCCACTTCAAGTTCTTTAACAAACAGACCCTTGCCGCCGACCTTGGACAGGGTGCGGTCCAGAATCTGGTCGCCGCGCGTCGTCATGCCGACAATTTTGACATCGCACTGCGGATATAATATTGTCAAGCGTTCGCGTACGTGCTCGGCCTGCCACATGGCAAGACGGCTCTCACGGGATGCGATCACTAATCTGGACGGGGGATTCTGAGGTTGTGGCAAACCCAATTCGGATGTTTTCAAAACCAGTTCTTTCGCTGTAGCTGACGCTAACCGGCGCAAGCCAGTAACACGCGCGTGTTTAAGATCACAAATTTTAGCACGCTCACCTTCTTGCAGAACCGGGTCACGAGCCCATGCAACTACATTTCTCTCTTTGTGGCTTAACACATGGCAAACCAATCTAGTGCAACGCATCTCACTGCTGAACAACCGGGCGTAGACAAGGACGCGCCTCTGAAAGAAGACATTCGCTTATTAGGTCGCCTGCTCGGCGACGTATTGCGCGACCAGGAAGGCGAAGAAGTCTACGCCGTGGTCGAAACCATCCGGCAAACCGCCGTGCGCTTCCGCCGCGAGGCCGATGCCGGCGCCGCCAAGGAACTCGACGGCATGCTGAAAATCCTCACCAAGGAACAGACGATTTCCGTGGTGCGCGCATTTTCCTACTTTTCGCACCTGGCCAATATTGCGGAAGACCAGCACCACATTCGCCGCCGCCGCGCCCATCTGCTGGCCGGCTCGAAGCCGCAGCAAGGCAGCGTCAACTACGCACTGTGCAAGCTCAAGGAAGCCGGCGTCCAGCAGGGCACCGTGGCCACCTTCTTCCAGGATGCGCTGATTTCGCCGGTCCTGACCGCCCACCCGACCGAAGTGCAGCGCAAATCCATCCTCGACGCCGAGCACGATATCGCCCGCCTGCTGGCCGAGCGCGACCTGCCGCTGACGCCAAAGGAACGCGCCGCCAACCTGCATCTGCTGCGCGCGCGCATCGCCACGCTGTGGCAGACCCGCATGCTGCGCTACTCCAAGCTGACCGTGGCTGACGAGATTGAAAACGCCCTGTCCTACTACCGCATCACCTTCCTGCGCGAACTGCCAGGGTTGTACGACGACATTGAGCAGGACATCGCCCACCACTACGGCGAGGCCACCCAGATCACTGCACCGTATGTGCAGATGGGCAGCTGGATCGGTGGCGACCGCGACGGCAACCCGAATGTCAACGGCACCACCATGTCGCACGCGCTGACGCGCCAGGCCACCACCATCCTCGACTTCTACCTGGAAGAAGCGCACACGCTGGGCGCCGAACTGTCGATCTCCACGCTGATGGTAGCCTGCACGCCGGCACTGCAGGCGCTGGCCGAGCAGTCGACCGACACCTCCGACCACCGCGCCGACGAACCCTACCGCCGCGCCCTGATCGGCATTTACGCGCGCCTGGCCTCGACCGCGCGCGCACTGGGCGCCACCAACATCCTGCGCAAGGAAGTCGGCCACGCCGAGCCGTATGCCGATGCCGCCGCCTTCGCGGCCGACCTGCAAGTGCTGATCGACTCGCTCAACGCCAACCATGGCGGCGTGCTGGTGCAGCCGCGCCTGGCCACGCTGAAACGCGCAGCCGACATCTTCGGTTTTCACCTGGCCTCGCTCGACATGCGCCAGTCGTCCGACATCCACGAGCGCGTGCTGGGCGAGCTGTTTGCCAAGTCCGGCGTGCAGGCCGACTATTCGGCCTTGGACGAAGAGGCCAAGGTCAAGCTGCTGCTGAGCGAACTGGACCAGCCGCGCCTGCTGAATTCGCCGTACGTGAGCTACTCGGCCGAGACCGTGTCCGAACTCGGCGTACTGCGCGCGGCGCGCGAAATCCGCGCCCGCTACGGCGCGCGTGCGATCCGCAACTACATCATCTCGCACACGGAAACCGTGTCCGACCTGCTGGAAGTGCTGCTGCTGCAAAAAGAGCTGGGCCTGCTGCGCATCGCCGAAAAAGAGCTGGACCTGATGGTGATTCCGCTGTTTGAAACCATCCCCGACCTGCAGCGCGCGTCCGGCATCATGGAAGCCGTCATGGCCATCCCGCTGGTGAAAGAGCTGATCGCCAAGCAGGGCCAGATCCAGGAAGTCATGCTGGGCTACTCGGACTCCAACAAGGACGGCGGCTTCCTGACCTCCAACTGGGAGCTGTACAAGGCCGAAACCAACCTGGTCAAGGTGTTTGAAAAAGCCAGCGTCAAGCTGCGCCTGTTCCACGGCCGGGGCGGCACCGTTGGCCGTGGCGGTGGTCCATCGTATGACGCCATCCTGGCACAGCCGCACGGCACCGTGAACGGCCAGATCCGCCTGACCGAACAGGGCGAGATCATCGCGTCCAAGTTCTCCAACAAGGACATCGGCCGCCGCAATCTGGAGCTGCTGGTGGCGGCAACGCTGGAAGCCAGCCTGATGCCGCAGTCGGAAGACAGCCAGGAACAGCAGCAGCTGCGCCAGTTCGAAGCCATCATGGCCGAGATTTCGGACCGCGCCTACAAGGCCTACCGCAACCTGGTCTATGAAACCCCAGGCTTCACCGACTACTTCTTCACCGCCACGCCGATTGCTGAAATCGCCGAGCTGAACCTGGGTTCGCGCCCGGCCTCGCGCAAATCGACCAAGCGCATTGAAGACCTGCGTGCGATTCCATGGGGCTTCTCGTGGGGCCAGTGCCGCCTGCTGCTGCCGGGCTGGTACGGTTTCGCCAGCGCCATCGGTGGCTGGATCGCGGATGGCGACAAGGCCGAGCGCGTGGGCCAGCTGCAAGCCATGTTCCAGCACTGGCCGCTGTTTGCCACGCTGCTGTCGAATATGGACATGGTGCTGGCCAAGACCGACCTGGCGATCGCCTCGCGCTACGCCGAGCTGGTGCAGGACAAGGAACTGCGTGACCGCATCTTCAAGCGCATCACCGAAGAGCATGCGGACACCATCAGCCTGCTGGAAAGCATCACCGGCGCCCACGAACGCCTGGCTGGCAACCCGCTGCTGGCGCGCTCGATCCAGAACCGTTTCGCTTACCTGGACCCGCTGAACCACCTGCAGGTGGAACTCATCAAGCGCCACCGCGCGCTGTCGAGTGAAAGCAAGGCCGACGAGCGCGTGCACCGCGGCATCCACCTGTCGATCAATGGTGTCGCGGCCGGCCTGCGCAATACCGGCTAAGTTGTAGCGTCAGCGTCACACGCCCCGGCCTTCGCAAGGACGCCGGGGCGTTTTATTTTGAAAAATGTAAAAAGTATCAAAATTACATTACAATCTGACAGTATTATCAGTTCACTGCGGAACCATGTCGAACCCGTTTTCCTTCCCTCCTTATGCCGAGATCAGTCAGGTCATGGACTGGTTGCGAACCGAAACGGGCGAGTCCCGCATCACCAGCGAAACCGAGCTGCGCAGCATCATTGCGCTGATGCCCCATCCGCTCTTCATCAAGAACGCCGACTCGCAGATTGTCATGATGAATCCGGCATGCGAAGCGCTCTGGGGCGTGCGCTTTGCCGATGCCGCTGGCACCGATGGCAGTGGCAAGCTGCCACCGGAACAGGTACTGCAATTCCGCGAACATGACCGGCAAGCCTTCGCCAGCGGCCAGACCCGTACCGACGAAGTGCTGGTCTGGAATGTGAGCCAGCGCGAAATGCGCTGGCTGCTGGTCCATAAGCGTCCGACCTACGACCACCTGGGCCAGCCGCACCTGCTGATTGCCAGCTGCATCGACATCACCGGGCGCAAGCAAAAAGAAGCTGCGCTGGAGGAGACGCTGCGGCAATGGCAGCAGCTGGCGTTGCAGCAGCTGGACGCCACCGAAAGCCAGCACCGCCGGATTGCACTGGGCATGCAGGGCGACCTCGCACAGAGCCTGCTTGCGCTGAAACTGGACATCACCCTGCTGCACGGCCGCACCGCCACGCACCAGCCACTGCTGCATGCGCGCGCCGAGCAGGCGCTGACGACGCTCAGCAGCAGCATCGCCGCCGTGCGCGAGGTCATCAACGAACTGCATCCGGCCACGCTGGAACTGGGGCTGGCGGCCGCGCTTGAATGGCAGCTGCAGCAGCACCAGGGCGTGCCCTGCAGCTTGCGGGTACTCGACGACAGCGCCGCGCTCACTTCGCAGCAGACCATGGCCCTGTTCCACCTCACCAATGCCGCCATCGACTATCTGAGCGCGCAGGCGAGCGCCTTGCAGCTGACACTGAATCTGCAGCGCGACCTGGTGACCATCACCATCAGCGGCGACGGCGCACCAGCGGCCAATACGCCCACGCTCAACGCCATGCGCGAACGGCTGGCAGGACTGGGCGGCGCCCTGGCCGTCACACAATCCAACGGCACCACGCTGACCATGACGGTGTCAGCGTGACGCGGGGCCGTCGTATTGCAGACGCACGATACGGCCGGTCCGGTCTTCCACCAGATAGATGTTTCCATCCGGCCCTTGCTTGACGTCGACCGGCGCGCCCATGCCCTGCTGCTTCTTATGTCCCCAGTTGCCGATCAGTTCCACCATTTTGCCGAGCGGCTCGCCCTTGCCATTCGCCAGCAGTGCGACCAGGCGATGGCCGTGTTCGCGATAGCCATGGAAGCCAATAATCAGACTGTTTTTGTACGGGGCCGGATAGCGCGATCCGGTGTAGAACGTCATGCCCAGCGGCGCGGCATGCGCCGGCAGCAGCCGCGCCGGCGACGTGTAGCGTGAACAGACTGCCGAGGGATACTCGGGACTGGCGCGGTTATCTTCATAACAGTAGGGCCAGCCATAGTTGGCGCCGCGCCGTATGAGGTTGAGTTCATCGTGCGGCAGCTCGTTGTCGTTGGCCAGTGTCGGCATTGCCGCCTGGATCGCATCGCGGCCATTGTCCGCTTCCCACAAGGCGCCGCTGACCGGATGAAAAGCCAGCGCCATCGAATTGCGCAAGCCGCTGGCGTAATTTTCCCAGGCACCGGCCTTGCCTTGCGGCCAGCGCATCTGGTATTGACGGATCACGCCCAGCGCTTCCGATCCTTCCGCCTCTGCACAGCGTTGTGCCGGCGACGGCGCTTTGCCGTTCTGATCTTCACAATGATCGCTGGCAGAACCCACGTTCACATACAGATTGCCCTGGGCATCAAACCGCATCGTCGTCAGCAAATGGCGGCCAAGTCCTGGCAACGGCGCCACGCCGGACTTCCCGCCGATCACGTCCTCGACGCTGGTGGCAGCGCTATCCGGATTGAAGCGGATGATGCGATGAACCAGGCCCACGTACACCAAACCGTCTGGCCCGAGCGTGATGCCGTTCGGCCGGTCCAGTCCGCCGAACAGGCGCACCTGCTGGTACTTGTTGCCGGCCTGCTTCAGCAACCAGATGCTGCCACGGTTGGGCTCCCAGTTACGCATATCCACCACGATCAGATCGCCGTTCGGTAAAGGCTGTATGCCACGCGGGAACTTGAAGCCGTCGGCCAGCACCGCCGCACAAAAGCCGGGCGGCGTGGCCACATCGAGTCGCGGGAAGTCGCCGCACGTATCCGCAGCGTGGGCACTCGCCTGGGCGGCAAGCGCGAGCGCAAACCAATACTTGCTCATGCTTGCGGCAGCCAGGCTGGCTTATTCTCGACAAACCACTCGCGCGTCACCTGGCCGGCGTATTCCGGTTCCATCGTGCCCAGCGTGATGGCGATGCGGTCCGGCGATTGCGTGCTGCGCCAGAACAAGGTCGAGCCGCACACCCGGCAGAAATCGCGACGGCCGTGATCGGACGAGGCATATTCCGCGATCAGGTCCGCCCCCTGTTCGATCACCAGACCGGCGCTGGCGACATTTGCGTACGAACCCGCTGCCGCGCCATGCTGTTTCTGGCACATGCGGCAGTAGCAATGGCTGGCGTGCGAGACAGGCAGCGCAGCGCGGTAGGTGATGCCGCCACACAGGCAACTGCCGTGCAGGTATCCTGGATCGCTCATTGTTGCGTCTCCCTGGCTGGCGCCATGGCGTCTTCACAGCTGGTCACACCGTCTTTCCTGCCGTCGGCGACCGGAAATATTTTTACCATAGCACCACCACCATTGCTTGTCCTTTCATGTCGGCCTGTTTGACGAACACAAGCAGTTGTTCATAAAAATTCAGAAGATAAAGCAGAGCGCCCTGCCCTTCTTGCTCCCATATGCCTTCCGGATAAACATGCTCGGTCTCCATGGCTTGCGGTGCATATCTGGCGGCCAGGGCTGCGGGCGTTTCGCGTTCCAGCATCGCGGCGATTTGCCGGACCTGCGCCAGCGTCAGCACCCGTGCCGGACCAGCGCCCTGGTCTGGGCCGATGTTCTCGCCGCCTAAGAACAGCAGCCTGGCCAGTGTGGCGTTGCGGGGATTGGCTTTCAGCAGATAGTGCAGACCGCCCCAGGCTTTATCGAGATACAGGCCGTCTTCGCTACTGAGCGTTTCTGTCAGCAATTCCTCGCTGCCACGCAGATAGGGCAGCTGCTCGTACGGCACGGCCACTGCAGTCCACGTCATACCGGCTTGCGCGGAGAATGACAGCAACAGCAAGCACAGGGAGAAAAGCAGTTTTTTCATTTCGCTAGTTTAATGCAAGCGGGGCGGCAAAAATGCGTGGTTTGTCACTTCCACTGTGTACGCTGGCGCATGGACGGTCTGACAGTACGGTGCTGTAATCGCACACTCATCCTCTGTGCGAGGACGCCATGACCACGCTGACACCAGCGGCCGATCTGGCCGCAAAAAACAGCCATCCCTATCCCAACGACAGCGCCGAATACCGCCAGGCCCGCACCGCCCTGCTGGCCGAAGAGATCGAACTACGGCGCCACATCGAACGCGTCGCCGAACAGCGCCGCGCCCTGCCGCCCGGCGGTGCAGCGCCGGACTATGATTTCATCGACGCAAACGGCAAGACCATCAAACTGGCCGATCTGTTCGGCCAGCACGCTACGCTAGTGACCTATTTCTGGATGTACGGCCCGCAGCGCGAACGCCCCTGCCCCATGTGCACCGCCTTCCTCGGCGCGCTCGACATCCCGTCGCACGACCTGATGCAGCGCATTGCGGTTGCCGTCATCGGCCGCTCGCCAGTCGCGCGCCAGCTCGCGTTTGCGCGCGAACGCGGCTGGCGCAACCTGCAGTTCTACCAATGCGTCGGCGACGCCTTCCCGCGCGACTACCGCGGCCTGGCGCCGGACGGCAGCGAATGGCCCGCGCTTGACGTCTGGACCCGCCCGGAAGGCAAAGTCCACCACTTCTGGGCCAGCGAACTCGGCGGCACACAAGATCCCGGCCAGGACCCGCGCGGCGCCCCCGACCCGACACCACTGTGGAACATCCTCGACCTGACACCCGCCGGCCGCGGCAGCGACTGGTATCCGAAGCTATCGTACTAGCCCCATGCCAAGGCAATAAAAAAGGGAGGCATCGGCCTCCCTTTTTTGATACTGCTTAGTTTTGCGTCAGGAACGTTTTCAGCTTGTCCGAGCGCGATGGCTGGCGCAGCTTGCTCATGGCCTTGGCTTCAATCTGGCGGATACGCTCACGCGTCACGTCGAACTGTTTGCCCACTTCTTCCAGCGTGTGGTCGTTCGACATTTCCACGCCGTAGCGCATGCGCAGTACCTTGGCTTCGCGCGGGGTCAGCGAATCCAGCACTTCCTTGATGACGTTGCGCATCGACGCGTGCAGCGCAGCATCCAGCGGCGCCAGCGTGGTGTTGTCTTCGATGAAGTCGCCCAGCTGCGAATCGCCGTCCTCGCCCATCGGCGTTTCCATGGAGATCGGCTCTTTGGCGATCTTCATGATTTCGCGGACTTTGTTTTCCGGCATTTCCATCTTCAAGGCCAGCGTGGCCAGATCCGGCTCGCTGCCGGTTTCCTGCATGATCTGGCGCGAGATGCGGTTCATCTTGTTGATGGTCTCGATCATGTGCACCGGCACGCGGATGGTGCGCGCCATGTCGGCGATCGAACGCGTGATGGCCTGACGGATCCACCAGGTGGCGTAGGTCGAGAACTTGTAGCCACGGCGGTATTCGAACTTGTCCACCGCTTTGAGCAGACCGATATTGCCTTCCTGGATCAGGTCCAGGAACTGCAGGCCACGGTTGATGTATTTCTTCGCAATCGAAATCACCAGACGCAAGTTGGCGACCGTCATTTCACGTTTAGCCTGGCGTGCGCGTTTTTCGCCCGCTGCCATCTGCTTGTTAATCTTGCGCAGGTCGGCCAGCGGCAGCGCCACGCGCGACTGCAGGTCGATCATCTTGCGTTGCAGCTCTTTCACGGCTGGCACGTTACGGCCCAGCACGGTGCTGTAGGGGTAGCCGGCATCCACTTCGCCATCGACCCAGTCCAGATCCGTTTCGCTGCCCGGGAACACTTTGATGAAGTGGGCGCGCGGCATGCCGCAGCGGTTCACGCACAGGTCCAGCACGGCGCGCTCGATCTGGCGCACTTCTTCCATCTGGCCACGCAGCGTGTCGCACAGTTTTTCAACCACCTTGGCGGTGAAGCGGATGCCCAGCAGTTGAGCCGAAATGGCTTCCTGTGCCGCGACGTAGGCTTTCGAGCCATAGCCGCCGCTGGCCTTGCGCATTTTTTCAAACTGGTTCGAGATGAAGGCGAATTTGTCCAGCGCGGCGATTTTCAGCTGCGCCAGCTGTTCGGTCGAGTAGCCTGCTGCGCCGCCACTGGCGTCGCCATCTTCTTCCTCAACTTCTTCTTCCTCTTCATCATCGTCGTCGTCCGAATTGGCCACCACGGCCGGTGCCGGTGCGCTTTCGTTCGGATCGACAAAGCCGTCGACCACGTCGTCAACCTTCATTTCGTCGGTTTCGATCTTGCCGGCCAGCGTCAGGATTTCCGCGATGGTGGTCGGGCAGGCGGAAATCGCCTGGATCATGTCCTTCAGGCCTTCTTCGATGCGCTTGGCAATCTCGATTTCGCCTTCGCGCGTCAGCAGCGCCACGGCGCCCATCTCACGCATATACATACGCACCGGGTCGGTGGTACGGCCGAAGTCCGAATCCACAGTCGACAGCGCGGTCGCGGCAGCCGCTTCCACTTCGTCGTCCGAGGTCACGGTCGCCACGTTATCGCTCAGCAGCAGCGCTTCCGCATCGGGCGCGCGCTCGTAGATGGCGATGCCCATGTCGTTGAAGGTCGCGATGATGCCTTCGATCGCTTCCGGATCGATGATGTTTTCCGGCAGCTGGTCGTTGATCTCGGCGTAGGTCAGGAAGCCGCGCTCGCGGCCCTTGTTGATCAGGTTCTTGATCTGGGTGCGGCGTTTTTCCAGTTCCTCGGCCGAGGCTTTTGGATCCATGCCCAGCAGCTCAGCACCGCCCTTGGCCTTGCGCTCGCGTGCCTTGGAGACTGCCTTCAGTTCGGCGCGCTCCACCGCGTTCAGCGCGGCGATTTCGTCGTTCTCGGGGGTGAATTCGGACGGCTTGCGGCCACGGCGGCCTGGCACTTTCACGCCGGGCAGCTGATAACCGGAGGTGTCGATCGAGGCCAGCGTGGCGGCATCGGTGACCTGGTTCACGGATGGCGCACCCGAGGTGACACTCACCGGCGCCGGTTCTACCTTGGCCTTGACCAGCTTGGACTTCGGCGCAGCCTTGACCACCACGGCCGGTGCATCCGCTTCTGCCGCAAGGGTCTTGCGCGCCACCTTGACCACCTTGACCGGCGCTTCCGCCACGTCCGCCGCGTCGGCCACCGGAACGTCAGCTTGCGCGGCCTCGGTGGCAGTGCTCAGGCGGGTTTTCTTTTTGACTACCGTTACTTTGCTCGCTGCCTCTTCATTATCGATCACATAAGATAGAGTCGTCTTTGGCACCACCAGCGGAGCGGCGCTAGCACGGGCAGGCTTCTTGACGGACAACGTTAAAGTTTTCGGTTTTGTCATTAAAAATCTCTCAAGCGTACTCGCCAGAAATTACAAAAAAGCTCGCCCCGCGCCGACCGCCAAGCAGTGCGCATGAGTGAAATGTTGTAATTTAGCTGACGATTATCTGCGGAATAAAAAAAGCCCGCTTCCAGCCACGGGCTTGTTTCTCTTTTCAGGGAAGAATGAGAAGGGCAAATGAGAAGGGCTGTGCCGCCCTGTGTCAAACCATCCGAATCGCATCCTGTACCAAACTGAATTCACACCGTCCTGCATTAGTGCGTCGGCTATTATACACGTTTCGGGCCACAAAAGCACACCCGCGTGCCATCCTAAGCGTATTCTAAGCATGAGCGAATTGACACAGTAGCCTAAAATACACTGCATTACCGTGGTCCACATGATATGCTGACGGCTGTTGCTTAACCTATGAAGTCGATGAACACTAGTCTTACCCCACAGCCACCGGTTGCCGAACCAGTGACCGCTGCGTCCGCTCCGGCGCCTGCTGCACCATCCCCGCGCAGCTTGCTGAAGCAATTGCAAACCCAATTCCCGGCATTCCGCGATTTCCTGCCGCTGTCGATCGGTATCGACAAACAGCTGCTGGCCGTCCTGCCTGACCTGGACCGCAAAACCATGCGGACCGCACTGGGCATTCACACCGGCTCGCTGCGCTACCTGAAAGTCATGGAAAAAGCCAAGGTCCGTTACGACCTCGACGGCAAACCCGGCGCCGAAGTCACTGACACCCACCGCGCCCACGCCACCCAGGTACTGCAAGAACGCTACAAGAAGGAAGCGGACCGCAAAAAAGCCGAACGCGAAGCCAAGGCGGCGGAAGAAGCTGCCCGCGTGCGCGTGGACAAGCTGAACCAGCTGGCAGCAAAGTTCTCCAAAAAGGGCTGAGTTGGACCGCACGTCCATGCAGGATGTGGCGGCAGAACAGGATCTGCCGCCCTACACCGGCATCAGCATTCGTGATGTCCACCTGGTGGCCACCCCGGAACAGGCCGTCGCCGCACGCGACGCTTTGCTCGCTGGCGACGCGATCGGCTTTGATACGGAATCCAAGCCGACCTTTACGCGCGGCGAGACCTCTACCGGCCCCCACCTGATCCAGTTCTCCACCGATGCCAAGGCGTATCTGTTCCAGATCGGCGCCAGTACTGACGCGCACACGCTGTCCGTGCTGCAAGCCATCCTGGAAAGCCCGGCGCCGCTGAAGATCGGCTTCGGCCTGTCGGACGACGTCAAGCGCCTGCACGCCAAGCTCAACATCCGCGCCGCTGGCGTGGTGGACCTGTCGGTAACGCTGCGCACACCCGGCCAGCGCAATGACCTGGGCGCCAAAACGGCAGTCGCCAAATTCTTTGGCCTCAAGCTGCAAAAATCCAAGAAGATCTCGACCACCAACTGGGCCATGCCGCGTCTGAACGAAAAACAGATCCTGTATGCGGCGGACGATGCGCAGGTGGCGCTGCGCGTGTATCGCCACTGGATAGGCCTGGGCAATAAATTGCCGCCAATAAAAGCGGTGAAACTGCCGAAGCCAGCCAAAACCGGTATATCCTAGTCATGCGGCCGGCATGGCCGCTTGCACGAGGAGTGGTATGCCGATTCTTTCCGCGTTGAGTATCACCGCCGCCGCGCTGACCGCCGCCCCGATGGCGGCGCCGGACACACTGGAACAGCGCATCGCTGCCTGCCTGTCCTGCCACAGCGTCAAAGAGCGCAGCGACGCTTATTTCCCGCGCATCGCCGGCAAGCCGGCCGGCTATCTGTACAACCAGCTGCGCAATTTTCAGAACGGCCATCGGCACTATCCGATGATGACCTATATGGTTGGCCACCTGCCCGACGCTTATCTGCGCGAGATTGCCGATTACTTTGCAGCCCAGCATCCGCCCTATCCGCCCGCAGTGGCCGGCAGCGGTGCCAACGCCAGCGCCGCCCAGCTCGCGCGCGGCGAAGCGTTAATCCGCCAAGGCGATGCCTCAAAAAAAATCCCGGCCTGCGTGGCCTGCCACGGCACGGCGTTGACCGGCGTTGAACCGTCAATCCCCGGCCTGCTCGGCCTGCCCAGCGACTACATCAACGCCCAGTTCGGCAACTGGAAGAACAAGACGCGCCGCGCTGCCGCGCCGGACTGCATGGGCGAGATTGCCGCGCGGCTCAGCGAGGCTGATGTTGCCGCCCTGTCCGCCTGGCTCAGCAAGCAGACGCCCGACGCCGCCGCGCGCCCCGCCGCCAGCATCCCGCAACCGCTGCCTTTGGCCTGCGGCAGCTTCCCCGCCTCGCCCGCTGCGGCGCAAGGAGGGGCGCAATGAGGAAAATCGTTTATACCATTATCGGCATTGCGCTGGCCGCCGTGGCCGTGGCAGCCGGCCTGCTGGCGCAGCAATTCTGGTCCAGTGACAACACGCCACCATCGGCCGCTACCGCCGCGCTGTCGCCGGCCGACCGCATCGCCCGTGGCGCCTACCTGGCCAAGGCGGGCGACTGCATGGCCTGCCACACCACACGCGGTGGCGCCGCTTACGCCGGCGGACGCGCCTTGCAGACGCCATTCGGCAACGTCATCTCGCCCAACATCACCGCCGACCGCGCCACCGGCATCGGCGCCTGGAGCGCAGACGACTTCTGGCACGCCCTGCACAACGGCAAGTCCCGGGATGGGCGCCTGCTCTACCCTGCCTTCCCTTATACCAACTACACCCGCGTGACGCGCGACGACGCCGACGCGCTGTACGCCTACCTGCAAACCGTACCGGCCGTCACACAGACGAACCAGCCGCATCAGCTGCGCTTTCCGTACAAGCTGCAAGTCTCGCTGGCGGCGTGGCGCGCGCTGTATTTCAAGCCGGAGGTATTCCGCCCGGAGACAGGCCAGTCCGTGGACTGGAACCGCGGCGCCTATCTGGTGCAAGGACTAGGCCATTGCAGCGCCTGCCATAGCGCACGCAATCCGCTGGGCGGCTCCGCCGGCGAAGGCCTGTCGGGCGGCCTGATTCCAGCACTGGGCTGGTATGCGCCATCGCTGAATGCACGTGGCGACTGGCAGCAGGAGCACATCACCGCGCTGCTGAAGACCGGCGTGTCGCCGCGCGCCACCGTGTTTGGTCCGATGGCGGAAGTGGTGAAAGAAAGTCTGCAGCATCTGAACGATAGCGACATCAACGCCATTGCCGTGTATCTGAAAGCGCTGCCTGCCGACGGCGCGGCGCCAGCGTTTGAACGCGATGGTGCACCGGAAGCGGTGGCCTTCCTGCAAGCAGGCGCGAAGCTATATGAGAAGCATTGCGTGGACTGCCACGGCGCCAGTGGCGCGGGCCAGCCGGCCGCGTATCCGCCGCTCGCGGGCAACCGCGCGCTGACCATGGAAAGTGCCGTCAATCCAATCCGCATCGTGCTCAATGGCGGCTTTGCACCGGGCACCGCCGGCAATCCGCGGCCGTACAGCATGCCGCCGTTCGGCCACTTGCTGAGCGATACGGAAGTGGCGCAGGTGGTGTCCTACCTGCGCAGCGAATGGGGCAATAATGCACCGCCCGTCAATGGCAACGATGTGAACCGTTACCGCGCGATTCCGCTGGATTAGCCTAGGCGACGAAGCCGATGCGGTCGGTGGTGGCGTTGCGCGCGTCGTTGATGGCGATCTTGCCTTCGTCCAGCAGCGCGCGCAGCGAGGTGTTCATGGTGTGGCAGCCCTCGCCCGGCTTGTCTTCCATCCAGATGCGCAGATTGGAGATCTGGCCGTTGGCGATCATCTCGGTCACCTCTGGATTGTTGGTCAGGCACTCGGTGGCGAGATAGTAGCGTTCGCCTTTCACGGCCGGCAGCAGCGCTTGGCACAGCACGCCACGCAGCGCGTGCGCCAGGGCCTGTGCCTGCGGCTCGGTGTTGCCCAGCAGACGCAGCATCTTTTGCAGGCCCAGCTCGGTGGAACGCGCATGCAGCGAGGCCAGCACCAGCGGGCCGGCTTCCGCCAGCGCCAGCGCTTCCTGCGCCGTCTGCGCATCGCGGATCTCGCCGATGCAGATGACATCCGGACGTTCGCGCAGCGCATCCAGTGCACCCAGGTAGAAACTCTCGACGTCGCCGTCAAAGCCCACTTCGCGCTGGGTGATCACACACTGGCGCTGCGGGATCAGCGTCTCCACCGGATCTTCAATCGTGATGATGTGGCCGGAGCGGTGCTTGTTGATCTCGTCCAGCATCGATGCAATCGTGGTCGACTTGCCCTGGCAGGTGTCGCCAATAATCAACACCAGGCCGCTGGTGAGCTTGGCGAAATTCTGTTCGTGCACGCCCAGACCCAGCTTGCCGAGCTGCATCGGCTCCTTGGGGAAGCGGCGGATCACGCAGCCGAGGCGCTTGCGGCCCTGGAAGCTGAAGCAGTTGGCGCGGATGCGGGCGGTATGCAGGTCGACCGCGCGGTCAAAGGCGCGGTCCTGGATGCGCTCGGCCCAATTCGGCTCGACCACCTCAAAGAACTCTTGCAGCTCTTCGCGCGTGATTGGCGAATCGGTGACGGCCACCAGCCCTTTCGGCTGGCGCAGCATCAACGGACTGTTTTGATGGATGAGGATGTCGCTGAAAATCAGCTTGGAATTCAGCAGGTGCAGGATCTGCTCGACGAGGGTGCCGAAGACCGGGTGGTCTTCGTTCTCGATATAGCTCAGGGTGCGGATTTGCGACGACTGGTAGTGTTCCATCTCTGTTCAGATCTCCGGTGGGTCCGGAAGATTATAAGAGAAAAACTTGCAACGTCGAAACTTTTTCAGCTGCGCACTTTGGGATATTTGAAGCCTGTGCGCAAATCCATACTGAAGCGGCTGCCCTTTTCCGTGACCAGCACGTGATCGGGCGGTTCCTCGCCGGCCAGCGGGCGATAAAACACCGGCAGACCTTCCGATTTACGCACCAGCTCGTCGCAACGCTCAAACACGTTGGGGCAGCCGGTATCGGCCAACAAGGCTTGCACGATCGGCACTTTCCACGCATCGACGCCGGCCGACTGGAACTGGCAGATCAGATAACCGGCCGTACCGCCCCAGCTATCGACCAGCAAGCCAGGCAGGCCGTCTTCGTCGCCGCGGATCACCGGCACCAGGTCGGTCGGCGCAGCAGCACGCACAGCAGCGGCGCGCTTGGCGATAGCAGCGCGCACGCGGCGCTTCATCATGGCGTGGTCGACTGGCTCGTCTTCCTTGTAGCTCCAGACGCGCGCGCGCACGTCGGATTTGGGATTCCAGGCCGCGCGGGCCAGGAACTGGTGCGACGAGGTCTGCACAATCGCAGTGGCGCCCAGTTTGTTCTTTTCTTGCGGGCGTCCGTCGACACGCTCGATGGCGGTGGCGTAGATCAGGATATCGCCGGCCAGCAGGCGTTTTTCCTTGCCCTGTTTAATGGTAATAGTAAGCATAGGCAGCATGATACCTCATGCGCCGACTATTCCCGGCGGAGCGCATTCTGCGCCGCCCAGCGTGCAGTCTGTCGCAGTGCGCTGTCGGCTGGGCGGTGGAATCCGTAGGATGCAGACTCAAGATCACTAATCAGGAGAGCATCATGACCATCCGCCGCATCGTTTCCGCCCTGTTCCTGTCCGCTGGCGTCCTGGCCGCCGCCGCCCCCATCCTCACCGCCCAAGCCGGCCCGATGAGCTGGCTGACCGGTGGCGAACGCATCCAGGGCAGCGGCAAGATCGTCAAGCAGAACCGCGAAGTGAGCCACTTCAACGCGCTGTCGGTTGGCGTGAGCGGCGACGTCGAAATCCGCCTGGGCAGCACCGAAGGCCTGACCATCGAAACCGATGACAACATCCAGCAAGCCATTGAAACCGTGGTCGAGAACGGCACGTTGCGCATCCGCGCGGCCAAGAACAATCTGAAGCTCGACACCCGCACCATGAAAATCGTGGTCACCGCACGCAACCTCGACAAGCTGTCGATCGGCGGCTCGGGCACCGTCAGCGCCGACAAGCTGCGCGGCGAAAAGCTGACGATTGACGTCGGCGGCTCCGGCGCCATCAACATCGGCCAGATGGAAAGCGAATCGGTAGCGATTGCGCTGGGCGGCAGCGGCAGCCTGAAAGCCGGCGGCATCACCGAGCGCCTGCAGGTATCGATCGGCGGCTCGGGCCGTGTGCAGGTCGGCCAGCTGCAGGCGCGCGATGCGGTGGTCAGCATCGGCGGCTCCGGCCAGGCCACCGTCTGGGCACAAAAATCGCTGAACCTGAGCGTAGCCGGTTCGGGCGACATCAACTACTACGGCGATCCGCAAATCAGCAAGAGCATCATGGGCTCGGGCACCATCAAACGCCTGGGCGGCTCGCCGCAGTAAGCAGGCTATCGGTTCTCCGGCTGGGCAGGCTGGCTGGCTACTGGCTGGCCCAGATGCCTGCCCAGAAATTTTTCCACACGCGTCCAGAAATCAATGCGATTTTTCGGCAACGACCAGCCGTGCGCTTCGCCGTCATAAACAACCCACTCCACCTGCTTATTGCTGCTGGTGACGGCGGAACGGAATTTCTTGCCATGATAAATCGGTACCCGCTTGTCTTCGCTGCCGTAGGCCAGCAACAGCGGCTGCCGAATCCTTTCAGCCTGCTGGATCGGTGACGTGGCCTTCAACTGCGCGGCATCTTTAACGCGGTCGCCAATCATGACGGGCATGCCATAGCGCATATACCCTTCCGAGGCATCCGATTTGGAAAACCATGTGCCGGTGTACATCAGTTCAATATCGGTCACACCCAGCCACTCAATGCCGCAACGATAAAGATCGGGGTCATTGACCAGTCCCATCAGCGCCGCATATCCGCCATAGCTGGCGCCTGCGATGCAGATGCGCGCCGGGTCAGCATAGCCCTGTGCGATTGCCCAGCGCGTACCATCGGCAATATCATTTTGCATGGCCAATCCCCATTGCTTGAAACCGGCTTCAAAGTGGGCCAGCCCAAAGCCCCGACTGCCGCGAAACTCCACTTCCAGCACCGCATAGCCACGCGACGCCAGAAATTGCGACTCGGGACTCCAGCGCCAGCTGGCGCCACGTACCCAAGGGCCACCATGCACCAGCACAACCATCGGCAAACCCTTGCGCACCGCGCCTTGCGGAAAGGTCAGCAGGCCGGGAATCTCGAGACCATCGCGCGCCTTGTAGCGCACCACCTGCTGCCGGCCCATGTCGGCGCTACGGATTTTCGGATAGGTTTTGCCGACGACAGTGATGCGCCCGGTCTGCATTTCAAACAAGCGATACTGCACTGGCTGTACATCTGAAAAAGACTCCACCAGCACCCAGGGCACCTCGGACTTTGACGCCACAGAAATCAGGTTTCTGGTGGTAGGCAAGGCCCGGTCGACCGCTTGCTGGATGGCCTGCATCTCCGGGTCGAACCAGACGTTCATCTCGGCATCAGCCGTCAGACGAACGCCCTGCACGGTACGCCCACCAACCAGATTGCCATCGAAGTCGTAGCCCGAGACGGCAACCAGCACCTCCTTGTTCACCTTGCCCGTAGCAAAGTCGAAGGTCCGCAGGGACGAGGTGTTTTCCCCGGCGTAGGCCACCACGTACAAAGCCCCTTGCTCATCGAAACCCAAGGGCTGGATGGCGTCTTTGGCACCGCCATAAGTAGAATAGGCAGCGATTTGACGCCACTTGCTGGTGGCAGGGTCGCGGTAAAGGATCGTGGTTTGAAGATCCGTAACGGATTGCGCCAGGCGCGGCTCTCCCCAAAAGTCGAGCATGAAGCTGCTGACCTCCACTTCCGGTTCAGAGGGAACCTCGGCCACCCCGGTGACTGTGTTGAGACGGCGCAGCCGAGTTCCAAAGTATTTGTCATCATCGTCATACATGGGACGCGCGACATAAATCCAGTCCGAATCCTCGCTACCGCGCTGATTGAGCAGGAAGGTGTTCCATGGTTGCGGCGCGGACATGCCCGCGCGCCTGACCAGGCGGGCCCGATTGCTGCCGTCGCGATCAACCGCGTACATGCCCGCGCCGACGTCCTGATCTCCCGCAGCTTTGGTGGCATCCCGCAAATCGTAGGCCAGGCGATGATCGTTCACCCACTGAAAACGGCCGATATCGGCATCCGTATATAAAGCAACCACGTCTGCGGTATTTTTATCCAGATCAAACACGGCCAGGCCGTCACGCCGATCTTTCAGTCCAATCCGCATGGCGAGATAATGGCCACTTGGCGATAGCTGCGCGCCGCCAAAAGCATTGTTCTCGAAAAAATCTTCTACCGGAGGCAGGCTCTGCGCCAGAGCACCCGCCGCCACCCCCATCGACATGGCAAACAAGGCAAGTACGGCGCGACAGAGAGCGGTGTGTTTTGATGAGAGGCCGATTTTCACCATTTTATTTTATTAAGTATTTAACAACTTCAAGTTTATCATTACCAATGAGGAATTTGTAGCTCCCGCACAGGGTTGGTCATTTTCTGGCAAAGTAGCGGTTTGCTCGTGCGACCTGTGGGCCGCCGCACCACGATTGATATGACTGGAGAATCCACAATGACTACTATTTCCTACCCAGACGTCCGCCTCCTGATCGGCAATGAATGGAGCGACGCCACCGGCGGCAAAACCATTCCGGTACTGAATCCAGCCACGGGCAAGGCCATCGGTACGGTGGCGCATGCGAGCACGGCTGACCTGGACCGCGCGCTGGCTGCAGCACAGCGCGGTTTTGAAGCCTGGCGCAAGGTGCCGGCGTTCGACCGCACCGCCATCCTGCGCCGCGCCGCCAGCCTGCTGCGCGAACGCGCCGGCGACATCGCCGTGCTGCTGACCCAGGAACAGGGCAAACCGCTGGCCCAGGCAAAAGCTGAAGCCTTGGCTGGCGCCGACATCATCGACTGGTTTGCAGCCGAAGGCATGCGCGTGTATGGCCGTATCGTGCCATCGCGTAATCCGGCAGCGCAGCAGCTGGTACTCAAAGAACCGGTTGGTCCGGTGGCCGCGTTCACGCCGTGGAACTTCCCGATCAATCAGGTGGTGCGCAAGCTGGCGGCGGCGCTGACCACCGGTTGCTCCTTCCTGTGCAAGGCGCCGGAAGAAACCCCGGCTTCGCCGGCAGCTCTGTTCCAGTGCTTCGTGGATGCTGGCGTGCCGGCCGGTGTGGTTGGCCTGGTGTTCGGCGATCCGGCTGAAATTTCCAATTACCTGATCCCGCATCCCGTGATCCGCAAAGTGACGTTTACCGGTTCGACGCCGGTCGGCAAGCAGCTGGCGGCGCTGGCAGGCTTGCACATGAAGCGCGTGACCATGGAGCTGGGCGGCCATGCGCCCGTGATCGTGGCGGAAGATGCCGACGTGGCGCTGGCGGTGGAAGCGACTGGCGGCGCCAAGTTCCGCAATGCCGGCCAGGTATGCATCTCGCCGACCCGCTTCCTGGTGCACAACAGCATCAAGGAAGAATTCACGCGCGCGATGGTGGCGCATGCAGAGCGTCTGCAACTGGGCAACGGCCTGGTGGAAGGCACGACGCTGGGGCCATTGGCCAATCCACGCCGCGTGGCGGCAATGAGCCAGTTTGTGGAAGATGCGCGCGCCAAAGGCGCCAAGGTGGCAACTGGTGGCGAGCGCATCGGCACCGACGGCAACTTCTTCGCGCCAACCATTCTGGCTGACGTGCCACTGAATGCGAGCGTGTTCAATGATGAGCCGTTTGGCCCGGTCGCGGCAATCCGCGGCTTTGATGTGCTGGATGAGGCGATCGCGGAAGCAAACCGTTTGCCGTTCGGTCTGGCGGGCTATGCGTTCACGCGTTCGATCAAAAATGCGCATCAGCTCATGCACAACGTGGAAGTGGGTATGCTGTGGCTGAACCAGCCAGCGACGCCAAGTGCCGAAATGCCATTCGGCGGCATCAAGGATTCGGGCTACGGTTCGGAAGGTGGTCCGGAAGCGCTGGAAGCCTACCTGAATACCAAGTCGGTCTCGCTGCTGGGCGTTTAAGCAGGATCAGCCCTCGGCAAACAATTGCCGGGGGCTGGTGCCACGTGCGAGGGACTTGATCCAGAGGCGAAGCTGATCGCTATCCGCCTCCGCAATTCTGTTCGCTGCGTCAGCCGGTGTATCGCCTGCCTCAATCAAGTCACTGAGCACACCCTGCAAGGCCTGCCGCTCACCTTGTTGCACGCCTTCCTGCTTGGCTTCTTCGAGCGGCTGAAAGAGCCTGTCAAAGAACTCGTCGGTAAACACATCGGCCAATTTGAAATTTCTTCCGGATCGCATTGTTTCGCCCTCCTCCTGATCCATCTTAGTGTCATCAAAATCGTCTTGCAAGGTGAACTGTAGCCATCGTCTCAGAGTGACGGTGACCTGGTGCAGATCAGGTTGCCGCAACCATTGCGTCAATGCCAGTACTGCAGCATCCAGCTCAAGTTGGCTACGGGCTTGGAGCAAACGAAATAGCAATCCAACGATATTGCCGTGCACGCCATGGTGCTGATCAATCAGCAGATAGTGTTGGCGCGCCTGGTAACTCTCCAGCCCCTGCGGGGGTGGCAGCATCAACTCGGTCAATTCGGTGGCGGCGTTCCATGGTTGCCGGCCGTGATACAGCACAATGGGCAACACTGGCGGTAATTTTCCATGCTTGCTCAGCTTGTGCTGGGCTACCAGGTCCTGATACAGCAAGCCTATGTAGACCTGCATTCGCAACGCCATCCACTTGTCCGGGCGCGTCTGGAACTCCAGCAGGATATAAACATACACCCAATCCCCGCCTATCCGCACACGCCACACCATGTCGTCGTGACGTGCCTTGCCGCCGTCACTGATATAGCTGGCGTTGACGCGTTCGAATGCATGGATGTTCAATGCCTGTGCCCAATCAGCCGTCAGAAAACCGGACAGCAGATCGCGCACGATTTCGGGATGTGCGAACAGTTGCTTGTACAGCTTGTCGCTACGCTGGCTCATGAAAAATATCCTAGCCTTCGCCCTCATTGACGAGTACGCCAGGCTGCGAGCCTGGTTTGGCGCGCCTCAATCTGCACGCAATCAAAAGGGAGAAGGCGCTGGAGCAGATCCAGCGGGTCATGAAAGGCGGGGCGTCGTGAAGTCAGTGCGCGTGCTTAGTGCACATGAACCTGCGTACCCACCGATGCAGGCAGGACTTCCAGCACCGGCGCAGGCGCTTTCACGCCTTTGCTCATGCCTTCGCCAGCGATTTCATCCCACGCTACGCTGACTTTGCCGCACTGCTGCACGATGCGGAAGTACAGCTTGCCGGGCTCCGCAGGCAACTTGGCCTGCAATACAAACTCATCGAAATACGCGTCCGGCAGCGAACCGCCCTTCCACGTGATTTCGTTGAGCGCACCGCTGCTGACGATATCGATTTTCCAGCCGGCCTTGGGCATGGGCTTGGCGTGGGTGGCGCCTTCGGGCAGCGTGACCGTCAGGCCGGTCGTGGCCTTGCCATCGCAACCATGGCCAACGCGGAATGACAGCTTCTGATACGTGCCGGCATAGCCGCTAGTCTCGCCCAGCGTGACGTGAGCGTGGGCTGCAACGGCAGTAAAGCCCAGCAGCGCCAGCAAGATCTTGTTCATCGCAGCCTCCTTAGTGTCCGCTATAGTTCAGCGGTTTGACCATGACATCGAGCGACATCGTTTCCGTGCCCTTGCTCTGCTTGCGGATGAGCAGCGTGACCGGCACCGTCTCGCCCTCTTTCAACTGGCGCTTCAGATCCATCAGCATCACGTGATAGCCGCCAGAAACCATATTGACGGTCTGCCCGGCAGGCAGCGCGACAAACGGCACGGCATGCATGCGCATGGTCTGCCCATCCATCTGCATCTGATGGATTTCGACCGTGCCAGCAACCGGCGAGCGCACTTCCACCAGCTGCGCCTCGCGCGTTGACTTGATCTGCATGAACAAGCCGCTCGATTTGGCTGAGGGCACCGTGGCGCGTATCCACGCACCACTGACATCCACCTGGGCGCAAGCAGCAGCGCTGGCCGTCGCCAGCATCAGGGAGAGCAGGAGATTTTTCATCCTGCCATTATAGATCAGCGTTCGGACTTCAGAACTTCGCGCGCGATTTCCACCGTGGTGGTGCCATCGGTCAGCCAGATCTGGCCGTCCTGGATCGTGCACTGCAGCTGCATGGTGCGTTGCGCCATCTTGCCCAGCTGTTCGGTAGCGTCGGCAGGCAGATCGACCACGGTCAGGTTCTTGCAACGCTCCACCTTGTTGGCCAGGCCCTTCCACCAGATATGGCTGGTGGCCGAATAGCTGTAGACGTAGACATGCTCCGAGCGGCCGCAGGCTTTCAGAATCACCTTCTCGTCGGGCTGGCCGACTTCAATCGACAGCTCGATAGCGCCGGTCAGGTCCTTGTGCCACAGATCCGGCTCCTCGACATCGAACAGGCCCTTGGTAAAGGTCAGTGCGTCATTGGCGTGAATCGCAAACGCGACTAGGCGCACCATCATGCGCTCGTCGGTTTCGGACGGATGGCGGGCCATCGTCAGCTGGTGGGTTTCGTAGTAATTGCGGTCCATGTCCGCAATCGACAGTTCTGCTTTATAAATTGTTGCTTTGAGGGCCATCTAAAATTTCTCTTACTTAAATACGACGGTTTTATCGCCGTTTTGCAAAATGCGGTGTTCAACGAACCACTTCACGGCGCGCGCCAGCACCACGCACTCGACGTCGCGGCCGATGGCGGACAAGGTATCGGCATCCATCGAATGGTCAACGCGCTCCACGTCCTGTTCGATGATCGGACCTTCGTCCAGGTCGCCGGTGACAAAGTGGGCAGTGGCGCCAATCAGCTTGACGCCGCGGTGGTGCGCCTGTGCGTACGGCTTGGCGCCCTTGAAGCTGGGCAGGAAGGAGTGGTGAATATTGATCGCTTTGCCCTTCAGCGCCGTGCACAAGCCAGGCGACAGAATCTGCATGTAGCGCGCCAGCACCACCAGGTCGATCTTGTGGGTGTCCATCAGTTCGATGATCCTGGCTTCCTGCGCCAGCTTGGCTTCCTGCGGCGCACCGGTCGCCAGCGGCAGGTGGTGGAACGGAATGTTGTAGCTGGCGGCCAGCTGGTAGAAGTCCATGTGGTTGGACACAATCGCCGGAATTTCCACCGGCAGCAGGCCACTCTTGTAGCGGAACAGCAGGTCGTTCAGGCAGTGGCCGATCTTCGACACCATCAGCATCACGCGCGGCTTGTAGTGCGCGTCGCGCATCTCCCAGTCCAGCTTCATCTCGGCCGCCAGCAGGCTGAAGTCGGCACGCAGCAGATCATCGTTGACGTTGTGGTCTTCGCGCGCAAAATGCACGCGCATGAAGAACAGCCTGGACTCGCTGTCGCCAAACTGCGCCGAGTCGATGATGTTGCAGCCGTGCTCCGCCAGGAAACCCGACACGCGATGAACGATTCCGCGCTGATCCAGGCAAGAGAGTGTCAAAATGTATTCGGGATTGCTCATGACTGCCGTAAGGAAGTTGGACAAAAGAGATCTATTGTCGCACGCCTTGCCTTTTCAGACAAAAATAGCACGATCGTGCAATTTGAGATATAGTCATTCGAACCCCACATAAGGAGAAAATCCATGGAGACAAATCTGCAATTCCGCCTGGCCGCCCGTCCGGTCGGCATGGTCAAGGACAGCGACTGGCAACAGGTGGACGAGCCGCTGCACGAACTGGCCGATGGCGAAGTCCGCATCAAAGTGCTGTACCTGTCGCTTGATCCGGCCATGCGCGGCTGGATGAACGAAGGCAAATCCTATATCCGCCCGGTCGCCATCGGCGAAGTGATGCGCGCTGGCGGCGTCGGCGTCGTGGTGGAATCGCAGTCGGCCAAGTTTGCCGTGGGCGACCACGTGTCCGGCGGCACCGGCGTGCAGCGCTACTGGACCGGCGCAGCCGATGACAAGAGCGGCGCCTTCTACAAAATCGATCCCAAGCTGGCGCCACTGACCACCTATCTGAACACGCTGGGCATGCCCGGCATGACGGCCTACTTCGGCCTGCTCGAATCGGGCCAGCCCAAGGCTGGCGAGACCGTGGTGGTGTCCGGCGCGGCCGGCGCCGTCGGCCAGACCGTGGGCCAGGTCGCCAAGCAGCTGGGCTGCCGCGTGGTCGGCATCGCCGGCGGCAAGGACAAATGCGATTTCGTCGTCAACCAGCTGGGCTTTGACGCCTGCATCGACTACAAGAACGACTCGGTCAAGGACGGCCTCAAGCAGCACTGCCCGCAAGGCGTGGACGTCTACTTCGACAACGTCGGCGGCGAGATCCTCGACCTGGTGCTCACCCGCATCAACCTGAAGGCGCGCATCGTCATCTGCGGCGCCATCTCGCAGTACAACAACACCACGCCGGTGAAAGGCCCGTCCAACTACCTGTCGCTGCTGGTCAACCGCGCGCGCATGGAAGGCATCGTCGTCTTCGACTACGCCGACCGCTACCACCTGGGCGTGGCCCAGCTGGGCCAGTGGATGAAGGAAGGTAAAGTCAAAAGCAAGGAAGATGTGGTGCAAGGCCTGGAACAATTCCCGCAAGCGCTCAACATGCTGTTTGAAGGGAAGAACTTCGGCAAGCTGGTACTGCAGGTCGCACCGGTCTAGCGCGGAACTTTTTATCGCCCTCGGCGGTCTCACAGACATCGCCAACCAGCCGAGGGCTCATCATGTTTCCACTCTTCCCGCCACTGCTCAAATCCCACATCGACGTCGTACTCGACTTCTATACCGACGTCGGCGTCCGCGCGCTGGAAGCCATGTGGGCGATGAACAAGCTCAATCTCGAGCTGTACCGCCAGCTGCCGCAATGGCCTTCTTCCATGCTGCGCATGGAACTTCCGTCCCATCCATACCTCTAAACATACAGAACAGCGCACCGGCTGTTCCTGTTTATCTTAACGGAGGTTTATATGGTCAACACAGCAAACGACAAACCCAAGGGCACGTCCAAGCGCGGCTTTGCCGCCATGGATGAAGCCACACAGCGCGCCATCGCCAGCAAAGGCGGACAAGCCGCCCACCAGAAAGGCACGGCGCACGAATTCGATTCGGAAGAAGCGCGCCGCGCAGGGCAAAAAGGGGGCGAGGCGGTCAGCCGCGACCGCGAACACATGGCCGCCATCGGCCGCAAAGGTGGCGAGAGCCGCCAGTCCGCCGCCCGTGCCAATGCGGCACGGGAAAACGCCGCCAGTTCCGAACAATCAGCCAAAGGCGGCAACCCGCCATAGGCGCCCTATGCCGCCGCCACGCCTTGCAAGCGCTGCAGCATGGAAGCATGCACGCCGGGCGGCGCCGCGGCGATGCTGGCCGAGGTCAGATGATACGGCTGGCCATCGGCCTGGGTGGTCACGCCACCCGCCTCGCGGATCAGCAACGAGCCGCCGATACAATTGTAGCCATCTTCACCGTACTGCCAGAACGCATCCAGCCGGCCGCAGGCGACGTAAGCCAGTTGCAGCGAGGTCGGTCCCAGATTGCGCGCTGCCGCCACGTCGCGCAGCATGGCGCTCAGCGATTCGCCCGCCTTCTGCGTCGCGCTACCATGGCGCGTGGCAAAGGGCGGCTGGCTACTGGCGACGATGCCCATGTAATGGTCCTGGCGCTTGCTGACGCGGATGGCTTTGCCGTTGTAGAAGGCGCCATGGCCCCACAGCGCGTGAAACATCTCGTCATGCATGGCGTCGTAGATGGCGGTGAACACCGCCACGCCTTCACGCATCAGCGTCAGCGACATGCACCAGTTGGGAATCGTACGCAGGAACTGCAGCGCGCCATCGATGGCGTCGCAGATCCAGTACTCGCCGCTCTTGGCATGGGCTTCGCTGAGTTCACCGTCAGCCCAGGCAATGCCCGGATAGCGCGCGGCCAGCCCCTGGCGCAGCAGATCGCTGGCGGCGCCATCAACGCGGTGGAACGCGGCCCACATCTCATCCACCTCCACCACGGGCTCACTCTGCCAGAAGGTCTCGCACAGGCCGGCGCCAACGTCGCGCATCAGCTCCAGTACCCCCTCGGTGTCGATTGCAGTCATGGTTTTTTCCTTGCGATCAATGAAAGCCATAGATTGCCTGTAGAATGGAAACGCAGCTAACTGAAAAAGGACAACTGATAACGCAATCGGGCCAGCACATGAGCAACTACTACGGCGACAAACGCCTGACTGACGACATGCCCATCTACGTCGCCGCCCAGCACACCGATGGCGGTCCCGGCAAGGGCAAATTCACCCATCACCATCCGGAAGGCCAGATGTACATTCCCATGCAGGGTGTGATCCTGGTCGAGGCCGGCGCCAACCGCCAGGTCCTGCCGCCAGGACGGCTGGGCTGGATACCGCCGTACATGCCGCATTCGGCCAGCGCCCATGGCAGCAGCCTGAAACCGGGCCTGGCAGGCTACACCATCCATCTGACGCCCTCGCTCTGTGCTGGCTTCCCGGAGGAGTCGCTGGCGCTGCGCATGTCGCCGCTGGCGGTGTCGCTGCTGGAGCGCATGTGCTTGTGGCCCAGTGGCATGCCGTCCGATGCCGCAGGCCTGCGCATGATGAATGTCTTCCTCGATGAAATGCGCGTGGCCCAGGCCGACCCGCTGCACCTGACCATGCCGCGCCACCCTCGCCTGCTGGCCATGGCCGCCGCCATCGCCGAAGACCCGGCCGATGAGACCGACCTCGACGCCTGGGCCGATCAGCTGGGCTGGTCGCGCCGCAGCCTGACCCGTCACTTCCGCAGCGAAACAGGCATGTCGGTGGTGGAATGGCGCCAGGTCGCGCGTCTGCAAAAAGGCATGGAATTGTTGAACGGCGGCGCATCCGTGACCACGGTCGCGCTCAGCCTGGGTTACGACAGCGTCAGCAGTTTTATCGCCCTGTTCCGCCGCATCCTGGGCACCACCCCGGCCCGCTTTGCCGCCTGACCTCATTGTAGAGTATCAGGCAAGCGATCAATAGTTTCCGGTATGGCCGGATGGCCACCGCATCGCTACCATGGACGTCCTCAAGAAAGGACTTACCATGCCCAAGACATTTTTCATTACCGGCGTCAGCAGCGGCTTTGGCCGCGCGCTGGCGGAGGCGGCGCTGGCAGCAGGCCACACCGTGATTGGCACCGTGCGCAACGCGCAGGCGCGCGCGGCCTTTATCGGCCTGCATGCCGAACGCGCCCATGCCCATGTGCTGGATGTGACCGATTTCGACGCCATCCCGGACGTGGTCGCGCAGGCGGAAGCGGCGGCAGGTCCGGTTGATGTGCTGGTCAATAATGCCGGCTACGGCCACGAAGGCATCCTGGAAGAATCCTCGCTGGACGACATGCGTCACCAGTTCGACGTCAACGTGTTCGGCGCGGTGGCGGTGATGAAAGCGTTTGTACCACTGTTCCGTCAACGCTGGCGCGGCCACATCATCAACATCACGTCGATGGGCGGCTTCATCACCATGCCCGGCATTGCCTACTACGCGGGCAGCAAGTTCGCGCTGGAAGGAATTTCGGAAGCGCTGGGCAAAGAGCTGCACCAGTTCGGCGTGCACGTCACCGCAGTCGCGCCAGGCTCCTTCCGGACCGACTGGGCCGGACGCTCCATGGTGCGCGCCGAACGCAGCATCGCCGACTACGACGCCCTGTTCGATCCGATCCGCACCGCGCGCGCAGCCCGCAGCGGCAAGCAGCCCGGCGATCCGGCCAAAGCCGCGCAGGCAATCCTGACGCTAGTGGAATCGGCCGCACCACCTGCGCACCTGCTGCTCGGCAGCGATGCGCTCGGACTGGTACGCAGCAAGCTCGCGCAGATGGAACAGGACATCAGCGCCTGGGAAGCACTTACCCGGTCAACCGACGGCTAAGACATCGCAGCATTGAGCTGCACATAGCCTTCAACGATGGCATCCGCCAGCGCAGCAGCGGCAGGGGAATCCCCGGCATCAAACCCCTGCAAGGTGATGGCGAACTGCGGCAGCCTGGGCAAGCCCGAGCTGTCATCCAGAACCTGCAAAGCCGAAGGCACTGTCGATGCCAGCAGCACGCTCACCGCATCGTCGCTCAGCACGGTGAAGATGGTCGCCTCGATGCTGGGATAATCCACCACCGTGTACCAGTCGCGCCCCGCCGCGCCCAGCACTGACTGGATCAGGGGCCGGAAGACACAGTCGGGCGCCGCCAGTGAAACGGGCAGCGGCTGGCGCGTCCATGCCGCCCCTTCGATTTTGCCAACCCACACCGGATTATCAAGCCTGAGGACGCGGCCACTGGAGCTGCCATGCATCTCCTCCAGGATCACCAGGTCCAGCTCGCCGGCCTCGTATTGCCTGCGCAAGCCCGGCGACGTACCCGCCGTTACCACCACTTCCACTTGCGGATAGCGGGCGATAAACGCCTGCAGCATCGGCGGCAGCTGCCGCGCCAGCAGGTCATACGGCACACCGAGCCGCACTCGCCCCGTCACGCTGGCGACCGTGAAGGAAGCCAGCAGTTCATCATGCATGCGCAGCAACTCGCGGCCCTCGCTCACCAGCCGCAGCCCGGCATCGGACAGCCGGACGCCATCGTTGCCGCGTTCCAGCAAACGCTGGTCCAGCAATTGCTCCAGGCGCTTGACCTGGTGGCTGACCGCGCCCTGCGTCACGTATAGCCGCTGCGCCGCGCCGCTCATCGAGCCTGTTTCGCTTATGCAGATCAAGGTACGCAACAGGCCAAGGTCCAGATTTCGTTTCATGCGGCACACTGTATCGATAGGGGTGACTGGGCAACTCAACTGAGCCAATACGCAACCTTACCCCACTTGCCCATCCGTGTACCAGACGGAAACTACGGATTTCACTCCTCCATCGTTTGAGGTAATGTCCCGACATTAGCAGCCCTAATGCCGGGTATTAAAAAGTTTCGTTACTCAATCACCTTGACTATCGCTATGCTTGCCCACTTTCAAGGGAGCAGGCACATGCGAGCAGGATGGCTGATTGCACTGGCGCTGCTGGCATCCTGTGCCAGCGCAGCGCCGATCACATTGCAGGTCGATTTGCGGGACGCACCACGCAAGCTGATCCATGCGGTCGAAACCATCCCGGTCGAGCCAGGGCCGCTGCGCCTGGCGTATCCGAAATGGCTACCCGCCGAGCACGACCTGGGGCCGGTGCAGCAGCATACCGGCCTGTTCATCACCGGCAACGGCCGTCCCATCCGCTGGAGACGCGATGCGTACGACGTGTTCCTCTATCATCTGGACGTCCCGGCGGACGTGCACAGCATCGAGATCCGCAGCGACTTCATCGCCAGCGATCCGCCAGCCGAAGGCGGCGGATCGACCAGCGACAAGGTCGCCGTCTTGAGCTGGAACGCGGTGGTGCTCTACCCCTATGCTGACGCTGGCGCCAAGGTCAGCGACATTCAGGTGCAGCCTGCCGTCACCCTGCCCCCGCAATGGCGCCACGCCAGCGCATTGGAAAACGCACGCCAGGAGGCAGACGGCAGCATCACATTCCGCACCACCTCGCTTGAGCGCCTGGTGGATTCGCCGCTCATCGCCGGCCGCTATTTCCGCGAAATCCGCTTGGCGCCCGATGTCACGCCCGCACACTATCTGGACATGGTGGCCGACACGCCGGCGGACCTCGATATCCCCGCCGCCCGCATCGAACAGCTATCCAGGCTGGTGCGCCAGAGCGGCAAGCTGTTTGGCTACCGCCACTACGATACCTTCAGCTTCCTGGTCACACTGTCCGACCATATTTCCGGCCGCGCCGTCGATCACCACCAGTCGCTGGACAACCGCCGTCCCGCCAAGTTTCTGACCGACGACACCATGCTGACGCGCTATGCCAACTTCATTCCCCATGACCTGGTGCATAGCTGGAACGGCAAATACCGCCGCCCCGCCGGCCTCAGCGCACCGAATTTCCAGTCGCCGCCGGATGGCAGCGAGCTGTGGATCGTCGAAGGCCTGAGCGACTACCTGGGCACCGTACTTGCCGCGCGCGCCGGCATGTGGGACCTGGAACAGTTCCGCGGCGTGCTCGCCGATAACGCCGCAGCGATAGAGCATCGCCAGGGCCGCACATGGCGCGACCTGGAAGACAACGGCCGCATGGCCATGGCGCTCTGGGCCAATCAGGATCAGGCCTATGACAACTGGCGCCGCAACGGCTTCGATTTCTACCGTGAAGGCGCCATGGTCTGGCTCGATGTCGATGTGGCGCTGCGTAACGCCAGCGCGGGGAAAAAATCGCTCGACGACTTCGTTGCGCTGTTTTACGGTGGCGGCGCCGACACCGGCCCCATCGCCCGTCCCTACCAGATGGACGACGTGATCGCCGCCCTGAATCAGGTGGTGCCGCTGGACTGGGCCAGCTTCCTGCGGGAGCGCGTGCAATCCTTGCAGCCCAATCCCACCCTGAGCGGGATACAGGGCGCGGGCTATCGCCTGGTGTACCGCGACCAGCCGAGTGCATGGTCGGCCTTCAATGGCAAAAACGGCTTTGAGTATTCGCTCGGGCTCAATGTCAACCGGCGCGGCGAGATCACCGATGTGCTGTTCGACAGCGCCGCCAGCCAGGCCGGCCTGGTGCCAGGCGCCGTGATCGCCACAGTACAAGGACAGCCGTACAGTACCGCCGTGCTGCAACAAGCGATCCGCAGCGCGCACGGCGCGATTCAATTATCCTTGCAGGATGGCACGCCAATCAGCGTTATCCATGATGGTGGTGAGCGCTATCCGGCCCTGGAGGCCATCCCCGGCATGCCGGACCGGCTGGCGGACATCATCAAGGCACGGTAGCACCACACTTAAAATAACCAAAGGAGACTCAGTGACAAACAACGCAGCGCCGGTCGGCTTTACTGACACCAAGCAGCATTACGCCATCCTGGACGGACTACGGGGCGTGGCAGCGCTCATGGTGGTCGCCTTTCACCTGTTCGAAGCCCATGCGGCCAGCCGCTTCGAGCAGATCATCAACCATGGCTACCTTGCGGTCGATTTCTTTTTCGTGCTGTCCGGTTTCGTGATCGGCTATGCCTATGATGACCGCTGGCGCACCATGTCCACCATGGAGTTTTTCAAGCGCCGCCTGATCCGCCTGCACCCGATGATCGTGGTGGCAATGCTGATTGGCGCTGCGCTGTTTTACGTCCAGGCCAGTGCGGCCTTCCCCAATATCCAGGCCACACCACCGTGGCTGATGCTGACGGTCATGGTGATCGGCATGACGCTGATCCCGGTGGGCGCGGCGCTCGACATCCGTGGCTGGAGCGAAATGCATCCGCTGAATGGCCCATCCTGGTCGCTGTTCTACGAATACGTTGCCAACATCCTCTACGCGCTATTCGTGCGCAAATTCTCGAAAACCGTGCTGGCGTGCTTCGTGCTCGTGACCGGCTGCGTGCTGGTGCACTATTGCCTCACCGGCCCGAATGGTGACGTCATCGGCGGCTGGTCGCTGGAACCGGTGCAGATGCGGATTGGCCTGACCCGCTTGCTGTATCCCTTCTTTGCCGGCCTGCTGCTGTCGCGCATCGTGACTGTCGGCCGCATCCGGCACGCATTCCTGCTGAGCAGTGTCATCATCATCGCTGCGCTCGCCTGGCCGCGTATGGGCGGTCCCGCCGATCTGTGGAAGAACGGCCTGTATGACGCGCTGTGCATTGTGCTGGTGTTTCCACTGGTGGTCTACATCGGCGCCAGCGGCAGCGTGAACACGCGCATGGGCGCCAGGATCTGCGGCTTTCTCGGCGCGATCTCCTATCCCATCTACATCATCCACTACCCGTTCGTGTACACCTATATTGCCTGGGTCAACCAGCGCAAGATTCCGCTGGCAGACGCGCTGCCCATGACCATCGCCACGTTCCTGGCCTGCGTCACAACCGCCTATCTCTGCCTGACCTTCTATGACATCCCGGTGCGCCGCTGGCTCAGCAAGCGCTATGTCCACTAACAGAAAGCGAACTATCCCGATGAAACTGCGCTCCCTTGCATTTGTGCTTGCCGCCAGCCTGGCGAACCTGGCGTACGCCGATACCCGCAGTGACCGGCTCGACGTCCAGCATGTCATGGATGCCTACCATGAAGCCGTCCTCAGTCACGATGGCGACCGGCTGGCCGCCCTGTTCCTGCCCACCAGCATCTGGCTGAACGTGCTATCCGACCAGGCCTATGCGGCGGCCAGGGAAAAGTCGGCGGACGCGCCCAAGATCAGGGTGGGCAGCTATGCCAGCTTTGCCAAACTGGTGTCCACCTCCAAAGCCAGTTTCAATCCCACGCATACCCGGCAGCAGATCAGCAGCGATGGCACGATCGCTTCGGTCTACTTCGACTTTGTCTTCATGATCGACGGTAAGCCAACCAATCGTGGCAGCGAAACCTGGCAACTGGTCAAGGACAGCGACGGCTGGTACATCGCCGCGCTCACCTACTCCTCTGACCCGATGTAAGACGGCATTGCGCGCCGCGCGGCATCACAACGCAAGCTCGCTGACTACGGCGCTGATAAAGCTCTTCAGTTTCGGCGTCTGACGGCGGTCGGGGTGGTAAATCAGGTGGATGGGGCGTGACGGGGTTTCATATTCCGCCAGCACTTTCACCAGCCGCCCCGAATTCAGGCTCTCGCGCGCCAGATCTTCAGCGACAAACACGATGCCCAGGTCATGCAACGCCGCGTTCAGCAGCGCCTTGGCATCGTTCAGCCGCAATCGCGTCTTGACGTTGATCGTAAAATTTTCCTCGTCACGCATGAAACGCCAGTCGCTGGTGGCCGGTCCTGTTGCGGACGCATAGGCCAGGCATTCATGCTGTTCCAGTTCCGTCGGCGTCTTCGGCACGCCGCGTTCCTTCAGATAACCGGGAGAAGCGCAGGCGACCAGATTGAACGGCTTGAGCGCGCGCGCCATGAAACTGGAATCCTTGAGCGTGCCGATCCTGAACACCGCCTCAAACTCTTCCTCCACCGGATCGACATAGCGGTCGTTCAGCACCAGCTCCATCTCCACTTCCGGGTAGCGCTTCAGATAGCGCGCCACCACCGGCATCAGCGTATGCGTGCCGAAACTGACAGGTGCATTGACACGCAAACGGCCACGCGGCGCTTCATACGCCTGGTCGGCCAGCGAATCGGCCCAGTCGGCATCGGCCAGCACCACCTTGCAGCGCTCGTAATAGGCCTTGCCCATTTCGGTCAGGCTCTGGCGGCGCGTGGTGCGGTTAATCAGGCGTGCGCCCAGCCGACTTTCCAGCCAGCTGATGTGCCTGGCAATCATTTGCGGCGACATCGCCAGCGCACTTGCGGCGGCCGCAAACGAACCCACTTCCACTGTTTTGACAAAGGCCGCCATGCTGGCCAGACGATCCATTCCACACTCCCAGTTGTGATACACGTGCCCACATCGGAATTTATGCCCGATTCGAAACAAAATACTATCACTGAACTCGCCTTCGGGCACATCAGATAAGGAAATGGTATGGCGAAAATCGGCATCACGGGACTGTGCCTGGCGGGCATGTTTGCCTTGAATCCCTGCGCACTGCTGCATGCCCAGGGCGTGGCAAACACCACCGTCACGGTGGACAGCATGAACCTGCCGGGCGCCGACGCTGCGGCGCTGGCTGCGCGTGCAGGATGGTGGGATGTCAGCGAAACCGTCTGGGCGCGTCCGGGCGCGGAGCCAGCGGTGATCCATGGCCAGGTCGCGCACCGGCAAATGGTCGGCCTGTATCTGCAGGAGATGTTGTATGCCTCCGCACAGCGCAGCGATGCGGCCCTGTATCGAATGGACTACCTCGGCTACAACCGCGTCACGGGACGCTGGGAGTATCTGTCGATGGACACGCGTGTCGCCGCAGGCCTGATGCCGGCCTGGAGCTACGAGCACGACGACGTCCGCCGCATTCGCATCCAGTTCGAGCCGTTTGCCTTCCCAGGCGCCGGTGCCACGGTCAGTGGCCAGTTGCTGCGCATGGAAGAGATCATCGAACAGACCGGCCCCGACACGGAAACCAAAGACCAGTATTTCATCCTTGCCGATGGCAGCGGCACCAAATGGCTGGCGCATCGCTATGCCTACGCGCGCCGCAAAGGTGGGCTATGAAAAAGCTCATCGCCACCGCACTCAGCATCTGCCTGATGGCCGGCGCGCAGGGCGCCGCAAAGGATCTCTCTGCCGAGAAAACCATCCGGCTGGAAAACATGACCAGGGTCAGCGAAGGCGTTTATGTCATCGAAGACCGCCAGCACATTATGCTGGTGCCCAACATCACCATCATCGTGGGCAGGGATGCGGTGCTGGTGGTTGACACCGGCCTCGGCACGGAAAGCGCGCAGCGGGTGCTGAAGGCCGCAAAGAAACTCGCGGGCCGGCGCAAACTGTATCTGACCGTGACCCATTTCCATCCCGAACATGGCTTTGGCGCCCAGGTGTTCAAAGGACAGGCGACCATCATCTACAACCGTGCCCAGCGCGACGAGATGCTGCAGAAAGGGCCTGGCTACCAGTCGTTGTTTGCCACCAGGCTGGGGGTGGCGAACGCCATGCGCGATGTGCGGCTTGTGGCTCCCGATGTGGTCTACGAAGATGCCGCATCGATCGACCTGGGCGGGCGCGTGGTCAAGCTCAACTACTACAAGCCCGCGCACACCCTGGGCGACCAAGTGGTTTCGCTACCGGATCAGGGTGTGGTCATCATGGGTGACCTGCTGGAAACCGGGTCGTTTCCCATCATGCCGTGGTTCCCCGAGCTGGGAGATACCGACGTCGATCCGCTCAACTGGCGCGACATCCTGCGCCAGGTCGCCGCCACGCAGCCGCAGATCGTGATTCCCGGTCATGGACGCATCGGCAGCCGTGCCGATCTGGATGCTGCCGCCCAGCACATCGAGCAGGCGCGCGAGGCTGTGGCGTCCGGCTGCGCCGCCGGCAAGACGCTCGGCGACTTGCAGCAGGAAGCAACGCCATTATTGGCGGCACAGCACCCGGACTGGCAGCTCAAGGACTGGATCGGGATGGAAATTCAGGTAAACCATGCAAGGTTGTGCCGCCCGCGTTAGGCTTAAGCTGGTGTCCCGATAATCACGCTGGAGGCCTTGAAGATGGCGCTGGCTTCCGTGCCCACTTCCAGGCCCAGCGACTCGCCACTGTCCTTGGTGACAATGGCGGCAATGGTGCCGCCCCCCGGCAGTTCAATGGTCACCTCGGTATTCACCGCGCCCGGCAGCACGCGGCTGACCTTGCCCGTCAGCCGGTTGCGCGCCGACAGCTTCACGTCACCCAGTTCAGTTGCCACGATCACCGACGAGGCCTTGATCAGTGCAAACGCCTCGACGCCCACATCCAGCCCCAGCCCTTCGCTGCTGTCACGGGTGATGGTCGCGACGAGCTTCTGGCCACCGACAATCTCCAGCACCACCTCGTCATTGACTGCGCCATGCTTCAATGCCACTACCTTGCCGCTGAACTGATTACGTGCGCTGGTCTTCATTTTCATCCTTTGTATGAGTAAGAAATCGTCCGCCAGCGCGTGCGACTGGGCACTCAGGTGTGCCACGAAGCGCTGGTGTTCCTCATCAATTTTACGGAAATTTTCGACCAGTTGACTACCCCGCTGCGTCAGCCGTGTGCCGCCACCGCCCTTGCCGCCCGCCGCGCGTTCGACCAGCGGCTCGCCGGCCAGATTGTTCATCGCCTCGATCGCGTCCCATGCGCCCTTGTAGCTCATGCCAACCGCCTTGGCCGCCGCCGTGATCGAACCTTCGGCCGCCACCGCCGCCAGCAGCGCCACGCGGTCTTGCCCGCCCAGCTTCTGCCCGTCTATGGTCAGCCACACATTGCCTCGTAATTCCATCGTCATGCCGCACTCTCCTCCACATGGAAGATGCTACCATTTTCCATGCGCAGCACATGTTCGCCGAAAGCGCGCACATCCTCGGGATCATGGGTAATCATCAGCATCGGGATGGCCAGCCGGCGCTGCAAGGCGCCGAGTTCCTCGCGCATGCGCTCGCGCAGGCCGGGATCGAGCGCGGCAAATGGTTCGTCCAGCAGCAGCGCATCCGGCTGCGGCGCCAGCGCGCGCGCCAGGGCCACGCGCTGCCGCTGACCGCCCGACAGCTCATGCGGATACTGGTGCGCCACATGCCCCAGTTCAAACGCATCGATCCAGTAGCGTATCGCCTCGCTGTCGGCGCGCGACAGCGGATTGCGCCAGCCGCGCTGCAAGCCAAAGCCAATATTCTGGCGCACGTTCAAATGCGGGAACAGCGCATAGTCCTGGAACAGATACGCCACCTTGCGCTGCTGCACCGGCACGTTGACGCCCATGGCGCTATCGAACAGGCAGCGTCCGGCCAGCTCGATGCGGCCGCTGTCCGGCGTTATCAGTCCGGCCACGGCCTTCATCATCTGGCTCTTGCCCGCGCCCGATGAGCCGTACACCACCACGCGCTGGCTGCCCGATTCAAAGCGCGCATGCAGCTTGAACTCGCGGTCCGCCGAGCGCAAGGTTTTGTGGATATCGACTTTAAATTGCGTACTCATGCTTGGGGATTACGGTTAGGCGTCAGTTTGTTTGCCGTGATGAGCACCGCCACACACACCACAGAGGTGATGACCACCAGCAGGTTGGCATGGTCGTCCTGCCCCGCCTGCACGGCTTCGTACACGGCAATCGACAGCGTCTGCGTCTTGCCGGGAATGCTGCCCGCCACCATCAGCGTGGCGCCGAACTCGCCCATCGAACGGGCAAACGCCAGCAAGGTGCCGCCCAGCACGCCGCGCCAGGCCAGCGGCAAGGTCACGCGCAGGAACACGCCAAACGACGATACGCCCAGCACGCGCGCAGCCTGCTCGAATTGCGTATCGATGCTTTCAAACGCCGCGCGCGCGCCCTTGAGCACGAGCGGGAACGCCACCACGGCGGCGGCAATCACTGCCGCCTGCCAGGTAAAAATCAGGTTGATGCCGAAGTGCTGCTGCAACCACGCGCCTACCACGCCATTGCGGCCGATGATGACCAGCATATAGTAGCCCAGCACGGTGGGCGGCATCACCATCGGCAAGGTCAGCACCGCGTCCAGCAGTTCGCGGCCCGGAAAACGCTTGCGCGCCAGCAGATAGCCCAGCGCCACGCCCAACACCAGATCAATCACGGTGGCCCAGCAGGCCACCTTCAGCGACAGCCGTAATGCTACCCAGGCTGGCTCGACAGACTCCATGCCTTACGGGCGGCCGAAACCGTACTTGGCCAGAATCGCCTGGCCAGCCGGCGACTGCACGTAGTCAGCAAACTTGCGGCCCGCCGCTGCTTGCGGACCGGCAGCAATCACGGCAATCGGATAGGTCACCGGCGTTTCGGTTGGCACCGTGGCCACCACTGTGACCTTGTCTTTGACGATGGCCGCATCGGTGGCGTAGACAAAGCCGGCATCCACTTCACCGCGCGCCACATAGTCCAGGCACTGGCGCACCGAGGTGCCCAGGATCAGCTTCGGTTCCACCACGGCCCACAGCTTGGCGTTTTCCAGCGCGGCCTTGGTGTAGCGGCCGACCGGCACGCTGGCCGGATTGCCGATGGTGACGCGCGACACGCCGGCCTGCGCCACATCGGCCAGGCTCTTGACCGGCACCTTGCCGCCCTGCGGCGCGATCAGCACCAGGCTGTTGCTGGCGAAGTTTTTGCGCGTGCCCGGCGCCAGCAGCTTCAGCGTATCGGCCTTGTCCATCGCATCCTGGTCGGCGGAGGCAAACACGTCCACCGGCGCGCCCTTGGCGATCTGCTGTACCAGCGGATCGGACGCGGCAAAGTTGAACTGCACCTTGTCGCCCGCATGCTCCTTCTCGAAGGCCACGCCGATTTCTTTAAACGCATTGGTCAGGCTGGCCGCCGCCGATACAGTGATGTCCGCTGCCGCCGCCGACACACCCCAGGCCGCCAGCACAATCGCCAAACTTGCTTTCAACATGTAGCACTCCTCTGATAGTGAACTCGCAATAAACCCGATTATATAGCGCTGGGGCAATCTTCGTATTCTCCAAAGTGACTAGGCATAATTTTGAGAAATCTTCTATAATTTCAGAAATTCTTGAAAATTCAGAAAATTAAGGAAATCATGAGTCCCGTCACTCCCGTCAACGTCGCCCCGCTCACACCGCTGGCCCAGCGCTTCATCCTGCACTTCGGCGAAATGGGCAGCCGCTGGGGCATCAACCGCACGGTTGGCCAGATTTACGCGCTGCTGTATGTGAGCGCCAAGCCGCTCAACGCCGACGAAATTGCCGAGTCGCTGTCCTTCTCGCGCTCCAACGTGTCCATGGGCCTCAAGGAGCTGCAATCGTGGCGCCTGGTCAAGCTGCTGCACAAGCCCAACGACCGCCGCGAATACTTCGAGCCACCCAAGGACATCTGGGACATCTTCAAGGCACTGCTGGAAGAGCGCCGCCGCCGCGAAGTGGAACCGACCCTGTCCATGCTGCGCGATGCGCTGCTGGAAACGCCCTCCAACGAAACCGACGTGATTGCCCAGGAACGCATGCGCGAAATGTACAACCTGATCGAGCTGTCCAGCTCCTGGTTTGACGATGTGCAGCGCCTGTCGCCGGAGACCCTGGCCTCGCTGATGAAGATGGGCTCCACCGTGAAAAAACTCATCGACGTCGGCGAAACCGTGCGCGACACATTCCGGTTCGGGCGTAACGTTGAGGACACCGCGACCGACAAGGACAAATGATGAAATTGCGCCAGCTTCATGGCTCCTCGCTGGCACTGGCCATCACCCTGGCGCTGATTGTGAAAGCCCTGATCCTGTTTGGCTTGTGGAAGGCGTTCTTTTCCGCGCCGCAAACCAAACACATGCGGATGCCGACCGCCACCGTCGAACAGCATCTGCTTGCTCCCCATCCCCCACCCGAAAGTAAAAAATGAGTCCGCTCGACGAAGTCGTGAATTTGTCGCGCCTGCAGTTTGCCGCGACCGCGCTGTACCACTTCCTGTTTGTGCCGCTGACACTGGGCCTCTCATGGATACTGGTTATCATGGAATCTGTCTACGTGATGACCGGCAAAGAGATTTACAAAGACATGACCCGCTTCTGGGGCAAGCTGTTCGGCATTAACTTTGCCATGGGCGTTACCACCGGCATCACGCTGGAATTCCAGTTCGGCACCAACTGGGCCTACTACTCGCACTACGTCGGCGACATCTTCGGCACGCCGCTGGCGATTGAAGGCATGATGGCCTTCTTCCTCGAATCCACCTTTGTCGGCCTGTTCTTCTTTGGCTGGCAACGGCTGTCCAAAGTGCAGCACCTGATGGTGACCTTTTTGGTCGCGCTGGGTTCCAGCCTGTCCGCACTGTGGATCCTGATTGCCAATGGCTGGATGAACCATCCGGTCGGCGCGGAATTCAACTTTGAAACCATGCGCATGGAGCTCACCAGCATTACCGATGTGATCTTCAACCCGGTCGCGCAGGTGAAGTTCGTCCACACCGTGGCGGCCGGCTATGTGACGGCGTCCATGTTCGTGCTAGGCATCTCCTCCTTTTACCTGCTCAAGGCGCGCGACGTGCAATTTGCGCTGCGCTCGTTTGCGGTGGCGGCGGCGTTTGGCCTGGCGTCCACGCTGTCCGTGATCGTGCTGGGCGACGAATCGGGCTATACCACGGGCGAAGTCAACAAGACCAAGCTGGCCGCCATCGAAGCGGAATGGGAAACCCAGCCAGCGCCAGCAGGCATCACCGTGTTTGGCCTGCCCAACGAGGAAACCCAGACCACCGACTACGCCGTCAAGATTCCCTACATGCTGGGGCTGATCGCCACGCGCTCCACCGACAAGGAAGTCACCGGCATCAAGGAACTCAAGCAGAGCAACGAGGAACGCATCCGCAACGGCATGACCGCCTATGCCGCCTTGACACGCCTGAAGTCGGGCGACAAATCGCCGGAGGCGCGCGCGGCGTTCAAGGCGGTGGAACAAGACCTGGGCTACGGCCTGCTGCTGAAGAAGTACACCCCCAACGTGGTGGATGCCACCGAAGAACAGATCCGCAAAGCCGCCAACGACACGGTGCCCAAAGTCGCGCCCGTGTTCTGGTCGTTCCGCATCATGGTTGGGCTGGGCATGCTGTTCCTGTTCATTTTCAGCGCCGCGTTCTGGTTCCTGGTGCGCAAGCGCCTGGCGCGCCAGCGCTGGCTGCTCCGGCTGGCGGTGTGCGCCATTCCGCTGCCGTGGGTGGCGGCGGAACTGGGTTGGGTGGTGGCCGAATACGGCCGTCAGCCGTGGACCATCGCCGGCGTGCTGCCGACGCATCTGTCGGCCTCCAGCGTCAGCCCGGGCAGCTTGTATTTCAGCCTGGCGGGCTTCCTCGGCTTTTACACGCTGCTGCTGATCGTCGAACTGGGCTTGATGATCAAGTACGCCAAGCAAGGTCCCAGCAGTCTGCACACCGGTAAGTACCATTGGGAATAAGGAAGCATCATGTTATTCGACTACGAAACATACAAAATCATCTGGTGGGGCTTTGTCGGCGTGCTGCTGATCGGCTTTGCGCTCACGGACGGCTTCGACTTTGGCATCGGCATGGCACTGCCCTTCCTCGGCAAGAACGACACCGAGCGCCGCGTCATCATCAACACCATCGGCCCCACGTGGGAAGGCAACCAGACCTGGTTTATCGCGGCGGGCGGCTGCCTGTTTGCGGCGTGGCCGCTGGTGTATGCCGCAGCGTTCTCCGGTTTTTACCTGGCCTTGATGCTGTGTCTGTTTGCGCTGTTCTTCCGGCCGGTAGGCTTCGACTACCGCAGCAAGATTGCCGATCCGCGCTGGCGCAGCACCTGGGACTGGTGCCTGTTCATCGGCGGCTTTGTGCCACCGCTGATCTTCGGCATCGCCTTCGGCAACCTGCTGCAAGGCGTGCCCTTCCGCTATGACGACAGCATGCGGCTGGAATACACCGGCAGCTTCCTGGATCTGCTGAATCCGTTTGCGCTGCTGGCGGGAGCGCTCAGCGTCAGCATGCTGGCCATGCACGGCGCCACCTATCTGCACCAAAAGACGGAAGACGTGATTGCCCACCGCGCACGCAAGGTGGCGTTTGGCGCCGCCCTCATCACCGCACTGCTGTTTGCCGCAGCGGGCATCTGGGTCGCCAGCGGCATCGATGGCTACCGCATTGTCGCCATGCCGGACGCCAGCAGCAGCTTCATGCCCATCGCCAAAACCGTGCAGCGCGCCAGCGGCGCCTGGCTGGACAATTATGAGCGCTGGCCGCTGACGCTGGCCTTCCCCGCCACCGTCTTCGCCGGCAGCCTGCTGGTGATGCTGTTCAGCGCACGCCGCCAGCCGCTATTGGCTTTCCTGTCCAGCGGACTGACGGTCGCGGCGGTCATCCTCACCGCTGGCGCCGCCATGTTCCCGTTCGTGATGCCATCCTCGCTGGCGCCCGGCAGCAGCCTGACCGCATGGGACGCCGTCGCCAGCCACAAGAGCCTGGCCGTGATGTTCTGGGTGGTGGTCATCATGCTGCCCATCGTGGTCGCCTATACCGGCTGGGTCTACCGCGTGGTCAGCGGCAAGGTGACTGAACAGCACATCCGCGACAACGAACACACCGCTTACTAAGGAGCATCAACCATGTGGTATTTCGCCTGGATACTGGGCGTGGGCTTTGCCCTCGCCGCCGCCATCATCAACGTCATGTGGCTGGAAGCAAACTATGCATTCGGCCAGCGCGACGAGGAAACCACGCAGGCCAGTTTTGAAAGTGCAATTAAAAAATGAATGTATAACCTCCACTTGACAGCGACACTCTCAAATGAGAGTATCGCTGTCATGAATATTTCAACGACATCTGCCGTCCCGCTTCGGGACCGCAATAAAACCAAGACCCGCGAAGCCATCATGGCTGCCGTGGCGCGCCGTCTGGAAAACGATGGCCTGGCCCAACTCAGCTTTACCGAAATCGCCCGCGAGGCTGATATCGGTGAAAGCACCGTCTACCGCTATTACCCAAACAAAGAAGTGCTGCTGGAAGCCTTCTGGGACTGGGCGCCGCAAGCCATCCAGCGTGACAGCTATCCGCAAAATTTTCACGAACTGGAAAGCCGGCTCAGCGCCGACTTCGTTCGCTTCGACCAGCGCGAGCCGCTGATCCGCGGCATGCTGGCCTCGCCGCAAGGGCGCAGCGCCCGTATGCACACCGCTGCCGCGCGCCAGCAGGCGTTTCGCCAACTGGTCGCCAATGAAGTAGGCGACGTGCCCGATCCCGACCGCGACCGCCTGTGCGCCGCGATTCAACTGCTGTACTCGGCAACCACCTGGGCCACCTTCAAGGATTATTGGAATATGGATGGCGCCGAGGCCGGCAAAGCCGCCAGCGCCGCCATCGCCGGCTTGCTGGACCATGCGCGCCGCACGCTGCGCGCCCCGCAGGATTAAGGACGCTGCGTCCAACGTGCAGGACGTTTTCCTGCGATACAACAAGAGGTCGTTATGATTTTCCACGCATCAATGCCCAGCAGGCATCCTGCGCATGTCGCCCGCGTTCTCGCGGAAATCTGGGGCGGTTTTGCCGCCCCCTTCCCGTCCTTCCCGGATTCCTGGATGGCGGTTGCCGGCGACGAACGCGGCACCATTATCGAAACCTATCCTTGCGACCGGGTGATTACGCCGGGCGCCGGCAGCGACAGCTTTATGCCCGGCGATGCGCAGGACAGCAGCCATTACAGCGCCTTTCATATGGCCGTGGGCACGCCTTTGACCACCGAACAGGTACTGGCTATCGGCGCCCGCGAAGGCTGGCGTACGCTGCGCTGCACGCGCGGCGACAACTTCTTTGACGTGATCGAATTCTGGGTCGAGAACACCACCATGATCGAGATCCTCACCGAAGACATGCAGACGCAATACCGCAGCTTTGCCACGCCCGCCAACTTCCGCGCATTCGCCGCAACCCAGCAACAGGCTTAACCATGAACAAATCCTATTTCCGTATCGCCGCCCTCTATCTGCTGCTGGGGGTCATCATGGGCATCGTCATGGCCGCCAGCGAAGACTTTACGCTGCGTCCAGTCCATGCTCACATCAATCTGCTGGGCTGGGTCAGCCTGGCCTTGTTTGGCGTGTTTTATACCGTGTATCCGCACGCCGCCGCCACCAAGGTGGCACGGGTGCAATTCTGGGGCTATACCGTGGCACTGCCGCTGCAGATGGTGGCGCTGGCCCTGTTCATCACCGGCCACCCGGCGGTGACGCCACTGCTGGGTATCTCATCGGTCGTGATTGCGCTGGCCGTGGTGTGCTTCGTGATCAATGTTTGGCGCTATGCCGCTGTGCCACGGCAAGGGCGCCTGGAGGGTGTGTGTCAGTGATCCTCACGCGCGTTACCAAATCGTAACGGTGTGTGAATAGGCAAGTCGATGCAAAACGCCTAGTATGGCTGGAGTTCATCGACCCCTACCCTAGCGAGGACACTATGCGCCACCTGACTTTCAAGCTGCTCGGCTTTACCATCATCGGCCTGCTGGCCTTGCCCTGTCACGCCACGCCCCTGCCGGAAGGCTGGCAGCCATTGCCGCTGCCTACGCTGTCCGGCAGCTTTCTGGAGCACGGCCAGCGGGGCACGGCCATGCTGGTGCAAAACCCGCAGCAACACACCTACGGCGTCGCCGTCGCAGCCGAACCAGCCAGCGGCGCAACAGCGCGCATCGTCAAGACCTTCCGCGCCATCGCGCCAAACCCACCGCAACTGTCACTGATCAAACCCGGCAACTACCAGCCGGTCTGCCACAACGGCGGCGACTGCGCGCCGCGCCACATTGACAGCGAGGCAATCAGCGTGTGCTTCGGCGAGGCGAGCTGCGGCATTATTTACGCCGACGGCAGCGCCTTCCGCGAGATGGCCGTCACAGATTAAGTGCGGCGGCAACGCGCTTGCCGGGGCGGGATGTGGTACATTCTCGCCTCGCATTCTTCTCGCCGTCCACCATGTCTTCCCTGAAGTACCTCAGCGCCTATTCCGAACAAACGCAGCAGCAAGTGTCGCAGCTCATCGCCCAGAACAAGCTGGGCGAGGTCCTGCTCAAGCGCTATAGCAAGCCGCACGAGCTGCGCACCGACCGTGCGCTGTACCAGTACGTGCAGGATTTGAAATCTGAATTTTTGCGCAACGCCGATCCCATCAACAAGGTTGAGTACGACAGCAAGATCCACGTCATCAACCATGCACTGGGACTGCACACGTCAATCTCGCGAGTACAGGGCGGCAAGCTCAAGGCCAAGCATGAGATCCGGGTCGCCACGGTCTTCAAGGAAGTGCCGCTGGAATTCCTGCGCATGATTGCCGTGCACGAGCTTGCGCACATCAAGGAAAAGCAGCACGACAAGGCGTTCTACAAGCTGTGCACCTATATGGAGCCCAATTACCACCAGTACGAATTCGACCTGCGGCTCTACCTCACGCAACTGGACACCGAAGGCCGCAAATTGTGGAGCCCGAACTAGGCCTCAGACGATGCGTTGCAGCAGCGCTTCGGCGTCGCTTTCCACCATCATCAGCGCTGCGTGCTGGGGCCGCACAAAGCCTTGTGCACTGGCGTGCTGGATGAAGCCGGCCAGGCTGTCGTAGAAACCATCGACATTGAGCAGGCCGATCGGCTTGGCGTGGATGCCCAGCTGCGACCAGGTCAGCATTTCAAACAGTTCTTCCAGCGTGCCCATGCCGCCCGGCATGGCGATGAAGCCGTCCGCCAGTTGCGCCATCATGGCTTTGCGTTCGTGCATGTCCTTGACGATGAACTGGCGCGTCAGGCCGGTATGGCCCACTTCGCGTTCGACCAGCGCGGTCGGAATCACGCCGGTCACCTCGCCGCCGGCGCGCAGTACTTCGTCGGCGATGATGCCCATCAGGCCCACCTTCCCGCCGCCGTAGACCAGCGACAGATTGCGCGCCACCAGCGCACGGCCCAGTTCCCGCGCGGCTTCCGCATAGCGCGGCGACACACCGGCGTTAGCGCCGCAGTACACACAAATTGCCTTAGCCACTCAGTTTTTCCTCTTCCAGTTCTTTTTGCGCCGCTTCCTGGTCCAGCCGCTCGGTGGCGTCGCGTACGTTACAGCAGGCGGCCTGCTGGTATAAATCCATGGCTTGCGCCACTTTCTTTTTACCGTCCAGCATCAGCAAGGCACGCGCGTACTGGATGCGGACGATGGCCGAATCGGGATTCAGCTTGAGCGCCTGTTCAAACTGGCGATAGGCTTCTTCCTTCTTGACGCCATAAGTCAGGCCGGCCAGCACGGCGCCGACCTTGTCGAGAATTTCAGCATGGTACACGCCCATGGCGATATGGGCATCGGCGCGCTGCGGCGCCAGCTTGATGACCATGTCGAGGCTGCGCTTGACCTTGGCGCCGAGGCCCTGCGCCAGCGCCTTCACCACCGAGATGCCCTGCGAATACTGGCCCAGCGCATACGCATGCCAGTAGTAGCCGGCCGGATTGCCGGGCTGCTCCAGCTGCTGCCGTTCACAGCGCTCGGCCACGCATTCAAACGTGGCCAGCCGCTTCTTGTCGTTGGGCTCCAGATAATTGGTGTACATGCAGATGGCCTTGTGCGCCACCGCATAACCGTTCACGCCCACATCCAGGCCAAGCCGCGCGGCGCGTTCGAACTCGCCGGCATGGAAGGCGATCCACGCCTGCACCAGCGCCGGCTGTGTGGGGAAGGTTTCGCGATCCCCGCCATGCAGCAGCGGCCATGCCTGCTGCAGGCTTTCCGGCGTGTAGCGGAAAGCTGGATCGGGATACGGGAAAGGGGTCCACGCCATGAAGCCTCCGTCTGGGTTACTTCAATTTCTTGAGATATTCTTCGGACAGTTTCTGGAACAGCAGGCTGGTTTCGTTGCGCAGATACGGTCCGATCTGCGACAGCACCTGGTAGCAGCCGCGCGCCAGCGCATCGGCCATCGACTGCTGCTCGCTGTACTTGCGCGGATTGCGCACATATTCGTACGACAGCCAGTACGTCGCCACCACCACCATATTGGTGGCCATGGCGTCGATGGCGGTATCGGAAGCTTCCAGCGACTTCTCGCTGCGCAGGTCCTCGCACAGCTGCTTGGCGACCTTGATCTTGTGCGCCAGGATCTGCTTGAAGTGCAGCTCCAGCTTGCGGTTGCGCGACAGCAGATCATTGAGGTCGCGGTAGAAGAAACGGTAGCGCCAGATCAGTTCAAACATCAGGTGCAGGTACAGCCACACGTCTTCGATGTTGGAGCGGCGGCCGTTGGGCACGGTCAGGATGCGCTCGATCTCGGCTTCAAACTGGACGAAGATCGAGTTGACGATGTCGTCCTTGTTACGGAAATGGTAGTACAGATTCCCCGGCGAGATATTCATCTCTTCGGCGATCACGGTGGTGGTGATATTGGGTTCGCCGAATTCATTAAACAAGCGCAGCGACAGCTCAAGAATGCGTTCGCGGGTACGACGGGGTGCTTTTTGTAGCATAGCAAGGGGACCTCTGTTTATTCTCGTGCAAGCATAACACCGATGCACACCACAGAGGAACACCCGTGCACGCTTTTAGGCGCATATAGCACCCAGATGCCGCCTTTTAGCCTATTTGGCCTTCTTGGCTGCCGGCTTTTTCGCCGCAGTTTTCTTGGCGGCCGGCTTCTTGAGCGCGGGCTTGGCCGGTTTGACCTCGGCCGGCGTTGCCTTTTTGGTAGCGGCTGGCGCCGGCTTGCCCGACAGCGCCGCGACCTGCCGGGTCAGTTCATCGATACGCTGGTTCAGCGCATCGATCTCCTGGCGGTTCGGCACCCCGATCGAGCTCAACGCGCGCAGCACACGTTCCTCAAACAGCTGCATCGAGAAGAACTTGCCCTCGTCTTCCTGCGCCTTGGCAAAGGCAGCCAGGCCGGCTTGCCAGATCTCTTGCGACGACATGCGGACTGCGTCCAGCTGCTGATCGTCGTGCTTCTTCAACTTCTTAGCCATTTCCATCCTGTGATTGCTGTTTGACGGTATTTTATTCTAGTCAGCAAATCTAGAGAATGGTTACTAATGCAATAACGCCAAGTTTCCAGTCTGACCGAGGGCCGGGTGTTCGGATAAATCTGCTCCACGGGCGGCTCGTCTGGCCCCGGTTTCTTCATGCCGTAGGCATTTACCGGCTGCGAGCGGTTGACCCACAGCGTGTAATACAGATGGTCGGCGCGCGGGTCATCGGTGTTGGGATGGGTCAAAATGGTCAGGCCCAGGCTGTTCAGTTGCAACCATGGCACGATCACCTGCAGTTGCGCATTGCTGAAACCAAAGTAGAACGACGGCGTCACATGCGGCCCGCGCGGCTCCAGGTTCCAGTTGCCCAGCTCGACCTCAAAACGCTCGGCGGCCCACTTGTGCAGCAGCGCCGCCTTGTGGAAGCTGTCCTCGTCAAAATAGATGTGCGCGTGGTAGCTCTTGATATCGGTGTACGCGCGCGGCTTGCTCGGCAAAGTCTGCTCGCCGGGACGCACGCTGTGCGGCTGAATGGTCGCTTCCTTGTACGTCTCGTAGCCCCACGGACTCTTGCCCGCCGTGGTGGCCGCCGCCACACCCGAGGCGGCAAACGCCGCCACCAGTCCGCCACCGCTGCGCAGCAGGCCGCGCCGCCGCGGCGACAGCAAATCGGCCCATTCCTGATCTTCGTTGCTCATGCCATTCTCCTTTGGCGTGAGCGTAACGGCAACGCCAGGCGGCGTGAACGAATACTTTCGCAGATTCTTATGCGGATTGCTTCACAACCTCATCGCTGGACTGCGGCTGCTGCGGTTGCATGCCGCGCGCCAGCGCCTGCAGGCGGAAACCTTCGCGGATATTTTCGCGCAGCACCGCGCCCTTCCACGGCTTGGTGTAGAAGCGGTCGATGGCGCCGTGGTTGATCGCGGCCATGATCGGCGTCAGGTCGGCATAGGCCGACAGCATGATGCGGAAGGTGTCCGGGCACAGGTTCTTAACCCGCTCCATGAACTCGGTGCCGCTCATGAGCGGCATGCATTGGTCGCACAGGATCACCTGCACCCGGTGCCGCGCCAGGATGTCGAAGCCCTCGGCGGCCGTCTGCGCGGTCAGGATGCGGTAGCCGTCCTGCGACAGAAAATCGGTCAGCACATCAAGCATGAAGGCATCGTCATCCACGATCAGCAGGGTCTGCTGCTCGGCCATTTCCTCGTCCATCGGCGCCTGCATGCGGCGCCCTTCGCGCAGCATGGCTTCAAACTCGTCTTCCGGCAGCGGACGGCTGAAATAATAGCCCTGCATCTCGTCGCAGCCATGGCGCCGCAGGTAGGACAGCTGGGCGTCGCGCTCCACCCCTTCGGCAATCACGTTCAGCTTCAGGCTGTGCGCCATGTTGATGATGGCCAGCACAATCGCGGCGTCGTCGGGATTGCTGGTCACCTCGCGCACGAAGGCGATGTCGATTTTCAGCTTGTCGATCGGGAAGCGCTTGAGGTAGGCCAGCGAAGAATAGCCCGTACCAAAGTCATCAATGGAAATCTGGATGCCCAGCGCTTTCAGGTTGCTCAGCACATTGATGGTTTCTTCAGCGTTGGACATCAGCGAGCTTTCCGTGAGCTCGAGCTCCAGCAGCTCGGGCGCGATATCGTGTTCGCGGATGGCCTTGAGCACTTCCTCTTCCAGGCCGCCCACAAAGAACTGGATGCCGGACACGTTGACCGACAAGTGCACCGAGCCCACATTGGTCTTGTGCCAGTGCGCGATCTTGCGGCAGGCTTCATGGATCACCCAGGTGCCGACCCGGACGATCAGGCCAGTCTCTTCCAGAATCGGAATGAACAGCGCCGGCGACACCATGCCGTGGCCGGGCCGCTGCCAGCGGATCAGCACCTCGGCGCCGCTGATGCGGCCGCTGTCGATGTGCACCTTGGGCTGGAAGTGCAGCACGAATTCCTCATTCTCAATCGCGCGGCGCAGCGCGTTTTCCAGGTCCAGCCGCGCCAGCGACTGCGCGTTCATTTCGGCGGTGAAGAAGCGGAATGCGTCGCGCCCGGCTTCCTTGGCGCGGTACATGGCGGTGTCGGCGTACTGGATCAGCGTGTCAGGATCGGCGCCATCGTCCGGGTAGACCGCAATGCCGATACTGGCGGTGGCGGTGGCTTCATGGCCTTTCAAGTCAAACGGACGACGCAGCGCTTCGCGGATCTTGTCAACCACCGCAATCGCATTTTGCGCGCCTTCCGGCAGCATCAGGATGGCGGCAAACTCGTCGCCGCCAAAGCGGCCGATGGTGTCACGCACGCGCAGGCAGTCCACCAGCCGGCTGGAGAACTGGCGCAGCAGCTCGTCGCCGATGGTGTGGCCCAGCGTGTCGTTGACGTTCTTGAAGCGGTCCACATCCAGGAACAGCACCGCCAGCGACCATTTGTGCTCTTCCGCCTGGCGCAGCGAGTGCACCAGCGAATCGTAGAACTGGCTGCGGTTCGGCAGACCGGTCAGCGTGTCGAAGTGGGCCAGCTTGAGCAGGCGCTGCTCGGCCTCCTTGCGCTCGGTGATGTCGCGCGCTACCGCTACCAGAATCCAGCTGGCGCCGGAACGCAGGGTACGGCGCTGCACCTCCACGGCCAGCGTGGAACCGTCTTTGCAGTGCAGCTGCAGCTCGGTCATGGCGCCGCCGCTCTGGTCGCCCGCCAGCAGCTTGTCGTACAGTTCTTCCAGCTTGTGCAGGTCGCCCTCGAGCGAGCGGTTCGGCCCGACCTGGAGGAAGTCCTCGCGCTCAAAGCCCAGCATGCGGCAGGCGGTGGCGTTGACGTCGACAAAGCACATGCCGGCGCGGTCCACCAGGAAAATCGCATCGGCCGTCGCATCCATCGCCAGGCGGAAACGGCGCAGGTCTTCATCAAGGCGGATGCGCGCGTTCATGTCCAGCGTCAGCTGCGCGTGGTGGCGCTTGATTTCCTCGTACAGCAGCAGGTTTTCAAACGCCACCGCCACCTGCGCCGCGACGGTGCCGGCCACGCGCTCGTCCACTTCCGAAAAGCCGTCGGCGCCCAGCTTGTCAACCAGGTACAGCCAGCCGTGGGTACGCTCGCGCGAGGTGATCGGCACGCCCAGGAAGGAGTGCACGGGTGGATGGGTGGGCGGCAGGCCGATGGTGGCGGGGTCGCCGTTGAGGTCGTTAATGCGGCACGGCAGGCGCTGGTCCAGCAGGCCGCGCAGCACACCGGCGCGCGGGGTCTGGGCGATCTGCCGCACCGGCATGCCGGCGCCGCAGCTGGCAAAGTAGCTGAGTTCGGTCGCGCCGGGCTCCAGCACGCCGATGCACGCATACTTGGACACGCAGATGTTCTGCGCCACGCGGCAGCCGATTTCCACCAGCGCACCCGGATCGCGCTCGGCGCCAAGCTCGATGCCCAGTTCGATCAGCGCGGTCAGCCGCAGGCTCACCGCTTGCAGGCTGGACAGCGACTGCGACAGGCGCTGCGTCATGTGCGACAGGTTTTCCGGCGAGGCCTCCTCGGTATCGCTGGCAATCCGCGTGATGAGCTGGCTGCTGGATTCCAGCTCGTCCAGATACTCGGCCACCTGGTGGTCGATATCATGGAAGCGGCCCTCTTGCGGCGGCTCCGGCGCAAACGCCGGCAGCGAATCGGCCGTGGGCAAGGTCTCGGCCAGCCCCAGCGCTTCCTGCACGGTTTGCAGTATCACTTCCGGATCGGACGGCTTGGGCAGCACCCAGCGCACGCCGCAGGACTGCGCCACCGCCATGGCTTCGCGCTCGCGGTAGGTGGCGGTGTAGAAGATGACGGGCACATCGGCCGTGTCGGCATTTTCATGCAGGCGCGTGACGAATTCGTAGCCATCCATATTCGGCATCAGGATGTCCGAAATCACCAGGTCCGGCTTTTCGGCCAGCACCATTTTCAAGCCTTCGGCGCCGTTCGCGGCCTCCAGCAGGCGATGGCCGCCGTAACTCAGCAGCGTCATCAGGAATTCACGGTTGAGCACGTGATCGTCCACGATCAGGATCGTGGCGGTATCGTTTTTAGCCGGGGTCGACACCGCCCCTTGTAAAAAAGACTCGATCTGGGCGACAAAGGTGTCCGGTTCGATCGGCTTGCCGATGTAGCCATCAAAGCCCGCCTCCAGCAGCTTTTCACGGTCGCCCACCATCGCCAGCGCCGTCACCGCCAGCGCCGGAATGTGGCGCACGGCGGGATCGGCCTTGAGCGCCGTCACCACGCCGTAGCCGTCCAGCTTGGGCAGGTGCACATCGCAGATGATCAGGTCCGGCAGCTCGCGCTGCGCGGCTGCCACGCCCGCCTCGCCATCACTGGCCGACAGCGGCTGGTAGCCAAAGGCGCGCAGCAAATACACCATCAACTCCATATTGGTGGCGTTGTCTTCTATGATCAGGATACGTGCTGACACGTGCTATCCCCCTTCCTTATTCTTCCAATGGCAAAGCCAGCGTGAACACGCTGCCCACGCCGTACTCGCTATCAAACAAAATCTCACCGTGCAGCAAGGAGGCCAGCTTGCGGCTCAGATGCAAGCCCAGGCCCGTGCCTTCGAACTGGCGCAGTGCGCTCGCATCCAGTTGCGAGAACGCCTGGAACAGCGTATCGCGCTGCTCCGTACCGATGCCGATGCCGGTATCGCTGACGCTGATGGTGGCGCAGCGCCGTGCGCCCACCACCGATTTCGCCAGCCGCACCAGCACCGTGCCGTTATTGGTGAACTTGATCGCGTTATGTACCAGGTTCATCAGTATCTGTTGCACGGCGCGGCGGTCACTGGACACCGTCAGGTCTTCCGGCGAGGACTCGAATTCCAACGCCAGCCCCTTGCTGCGTGCCTGTGGTTTGAACGAGGTCAGCACTTCATCGATCAACTGCCGGCACGGCAAGGGTTCCACTTCCAATTCGACTTTGCCCGATTCGATGCGCGTTAAATCCAGCAGATCGTTAATCAGCGACAGCAGGTGACGGGCACTGCTTTGCACCATGCGCAGCTGTTTGCTTTGCTCATCGTTGATGGGTCCAGGCAACTTCATGAGCATAGTACCTGTAAAACCGATGATCGCGTTCAACGGCGTGCGTAATTCGTGCGACATGCCGGCCAGGAAGCTGTCCTTGGCCGCCACGGCTTTTGCAAGTTCGACATTCTTTTCCTGCAGCGTCAGTTCAAAGCGCTTGCGTTCGCTGATGTCGCGGATCGCGCCCATCACCAGCATGCCCTCTTCCGTTTCAACCGGGCTCAGGCTGATCTCGACGGGGAATTCCAGGCCATCGCTGCGCAGGCCGTACAGCTCGCGCCCGCGGCCCATGGTACGCACCTCGGGCTGTGCCGTGTAGATGCTGCGGTAGTCGATGTGCGCCTGGCGGAAGCGCTCGGGCATCAGCCGTTCCAGCACCATGCCGCGCAAGGCGCCATGCGGATACGCGAACAGCTGCTCGGCCTGACGATTGGCCAGCACCACGCGGCCGGCCGCGTTGGCCATGATGATTGCATCGGGCAGCGAGTCGAGGATGCCGTTGTAGCGCGCCTCCACCAGCTTGGCGTCGCGCAGCACCTTGAGGCTGGTGACGTCTTTTTTGCTCCATAAGATGTATTCGGGCTGGCCCTCGTGGCCGCGCAGCAGCTTGCAGGAACTGTCGATGTAGACCAGCGAACCATCCTTGGCGCGGCGCATGGATTCATAGCTTGCGACACCGTAGTCGATGGTCTGGCGCATCACGTCGGCGCCGTCGTGGCGCAGCGCCGGCGGCACGATGAGCTCGTCCAGGCGCTGGCCCACCGCTTCTTCTTCGCTATACCCGAACACGGCGCGTGCGCCATTGGTCCAGCAGACCACCACGCCATCGGGCCTGGTCAGCACGACCGCGTCAGGAGTTTCGTTCAGGATCAGGGTGCCGAAGTCTATCGCCATCGCCTCGCCTTTTTGCTGCGCCTATAGACTCACCATACAGCAAGGCGGCACGAAGATCATCACACAAAATCACGCGTGTGCCGCGCTTTGTATTTCAGTCAGGGCACACTGCATGATGTCGGGGTGGCGTCCCAGCGCAACGTGGCCTATGGCGCCGAACACCAGATTGCGCGCGCCGGGCAGGTCGCTGGAGTCTTGCGGCGCGATGATGTTGTCATGGACAGAGTAGATGGAACTAATCAACATGCGTTGCGTATTTGCCTCAGATGCAGCCAGTGCATCCAGCCAGGCGCTGTCGCGGCGCATCTGTTCGGCATTGCTGCCCGGTCCGAAATGGGCCAGCGCCGTGCCGTGATGCGGCGTGCCCAGCGTGATCACGCGCGCAATCTGCGCATCGCCGTAGCGCCGCAGATAGGCCCGCGCCACCAGCCCACCCATGCTGTGGCCGAGGATGATGACTTGCGCGCTGCCAGTCTCGGCGCAGAGCCGCGCAACGGCAGCCTGCACCTGCGGCGCGTAGTCATCGATGGAGGCGCCCGGCGGCTCGAGGTCGATGCCGTAGTGGCTGATGCGCGCCTGCGCCAGCAGCTTGCTCATCGGTAGCCAGTAGCCGCTGTTGCAGGCATAGCCGTGGATCAGCAGCACCGGCAAGCCGCGTGCATCCGGCTGCAGCTGCAGGCCGATGGGCCGCAGCATGTAGTACGAAGACGTCAGCATCGACGAACTGAATTCGTGCCAGAACAGGCTGGCCGCACTGAACAGGTTCAGCGTGTGGTCGGGCGGCGTGACGCTGCCCGCGCGCCAGCTCAGATAAAAATTGTTGGCCGAAATCGCCAGGCGCACCAGCAGCACCGCCAGCACGCCGCAGGCGAGGTAGAACGCGGCCGTTGCGGACGTGCTCAACTCGGCCCGCCAGGCGGGCCGCCACCAGGAATAGAGTCCGGTCGCCAGCAAGCCCATGAAGACGGCTTGCAGCACCAGCAGCAGTATCAGCAGTCGTTTAATCATGACTGCATGATACCGTGTTTCAGCTGCGCACCGGGCGCGCTGCCGGTTGCCCGGTCAGCTCCTGCGCCAGGCCGCTGGCCAGCCGCGCCGTGATGCCGAAAATCGACAGCTGCGGATTGGCGCCGATCGAGGTCGGGAACAGCGAACCGTCATGCACCGACACATTGGCCAGGCCGTGGTAGCGGCCATGCGCGCTGGTGACGCCCAGCCGTTCATCGTCCGACATGCCGCAACCGCCCATCACGTGCGCCGACACCACGCGCGTTTGCAGCAGCTTCATGGGCAATACCTTGATGCCGGCCTGGGCCTGCGCCCAACTGCTGTAGGCCAGCGCCTGCTCATGCGTGGGCGTGACCGTTTTGGCGCCCGCGGCAAACTGGATCTCGGCCATGGTCAGCATGGCGCGCCGCGCACCGTCCCACAGGAAGTCGCTGATCGGGTAGTCCAGCAGCGGTGCGCCATCGCCCTGCAGCCCCACGCTGCCGCCAGGCGCATCCGGATGGAAGCCGTCGCGCAGCAGCGCCAGCAAGGCGTGCACATGCGGGAACTGCTGCATCACGGCCGCATGTTCGGCGCCAAAGCCGGACATGGTGCTCGACAGCAGCAGCGGATGCAGCGGCGGCGCCTCCAGCTTGTAGCCGATCGGACCGTCGATGGGTTCGGTGTGCAGGAAGTGGTCCGAATACACGGTCTGCGGCGCGCCCGCATAGCCATCCACGCGCTGCGCGAAAATGCCGGCCGAGATAATCGTCGGGTGCAGGAAGGTGCGCTTGCCCAGCAGGCCGTGCGGATCCGGCGCCATCGAGCGCAGCAGCAAGGCCGGCGTGTTGATGGCGCCGCCGGACAGCACAAAATGCTTGGCCCGCAAGGTCACCCGGCGGCCATTGACTGACAGGCCATCGGCAGTCAGGGCCACGCATTCCAGCGCCGTGACGTGGTCGCCCTTGATCACGAGTTTGTCAGCGCGCACGCGCGTGAGCAGGCTGGCGCCATGCTGCAAGGCTGACGGTATCGTCGTCACCAGCATCGACTGCTTGGCGTTGGTCGGACAGCCCATGCCACAGTAACCGAGGTTCCAGCAGCCATTGACGTTGCGGCGTATCAGGCCGGTCGGGATGTTGAGCTTGCTGGCGCCGCGCCGCAGCAAATCATTGTTTTCGTTGGGGGGCGCCTGCCAGTCAACGATGTTGAGACGCTGCTCCATCATGCCAAACCACGGCGCCAGCGCTTCCGGCGTGTAGTCTTTCAAGCCAAACTGTTTATTCCAATAGCGCAGCGTGATGTCCGGCGTGCGGAAACTGCTGGTCCAGTTGACCGTGGTGGTGCCGCCCACGGTGCGGCCCTGCAGGATGTTGATGCCTTTGTCCTTGGTCTTGCGCGCGGCGGACTCCTGGTACAGCGCCGGATAGGCCTCGGCCTCGCGCATTTTGAAGTCTTTGGACGACTTGAGCGCGCCCTCCTCCACGATCAGCACCTTGAGGCCCGACAGCGCCAGGATTTCCGCCGTCACGCCGCCGCCCGCGCCGCTGCCGACGATGACCACGTCCGCCTCCAGCGTCTGGTCGGCCTGCAACTGGGCGCCGTCGGTAACTTTCCAGCCCGCCGCCAGGCCGGCCTGAATCGGATCCGGTATCACACTCATGCCAGCAACTCCTTGAGCGGTCCCGGATAGCCGATGCTGTCCCAGGTGGACGGATCGGCATACCAGGCGCCGATAATCAGGTCATGCAGCGCGTGGTACGCCACCTGCAGCGTCTGCAGACTGTGCGTGCGCCAGCTCTGCAGGAAAGCCGTGACCTGGCGCGCATCGGCCTGCTCCCAGCCGCCCGCCACGCCAGCCAGCAGACGACGCGCCGGCCCCAGCGCCAGCAGGCCGAACAGATCCTGCACTTCCTTTTGCGTCGCCAGCGGCAAGCCCAGCACGGCGTCACGCACGCGCTGGCTGGCCGCGGTCAGCGCCGCCGCGCGCGCGGCTGGTTCAGCCGGCAGCACTGGCCCCAGCATGACGGGAATCACGGCGTTGAGCACGGTTTGCGCCGGACCTTCGAGCGCGAAGCGGTTGGGGCTACCCGGCGGATGGGCCAGGCGATAGAGGGCGCCGCCGGCAGCGAGTGTAAACGCGCCGGCCACGCCGATCTTCAGAAAAGATCTGCGGGATGTCTGCATTGTCTCCGTCCATTTTTATGGTTTGGGCTAGTGTAAGCGAAAGCGCAACACTGCCTCCAGGCAAAAATAGAGGGTGGCGTCTAGTCAGGCCACCACCGCCGGCAAATAGTGTGCGCAGAATTCCGGCGGCATGCGGCGCGCGCGGCCACTGCTGATGTCTATGCAGATCAGCTCCCAGCGGCCGCGCATCACCGTCACGCCATCGCTGGCGCGCAACAGCTGGAAACGGCGCTCCATGTTGAGCTTGCCATCGGTGGCGTACAGCCAGGTGCCCAGCAGCAGCGCTTCACCGGCCGTGGTCGGCAGGATGTAATCATATTCGGCGCGGCGGATCGCCATGGCGCGGTCCAGCCGGCGGTAGTCCGCCAGATCCAGGCCCAACGCTTCCGAGTGCGCCCAGCCGGCCTTCTCGCACCACTGCACGTAGACCGCATTGTTGGTATGGTCGAGCCCATCGATATCGCCGGCGGCCGGCGCCAGCGTCAGAATGAACGGCTGCGGATGGTCCCAGTTCATGGTTCCTCCTTGCGGCCAGCCCCAGCCCCAGCCATCCTGCGGGCGATGCCGCGCAGGATGTTGACCTCTTCTGTTTCCAGCTGCGTGCGCGCAAACAGGCGCTTCAGGCGCGGCATCAGCTTGCGCGGATTGTCGGCGTCCAGGAAACCAATCGCGACCAGGCCCTGCTCCAGATGGGCATACATGCCCTCGATCTGCGCCAGGCTGGCCGCTTCGCCCTGGAAGCCGACCTCGCTGGCGTCGCCCACCGGCAGGCGCGGCGTATGCACCACGCCGCTGCCGTCCAGCACCGCCATGCGGCACTCGTAGGCCAGCACCTGCGCCGCCTGCGACAAATTCAGCGAGGAATATGCGGGATTGGCGGGAATATTGATTAAAACATTACACTGTTCCACCAGCTCATTGGGCAGGCCAAAGCGCTCATTGCCAAAAATCAGCGCCGCGCGCAGGTCCGGCTGCGCCACCAGCTGGCCGGCAAACTGGCGCGGCGACAGCACCGGCGGCGAAAACTCGCGCAGGCGCGCCGACACGGCGGCCGCGTAGTTGACGCCGTCGAGCGCCTCCGCCATGCTGCCGACCACGCGCGTATTGGCCAGGATATCCTGGGCGCCACTGGCAAACGCCACCGCTTCGGGGTCGTGCACGGCATCGTCAAAGCGCGGATTGACCAGCACCAGCTCGCTGTAACCCATGGTTTTCATGGCCCGCGCCACCGCCCCGATATTGCCTGCGCGGCTGGTTTCGACCAGAATAAATCGCAGATGTTTAAAAAGATTCGTGTTGATTTCGGGCAGGTTCATTTAAAATAGAGGATTCGCGCGGTTTCGGAACAGGCATTCAGACCGAATTCTACCCTGTCGTCACCGCCCCGCTCTTTGTCATTTTGTCTCCTGTCGTGCCGCCGGGCTGGAATTCCCCCGGTGGGCGTTAGCATTTTTTTACGGAAAAGCCCATGCATCCAATGATCAATACGGCCGTGAAGGCCGCCCGCCGCGCTGCCGCCGTCATCAACCGCGCCTCGTTCGACCTCGATCGCGTGATCGTGACCGAAAAGAACCACAAGGACTTCGTCACCGACGTTGACCAGGCCGCCGAACAAGCCATCATCGAAGTGCTGTCGAAAGCCTACCCGGACCACGCGTTCCTGGGTGAAGAATCCGGCGCTTCCGCGAATGCCCACGACGAGGCAGAATACACCTGGATCATCGACCCGATCGATGGCACCACCAACTTCATGCACGGCTTCCCGCAGTACTGCATCTCGATCGCGCTGTCGCAGCGTGGCGTGATCACTCAGGGCGTCATCTACGACCCGGTCCACAACGACCTGTTCACCGCCACCAAGGGCGCCGGCGCCTACCTCAACGAAAAACGTATCCGCGTCGGCAAGCTGGACCGCATCGCCAACGCCCTGCTTGGCACCGGCTACCAGACCGGCAACCCGCAAGCGCTCAAGGAATACCTGGAAATGTACGGCGTCATGGCCGAGCGCAGCCAGGGCATCCGCCGCGCCGGCAGCGCCGCGCTGGACCTGGCCTACGTCGCCTGCGGCCGCCTGGACGGCTTCTACGAAAAAGGCCTGAAGCCATGGGACATCGCCGCAGGCGCCCTGATGGTCAGCGAAGCCGGCGGCATCATCGCCGAATTCAACGGCGAATCGGACTATCTGTACAAAGGCGACATCATTGCCGCCAGCCCCAAAGTCTTCGGACAAATGATCGGTTTGCTGACGCCCTACGCATAAGCTGCCCAAGCCCCCGCTGTTACAAAATAAAGGGAGCGATCGCTCCCTTTTTTACTGGCGAAGTATTTCCCAGTTGAAACTAGATGCTATACTGAAAGCAGCGATCCCTCATCGCAATCACAGAACACCCCCTGATTTTTACATAAAGTTAATATGTCTTTTTCCTCACTCGGTTTGTCCGACGCCCTGATCCGCGCTGTTAGCGAGACCGGCTACACCTCGCCCACGCCAATTCAGCAGCAGGCCATCCCGGCCGTCCTGAATGGCGGCGACCTGCTGGCAGGCGCGCAAACCGGTACCGGCAAAACGGCCGGCTTCACCCTGCCGCTGCTGCATCGTTTATCGACTGACGCCGTCGGCGTCAAACTGACCAGCAACAAATCGCCACGCGCGATCCGTGCACTGATCCTGACCCCGACCCGCGAACTGGCGGCTCAGGTCGAGGAAAGCGTGCGCGTGTACGGCAAATACACTCAGCTCAACTCCGCCGTGATCTTTGGCGGCGTCGGCATCAACCCGCAGATCAAGCAACTCAAGCACGGCGTCGACATCCTGGTCGCCACGCCGGGCCGCCTGCTCGACCACATGGAACAAGGCACGGTCGACCTGACCAAAATTGAAATCCTGGTGCTCGACGAAGCCGACCGCATGCTCGACATGGGCTTCATCCGCGACATCCGCAAAGTGCTGGCCAAGCTGCCGCCGAAGCGCCAGAACCTGCTGTTCTCGGCCACCTTCTCGGACGAAATCAAGGCGCTGGCCGACGGCCTGCTGGACAAGCCGGCCACGATCGAAGTGGCACGCCGTAATTCGACGGTGGAAATCATTGCCCAGAAAATCCACCCGGTCGACCGCGACAAGAAGCATCCGCTGCTGGCCCACCTGATCAAGACCAACAAATGGACCCAGGTGCTGGTCTTCACCCGCACCAAGCACGGCGCCAACAAACTGGTCGAACAGCTGGAAAAAGACGGCATCGGCGGCATGGCGATCCACGGCAACAAGAGCCAGTCGGCCCGCACCCGCGCGCTCAGCGAATTCAAGGATGGCAGCCTGCAAGTGCTGGTCGCCACCGACATCGCCGCGCGCGGCATCGACATCGACCAGCTGCCGCACGTGGTCAACTACGACCTGCCGAACGTGCCGGAAGACTATGTGCACCGGATTGGCCGCACCGGCCGTGCCGGCGCGACCGGCGAAGCCGTATCGCTGGTGTGCGTGGACGAGCACGACATGCTGAAAGACATCGAAAAGCTCATCAAGCAGACCCTGCCGCGCGACGTGATCCCAGGTTTCGAACCGGATCCAAGCGCACGTCCGCAGCCGATCCAGCTGCGCAGCGGCGGTCCGGGTCACCGCAATGGCGGCAACCGCAACGGCGCCGCCGCGCGCAAGCCAGGCCACGCCAGCACCAACACCAATAGCGGCAACGCCAACAAGCCACGCGCCGCCAGCGGCAACAACAACGGCAGCGCACCACGCGGCAACGGCGGCGGTCCACGTCCAAGCGGCAACAGCAACGGCCCCCGCAGCGCCGCCCAGCACCGCTCCGGCGGCCGCGGCCGCTAACACTCCGGGGTCAGGTCCGTCATTTCTACACGGCCTGGTCTGTAGCGGCTTGCTACAGACCAGGCCGTGTTCAATTGGCGGACCTGACCCCGGATTTGGATTAGGATAGCGCTTCAGTCACTGCTCTTTGCGCCATGCCTAAATTCGCCGCCAATCTGTCGATGCTGTTTGCCGACGCGCCGTTCCTCGACCGCTTCGCCCTCGCCCGCGCGGCCGGCTTTGATGCGGTCGAGTTTCTTTTCCCTTACGCTTATCCCGCTGCACAGATCGCCGAGCACTTGCAGCGCCATCAGCTGAAGCTGGTGCTGTTCAATCTGCCGGCGGGCGATTGGCATGGCGGCGATCGCGGCATGGCCTGTCAGCCGGCGCGCGTCGAGGAGTTTCGCCGCGGCGTCGCCCAGGCGCTCGCATACGCACAGGCGCTTGGCGTCACGCAGCTGCACTGCATGGCCGGCAAGCTGCCGCCGGGCCTGACGCCGGCGCTTGCACGCGCCACCTACCTCGATAACCTGCGCTACGCCGCACAGCACGCGCACGCGGCTGGCGTCGATCTGTTGATCGAGCCGATCAACCATTACGATATGCCCGGCTATTTCCTCAACCGCAGCAGCCAGGCGCTGGATATCATCGCCGAGGCCGCCTGCCCCAACCTGTTCCTGCAGTACGACATCTACCACATGCAGCGCATGGAGGGCGAGCTGTCCAATACCATCCAGGCCAATCTCAAGCTCATCAAGCACATGCAGATTGCCGATACGCCGGGCCGCCACGAACCCGGCACCGGCGAAATCAATTACCGCCACCTGTTCGCCTTCATCGACCAGCTCGGCTACGATGGCTGGCTCGGCTGCGAGTACATTCCCGCCGGCGATACCAGCGCCGGCCTCGCCTGGCGACAGACGCTGACCACTTGATCTGCGTTGGCGCAACACGGAGATATTCACCACCGGCAACAATCGTCCCACCCACTGTGGAGTGCCCATGAAACTGTCCCGCCTGTTGTACATCCTCGGCTTGCTGGCCGTCCTCAGCGGCTGCGCCAGCAGCACGCCGCGCATGGCCGATGTCCGTGCCTTTGCGGCGGAGTCGCCCAAGCTGAACGCCTACCACGAACTCACGGAGCGTTACCGCAGCACCTACCAGCGCGAGCAGCCTTTCCTCGCGCCCGCCGCCGACGCTAGCGAGCGCTCGCTGGATGCGCGCCGCCAGCAGGCCTGCGATGATTTCGTCAAGCTGCACGACGGCCTGCAAATCTATATGCAGACAATGGGCAAGCTGGCCGGTGACGGCCAGTATGACCTGGAAGATGGCATCAAGAACCTCGGCACCGGCATCAAGGCCTGGCCTGATTCGGGACTGGAGGACCGCCACGTGAATGCCTACGCCGGCCTGGCGCGTCTACTGAGCCGCGCCATCACCCGCCCGCTGCAGGAACGTGCCGTCAACGATGTGATGCGCGAGGGCCAGCAGCCAGTGCAGGAGATACTGGACGCCATGCGGACACTACTGCGCCTGTACGACAAGACCAGCGAGAACGAGGCCCGCACCGTGCTTGGCATGCTGGAAACCGAAATCCCCTATCTCGATCCACAGCGCGACCGTCTGCTACTGGCGCTGGCCCGCTCGCGCCAGCAGGAGAAACAAACGGAATACCGTCTCGTCGGCCTGCGCTACACGCTGGCCCGCAAGAATCTGGACATGATCGAGCAGCAGCACCGCGCACTGGTCGCGCAAATTCCCCAGCAACCCTGATCCGGAGACGCCATGCCCCAGGCCCACGATATCGAAGCGCTGGCCGACTCGCTGTCCGCCAGCGCCAATGCCTTGCACCTGCAGCTGATGCGCGCGATCCGCGCCGGTGCGCCGCGCGAGGAGGCGCAAGCGCTGTTTGCCAATGAGATTGCGCTGCGCACCCAGGCCGACAGTCTCTACCTCGACGCCGCCCACCTGGCCGCCGCCGGCCTCGACGCCGGCCAGCTGCAGTTACGCGACGTCACGCAGCGCGCCCAGGCCACCATTGCACGCATCGACAAGCTCAAGGATCTGCTCGATCTGAGCGCCGATCTGCTGTCACTGGGCGCCGCCATCGCCACCGGCAAGCCGGATCATATCCTGGCGCCGGTTGAAAAACTCAAGCAGCACCTCGCAACGCTGTAGAACAAATCGCGCCGGCGCCGGTCCAATGCCGTAAGGAGCGCGCGGCATGAATGGACTGGACGAGCAACAATGGCAAGCCCTGCAGGCGCGGCTCGAACGTGCCCGCAGTGCGCTACTCAGTCAGCTGGCGGATGACATCGATCGCAGCACCGACTTGCGCCTGCCGCTGCCGCATGTGGTGGAAGCCTCGCCCGCCGACAACGCCAGCCAGCGCGCGCTGCACGCGGCAGTGCACGAGGCAGCCACGCTGACCTCGCAGCAGCTGGACATCGTGCGTCACGCGCTGAACAAATTCGGCGACCAGCACTACGGCTTGTGTGAGCGCTGCGGCGAGGTGATCGGCTACTCGCGGCTCAACGCACGGCCGGAAGCGCGCCTGTGCATTGCGTGCCAGACGCGGCTGGAGCAGCCGCGCCGCTAAGCCTCAGTCGTCGCTGAGCCAGGGGTGGTTGCGGATCTTGGCGACCTGGCGCTGCGCCATCAGGCGCCACAGTTGCAGCGCATCGGCTTGCGCCAGTGCGTGCATGGTGCGCGGCGATGCCAGCGCAATCTCGCAGTCGCGGTCGGACCATTCGGCAAAGCGCACCGCGCCGCCGCTCGAGACTTCCATTTCGTACATGAGACCGTCGTCGTAACCAAAGCGCAGTACGGCGCTGCCGGGGCCGCCATCGGGATGGGCGGTCTTGCCGTTGTAGACGTCAGCCAGTGCCGACGCCATCTGGGCTTCGGACGGCGCGGTCACATCGCGTCCGTCCGCACGAGTGAGCACTAGCCATGCCTGAGTCATTGCCGCCTCCCGCTCTTCGGTTGGGTATCTAGCGGCTATCATACCGAAAATCGCCCCGTGCGCAGGCATCGTCTCGCATAAGCAACAGTAAGCAACAATCAGCAACAGCGGGCTTGCTGGCGGCGATAGCAAGCCGACATTGTTGCCAGGCTCAGACCAGTTCGGGCAGTGAATTGGGATTGAAGTCGCGCCAGTCGCCGCCGCTGATTGCGCCCTCGGCGCGCTCGATATCGCGTGCGCCTAAGCGGCGCAGCACTTCCAGCGCGCGCTGCTCATGCGCGGCATCGTCCACCGCCACGGCGATCATCATGCCGGACTTGCGCGGCGCCAGCTGGTTGCTGCCGTCCTTGTCCGGTTCGCCCGCTTCCTTCATCTTGTGCAGGCTGTACAGCGAACCCACGTGGGCGCCGACCAGGGCCCCCACTACCGGTCCCACCGGCCCCGTGAGGGGAATGGTGGCCGCACCGGCGACTGCGCCTGCAACCGCGCCAGTGGCGCCGCCCTTGAGCACGCCTTCGTCGCTTTCCTTGGCGCCTGGCGATTTGTCATGGTCGCCGCCCAGCGCGTACACATCGTGCTGACCCGGCGGATTAACGTAAAAGGAACTGATGCGCGTTGCGGCAAAACCGGCGTCCAGCAGCGCCAGGCGCGCATCGGCAATTTCATCCTGCAACTGGAAATGGCCCGCAATAATCGTGCTCATAACATTCTCCTGATTCAGCGTTGGAGGCAGTGTCGCCCGCATGGCCACAGGCGTCCGTTCGCTTGCGCACTATTTCGCCGTATAATCGATTGATAGTATTTTCGAGCAGCCAGCTTCCATTTCGATAGGAACGCCTGATGGAGTTCGACGACCCAACGCCGCCGCTGTACCAGCCGCTGGTCGATCTGCGCAACGGCGCCGTCGCCAGCCTGGAGGCACTGCACACCGGTGCGGACAGCCTGCCCGCGCTGCGGCGGTCGTGCCAGGACCGGCAGCACTGGCAAGGCGGCGTGCTCGATGGCGGCGATCTCCAGGTGGCCATCAACGTCGCGCCGGCGCAGCTGCATGACCCTCACTTCGGTCCCGCCGTGGCGGCGCTGCTGGACCAGTACGCGATCCAGCCGGCGGCGCTGACGCTGGAACTCAGCGAAGCCACGCTGACCAAGAATCCCACCGCCAGCGACAGCGCACTGGCGTTCTTCAAACAGCTGGGCGCCTGCCTCACGCTGGACCAGTTCGGCTCAGGCCCGGCCTGCCTGCGCAATCTGAAACGCTATCCCTTCGATTACATCAAGCTCGACGCCGCCTGCGTGACGCACGTGGCGGACGATGAAGGCGCGGCCGCCATGTGCCAGGCGCTGATCGCCATGGCCCACTATCTCGGCATCCGCGTGGCCGCCGACGGCGTGCACACCGAAGCCCAGTGCGCCTTCCTGCGCAACAATCTGTGCGACCTGATACAGGGGCCGTTTTACGCGCCGCCGCTGACGCCGGCCGAGGTGGGCGCGCTGTTGCGCGAAGACCGCCGCCTGCCGCCGCATCTGCTGCGCGTGCAGGCCAGGCGGCGCTGCCTGCTGCTGGTCGATGACGAGGCCAACATCCTGTCTGCGCTGCGGCGCCTGCTGCGCCCGGACGGCTACGAGATCCTGAGCGCCGGCTGCGGCGAACAGGGCCTGGAGCTGCTGGCCCGGCAGCCGGTCGATGTCATCATTTCCGACCAGCGCATGCCGGGCCTGAGCGGCGCCGACTTCCTGCGCCAGGCGCGCATCCTGCGGCCCGATACCATCCGCATCATGCTGTCCGGCTACACCGAGCTGCAATCGGTCACCGATGCCGTCAACGAGGGCGCGATCTACAAATTTCTCACCAAGCCATGGAACGATGACCACCTGCGCGCGCACCTGCGCGACGCCTTCCGCCTCAAGGAAATCGCCGACGACAATCTGCGCCTGACCATGGAGGTGCGCAACGCCAACCACGAACTGGCCAGCGCCAACCGCCGCATGGAACAGTTGCTGCACCAGATGCAGCGCCAGATCGACCGCGATGAGATCAGCCTCAACATCGCGCACGATATCCTGCAGCAGTTGCCGCTGCCCGTGATCGGCATGGACGACGGCGGCATGATCGCGTTCGTCAACGGCGCCGCCGGCCGCCTGTTTCAGCGCAGCGGCGCCCTGCTCGGCAATGCGGCCAGCGCGGTGCTGCCGGCGCTGTTCCCAGGCGGCGCCCTCCCGCCTCCCGGCCATCTGGCCCATATCGACGGCCTGCATTACGCCGTGCAGGCCTACCCGATGGGACAGCACTCCGCCTCGCGCGGCAGCCTCATCACGCTGAGCCACTGCGAGAACGCACCATGAGCCACATCGCCCTGGACGAGGTGATACGCCGCATCCACGACCTGCCGTCGCTGCCGGCCGTTGTGGCCGAGTTGCTGAGCAGCATGGCGCAGGAGGACGTCGATCTGCACTACCTGTCGGGCCGCATCGCGCTCGACCAGGCGCTCACCGCCAAGACGCTCAGGCTGGCCAATTCCTCGTTTTACGGCATGCCGTCCAAGGTCAACAGCATCCAGCAGGCGATGTCGGTGCTGGGGCTGCACAGCGTGCGGACATTGGTCATGGCTTGCGGCGTCATCAGCGCCGTGCCGCCGGCCGCCGGCAGCGCACTCGATTTCGACCTGTTCTGGCGCCAGGCGATTGCCACGGCCGTATGGGCGCGCGCGCTGGCCCGCCATCTGCGCCAGAGCCCGGACACGGCCTTCACTGCGGGGCTGCTGCACAACCTGGGCACGCTGGTGCTGGCCACGCGCTTCCCGCAGGAGTACGCGGCAGTGCCAGCATGGCGCCAGGCACATGCCGATGCCAGTGTGGCGGATGCCGAACTGGCAGTGTTTGGCGTCGATCACGCGCACACCGGCAGCGCGCTGGCCGCCCACTGGCGATTCCCGCAGGCGATACAGGACGCCATCAGCCATCAGCACCGCGCCGACGCCACCGGGCTGGCGCAGGCGGTCGGGCTGGCCCATCGCCTGGCCGAGCCGTCCGACGCCAGCCCGGCGCAGCGCGAACAGGCCTGGAGCACGCTGGCGTTCGATGACGCCCAGCGCCAGCAGCTTACGCAACAGTGTCCGCTGCTGGTCAGCGACCTGTGTCAGATCCTGGTCAGTTAAAGTTAAGGACGCACGACGATGAAACTTCCTTCACAGGCAGAAGTCGCCCTCTCCGAATTCTTCGACGGCCACCCGGTCGCCACGTTTGCCATCAACCGCCACCATGTCATCACGCACTGGAACAAGGCTTGCGAACAGCTGCTGGGCTGGACGCGCGCCTGCATGGTCGGCACGCGCAACCAGTGGCAGCCCTTCTACGCCAAGGAACGGCCGCTGCTGTCGGACCTGATTATCGATGGCGATGACAATATCGACCACCATTACCCCGGCCACAGCAAGCGCTCCACCTTGATTCCCGGCGCCTACGAGTCGGAAGACTTCTTCCCCAACATCGGCGCCAGCGGCCACTGGCTGCACTTCACCGCCGCGCCGCTGCGCGATGCGGAGGGCAATGTGGTAGGCGCCATCGAAACCCTGCGCGACGTCACCGAACGCCGCGTGGCCGAAAATGCGCTGCGCAAGGCCAAGGACGGCCTCGAGCACATCGTCGAGAAACGCACCGCCCAGCTGGCGCACGCCAACGACAAGCTGGAAGACGATATCCGCCAGCTCACCGAACTCAACGATCTGCTGTCCACCGCGCAGCAGCAGCTGGTGCAGGCGGAAAAGATGGCCTCCATCGGCCAGCTGGCGGCGGGCGTGGCGCATGAAATCAACAACCCGATCGGCTACATCTTCTCCAATGTCGGCACCTTGCAAAACTATCTGGAGCAGCTGTTCGAGATGCTGGGCGCCTACCAGGAAGCGGAAACCAGCATCGCCCAGCCCGCCGTGACGGCTCGCCTGCGCGCCATGCGCGAGCGCATCGACCTCGACTTCCTGCGCCAGGACATCCCGGCGCTGATGCGCGAGTCGCGCGAAGGCATCGTGCGGGTGCGCCACATCGTGGAAGACCTCAAGGATTTTTCACGCGCCGACGCCAGCCAGGAATGGAGCCGCGCCAATCTGCACCTGGGCATCGACTCCACGCTCAACATCGTCGCCAACGAGGTCAAATACCGCGCCGACGTGGTCAAGGCCTACGGCGATATTCCCGAGATCGAATGCCTGCCGCTGCAAATCAACCAGGTGGTGCTGAACCTGGTCATCAACGCGGCCCAGGCCATGGGACCGGAGCGCGGCACCATCACGCTGCGCACCGGCATGGCCGACGGCCAGACCGTCAGGCTGGAAGTGGAAGACACCGGCCACGGCATCGCGCCCGACGCGCTGTCACGCATCTTCGATCCCTTCTTCACCACCAAGGCGGTCGGCAAGGGCACGGGGCTGGGGCTGTCGCTGGCCTACGGCATCGTGCAAAAACACGGCGGCCGCATCGAAGTCGATACCGAACTGGGACGCGGCAGCTGCTTTCGCGTGCTGCTGCCGGTCCGCCATACGGAGGAACAATCATGAGCCGCATACTGCTGGTGGACGATGAACCGAATATGCTGAGCGCGCTGCAACGCGCGCTACGGCAAAGCAAGGCGCTGGCCGGCGCGCAGATTGAAACCTTCACGAATCCGTTCGAGGCGCTGAACCGCATCTGCGTGTGCGAGTTCGATCTGGTGGTGTCCGACTTCATGATGCCGGAAATGAGCGGCGGCGAATTCCTGCAGGCGCTCAAGGACGTGGCGCCCACCACGGTCCGTATCATGCTCAGCGCCTCCACCGATTTCAGGACGGCGATGGCGGCCATCAACGACGCCCATGTGTTCCGCTTCATTCCCAAGCCGTGGCAGCAGGCCGAGCTGGAGCAGAATATCCTGCAAGGACTGGAAGAACGTCAGCGCCTGCTGGCCGAAGCGGGCAAGGCGCCCACGCCGCAGGAAACCGAAGCGCAGCGGCTGGAAGACGAAGAGCCGGGCCTGCTGCGCGTGAAGCGCAGCGACGACGGCTCCATCATCCTGTAGCTACCAGCCGGCCACGGCGTAGGAAGACGGCTCCACCGGCGGCGGGGGCGGCGGCGGCGACATCCACTCGCGCGGATCGACCCGGTAGTATTTCAGGAATTCCTTGAACAGCTCGGGGTGATGTTCGGCCATCTGGTAAGGCTTTTCATAGAAGGTTTCGGTCGCCACTGCGAAGAACTCCGCCGGATTGGTGGCGCCATAATGGTCCATCACCGTATGCTGGCGGTACATCGCATGCAAGCGCAGATTCTGATAATCGCGCGACAGCACTTCCGACCATTCGCGGTAGCTGGCCGGGTTGCCCAGATACGGCGCCCCGTTGGCGCGGCCGGATTCACTATCGAGCTGGTGCGCAAACTCGTGCAACACCACGTTGTGGCCGTCGGTCCAGTCGGCGGCGCCGCGCCGCACATTATCCCAGGACAGCACCACGCGGCCATCGTCCCACGATTCGCCCAGCATGCTCTGGTGGCCCGGCGTAATCACGCCGCCCGGCCCCACTTCGGCGCGCTGCGCCACGAATTCGCTCGGATACACGAGGATGGTGTGCAAGGCCGGATACACCTTGCTGGGGCGGTTCAGCAGCAGCAGGCAAGCCTGGCCAGCAATCGTGACCGCCATTTCATCGGTGACGTCCAGCCCTTCGCAACCGATGAACTTCTTTTGGTGCAGGAACTGCACCACCATGCGCCGCAACTGCTGCTGCAAGTCCGGGCTCATGCGGCGATACACGGGGATATTGCGCTGCAAAACCGCTTCCGCCTCGGGCGGCAAGGGCTGGGCCAGCACGCGCTGCAAGCGCCAGCGTGGATAGATAAAGGGCAGCGCGATCGCCAGCGCCGTCAGGCCGATCCAGATCAAAGCTTCCATATGCCGCAGGGTCCGTAGGTTGTCTTGACGGCTAGTTGGGGTTGCTTGTTTACATTTCAATACATGCAAAACAGCCGGCGCAGTCTGCACTGCGCCGGCTGTTCGATGATACCCCTGCGGCGGGAACTTATTCGGCTTTTTGCTGGGACGGTGCGCTGCCAAACAGCGCGGCCACCAGTGGATCGCGCATCACAGGACCACGGTTGACGCGGATCGCGTAGTGGGTGTCGTCGGCCAGAATGTGGAAGTGGCGGCCATTGCCAGCCATGGCTTGCTCGCGCAGGCCTGGACGCTCCTTGCGTGGTGGCGCGCCTTCGCGCTTCGGCTGGGCGATGGCAGCCAGGAAGGCGGCGATGCGCTCCGGGTCCGGGGTAAGCTGGTACACGGCTTTGCCCAGGTAGGTGGCGGTGCCTTCGACATAGCGGGCCAGCTCGATCACGCCGGCTTCGCGCAGGTCGCGGATGTATTTGCGGGCGCCGGACGGCGAGAATTTCAGGAACCAGGCGATTTCGTCGGCCAGCATTTCGTGGTTGGACAGTTCGCCGATCAGCTTTTGCATGTTTTCAATGCGGCGCAGCGTGGCCGAAGTCGAACGCACGCGCTCGATCGACGCCATCGACAGGGCTGGCTTGCGGTCCAGGGGCGCCGGCGTCGAGCGGTCCATCAAGGCAGTCAGGCGCGCCGTGGTGGATTGCATTTCCGGCGAGGCTTTCATCTCGTTCTGGACCATGGTTTGTTGTTTGCTGACTGCGTGCATGAGAGCGCTCCTTTGAACATTTGGGTGTGGCGTTTGTTGCAAGAATGCCCGTTTGTGCAGTTGTAGTCTGTGCGGCAACGAACATTATTGGTCGTTAGTTCATTTAAGTTAGGACAATCGTGCGCAGCTTAAGTTTCAGCAGATGTGTCGGATTTGATACAGCACAAATTTAGGTGCGGTAGCGTACGGAAGCACTGCAACAAACTGCCTAATCTTCGGTCCAACAGCGATGCAACAACATTGCTGGCAATGAAACTTCTTAAACAAGATCGGGAGCTACCCTGTGAACAAATCAAAAAAAATCGCCCTCGCCGCAGCCGCCCTGTGTGCGTCGTTCTCCGTCATGGCCCAGGACGCGGTCATCAATCCTTCCTGGTACATCCAGCCTAGCGTGAACGGCATCAAGCCTGATTCGGACTTTGGCGTGGACAAGCGCGGCTACGGCGCCGGCCTGAAATTCGGTAAAGCCGTCAATGAAAACTGGGATGTGCAGATGGGCTACACCTATGCCCGCTCCCGTGAAAATGGCCAGCGCTACCAGCAAGACACGCTGGGCGTTGACGGCCTGTACCTGTTCTCGCGCAAATCGTTCCGTCCATTCATCCTGGTCGGCGTGGGTGCGGAACGCGACAAGGCCAACCTGAACGCGTTTGGCGAACGCAAAAAAACCTCGCCTTACCTGAGCGCCGGCCTGGGCTTCCAGGCCGACATGAGCGACCGCGTGACCTTCCAGGCCGACTTGCGTGACGTCCACGGTTTCATTCGTGGCGACAACTTCCCCAACAGCAAGAGCAACAACTATTACCTGACGGTAGGTTTGAACATCGCGTTTGACGCGCCACCGCGCCCGGCACCACCGGCACCACCGCCAGCGCCAGTCGTGGCGGAACCGCCACCACCGCCACCAGCACCGCTGCCACCGCCACCACCAGCGCCGGCACGTTTTGAAAAAGTGACCATGTCGGCCACCAAGATGTTTGAATTTGACAGCGCCAAGCTGACCGCCGACACCCCGAAACTGGATGAAATTGCCGCCGCCCTCAACGCCAATCCAAGCGTCGACAACGTCGTCATCACCGGCTACACCGACCGTCTGGGCAGCGACAAGTACAACCAGAAACTGTCCGAGCGCCGCGCCAATTCGGTCAAGGACTATCTGGTCAGCAAAGGCATCGCTGCCAACCGTCTGGTGGCAGAAGGCAAAGGCAAGGCCAATCCTGTGGTCCAGTGCAACAACAAGAAACGTGCTGACCTGATCGCCTGCCTGGAACCTAACCGCCGCGTTGAAGTGGAACAAATCACCATCGAACGCCGCGTCCCGTAATCTCGTCACCTCAGCCCCGCAACTTTGGTTGCGGGGCTTTTTTCATTTATGCAGACAAAAAATATCCTCTCGGTGCTGAAGTGCACCATCTCGGAATGGTTTGAACACCGCGGCGGCAGCATGGGCGCGGCGCTGGCGTTTTATACGCTGTTCTCGCTGGCGCCGATCCTGGTACTGGTGCTGGCGATCGCCGGCTGGTTCTACGGGCCGCAGGCGGCGCAGGGCGAGCTGTTCGCGCAACTACGCGGGCTGGTCGGCAGCCAGGGCGCGGAAGCCATCCAGGCCGTGCTGGCGGGAGCAAAGAACAAGGAGGAAGGCCGCATGGCCACGCTGATCGCCAGCGCCCTGCTGCTGTTTGGCGCCACCACCGTGTTTGCCGAACTCAAGGCTAGCCTGGACGCCATCTGGCAAGTCCCGCCGCTCACCAAAGGCACGCTGTGGGACACCATCCGCACGCGCCTGCTGTCGTTTGGCATGGTGCTGGTGCTGGCGTTCCTGCTCATGGTGTCGCTGGTGGTCAGCGCAGCGCTGACCCTGCTGGAAAAATTCTGGGGCAATTACTGGGCGGAAGCCGGAGTGGCGCTGACCGGGGTGAATATGGCCATCAGCTTCCTGGTGATCGCCGCGCTGTTTGGCGTGATCTTCAAGATGCTGCCGCGCGTGAAGCTATCGTGGCACGACGTGACCATCGGCGCCATCGGCACGGCGGCCTTGTTCACGCTGGGGAAATATGCGATTGGTGCGTACATCGGCAATAGCGGCGTGGCCAGCAGTTATGGCGCGGCCGGTTCACTGATTGCCTTGCTGCTGTGGGTGTATTACTCGGCGCAGATCTTCTTCCTCGGCGCCGAGTTTGCGCGGCAGTATGCGCTGCAACTGGGGAGCTTGCGCAACCGCTCACTCCCCCAGTAGTTCCGCCACCACTTCCATGCCTTCGATGCGCTCGGCGACCACCTTGACGATCACAATGATGGGCACGCCGAGCAGCAAGCCCCACACACCCCACAGCCAGCCCCAGAACAGCAGGCTGACAAACACCGCTGCCGCGTTCATGCGTGCAAAGCGGCCCGTCATCCAGGTGGCGACCACGGTGCCGATCAGCGTGGCGATCGCCAGCGAAGCGCCCATCACCAGCAAACTCATTTGCAGCGACTCGAACTGCAGGAAGGCGACCACGCCGGTGGCCAGCATGATGAGCAGCGGGCCGAAATAAGGCATCAGGTGCAGCAAGCCGGCCACGATGGCCCAGGCGCCCGCATTTTCCAGGCCGATCCAGCGCAAGGCAATCCACATCAGCAAGGCCAGCGCAGAGTTGGTCACCAGCAGCATCAGCATGTATTTCTGGATCGAGCTGTTGATGTCTTCCAGGATGTGCACGGTGATCTTTTTCTTGGTCAGCGACGGTCCGGTCAGCTTGACGAGCTTGCGCTTGAAAGTGTCGCCGGACAGCAGCAGAAAAAACACCAGGAAAATCACCATGGTGGCCTGGCTCAGGAAGCCCATCACGCCCATCGAGCCGGCCCAGATCCAGTTCATCACCGGAATGCTGTCCGGTGCAGCGGCAGTGGCGGTGGCGCGGCGCGCGGCGCGGCGTTCCTGTGCGCCCGCAGTAGCCTGCTGCAGTTCGGTGGCCACATCCTGGATGCGCTGCAGTGCGCTGGGGCCGCCGCTATGCAGGCGGTCAGACAACAGGCGTGACAACTTATGCCCGGCAGTCGGCAGCTCATCCATGATGGACTGGAACTCGCCCTGCACCTTGTCCACCACCAGCACCGAGCTGCCCACGATGACCGCAATAATCAGCGTGGTACCGATCAGGCGCGGAATCCGGATGCGTTCGAGCCAGCACACCAGCGGACTGAACATAAAGGTAATCAGGATGCCCAGCAGCACCGGCACCAGAAAATCACGCGACCACTGCAGTGCATAGATAAACACCACCGTGGCAATCACGCCCAGTGCAAGGCCGCGCGCGTTGACGTGCAAGGGAAGACGGGGGGAAACACCTTCGGCGCCAACCGCCGAGGTAGTTGTGGATGGGAGGTCGGCAGGCTGGTTCATGATGAATAGAGAGAGGCCAGCGCGAGGGGCGCGCTGGCCGGGGTGGAATTACTTGACGTGGATGTCGTTCTTCACTGCAGTCACGCCTTTGACGCCACGGGCGATTTCAGCAGCCTTGGCGATGTCGCCTGGCTGGGCCACGAAGCCGCTCAGCTGCACAGTGCCTTTGAAGGTTTCGACATTGATTTCAGTCGATTTCAGGCTAGGCTCGTTGAAGATGCTGGCTTTGACTTTGGTGGTGATGACGGAATCGTCGACATACTCGCCGGTGCCTTCTTTGGTGGAGGTCGATGCGCAGCCGGTCATGGCACCCAGCAGCGATACAGTGAACAGGGCAGTAGCGATTTTATGTGCGATTTTCATGGCGATTCTCCTTGGAGTAATTAAGAACATTTGAGTTTGTCAGCCAGCGGGACGTTGCCACGTCTCTGCTACCGATGTAGACGTTTTACGCGCCTTCCTGCCGGACCTCTGTACGCTACCGTACAAAAAACCCGCACGACTCAACAGGGTGCGTAAGCGCACAGACCCGCCCTGTTGTGCTGTCTATGCTGGACTCACACTTTTCCAGGAGGACAATATGAAACGCTCAACCACGTTTGCCGCCGCCATCTTGGCCGGCGCTGCCGTACTGAGCGGCTGCGCCAGCAACAACCAGCAGCCGCAACAGATCGGCTACATCAGCAACGACTCTTCCACCTACGGCACGATTGACGCCATCACCGTGGTCCAGGCCCGTTCGGGCGGCTCCGGCGTGGGCGCCGTCACCGGCGGCCTGATCGGCGGTCTGCTGGGTAACCAGGTCGGCTCCGGCGGCGGCCGTACCGCCGCGACCGTGGCCGGCGCCGTCGGTGGCGCCGTGGTCGGCAACAATGTCGAGAACAACCGCAATGCCGGCAAGCAGGAATACCAGATCAACGTCCGCATGGACAATGGCGACACCCGCATCATCAACCAGGACAGCGTCTACGATCTGCGCGTGGGTAACCGCGTGCGTCTGATCGACGGCCGCCTGTACCGCTACTGACCCCATTGCCGGGACCAGTCCACTGCTTAAAACAAGGAGAATTTTATGGGTACCATCATTCTGATTATTCTGGTCCTGGCCTTGATCGGCGCACTGCCGACCTGGCCGCACAGCCGCGACTGGGGCTATGCGCCCAGCGGCATCACCGGCCTGATCGTCGTTATACTGCTGATTATGCTGCTGACCGGCAGGCTATAAACTCAGGAGAACATCATGGCTCGACACATCATCACCGGCGTGATGATGGCGTGCGCGGTCTGGGCCGCGCACGCACAGGACACCACGCCACCGCAAAACGTCCAGTTGCAGCACCAGGAAATCGCCAAAGGCGAACCCATGCGCTGGAAGCAGGCCGACACCACCAAGGCCGCACAGGAACACACGCTGCGCAAGGAAATCGGCGCCGCCCTGGCCGAAGCCAGGCAGGCGTGCCAGAAAGGCGCTGCCAGCGAACGCAGCAGCTGCCTCAAGGACGCCCAGCAAACCTACAAGGATGACATGGCCAAGGTGCCGCAGATCCTGGCAGAAAACAAGCAATAAAAAACAAGGGCCGCATCTGCGGCCCTTGTTTCATTCCTGCGTACGCTTGTGCCGCAGCAGCCAGGCCACCCCGGCCCCGGCCACCACCGCTAACGCCAGCGCCGGCTTGATCAAACGCTTGCGCGCAATGAACGAACCGACCGTCAGCGCATACGGCATCAACGACTTGAGCGAGCGGAAATTCAAGCCGCTCAAACCACCCGGTTGCAGCAGCCCGCCCAGGCGCGCCTGGGCCATGCCGACCGCATGCTCGACGGCGCCATGCATCAACGCGTCCGGCTGCAGCGCCTGGGTCACCAGCGCCTTGGCGTGCACCACCTTGATGCGATACAGCTCGCCTTCGCGTATCAGTCTTTGTTTTTCCGCCGCCACGGCGGCCTCTTCTTGATGGCTCATCGCCTCTCCTTAGACCAGCATATCGCGGTCGGATTTGAGTTCTGCCATGGTGGCCGGCAACGACAGCTTGCCGCTCGCGATCATGGTGCGCGCGTACACGATCAGGCCAATGGCGATCAGCAGGAACACGCCGGTGATGATCGGCAAGATGGTCCAGCCCAGCGACTGCCAGGCCAGATAGGCAATGGTGACGGTGGCATAGGCCAGCGCAAAGCAGCCCGCCACCACCGCCAGCGCAAAGACCAGCACCAGCTTGAGGAGGTGATTGCGCACCTCCGCCAACTCCAGCGCGGCCAGCTCCAGCCGGTTGAGCAGCAGGCCGATCGCGTTGCGGGTCACCAGACCCAGCGACGCGATCAAACCCGGCGGACGATTTCCTTCGTCTTGCGACACGATGGCTTACTTACGGCCGATGATGACGCCGATCAGCAGGCCGACGCCAGCTGCCACGGCAATCGAACGCCATGGATTTTCCTTGACGTATTCGTCGGCCTGCTTGGCGGCTTCCTTGGTGGCAGCCACTGCGCTGACCTGCGCCTCATGCGCCTTGGCCAGTGCGGTGTCCAGTGCGCGCATGCCGCGGCCGCGCAGTTCTTCGGCCTTTTCGCCAGTCAGCGCGGTAGCGGCGGTGAACAATGCCTGGGCATCTTTAACCAGAGTTTTCACGTCGTTATTCACGGTACTGATGTTTTGTTCCAGCATGATGAAGCTCCTGTTGTGGTTGTTGATGTGAAAACTGTACAGCAAATGAAGCTGCAGTGTCTTTATCCGTGTTCGTCAAGCAAATCACGCATATCGTCAGCGTGTTCTTCTTCGACCGCCATGATCTTGATCAATAACAGGCGTGTGGTCGGGTCGGAATCGCCGATTTGCTGAATCATCTGCCGGTACGATTCAATCGCCACGCGCTCGGCAATCAGGTTGGCGCGGACCATCGATTGTACGTCTTCTGACGCATCATACTCGGCATGGCTGCGTGCGAGCAATGTTGCCGGGTTGAAATCAGGTTCACCGTTGAGCTGGACGATGCGTTCCGCCAGCCAGTCGGCGTGCTCCTGCTCCTGGTTCGCATGCTCCAGGAACTCGGCCTTGATGCCGGCATTCTCACGCCCCTTCACCGTGTAATAGTGGCGTTTGTAGCGCATGATGCAGACCAGTTCGGTTGCGAGTGCGCCGTTGAGCATCGCGATCACTGCCTCGCGGTCGCCGCGATAGCCTGCGGTGACAGCGCCGTCCTCGAGATTGCGGGCGGCGGCGCGGATGGCTTCGATGTCGATGCCTGCCGGATGGGTGGGATTGGATTCAGCCATGATAGTCCTTCCTAGTGTAAGAAATTAGCGGCGGTTGGCAATCGGTGCGCCGTTTTGCGACAGCACGATTTCCACACGACGATTCAGCTGGCGGCTGCCAGCATCAGCATTGCTGGCGACGGGATAGGCTTCGCCGTAGCCACGGGTAGCGATCTTGCCGGGTGGGACACCCAGGCCGGACAGCGCGGCACGCACCGATTCGGCACGGCGCTGCGACAGTTCCAGATTGTGCGACGAGGTGCCGGTGCTGTCGGTAAAGCCTTCGACCAGCACCACGCTTTGTGGTTCCTGCATCAGCACGTCAGCGACTTTCTGCGCGGTGCGCATGCCTTCGGCGCTCAGTTCAGCGCGGTCGACATTGAACAGCACGTCGTTGAGGGTGATCACAATGCCGCGGTCAGTCTGCTTGGCTTGCAGGTCGGCCAGCTGCTGTTGCAGCGCGGCGTTCTTGGATTGCTCGTCGCGCGCCGAATTGGCAGCCGCATCGGCTTGCATGCGGGCGGCGTCGGCATCGGCCTTGGCCTGCTCAGCCTGGGTACGGGCGCGGTCGGCGCTGGCGCGGGCCTGGTTGGCTTCCGCGGTGCGGGCTTCCAGACGGATTTCATCGCGCTGACGGGCGGCATTGGCCACATCGCTTTCCGCCTGCTTGGCCTTGGCGGCTTCCTGTGCGGTAGCGATCTTCTGCTTGGCGATGTAGGCCAGCTTGTCGATCTCATCCAGGCTGTCCTTCTTCGCGGCTGCCGCATTGGCGCGGTCCAGCGCATCCGAGGCGGCCTTGAATTCCAGCGGCGCATTCGATGCCACCGATGGATTGCCCTGCGCTGCCGAGAAGTCGCTGCGCGCCTGTTCCAGCTGCGAGGTGGTGGTCGGCGTGCTGCTGCAAGCAGCAAACATCACGGACATGGCAAAGGCAACAGGCAGCAGAGTGATTTTTTTCATGATGGGCTCCGGGATGATTTATTGTTGGCTGGTGGCGTTGGCGCGGGCCACTTCTTCACGCAGCAGACGGATATTTTTTTGCAGCTCATCGGCAGCCGTGGTGGCCTTGGCCGAATTGGCTTTGCTCTGGGCCAGCTGGGCGTCAGCCGACGCTTGCGTTGCCAGGTCTTGCGCAGTCTTGTAATCCTTGGCCGCCAGCGCCTGATTGGCGCGCATCAGCTTGTCGCGGGCGGACTGCATTTCCGCTGGCGCCAAATCGGCAGCACCGGCACTGGTGGCAGCGGCAACGGCTTCGCGCGACACCGCGACGTCAGCGGTGGCGGGCGTTTTATCGCTGGCGCAGGCGGTCAGGCCGGCTACCAGGGCGATGCCGCACATCATTTGCCATTGAGTATTCAGCTTCAGCATTATTGTTCTCCTCAAAAAAATGAACGGTACAGTTGATGTTATAAGCGCATGCCGCTTTGGCATCAGTACGGTGCCGCACAAAAACGCCGAGTGTGTAAAATGAGGCAACTATAAAAATTCAGCTTGTCTCCCATGTCCATGTCCCCCATGTCCCCCGTGTCCAGCCGAACCCGTATTGCCCTGGCTGTCAGCAGCGTTGTGCTGGCGGTGCCCGTGATTGCCGCCGCCGTGCTGGCCAGTTACGACTGGAACCGCGCACGGCCCTGGCTCAACGAAAAAATCAGCGCCGCCATCGACCGGCCATTCGAGATCCGCGGCGCGGTATCCCTGACCTGGCAGCAGCAGGGCAACAACGGCCAGGACCGCACCTGGCGCGACTACCTGCCGCTGCCGCACCTGCTGGCCAGCGACGTCCACGTCGGCAATCCGCGCGGCATGCAGGCGCCGGCCGAGATGGCCAGCGTCGGCCAGTTCGCATTTGCCATCGAGCCCCTGCCCCTGCTGCGCCAGCGCATCCAGATCCCGGTGCTGCGCTTCGACCATCCCAACCTGCTGCTGCAGCGCGACGCCGACGGCCACAACAACTGGACCTTCCAGCGCGAAGACAAGCGTTCCGCCTGGTCGCTGGACGTGCAGCGCGTGGTGTTCTCGAAAGGCGCGATACGCTACATCGACGCCATGACCCATGTTGACGCCAGCGCCCAGGTCGACACCATCAACGACGCCCGCTACGGCGTCGCCTGGCAGTTGCACGGCAAGTGGAACCAGCAGGACGTGAGCGGCAGCGGCAAGGCCGGCGCCGTGCTGTCGCTGCAAGAACAGACCACGCCCTACCCGCTGGCGGCCAACCTGGAGGTGGGCGGCACCCGCATCAGCGTTGAAGGCACGCTGACCAAGCCTGCTGCGCTGGCCGCGCTCGACATGCGCCTCAAGCTGTCCGGCCCCAGCATGGCGCGCCTGTATGGCCTGACCGGCGTGCTGCTGCCCGAGACGCCGCCATTCGTCACCGAAGGTCACCTCAGCGGCAACCTCGGCGCCAACGCCAGCCATTGGGTGTACGACCAGTTCACGGGCAAGGTCGGCCAGAGCGACATCGGCGGCAAGCTCGACTTCAAAACCGGGGCGCCGCGGCCGCTGCTGAGCGGCGCCGTGCAATCGCGGCTGCTGCAAGTGTCTGACCTGGGGCCGCTGATCGGCGCCGACTCCAACGCCAGCAAGGAGGCGCGCGGCGCCGATACGGTCCAGCCTGGCAACAAGGTACTGCCGGTAGAAACCTTCCGCACCGAGCGCTGGACCGCGATCGATGCCGACGTCAACTACAAGGCCGCGCAAATCACCCGCGACAAAAACCTGCCGATCCATCAGCTGGAAACGCAGATCCACCTCAAGGACGGCGTGCTGTCGCTGAAACCGTTGAACTTCGACATCGCCGGCGGCCGCTTCAACTCCATCGTCATGCTGGACGGCAGCGGCAAGATCAATCCACAGGCGATCCGTGCCGAACTCAAGGCCGGCGCCCAGCACCTGCAACTCAAACAGCTGTTCCCCGGCATCGAAGGCATGCAGGCCACGGTGGGCGAAGTCAATGCCGACGTCTCGCTGTCCGCCACCGGCAACTCGGTGGCCGGGCTGCTGGGCTCATCCAATGGCGAGCTCAAGGGCGTCATCAACCAGGGCAGCGTGAGCAAGCTGCTGCTCGAAGAAATGGGCCTCAACCTTGGCAGCGTGGTGCTGACGCGCCTGGCCGGCGACAAACAGGTCAAGCTCAACTGCATGGTGACCGACTTCGCCGTGACCCACGGCGTGATGAAATCGCGGCTGTTCGTGGTGGACACCTCCGAAGCCAAAATCGACATCGGCGGCACCGTCAACCTGGACAACGAAAAGCTCGACCTCACACTCAAGCCCGACGCCAAGAGCGTGCGCGTGATCTCGCTGCGCGCGCCGATCTACGTGCGCGGCACCTTCAAGGCGCCCGAGGTCAGCGTCGACAAAGGCACACTGGCCCTGCGCGCGGGCGGCGCGCTGGCGCTGGCCGTGGTGGCGCCGGTGGCCGCCATCGTACCGCTGGTCAGCACCGGCCCAGGCGAGACGGCCGGCTGCCAGGCCCTGATGGCACAAGTTGCCGCCAAACCAGTCGCGCCCGCGCCGGGCAAGTAAATCCCGGCTATGTGATGTGCCGAACAGAAGCGCGCGCCCTGCTTGCGTAATCTGACCCCATCGGTGAGCGCAATACCGCGCCCCACCTGCCAGAGGAGAACATCATGAACAACATCAAGCGTATTGCAGCAACTGCCGCCGTGCTGGCGGCCACCCTGGGCCTGAGCGCCTGCGCAGGCATGTCGAATCAGGACCGCAACACCGCAGTAGGCGCTGGCGTTGGCGCCGTCGCCGGCTCGGTCCTGACCGGCGGTAGCGCAGTCGGCACCGTCGGCGGCGCAGCCGTCGGCGGCGTGATCGGCAACCAGGTACAAAAGCCACCACGTTAATCCCCACCGCCTCAACGAACAACGGACCTGCGGGTCCGTTTTTCATTCCGGGGTCAGGTCCGTCATTTCTACACGAACCCGGCAGTAGGCGCGGCTACTGCCGGGTTCGTGTAGAAATGACGGACCTGACCCTTATTTGTCTTTGAACATGGTGTAGCAGTGGCAGGAGACGGATTCCAGGCCGGCGGAGTCGAGGATTTCGATGTTGCCGCGGCTGTAGCTGATGAGTTTTTGCTGCTGCAGCGCGCTGGCTGCCTTGGTGACGCCGACGCGCCGTACGCCCAGCGCATGGGCGAGGAATTCGTGCGTCAGGTGGAATTTTTCCGATTGCAGACGGTCACGCGTAATCAGCAGCGAACGCGCCAGCCGCGCTTCCAGTACGTGGAAGCGGCTGCACACGGCGATCTGCTGCGCCTGCGCCAGCAAGGTGTCGGTGTAGCGATGCAGCAGCCGCTGCAGGGAATCGAGCCGGTGGAATTCGGTGACGAAGTCTTCCACCACCATGCGATACGCACGCCCGGAGCGTTGCACCACGGCGCGGATCTGCGCCAGTTCGTGCCCCAGCACGGAGGACGCGCCGATCATGCCTTCGCGCCCGACAGCGCCGACCTCGAGCGTCATGCGCCCTTCCGCCACCGCCAGCAGCGACAGCAGGCAGTCGATCGGGAAGTAGACGTAGCGCACCGCCTGCCCCGGCTCGCACAGCACCTGGCCATTTTCCACCCGCACCGTCTCGCATTTCTCGGCGAGCTGCAGCTGTTCATCGTCCGGCAGGCAGGCCAGCAGGCGGTTGTTCGCCAGCCGGGGCTGGGCGCGGTCGTCGTCGGTGAATGGTGAGATCGAGGTGTGCATGTGACCAAGAGTAAGGGCAATGAATTGCTCTGTATGTACGGTGACGCACGGAAGAAATACATGTCCTGAAGGAAAATATGCGGCGCAATGCACCATCTCAACCAATAAAAAGGACACCTCATGGACACCCCAAACAACAAACCAGGCACGCATCCTGTCATGGTCATCGCCGCTGTCGCGGTGGTGCTGTTCTGCGGCGTCGGCAGCGCCGCGATACTGGGCTGGCTGCCCACCTCGAACGCCTCGGTCCCCGCCGCTGTGAGCGGCATGCCGCCCGCGCCTGCAGCATCGCAGCAGATGGCCTATAACAGTGCGGCGCCGGCTACGGCAGCGGCCGTACAGCAAGGCCCGGGCCAGGTGCAGGAACAGGAAGCGCGTCAGGCGCCATGCACCAGCTGCGGCACGGTGGAATCGGTACGCTCGGTAGAACACCGTCCGCAAGGCAGCGGCGTCGGCGCGGTTGGTGGCGCGGTGCTGGGCGGCCTGCTAGGCAACCAGGTTGGCAGCGGCCACGGCCGTCAGCTGGCGACGGTGGCCGGCGCGGTCGGCGGCGCGGTGGCGGGCAACCAGATCGAAGGCAATATGAAAACCTCGTATAGCTGGAATATCGTGGTCCGCATGGACAATGGCACCAAGCGCACCTTCCATCAATCGGCGCAGCCAAACTGGCGCTCGGGCGACGCCGTGCGCGTGGTGAACGGCCAGCTGCGTTCGATGGACTAAGGCGCTAGGTACGGCAGCGTACAGAATCGGCGCCCGGTTTTGCTGATAATGAATTCAACACAACCCGAGGAGAGAATCATGCTATATACCATCGCTGTAGTTCTGCTTATTCTGTGGCTGCTGGGCCTGGTGACTTCGTACACTATCGGCGGCTTCATTCACATCCTGCTGGTAGTGGCCATCATCATGGTTCTGCTGCGCCTGATTAGCGGACGCGGCGTGTAGCCTTCTCCGCTATCGGTTGAAACGGCGCCATCGGCGCCGTTTTCATTTATGCTCATTGTTTTTGGAAGGAGACACCATGAAACGTCTATTGATCTCGCTGGCGATGCTGGCCGCAGTTTCCGCTTCCGCACAAACCATCAAGCCGGGCCTATGGGAAACCAATAGCAAGGTCAAGACCGGCAATGCCCAGACCGACCAGGCCATGAGCGCGGCCCTGTCGCAGCTGGCCGCCCTGCCGCCGGAACAGCGCGCGCAGATGGAGGCAATGATGGCCAAAAACGGCGTCTCCATGCCCAAGGCGGGCGCCAATGGCGGCATCACCATGACCGCCTGCGTTACGCCAGAAATGGCGTCGCGCAAGGAGATACCGCTGAATCAGAAAGGCAAGTGCACGTCGCAGCAGGATCAGGTGCCCGGCGGCTTGAACATCGCGTTCACCTGTACCGATCCCGCGTCCAGCGGCAATGGCCAGCTGCGCTTCCAGGGCGACAGCGCCTACACCATGACCATGAACGTCACCAACAACAGCGGCACCGGTCCGCAGCAAGCGACGGTGGAGTCGACCGGGCGTTGGCTCAGCGCCGCCTGCCCGGCCAGGCCGCAGTAATTACTGGGTGTCGGAGAACGCGAAGTAGCGGTCGCGCGCCAGCGTTGCGACCGGTCCTACCGGCAAGGTGCGCGCTTCGTAGCGCACGCAGGGCGTAACCTTGCCGTAATTGCCGGTGTTGAAGATTTCAACGGCGGTTTCCAGTTCTTCCGGGCGCACGCTGCGCTCTTCCACCACGACACCTTCCTTGGCCAGCAGGTCGATCACGCGCGCACGCGTAATGCCGGACAGGAAAGTGCCATTGGCCACCGGCGTCACCACCTTGCCAGCTGGCGTGACAAAGAACAGGTTGGCCGACGCAAACTCCGCCACGTTGCCGGCGCTGTCGCACACCACGGCATTGTCAAAGCCGCGGTCGCGCGCTTCACGCAATGCCTTGGAGGTATTGGCATACAGCGATGATGCCTTGGCATCGGTCGGCGCCATATTGGCGTCAGGACGGCGCAGCTGCGACAGGCAGGCCGAGAAGCCGGTAAATGGCGGCACCGGCGCATCAAACAGGGTCAGCGCGAACGCGCTTTTCTCGGGCACGGGAATCAGCAGGCCATCGGTACCAAATACGAGCGGACGGATGTACAGCTCGGCATCCGCCGGAAACTTGGCCACGCCTTCGCGCACCAGCTGTTCCATCTGGTCGACCGTCAGCGGGCACGACAAGCCCAGTCGGTCGGCCGAGGTAATCACGCGCTGCAGGTGCAAACGCAGGTCGGCCATGTGGCCACGGATGGAACGGGCGCCGTCAAACACGGACGAACCGAGCCAGACGCTGTGGTCCATGGCGCCAAACAGCGGCGCATTGCCTTCGGCCCAGTTGCCGTTGAAGTAAGTGAGGTACATGCTCAATCCTGGTGTCAAAACCAGCAATTTAGCATGTTTAGAAGGAATGCTTGAGGCCGACGTTGATGGCGCGGTCACCGCTGCCGCGGCTGGTGGCATTGCCCACCGTGTAGCCGGCGCCGTTGCGGTTCTGGATTTTGGCGAACGACGCATACACATTGGTGCGCTTGGAGAACGCATAGCTGGCGCCGACCGCAAGCTGGTTGGCGTCGCGGTCCGCCAGGCCACGGTCATCCTTGTGGATGTAGGACGCCAGGAAAGTGGTTGCGCCCATCGGCACCGCCACACCCACCAGCACGTCACGGCTGTTGGTCGAGAAGTCGCGCTGCGCGACCGCGCCATATGGGTTGGACTCGTCCCACTGCATGCTGCCATCGCCCTTGCTGTGGCCATATGCCGCATAGCCCACGAAGCGGCCGAAATCGACATTGGCGGCCACCAGCGAATTGCTGGCCGACTGGTCGACCGGCGGCGTGGTGCCAGTCGCATCCAGCAGGTTTTCCTTGCGCTGATGGGTGAGCGTGAGATTCACCGGGCCTTTTTCATAGCCCAGCGTGGCGCCATACGCGCGGTTGACCTTGTTGTTGTAGGGCGATTCGCCAAAGCTGTAAATCACCGAACCCAGCAGGCCGCTACGCGAGCGCGGCGATTTGTATTTGATGGTGTTGTCATAGCGCTTGGTGGTATAGCCAACCAGGTTGGCCGCGCTGCCCGCCATGCCGCCATGGAAGGGATCGGCCACATCGGTGAGCGCTTCGTACACCAGGTTGTACTGGCGGCCCAGCGTCACCAGCCCGAGCGGGCTGTCGAGCCCGACGAAGGCCTGGCGGCCGAACAGGCGGCCGTTCTGGTCCGACCGGCCGGTGTCGCCGAGCAGGCCGGCTTCCAGCGTGTAGACGGCCGCCGTGCCGTTGCCAAGGTCTTCGCGCCCGCGCACGCCCAGCCGTGAGCCAGTCGACACACCGCTGTCGAGCCGCGTGCGGGTGCAGTCGCCCTGGCAACCGCGTTCGGCCACCACACCGGCATCCAGCACACCGTATACTTCCACCGCTGACGGTGCTTGGGCCGCTGCGGTCAGCGGTGCAATCAAAGCCATTGAGATGAGAGCGGATTTCATGATGAGCCGGATGCGTAAGGTAACAGGTTGCGTGTTGAAGCCAGTGTAGGCCGCCCCGGCCGCGCTCTCTGTGCGGGCAATCACGCAGCATGCATCTTTCGCAATGGAAACATATGTACGCCAACGTACATACAGCGCCAGGTGGGGCGGGTATACTCGGCCCATGCTAGAAATCCTTGAACAAATCAACGCAGAGAGCAGCGATATCGGCCTGATGGTCGCGCTGTTTGACACCCTGCGCCCCAAGCGCGCCAGCGATGGCGCCCGTGCCACCGCCAACGTCCGTACCCTGACCCAGCTGTTGAAAGGCAGCCCGGCGCACGCGCTAGCCCTGCGCAACTATGCGCGCAACATCATCGCGGCCCGCCGCCACGCCAGCCTGTACACCGAAATCGGCGTGCTGTCGAATGACGGCTTCTTCTCCGAACTGCGCACGCGCATCGCCTACCGCATCCTGCCGCCCGCGCTCGGCAACGACTACCTGAGCGAGGCGCTGGACCAGATCGTCTACAAGCGCACCGACTACCTGTGGATGGGCGCCGTGCCGGCCGACGACTGGATCGCCCTGTTCGACGTCATCTGCTACGCCGAGCAGCGCTCGTGCGCGCCGCGCGTCGGCAACATCATGCTGCCGGGGCTGCTGGACGCGATCCGCACGCTGTCCTACCGCGTGTGCGCAATCGGCCTGGAGCCGCGCCTGACCAATTTCCACACCGAGATGGAAACCTACGAATCGCCCTTCATGGTGCAGAACTTCGAGGTCAACGCCTATCTCGACGCCTACCAGCGCAAGCTGGCCGGTGAAGAAGTCGATATCGAAGACGTCCGCCACCTGCTGGTGATGCTGGACCAGTGCGACGCCGTCATCGCCAAGATCCGCAAGAAAGCGCTGAACCAAGGCACCAGCATCGCCCTCACCTATCTGCTGGTGTCGCTGACGCAAAGCCTGGCGCGCATGCGCAAGCTGCTGTTCCTGGTCGACGTCCACGCCGAAGACCAGCACGCCCGCCGCGACGCCGCCGTCGCGCTGGCGCTGGAACTGACTGAGGCGCACAACAACAAATACATGGTCAGCGACCTGCTGCGCGACAATGTCGACCTGCTGGCGCGCAACGTCACCGAGAACGCCAGCCACACGGGCGAACACTACGTGGCCGACAGCCGCAAGGAACTGCGCAGCATGTTCGTGTCCTCTGCCGGCGCCGGCCTGGTGATCGGCTTCATGGCGCTGTTCAAGATCCTCATGTCCTACCTGCGCGCGGCGCCGCTGGTGGAAGCCTTCCTGTTCAGCATGAACTACTCGCTGGGCTTCATGTTCATCCACCTGCTGCACTTCACGGTGGCGACCAAGCAGCCGGCCATGACCGCGTCGCGCATCGCCGCCGGCCTGCACAGCAAGGACGGCCGCAATATCGACATCGACAGCATGGCCGAGCTATGCGCCAAGGTGATCCGCACCCAGAACATGGCTGTGCTGGGCAACCTGGCGGTGGCAATTCCCACCGCCTGGCTGATCGCCATGGCCTGGCCCTACATGACCGGCCACCACCTGGTGTCGCCCGATAAGGCCATGCACCTGCTGCACGACATCGATCCCATCCACGCGCCAACGCTGATTTACGCGGCGATTGCCGGCGTCTGCCTGTTCGTGGCGGGCCTGATCTCGGGCTACTACGACAACAAGGCGCTGTACACGCGCTGGGCGCAGCGCATCTCGCAGCTGCGCGGCCTGCGCTGGCTGCTGGGTCAGGAACGCCTGGACCGGCTGGGCGTCTACATGGAAAACAACCTGGGCGGGCTGATGGGGAATTTCTTCTTCGGCATCCTGCTCGGCGTGATGCCGTTCATCGGCTTCGTGCTGGGCATGCCGCTTGATATCCGGCACGTGACCTTCTCGTCGGCCAACTTTGCGACAGCAATTGTTGGACTCGATCACAATGTCAGCTGGGAACTGGTTGTGACCTCGGTGGCAGGTTTCCTTTCCATCGGGACAGTCAATCTGCTGGTCAGCTTTGGCCTGGCGCTGTGGGTTGCGCTGCGCTCGCGCCAGGTGCGCTTCAAGCACGGCTGGCAGCTGACCAAAGCACTGGGCCGCCGGTTCCGCACCAGCCCGATGTCATTCTTCTTCGGCTCCAAGGCAGAAGAACCAGCGCTGCTGCCTGACGAATCAACCACCACTGAAAAGGCTCACAGATGAAAACCCTGCGCATGCATTTCTGGCTACCAGTGCTCCTGATGAGCTGGGGCTTGCTGGGCGCATGCGCATCGCTGCCCAATGTGACGCAACTCGGCGACAAGCTCGAACCCGCGCCCACACCCACCGTCAAAGGCCCCAATGGCGAACTGAGCGACGCGCGCGCCAAGGCGCTACTGGCCAAGCGCTGGACCAAGGGCACGCTGAACCTGCAGGAACAGGCCGCATTGGAAGAAGCGGCCACCGGCGTCCCGCTCATCGCCGGCAACAAGACTACCTTGCTGTTTGACGGTCCGCAGACCATGGCGGAAATGCTCAAGGCCATCACCACCGCGCGCAACAATATCAACCTGGAAACCTATATCTTCGACCAGGACGAACTGGGCCTGAAATTTGCCGATGCGCTCATTGAAAAGCAGCAGCAAGGCGTGACCGTCAACATCCTGTATGACAGCGTCGGCACCATCGGCGTGCCGGCCGAATTCTTCAAGCGCATGCGCAATGCCGGCATCCGGCTCATCGAATTTAATCCAGTCAACCCGGCCAAGGTCAGCGGCGACAGCTGGAAGCTCAACAACCGCGACCACCGCAAGGTGCTGATCGTCGACGGCAAGGTCGCCTTCACAGGCGGCATCAACATCAGCGCCACCTATGCCAAGAGTTCGCTGTTCCGCTCGGCCTCCAAGCCCACCGACAAATCACAGGTTGGTTGGCGCGACACCCACATCAAGGTGGAAGGCCCGGCCGTGCAGGCGTTCCAGTGGCTGTTCGTGCGCCAGTGGGCCTCGCAGGACAAGGACGACCTGCCGGAAGCCGACTACTTCCCCAAACCCGTCATCGCGGGCGACAAGGTGGTGCGGGTACTGGGCAGCGATCCGGGCGGCCAGTTTGAAATCTACAAGGCGTATGCGCTGGCGATCCAGGAGTCCCGGAAATCCATCCACATCACCTCCGCCTATTTTGTGCCGGACCGGCAAACCGTGGACGCCCTGATCGCGGCCGCCCGGCGCGGCGTCGACGTCAAGATCGTGCTGCCGGGCGTTTCCGATAGCGGCCTGGTGTTCTATGCCGGCCATGCATTTTATGATGATTTGCTGGAAGCAGGCGTCAAGATCTACCAGCTCAAGCTCGCGGTACTGCATGCCAAGACCGCCGTGATCGACGGCCAATGGTCCACGGTCGGCTCGACCAATATCGACACCCGCAGCTTCCTGCACAACAGCGAGCTCAACGTCATTGTCATGGGCGACGCCTTTGGCACCGAAATGGAGCGCGCCTTCCAGGAAGACATGCGCGACTCCAACCTCATCACACTGGAAGCCTGGCGCCACCGCCCCTGGGCCCACCGCATGAAAGAATGGGCGGCCCGCTTCATGAACTACTGGCTTTAAGCTTCGGCGTCGAGCGACCAGGTGTCGCCGCTGCGGCGGAAGCATTCGGTGTGGACTGGCTCGAAACTGGCCGTGCCTTCGATCCAGCTGTAGCGCTCGACCTGCACATCATCCGGCGCCACCCGCAGCACGTTGAAGGAGTTGGATTCGCCGCGCCCGCGCGTGGAGGTGGCGGTACCGGCCTGCACCACCAGCGCCGCATAGCCGCTGATCTTGTAGCGCTGCGCGCTATTGCCCGCATGGCTAGAATGCAGATGGCCGGCCAGCAGCACATCGACGCCGCATTCCGAAAACGCCTGCATCGCCATGGGCGCGCGGTCGACCAGGTCGTCCTTGTCGAAGGTGTCCGGCAAATCAAACGGATGGTGGGTGACGATGATGCGCGTATGGTCCGGTCCCACCGCGCTCATACGCTGCTTCATCTGCGCAATTTGCTCGTGGTTGATGCGGCCATCTTTAAAGGTCAGCGAGCGCGCCGTGTTGATGCCGAGCACGGCAATTTCGTCATCCACATATTCCGGCGCCAGGTCCAGTGTGACGTAGCGCGTGTATTTGCGCAGCGGTGTCAGGAAGCGGCTGGCGACGTTGTACAGCGGGATGTCGTGATTGCCAGGTACCACGATCTGCGGCCCGGGCAAGGTATCGAGCCAGGCGCGCGCGGCCTTGAACTCCTCGGTCTTGGCGCGCTGGGTCAGGTCGCCGGACACCACCACCACATCCGGCGCCAGCCGGGTCACCAGCTCCTGCAGCGGCCGCAGCAGGTCCTGATCGACGCGGCCGAAATGCAGATCGGATAAATGGACGATGGTGCGCATGCTCTCCTCCTAGGCGGCCGGCGCAATCACATGCAGCGCCGAGGCTCTTGAACGATAGCACAGTGGCGGCTTCATCAGCGTTACCTCGCCATCGGTGGCCACGCGCAGATGATGATGGCGCGTTTCGATTTCCAGCGACGACGCCGACAGCACATCAAAATCGCGCGCTGCCTGCAGCTTGCCAAACAAAGCGTGCACCGCATAGCGCAGCAAGCCCAGCCGGGTTGGCTTCTGCGCCACGTACAGGCACAGCTTGCCCGTATCCAGACGCTCACGTGCGCCCATGGTCAGGCCTTGCAGGTATTCGTTATTGCCGATGAAGACAAACGGCGTGCGGCGCAGATGCTCTTCGCCATTGATCTTCAGACGGACACTCAGAAAGGGAAAGCGCCGCAGTGCGGCAAACATCGCGCGGCCAAACGCCGGCCACTTGCCGCGTCCCAGATGGCGCTGCTGCTGTTCACGGTCGCGCACGATGTCGGGATAAATGCCCAGGCTGGAGTTGTTGAGAAAGATGCGGCCATTGACCTCGCCCACATCGACCTTGCGCGCCTTGTTGCGCACGATGTAGGCGACGGCCTCATCCAGGTCCAGCGGCAGCTTGAGGTCTTTGGCAAAGTGATTCAGCGTCCCCAGCGGCAGCACGCCAAGCCAGGTCTCGGTGCCGGCCAGCACCGACGCCACGGCGTTGATGGTGCCGTCGCCGCCGCCCGCCACCACGGTCGGTGCGCCATCAGCCACGGCGCGCTGGGCGCGTTCGATCATCTCTTCACCGCTCTTGGCCAGCGTGATGTCGGCTTCGGCGCCATGGCTGCGGAATTTCTCCAGCAGCGCTTCAGCCCAGCCGCCGCAATATCCCAAGCCTGCACTTGCATTCACGATGACGACGAATTTGTTCATATGATTTATATAGTTTTAGCCTCACGGCGACGGCGCAGCGTGGAGATCGCGGTGATGCACACCGCCAGCCAGGCCACGCTCTCAGCCATGGCCGCCAGCACATCGCTGACATAATGCGCGCCCAGATAGACCCGGCTGAATGCCACCAACAATACCATTGTCAGGCATAGCGCCACCGTTCCCAAGCGCACACTCCACGCCGGCCGGGCAATCACCAGATAGCTCACCAGCAAACCATAAAAACACGTCGCGGCCGTGGTGTGTCCACTGGGGAAGCTGTACGTTGCCAGCGTCACCAGCGGCTCGTCAAACACCGGCCGCGTGCGCTGGAACAGATGTTTCAGCATCACATTCAGCACCATCCCACCCGGCACGCTGACGACCAGCGCCAGCAGCCAGTAGCGTGCCTGCGCCCGCCATAAATACAGCGCCAGCAGGCAGAACAGCACTACCATGCCCACCACCGAATGCATGGCCGACACGCCCAGCATCAGGCTGGTATAGGGCTCGGTGGCATGGGCATTGAACCAGTGCGCCACCTGCACATCCAGGAGGGTGATGGCTTGCTGCCCCATCACGGCCTCTGCCAGTTCGTGAAACACATAGCCGGACACTAGCAGCAATGCCATGCCCACGGTCAAATGCAAACCGAACTCACCGCCAGGAGACAGTCTTGCCTCCACGAAATTGAGCAATTTACTAAAAATTTGGTCCTCCCTGCTTGACTGCCGATGAAGTTGGCGTAAAAACCACGAAATAGCGAATTTACTGTTTATTTGCACAGTACCTGTTTATTCATACAGTAGTTATGCTATTCTGAACTCCTCGTTAAACACACCAACCCAAAAGGAAACGTCATGAGCACTCTGAACAGCAGCTTTGGCTCCCGCTTCGGCCTGGAATACCTGCCTACCTCTTTCATGGTTCGCATGGGCAAACGCGAAATGATGGTGTGCCGCGACTTCCGCAAGCGTTTTTACGCTGTGAACCCGATCATGGAATGCGATACCGGTGTACAGGCTGGCCATCTGGAAGTGCTGCTGTTCCGCCGCTGGCTGCTGATCCTGTCGAAGTCGAAAGCACATTAATGGTTGCCGGAGCCAGTTGCCCAGCCCATGCACAAGACCGGCCGGCGGATGCCGCGACCTCGCTTGCGCTCCTCACCTGGGTTTGGCAACTGGCGAACCGACATCCGTCGCAGTCGCTGGATTCGCCTCGTGCCACAGCGTTACAAACAGCACCATCACGACTGGACCGATAAACAGTCCTACCAGGCCCAGGGTTTCTACCCCGCCTAAAATACCGAACAGTACGGCCAGGAAGGGCAAACGCGTGGCGTTGCCGATAATACCTGGCCGTACAAAGTGATCGGCAACGAAGAGCACGACACCGCCCCACGCGGCTACAGCAATCGCCGCCGGAATGGCGCCGTTGAAGGCCAGCACACCGGCCGCGCTGACGAACGCCAGTGGTGCGCCAAAAGGAATAATCGCCAGAACACCGGTTGCCGCCGCCCACAGTGCGGGCGATGACAGGCCGGCGAACGCATAACCAATGCCGATCAATATGCCTTCCGCCAAGCCCACCAGCACCAGGCCATTGACAGTGGCGCGGATCGCAGTCGGGATTTTTGCCGAATAGTGCTGCCAGCGCAGTTCGCTGAACCAGTGGCTGCCCAGCGCATTGATCTGGCGATTGAGAACTTCGCCGTCCTTATAGAAGAAGAACAGGCACAGAAACGCCAGGCCAAAATCCACCAGGCGGTGCATCACGCCCACGCCCACCACTTTGATCAGGTCACTGGCCGAGTGGAAGCCGTTGATTTCGCGGTCGGAGAACAGATGCGCCAGACCATGCGGCTGGCTCAAGGTCGCCTGCCACCAGTTGGTGATGGCATCACCTATCACAGGCAGGTGCTGGACAAACTCCGGCACGGCAATGCCATCCGTATTGGCATTGACGATGTAGTTGGCCAGCACGGGCGCTTGCCTTGCCGCCTGTGTCACGCCCAGAAGCACGGGCACGATAAACACCGCCGCCATGAGCAGCGTCAGCACGGCAGCCGCGATGATGTGATGCCGGCCGAAGCGCATGCGGATGCGCTGATAGAGCGGCCAGGTGGCCACGCATAAAATTCCAGCCCAGATCAGCGGCAGGAAGAATCGCTGCATCACGAAGGCGGCCAACACTATCAGCGTCAGCGAAAAGCCGGCGCTGAGGATGTCGCGCTGGGTTTCGGTCATTGCTCTCTCCCGATCATTATTGTTGGCGCTATGTTAAGCGCATTTTGACGCAATGCAACCAAACGCGACGCCGGTTTCAGGTGGCCTTAAGCTTTCTCACACTGCGCGCGCAGGAAGTCGCGCAGCTGCAGCACGGTGGGCGTGATCTGCGAGCGGTGCATGAAAATCATATGCAGCGCAGTACGCTCGCCCAGCACATCCGGTAGCAGAATCTGCAAGCGGCCGGCGCGAATGTCTGCACTCAGATCCAGCCGCGACTTGTAGGCAATGCCCAGTCCCGCCACGGCCCAGCGCCGCACCACGTCCGCATCGTCCACGCTGCGGTTGCCGTTGACGTGGACGACTTCCGGCCCGGACTGCGCATCGCGGTAGAAGCTCCAGCGGTCGTGGATGACATCATCCAGCACAAAGCGCAGGCAGTTGTGGCGCGCCAGGTCATCGAGCGAGTTCAGCTTGCCATGCTGTTTGATGTATTCCGGCGACGCCACCAGCACGCGGCGGTTTTCCGGCGCCAGCGGCAAGGCGATCAGGCTGGAGTCTTCCTGCGCACCGTAGCGGATGGCGATGTCCACCGGTTGCCGGTACATATCCGAGACGCGGTCGCCAATACTGAGCTGGAAGCTGATTTTGGGATATTGCGCCTGGAATTCATCCAGCCAGCCCACCACCATGTTGCGGCCGAGGTCGGACGGCATGGAGATCTTGAGCGTGCCGCCCAGGGTTTCCTGCCCCTGCATCAAGGTATCGTGCCCCTCTTTGAGCAGGCGCAAGGCTTCCCGCGCGTGACGCAGGTAATGCTCGCCCTCCTCCGTCAACCGCAGTGACCGTGTGGTGCGGGCAAACAACCGCAGCTTCAACTCACCTTCCAGCCGCTTCACGGCAGCGCTGGCCAACGCCGGTGAAATCTCCAGCTCGCGTGCCGCAGCCGACAAGCTGCCACGGTCGGCGGTGCGGACAAACACGGTTAAATCATCGAGGCGCAGCAATTTTCATGATTCCTTTGAAAGTGTTTCTGGAAAACGCCTCTTTTTCGGCGTTCAGAAATAAATCATGATACGCCCATCAAACATTTTCGGAGAAAAAATTCATGAAAGCCATCGCCTACCGCCAGTCCCTGCCAATCGAGCACGCCGAATCGCTGATCGATATCGAACTGCCAGCCCCGCAAGCCAGCGGCCGTGATCTGCTGGTGGAAGTGCGCGCCATTTCCGTCAATCCGGTGGATACCAAGATCCGCCGCAATGTCGCTCCCACCGAAGGCCAGGCCAAGGTCATCGGCTGGGATGCCGCAGGCGTGGTCAAGGCTGTCGGCCCGGACGTCACCCTGTTCCAGCCCGGTGATGAAGTCTGGTACGCCGGCGACCTGACACGCGCCGGCACCAACAGCGAACTGCATCTGGTGGACGAACGCATCGTCGGCCACAAGCCGAAGAATATCGATTTCGCCCAGGCCGCCGCGCTGCCGCTGACCACCATCACCGCATGGGAACTGCTGTTTGACCGCCTGGAAGTCAGCCGCGACGCGGGCGCCACGCAGGGCAAATCGCTGCTGGTGATCGGCGCGGCGGGCGGCGTCGGTTCCATCCTGGTGCAACTGGCCCGCCAGCTGACCGGCCTGACCATCATCGGCACCGCTTCGCGTCCGGAAACCGGCGAGTGGATCAAGCAGCTGGGCGCACATCACGTCATCGACCACAGCAAGCCGCTGAACGAAGAAATCACCCGCCTCGGCCTGCCGCCCGTGACTTACGTCGCCAGCCTGAACCAGACCGACCACCACTGGGCCGCCATCAGCGAACTGGTCGCGCCGCAAGGCAAGATCGCGCTCATCGACGACCCGGCCGCGCTGGACGTACGCACCTTGAAGCGCAAGAGCGTGTCGCTGCACTGGGAATTCATGTACACGCGCTCGATGTTCCAGACCGCCGACATGCAGGAACAGCACAAGCTGCTCAACGATGTGGCCAAGCTGGTGGAAACCGGCGCGGTGAAAACCACGCTGGCGGAACGCTACGGCAAAATCAATGCGGAAAACCTCAAGCGCGCCCACGCCCTGATCGAGAGCAACCGCGCCAAAGGCAAGATCGTACTGGAAGGTTTCTAAGCACGGGCGGCCGCTGCCGAGGTGGCATCCGCCTCGGCGCGCAGCAGCGCCAGCACGGTCTCGTCATGCCTGGTCAGGGCTTCCTGCATATAGCTTGCCAACGCGCAGGAAGTCTCCAGCACTTCGATGAACGCCGTCTGGCGCCGCTTGAGTCCTGCCGACTCATAACCCAGTTGCGCGAACATGCGGCCGATGTCTTCACAGTAGTCGCGCAGTTCCAGCATGGTGGTTTTGGTGAATTCAATATCCGCGCGCATGCTGTGGTCCAGATCCAGCATTTCCATTTTCTCCTGCGCCGTCGGCGAGATGCGGCGGATGGCCGGTCCCCAGCGTTCAAACTTGTGCGCAATCCGCTTCATGCGCGCGATCTTCTGGTCCAGCATGCGGCAATACTGCCAGCATAGCCACCACACGGGCATGCGCGAGACGAAATGCGGCAGCCCTGCGCCGGACAAGGTACGTTCAAGTTTTTGGACAGATTCGACCAGGCGCCGCGCGCTGGTACCGATGGGAAGATGGGGCATGATGGCAGCTCCGCTGAGGGTCCAGGGAACTACATTAGCTGCCGCATCAAACGGATAGTTTGATGCGGCTTAAACTTTGGCGGAAATCTATGCGCTGGTCTTGCGCAGCATGGCTTTAATACCACGCAGTCCCTGGCGGATGCGCGCTTCGTTCTCAATCAACGCAAACCGCACATACTCATCGCCGTACTCGCCAAAGCCGATCCCTGGCGAAACACAGACCTTGGCCTCGGCCAGCAGCAGCTTGGCAAATTCCAGCGAGCCCAGATGACGATAGGCCTCGGGGATGCGCGCCCAGATGTACATTGACGCTTTCGGCTTGTCCACCAGCCAGCCGGCTTCGCACAGACCTTTGTGCAGCACATCGCGGCGGCTCTGGTATTGCGCGCAGATCTCGCTCACGCATTGCTGGTCGCCTTCCAGCGCCGCAATCGCCGCCACCTGCACCGGCGTGAAACTGCCGTAGTCATGGTAGCTCTTGATGCGCGCCAGCGCCGCCACCAGCTCCTTGTTGCCGACCATGAAGCCTACGCGCCAGCCCGCCATGTTGTAGCTCTTGGACAGCGTAAAGAACTCCACCGCCACCTCGCGTGCGCCCGGCACCTGCATGATGGACGGCGCTTTCCAGCCATCGAACACGATGTCGGCATAGGCCAGGTCGTGTACCACCAGGATATTGTGCTGCTTTGCCAGCGCCACCACGCGCTCAAAGAACTCCAGCTCCACGCACTGCGCAGTCGGGTTCGATGGGAAGCCCAGTATCATCATCTTCGGCTTCGGATAGCTCTCACGAACCGCGCGCTCCAGCTCGTCGAAGAAGTCCACGCCGGGCGTCATACGCACCGAGCGGATATTCGCGCCAGCAATCACCGCGCCCCAGATGTGGATGGGATAGCTAGGATTGGGCACCAGCACGGTATCGCCCTGGTCCAGCGTCGCCAGCATCAGGTGCGCCAGGCCTTCCTTGGAGCCGATGGTGACGATGGCTTCCGAATCCGGATCGAACTCGACATCGTAACGGCTCTTGTACCATTTGGAGATGGCGCGGCGCAGGCGCGGAATGCCTTTGGAAGCCGAGTAGCCGTGGGTGTCCGGCCGTTGTACCGTGTCCACCAGCTTGCTGACGATGTGCGGTGGCGTGGCGCCGTCCGGATTGCCCATCGACATATCGATGATGTCCTCGCCACGGCGGCGTGCCGCTAGCTTCAGCTCGGCGGTGACATTGAAAACGTAAGGGGGTAAGCGATCGATGCGCGCAAAGCTGCGCGGATTTTGGGTGTCAGTCATGAATTGTCCACGTAAGCGCCCGGAACCGTCCGAGCGACGTCGATGCAGAGAGCATCGGGATCGATACTAGACGATCCCGTTCATGTCTGGCAAGGGCTTTAAGCGGCGGCCTGCTTTTGCTCTTCGCTGAACCACTCGAACAGAATCAGGCCGATGATGGAAGCGAGCGGCAGGAACAGCAGCGAAACCAGCACCCACAACACCGGCGAACGGCCCAGGCGCTGGGCAGCGATGCCGATAAAAATCAGGTGCAGCACCAGGCAAACAAAAATGCCGATGCCGGCGGCGATGATCAGCAGCACCGACTGGCTGGTGTATTTTTGAAACAGCGGCGGCAGGAAGGAAGCCACACCGAATATCCACAGCACCAGCGTGACTGCGGCGGCGGCGATAGGCTGTTGGGCACGAGCGACTTGCATGGCATCTCCTCAAAGAAGCAAGTATGCTGCCACGAACCGATTGCAAAAGCAACAAGCTATTCAAACGCGGAGCGCCCGGTAATTTACCGCAACGAGGTCAGCGCGGAGGCGGCAACGATGGCGCTGATCGCCAGCCATTGCGCCAGGCTCAGATGCTCGCCCAGCACCGCCATCCCCGCCAGCGCACTCAGCGCCGGCGCCGCACTGCTGAACATGCTGAAGGTGCGCGAGGACAGCGTACGCATCGAGAACATCTCCAGCGTGTACGGCAAGGCGCTGGACATCACCGCAATCGCCAGGCCGATCAGCAGATATGACGGCGTCAGCAAGACCTCGCCCGCATGCCATACGCCAATCGGCACGATAAACAGCGACGCCGCCAGCATCGCCCACGCCACCGTCTGACCACCCGGCATCAACGACACACGCTTGCCAAACACGATGTACAAGGCCCAGCACACGGCAGCGCCGGCCGCATACGCCACGCCCACCGGGTCGAGCTGATCCACATGCCCATGGATCGGCAGCAGGTAATACAGCCCCGCCACCGCCAGGCACACCGCGACAAAATCGCGCGGCCGGTGCGACGACAGCACGGCCACCGTCAACGGCCCGGCCACTTCAATTGCCACCGCAATCCCGAGCGGAATATGCGCGAACGCGCGGTAAATCAGCAAGTTCATCAAACCGATCACCGAGCCGTAGATGGCCAGATTCAGCGCCTGCTTGCGCGTCAGCGGCGTACGCCACGGACGGAACACCAGCAGCATCAGCGCCGCCGCAATGCCGACACGGTAAGCGGTCACGCCTTCGACGCCGATGCGCGGGAACAGATGCTTGGCCACCGCCGCGCCGATATTCAGGGACAGCTGGCTGCACAGCAGCGCCATGCCGGCCAGCCAGGGACTGGCGGCCGGCAGTACTTTTTCTTCTTGTGTCATTTCGCCGACAGCTCCAGTTTCACTGCAATCGGCTGCCCGGCGCGGCTCTCGGTTGTGACCGGTGCACTAGCGCTCGCAGTTGCCGGGTTTACGCCGGACTGCTTCAATACGGCGATGACCGCCGCCGCGCGCATGGCGCCCAGCTGCGGCAAGGCATCCTTGGGCAGCGCCTGATTTTTTTCCAGGCGCGCCTGCAGGCCGTCATAAAAAGCCGTGGCATCCGCCACCTGCGGTTCGCCTTGCACCAGCTTGCCCAGGCGTTGCAGGACCGGCAGCTTCTTCGCCGCCTCGTCGCCCGTGCCTGCCGCGCTTTCCGCCGCCTTCTTCTGCTTGTCGAGTTCGGGCGCACCGAACCGTTCGGCATACAAATCGCGCAGCGCGCTACGCACCTTGCGCTGGCCGATGTCCAGCGGACCGGGCTGTTCATCTGCGGCCAGCTTGATGTCCGCCTTGGCCAGCACGACGCGGCGCAATGCCTGCGCGCGCAAAGCCGCGCCGTCATTGTCTTCGTTGTACAGGCCAGGCACGGACAGCTTCAACTCCGGCTTCTGCACCAGAATCCTGGCGACCTGCTGCAACTTCTCGCGCTCCGGCGGCAGCACGACTGCGCTACCGGCATCGAACTCCACCGCTTCCAGCTTGTCGCCGCTCACGCCAAACAGATTGCCCAGCGCGCGGAACGGCGCCGTCACCACCTTGGTCATGATATTGCCCAATGCCTTCCACACCACGGCGCCGTAGCTGAAGCTCGGGTCATTCATATTGCCCGACACCGGTATGCCGAGGTCGATCCGGCCATTGCTGTCCTTGAGGATGGCCAGCGCCAGCTCCAGTGGCAGCTTCAACGCATCCGGACTGTCGATGCGCTCGCCCAGCGTCAGCTTGTCCAGCACCACCTGGTTGTTGCCTTCCAGCTGGCCATTGCGGACCTTGTACTGCAAGTCCAGCGAAATCTTGCCCTCAGCGATCTTGTAGCCCGCGAACTTCATGCTGTACGGCGAGGCCGACACCATGTCCACGTTCTTGAACACCACGTTCATGTCCGTGTTATCCGCCGGCACAAACGGATTCAGCTGACCACGCACACGCGCCAGGCCGTAGTCGTCCACGCGGCCGTCCAGCTCGATCTGCGCACGTGCATCGCGTTTGGACGACAGCCCGGTAATCACGCCATTCAATTCGTAAATCCTGGCGCCGAATTGCGGCCGCAGACTCAGGTCAGTGAAGTCCAGCTTGGCGTTCTGGAAGCGCACGCGGCGCATGCGCACCGGGAACGGTTCAGCGGCCGGCGCCGGTGCCGCTGTTGCCGCAGGCGCGGCAGGCTGCTGCACCAGCAAACGCTGCGCGTTGAAACTGCGGTCGTTCTCAATCATCAGAATCGCATTCGGCTCGACGACGCGCAACTCGGCCACGTCCAGCAAGTCCGGTTTCAGGCTCAGGGCCACCTTCTCGGCGCGTACCGACTTCCAGTGGGCGAAGCGGTCATTGTCCTGTTCATTCAGCGACAGCTCGGCCACCTCAAACGAACCGTCATAACGCAAGGCGGGATCAGCCTTGCTGCCGCCAGCGCCGGTACGCAAACGGCCTGCCGCATTGATGGCGCCGTCGGCAATCTTCAGTTTGACGTATTTGCCCAGCAAGGGCTGCACCGGCGCCAGGGCCAGCTTGCTCAGTTTCAGGTCCGTGTCCACCGCACCGGTGGCCGGCACGACCTTGCCTTTGGCCGTCAGTTGCCCGCCCTCGCGCAAGGCCACACCGCCTTCAAATGCCAGTGGTTTTTTCAGCTCTGTACCGGCATCGCGCAGCTTCATGTTGAAGTCCTGCAGATTCACTTTGATGCCGGTGCTGGCGTCGTCATAGCGCGCGCCAAACTTGTTCAGCTCGACCGACTTGACGTTGGCAGTCCACGCCGGCCCGGCCTCGGCTGGTGCAGCAGCCGAGGCCGGCGCCGCACTACCCGCTTTCGGCAACGCGCCCATGAGCAGGAACTGGCCTTTCGCATCACGCGACAAGTCGAGCTGGCCGCCGTCCGCATATAAACGGCCCACGCTGGCCTTATGCGCGGCCAGATCGAGCGCGGCCTCCTCAAAGCCGATGCGCGACAGCTTGAGCGGCGCCACGGTGCCCGCGTTCATGGCCACGTTCTCCATCGAGAACGCCGCATCATCGATGTTCAGCTTGCCGCCATCCAGCAGCAGGCCCAGTTTGAGTCTGGCGTTGTCGCTGCTGACTTTCAGCGCAGGCGACACGGTTTCATCGATATAGCTCAACGCCACCGCATCCAGGCCGATCTGCTTGAAGTGCAGCTTCCAATTGCTCTCCTTCTCCTGCCCGGCTGGCTTGACGGGCGCGGGCGCCGGTTTGGTCACCGGCGCGGGCAGCATCAACCCTGCCACATCAATATCTCCACGGGCATCGCGGCGCACCGCCAGCGCGCCGCCGTTCAGCTGCAAACCGCCGATCTGCACTGACCGCTTGAGCAGATCCACGCCAACCTCCGTCACCGCCAGCTGTTTCAGCTGAACGAAGGATGCCGCCGCGTCGCCACGCTTGAGCGCGAGCTGATTCAGCGTCAGGCCAGCGCCTTCCAGGTGGGCATCCAGCTTGCCATCCTGGTAGGCAAACTTGTAGGGCAAACGGGCCGACAGCTTGCCATCCACCACCACAATGCGCGAGAACGACTTGAGGTAGGCGGCCAGGCCGGGCAGCACCACATTTTCCAGCGTCAGCGCGCCGCTGCCACTGACCGGATTCACGGCAGCCACGCCTTTCCAGCGCAGCTTGCCGCCCAGGCCCGCATCCGCGCTCAGCGTGTAATCGCCATTTTCATCCGGCAGCGTGCTCAGGTTATTCAGCGCGAACGAAATCGGCGTGAACGTATCCTCGTAACCCGCATGTTTGTCGTGCATCGCCACCTTGCCGTCCTCCAGCGCGAAATGGCTGATGATGAGGCGCGGCATGCCCGTGTCCTTGTCGTCCTTCTTGTGCTTGTCGAGCGTGGCCAGGAATGCCGCGATATTGAACGTGCCATCCTTGGCGATCGCCAGTTGCACGGCGGGCGCCGTGACGCGGATCTCGGCAAAGCTCCAGGCACGGCGGAACAGCGAACGCCACTGCATCTCCACCGTCAGCCCGCCCACCGCAAACAACGGTGCGCCGTCCGCTTCGGTCAGGCGGATATCCTGTGCTTCCAGTCGCAGCGTGAACGGGTTGAAATGCAGCTGCCCAATGCTGGCCTTACGCTCCAGTTCGGTCTCGGCATACTTCGGAAACTGGCTCTGGATGATGCCCGGAACCAGCCAGAAGCCTGTCACCGCATACACACCAACCGCGCTTGCCGCGCCTATTGCCCATCGCTTCCATCGTATCGTCATACCCAGCCAACCTTTGCTTTTTTTATGTTACAGGCAACAGTATAATCGAACCCATGAATGCCCAACTTGAACCCTTCCACACCATCGCCATCAGCAAACAGGCGCACGCCCTGAAAGCCCAGGGCCGTTCGATCATTCACATGGAGTTTGGCCAGCCGTCCACCGGCGCGCCCAAGGCCGCCATCGCCAGGGCGCACGCGGTGCTGGACGCTGAAAGCATGGGCTATTGGGAAAGCGCGCCGCTCAAGCAACGGCTGGCGCAGTTCTATGACGAGCGCTACGGCGTGACGGTGTCGGCCGACCAGTTCGTGCTGACCTGCGGCGCTTCGCCGGCGCTGGTACTGGCGCTGAGTTCGATGTTTGCGCCGGGCGACCGCATCGCCATGGCGCGGCCGGGCTACGTGGCGTATCGCAATACGCTCAAGGCGCTGCATATGGAACCGGTCGAGATTGCCTGCGGCGCGGAAGTCCGCTTCCAGCTGACCGCTGCCGCGCTGGCTGCCGTCGAGCCGGCGCCACAGGGCGTCATCATCGCCAGCCCGGCCAATCCGACCGGCACGCTGATCCAGGCCGACGAACTACAGGCCATCGTGGCGGTGTGCCGCGCGCGCGGCATCCGCATCATCTCGGACGAGATCTATCACGGTCTGAGCTATGTCGAGCCAGCCCAGACCATCCTGGCCTACGCACCGCAGGCGCTGGTGGTGAGCAGCTTCTCCAAGTATTTCAGCATGGCGGGATGGCGGCTGGGCTGGCTGTTGGCGCCGCCCGATCACGTCGAACGCGCGCAGGCGTATTGCGGCAATCTGTTCCTGACTGCCCCATCGCTGAGCCAGCACGCGGGCCTGGCCGCCTTCGATGCGCTGGATGAGCTGGAAGGCCACATCGATGTCTACCGCGAAAACCGCCGCCTGCTGCTGGCCGCCCTGCCCGGCCTGGGCCTGACCACGGTGGCGCCGCCGGATGGCGCGTTCTACATCTATGCCAGCATCGCCCACCTGACCGACGACAGCCTGGCCTTCTGCCAGCGCCTGCTGGAAGACACCGGCATCGCCAGCGCGCCCGGCATCGATTTCGACCCGGTTGATGGCCGCCACTTTATCCGCTTCAGCTTTGCCGTCTCCACGGCGGAAATCGCCGAAGCCATCCGCCGCCTGCAACCGTGGTTTGCGGCGCAGCCCCGGCGTTAAGCTACTGCTCGGTCATGCCGCGCAGGTTTTCGATATCGGCAATCGCGTGGCGCCACGTGACTTCCGTATCCAGCACCGGCGACGAGTGCAAGTCCAGATGGATATCCTTCAGCACTTTGTTGCCGAGGGATATCCGATAGTGCAACGCGGTATATTCCACATCGTAAGTCTTTTTCAACCCCTGGCGGCGGGTGTAGGTGTCATGAGTAGCAGGCATGATGTCCTCCTCACTAAGCGTAGGCACCCAGCATAGCACTAACTCAGACGGCCGGCATTTTGGCGATGAGTTTGTCCAGCGTGATGGGATACTCGCGCACCCGCACGCCGGTGGCGTTGTAAATGGCGTTGGCCACCGCCGCGCCCACGCCGCAGATACCCAGCTCGCCCACACCCTTGGCTTTCATGGGTGAAGAGATGGGGTCGGTTTCATCCAGGAAGATCACTTCCTGGTGCGGGATGTCGGCATGTACCGGCACCTCGTACGAGGCCAGGTCGTGGTTGACGAAGAAGCCGCCCCGCTGGTCGATCACCAGCCCTTCCATCAAAGCCGCGCCCGCGCCCATGGTCATCGCGCCGATCACCTGGCTGCGCGCCGCTTTGGGATTGAGGATGCGGCCCGCAGCGCACACCGCCAGCATGCGCCGTATGCGCGGCTCGCCCGTGTACGCATCGACCGCAACTTCGACAAAATGCGCGCCAAACGTCGATTGCTGGAATTTCTTGTCGAGGTCGCCGTACTCCATCGTATCCTCGCCCACCAGTTCGCCGTCGGCGGCGGCCTGCGTCAGCGCGAAGCTGCGGCCGTGGGCGCGCACCGCGCCATTGGCAAACTCGGCCTCGGTCGGATCCAGCCCCAGCTTCTGCGCCGCCAGCTCGCGCAGCTTGACGCATGCCGCGTACACGCCGGCGGTCGAGCTATTACCGCCCCACTGCCCGCCGGAGCCGGCGGATACCGGAAAATCCGAATCGCCGAGCTTGACCACCACCTGGTTCAGCGGCACGCCCATCATCTCCGCCGCAGTCTGCGCGATGATGGTGTAACTGCCGGTGCCGATGTCGGTCATGTCGGTTTCCACCGTTACGATACCCTTGCCATCCAGCCGCACACGGGCGCCCGACTTCTGCACCATATTGTTGCGGAACGCGGACGCCACACCGATGCCCACCAGCCAGCGGCCATCGCGCGTCTTGCCTGGCGTGGGATTGCGTTTGTCCCAGCCAAAACGCTGCGCACCCGTGCGCAGGCAATCGACAAAGCGGCGCGTCGAGAACTTGCGCTCACGCTTGGCGGGATCGACCGTGGTGTCATTGATGATGCGGAAGGTGATTGGATCCATCTTGAGCTTTTCCGCCATTTCATCGATGGCGATTTCCAGCGCCATCAAACCCGGCGCCTCACCGGGCGCGCGCATGGCGTTGCCCTCCGGGAGGTCCAGCACAGCCAGGCGCATCTTGGTCATGCGGTTGGGACCGGCATACAGCAGCTGGGTTTGCTGCACGGCGGTTTCCGGTTTGCCGTCCGGCAGATCGCCGGACCAGCTTTCGTGACCAATGGCGGTGATCTTGCCTTCGCGGCTGCAGCCTATGCGGATGCGCTGGATGGTTGCCGGGCGGTGCGTGGTGTTGTTAATCATCAGCGGCCGCTGCAAGGCGACCTTGACCGGGCGACTGGCCATGCGGGCGCCCAGCGCCGCCAGCAAGATCTCGGACCGCAAGAACAGCTTGCCGCCAAAGCCGCCGCCGATATAGGGCGAAACCAGGCGCACATTCTCTTTCGGGATACCGAGCGTCTTGGCCATGTCGCCCTTGCTCCAGTTAATCATCTGGTTGGCCGTCCAGACCGTGAGCTTGTCGCCGTTCCACGCAGCGATGGAGGCATGCGGCTCCATCATGCAATGCGATTGATCGGGCGTGGTGTAAGTGGCGTCCAGCCGTACCGGCGCCGCCGGAAACGCGGATTCGAAGTTGCCGACCTGCTTGTCCTTGGCATCTTTATCGTTCGGCATCTTGGCGCTGTCCCTGGCCTTGGCCAGATCATAGCTGCCCTGCTGCTTGCTGTACTCGACGCGTATCAGCGCCGCAGCAGCGCGCGCCTGTTCGAACGTCTGGGCAACCACCAGCGCAATCGCCTGATGGTAGTGCTGGATCTCCGGCCCGCCCAGCAGCTTGGCCGTATTGAAATTACCCTTGCCCAGCTTGCCCGCATTCTCGGCCGTCACGATGGCCAGCACGCCAGGCGCGCGCTGCGCCACGCTGACATCCATGGCGCTGATACGGCCCTTGGCGATGGCCGCACCAAGCACATAGCCATAGGCGGCGTTGGGCGCTTCGCGGTGGTGCTCGTAGGCGTAAGTGGCAGTACCAGTGGTTTTATACGGACCATCGATACGGTCGGTGGCGCGGCCGATGACCTTCAGCTGATCGATGGGATTGGTGGTGGCAGGCGTATCAAATTTCATGTCATCACCCTTTCCTGGTATCGGCAAATACAGAGGCCAGCGTACGCTGTACCAATGGCAGTTTGAACGCGCTTTCCGCGCTGGGCCTGGCGCCGGACAGCAAGCGCTCAGCCACCGCTTGCGGGCCGCGCGGCATGCTGGCGTCGGCATCCGGCACGCGCCATGGCTTGTGCGCCACACCGCCGAGCGCGACGCGGCCGTTGCCGTCCGGCAGGAGCACCGCCGCCACCGACACCAGCGCAAACGCGTACGAGGCGCGGTCGCGCACCTTGCGGTACACATGCGTGCCGCCCAGCGGCTTGGGCAAGGTGACGCTGGTAATCAGCTCGCCCGGCAGCAAGGCGTTTTCCACGTGCGGCGTGGCGCCGGGCAGACGATGGAAGTCGGCGATGGGAATGACACGCGTGGCGCCGTCCGGCTTGACCGTCTCGACGGTAGCCTCCAGCAGCTGCATGGCAACCGCCATGTCGCTAGGATGGGTGGCGATACACGCTTCGCTGGCGCCGAGAATGGCGTGGTTGCGGCTGTATCCGCCAATCGCTGCGCAGCCGCTGCCTGGCTGGCGTTTGTTGCACGGCTGGTTGGTGTCGTAGAAGTAGGGACAGCGCGTGCGTTGCAACAGATTGCCGGCCGTGGTCGCGCGGTTGCGCAATTGCGCCGATGCGCCCGCCAGCAAGGCGCGTGACAGCACGGCGTAATCGCGGCGCACACGCTGATCGGATGCCAGATCGGTATTGCGCACCAGCGCACCGATGCGCAGGCCACCGCCTGGCGTGGGCTCGATCTTGTCGAGGGCAAGGCCGTTCACGTCGATCAGGTGCTGGGGCGTTTCGATTTCCAGCTTCATCAGGTCCAGCAGATTGGTGCCGCCGGCGATGAACTTGGCGCCGGGTGTGCGGGCGGCAATCGCGGCAGCTTCCGCTGGCGACTGCGCGCGCTGGTAAGTGAACGCTCTCATGCCGTCCTCCCCGACACCTCGGTGATGGCGTCGATGATATTGGAGTAGGCGCCACATCGGCAGATGTTGCCGCTCATGCGCTCGCGCAGCTCGGATTCGTTGAGCAGCGGCCGGGTGTTCAGATCGGCCGTGACATGGCTCGGGATACCTTGTTTGATTTCATCCAGCACGGCGACCGCGGAGCAAATCTGCCCCGGGGTACAGTAGCCGCACTGGTAGCCATCATGCTTCACGAAGGCGGCCTGCATCGGATGCAGCTTGTCCGGCGTGCCCAGCCCTTCGATAGTGGTGATCTTGGCGCCGTCCTGCATCACGGCCAGCGTCAGGCAGGAGTTGATGCGGCGGCCATCGACGATCACGGTGCAGGCGCCGCACTGGCCATGATCGCAGCCTTTTTTAGTGCCGGTGAGATGCAGATGTTCACGCAGGGCATCAAGTAGCGTGGTGCGAGTGTCCACCTCCAGCGTGTGCTGCTGGCCATTGACCTGGAAGGTGAATTTGGCGATCGACGGTGGCGAGGGCGCCGGTGGCGGTGGTGGTGCGGCGCTCTGCGCCTCTGCCGTTAATGGAATCGCCGTTGATGTCGCCGACAACGCGCCCGCAATCAACAAGTTACGACGAGAAAAACTGATATCGCTCAGATCGTTCATATCCCCGCACCTCCGCCTGTTAGGTAGGCCTATGGTAAGAGGATTATGACTTCAGGTTAAACACTGTTGACCATGTCGTCGGCAGCCTCAAGCGAGGTAATCGCTCGCGGACAGGGCGCCAGCCATGGCGCCGGGCTTCAGGATGTAAGCCAGGGTTGCTTGTGGCAGCACCATATCCCCATCCAGCAGCGCAGCCATGGTTTGCTGGTCATGGCGCAGATCGAAAGCTGCCACCTCTGCGCCTTCGCCGCCACGCAAGCGTTGCAGGAACTGACTGGCAGACTCGCCAGCAATGCGTTCGATAACGATATTGTGCTCCCCGCGCAGCAGAACGCGCTGCGCTCTGGCAGCAGCGTGCAGCAGTGCGAGGTCAAACATATTCGCCCGGACACCGCTGGCAAAGTAGTCAATCATGGTTGGGCAGATACTGGTAATCGCAGTATTGGAACTGGCCACGTTGTTGAATTCCAGGTTCCCGCGCGAGTAGACATCCAGCCAATGCAGCGATTTCTTTTCCAGATCCAGCACCATCGGCATGAAGATGCCGTCACCGCCCTGCAGATTGAATTTCATTTCAACCGTGCGCGGGTCGAAATGGTCACCACCAGTATCGCCGCGCAGCATCAAGCCGACAAAAGCGTGTTCCAGCTCTTCGAAAGCCTGGCCGGAATAATTGTTCACCACCGCGACGGCATAGCGGATGCCATGTTTTTCGGCCACCACGCAATCCAGGTCGATGAATTCCGAAGCGCCATCGGGATAAGGAGCACTGGTTAAGTCACCGGCGCTGACTGCGATCCGTCCAAACTCGCCCTGCAGCTCGCGCTGGTAATAGGAGCAGGTGCCGACATGCTGCCATTGCGCGTCATAGAAGCCGACGGACAGGTCCAGGTCGGTATTGCAGTGCGCCCGCTCCGGTTCGCACCAGTGCAGGAACAGCCGTATGGTCTTGTCGGGCGCGATGCCGATGGTCGATCCACGCGGCAGCTGGATTGCTGCCGGCGAGGCAGTGCGTTCATTGAACGGAACCATGATGGTTTTCAGCCTGGTATCGATGATGAAATCGCCCACACCTGGCTTGCCGGCCAGGCGCGCGAGCAATTCCCGCTCGACGATCGCCACGCTGCGCGCAATCGCGGCCGGCGCCAGGACTGCCCGCGTGTCCCGTGCGAACACGCCGTTGACGACAGATCCTTTGGGCCAGTACACGCGCGACCTGGCCTGCGTGCCGCGCGTTGGCAACAAGGCGTGCAGCGTCAGCAATACCGGCGTGGAAAACTGGGGCGCGCAGCGTTCCAGGCCTGCCAGCAGTCCTTCGACTGCAGCCTGGTCGTCACCGGCAATCCGCAGCGCATGGTCAAACCGCCGCGCCAGTTCACCCGGCCGCTGCAACAGCAAAGCCGTCATGCTGCCGGCGTCACTGAGATTGATTGCCGCTTCCAGCTTGCCGTAATACGTCAGCCAGGCCGGTGCGGGACTGCCATCCGGCGCCTTGCCCCGCACGATCTCGAAGGCCAGCGCCACCTTGGGAAAGCGCAGCCGGTATTCGGCCGGATGCAGGAATTCACCGAGCCAGATCCAGTACGAACGATGACGCAGCATGTCCTCCGTCATGGACTCCGCCGGCAGGCTTTCCATGAACGCCATCAAGGCACGCCTGAGCGGACGACCAAGCTTCGCCATCTTGAAACGGTTGATTTCCACCGGCAGCTTGAGCGACGTGTATCTATCGTAGTAGCTATGCGCAAACAGCTGCCGATATGGCTTCTTCTTTCTCGCCTCCGCGAGGGTGAATTCACGCACCACGGTTTGCGGCAGCAGGCCAGGATCTGCGCCGGAATAGCTGGCAACCAAACGCAAGACATCCGTCGCGGTGTTCATATACGGCGCTGCGGCCGGCATGGCCACGGCAGGACCGCATTGACGCAGCAGCGTGCCGAAAACATGCGCAATATTCTCACGCACCGGAATGGTGGTGGGCAACCACGGCAGAACCTCAGCGCCGTATTCGGTGACGATGGCTGAAAGGTCCGCCACATCCACCGGCGACATGGCCTGCGTGCGTTCGCAAAAACTGCCGAATAGCGCACGCGCAGCCTGCGCGGCGGACACGCCCAGGTCCAGCAATTTGAGTCTGACGTTTTCCGTAGACATGCCCTTCGCCGGTTCACGCTGGAAGAATGCGGACTGGCGATCAACCTGCCGTTCGCAGATGGGGCATGCCGAGTAATTGCTACCGTCAAAACACTGGTCGCATACCACGTGCATGCAGGGATTCAGCACATGCGTGGTCCCCGTCTGCCCGCAATGCAGGCACGGCTGGCCTTCCGCCTGCATGAAATGGGACAGCACGCGCCGTCGCCACAAGCCAGACGTATCGGCTGGCACATCGTCCGGAAACTTGCGGTACAGCGGCACGTGAGTGCGGTGGCCGCCCAGGTTTTCCGCGAGAACGCTCCAGACTTGCGCTTGCAGCAGGGTGAGCGCTTCGGTGGAAATGGTCTGCAGGCGTTGACGCAGACGCGTGGACACCGCGTACCCCAGCTTCGCGAGATTGATCTCGAACGCTTCAATGAAATTGCTGGGGAGCGCCGCAGTACCTGCCTCAACAAACAGCAAGCCCTGCCTGCGCAACAAGATCGTGTGGGAGGCAGTGAACGTCATGAAATTCGGGGAGAAGGGAAACGGACGAACTGAATCGGAGGGTAGAAGGAAGCCCGTCCTAAGCCTTCTCGGAAAGGATCGTAATGTATTTACAACCCATCAGCAAGGGGAGAATTAAACCGGCACAACCTCCGCGCATTACTGGCCATCAAGGCATGGACAAGTCCATCCCGAGCATGCGGATCAGGACGAAGGTCAGCAGCCCCACGCCCAGCAGCGACAACATGAAGAGTGCGGCCACCTTGCCGCCCGCGCGCAGCACCGCGCGCCGCTCCTCCAGCTTCTGCTTTTTGCCTTGGTCGTAATGCCATTTAATGGCAAAGAACATGCCCGTGCCAAGCACGAGAAACTTGAACGTCACGAAGACTACAGGTATCCAATCCATCATTTTGAGTATTCCAGGCTATTACTTGACACGATCTATCGTGAGCGGCACCGCCATGCAAGGATGGTATTGCCGCACGCTCTGAGGCATACTACCCAAAAGCAATTTCCATACATTGAGACAAAATGTCCCAGTCAAAAACCATACAAGATGAACATTGGCCACGCTGGTCGCCACGCTTGGCCGCGCACGGCGGGCCACGTTTCTTGCAGATTGCGGATGCGCTGCAGGCGGCGGTAACCGATGGATCGCTGAAACCGGGTGACCGCCTGCCCCCGCAGCGCCAGCTGGCAGCCCAGCTGGACGTCGACCTGACGACCATCACGCGCGCCTACGACGAAGCCAGACGCCGCAATCTGCTGGAAGGCCGCGGCGCACGGGGCACGTATGTCGCGGCGCCAAAAGTCGAATTGACCTCGATCCTGGACCTCAGCATGAATACCCCGCCACCGCCGGACGGTGTGGACTTCGACGACATGCTGAAACAAGGTTTATCTCAAGTCCTGATGAGGGCAGATAATGCCTTGCTCATGACTTACCACCTGGCCGGGGGCAGCGACTCCGACCGCAAGGCGGGCGCCCAATGGCTCGCACCGATGTTTGGACCGCTGGACTCCCGGCAGATTGTGGTCTGCCCCGGTGCGCAAGCGGCGATTGCCGCACTGATGCTTACGCTGACGGAGCCTGGCGAGGTGATCCTGGCAGAGCCCATGAGTTATCCCGGCTTGCGTGCCGCCGCAGCCCAATTCGGCCGGCAGATCATTGCCGTGGAAGCGGACCTGCACGGCATGGTGCCGGAAAAGCTGGAGGACGCGTGCCGCCAGCACAAGCCTGGGCTGGTCTTCCTCAATCCGACGTTGCAGAACCCGACCGCCATCACCATGCCGGAGCGTCGGCGCAAGGAACTCGCCAGCATCGCCACGCGCTGCCATGTCCGCATCGTCGAAGACGACCCCTACTGGCTGCTTGCCGATGCCCCGCCACCACCGATTGCCACGCTGGCGCCGGAACAGGTGTACTACATCTCCACCCTGTCGAAATGCCTGACGCCCGGCTTGCGGGTCGCCTTCGTGCTGATCCGCGACCCGCACGAACGCGCACGTTTCCTGGCCGCGCTTAGATCATTTGCGCTGATGGCCACGCCGCTGACGGCCGCCCTGGCCACCCAGTGGATACTCGACGGTTCCGCTGACGGCTTGATAGCGGGCGTACGCAACGAGGCGCGCCTGCGCCACCGGATGGCGCGCGATATTCTGGCGGGGCGTTACAGCGGCGCCGGAGACGGCCTGCATGTATGGCTCGAGTTGCCGGCGTACTGGACGCCCTCGCAGCTTGCACGTGCAGCCGACAGCGAGGGCATCGCCGTCACGCCGGCGGAGGCATTCGCCACCGGCAGCGTATCCGTGAACGCCATTCGCATCTCCCTGGGGAGCATCCGGGACCGCGGACGCTTGCAGGCGGGACTGCAACGGCTGTCTCACCTGCTTGCGCGGCGGCCGGAGCCATTCAGCGCCGCTGTGGTTTAACGGCCTTCATTCAGTCAGCCGGCGTGACCAATCTTCCAGTTGCAGTTGCTGGACGCGGCGGGTGAAGGTGTTTTGCCAGTTGACGGTGAGCTGTTTGAGCTCCGCCGCCTGCCGCCATTCCGCCACCAGCGACGGCGTCACAGCGCTCTCGGGGAACAACGCCTGAATCAGGCGCTGCATCGGCCAGGCCGGATTGGGCCGTTCCACCAGCAACAGCTGGTCGCCCGGCGCCACCAGGCCTTCGCGCAGCACGCGGTAGTACCAGCCTGTCGCCCCCGAGCGTTGCATATTGCTGGCGGCATCTTCGCGTTGCAGCAGGCGGTTCAGCTTCCAGCACGGCTGGCGTCCTTGCGAGACTTGCAGCAAGGCCGCGCCAACGGCGTACACATCGCCAATGCAGACCGTGGACTCGGTCATGCCCAAGGTAGAAAAATTTTCTCCAAACGCGCCGGGCAGCATCTGCACCGGACTGTGCGGATACTGCCCGCGCCAGAAAGCGTAATGCTCCGCCGCATAGTGATGCACGGCCTTTTCCGGTCCGCCGTGGAACACCCGGTCGCCCTGCTCATCGCCCTCCAGTCCGTGGACTGTCAGGCGCAGCGCGCCGGACTGCGGCAGCTTGACGATCCCGCTGGGCACATCCGGATGCCCAGCCCTTGCCAGCGGACGTGCGCGGCCGACAAACAACGATGCCAGCACGCTCATCTCAGCGCTCCAGTCCAGCCAGCCATTCCCGCATCAGCGCCGGCCCCGCTTGCGTGAGTCCGGCGCCGTAGCGCTGGGTATCCGCCCGCAACTGCGCCAGGTCCACACCCGCGTGCGACAACTCCACCGCATGTCCGGTCAGCCAATGCTCCAGCGCCGCCGGCTCAAACTCGACATGGAACTGGATGCCCAGCGCATGGCGGCCCACCTGAAACGCCTGGCATGGCGTCCCCGGCGTCGAGGCCGTCACCGCCACCTCCGCAGGCACATGGATATTATCGCCATGCCAGTGCAGCACCGGCACCCCGCGCAGATGCGCAAGCGGTCCGGCATCCGCTGCGACCTCCACCGGCGACCAGCCGATTTCCTTGCCCGCTTCGCGGCCACGCACCTCGCCACCCAGCGCAACCGCCATCAGCTGCGCGCCCAGACAAATGCCCAGCAGCGGCCGCTGCAACTGCAAGCGCAACCGTATGCCTGCAATCTCATCGGCCAGCCAGGGATACAGCGCCGTATCGTTGACGCCGATCGGCCCGCCCAGCACCACAATCAGCTCTGTATCGCGCCACTGCACTTCCGACAGCGGCGTTCCCGCATGCTGGTACGTGATGCTGTAGCCGGCTGCCTGCAACGGCCCGGCAAATTCCCCCAGATCCTCAAACCCAACGTGATACAGCGCGATGCAGTTCATGATTCACCATAGAATAGGAGTCCTAATGAATTCATGATAGCACAATTTTAAAACTCAGTTGGGCTGGCTGTATTTGCGCAGTTGCTCGCGCATATACTTCACTTTGGCGGCCAGATGCGGGTCCGTCATCACATACAGATCCAGCCGCGCGGCGTAGTCCGGCGTCATCATCCAGCCGAAGGTTTCGGCCTTGTCCTCCTCCTGGCCATAGCTGGAATACGCGCTTACCAGCCCATCCCTCACGTGGCCCAGATCCTGCAGGTTCTTGCCATAGAAAGTGGCGCCGCCCTTGCCGTATTGCAGGCCGTCCGGATTCAGCGCCAGCCACGACGGGTCCAGATGATAGTAGTCATCAAACTCGCGATGATCGATGAAGTGATAGAACTCGTGATGCACCCGCATCTCCATCCCGGCCGAACACAAGGTGCCGGCATTGTTGTCGGCATACGCCACGCCGTCCGACTCCGCCATCGGCATGGCCAGACGGCGCTGCCCACCGACCGCCAGTTCCTTGACCAGCACGATATTTTTCAAGCGCACATTTGCAAAGAACGCCGATGGATAGCGCTCCAGCCCTGGCAACACCACACTCAGCAAACGCTGCAGACGTGCCCGGTCTTCCGGGCTGTCCGTGAATGCCTCGCCGCTGACGCCCTCCTGCTCCAGCGTCCACACAGCATTCAGCTGCAGCGCCGCCAGACGCCGTGCCGCCACCGCGCGGAGCACCTCCACGCTGGCATCGGCTGGCGCAACGGCCGGGTACTGCAAGTCCCAGTGGCACTCCAGCCGCAGTGCGTCGTTGTTGTGATCGATCGGCGCCACCGTGCTACAGGCAGACAGCGCGGCGGCGCCCAGGCAAATCAAAATACGTTGCAGCATGGTCATTTGAATTTATAGGTAGCGGACAGTTGGAAGTAGCGGCCGAGCTGGCTATGGTAAGTCGGCGAGTAGCCCTGCAGATAAGCGATCTTGCTCGCGTCAAACGGCGCTTCCTTGTTGGCGAGGTTGCGCACCGACAGCGACAGCTCCAGGTTGCGGAAGCCCTTGTAACTCACATACGCGTCGGCCGTCAGCGACGAGTGCACATCGCAGTACCACGGCGTCGCCGCCTGGAACGAGCACACCGAATCCGGCGAGGTCTTCAGCAGGTAGCCGCCCACATAGTTCCAGTTGACGCTGGCGTCCCACGGACCACGGTCCCAGGCCAGGCCGAAGCGGGCGCGGTTCTTGGGCAGCTCGTAGTAGCCCGCGTATTCCGCCAGCGGATCATCCGGCGTATTCGAGCTCTTGTAACTGTTCATCCGGTTGTAGCTGGCGGTCATGGTCAGCCGGCCCCAGTTGCCCAGCGGCGTCACGCCGCGCGCATCCACGTCCACCCCGCGCGTCTGCGTTTCCGACAGGTTGGCCGTAATCAGGCTGATGTGATCGAGCTTGCCGCTGACCGGATTGCGTACGATGCGGTCGGTAAATTTCGATTCGTTCTCCAGCAGGTAGCTGGCGTTGATGGTGGACAGCTCGTTGCGGCGCTTGATGTTGTACACATCGACAGACAGCGACCAGCGCGGGATCGGCTCCACCACAACGCCCACCGTGAAGCTCTTCGATTTCTCGGCCTTGATGTCCGGATTGGCGCCGGTGGTGTAAGCGACATAGATATCGCAGTTGGCATTGGCCGCATCGTAGACCGGGCACAGCTTGGGATCGAGCACCTTGATATAGCCGTTGGTATTCCCCGCATGCAGCTCCGGCAACGACGGTGCGCGGAAGCCTTCCGCATACGTGCCACGGAACGCCAGCTGCGGCAGCGGACTCCACTTCACTCCCGCCTTCGGCGTAAAGGCAGAGCCGAAATCACTGTAATGGTCGCTCCGCGCGGCCAGGCTCAGCTCCACCGTTTTCAGCACCGGCGCATTCAGTTCGCCATAGGCGGCCGAGACACTGCGCGAGCCATTCGAGCCCGTCATGCCGATCAGCTGGATCGAGCCGTCCGTGAACAGCGTATCCGGCACCGCGTCAAACTTCTCGCGGCGGAATTCCGCGCCCAGCGAGATCGCCAGCGGACCGCCCGGCAGCGTGAACAGCTCGCGGTTGCCATGCAGGTCGATGCTGCTGGTGCTGGTATCCGCGCGGTTATTCAGTTGCGGGTACAGCCGCGCCATCAAGGCCGGATCATTGGCGCCTGGATTGCTCAGCGTGAAGCTGTTGCGCACCAGGCCATCGGCATCCAGCACATCGTTCATCAGCACGCTGTCCTGCAGATAGCCGCGATAACGCGTGTCCGTCAGCGAGCGCGAGAACATGCCCGCTGCTTCCACGTCCCACTTGCCCAGCGTGCCGCGCGCACCAAAGGTGTAGCGCATATTGCGGCTTTCGCTGGCGATGGTGGTTGGAATATCGTTGAACAGGTAGCGCACGGCCACCGTCTTGCCCCAGCGGTTCTGCGGATGGCTGGCGGGCAGCAGCAGGTAGCTGATGGTGGTGCCGGGCGCATTGCCGTACAGGCCGTACTTGTCCACCAGATCGTTGGTGTAGGCGCCGTAGGAATTGGTGGCATAGCTGTACATGGTCGATGCCTGACGGCTGCGGCTCAGCGAGGCATCGCCAAACAGCTCCCAGCCGCCGGACAGCGCGTAGGTCAGCGCACTGTAGACGTTATCGCGCTGCGCCTTCGACTGCAGCGTGACGGAATTGGTACTGTCGGCGATGCAGCGGCCATTCAGTGTCGGGCTGGCGGGATCGTTGAGCGGTGCGCAGTTGCCGACGATGCCAAGGAAAGTGCCGCCCGTGGTGCCGGACGCCGTGTAGGCGTTGCTGGAGAACGTCGAGCGGCGGTCGGCCAGGCCAACGCGGCGGAAGTCGCCATCCCTGGTGCGCTCGCGCGCGTTGACCAGCACCGGGCTGATATCGCTGTGCGACAGGCTGAGCAGCCAGTTGTAGCCATCCTGTTCCAGCTTGCCCTGGCCATAGGTGATACTGGCGTTGCCCATATTGCCGTCGTGGTAGGCCGACGTACCGCCGCTCACTGTGGCCGACAAGCCCTCATAATTCTTGCGCAGGATAATGTTGATGACACCGCCAATCGCATCCGCGCCATAGATCGCCGAGGCGCCATCCAGCAGCACCTCCACACGTTCAATCGCGTTGACCGGAATCGCGTTGGTATCGACAAACGAGGCTGAACCAAAGCCGAACGGCGCCACGCGGCGGCCATTAATCAGCGTCAGCGTCGAACCCGCGCCCAGCCCGCGCAGCGACACGCCAGCCGAGCCGAATGCCTGCGACGGCGTACCTTCCGTCACATAGCCGCCGGTATTCCCGGCGGGCAGATTGCGCAGCACATCGGTGACGGTGGTGGCGCCGGAACGGGCGATGTCTTCGGCGGTAATGACCTGCACTGCGGAGGCCGTCTCCGCATCGACACGCTTGATGCGGGAACCGGTAATTTCTACGCGGGGCGGCGGCTCGCTGTGTTCCTGGGCTTGCGCATACAGCGGCGCGGCGCCAGCGCACAGCAGCGCAACGGCGCGGACGATGGGACGAATCTCAAACATGCAGTCTCCGTTTTTATGACAGTTTTATGAAATGAAAGTAACTGTCTGGAGTGTGTTTTGTCTGAGAAGTCAGGTCACGGATGGAAATGCTGTTTTTGTACAAAACTGCTGGCTTCGTTACGCCAACTGGCTAGCTGTATGCTAGACGCCACGCTGCTGGCGGAAACGCGCTGGCGGCGAACCGAAGTGGCGCGTAAAGGTGCGCGACAAATGGCTGGCGTCATGGAAACCGCAGGTGTCGGCGATATCCGCCATGGCGTGGCCACCGGCAGCCAGCATGGCGCGCGCCTTCTCCAGCCGCATCTTCATCAGGTAGCGGTGCGGCGGCAAGCCCAGCGCTGCATGGAACTCGCGCGAGAAGTGCGCCGGGCTCATGGCGCACAGTCCGGCCAGTTGCTGGTTGGTGACGTCCTCTGACAAATGCTGCTCCATGTAGCTGAGTACGCGCCGCAAGCGGGCGCCGCCCAGCGTGCTGGCTTGCGCGGCGTCCTGCGGACGGCTGTAGTGCTCCAGCAGATAGCTGAGCAGCGCCACCATCAGGCCATCGCAATACTGGGATTGCAGCGGCCCCGCCATGACGTCCGCATTCAGCATGCGCCTGACGGTTTCCATCACATAGCGATCAGAAGTAAATTGATTGGCGCCCAGTGCCAGCGGCACGCCGGTCTGGCGCAGGTCGCTGAGGCTGTCCACCAGCGAGGCCGGCACGAACAGGTTGACGATATCGCAGCTGCTCAGGCGGCTCCACTGGCTGGCGGAACTCGGTGGGCAGATGCGGAAACGCTCCGCCGCAATCACGCCACCCCACACCGGCCGGCCCTGCTGCCAGATACGGGCATCCACCGGCTCCATCATGATCGCAATACGGTAATCGTTCAGGTGCGGGCTGACGGTCTGGATCATCGCGTCCGGATGATCGCTGGTCCAGCGCACGATGGAAGCTTTGGAATTCGGCAGCGGACCGATGCAAGTGCGCAAGGGATCATGCACGCCACTGCGGTGGAACCAGTCTTTCAGGACTTCCGGGGTATCGATGGCGGCATCCATGGATTCAGCAATGGCGGATCAGGGAATTAAATTATATGTCAAAAACTTAACGCTCCTGATTCCGGATATTTTGCTTGCGGAATTGCTTGGGCGAGCTGCCGAACCAGCGTTGGCACGCGCGGCAGAAAGTGCTTTGATCGGCAAAGCCCACCAGAAACGCCACCTGCCCCAGCGCCATCTGTTCTTTCGCCAGATACTCGCGCGCCAGGTCGCGTCGCGTTTCGTCGAGCAGATCGTTGTACGACGTGCCCTCGTCTTCCAGCCGGCGCTGCAAGGTGCGCTCGCTGATGCACAGCGCCGCCGCTGCCACGCTGCGCGGCGGCGACCCATCCGGCAGGCAGCGCACGATGACCTCGCGCACGCGCGGTGCAAAGCGCGCCTGGTCCATCTTGTCGAGGAACTCCACCGCAAAGCGCTCATGCATCTCCGACAGCACTGCGTTCGATGCCGGCAAAGGCGCATTCAAATCCTCGGCCGCCAGCAACAGGCCATTGCGCGCGACGCCAAAGCGCACCGGCCCGCCAAACACGCGCGCATGCATTTGCGTGCTGCCCGGCTCCACATGCGCCAGCTCGATGGCCAAGGGATTGATGTGCTTGCTCGCGATCCAGCGGCAGATGTTAAGAATCGTGATCATCACAAACTCGCTGCGCTGGCGCGGCACGGGCAGCTCGCCGCCATTGATGGTCAGGCGCAGCCATTGCGCGCCTTGTGCATCCGGCTCCAGCGAGAAAATCGCCGCATCGCTGATGATGCGGATGTAGCGGATAAAACGTTGCAGCGCCACTTCCATGGTCGGCGCGGTGATCATCGTATAGGTCAGCAGATCCAACGTGGCGGGACGCGGATTTTCCGACGCCGCCAACGACACCGCCTCATCGCCGGAGACTTCGGTAATCACATTCCACAGATGGCTCAGCGCATCGCTGGCAATGCGGTGATGCGGACTGCGCAAGCTCTCATCTTCCAGGCCGGCCCGTGCAAAAATCGGCTGCGGATCGAGGCCTATCGTCAGCAGCATGTCCCAGATACCAAGCAGCCAGGACCCGGCCGTGGTGGGTTGTTCCATACACTTCGTCTCCCAATTCGTCTTTTCCCCTGCTTTTGCAAGGTTGTCTTTGTCGGTCAAAAACTTGGCTCTCAAGAGCAAGACGGCCCGCACTTACGCCTCTACAGTCATGCTCAACGGACGGGCAACAAGTCTGTACCTAAATAAATACTAATCGAAAACGCGCCGCGCGGTGCGGAAGAATCGGACATTCTTGCAGACGCGCGTGCCGGGAGACACGCATGCCTGAAACAAACCGCAGTCCATTGCCGGGCCAGATGATGCGCCGGCCTTTGCTGATCTCCTCCCTGCTGCGCCACGCCGACCGCTACTTCGGCGACCGTGACATCGTCTCGTACGGCGACGACGGCAGCCTGCACCGCTACACCTACCGCGACTGCCACACGCGCACGCAACGGCTGGCGCGGGCGCTGGAGCAGCGCAATGTCCGCATGGGCGACCGCATCACCACGCTGGCGTGGAATGGCTATCGCCACCTGGAGCTGTACTACGGCATTTCCGGCATGGGCGCCGTGATCCATACGCTCAATCCACGCCTGTACGCCGAGCAGCTGGCCTACATCCTGAATGACGCGGCCAGCCAGTACCTGTTCTTTGAACGTTCGTTTGCGCCGCAGGTGCGCGAGATCGCGGCGCACTGCCCGGCCATCAGACACTACGTGCTGCTGGGCGATGACGATGCCTTGCACGGCATCGACGGCATCCCCAACCTGATCAGCTACGAGGCGCTGCTGGCGCCCGATGCCGATGGCTGGAGCTGGCCGGTGTTCGATGAAGATGCCGCGTCCGGCCTGTGCTACACCTCCGGTACCACGGGCAATCCCAAAGGCGTGCTGTACTCGCACCGCTCCACCGTGTTGCACGCCTACGCCCAAGTGGCGCCGGATGCCTTCAACCTGTCCGCCAGCGACTGCATCCTGCCGGTAGTGCCGATGTTCCACGTCAACGCCTGGGGCTTGCCGTATTCGGCCGCGCTGGTGGGCGCCAAGCTGGTGCTGCCAGGACCGTCGCTGGGCGGCGCCGCCCTGCACGCCATGTGCGAGCAGGAAGGCGTGACCTTCTCCGCCGGCGTACCGACCATCTGGCTGGGCCTGCTGAATTTCGTACGTGAACACCATCTGCGTTTCTCCACCTTCCGCCGCGTCGTCATCGGCGGCTCGGCCTGCCCGCCGGCTTTGATGGACAGCCTGCGCGACCACTATGGCCTGCAAGTGATCCACGCCTTCGGCATGACCGAGCTGTCTCCGCTGGCCACGGTCTGCACGCCGCAGGCGCAGCACACGTCACTGCCGCCGGAGGCCATGCGCGCGCTGCTGCAGAAACAGGGCCATGTGCTGTATGGCATGGACGCACGCATCGCTGACGACGACAATACCGAGCTGCCATGGGACGGCGCCACCTGCGGCCATTTGCAAGTACGCGGCCAATGGGTGGTGGACGCCTACTACGGCCACCCGCCCGGCAGCGCCGTGACTGACGGCTGGTTTGCCACCGGCGACGTCGCCAACATCAGCAGCGATGGCTATATCCAGATCACCGACCGTAGCAAGGACCTGATCAAGTCCGGCGGCGAATGGATCGGTTCCATCGACCTGGAAAACATCGCCATGGCGCATCCGCAGGTGCAACTGGCCGCCTGCGTCGGCGTAGCGCACGACAAATGGGACGAGCGTCCGCTGCTGGTGGTGGTGCGTAAATCCGGCGCCGATGTCCAGCCCGCCGACCTGCTCGCACTCTACGACGGCAAGGTCGCGAAATGGTGGATACCTGACGACGTGGTGTTTGTCGACACCCTGCCACTCGGCCCCACCGGAAAAATTCTCAAGCACCGCGTGCGCGAGCAGTTCCGCCAGCACCTGCGCAACCAACAACTATAAAGCTTCACCACAACGACAGTAATAACAACAAGGAGACAAGCATGATCAGCACCAAAGAAATGTTGGGCACCGTCGCGGCCTTAGGTTTGGCGATGTCGGCGCAAGCCCAGCAAGCTGTACCGGACGCCACGCCGCAACCAGTGGAAGACGCCAACACCGTAGTCGTCACCGCGCAAAAGCGCGAGCAGCGCCTGCAGGACGTGCCGGTATCGGTCAGCGTGATGAATGCGCAATCGCTGGCCAACGCCAAGATCGACACCGGTACCGAGATAGCCCGCCTGGTGCCCAACCTGCGCGTGTCCAACCTGGGCGATGAATCGCAGCCCAAGTTTTCGCTGCGCGGCATCTCATCCTCGGAATTCAACCTGAACGCCATTTCGCCAACCGGCGCTTTCTTTGACGAGGTCTATGTCGGCGCCCAATACCTGGGCGGCGCGCAGATCTTTGATATCGAACGCGTGGAAGTGCTGCGCGGCCCGCAAGGCACGCTGTTCGGCAAGAACACCACGGCAGGTGCGGTCAACTTCATCTCCAAGCGGCCGCGCTTCAAGGAGGAAGCGGAAATCACCGTCGGCGCGGGCAATTACGGCTACAAGGAAACCAAGGGCGTGGTTGAAGTGCCGCTCATCGAAGACCGGTTGACCGCCCGCCTCGCCTTCACGGCAGCCCATTCGGATGGCTACATCCACAACGTCAATCCCAACGGCCATGACCTGTCCAACGTCGACCGCAAGGCGGCGCGTCTGACGCTGGGCTACAAGGACGGCGACGGCCTGACCGGCACGCTGCGCCTGTTCGACGTCAACAACAATCCCAATGCGATCGGCGTGGTCAACACCGGCCTGGCGGCCAATGGCCTGAACGCCAATGGCAAAGACCCGCGCATCAATCCGTTTAACGGCCAGCGCCTGGGCGACAACGAGGTGGCATTCGACCGCTCCGGCGAAATTGCGGTGCGCGGCAGCGGCGGCTACCTGACCTTGAACAAGAGCACCGACCTGGGCAGCATTACTTCGATCACTTCCTTCCTCAACGGCCGCTTCCAGAACCTGGTCGATGCTGACGGCACCATGGACCCGCTGCTGCATATCGACTTCCGCACACGCACGCATGAATTCAGCCAGGACCTGCGCTTCACTACCGCGTTTGACGGCCCGTTCCAGTTCATCGCCGGCCTGTATCATCAGCGCGACAATGTCGATATCGGTACCACCTACACCATCTTTGGCGGCCCGCCCGTGCTCCCCATCCTGAACCAGCAATATCTGCAGGAGCGCCGCTCGACTGCCGTGTACATCGACGGCACCTACGATATCGACAAGGTCTGGAGCATCTATGGCGGCGTACGCTACACGCGCGATGAAGGCCGCCTGCTGGACTTCCGCGTCACGCCCGTGATCCCGGTGCAGCCGGAACTCAGCTACGACGACCGCAAGCCTACCGGCCGCCTCGGCGTGGACGCCAAGCTGAACCGCAGCCTCATGCTGTATGCCCACTATGCGCGCGGCTACCGCAGCAGCGCCTTCAATGGCGGCGCGCTGACCAACGCCGCCGACCTGAATGTCGCCCGGCCGGAATACCTGAATTCCTACGAAGGCGGCGTCAAATCGCAACTGTGGGATAACAAGCTGACCTTGAACGTGTCGGCCTTCCGCTACGACTTCCGCAACCAGCAGTTCCTCAACGTGGTCGGCATCGGCAACCAGCAACTGGTCAACGCCGGCCAGTCGCGCATTACCGGCATGGAGGTGGAGAGCTTCCTGCAGGTCAACAAGGAATTGCGCCTGAGCGCCAGCCTGGGCCTGCTGAATGGCAAGTACCGCTCGCTGGTATTGAACGGCGTCGACCTGTCGGGCAACCGCATGATTGAAGCGCCGCGCTACACCAGCAATATCGGCGCCGACTACAGCATGCCCATCAACGCCTACCTGCTGACGCTGCATGGCGACGCCAGCTTCAACGGCGACCAGTACTTCCTGGCCAATAACGATCCGAAATCGCGCGTTGGCGCCACCAGGGATGTGTCGGCGCGCATCGCCCTGCTGTCGCCGTCGAAAAAGGTCGAGGTCGCCGTTTATGGTAAAAACCTCAGTGACAACCGCAATCCGACCGGCATCGTGCTGGATGCGACCTCGCAGACCAGGTTCACCACCGTGCCGTATCCACGCCGCTATGGTGTCGATGTCACCTTCCGTTACTAATGGAGAGCCGCATGAGCATCAAAATGGAACGCTACACGCTGGGCGCCAATGACGGTCAGCCGATCCACGTCATTTCCTGGACCGGCCCCGGCGTCAAAGGCGTGGTGCAGATTGTCCACGGCATGGCGGAGCACTCGGCGCGCTACGAGCATGTGGCCGCCGCGCTGGTGGCAGCCGGCTACCGCGTGATGGCCAGCGAACACCGTGGCCACGGCCAGGCCGCGCTGGATGACGGCTCGCTCGGTGATTTCGGCCCGCGCGGTTTCCAGGGACTGGTGGACGACATGGCCGTCGTTACCCGCCATGCGCGCGCCAGCCATTTCGGCGTGCCCGTGCTGATGCTGGCGCACAGCATGGGCTCGATGGCGGCGCAGATCTATCTGCTGGAGCACGGCGCGCTGCTGGATGGTTGCGCGCTGTCCGGCACCACCGCGCTGGAACTGCTCGATCCGCGTGTTTCCGGCTGGACCGTGGACAGCGCCAACGCCACCGTGCCCGACGCGCAAACGCCGGTAGACTGGCTGAGCCGCGATCCGCAGGTGCCGGCCGCCTATGTGGCCGACCCGCTGTGCGGCTTTGCGCTGACCTTGCCATCGTTGTTCTCCATCTTCGACGTTGGCAACAGCACGGCCGATCCGCAGCAACTGGCGCGCATGCGCAAGGACTTGCCGTTGCTGCTGTTCACCGGCGACCATGATCCGGTGAACGGCATGCTGGCCTGGTTCGATCCATTGGTGCGCCGCCTGCGCGAGGCGGGCGTGCAAGACCTGTCAACCCACGTCTACGGCGGCGCCCGCCATGAGGTGCTGAACGAAACCAACCGCGCCGAAGTCATTACGAATCTGGTCGCATGGTGCGACCGGGTGACAGCCTCGCTCTAGCCCTCTTCTTCTCCCGCACAGTACCGGACAGCGGCGCCACCAGCGCCGCTGGCGGTGCCGTACATCCCTAAGCAAAGGAATTGCAATGACCCAGATATTCGTCGATGGCCTGTTGAACGGCAAAGTGGCCCTGATTACAGGCGGTGGCAGCGGCATCAACCAGCGCATCGCGGAAACCTATGCAGCTGCTGGTGCGGCCGTGGCCATCGTCGGCCGCAATCAGGACAAGGCGGAACGTGCGGCCGAAGCCATACGCGCAGCCGGTGGCCGCGCCATCGGACTGTCTGCCGACGTGCGTGACCATGACCAGATCTACGCCGCCATGTTCCGCGCGCACCAGGAATTCGGCCGGCTCGACATCGTCGTGGCCGGTGCAGCGGGCAATTTTGTTGCCAACGCCATCGACATGTCATCGCGCGGCTTCCGCACCGTGATCGACATTGATCTGGTTGGCACCTTCAACACCGCCCATGCCGCCTACGAATTTCTGACCAAGCCCGGCGGCATGCTGCTGGCGATTTCTGCCAGCCAGTCGCGCCTGCCGATGGCCACGCAAAGCCACGTGTGCGCGGCCAAGGCTGGTGTTGACATGCTGATCCGCACACTGGCAATTGAATGGGGCGCGGTAGGCATACGCTGCCTCGGCATCGCCCCGGGCCCCGTTGGTGATACCGAAGGCATGCGCCGCCTGGCCCCGGACGGCCAGCACAGCTGGGACCGGCTGCTGCGCGGCATCCCGTCGGGCCGCGCCGCCAGCCGCGACGAGGTCGCCGCTTTTGCGCTGTTCCTGGCCAGCGGCGCGGCCGACTACATCAACGGCGCGGTGCTGCCGATCGATGGCGGCCAGACCGCCGTCGGCAGCCTGGAGTTCGGCGCCATGCTCAGCGATTCGCTGGCGCATGCGGCGGCCGCATGATGGGTCACGTTTCCGCGCTGCGCTGCGACCTGCTGGTGGTCGGCGGCGGCATCAATGGCGCAGGCATCGCCCGCGATGCCGCCGGACGTGGCTTGTCGGTGGTGCTGTGCGAGCAGGATGACCTGGCGGCGCATACCTCGTCCGCCTCCTCCAAGCTGATACACGGCGGCCTGCGCTACCTGCAATACGGCGAGCTGGGCCTGGTGCGCAAGGCGCTGCGCGAGCGTGAGGTGCTGATGCGCTCGGCGCCGCATCTGATCCGGCCACTGCGTTTCGTGTTGCCGCAGTTGCCAGGCTTGCGGCCGGCGTGGATGCTGCGCTGCGGACTGTTCCTGTACGACCATCTGGCGCGGCGCGAACTGCTGCCCGGCTCATCCCATATCAATCTGCGCACCCATGCAGCCGGCCTGCCGCTCGCCAACGGCATCGACAGCGGCTTCGTGTACTCAGATGCCGCAGTCGATGACGCCCGCCTGGTGGTCCTGAACGCGCTGGACGCCCACGAACGTGGCGCCATCATCCTGCCACGCACGCGCTGCGTCTCGATGTACGCCAGCGACAACCTGTGGCATGCGACGCTGCGCAGCGAAGACGGCAGGGCCACCATGGTGGAAGCGCGTTGCGTGGTGAATGCCTCAGGCGCCTGGGCGCTGGACCTGTTGAAGCAGGCGCAAGTCCCCAGCCAGCGCCAGCTGCGCATGGTGAAAGGCAGCCATATCGTCGTGCCGCGCCTGTTCCAGCACGACGAGGCCTATCTGTTCCAGAACGACGACGGCCGCATTGTTTTTGCGCTGCCGTTTGAACAGCACTACACGCTGATCGGCACCACCGATGTGGAGTTCACGGAAGACCCGCGCCGCGTGTCCATCAGCGCGGAAGAGACGACCTATCTGTGCAACATCAGCAACCGCTACTTCCGCAAGCAAATCAGTCCGGCAGATGTGGTGTGGAGTTACGCCGGCATCCGTCCACTGCTGGACGACGGTGCTGGCAATGCCCAGGCGGTTACCCGCGACTACGAACTCCACACCGATACTGCGGCAGCGCCGTTGCTGTCCGTATTTGGCGGCAAAGTCACCACCTATCGCAAGCTGGCCGAAGAAGCGCTGGACCGTATCGCCCAACTCATCGACGTGCCCGGTGTGGCATGGACCAGCGCCGCCTGTCTGCCGGGCGGCGGCATACTGGGCGCCGCGCCAGCCAACGCCTCGGTGTTGCAGTTTGGCGATTTCATCCAGCGCCTGCAACGACAATATCCTTGGCTGCCTGCCCCGCTGACGCAGCGCTACGCACGCGCCTACGGCACCCGCGTGCACAAGCTGCTGACGGGCTGCCACAGTCTGGCCGATCTCGGCGTGGCCCTGGCGCCAGGCCTGCACGAAGGCGAGCTGCACTACCTGATGGACAACGAATGGGCACGCAGCGCGCACGATGTGCTGTGGCGCCGCAGCAAGCTTGGCTTGCAGGCGCCAGCCAGCGCAGCACGCTTGATCGATGCATGGATGCAGCGCCATCTGCGGCAGACGCCAGTTTCTGCGGCGGGAGGACGGCATGCCTGATTACATCCTCGCGCTTGATCAAGGCACCACCAGCTCGCGCGCCGTGCTGTTTGATGCGGACGGCAAGGTGGCTGGCAGCGCCCAGCACGCCATCCGCCAGATATTCCCCCAGCCCGGCTGGGTGGAACACAATCCTGCTGAGTTGTGGCATTCCCAGCTGACCGCAGCACGCGAGGTATTGCAGCAGTGCGGCGTGCCTGCGTCTGCCGTGCGCGCCATCGGCCTGGCCAACCAGCGCGAAACCACCATCCTGTGGGACCGCGCCACCGGGCAGCCGCTGATGAACGCCATTGTCTGGCAGGACCGCCGCACCGCCGCCTGTTGCGACAACCTGCGCCGCGATGGCTACGGCGCCATGATCGGTGAAAAAACCGGCCTAGTGCTGGACGCCTACTTCTCGGCCTCCAAACTGAAATGGATGCTGGACCAGTTACCGGGCGCGCGGCAACGCGCCACGCGCGGGGAGCTGGCGTTTGGCACGGTCGATAGCTGGCTGGTCTACAAACTCAGCGGCGCGCACGTGACCGATGCCAGCAACGCATCGCGCACGATGCTGTTCAATATTCATACGGGACGCTGGGATGATGAACTGCTTGCGCTGTTTGACATCCCGGCTGCCGTACTGCCCGCCATCGTTGACAGCAGCGGCCATATCGCCACCGCGTCGGCCGATCTGCTGGGCCATGCAATTCCCATTACCGGCATTGCGGGCGACCAGCAGGCCGCCACATTCGGCCAGGCCTGTTTTCAACCAGGCAGCGCCAAGAACACCATCGGTACCGGCAGCTTCCTGCTGATGAATGTAGGCGAGGCGCCGGTGGCCTCCGCCAACCAGTTGCTGAGTACGGTCGGCTGGCGCCTGGGCGGCCGCACGACACATCTGATTGAAGGCAGCGTCTTCATGGCAGGCGCCACGCTGCAATGGCTGCGCGACGGGCTGGGCATCGTCAATGAGGTGAGCCAGATCGAACAACTGGCCGGCACCGTGGCCGATGCGGATGGCGTGGTGCTGGTGCCGGCGTTCTCCGGCCTGGGCGCACCGCACTGGGATCCGTACGCGCGGGGAACCATACTGGGGCTGCATCGCGGCTCGACGCGGCAGCATATCGCCCGCGCGGCGCTGGATGGCATTGCGTACCAGACCGTCGATGTGCTGCGCGCCATCGAAGCCGACTCCGGCGTGCCGCTGCGCGAACTGCGTGTGGACGGCGGCGGCGCCCAGAGCGACCTGCTGCTGCAATTGATGGCCGATGCCTTGGGTATTCCGGTGCTACGTCCGCTCAACATCGAGACTACCGCACTCGGCGCGGCACAGTTGGCCGGCCTCGGTGTGGGCCTGTGGAGCGATATCGCGGCATTGAAGCACCACTGGCAGGTAGAACGCTGCTTTGAACCCGCCATCTGCAACGACCGCCGTACCTGGGCGCTCACACGCTGGCACGATGCCGTGTCACGCTCGTCAGCCTGGGCGACTGTATAGGAGACTGCATTGACCAACAAGCTCATCATCGGAAACTGGAAAATGAACGGAAACCGCGCCAGCATCAAAGCGCTGCTGGCCGAGATCGTCGCTGCTGAAGTGGCGCCGGGCTGCGAAGTCGTTGTCTGCGCGCCCTCCCCTTATCTGGCCATGTGCGCGCACATCCTGTCCGGCAGTACCATCCGGCTGGGGGCACAAGATCTCTCCGCGCATGAGGCTGGTGCTTACACGGGCGAAGTATCAGCATCCATGCTGCGCGAGTTCGGCTGTCATTATGTGCTGATCGGCCACTCGGAATGGCGCACGTATCACCACGAGAACGACGCTGTCGTCGCCCGCAAAACCCTGCGCGCACTCGAGGCCGGCCTGATACCCGTCGTCTGCGTGGGAGAAACACTGCACGAACGCGAGCGCGGACAAACCGAAGCAGTATTGTCGCAGCAAGTTCTGGCACTGACCACGGCGCTCTCTTCCAGCCAACTGGCACAAATCGTCATGGCCTACGAACCTGTCTGGGCCATCGGCACGGGCCGCAGCGCATCAGCCGAAACGGCGCAGCAAGCCCACGCAACAATCCGCCGCCAGCTGAACGCGCCATGCAGCATCCTCTACGGCGGCAGCGTCAAACCCGACAACGCCGCGCCGCTGCTGGTCATGCCAGATATCGATGGTGTCCTGATCGGCGGCGCCTCGCTGAACGCCAAAGCATTCCTGGCCATAGCGAACCGATAAACTAACACTACTGTTGTCGGGAAGCCGGCTCAATCAGTGCTATCTACAGATAATAGTTATCCCGGTTTGACCAACGTGTTCACCTTTTCGATAAGTGAACACGCAGTGCTGGATATTATCCTCCAGTCGTTTGCTCAACGTTACCTGCCCCGACTCCCCATACCTGCAAGCCAGCCATTTTCCCTCAGCGAATTTACCATCCAATTTGTACGTATTCGTCCAGGTATCTTTTGCGTTGGTTTGCTTGAAGTCGGACAGCTCTCCCATCTGTTCTGGAGGCCCACTCATGGGCGCAGCTTCGTGTAGATAAAGCGGAGAGCCAATAAAGGCATGCCAGCCTTTCGGTACATCACTAACTTGCACGGAGCTTGCGGGAATGAATGGAGGACATTCCAGCGCCGATGCAGCAGCACTGCTCCCCGCCAAAACCACGAACCAAACAGGCTGCCACCTTGCTTTCACTTGTTTTGTCTCCCGCTTGGTTTTCTGTTTCGATGGATTCATGATCTCTCTCACTCAATGACAAAAAATGCATCCGCGTTGTCACTGGCATGGACATAGTTGCCCTTCTTGTCCTTGCCTAAAGAACGAATCAGTCGTACCAAGATCATCGTTTTGCCTTTAGCTTTCCATTGATCAGCGATGTAAATACCACCAATCGCCTGACTGACATACAACGTCGCGTGGTTGCCGTGATTTTGGTTTGGATAACGGCCCTTCACAAACGTCGCGATTGCCGTGCCAGCTTTGAGCATGGCATTGCCGAAAACCACCTCCCCTTGACGCCAATTGGATGCTGTAGGGGCGCCGGCATATTTTTGTACGAGCGCGACGCATTGCCGACTCCCCACAACGGGCCTACCCTTTAATTCGGCGGCCTTTTGATAAACATAGGACATGTCTAGTCTCCCTAAAAATGGTTGCATGTCCTTAATTTACCCGTGGGAAACTGATCGTATCTTAAACAAAAACAAGCTCATGCTTCGACGAACGAAGGGTTGCGCAAGCTCAAAACGTCTCCGCTGGTTTTCCCAGCGCAATCGGACGCCGGATCTAGCGCCAAACTGCCAGAATAAGGCTGAGGCAACATACAAGGTCTCAGCACCCCACCTGTTTCCTCGCCCTTAACCCAACCATGCGAGGCTACATTGCGACTTCCACTCATCCCTCCGAACGAACTCACCGCTGAACAAAAAGGCCTTTACGACAGCATGCGCAAAGGCATCGCCAGCAACTTCAACGCCTTCAAGGTCGAACGCGAAGATGGCGCGCTGATGGGGCCATGGAACCCATGGCTGCACGAGCCCGGCATCGGCAAAGCCATCTGGGACCTGACGCTGGCCATGACCGCCAACGCCACCCTGCCCGACAACGTACGACAGATCGCGATTCTGGTGGTTGGCGCCCGCTACAACGCGGCGTATGAGCTATACGCCCACGTCGCGGTCGCGGAAAAAGAAGGCATGTCCGAAGAACGCCTGGCCGCGCTGGTCGCCGACCTGAAACCCACTGATTTGTCCAAAGACGAAAACGTCGCCTTCGACTTTGCCTATGCGCTGAGCCGCGGCGGCACGCTGCCGGAACCGCTGTACCGGCTGGCGGTCAAGACCTTCGGCCAGCATGGCACCAACGAACTGATCTACCTGGTCGGCCTGTACGCACTGGTCTCGACCACGCTGAACGGCTACAACGTGCCGGTACCGGAACGTGAATAAACGCGACCCCACGGCGTCCCACGACGCCCGTATCACGCCAGCCAGCAAAAGCGCCTCCGAGTTCGGCGCGGTCGCGCTGGTGCTGCAGGGCGGCGGCGCGCTGGGCGCCTATCAGGCCGGCGTCTACGAGCGCCTGCTGGAAGGCGGCATCGAACCGACCTGGATTGCCGGCATCTCGATTGGCGCCATCAACAGCGCCATCATCGCCGGCAACGCCAGGGAAAACCGCGTGGCCCGGCTGCGGGAATTCTGGGAACTGGTCAGCGGCAATTACAGCGGAGTCTCCGATCCCTACTGGACCGGCGTGCCGCTGGTCGACAGCGTTCATTCCTGTGTCAACCAGCTTGCGGCAGCGCGCGCCTTCATGCAGGGTGTGAATGGCTTCTTCGCACCGCGCATGCCGCCGCCCTATCTGCTGTGGAATGGCGGCGGCGCCACCAGCTATTACGACACGACGCCACTGCGCGCCACGCTGGAGCGGCTGGTGGACTTCGACCGTATCAACGCCAAGGAAACGCGGCTCAGCGTGGGCGCCGTCAACGTCCGCACCGGCAATTTCGCCTATTTCGACAACATCAAAGACCAGATCCGGCCCGAGCACATCATGGCCAGTGGCGCTTTGCCACCGGGCTTCGATGCGGTGGAAATCGATGGTGAAAAATACTGGGATGGCGGCATGGTGTCGAACACGCCGCTGGACTGGGTGCTGTCCAACGGCTCGGGCCTCGACACGCTGGTGTGGCAAGTGGACTTGTGGAGCGCGCACGGCGAGTTGCCGAGCGACCTGGCCAGCGTGGCCACGCGCATGAAAGAAATCCAGTATTCGAGCCGCACGCGCAACGCCACCGACTCCCTGCGCAAGGTGAAGAAATTACGCGCCACGCTGAGCGAACTGCTGGCCCTGATTCCTGCCGAGATTGCAGCCTCGCCGCAGGCCCAGCTACTGGCGGCAGCGGCTGATCCCGCGCTCTACAACATCGTCGAACTGGTGTATCGCTCGGCGACGTACGAGGGCCAGTACAAGGATGTGGAATTCTCGCGCAGGACCATGACCGAGCACTGGCAGGCCGGCTATACCGACGCCGACACCACGCTCGCGCATGAAGAAATTCTCAAACTCCCATGTATCGATAACAACCCGGCCGTCTTCGACTTCCTGACGAAGCCGGCTCAACCTACTTAAAGAGAACAAGATGAACCTTCAAGACAAAGTAGCTGTCGTCACCGGCGCCGCCAGCGGCATCGGCAAACAGATCGCCACCGTGTATTTCCAGAACGGCGCCAAAGTCGTCATTGCCGACCTCAACCTGGAATCGGCGCAGGCCGTCGCCACCGAGCTCGATCCCTCGGGCCAGCGCGCGATTGCCGTGGCGATGGACGTCACCAATGAAGAACAGGTCGATACCGGCATCGCCGCTGCTGCAGACAAGCTGGGCGGCATCGACATTCTGGTGTCCAATGCCGGCATCCAGATCGTCGCACCGGTTGATACTTTCGCGTTTGCCGACTGGAAGAAAATGCTGGCGATCCACCTCGACGGCGCCTTCCTGACCACGCGCGCCTGCCTCAAGCGCATGTATGCGCAGAAGCGCGGCGGCAGTGTGATCTACATGGGCTCGGTGCACTCGAAAGAAGCCTCGGTGCTGAAAGCGCCGTACGTCACCGCCAAGCACGGCCTGGTTGGCCTGTGCAAAACCGTGGCCAAGGAAGGCGCCGCCCACGGCGTGCGCGCCAACGTCATCTGCCCCGGCTTCGTCCGCACGCCGCTGGTGGAAAAGCAGATTCCCGAGCAGGCCAAGGAACTGGGCATCAGCGAAGATGACGTCATCAAGAAAGTGATGCTGAAAGAAACCGTCGACGGCGAATTCACCACCGTCGACGATGTCGCCCAAACCGCGCTATTCCTGGCGGCCTTCCCATCCAATGCACTGACCGGCCAGTCAATCGTGGTCAGTCATGGCTGGTTCATGCAATAGAAAGTCAGCTAAGGGAAAAGTGCAGCGTAGTCTGATCCTGGAAGCCCGCATAGGCGTTGCCGACGAGGTCAATCACGACACCGGACGCCATGTGGGCCACCACCTGATAGTTCTGCCCTGGCGTCCAGTGCAGCTCATTGGCGAGGTCGATCTTCATGGTGTGGCCGTCGAAGCTGACTGCGCTGCTGTTGACAGCCACCGTGGCCTCCAGATGCAGGCCTGAGCCGGTGTCGTAGTAGAACTCGATATTGCCGCTGCCGGCCTTCACATCCTCATCGAAGTACACCTTCACATTGGCGGTCGGTACGGCATTGGTCCTGTCGATCGACGATATTGCGGCCATCATGGACGGCGGGGTGGTGTCGACTGCTGCCGCAGTGCTGAAGTTCAGCGTGGTGGCATTGGCGATGCCAGCAAACGCGTTATTGGCCGCATCCAGAATCGCGTCGCCACCGACCTCGACATGGTAGTTCGCGCCCGCGACGAGATCCGCCGCTGGATTGATGGTGACGGTGTTGCCGCTGAAGACCACCTGGCCGCTGGCTGCCGCGATGTCGATGGCAGCGCCGCCATCCTGCACCAGCTTGATAGAACCTGCGCCAGCGTGCACCGCTTCGCTGAACGTCAGCACGAGGTTGCTATCCACCGCGACGCCCGTGGCGTCATCCAGCGGATTGGCGGATGCCAGCGTCGGCGCGATGGTATCGGTGGCAGTGGTAAAGCTCAACGCCGTGCTGCCTGACAGACCAGCGTAGGCATTGTGCGCCAGATCCTCGATCACGCCATGGCCAATTTCAACGTGGTAGGTGACGCCAGCCTGCAGGTCGGCCGTCGGATTGATGGTGACGGTATGACCATTGAACACCACCTGGCTGCTGTCAACCGCAATCGCAATACTGCTGCCATTCCCATCCGGCACCAGCGTGATGCTTCCCGTACCGGCCTGCACCGCCTCGCTGAAGGTCAGCACGATATTGCCATCCACTGCCATGCTGGCTTCGCCACTGGACGGACTGGACGCGGACAGCGTTGGCGCCGTGGTGTCCGGCGTAGCAAACAGTGTGATCACCATGTTCTGGTGCAGCGCGTTGCCAGCCTTGTCCGTCACGACCACCGGCAGCGTCACCGTGGATTCATGCGTAAGGTCGAAATGGGCATTCGCGGCAACTGCGATCTGGTTGCCGTTGACGATGGTGAAACGGCTGTCCGCGCCTTGATCCAATGCGTAGCTCAGTACCTCACCGGCAGTCGTATCGGTCGCATTCAGGCTGAACACGGTCTTGCCCGCCGCATCATTCACATCCATGAGGTGCTGGCTCACCACGCCGTTCTTGACTTCCCACACGTAGACTCCGTTCTGGCCGACGTTGGATTGCTTGGCCAGATTCAGCATGGCTTCGGTACCAGAACCCTGAATCTCGCCATAGTTGACGCCATCCCCGGCAGTCCAGCCGGCCGTTGGCAAGCCCCGGTTACCGCCGATCCAGGACATATTCTCATAGCGTAATTCGATGAGGAAATCGCTGTTCTGTAACCAGTGCAGACGGATTTGGAAGGCATTGCCATGCGTGTAATCGTTGCCTGCGATATTGGTATAAGACGGCCTGAGCGCCGCCACGTCATCCCAGGTCACCGTGACAATATGATTGACGGTGTCGACGTCGTAGTAGATGTGATTGCTGCCAGTGGAATTGCCGCCTGCGCTCTGGCCGATAGGCCTTCCAGGACCAGCAAAGATGTCGTCGAACTGGGCCGCAATCATCGGGCTCGTTTTGTAACCGGCAATGCCGCTGGCCGCATACACCCTGCTACCCTGGCCAAAAGTCAGATAGCCATTGACGCCGACGAACACCTGGCTCAAGGCATTGTAGGTGGTCGCGCCGAGTTTGAGACCGTTCGCAAAAGCGCCGCTGACATCAATGCCGATGCTATTGTCGTCCGTGTCCAGCGCGCCCAGCAGCGTGCCAAAGCCCTGCCCGCTTGTCTGCACCAGATTGTGCCCCGCCACCACCATTGCGCCGTACTTCGCGCCCAGGTAGCTGCTGCTGTAATCCACCAGGTCGTTCACTTTCAGATTGGTCGGCGCCTGTCTGTCGACCGGTACCGTGACTGGTTCCGGCTCGGGACGGCCATTGACGATGTCGATGGCGCTGCCATCACTACCGTTGGCGGGTACGACGTCGCCAATCTTGGTGCTGATGACGACGATATTCAACTGCTCACCCGTCAGTTGCGACACCGCTTGCGTGATGTTGCCGCTGACAGCCGCATCATGAATGGCGCCAGCCACCTTGCCCTGGGCAGCGGTCTCCACCTGCAGGATGCGCGCCTGCGCCAGATCGGCGCCCATGCTGCCACTCGCATTGTCGGCCACGATGCGGTCGATATGCTGCGCCGTGCCCGCCATGATGCTGCTAAAGCCCGAAGCCAGCGCAGCGACAGCCGCCGTTTGCTGCGGACTGGCGCCGGCCTGGGCGGCGGCGCCGGTCAGCACTGCGCTCAGCACGGCCGTGTCAGCCAGACTGACGACGCCATCCGCGTCATGGCCGATCACCTCGGCCAGCGCCTTGCTTGCCGCCGCAGCAGCAGCGCTTGCCGACAGGCCAGCGACGGCGCCGGTCAGCGTCTGGCTGGTGGCGACCAGCAGATTCTGGATTTTGGCGGCAGCCGCCTGCATCTGCACGGCCAGGCGCTGATCGGCGACGCTGGCGTCTGCATTGAAGGCTGCGGCCAGCGGATCGCGCTGGTCAAAGTCCAGGGTTGCCACGCTCAGTCCAAACGCTTTGGCAATCGTGGCTTGCGCGTGATCGACACTCTGCCCCTGGCGGATCAGCGCTTGCTGCAACGTGGTCAGCGGGTTGACCACCGTGGCGCCTTCCGGTGCCGTCAGAATGCCAGTGAACGGCAGCTTGGTGCCCAGGTCGGTGCCGCCCGTAGCAATCAGCGTACCTTTCGGATTGTGCAGTGTGAAGTTGCCATGCGCGTCGGTGGCAGCCCTGGCTTCACCGAGATCCCACCGGCCGTTGCCATTGGCGTCGGCAAAGATGGTGGCGCCGGAGATATAGCCATCCACCAGCTTGCCATGGACGATGCCATGGCCGGCATCCACCGCGCGGCTCACGGCCGACGCCATGGCGGCTGTCGCTGTGGTGGCAGAATCATTGCTGCCAGTGACCGTGGCCAGCCAAGCGCGTGCAATGTCATTGGCAGCAGCACCGGTGTAACCGTCGGCCTTGGCGGTGTTGTTGAGGGCAGCGGTGAAAGCCGTTGCGGCCGCGGTTTTGTGCGCCAGCGCTGCCACATCGTCGGCGGCAGTGGTGGCGATCATCGCGGACGCCAGCGTCTCCAGCGTCAGTTTGCCGCTGTCCAGCTGCTGGCGCCAGAACGCCAGGCCTTCCGGTTCGCCATCACGGCCAAACAGATTCTGGTACAGCGTGTTCACGGCCTGTTCGTTGTTCAGGCTGGCGTACAAATCACGGTATTCCTGCGAGTGAGTGAACGCAGCGTGCACGGCATCCATGCCCTTGGTCGTTGCCACCTGCTCCCACATTGCCAGTCCGGCCACATCCGCCGGACGTTTGAAATAGGCGATGTAAAGCTGCTGCAGCTGCTGCGTATAAGTACCCATGAACCACTCCTTGCAAATTGAATGAGCGCCGAACCGGCGAAGACGCAAGGATAGGAAATTGATGCACGCTTAAGCTTGCAAATGCTTTCAAATTAGAAACGAATGTTAAAGTTTGATATCAGTCCTCGCTGCGCTCGCAGGGCAAGGTCAGCAGATAGCCGATGCCACGTGCGGCACGCAGCGCTTCCGTGTCCGGCCAGACCTGGGCCAATTTGCTGCGCAGGCGGCTGATGGCCACCTCCAGACGCCGCTCCTCGAATTGCAGATAATTGCCACCCAGCGCCTCGACCAGCTGACGCCGGCTGGCAGGCGCTGGTGCACTGGCCTGCAAAGTCTGCAGCAGGACACTTTCCATATGCGTCAGATCGACTTGCACCCCGTCCGGCGCGGCCAGGGTACGGCTGCGCAGACGCAGTTGCCAACTGGCGCTTGGCGCCTGCACGGGCTGCGCTGGCGCCAGGCGCAACAGCAGGTTGCCGATGATGGCCAGCAGTTCCTCCGGTGGTGCAGGCTTGACGAGGTAGTAGTCCGCGCCGGTCTGCAAGCCGGCCAGCCGGTCACGCGCCATCCCGCGTGCAGTCAGCATCACCAGCCCCAGATGCGGATGGCTGCGGCGCAAGCGCGTGCTGATGGCCAAGCCATCTTCGCCGGGCAGGCCGAGGTCCAGCACCACCAGGCGGCAAGGCTGCCTGGCCAGATGAACGTCGAGCTCGACACCGTCGCGCAAGCCGGTCACGTGGTAGCCGGCATGCTCCAGGTAAAACGCCAGTTCGGCGCGCAGGCTGGCGTTGTCTTCGACCAGTGCGATAGGCGCGCCGCTCATGCCGCCTCCGGCAGCCACAGCTCAAAACTGGCGCCCGCACGCCAGCCCTGATCCAGCCGCAGATGGCCGCCATGGCGTTCAGTGATCTGGCGCGCTAGCGGCAAGCCCAGTCCCAGTCCGGGCTGGTCGGCGGTTTCATCCAGCCGGTGATATTTCTCGAAAATCGCTTCAGCCATTGCAGGCGGCACACCGCAGCCGAAGTCGCGGATCTGCCAGACCACGCCGCGTGTGCGTGGCGCGATGGCGACGTCTATGCGGCTGTCCGGCCTGGCGTACTTGAGGCTGTTATCGAGCAGATTGAGCAACGCGAAGTACAGCAGCCGGGCATCGCCGCGCAAAGGCGGCAGCGTGTCGTCCGGCGCCACGCTCAAGGCCACCCTGGCTGACGCAGCTGGCTCCAGTGCCGCCAGCGTCTCGCGCGTGAGCTGTGCCAGATCCAGCGGAGCGGCTTCCACTGCTGTCTCGCCCGGTGCCAGACGGCCATGGGTTTCGGCCAGCTCCATCAGCGTCTTCATGCGGCGCACAGCCAGGTCGATATTGGCGTAACGCGCGGTGCGCGGGCTGGCATCGGCGCCCGCCTGATCGAGCAGACGCAGGCTGTAGGCGGCAGCGTCGATCACCGCGATCGGCGTGCGGACTTCATGCGTAATCATCGCCAGGAACTGGCCCTGCTCTTCACGCGCCTCACGTTCACGCTGGCTGGCGGCCAGGGCGGCGTTGCGCTCACGCTTGGCCTCGCGTCCCCGCAGCATGATACTGGCGTGCAGTAGCAGCACCAGCGGCACGTCCGTGAAATGCGCCAGACGCATCGTCGCCGGATCGTAAGGCAGCAGCGCCAGCACGCTCAGATTACTGGGCAACATCAGCAGGAAATGCACCGGCATCGCCACCGCTACCAGACGGCTCGCCAGACTGCCACTGCGCCACAAACGCAGATAGGCGCGCAGCATCAACAGCGGTGCAAACAGCAGCATGTAGAAAAACACGGTCGACAGCAGGCCGACATTGCCAATCAGCGGCGTCAGCATAATCAGCACGCCCAGCACGATGACGACGTAGTAGTAGCGCAGCAGGAAGGGTTGCTGGCGGTCCAGCTGCAACAGGCTAATCTGGCAGAGCGCACCGGTGATGCCCAAGGCCCCCAGCAAAGGCGTGACCAAGGTCGCCACAATCGCCGGATGATGCGGAAAGAAAAACTGATTGGCGGTGCCATCCAGCGCCATCCAGCGCAGCACATCGCAGATGACGAACAGCGAGAACACGCCATATAACGGGCGCCGCATCATGAACCAGCCGACCAGATTGAACAGCGCCACCGTAATCATCAGGCCCAGATACAGGCCAAAGCCCAGCAACTCCGCATCCGCCTCGGCGCGCAGCGCGTGGTCATGCCACAGGCGCGGCACAGCCGCCATCATGCTGGTGGTTTGAATGCGTAGATAGAGGATCTGGCCGGCGTGGGCGGCGTCGAGATGAAATGCCGCGCTACGGTAAGGCGCTTCGTGGCTGCTGAACGGCAAACGGTCGCCGCTGCGCCGCTCCTCCCAGCCGCCGCCATGACGTGGCAAATAAACACGGACATCGTCCAGCACGGCGGGTGGCACTTCCAGCCAGTGCCTGCCTTCCAGGTCGGCAGGCAGTATCAGCCGCAGCCAGTAGACATCGCGCGTGTAGCCTTTGCTCAGGCTGCCATCCTGCATCGCCTGGAATGCAGCGGCACGCGCCACGACATCCGCCACCACGAGCTGACCGGACGGGTCACGCAGCCACGCCGCATTGGCACCTTGCAACGGCAGACTCATATCCGCATCGGCCACCGCACGACATGGCGCGAGCAGTACGCCCACCAGCAACAACAGCGCGGCATAGCCGCGGAACAGCATCGGTACAGCCATTACAACACTCCGGAAACCGCGACACCCACCGTCGCGCCCGCATTGTACAGAATGCAAGGCCGGAGGAAAGCTTGCAAAAGCTTGCATTCCTCCGGAATTACCAGTGCCTCCGTGCCGCATGGTGGACAGGAGGTGCGTTCCGCCATGCCGTACACCTCAACAGCAACGGCGTTCGCGCTGCTGATTGATGTCGTCTGGCCCCAGTTACGACATCTGCGCGCGCGTGTTGCGGCGGAGCACCCCGACCAACGTGCCCAAGCCCAGTAAGAACATCGACGCCATGCCCGGTTCCGGTACCGGGCTGGTAATCTCCCGCGCGATGAAGGACAGGTTATCTGCGTAGCCATCGTTGTCGTTCGAAGCGAGACGCTCCATCGACAGCCAGAACGACAGCTTGCTGGTACCAGCAGGCATGATTCCCACGGACTCGCGGTAGTACAGGCCTGTCTGGTTGCCGCGATCCTGCGGGGTGACAGGACCGATCGCGGCGCTGCCTATCGCATTGTTTTCCGCATCGAGAAACTGCACAAAGAACAGTGCGTTATCACCCTGGCTGGCCCAGCCGCCGAGCCATCCGCTCAGGTAATAGGAACTGCTCTTGGCCGTCGCCACGCCGAAGTCCAGGGTCTGATAGCCCACAGCATACTGCCCGAGGCCGGCGAACATCTTCGTGCCGCGATTGACCGGACCAGGCTGGGTGGGCAGCACCCAGTTGCTGCCATAGTCCACCGACTGCACCATGCTGTAACCCGGGTAGGCGGTCCAGCCGCTCACACCGGCTTCGGCATCACCGTTGACAACGAGGTTCTGACCGTAAATGACGTCAGCCTTGGCACTGCACGCCAGGGCGAACAAGGCCGCGGCAACAAAAAATCTGTACTTCATGAAAAGCTCCTTATAAAAGTCAAATGACGCGGTACTGGTCAAGTTGCGCTGCCCCGTTCATCGCCGGGTCACTGATGGACGGCAAACCGTTTTCCAGATGGCCGGCGAAGCGGCGCAACCAGCCCGGCATACCAACCACACGCAGGCTGTAGTCGTACCAGTTGGAACTCGATACCAAGGGAAGCCGGACGGTGCTTCTCGAGCGGGCGACGACGCGCACTTGCAACGGCTTGTTCGCGTAATACTTGTTGGCGGTGAGTTCGAAGGTGCACGGCTGGGCGCCGTTGTTGACCAGGTCAATCAGCAGCTCGCCGGCGCTGCGTTCGGCGCGCAGGCTGATTTCCGGCCATGCAGCGTTGCCGTCGCCACGCACGTCGCCGACGATGTGGCGGTGAAAGCCGTTCGGTCCCAGTACCCAGAGATCGTAGGCAGATACAGTGTTCCAGCGGCCTTTGAGCTGTTTGCCAGGTTCGACCGTATAGCGGCGCGGGACCTGTTCCAACGCCAGGCGGTCGTACACATGAAACACCGCGCCGGCTTCGCCCAGGTTGTCGAAGCTGAGCTCCACCAGGCCGCCGCCGACCGGCACCTGTGCCTGCACCTGGAGTTCGTAGGGCAGAGCGCGCGCCGGACGCACACCGGCAGCCTGAACCGGCGCCGTCAGCGTGGTCGGCGTTGCGGGGATCTTGGTGTTTGGCAGACTCATCGCCATCGAACGCCGCGCAGCGGTTTCCGGCAGCAGTTGCGTGAAGCCGTTGTCGTTCGGGTTGGCGAAGTCGAAACAGGACAGCAGGTTGCCGCTCACCGCACGGCGCCATGGGCTGATCAGCGGCTCGCGCACGCCGAAACGCGCCTCGATGAAACGCACCACCGATGTGTGGTCGAACACCTGCGAATTCACCCAGCCGCCCTTGGTCCACGGCGAGATCACATACATCGGAACGCGCGGCCCGAGCCCGTAGGGGCGATGGTGTGTACGGGCATCGGCGCCGTTGAGTACGTGATGGTACTCGCCGGTCGTATCGACGGTCGACGCACCGGCCAGCTGCGACTGCGCCGGATTGCTGCTGTAACTCGTGTACGCAGGCACCGCTGGCGGTGGCATGTGGTCGAAGAAGCCGTCATTCTCATCGAAGTTGATGATCAGGACCGTCTTGCTCCAGCTATCAGGATTGGCGGTCAGGGCGTCCAGCACGCGCGCGATGTAGTCGGCGCCCGACGCCGGACTGGAGGGACCCGGGTGTTCGGAGCCTTCGGCGGTCGCGACGACCCAGCTGACCTGCGGCAGGCGGTTGGCCAGCACGTCGGCCTTGAGCAGATCGAGGTCACGCGTCGTGGTGCCGCGATCGCGCAGGGATTGCGAATAGCCCGGCCGGCGATACCACGCGTTGCGGAAAGAGCGGAATCCCGCCAGCGAGTTATCGGTGAAGTTGTCCGCCATGTTCTGGTAAACCTGCCAGCTGACACCTGCCGCTTCAAGCCGCTCCGGATAGGTGGTCCACAAGTAGTCGGTGGACATGTCCGGGTTGAAGTCGTCGCGGCTGTTATCAGTCGATGGGCCGCCGGCAGCGGCCAGCGGATCGTTGTGGCCGCTGAACAGAAACAGCCGGTTGGTGTTGGTACCGGTCTGGGTTGCGCAGTGATAGTGGTCGCAGATGGTAAAGGCACGCGCGAGCGCGAACTGGAAGGGAATGTCGGCATCAGCGTAATAGCCCATCGCGCGGTTCTGCTTGACCGTGCACCAGTCATTCATCCGACCCTGGTCCCACGCCAGCTGGGCGTCGAGCCAGGCATGCGGCGTCCCGGCCACGCGCATGACTGGAAAGTCCTGCACCGTGTTGAGCCGGAACGGCGCGATGGCGCTGCCCTGCGGCCAGTTGGGCCGGCCAGGCACCGGCGCCCCGCCGACAGAGCGCTGCACGAAGACCGATTTGCGATTGAAGAGATTTTGCCGGTCCATCACCGGAATCGGAAAGGGATCACCGAATCCCCTCACCCCTTCCAGGGTGCCAAAGTAATGGTCGAAACTGCGGTTCTCCTGCGTCAGCACAACGATATGCTCAACATCCTGCAGGCTGCGAGTGCGCTGGTTGGCCGGGAGGGCCAGCGCCTTTTGGATGGACGGTGGAAAGGTCGCAAGCACGGCACTGGCGCCGGCCGACTTGCCCATTTTGCGAAGGAAGTCACGACGGCTCATGCCTGCACCTGCGTGAGGGCGAGCGCGAATTTGAAAATATGCATTTGATTGATCCAAGTCGATTGTCAGGGAAACATGAAAACTGAAGTCATGCAGGCGACAACTTACGTAACAATGATGAAATGTTGATGACATGACATGCATTGACTTCACTTATTTCGGTAACAATCCTGGCCAGGCGCTGGGACTTATGAGACGACCTCAGTTGCGTTTGAACTGTGTCGTAGGTACGTTTCGCGGGCTCAGGGCGGCGGACAGGTTCTGTCGCATTAGCGAACGTCGACGTGCCGACCGAGTAAACCGGGATGCCCGAACCCAAGGCGAATCGACACGCGGCATGCAGGCCATGCTTGCCACTCAAGCGCCAATGCCCATCGAGAACCACCGAGTCGAGTTAGTGCGCCAGTTCCGCTGTGACTGATTGCATTCCGCCAGCCAACTGAGTGCTGTCGTCTCATTTCGCAGACGCGACGCGCCTAGTTGTCAGGTGTACTCACACCAAATGGCGATATCGTGACTTAGCTAGCGGAAGCGATAAGATTCGAACTCATGAACGGCGTAAACCGTCGACAGTTTTCAAGCCTCTATCGGTAGGTGCATCAATAGTTCTCCCACATAAAGTAGGCACGTCTGGTGGTTGTTCGATTGCCATAATTTCGTCTTGAAATATAGATTTTTTAGCAAAATTATGATGTTCTGATACAACGCCGTTTATACAAAATGCAATTTTTTCTTAATTAAATTTTAAATTTCATAGAAAATAACAGCATTTAGCACGCCAATATTTTCCCATTCCGTATTACTTCATTTTTAAAAGCTTACAACTCAATAAAAATTAATAATTTATTAAATAAGAAAATTAAAATGAATATCGGCCAATCGAAGTTCACTGAATTGGAAAGTCTTTCTCCCCTCACGCAAGTACACGCCTTGAGTCATCTCGTTTGGCCCGGTACGCATCTAGCATTTAGAAAAAATTGGGTCTCAACAACAAAAAGATACCCCAAAGAACTTCCTGTGCCAAAAATTATTAGCGTTCGAGCAAAATCCATTTCTGTTGAATCTGCGCTGCGAAAAAATAGTGATGAAACCGATATTTACTTGCAAGTTCTCCGCACTAAGGAAAATGATTTAGAAAAAAGCGCCTACGTTCAAGAAATACAAATTCGCAGCCATGGTCAAAATGCAACTATTGCATTAGCAAAAGCTAGAAAATTTCAAGAACTGGCGAAGAGTATTAAGAAAGATGGTGTACGTAAGCCAATTCTTTTAGCAAATGTCGAGCAATTTGATTTACCTTACCAAATGTTTAGATTTGATGGCCATCATCGAGCAATCTGTGCCTTAAGTCTCGGATTAGAAAAAATCCCTGCCTTTATCTTTGAGCTAACAGATTAATACACACACGGAATTGATATCAAAAAAGCCGATACTTCATTGCTACAAGGGCTGAGCTTAGATGGAGAATTAGGTGTGGAACGCGCGCCCTCGGCGCGCGGGACTGGCGCCTTGCGCCAGCAGATGGGCGATTCGGAGCGGGATGGCCCTGTAGGGCCATGCCCTTCGAATCTCACGCGCAAGGCCCGCAGGGGCCTTGCGCGCTTCCGCCACAAAATAAAAAACCGCCTTTCGGCGGTTTATTTATTTCTTGGCGGAAGCGGTGAGATTCGAACTCACGAACGGCGTAAACCGTCGACAGTTTTCAAGACTGTTGCCTTCAACCACTCGGCCACGCTTCCTAAGTGTGCAACATTATACAGATTTCTTACGCTGCCCGGGAAGATCTTCCTGGGCGCCAATTCTCCCTCAGTGCCCGTTCAAACGCTTCGGCCTCCAGCGGCTGCGAGAACAGGTAGCCCTGCACCTCGTCACAGCCGGAATTTTTCAGGAACGCCAGCTGTTCTACAGTCTCCACGCCTTCCGCTATCACTTTGTGCTTGAGCTGCTGGGCGATCGAGATGATGGTGTTGGCAATGGCGCAATCGTTCGGGTCGCCCGGAATGCCGATGGTGAACGAGCGGTCGATCTTCAGCGTATCGATCGGGAAGCGCTTGAGGTAGGACAGCGATGAGTAGCCAGTGCCGAAGTCATCCAGCGACAAGGTCACGCCCAGGGCGGTGATCCGGTCCATAATGCCGATCACGCGGTCGATGTTGTGCATCAGCGTGCTTTCGGTGATTTCCAGTTCCAGCCACGATGGCTCCAGGCCGTAGCGTTTCAAGGTATCGCTCACGCGTCCCGGCAAGGTGGCGGTGAATTCGCGGGCCGAGACGTTCACGGCCAGACGGATCGGCGGCAGGCCGGCGTCTTTCCATGCCTGTGCCTGCGCGCAGGCGGTCTCTAGCACCCATTCGCCGACTTGCACCACGAGCCCGGTCGCCTCGGCCAGCGGGATGAATTCCGACGGCGGCACCAGTCCGCGCACGGGATGGCGCCAGCGCACCAGCGCTTCGGCGCCGATGATCTTGCCGTCCGGGATGGAGTATTTGGGCTGGTAGTGCAGCAGCAGTTCGCCGTTGCCCAGCGCATTGCGCAGGCCGGTTTCGATGCGCATGCGTTCCTGCATGCCCTGGTTCATGTCCTGGCTGTAGAAGGCGACATGGTCGCCATCCGCCCCGCCCTCTTGCTTGGCGCGGTACATGGCGATGTCGGCCAGACGCAGCAGGGTTTCCGCATCGTGCCCATCCTGCGGATAGACGCTGATGCCGATGCTGCCGCCGACGCGCAGGTCGTGGCCGTCTATCAGGATCGGTGCATTCAAGGTGGCGAGCAGTTTTTGCGCCACCATGCTGGCTTCGAAGTGCTGGCCGATATCGAACAGGCCGACGGCGAATTCGTCGCCGCCCAGCCGCGCCACCAGGTCCTGGTCGCGCAGCACGGTGCGGAAGCGCCGCGCCACTTCCACCAGCAGCTGGTCGCCGATCTTGCGGCCCAGCGTGTCGTTGATGAGCTTGAAGCGGTTGAGGTCGATGAACAGCACGCAGCCGTGCGCCTTGTTACGCTGCGCCACCATCAGGGCCTGGTCAACGAGCTTGGTCAGCAGCGTGCGGTTCGGCAGGCTGGTCAGCGCGTCGTAGTAGGCCAGATGGTGGATGCGTTCCTCGGCCATCTTGCGTTCGGTGATGTCGGTCAGGTAGGCGATCAGGCCGATCGAGCGGTCATTGATGTCGCACAGCGGCGACAGCGACAGACTGGCCCAGAACACTTCACCATTTTTCTTTTTGCGCCGCACTTCCATGAGCCGGCCGCCCTGCTCCAGGAAGGCGTCGTGGAAGCCGATGTCTTCCTCATCGTAAAGGAACAGGATGTTGCGCCCCACCGCTTCCACTGCGGTGTAGCCAAACAGGCGCTCGGCGCCCTTGTTCCAGCTGATGATGAAACCGCTCATGTCCATGGTCAGCACCGACTCATGGATGTGGTCGAGGATTTGCGACTGGTGCTGCAGCTTGGCTTCCACCTGCACATAGGCGTGGGTGGTGCGCTGCGCCACCGAATGCACTTGCAGCACGCTGCCCAGCAGACTGGCCAGGCTGGCCAGGTGCTGACGGTCCAGCTCGCTGTAATGGGCGCCGCCGGACACCACGAAGCGGCCGAAATAATGGTCGTCAAAGCAGACGTCCTGGCTCAGGCTGGGCACCGCGTCATCGTTGGCTGCAACTGCCGCGTCCATCGGCGGCGTCAGCAGCATCGAGGCGGAGTCGGCCGGGATGTATTCGCCGAGCGGGCTGTTGAGCACGGCACGGACGATGCGCCCCAACTCCTCCGTCAGCGCATGGCCGCGCAAACGCAGCACCGCGTCGCACAAAGCCGCGCTGCTGGTCAGGAAGTCGGTGACGGGTTGCGCGAGCATGGCTTAAATATTCCTGCTCACCTGAATCGCCCAGTGGTAAGCCTGCAGCTGCGCTTCCCAATAGGCTTCGTGGGAGATGCCGGCCTGTTCCAGGCTGGCGCTATCGTGTTGCTCGACCAGCTTGAGCAGATCGCCCAGCGGACCGGCGCGGTCCAGCAGCGCCATCACCACGTCCAGATCCAGGCTCAGCGCGGCGACGATTTCGGTCATCGGCATGGCCAGCAGCACGTCCAGCAACGAGAACACGCCGGCCACGAAGGCCATGTCCTGCTGGTCGCGGTCCCAGTCCAGCGCCTTGGCCAGACCTTCCATCATGGAGGCGCGCACGGCCGCCAGCGGCAGCAGCGGATTGGCCAGGCCGTCATCCTGCTGACGCGCGTACAGCAGCAGTTGCAGCCAGCGTTGCAGCTGGCGGCGGCCCAGGACATTGATGGCCTGGCCGAAGCTGTGGATCGGCGAGCTCAGCGCAAAGGCGGCCGAGTTCACGAGTTTGAGTAAATGGTAGGCCAGCGCAGGATCCTGCTTGAGCAGCACTTCCAGCTCGCGCGAATCGGCATCGCGTGCCAGCAAGCCCAGCAGCGCCAGCAGGCGTTTGCGCGAGGTGCCGTCGCCGGCGTTGCCGTCCTGAGCGGGATGGTTGGCGAAGTCGCCGGCAAACCAGCTGAAGCCGGCCTTGGCGCATTCGGCGATGCGTTCTTCGCTGCGCATGCCCATGGCCAGATGCGGGCCCGGCTGCGCCACCAATGCCAGCACTGGCGGCAGGCTCATCGAGGCGTCCGTCATGAGCGAGCGGGCGCCGCACATGGTGGCGGTCGATCCCTCGGTCACGCCGTCGATCATGATGCGGTAGCCGGCATCGGCATAGCTGGACAGTTTGCGCTGCACGGCGACGTCGGCGCAGGCGGCAGCCGGCACGCGCAGGATGACGCGGTTGCTCGGCAGCGTCTCCAGATGGGACAGCTCCAGCAACTGCGGATTCGGGACGGGAAGGATGCAATCCATCGGCGCCAACGCGGCAAACACGTCGGGCGTTTTCAACAGGGTCAACGTCGCCTGGAAGGCATCGCCGGCATCGGGCGATAGCGCAAATGCCAGTGCCACCCACTCATTGTGAGCGTTGGATACTGCATGTAATTCCACCAGTGGAAACGGGCTGATTTCAGGCGCAGACATCAATATCTCATCGAGGTTATCCGCGCCATCTTAGACCAACCATTGACTTAAGGCAATCAAATACCATACAAATAATAGTGTAATTAGCAATGCTACCAGTATAAGACCAATTTTCAGGGCGCGGAACGGTTATTTTGCACTATTGCAATAATCTGCAGTCGGAGCAGGAATATAGCAGATATTGCCGTACAAACACGGTCTGTTAGAACTTGCTTAACAGTATTAGAAGCGGCCGTCGGGATTTCTGCCACACTTGTCACCTTGGTAGCGGTTTCATTGGGCGTTTTGCACGGCGAAGCGGATCAGCTCAGCCTGCCCTTCAATGCCCAGCTTGCGCTTGATGTTGAGACGGTGGGTTTCCACGGTCCGCACGCTCAGGTCCAGCGCACGGGCGATCTGCTTGTTGGACTCGCCATTGGCAATATGGCGCAGCACCTCATGCTCGCGCGTGGTCAGCTGGTTGTCCTGGGTCTGCGGCTGCGCCAGCTGGCGGGCCAGCGCGGCGCTGTAATAGATGCCGCCGGACATCACCGTCTCGATGGCCACCACGATATCCTTGCCAGGCGCATCCTTGAGCACATAGCCGCGCGCGCCGGCCTGGATCGCTTGCGACACGTATTCCACCTTGTCGTGCATCGACAGGATCAGCACCGCAATGCGCGGGAATGCCTGCCTGAACAGCGCGGTCGCCTCGATGCCGTTGGTGCCGCGCATATTAATGTCCATCAGCACCAGGTCGACGGGATGGCGGGCGGCCTGCTCCAGCGCCTCCGCTGCGCCGCCGGCCTCGGCCACCACTTCAAATTGCGGCATGGCCTCCAGCCGCGCGCGCAGGCCATCGCGCACCAGGGGGTGGTCATCCACCAGCAGAATTTTGATCGTATTCGTCATATCGTTTTAACTGTTGTTAGCGGCGTAGGCCGTCACGATGGTGCCGCCGGTCGAGGACAGAATCTCGAAACGGCCGCCGATCGCATCCATACGCTCCATCATATTGCGCAAACCGATGCCGCGCTGGGGATGCAGCGCGATGCCCTCGGCATCAAAACCACGGCCGTCATCGCGGATGCGCAGCGTGACGCCCTCTGCCTCGCCGCTCAGCGTGATGCCGATGCTGCTGGCGCCCGCATGGCGCTCGATATTCGTGAGCGCCTCCTGCGCCAGGCGGAACAGCACGGTATTGGCCACGTCCGGCAATTCATCCGTGCGGCCCGATGCCTCGAAGTTTACCGGGGTTCCGCTACTCAGGGTGTACTCCTTGGCCAGATGGTGCAAGGCTGCCGCCAGTCCTAGGTCATCCAGGATGGCCGGACGCAGGTTATGCGAAATGCGGCGCACCTCGGCCATCACATTGCTGAGCTGGTCGGCAGCATGTTCAAACACCGCCTGCGCCGCCTGCTGCTGTTCCGGCTTGCCCGACGACAGGCCGCTGGTCAGGCGGATGATGCCGGCCTCGATCTGCAGCTTGATCGACACCAGCCACTGACTGATGCCATCATGCAGATCGCGCGACAGCCGCGCCCGCTCCTCCTCCTGCGACTCCACCACGCGCTGGGCCAGCACCTTGAGCTTGGCGTCGGCCACGCGCAGCTCGCTGATATTGAGCGCCAGGCCCGAGCTGGCCACTGCCACCGCAGCGGCAATCGCAATCCCGGCGATCCACAACATGGTACTGTGAATATTGCGCGACTGCTGGACATCCACCTTGGCCAGGGCCTGGTCGACATCGTCCAGATAAATGCCAGTGCCCATCATCCAGCCCCACTTCGGCATGGCGATCACATAGCCCAGCTTGGCGACCGGCTTCTGCGTCGACGGCTTGACCCACATATAGCGTTCCAGCCCGCCGCCCGCCCTGGCGCGCTGCAGCAGATTCTGGATGGTCGGCTGGCCGTGCTCATCGCGCAGGCCGAACAGATTCTGGCCGACCAGCTCCGGCTGGCGCGGATGCATCAGCGTATTGCCCTGCATGTCATACAGGAAGAAATAACCATCGTCGCCATAGCTCAGCGAACCTAGGATACGCATGGCTTCCTGGCGCGTCGCCTCATCATTGCGGCCCGAGTCGTACAGATGGGCAATCGAATGCGACGCCAGCGCGACATAATGCTTGAGCTCCGCCTCCTTGCTGCTGAGATAAGCCTGCTGAATCGTCTCGCGCTGCTGCTGGGCCAGCAGCACCGACTGATGCCGGACCGCCAGCGCGATCGCGCACAGCGCCAGTATCAGCGGCGTAATGGCCAGAAAAATCACCTTTTGCCGCAACTTCATGACGCCGCCCCCTCCATTCCCGTAGCCCCGGATTCTACGCCTGTGCGCCGCGCCAGTCCTACGTAGTTGTACGCACCAGGCTTGCGTAATGCTGCGCTTGCCCCCGTTATCAGCTTGGTGAATACTCCTCATAAGTAAATCCGGGGTCAGGTCCGTCATTTCTACACGACCCCAACCGTAGCGAAGACTACGGCAGAGGTTGTGTAGAAATGACGGACCTGACCCCGGAGTTAAAGACAACCTTGGAGGATGTATGAGTACTCTACCGAATACCCTGGTCAGCAAGCTGGGCTGGGCGGTGCTGGCGGTGCTGGGCGCCTCGGCGCTGGGCGTCGTGGCGCTGCACCGCGGTGAATCGATCAGCGCAATCTGGATCGTGATTGCTGCGGTCTGCGTGTATCTGATCGCTTACCGCTATTACAGCCTGTACATTGCCGATAAAGTGCTGGGCCTGGATGGGCGCCGCATGACGCCTGCCAACAAGCTCAACGATGGCCTCGATCACGTGCCGACCAATAAGTATGTGCTGTTCGGCCACCACTTTGCCGCCATCGCCGGCGCCGGCCCGCTGGTCGGTCCGGTGCTGGCCGCGCAGATGGGCTATCTGCCGGGCATGCTGTGGATACTGGCCGGCGTGGTGTTTGCCGGCGCGGTGCAGGATTTCATCGTGCTGTTCATTTCGATGCGCCGTGATGGCCGCTCGCTGGGCGATCTGATCAAGTCGGAACTGGGCGCGATTCCGGGCAATATCGCGCTGCTGGGAACCTTCATGATTATGGTCATCATCCTCGCGGTGCTGGCGCTGATCGTGGTGAAGGCGCTGACCGGCTCGCCTTGGGGCAGCTTTACGGTGATGGCCACTATTCCGATCGCGCTGTTCATGGGCGTGTATTCGCGCTTCATCCGCGTCGGCCGCATTGGCGAGGTGTCGATCATCGGCTTTGTGCTGCTGATGGGCGCGATCTTCGGCGGCCAGTGGGTGCAGGAAAATCCTGCGCTGGCGCCGATGTTTACCTTCACCGGCACCGAACTGACCTGGATGCTGATTGGCTACGGCTTTGTCGCGTCGGTGCTGCCGGTGTGGCTGCTGCTGGCGCCGCGCGATTATCTGTCGACCTTCCTCAAAATCGGCACCATTGTCGGCCTGGCGCTGGGCATCCTGATTGTGGCGCCGCATCTGCAAATGCCGGCGCTGACCAAGTTCATTGACGGCACCGGTCCGGTCTGGGCTGGTTCGCTGTTCCCGTTCCTGTTTATCACCATCGCTTGCGGCGCCGTGTCCGGCTTCCACGCGCTGATCTCGTCGGGCACTACGCCGAAGATGATCGAGAACGAAACCCATGCGCGCTTCATCGGCTATGGCGCGATGCTGATGGAGTCGTTTGTGGCGATCATGGCGCTGGTGGCGGCCTCGACCATCGATCCTGGCGTGTACTTCGCGATGAACTCGCCAGCGGCGCTGCTGGGCACGACGGCGGAATCTGCCGCGCACGCGGTGTCGCAGATGGGCTTCTTCATTACGCCGGAAATGCTGACGCAGACCGCCAAGGATGTTGGCGAGCACAGCATCATCTCGCGCGCGGGTGGCGCGCCGACGCTGGCGGTGGGCATGGCGCACATCCTGTCCGGCGTGCTGGGCGGCCGTGAGATGATGGCGTTCTGGTACCACTTTGCGATTCTGTTTGAGGCACTGTTCATCCTGACCGCGGTGGATGCGGGTACCCGCGCCGGCCGCTTCATGCTGCAGGATTTGCTGGGCGCGTTTATCCCGACCATGAAGAAGACTGAAAACACGGTGGCCAACCTGATCGCGACCGGCCTGTGCGTGGCGGCCTGGGGCTACTTCCTGTACCAGGGCGTGGTCGATCCGCTGGGCGGCATCAATACGCTGTGGCCGCTGTTCGGTATCGCCAACCAGATGCTGGCGGCGATCGCGCTGATCCTCGGCACCTGCGTGCTGTTCAAGATGAAGCGTGGCCAGTACGCCTGGGTCACCATCGTGCCGACCGTGTGGCTGCTGCTGTGCACGCTGACGGCAGGCTGGCAGAAGATTTTCGACGCCAACCCGAAAGTCGGTTTCCTGGCCCACGCCGCCAAGTACCAGGCCGCGCTGGATGAGGGCAAGATCCTGGCCCCCGCCAAGTCCATCGCCCAGATGCAGCAGGTGATCTTCAACGATTATCTGGATGCCTCGCTGGCTGGCTTCTTCGTGATCGTTGTGCTGAGCGTGCTGATCTTTGGCGCCCGCACCGTGCAGGCCGCACGTGCCGCCAGCAAGCCGACCGCCAACGAAAGCCCGATGGTACTGACCACCGCCAAGGTGCAGTGATGCTGGGCGAGATCGCCAAGGCCGGCCGCTATCTCGGGCAGAGCATGCGCCTGATGATGGGCTTGCCGGACTACGATGCGTATGTGACGCACCGGGAAACCACCCATCCCGGCGAGCCCTACATGACGTACGAGGAATTTTTCCGCGAACGTCAGGAGGCGCGCTACGGCGGCGCAGGCAAGCGCGGCGGTTGTTGCTGAGACAGACCGGCTCCCAGTGAGCCGGTTTTTTTTCGTCGACGGCGGAACTTCTCGGCGGGCGACGCCATCTAACGCAGATGGCACCTTATATTTACCAACAGGCTTTTGCGCGCAACATCGGCTGGGTCACGCCGGATGAGCAGGCCATCTTGCGCGGCAAGCGCATCGCGATTGCCGGCATGGGCGGGGTTGGCGGTGTCCATTTGCTGACGCTGGCGCGGCTGGGCATCGGCGCCTTCCACATTGCCGACTTCGATACCTTCGACCTTGCCAACTTCAACCGCCAGGTTGGCGCCAACGTCTCGACGCTGGGCCAACCCAAGGTGAATGTGCTGGCGGCCATGGCGCTGGACATCAACCCCGGGCTGCAGCTGGTGCGTTTTCCCAACGGCGTCAACGAGGACAATCTGGCCAGCTTCTTTGAGGGTGTAGACTTATACGTGGATGGCCTCGACTTCTTTGCCTTTGGCGCGCGGCAGACCACCTTCGCCGCCTGCGCACGGCTGAATATTCCCGCCATCACTGCCGCGCCATTGGGCATGGGCACTGCGGTACTCAACTTCCTGCCGGGACATATGACGTTTGAAGAATACTTTGATTGGGGCGACAAGCCGGATCTCGAAAAAGCGCTGCGCTTCCTGGTCGGGCTGGCGCCGGCCGGCCTGCATGGCGGCTACCTGGTCGATCCGTCAAGCATCAACCTCAAGGAGCAGCGTGGCCCGTCCACCATCATGGGCTGCGAGCTGTGCGCCGGCGCCGCTGCCACCGAGGCCCTGAAAATTTTATTACAGCGGGGCGAGGTGCTGGCGGCCCCGCGCGGCTACCAGTTCGACGCCTACCGCAACAAGCTGGTGCGTACCTGGCGCCCCGGCGGCAACCGCCATCCGCTGCAACGGCTGGCGATGATGCTGGCCAGACGCCGCCGGCCCGGAGAGCAGACATGAGCACGACGGTACCGCAGCTGGACGCAACGCTGGAACGCATCCTCGAGCTGGCGCGCTGGGCGCCCAGCGGCGACAACACGCAGCCGTGGCGCTTTGAGATACTCGGCCCGCGCCAGCTGGTCATCCATGGCCACGACACGCGCGACCATTGTGTCTACGATCTGGATGGCCACCCCAGCCAAATGTCGATCGGTGCGCTGCTGGAAACCATGGCCATCGCCGCCAGCACGTTTGGGCTGGAAATGCGCAGTACGCGCCACGCTGACACGCCCGATACGCAGCCGACGCTGAGTGTCGATTTCACGCTGGCGCCGGGCCTGGAGGCCGATCCGCTGGCCGGCGCCATCCTGCAACGCAGCGTGCAGCGGCGCGCGCTGAGCCGCCGCGCGCTGACGGCAGCGGAAAAATCCGCCCTGGCGATCGCCCTGCCGCAAGGCTATCGGGTGCACTGGCTGGAAGGCGCCCAGCGCCTGGCCGCTGCGCGCCTCATGTTCAACAACGCCAAGCTGCGCCTGACCATGCCGGAAGCGCATCAGGTGCACAAGTCCATCATCGAGTGGAATGCCCGCTACAGCGAAGACCGCATCCCCGATCAGGCGCTCGGCGCGGATGCCATGACCACCAGGCTGATGCGCTGGGTGATGCAGGACTGGAAGCGCGTGCAGTTCTTCAATACGTGGCTGGCCGGTACGCTGGCGCCGCGCGTGCAGATGGACCTGATCCCCAGCCTCGCTTGCGCCGCGCATTTCGTGCTGGTGGCCGACCAGCCGCCGCAGCGCATCGATGACTATCTTGCCGCCGGCCGCGCCATGCAGCGCTTCTGGCTGACCGCCACCGCGCAAGGACTGCAACTGCAGCCGGAGCTGACGCCGCTCATCTTCTCGCGCTATGTGCGCGAGCGCCGCAAATTTTCCGAGACCCCTGGCATGCTGACGCGCGCAGCCGAGCTGTCGCGCCACGGCGAAGCGCTGGTGGGCCAGCAGGATTGGGCGACGGCGGTCTTCATGGGCCGCATCGGTGCGGGCGAGCCGGCCATATCGCGTTCCTTGCGCCGCCCCTTGCGCGATCTGCTGGTGGTGCCGGGAGAACGGTAATGCGCGCCATCAAACCGGGCCAGATCGCCGTCTTCATCAGCCTGCTGATGTTGATACTGCTGCTGGGAATCGGCGGTACCGCGCTGCTCGCCCGCCAACTGCCACCCAGCGATTTTCGCGGTGTGGCGCTGCTGCTGCTGGCCGTGCTGCTGATCTACCTGTCCGCGTTCCTGGTGTACCGCCTGTTCCTGCTGGCGCTGCCGCTGCGCGAAGGCGAGGTGGCGGAGAATTCACGCGATGAGCTGGTCGCCAACGTCAACATCCTGTTCTATCTGCTGCTGTTCAATTCGCTGATACGCACCTACTTCATTCCGGTGCCACTCCAGCGGCTGATCTATCTCGCACTGGGCGCCAGGCTGGGCGCCAACACCTACAGCGCGGGCGTGCTGCTCGACCCGCCGCTCACCTACATCGGCAGCAACACCATCATCGGCCACGATGCCGTGATCTTCGCGCACGTGATTGAAGGCGCGCGGCTGGAACTCAAGGCGGTCCACATCGGCAACACCGTCACGATCGGCGCCAAGGCGGTGGTGATGGCGGGCGTGCAGATCGGCGACAACGCCATCGTCTCGACCGGCGCGGTGGTCACCAAGGACACCCAGATTGCCGCGGGCGAAGTCTGGGGCGGTGTGCCGGCACGCCGGCTCAAAGCTGCGCAGTGACGGAATTTTTTACACTGCCTCGTCCAGCAAATCCTAAGTCATTGATTTCAAAAGCACGCCTTTGCTGGCAAGGCTTTTGCTCTTAGCTCCTCACGGCCTCGATTCCCTTGGCCTCACCTTCAGGAGCATTCATGAAAACCTCTCCAATTGCGCTGGCCATCGCCATGCTGGCCACCGCGCTGGCGACGCCGCTGACGGCCAGCGCCGGCCCCACGCTGGGCCTGGACCCTACCGGTACTGGCGCCTACAGCACCTACGCCGACCTGTGGACCAATGTCACCGACACCGGTCTGTCCACTGGCTTTGTTCCCGGCCGCATCGTCGGCCCTGGCGCCACTGCGCCCTACCTGACCGAACTGCGCTCGCAAATGGTGGTGGGTACTATGTCGAACAGCAACATTCCCGCCATCGTCACGCCGGCCGGTCTGAACACCACGTTTGAAATCAGCAAGGTGGTACGCTTTCAGGAACTGGTCAATTCACAGACCGCCACCACCGCACACTTCGGCCTGCCCGCTACGCAGTCTGCTGCGATGGATGTGGATGCCGCGCATGCCGGTGTGCAGAACGTTGCCATCTACCTCGATAACATCACTGACGGCAGCAAGGCCGTTCCCGGCAATAACGGCAACACCGTGCGCTGCTATGGCGAAGGCGTCACCTCGGCCGGTTGCGGTGGTGGCGGCGGTGATGGCGACGGCGTGCTGATTATGTCCGGCCACCTGGTGTTCAACGACGCCAGCTTTAGCGCCTCGGGCAACGTCGGCACCGGCTCCTTCGATTCGCGCTTCATGATCGACTATGTGGACACCAATTACCTGAACGCCGTCACCGGCTCCATCTTTATCGACAAGTTCACCGGCACCACCAATGTGCCGTCGTTCTTCACCCCGACCATGATGTGGGACGGCTCCACACCCACCACGGTACCGTTCCTGAAAGTGGATTCGTCGCAAAGCTTTGCGACGATACCTGAGCCAGCCACGCTGGCATTGATTGGCCTCGGCTTTGCGGGACTCGCGCTGGGCACGCGCCGCAAGGTGCAGTCCTGACCTGTTGCAGCGGTCCTTGACAGCGGATCAGGCGTAGCCACCTGATCCGCTTTTTTTATCCACGCGTCACACGCCAGTGCGCGCGCTTGGTACGGAAGGTGTGATGCTTGCGATACTCGCCCGGACTCATGCCCATCGCCCGGCGGAACAGTTTGCTGAAGGTGCTGGCGTTGGTGTAACCGCAGGCATTGGCGATGGTTTGCAGGCTGTTCAGACTAATCTCCAGCATCACCTTGGCACGCTGCACGCGCAGGTCCTGCAGATAGTCGAGCGGCGTCATGCCGAGCACGCTCTGGAAGTGGCGCAGCAAGGTGCGCTCGCTGGATGATGCCACCGCTGCCAGTGCCGACAAATCATAGGGCTGTTCGATATTCGCTTCCAGCCACTGCTTGGCACGGTACACGGGACTGTCCGAGGTCATCGACAGCCAGTCACGCTCCGACAGCTGGTTGCCTTGCTCCTGGCGTTCCGATTGCAGCTGCAGCAGCCGCGCACAGCCTTGTGCTGCTTCGGCATCTACCATGCGCGTCAATATCTCGATCAGGAAATCGGTCTGCTGCGACGGCGCCACGCAAGTGTACAGCTGCGGATAAAAACTCATGGCATCCGGGCTGGAGAAATCACAGGCGGGGAAGCGGCGGCGGAAGAACGCCTTGAAGGCCCAGTGTGCATCAAGCGTCAAGCCGTCCAACATGCCGGCCAGCGCAGGAAAAATCAGGCCGGTCGAACAGGCTGCGATAATCCCACCCTGCTCCACATGCGCCTTCAGCATCGTCATCACGGCCGGATAGCGTGTGGCCAGCAACGGCAATTCCAGCGCATTGGACACGTACAGCGCTGGAATAATCAGCAAGCGGCGATGCGGCGGCGCCGTCACCTCCGAGGTCGAAGCAAACACGCCTGCGACCGAAGTATCGAACAAGGCCGGACTGCCGGCCGGCGTCACGATTTTCCAGCTCAGGGGGCTGACAGCGTGGGGATTTCGCAACTTCAGCACGGTTGCAGCCAGCCTCAGCACGTCGGCCGCGTTGAACACCGTTCCCATGATAGCCTCAGGCAAACACAGCACTTGTGCCTCGAAATGCGGGATGGGGTTGGCGATATTGGTCATGATTATGGCGATATTGCTCCTATTTTTAGAAGAAAGCAAACCTTAGAATCATTTTCAGCAGGCGATCAGCCGGCGTTTTGAAGTCAAAAATTGTACGTTCAACGGGAGATGAAAGTGAGTTTGATTCAACAACGGCTGCCGCAGCGCTTGTGCGCCAGCGCGGTCAGTGTGGCGCTGGCAAGCATGGCCGCGACCACCAGCTTTGCACAAGAGACGGAACAAGTGGTCGTGGTGACGGCCCAGAGCCGCAGCCAGCAAATTCAAAACGTCCCGATCGCCGTCCAGACCATGTCGGGCGCCGCGCTCAAGGACATCGGCGTTGCCAACCTCGGCGATGTGGATGCCTTTGTGCCGGGCCTGTCGATCGATACCTCGCAGTCCGTGCGGCCATCGGTCTACCTGCGCGGTGTGGGCACGCAAGACTTCGGCATCGGCACCGATTCGCCCGTGGGCATTTACACCGATGGCGTCTACACCGGCAAGAACGGTGGCTCGCTGCTCAACTTCAACGACGTCAAGCGCATCGAGGTGCTGAAGGGGCCGCAAGGCACGCTGTTTGGCCGCAACGCTGCGGCGGGCGCCATTTCCATCGTCACCAATGACCCTGTCAACCGCGTCGAAGCCAACGGCCTGGTGCGCATCGGCAGCCATGGCACGCGCCACGCGGAAGCCCTGTACAACACGCCGCTTACCGACAGCCTGTCGCTGCGGATTTCCGCCGTTACCCAGCAGGATGACGGCTGGGCACGCAACGCCTACAACGGCAAGCGCATGGGCGATGATGGCGACCGCGGCGTGCGCGCGGCCGTGCGCTGGCAAGGCGACGACAGCGCCGCCACGCTGAGCTGGGAACATGAGGTGATGCGCGCCTCCGGCCCGCCCGTGTTCTCGCTCACCAACAACAAGATCAATTACGGCGGGCCGGCCACGTGGACCAATCCGCTGAATACCCAGCTCAACAATGACGCCGAACCGGACATGCAGGGCCGCACCTTCGACGGCGTGACGCTGCGCATCGAAACCCCGCTGTCGTTTGCCACGCTGACCAGCACCACGGCCTACCGCCACTACAACGCCCAGAACTGGCAGGACAACGATGCGGGCGCCAACGCGGCCACGGCGCTGTCCACCGGCATCGTTGAATCCAACGCGACCTGGCAGCAGGAGTTCAAGCTCAGCGGCGAGACCGGCAAGATCAACTGGGTCAGCGGCGTCAGCGCCTACCGCGAACGCGCGGCGTCGGTGCAGAGCGTGTCGGCCACCACCACCTCGCTGGACACCATCATCAATCACTCGGCCGGCCTGTCGCCATATGCCACGCTGACGGCGTTGGCACAGGGCTTGGGCAAGGCCACCGGCAACGGCGCGCTGCAAGGCGTCAACCTGCTGGGCCAGTCCTGGTCCGAGTACATGCACGACAAGGGCGAGTACCGCGCCTACGCCGTGTATGGCGACGCCATCTGGCACGTCAGCGACAGCAGCAACCTGACGCTGGGCGGCCGCTACACGCATGACCAGAAATCGTTCAGCTGGTACAACCCGTCGCGTACCGCAAGCGGACTGGACACCACGCTGGCCGCGCTCAACCAGGCCAATTTCTTCCCGTCGCTGGTCGCCGCCAGGCTGTTGACCGCAACCCAGGCGGCCACGCTCAAGGCGGTCACGACGAGCAATATCCAGTTCACCAATCCAGGTTCGGCCAAGGCGCCGTTCAGCGCGGACAAGAGCTGGAACAACTTCAGCCCGCGTGTCGTGCTCGACCATCACCTGACGCCGGACCACATGGCGTATGTATCGTGGAGCAAGGGCTACCAGTCCGGCGGCTTTGACGCAGTGGGCGTCAACGGCCAGTACGACAAGGAGCTCGTGACCAATCTGGAGGCCGGCCTGAAAGGCAGCGTGAATTCGCTGGGCCTAAGCTACGGCGCCTCGGTGTTCCGCTACAAATACACCAACCTGCAAAGCCTGACGCTGGTGCCGGCCAGCGCCACCAGCGGCATTCCGGTCTACCAGATCGTCAACAGCGACCAGAAGGCCACCGGCGTGGATCTGGAAGGCCAATGGAAGCTGAACCGCATCTGGCGCCTGAACGGCTCGCTGGAATATCTGGACCAGACCTACGATCATTATGTCGCCCCAACCGGCGTCAGCCTGGATGGGCAGCCGGCAGGCGCGCCGTACCTGAGCGCCTCGGCTGGCGTGGCCGCCAAGTGGCCGGTCGCCGACGGCAAAGCCGACGTCAACCTGATGTACGGCTATCAGGGCAAGAAGCGCTGCAATGCCGATACCAGCGCGACCGGTAACTGCCTGCCGGACAGCGTGGTCGGCGCGGGCAAGGCGCGTGAACGCGTGGACGCGCGCGTGGGCTGGACGGCGGCGTCCGGCCGCTGGGGTGTGGGCCTGGTGGTCAGCAACCTGACCAACAAACAGTATGTGTCGGTCAGTACGCTGGGCTCGGCCGTGGGTTCACCGTACGTCTACGTCAGCAAGCCGCGCGTGATTGCGCTGGAATTGCGCGCCCAGCTTTAAATCGCCGCCAGCAGCTGCGCCAGACGCACACCCGCGTCGTAGCGCAGGCACTGCAAGGATACGCCGGCCGCCGCCGCACGCGGACCGGCGTGTTCCAGCAATTGCAGCGTTGCCGCGCGCAGCTGCTTTTCCCGCACCCGGTCCGAACGCAACAGGATGCCGGCGCCCATGCGCAGCACACCCTGCATGTTGAGGTACTGGTCCAGATTCCCGGCGATCCCCAGCACCGGCACGCCCGCCACCAGCGCCTGCTGGCTGGTCGGACTGCCGCCATTGCAGATCACCAGACTGGCACGCTGCGCGGCCAGCATGCCCGGCAGGTACGGCGCCAGACGCGCATTGGACGGCACGTTCGCCGGCACCGCATGGCCCGCAGTTGCCACCAGCACCGTGACCGGCAGCGGCGCCAGGGCCTCCAGCAAGGTCGGCAGCAACGCCGCCTGCCCCGAGCTACCCAGCGTGACATAAACGATGCGCCGGCCAGCCGGCAAGGTATCCCACCATGCCGGCAAGGCCACCGGCGGCGACCAGATCACCGGCCCTAGATAACTGTGCGTCGTTGGCATGTCGAGCGGTGGAAACATCTCGGGCAAATCCGGGTACAGCACGTGGTCCGCATCAGTGTAGATGCGCCGCAAGTCATAGCCCAGCGATGGCAGGCGATACGCGCGCCGTACCTGGTTGAGCGGACGGCTATGCAAGGCGAACGCCAGCGGCCTCACGCCACGAAACAGACGCTCCGCGAGTGCAATCGGCAACACGCGCGTCATCGGCAGCGCCGGCACATGGTAGTGCTGTTTGACGTACGGGCTCCAGTAAGCGTTGATCAGCGCCACGTACGGCACCCGCGCCACACGCGCGCTGACCGACAGCGACAAACGGAAGTCGCCCACCACCACATCCGGCCGCACCGCCTCCAGCAGCGCCACATCATCCAGGACGTACTGCGCCAGCGTGGCCCTGTCGTAGACGGGCTTGCCGGCTGCGAGCGCCGCCAGAAAACGTTCGCCGGAAATGCTGTGCAGCACCCATGTGCTGAGGTCGCTGCCCGCCAGGAACATCTCATAACCCGGCGCGCAGGCAAAGTGCACCTCGTAGCGCTGCCGGTCCAGCGTCTGCGCCAGCGCGAGCGGACGCCCCACATGCGCCAGTGTGACCGCTTCCGCCACAAACAAGATTTTTTTGCGTTCCATTCCCACAGCTTGCAACTGTCACGCATGGGTTGTTTGAGCTTGCGCAAACGTGCCCGCCTTAACCCGGATCAAAGTCGAGCTTGCCTGAAGCATATATTTTTCTTATTGGCATTTATGAATGAGGCCTTGCGATGTTCAACATTGAACGCTCCGGTCCGCATCAAAAGCTGACGCGCATCTCGGTGGTGTCGACCGGCAGCGCGCTGCTGCTGGTATTTGTGCTGTTTGCGGCAGCCTCTGTCGTCAGCCATCGCGAGAAAGATGCTCAGCGGCTCACCACACTGGCCGCCATGCTCGTCAGCGAGCGCCAGCCTGTGCTTAACGTCCTTGCTGCCGATGACACCATCCTGCAAGCAGTTATCTACGACAACGATGGCACACTGCGCAGCCGTTACCGTTCGCCACAGCTGTCGCCGGACCAAGCCGCGCCGGACGCGCCAGCGGCCATCGATGACCTCCGCATCCGTGTCGAACACAACGGTCCACCCTGGGCTGCCACCACGCGCCTTTACCATGCACTGCGCGACGGCGACGGCATCCTGCTGCTGGAGGCCACGCAAAGCCATATGTGGCCGGAGATTCTGAAAACCCTCGGCGTCGCCGCATTTGCCGCCGCCTTGTCCTTCATGCTAGCCCGGCTGAACGGGGCACGCTTCAAGGACAGCCTCAGCGAGCCTATCAACCAGCTCATCGCCGCCGCCCGGCAAGTCAGCCAAGGCACAGCCACGCCACGCATCGCCCATCAGCGCAATGACGAGCTCGGCGCATTGATCGACAGCTTCAACGACATGCTGGCCCAAGTCGAAGGCCGCGATGCCGCGCTGGCCCAGTATCGCGACCAGCTGGAGCGCCAGGTCAGCGTCCGCACCGAACAACTGGAAAAAGCCAAGAACGCCGCCGAGGCCGCGAGCCAGGCCAAAAGCGCCTTCCTGGCCACCATGAGCCACGAAATCCGTACCCCCATGAACGGCGTCCTTGGCATGACCGACCTGCTGCTGGCAACCCGCCTGTCGGAACAGCAGCGCCACTACACCAGCATGGTCAAGCGCTCGGGCGAGCATCTGCTGGTCATCATCAACGACATTCTCGACTTTTCCAAAATCGAAGCGGGCAAGCTCACGGTGGAATACATCCATTTCAATTTCCGCGACCTACTGGACGACATCGAGAATGTGTTTTCGCCACAGGCGCAGGCCAAGGGACTGCGGCTGGAGCTGGACGTCGCCCACCACATCCCGCTGGCGATCTGCGGCGACCCCAACCGTCTGCGCCAGGTGCTGTTCAACCTGCTTGGCAACGCCATCAAATTTACCGACAGCGGCCAGATCACCGTCAAAGTGCATGTGGTGCAGGAAGACGCGCAATCGGTGGGACTGCGGTTTGAAGTCCACGACACCGGCATCGGCATCTCCGCCGAAGCACGCGCGCGCATCTTCGATTCCTTCTCACAAGCCGACGGTTCCACCACGCGCAAACACGGCGGCACCGGCCTGGGACTGGCGATCTCAAAACAACTGGTGGGACTCATGGGCGGCGAAATTGGCGTGGATCATGCGCTAACTCAAGGTTCGGTGTTTTGGTTTGCCGTAAATTTTGACAAACGTCGTGTTGACAGCGACGACCCGTCCACCGCCACCCAGGGAATCCGCGCTTTGATAGTCGATGACAACCCTGCCAGCCGCAGCGCGCTGGAGCGGCAGCTGACGTCGTGGCGCATCCACTGCGCCCACGCCAGCGCTACCGACGCCCTGCCCCAGCTGCTGCAAGCGGCCGCCAGCGGACAAGCTTATGATGCCGCACTGCTCGACATGCAGCTGCCCCGCACCAGCGGCCTGGCGCTGGCGGCCGCCATCCACGGCGAGCCGGCATTGTGCGCCATGCGGCTACTCCTGCTCAGCACTGAACACAACGCTGCCGATAACGTACAGCTACGCGCAGCAGGCGCTGCATTCCAGCTCATCAAGCCCGCGCGTGACTGCGATTTGTACGAAGCCCTCACCACCTCGGCACGCGGGCGCGAGACGCGCGCCGCCAGCGCAGCGGCCGCACCGCCGTTGACGACACTCAGCGCCGGCAACGCGTCACGCGTGCGCAAGGGCCGCAAGGTTCTGCTTGCCGAAGACAACCCCGTCAACGTTGAAGTCGCCAGCGCGATGCTGGAAGGTCTGGGGCTCGACGTGCGCCGCGCCTGCAATGGCGAAGAGGCACTGCACTCCGTCCAGGAAGACGACTTCGACGTCATCCTCATGGACTGCCAGATGCCCGTGATGGACGGTTTTGCCGCCACCACTGAAATCCGCCGTCACGAACAGCAACATGGCCGCGCGCGCAACCTGCCCATCATTGCGATCACCGCCAACGCGCTGCAAGGCGACCGCGAATCCTGTCTTGCCGCCGGCATGGATGACTACCTGAGCAAGCCTTTCACCCAGCAGGCGCTGGGGCAGACGCTGTCCCGCTGGATCAACCTGCCCCGCATCGCGGCCGCGCCTGCCGAGCCAGCGCCACCGCAGGCGGACGAACACATCAACCTGCAGGCGCTGGACAATATCCGCGCGCTCAGCCCCAACAATGGCGGCGCCCTGCTGGAGCGCGTGCTGCACGCCTTCCTCCACGACACGCCCACCCATCTGCACACTATCCGCCAGGCCATTACGGCCGAGAATACGGAAGGGATGCGCAAGGCCGCGCACAGCCTCAAGTCCAGCGCCGCCAATGTCGGCGCCGACGCGCTGGCGCAGCGCAGCAAGGAACTGGAACAACTAGGACGTAACGACACCACCGCCGGCGCCGCGCCACTGCTGGCCGATATGGAACGCTCTTTCCAGGCCGCGCGGCAGGCGTTGGGAGCCCTCCTGGAAAAGGAAATCTGATCATGGCAACCTCCCCCAAGCGCGGCCTGGTACTGGTCGCGGACGATGATCCCACCATGCGTTTGCTGATGCTCGAAATGCTGGCGCAGGTCGGCCTGGACGCCATCGAGGCGGAAGACGGCCTCCAGGCCATCGCCCGCTATCAAAGCGCGTCACCCGACCTGGTGCTGCTGGATGTGGACATGCCCGGTCTGGACGGCCTTGCCGTGTGCCGCGAGATCCGCCAGCTGGAAACCCACAGTACCGTGCCCATCATCATGGTCACGGGCGGCGATGAGCTGGAATCGGTGACGCGCGCCTACGAGGCGGGCGCCACCGACTTTGTGTCCAAGCCCATCAACTGGCCAATACTGGGCCACCGCGTGCTGTACGTGCTGCGCGCCAGCGACGCCATCAGCCGCCTGCGCATTGCCGATGCCCAGCACCGCGCCGTGCTGGCGGCGATTCCCGACACCTTCTTTCGCATGAACAAAGATGGCTACTATCTCGATTACGAACAAGGCCACGAGGCCAGCAGTGTCTTCGCCAGCGACCTGTGCGTGGGCCGGCATCTTAGCCAGGTGCTGCCACCGGAAATCGCCGGCCACATGCTGGAGCAGGTGCACTCGGTGCTGCAGACCCAGCACATCCGTTCGCTGGACTATCAACTGCCATTGCCCGGTCCCGCGCCCCTGCCGGCGCGCCACTTCGAAGCGCGGCTGGTGGCCACCGGCCCGGACGAGGTACTGGGTCTGGTACGCGACATTAGCGAGCGCAAGCGCAGTGAAGAGCAAATCCGCCGCCTCGCCTATTGCGACTCGCTGACCGGCATCCCGAATCGGCAGGCGTTTCTGGAAACGCTGGAGGCTGAACTGGTGCGCTCGCGCAAGGCCAACAAAAAATTCGCCGTGCTGTTCATGGACCTCGATGCGTTCAAGCGCATCAACGACACGCTGGGGCATGATGTCGGCGACCATCTGCTCAAGGCCGTGTCCGATCGCCTGCGCGACACCACGCGGCCCGGCGATCTGGTGTGCACCAACCTGGCCCGCCTGGGCGGCGACGAATTCACCATCCTGATCCCCGACCTGGACAAGGTGGAGAACGCGCTCAACGTCGCCCAGCGCGTCAAAGAAGCCATGCGCCGGCCCTTCCTGCTGGAAGCGCACGAAATCTTCGTCACCGCCAGCATCGGCATCTCGCTGTATCCGGAAGACGGCGAAGACTGCAACTCGCTGCTCAAGTATGCAGACACAGCCATGTACCACGCCAAGAACTGCGGCAAGAACAACGCCAAGCTGTACAGCTCCTCGCTGACCATGCAGATCATGAGCCATGTCAAGCTGGAGGTCGGCCTGCGCAAGGCCTTGCAGAATGATGAACTGTACCTGCTCTACCAGCCGCAGATCGACGTTGCCAGCACGCAGATCGTCGGCTTTGAAGCACTGGTGCGCTGGAAGCATCCCGAGCGCGGCGTGATCTCACCGACCGAATTCATTCCGCTGGCCGAAGAGACCGGCCTCATCGTACCGATCGGCGAATGGGTATTGCGCACCGCCTGCCAGCAGGCCACGACCTGGCAACTGCCCGGCAGGCGGCCGGTGCGCGTGGCGGTGAACCTGTCGGCCAAACAGTTCAAGGATGAAAACCTCACGCAAAGCGTGCTGTCCGCCCTGCACGACACCGGCCTGCCGGCCGAGCTGCTGGAACTCGAACTCACCGAAGGCACGCTCATGGACGACGCGCGCGCCACCATGGTCACGCTGGAACAGTTGCGCGGCATTGGCGTATTTTTGTCGATCGACGATTTCGGCACCGGCTACTCATCGATGAACTACCTCAAGCGCTTTGACGTCCGCGCGCTGAAAATAGACCGCAGCTTCATCAGCGGCCTACCGCTGGATGCGGAAAACGCCGCCATCACGCGCGCCATTGTCGCCATGGCACACGGCCTGAAGATGGCAGTGGTTGCCGAAGGCGTGGAAACCGACGCCCAGCTGGTCCTGCTGGAACAATACGGCTGCGACATGGCCCAAGGCTACTACCTGGGCCATCCCTCCCCACCCGAGCTCATCCCCAGCCTGCTCGCCAGCCAGCGCGCAATGGCGATGACGTGATGCCACTCTCTGGTACAGCTACAGCACGCCATCCTGCTTCATCGCGGCAATGGCTTGCGCGGTGTAGCCCAGGGACTGGAGAATTTCGTCGTTGTGCTGGCCCAGGCTTGGGCCTATCCATTTGGTGTGGCCTGGCGTGGCCGACAGCTTGGGCGAGATCGCGGGCAGCTTGACCGGCGTGCCATCGGCGAACTGGTGTTGTTCGAACATGTCGCGCGCCAGGAATTGCGGGTCCGTCATCATGTCGCGCACGGAGTAGATTTTGCCGGCCGGGACATCGGCCGCTTTCAGCACGGTCAGCGCGCTGTCGATATCCTGCGTCTCGCACCAGGCCTGAATCGCATCGTCGATCATCTGCGTGTGCCTGACGCGGCCGTCGTTGCGCTCCAGCTCAGGATTACCGGCCATGTCGATGCGGCCCATGGCCAGCATCAGCCGCTTGAAGATCGCGTCGCCATTGCCGGCAATTACGATGTTTTCGCCATCCCTGGTGGTGTAAGTGTTGGACGGCACGATGCCCGGCAGCGAACCGCCCGTGCGCTCGCGCACCACGCCCGCATGGTCAAACTCCGGCACCAGCGATTCCATCAGGTTGAACACCGATTCATACAAGGCCACGTCCACCATCTGGCCCTCGCCTTTGCGCTTGCCGCCGGTTGCGTCGCGGTGGCGCAAGGCCATCATGGCGCCGATCACGCCGTGCAGCGCGGCGACCGAATCGCCAATCGACACGCCCACGCGCACCGGCGGCCGGTCCGCGTGGCCGGACACATAGCGCAAGCCGCCCATCGATTCACCGATGGCGCCAAAGCCCGGCAAATCCTTCATCGGTCCGGTCTGGCCAAAGCCTGACAGGCGCACCATGATGGTTGACGCATCAACCGCCTTGAGCTGCTCGTAGCCGAGCTCCCATTTTTCCAGCACGCCAGGGCGGTAGTTCTCGATGATGAGGTCCGCTTCCAGCGCCAGCTTGCGCGCGATCTCGCGGCCCTGCGCATGCTTCATGTTCAGCGTCAGCGATTTCTTGTTGCGCGACTGTACCGACCACCACAGCGACGTACCATCTTTCAACACCCGCCATTTGCGGATCGGATCGCCACCGTCCGGCGACTCGACCTTGATGACCTCGGCGCCAAACTCCGCCAGCATGCGCGCACAAAAAGGGCCCGCGATCAGCGTGCCCAGTTCCAGTACCTTGATGCCGGCCAACGGCCCGGCGGTGTTCTTGGTCGTCATGTCGCCCTTCGATCCAGCATGGCGCGGGCGATGGTGCCCGCGTCTACATATTCGAGTTCCCCGCCAACCGGCACGCCGCGCGCCAGACGGCTCACACGCAAGCCGCGCGCTTTCAGCATTTCGCTGATGTAGTGCGCGGTGGCTTCGCCTTCGTTGGTGAAATTGGTGGCCAGCACCACCTCGGTGACCAGGCCATCGGTGGCGCGCGCCACCAGCTTTTCCAGATGAATGTCGCGCGGGCCTATCCCATCCAGCGGCGACAGCCGGCCCATGAGTACAAAGTACAGGCCTTTGTACGTGAGGGTCTGCTCGATCATGAGCTGGTCGGCGGGCGTCTCGACCACGCACAGCAGGTGGCGGTCGCGTTCCTCATCGCTGCAGGTATCGCAGACATCTTCTTCGGTAAAGGTATTGCAGAGTGCGCAGTGATGCACGGCGCTGACCGCCTGATGCAGTGCGCGCGACAGCATGTCCGCGCCTTCGCGGTCATGCTGCAGGAGATGGAAGGCCATGCGCTGCGCCGACTTCGGCCCCACGCCGGGCAGCCGGCGCAGCGCTTCGGTCAGAAATTCCAGCGACTTGGACATGGTTCCTTAGAAAGGCATCTTGAAGCCGGCTGGCAGATTCATGCCGGAGGTCAAGCCGCTCATTTTTTCTGCAGCGGTGGCTTCGGCTTTGCGCACGGCGTCGTTGAAGGCAGCGGCCACCAGATCTTCCAGCATGTCCTTGTCGTCGGCCAGCAGCGATGGGTCGATCGACACGCGCTTGACGTCGTTCTTGCAGGTCATCACGACCTTGACCAGGCCGGCGCCGGACTGGCCTTCCACTTCGATCAGGGCCAGCGAGTCCTGGGCCTTTTTCATATTGTCTTGCATTGCCTGGGCTTGCTTCATCAGGCCGGCCAGTTGGTTTTTCATCATGGTGGAGTTCTCCGGGTTTCGGTAAGTTGAAAGAGGTGATCAGGCAGCCGCAGCCGCGCTGGTTTGCGGCGGCACGACGGAGCCTGGGACCACCCAGGCATCCAGTTCGCGGATCATGCTGTTCACAAAAGGATCGTTGGCGACGGTTTCTTCCGCCGCACGCTGACAGGCTTCGCGGTAGGCCTGCGCTTCGGCGCTGGCGGTGTACCACACGGCGCCCAGTTCGCTGTCCACGCGCACCGGCCGGTCAAAGCGTTCGCTCAGTGCGGCCGTGAGCTTTTCGAGGTTGCCCGGCGTACGCCAGGTTTCGATCGGCACGCGGATGGTGAACACGGTGGCATTGCCTTCAAAGCCGCATTTCACCAGCTCAGACTGCATGGCCAGCTGCTGGGCCGTGCCGCGCAATGGCAGTGCAGCAGCGACGGCGGGCCAGTTGCCATCCCAGTCCAGTTCAGCGACCGGCGTGATGACGTATGCGTACGGCGCTTTCGCGGGCGCCGGCGCTGCGCGTACTGGCATGGCGATGGCGTGCGGATCATCGGCCGGTGCAGCTTGCGGTGCCGCTGCTGCGGGCGCGTACGGATGCGGCGCGCCCTGTGCCGGCATGGCGGAGTCATCCGAGAATTCGGTGACCCATGGCGGCAGGTCGTCGTCCGCCGCAGCTTGCTGTGGCTGTACAGCCTGGCGCGCAGGCGCTTCCAGCACGGCAGTGCCGCCCATGTCGGCGGCTGGCGGCATGTCTTCCCACGGCGCCGGGCGTTGCGGCGCCTTGGCCTGCAAGGATGCGGCTGGCGGCGTGTACGCGGCAGACGGCGCTTGCGTCGGCTGCGACGGTGGCGCATAAGCAGCCGCAGGAGCCGAAGGTGCAGGCGCCGTCGAAGCGGCGCTTACGCTGGGAGGCGAGGACGGTCCCGCAGGTGCATTGGCTGATGTGGCAGCTGGTGCGCTGGCCGCCGGGCGCCCACCAGGACGGGATGCGGCACGGGCCGCTTCCAGCGCCGCGTTGATGGCTGCGCGCGCGGTGCTGATCGGTGCGCCCGATGGCGCTGGCGCAGCGACGGCTGGCATCGCAGCAGCCGATACTGCAGGCGGTGGCGCGCTTGGTGCGGCAGACATCGGTGCGGGTGCGGCGACTGGCTGCGAGATGGCTGGTGCTGGTGCCGGTGCTGCAGGCGCCGGTGCGGCAGCGGCCGCAGCCATCGCTGCCGCGCCGGCAACTACCGACGGTGGCACCACGCTGGCATGGTTTGCCTGTACATTCGCGGCCGCGCGGGCCGGCGGCGCACCGGCCGCAGCGCGGGCCGACGCCATCGCCGCCTGGCGCGACACGGCTGGTGTGGCCGTTGCAGCTTGTCCTTCAGCCCCGCCTACGCCGGGGCGAAAGGCCAGCATCCGTAACAAGGTCATCGAGAAACCGGCATATTCATCCGGCGCCAGGCCCAGTTCGTTGCGGCCATGGACAGCAATCTGGTAATACAGTTGCACTTCTTCCGCATCAAACGCGGCGGCAAGGCGCACGATGTCCGCATACTCCGGCAAATCTTCCGGCACGGCGGTAGGCACGGTCTGCGCCAGCGCGATCCGGTGCAGCAAGGTGCCCAGATCCTGCAAGGCGCCGTTGTACGACAGGCTGCGGGTCGCCATCTCGTCGGCCACCGCCAACAGGTCAGCGCCATCCTGCGCGGCCAAGGCATCCAGCAAACGGATCAGATACGACTGGTCGAGCGCGCCCAGCATGCCTTGCACCGCGTCCAGCGTTACCTCGCCAGCGGCGTAGGCAATCGCCTGGTCGGTCAGCGACAGCGCATCGCGCATCGAGCCATGGGCGCCGGTCGCCAGCAGGCGCAGCGCCGGATGCTCAAAGGTGATGCCTTCCTGGCCCAGAATATTTTCCAGATGGCCGATGATATGCCCTGGCGGCATCTGCTTCAGGTTGAATTGCAGGCAGCGCGACAGCACCGTCACCGGAATCTTTTGCGGGTCGGTGGTCGCCAGAATGAACTTGACGTGCTCCGGCGGTTCTTCCAGCGTCTTCAGCATCGAGTTGAAGGCGTGGTTGGTCAGCATGTGCACCTCGTCGATCATATAGACCTTGAAGCGTGCATTGCTTGGCGCGTACACCGCCTGTTCCAGCAACTGCGCCATCTCGTCGACGCCGCGGTTGGACGCCGCGTCCATCTCGATGTAATCGACAAAACGGCCGGCGTCGATGGCGGTGCATGCTTCGCACACGCCGCATGGCGTCGCGGTGATGCCGCCATTGCCATCCGGGCCAACGCAGTTGAGCGACTTGGCCAGAATACGCGACAAGGTGGTCTTGCCGACTCCACGGGTGCCGGTGAACAGATAGGCGTGATGCAGCCGACCGCTATGCAAAGCATGCGTCAGCGCGCGAACCACGTGCTCCTGACCGACGAGCGTTTCGAAGTTCCGGGGGCGGTATTTGCGGGCGAGGACTTGATAGGACATGCTGGGATTTTACCGTATCGCGGGTGCCAAAGCGGCAATTGTAACAAGTCACGACTAGATTAGGTAAGTCTGCCTTTTCCGCCTACAATTTGTTTTTCTTTTAACATGCAAAAAATGAAAAAACTCGCCCTGCTTCCCGCGCTGCTGCTGTCCTTCGCCGCCCACGCCGATGAACGCGAATGGCTGCCCTATAAAAAACTGGTGGAAGACCTGCGCATCGACAAGTTCTACGCGCTGCCCGCTGCGGAACGCGACAAGATCAGCCTGTATGTGACCGTCAAGCCGAACAACAAGAGCATCAAGCCGGGCGATGTCATCTTGACGGCGGTGCACGGCGGCGAGCGCCAGCAATTGCCGGCCCTGTCCGCCGACTTCCGCATGGCGCTGGTGCCGAATCCCAAATGGATGAGCGACGACACCAAGATCATGACCAGCCTGCCCAAGGAAGAGAAGTCCGCCGTCGGCTGGGACGCCACCACGCCGGTACCGGAGGGCATGCAGTGGAACTATGCCCAGGTCATGGGCAGCATCGGCCAGATGAATCAGGCGATCAAGAAAATGGCAGGGGCGCTGAGCCTGTTCGCGCCGAGCGCCAAGACCGTCACCTTCAAGTTCAGCCATCCGGCGCAGCTCAAGATTGGCAACGCGGTCTACAACACCGATGCCCGCAACCAGATCAAGCTGAAGGCTGACTCGGCGCTGTTGAAGGAAAATCCGCTGATGGTCGCCTCCGAGCGGCCGTACGAAGCCGAACTCGACAGCGAATAAAAAAAAGCCATGTGATCTAACACATGGCTTTTTTCTTGAATAAGGAGGCGAGCCTGATCTGCGGCACTTATGGTGAACGGCTGTGGCTGCTTCGTTCCCGACCTGACCAGGTTGACCATGCCACAATGCGCAGGGGCCCGCCAGCACGCATTATATCTTAGAGTCCCAATTCCTGCCAAATTTGGTCGACGCGTGTTTTCACCTCGGGTGACATGGCGATCACCGTGCCCCACTCACGGCTGGTTTCACCCGGCCATTTGTTGGTGGCGTCAATGCCCATCTTGCTGCCCAGACCGCTGACCGGCGAGGCGAAGTCCAGGTAATCAATCGGCGTGTTATCGACCAGCGTGGTGTCGCGGGTCGGATCGACGCGCGTCGTGATGGCCCAGATCACTTCATTCCAGTCGCGGATGTTGACGTCCTCATCGACCACCACAATAAACTTGGTGTACATGAACTGGCGCAGGAAGCTCCACACACCAAACATCACGCGCTTGGCGTGGCCCGCGTACTGCTTCTTGATCTGGACCACCGCCATGCGATAGCTGCAGCCCTCGGCCGGCAGGTGGAAGTCGGTGATCTCGCTGAACTGCTTTTGCAGCAGCGGCACGAAAACCTCGTTCAGCGCCAGGCCCAGCACGGCTGGCTCATCCGGCGGCTTGCCGGTGTAGGTCGAGTGATAGATCGGATCGCGGCGCATCGTGATGCGGTCGATCGTAAATACCGGGAACCAGTCCTGCTCATTGTAATAACCGGTGTGGTCGCCATACGGCCCTTCCAGCGCATGCTCATAACCCGACGGATGATTTTCGTCAGGATAGATATGGCCTTCCAGCACAATCTCCGCCGAGGCCGGCACACGCAGCTCGCTGCCGATGGCCTTGACCAGCTCGGTACGGCTGCCGCGCAGCAGGCCGGCAAACTGGTATTCCGACAGGCTGTCCGGCACCGGCGTCACCGCACCTAATATAGTAGCGGGGTCCGCTCCCAAAGCGACGCAGACAGGATAAGGCTTGCCTTTGCTTTGGATGGCGTGCTCGCGGAAGTCGAGCGCGCCGCCGCGATGCGCCAGCCAGCGCATGATGACCTTGTTCGGCCCCAGCACCTGCTGGCGATAGATGCCCAGATTCTGGCGCTTCTTATTAGGACCTTTGGTAATCACCAGACCCCAGGTAATTAAAGGCGCCACATCGCCGGGCCAGCAGTGCTGAATCGGCAATTTCGACAAATCGACATCGGCGCCTTCCCACACGATTTCCTGGCATGGCGCACCGCGCAGCTCTTTGGGCGCCATGTCCCACACGGCTTTGACCAGCGAGCCCAGGCCCATCAGGTCCTTGAAATCCTTGGGCGGCTCCGGCTCCTTGAGGCGCGACAGCACATGGCCGATCTTGCGCAATTCGGTGACATCGTTCGCGCCCATGCCCAGCGCCACGCGGCGTGGCGTACCGAACAAATTACCCAGTACCGGCATGCTGTGCCCGGTCGGATTCTGGAACAGCAAGGCAGGTCCGCCAGCCCGCAAGGTGCGGTCGCAAACCTCGGTCATCTCTAAATGTGGCGAAACAGGTGTCAAAATGGGTTTAAGTTCGCCCATCCGTTGCAGTTGAGAAATAAAATCTCGTAGATCGGAATATTTCATCGTTTTTTAATATTTTCTTACATTAAAGCGCACTGTTTAAAAATACAGGTCAAGTGGTTGATTTTATTGGTTTTCCGCCGCACACATGGCAAAAAGCTAGATTTAAAAGTTATAACACACGAGTTTGTTAGTATTGACTTGATATAAAACGCCTCATACAATCCACCCTACTTGAAGAGAACAGGTCTCAGGACCTTACGCGGACCACACAATGTCAGCGCTCATTCATTCACGGAGTCGGGGCTCCACATGACATTTTAAGGAGTGTTTTCACAAGGCGTCTGCCTTCCTCCCCGGTAGTAGTTGTATTGCATCTGGTTGACTCCATCTGGAGAGATCAGCAACAAGCAAGCAATGATGGCGTTCTCGTGTGCTTCCTACAGCGACGACGAACGAATATTTCTGATGCACGGCATGAGCACCTGTATAGCTGCGTTTGACGCTGGCGGGGTATCGCTTTTACGGACATTTCAGGGGAACTATATGATTAATCGCAACACCGGTGCAGTCCTGTCTGCCCGTTTCATGGCTAGCCAGCCAGCGTGGTTGTCTTCGACCCGCATTTCGGCAAAGGGCGTGTTGACCACCGCCCAGCACACCCTGACCATTGTGGGTGTGACCGCTTTAGTAGTAATGGCAGTCCTGTTTGTCCGTCCAGACCTGGCCAAGGCCCTCAGCGACAGCCTGAATCGCACGCCAGAAGCCGAAGTGGTCGCCGTTCAGGCGCCACCACTGACCGCGCTGATGGAAGCACCTGCCGCTGCAGCGCCAGCTGCCAACGCAGAACCGCTGTCGGCGGAAGAAAAAGCCCTGCTGGGCACCCAGAAGCAGCAGCAATGGGTCACCACCTGGCTGTCCAAGCGCTACCGCGTTGCGGGCGACGCGGCCAACATGCTGGTGTCCACCGCTTACCTGACGGCACGCGAGATCAAACTGGATCCGCTGCTGATCCTGTCGGTGATGGCGATTGAGTCGGGTTTCAACCCGTTTGCGGAAAGCCCGATGGGCGCGCAAGGCCTGATGCAAGTCATGTCCAAGGTGCACCACGAGAAGTTCCAGGAAATGGGCGGCCTGCAAGCTGCACTGAATCCCGTGGCCAACATCCGCGTCGGCTCGCTGATCCTGAAGGATTACGTGACCCGTGGCGGTTCGGTTGAAGCTGGCCTGAAAAGCTACGTGGGCGCCGCTGCTTTCGAGCATGACGATGGCTACGGTTCGCGCGTTCTGGCTGAATACAGCCGCCTGAAACAAGTGTCGGCCGGTAAGAAAGTGCCAACCATCACCCCGGTGATGGCCGCCGCACCCGTCAAGCCAGCAGCAGTTGCTGCTACCGACAAGTCGGTCAACGGCACGCAGATCGCTGGTCTGTAATCCAGTCTGCTCCGCAAAGCAAAAACCACCTTGGTCAGGTGGTTTTTTTTCGTCCCGGCTAATTGCAGCTTCTGACGCTGAGGCGTCCGGTGTCGCGGAAGGGATCGCGCCCGCCGCTGAAATTGTTGGATTCGGAGTAGTAGCACACCTCCTGCCCTCCGGGCATCACCCATTTGGTGATCCGGCTACCGTCGGCAGCCACCATTTCCACTGTCTTTAACGTACCACCGCGATAGGCTTTGCCGATTGCCGCCGCCAAAGCGCTCTCATCGTTGACATACCGCCTGTCGCGCTGCGTCCACGCGTCCTTGCGCGCCTGCTTGTCAGCGGCAAGCGCGCCAGCAATCGCGCGTTCTTTCAAGTTTTGCTCCGGCTTGACCGGCAAGGCGAACGGATCCGGTGGCGGCGCCGTTTGCGTGATGGCTTCCGGCTGCCGCTCCGCCGGTGGCGTGATGGCCTGGGGCTGCGCTGGCGCTGGCGCTGGCGCTGGCGCTGGCGCTGGTGCTGGCGCCGGTGACGGCGCTGCCGAGGCGATACGCGTTTTCTGCGGCGTTGGCGCCGCTGCCGCCGTGCGCTGCGGCGGAGGCGGTGGTGGCCGCTTGATCGGCGTGAGGATGTAGGTAATTCGCGTCTGCGGCGTAATAGAAGCCGCCAGCGGCCGCGCAGGCGGCTGCCAGCACAGAAAAGCCAGCACGTGAGCGCCGGCGATCAGCGCCAGCCAGCCACGCCGGCGCCAGCTTGGTGTTTGCAGTTCGATGATACCGCCCCAGAGTTATCCGAAAAGCAATTCTGTCCACCTGCCCCACCCCGCGTCAAGCCGCCAATAAAAAAAGCCACCGCACGCTACCGTGGGTGGCTTTTAACGATACCGGGAAAGCTTAGCGCTTCTTGTCCGCAGCAACTTCATCCGGACGCAGCTGGGCAGCCAGCTTGTCCAGCACGCCGTTGACGTATTTGTGACCGTCGATGCCGCCGAAGGACTTGGTCAGCTCTACCGCTTCGTTGATGACGACACGGTAAGGAATTTCCAGGTTGTTCTTCAGTTCGTAGGCACCGATCAGCAGCACCGCGTGCTCGATCGGCGACAGCTCGGCAATGCCGCGGTCCACCAGCGGCGCAAACGTTGCGCGCAGCTCGACCGACGAACCGATCGCGCCATTCAGCAGCACCGTGAAGTGTTCCGCGTCGGCCTTGTCGAAGCCGTGCGCGCCGCGGATGTGGTTGACCACGGTGGAGGCGGATTCGTTATTCAGCAGCCACTGGTACAACCCTTGCAGCGCGAACTCACGGGCGCGGTGGCGCGGCGTGCGGTTCTTGCTGGGGTTAGCGTGCAAAGTCTTCTCAGTCATATCATTACCTTCTAGTGTTTCGTTCTTATTCGTCGTCGCCGAGGTCTTGGTTCAGCTCTTCCAGGGCGATGGTCAGATTGGCCATCTCCACTGCCACGCGCGCAGCGTCGGCGCCTTTGACGGCCATACGCACTTCCGCCTGCTCATCGTTCTCGGTGGTCAGGATCGCGTTGGCAATCGGAATGCCGAAGTCCAGGCCGATACGGGTAATGCCCGCGCCCGACTCGTTCGACACCAGCTCGAAGTGATAAGTTTCACCGCGGATCACGGCGCCCAGCGCGATCAGCGCGTCGAACTGCTGCGACTCGGCCATCTTCTGCAGCACCAGCGGCACTTCCAGCGCGCCCGGTACGGTCACGTGCAGGATGTCTTCATCCGCCACCCCCAGGTGCTTCAGCTCAGCCAGGCAAGCAGACAGCAGGCCGTGGCAGATGTCTTCGTTAAAACGGGCTTGTACCACGCCAATGCGCAAGTCTTCGCCGTTCAGGTTGGTTTCGTAGCTTCCTACGGTCATGATGTGCCTCTGTATGTTGGTTGAATTAGTTAGGTTTGGCCACGTAGCCAGTCACTTCCAGATTAAAGCCGGTCATCGACGGCATCTTGCGCGGGCTGGCCAGCAGCTGCATCTTGCAGACGCCGACTTCACGCAGGATCTGCGCGCCGATGCCATAGCTGCGCAGGTCCATGCTGGCCGCGCGGCCTTTCGGTTTGGCTTCCGGCTTGCACAGCGCGTCGAACTGGGCAAAGAACTGCTCGGCAGTCTCTTCGCAATTGAGCAGCACGATCACGCCACTGTCCGCCGCCTTGACCGCTGCCATCGACGACGACAGATTCCATGAGTGGGTAGTGGCTTCCGATTCCAGCACGTCCAGGATCGACACCGGCTGGTGCACGCGCACCAGGGTTTCCTTGCCCTTTTCGATCTGGCCATGCACCAGCGCCAGGTGGGCCGAGCCGCTCGGCTTGTCGCGGTAGGCGATCATGCGGAAGTCGCCATGGCTGGTCTTCAGCGTGCGCTCGCCCACTTTTTCCACCAGCGATTCATTGCGGCTGCGGTAATGGATCAGGTCGGCAATGGTGCCGATTTTCAGATTGTGTTCCTTGGCGAATTCCAGCAGGTCCGGCAGGCGCGCCATGGTGCCGTCGTCCTTCATGATTTCGCAGATCACCGAGGCAGGCGTCAGGCCGGCCATGGCGGTCAGGTCGCAGCCCGCTTCGGTATGGCCAGCGCGCATCAGCACGCCGCCCTTCTGGGCCTTGAGCGGGAAGATGTGGCCGGGCTGGACGATGTCCGACGGCTGCGCATCCTTGGCCACGGCCACCTGGATGGTCTTGGCGCGGTCAGCCGCCGAGATACCGGTAGTAACGCCTTCCGCCGCTTCAATCGACACGGTGAAGTTGGTACCGAACGCGGTGCCGTTTTTGGACGACATCATCGACAGCTCGAGCTGGTTGCAGCGTTCTTCGGTCAGCGTCAGGCACACCAGGCCGCGCGCGTATTTGACCATGAAATTAATCGCTTCCGGCGTCACGAAGTCCGCCGCGAGCACCAGATCGCCTTCGTTTTCCCGGTCTTCTTCATCGACCAGGATCACCATGCGGCCAGCGCGCAATTCGGCGACGATTTCTTCGGTGCTGGAAATTGACATTTTTAATCCTTCAAGGCTGGGCAAGAGTATTTCTTAACCCGCTATTTTAAAGGATTTACGCCATCCCTACCGCAAAAGCCCGCTTTTTTCGACAAGTCGCATGGTATTTCTATTAACACTTTCACCACTGCCCGCGCTTGCCGTGCGCAGCCATCCTCAAAATCCTTGAATCCAGGCGCTCAGCACTTGCGTATAAGAAATAAACACAAGGGGATTCATCATGTTCACTACCGCGTTACCACTCTGCCTGGCGATGTTGCTGCTGGCGGGATCCGCCCAGGCGCAAGGCGCCCAACAGATCGCCAAAGGCCAGCGCCTGTGGCAAAAACGTTGTTCGGAATGCCATGCGCTCGACACCGACGAAACCGGCCCGCGCCATCGCGGCGTGTTTGGCCGCCATGCCGGCAGCGTGGCGGGCTATGACTATTCGCACGCGCTGCGCGACGCCAACCTGCAATGGGATGAGCGCACGCTGGACCGCTGGCTGGCCGATCCTGAAAAATTCCTGCCCGGCCAGAATATGGACTTCAGCGTGCGCAGCAAGGCCGAGCGCGCAGCCCTGGTGGCTTATCTGAAAAGCCTGTCCCGGTAATTACCTGGCGCCGCCATGGCCGAGCGCATCCATGGTGGTGGCCACAATGTGGGCGCGCCATTCGCGCTTGACGTCGAGGCGCGCGGCTATCACTGCCGTCATCGCCATGCCGGCAAATGCACTGCTGACACGGATCATGCGTTCCAGGTCCAGCGCTTGCACATCAATGCCCAGCGCAGCGTAGACCAGCATCCCCATCTTGACCAATTCCGCATCCGCGCCGGATTCGCCCAACTCAAAGCGGTTGACGAACGCCGACAGCCCGGGCCAGTCAAACGTCAGCTGGACCGACGCCTCGACCACGGCCCGGTCACGCTCGATCCCGATCGCAATGTCCTTGACGCCATCGAGCAGCGCCTGTGCCTGCGCAAGCCCGGTGCTGATGACCTTGTCGTAAATCGCCTGTTTGTTGGGGTAGTAGTGCAGCAGCCCAGCCTTGGAATATTGCACGGCGTCGGCAATTTGCTGCAGCGAGGTGTGCTCAAAACCATGCCGGGCAAACAGGCCTGCGGCGCGGTCGATGATCTCGGCGTTGAGTTCAGATTTGGTGAGTCGGGGCATAAATAGAGAAAAGAACAGCAACGATCTGGACCGCGAGGATAGCATAGGCGCCCACATCAAACCAAAACGGTCTATTACCAACCATTTTGGTATATACTAATCCGAAGCGGTTGCACCATGAGAGTGCGCCGCTGCCTATGTCAGACTCAATAAAGGAAAATTTGCATGCGCAGGAGATTGTTGAAAGTGTTATTAGTGGCGTTGTGTGCTGCGGCGGCATCCAGCTACGCGACGTCGGATGAGCCCCATGTCGGCCAGTACTACATTCAAAGCGGCTACATTTATGGCCCGCAGATGTCCGGGGAATTCTTCATCCTGAACCGGTACATTTACGGCCCGCGTAACAATGGCATTTACTATGTCCAGGTCGGCTACGATCCCAAAGGCGTCGGCCCCTACTATATTTACGGCCCCAAAAAAGGCGGCCTCTACTACATCCAGAACAACTACATTTTTGGACCAGCAGGCGAACTGCCCTGGATGGAGGATTAATTGTCCAACCCATCCTCCTCGTCATCGACGCATTCCCCAGTGACCACCGCCGTGCTGGCCTGGTCGCTCTTGGTGATCCTGACGTGGCTTGCCGCCATGGACTGGGTCTGGAACAGCATAGGACTGGTCGGGATGGCATGGGGCGTCGCCCTGTCCAGCTTGGTCACGTTAGCGGTGGCTGGCACATTTCTATGGTTGGGCCGGCCCACACGCAACAGGCTTGGCCTGCGGCTGTCCGCATTTGCCTGGGGCGCTTCCGTGGCCGGATTGTTCTCGATCTGGTCGCAGGAATGGTTGCAGGCACTCGTCGACACCCACGCCGGCATCGCATTCGGCCATTGGTTCCGCCCGCTGGTGATCACGCCAGTCACCGAAGAGTTGTCGAAAGGTGCGTTTCTGTTGTGGATGCTGTACTACCGGCGTTCGCAGATCAGCGGACTGTTGGATGGGATAGTCTATGCGGGCCTGATTGGCGCCGGGTTTGCGTTCAGCGAGCAGATCATGTACTTCGGGCAAATCGTCATCACCTACCTCGGCAGCGACCGGCTTGCCCACACTGCCGGTGTGATACTGGCGATGAGCTTCCTGCTGCGCGGCGTAATGGTGCCATTCATGCACCCATTCTTCGTCGCCTTCATAGGCATCGGTGTGGCGGCAGCGACGGGCATGCGCAGCCGCGCCGCCCGCTATCTGACTGTCTTGTTGGGCTTTTTGTTCCCCATCCTGCTGCACGGAATCTGGGATTGGGCCGGGCTGGCCAGTGGCGACCACTTCATGATCTACAAGATCTATGTGACCGTCATGCTGCCGCTATTCCTTGGCCTGGCGATCGTCGCGCTGATACTGCGTCGCCGCAGACAATCTGATGGAGGTGGCAGGTGGTGAGCAGCAGTCGGCGCACCACCCTTGCCATCACGCCTTGCTGGCGCCGATCAGGCTGGACACCGACACCATGCGCTCGACGTAACGCGCAATCAGGTCGATCTCCAGATTGACCTGATGGCCGACGGCCAGGTGCTTGAGCGTGGTCACGGCGATGGTGTGCGGGATCAGGTTGATCGAGAACTGGCACACCAGCTCAGCGCCGGTGCCGATGTCGTTCACGCGGTTGACGGTCAGCGACACGCCATTCACCACGATCGAGCCCTTGTAGGCCAGGAACTTGGCGAGGTCATGCGGTGCTTCCACCACCAGCTCCCATGACTCGCCAACCGGCTCGAACTTGCGCACCACGCCCAGGCCGTCCACGTGGCCGGATACCAGATGGCCACCCAGGCGCTCATTCAGCGTCAACGCTTTTTCCAGGTTGACTTCGCCCTGCTGGTCCAGGCCGACAGTCTTGTTCAGGCTTTCACGCGAGACGTCAACGCGGAAATGGGTGGCGTCTTTTTCCACCACGGTCATGCAGGCGCCGTTGATGGCAATCGAGTCGCCCAGGCCCACGTCCGCCAGCGGCAGGCCGCCCGCGTGGATGTCCAGGCGCACGCCTGCGAACGAGCCGCCTTCGAGCGGCTTCACCGATTCAATTTTGCCGACAGCGGCGACGATACCAGTAAACATAATTCTTCCTAATGAGTGAATCGAGCAAGGATACGCAAATCTTCGCCGATCTGCTTAACCTCGTGAAATTTCAACCGCTTCTTCTGCGACAGATCGGTCAGCGTAGGCAGTGCAAACATGCCCTGCGCATCGCCAATCAGCGCGGGCGCCAGATACACTAGCAACTCGTCCACACAGCCCTCGCGGATCAGCGAACCGTTGAGCTTGCCGCCCGCCTCCACGTGCAGTTCGTTGATCTGCCGACGGCCCAGCTCGCGCATGAGCTCCGGCAAAGCCACCTTGCCGGCCGCGTTCGGCAGCAGGATGACTTCGTGACCGGCTGCCGCCAGCGCCGCTTCCTTTTCGGGATGACGGACCGCTGCAGCAATCCAGGTGCCGCCTCCTGCCAATATCTTGGCGGACAGGTCAATATCAAGCTTGCTGTCCACCACGATGCGGCGCGGCTGGCGCGGCGTTTCCACCGCGCGCACGTTGAGCTGAGGATCATCGGCCTTGACGGTACCGATGCCGGTCAGAATTGCACACGCGCGTGCGCGCCAGTGATGGCCGTCCGCGCGCGCCTCCGGCCCGGTAATCCACTGGCTGACGCCGTTATGCAGCGCCGTCATGCCATCCAGGCTGGCGGCGGTTTTCATGCGTACCCATGGCAGCCCGCGCGTCATGCGCGAGAAAAAGCCGATGTTCAATTCATACGCCTCATGGGCCAGCAAGCCGACGCTGGTCTCGATGCCGTTCGCCTGCAGCTTGGCCATGCCCTGCCCCGCGACCAGCGGATTCGGGTCTTCCATGGCCGCCACAACACGGCCCAGGCCGGCACGCACCAGCGCATCCGAGCATGGCGGCGTGCGGCCGTGGTGATTGCACGGCTCCAGCGTGACATAGGCGGTCGCGCCGCGCACGTCATTGCCGCGCGCCTGCGCGTCCTTCAAGGCCTGGATTTCTGCGTGGTCGCTGCCCGCCTGCTGGGTGACGCCGGCGCCGATGATCTGCCCATCGCGCACGATGACGCAGCCGATGTGCGGATTCGGCGACGTCGTGTACAGCCCTTTGGCCGCCCACGCCAGCGCCTGCGTCATGCCCTCCAGATCGTTGCTGATGTCCACATTATCCTTAATCCACTGCGCCACCGCAGTTGCCCTGTTCCCGCGCCGGATCGCAAACACGGACCCGGCCCAGCATATTGATCTTGATGTTGCGCGCCTGCCCGCCTTGCGTCAGCGACAACGTTCCCCAGCGCGCAGCCAGGCTGTTATCGGCGCTGCAAGCACGCCCAGCGCCATTATAAGCAACATACAGTGACGCTGCACTTGAGGAAAAGTTCGACTCGATGCGGATGGTGTCGGGCAGCGGGTCATGGCGGTAAAACAGCGGCTCGCCGGCATCGTGGCGGCGATTGTTGTTGTGATCGACGAACACCGCCCAGCCGCTTTGCCAGCCGGCGCCAAGCGGCGCCATCACCACCTTGCCGCCATGGGCGATGGCCTGGGAACGCGCCAGGTCGATGGCGGCCAGCAGATCGTTGGCGGCGGCCTGCAAGCGCAATCGCTGCAAGGCAGAATGGAAAGCCGGTATGGCAGTGCCCAACAGGACGATGCCGATAGCCAGCAGCACCAGCAGCTCGATCAGCGTCACACCGGCGCCCCGGCGAAGGGATAGGGCCTTCATGGCCAGCACCCTGCTGCGGGGCCGGCCGCCAGACGCAGGCCATTGCTGGTCAGTGTCAGTGCGCGGCAGTCCGTGTCATGGAAGCGCTCGTCAACCAGCGCGGTACCCGGCGTGGCAATCAGCTGGACGCAATGGTCGATCAGTTCGCCATCACAGGCCTTGCCTTCAATTTCGTAGGCGCTGCTGCTGGCGCTATTCGCGCTCCACCATTGGAACTGGCGTGCTTCGGCGTCGGCATTGCCCGATGAAAAGGCGATGTAGCTATTGTGCTGTGTGTGATAACGCTCTTGCTGCATCATCAGCCTGAGCAACGCGGCATGCGCTTCGTGGCGGCGCGTGCGGATGAGGTGCTGCTGGTAGGCAGGCACCGCCTGCGCCGACAGCACCGCGATAATCACGAGCGCGGCTAGCAATTCAATCAGCGTGAATCCTGCTGGCTTCATTTTGCCGCCTCGTGCAGTTCGCGCCAGTTGCTGACTTCACGCCAGCTCAAGCGGCCGGCACGGCGTATGGATTTCATGCGCCCCACCACGGTCAACGGCCCCGCTCCGCCAGGCTGCGCCATCGCATAGGTATTTTCCTGCACGATGCGGCCCAGCGCGTCGCGTGCCGAACTCGTGACCGCCGGCGGCAGCAATACCGGCGCCGGTGCATAGAACGGCAGCAGCAGGCCAACCAGCGCTTCGTTGCCGGGCAGGACTGCGGTAAATCCGCCCTCCGGCAGTCCGGATAGCGCGCTGAGCGCGTAACTGCGGCTGCGCGTTGGACTGCATATATCGGCACCCGGCAGCACTGTATTGAACAGCACGGCGCCGTCCGCCAGCAGCCCGGCGTTGACGCTGCGCTCGGCGGTCTCAATGAAATCGAGATACCAGCCTTTGCTGCCCACATCCATGCGCGCGCCGCTGATGCTGAGCAGCGCGCCACTGCCGTCGAGAAAACGCTGCGCCAACTGGTGACGGCTGGTGATGACGTCTGGCGGCGTTTGCAGGCTATCGAGAATGGCGTAGTAAGACTGTGTTACCGCGTTGGCAGCGCTACGGTCGGCCGCTTCGATCAACCGGCCAGTGCCGAACAACACCATATAGCCATGCACACTGGCGAACGCCAGCAGTGGCCGCTGCGTAATCGGCTGCCGATGTCCGGCAGCATCGCGCGCAACGAACAGCGGCTTGCCCGGCGCCTTGGACCACGGCGCGTTGCCACTGAAATCAAAGCGCCACACATTGCCCTGTAAATCGCCAGCGTAGGCATAGCGCAGCGCGCCGTCGCTATCGTTGAGCAAAACCGGCGCGTTCAAGGCATTGGCCAGCGACTTGTCGGCGATCGGCGTCGTAATGCGGTAGTAGTTGCTGTTGATTTTCCAGCCTTCTGTGCGTGGCTTGTCGAGCGCCAGCAGGAACAACGCGCCTTTGCCATCACCGCCGTCCTCATAGTTGTTGACGCCACTGGGAACGATAGCGAAGTAGCGATACACATTGCGGCGCACGCGCACTCTGGCGACCTGCGGGATGGCGATGACGTTGCCCATCATCGGATCGTCGCGGTTGGTGAATTCCCATAGCGCGCCCAGGCCGCCCGCAAAGTTATCGGGATCAGTGACATCCAGCGCAAACACGCCTTTTGCACCGCCGCCCATGGCGGAAAGCAGGATGCTTTTCTTTTCGCCGCCAATCAGCGCATCGCCGATACTGGCCGGGCCATCCACATAAGCCCGATGTGCATAGACGGCCTCACTCAGATGATAAAGCTGGGCGAACAGTGCATCCGGCACATAGGCGAAAATCTCCACGCCGGTGCTGGCCTTGAAGGCGTGGAGCATGCCGTCATTGGCTCCGAGGTAGACAACCGCCTGCTGTTCAACCGGCCCTGCATACACTGGCGTGCTGTGCACGGCATCGCCGAGAACGCTGCTACGCTGGCGAAATGCCGTGCTCTCCAGCGACCGGTCGCCACGCAAATAGGCCAGGCGTTGTTCACCCTGGCCATCTTCAAGATTAAGCAGCGCCTGCTGCTGCAGCGACAGCGTAGACCACGTGAACGGCACCATGACCAGTGCGCCATCCGGCTGGACAAACGAGGTGTAGATCTGCCGCAGCTCAGGCGCAGGCACAGGCGGCCTGCCCGGTGCGCCGGTGAGTATGGCGCCGGCATCCCAGGCAAGTGCCGAGGCTCCGCCTTCGCCCGAAAACAGGTAGCGCGCGAAATGGCCGCCCCAGTCATCGCGCGTCATCGTGGCTTGATAAAGATCGCCCGTGCCGGCCAGCACTAAGGCGGCACCGTTCGCTGGTGTCGGCGCACCACAGCTTGCTGCGAGCGGCAAGCTATCGATCGCCAGCGTCGGCGGACTGGCCTGCGTTGTCGCTGCGGCAGTGAAGAAGACTGCCGCAGCATACCAATGCCGTATCACGCTCATGATGCGCTCCTCATTCCGGCTTAATAAAAACGCTTTGCAGCACCACCTCCGCCTCGGGCTTGGCGCCAAAGCCTATCGCCGTGACGCGATAACAGTAATGCGGCTTGGCGCCTGCGGACGCATCGTCGCCTGGCTGGTGGCACTCCATCCGTTCAATCACGTAGCGTGGTTTCTTGAATGGCAGGAAGCCTTCGCCTGTCGCCATTGCCGCCCCGGTATAAGCGCCGTGCGTAGCGCTACAGGCGCCGCCATCCTCCACGCCGGATAGATCGACCGTCTGCCAGGCTGGTTTCTGCGCGCCGGCTGGCCGCAAGCGTAGGCCCACACCACCGCTGCCGCACTGGCTGGAAAATGCCTCGCCATTGGCAAAGGCCTCGCGCCGTGCCGGGTCGCTGCTGTCCTGGATATCACGCTCCGCATCGCCCAAGGCATCCTCCGCTGTCAGAAATGCCACATCCCGATCACGCTCGCTGCGCGCAGCCTTCTCGCCCTGCAAGCTGAGCACCGCTGCCGACACCCCAAGCAACATGACCATCACCAGCAACACCAGGCTGACCAACAACGCGATGCCTCGCTGCCTGCGCATGATTCAACCGCCCCGGTTGCGCAATGCCACTGTCATGCTGAACAGCCGCCGCGCACGCTGACGCTGCGCCGCCGGCAGACTGCCCTCCACAACGCGAACCCCGAGGTCCTCGCCATGTGCATCCGCATACGCCGTACCGAACAAGTCAAAACGCGCAGGCGCCGTATCCGCGCGCGTGTTGCGCTCGCCATGCAGCAGCAACGCCAGCTTGACGCTGCAAACGCGCTTCCAGCCCAGCGCCGCCGCTCCGGTGGCGTTCAGATAGGTATTGGGCACGCCGTCCATCGGCGTATCGGTGTCCACGCCATACAGCACTTGAAAGGAATCGACGCCGCGCACGATGGCGTCTGCGCCCCAGCCAGCCGCGCTGCGGTATTTACAGCGCAACTCCGGCTCGCCGCCGGCATCCGCCGCAACGTAGAATATGCTCCAGCCACGCGTGCCACCAGCCACGCCGAAGCCCGCGCAGTTGATGCTGGAACCATCGCCATTCGCGCCTGTGCCTGAACCGGAAAACTGTACGGCCAGCACGTCGCTGCCATTGGCTACCGCAGGCTGTGGCGCGCTGATACCATCGCTGCTGCGGGTGACGCTGGCGGCATCCAGGCCGGTAATCGCAGCCGGCGCATCGGGCGCGAGCTCCGCCGGCGCAAGCTCGCTGTCCCAGTTGACATAAGCGCCCTGGCGTATTGCCTGCGCCATGATACGCATGGCGTAACGGCCGCCATCCGCCAGCCAGACATTGTCGCTGTGATTGCGGTAGTTGCTGCTGGACGCCAGCAACAGGCCGCTGCCCATGAGCGTAATCAGCAGGCCTAGCGCGATCGCCACCAGGAATTCGATCATGCCCCAGCCGCACGCGCGTCTCATGGCATGGCTCCCACCGTCAGCGCCACGCCTGGCGCATATTCGCCAGCCGCATCGGTGAACGGCGTGCCATCGGGATGCTTGCCGCGCCAGCCGACCTTGACCACCATCGGCGCAGCGGCGTCACCCGCGCAAGACCAGCGCAGCTTGCCACCGCTCCACAAGCCACCATCGCGGCAAATCACTACGCGACCGGCGGGCAGCGTTTGCCGTACCAGTTGCTTGGCCTCGTACAAATCGGCCAACGCCAGTTGCGACGGACTGCATGCGCTGCCATCGCACAAGGCTGCGGGCACAACCGGCATGGGCTCGGCATAGGCATCGTAATTGAGGGTCAGATAAACGTCGGTTGAGGATGGATTCGCCCGCATGCGCTCCGACAAGGCGGCCGCCAGTTGTGCCGCCTGCGACAGTAGCACCGCCTGGTGCCGCGCCCGCAACGACGCCATCTGCAAGGCCACGCCGCCGATGATGCCGAGGGCCAGCACCACGACTGCAATCAGGATTTCCAGCAGCGTATAGCCGCTATTGCCGCGTGCGCGCATGGCACACCTCCGCAAGTCAGGAAGACTGTGCTAGAAGGTAGCAGCGCTTAATGCTGAGAATATGAGGTGTATCAAAAGTGCGCCAGCAGGATGCTAGCTTTTGCGGGACGGCTTACGCTCCTGCCCTACTTCGGCAATCGCGTTCTGGAACTCGGCCAGGTCCTCGAAGTTTTTGTAGACGGATGCAAAGCGGATGAAGGCGACGTTGTCGAGACGCTTCAGCTCCTGCATCACCAGCTCGCCGATGTAGCCGGTATCGACTTCACGCTGGCCGCTGGTCAGCAGCTTTTCTTCAATCGAGGCAACGGCCGCATCAACCGCAGGCGCCGCCACGGGACGCTTGCGCAAGGCCAGCTCCAGACTGCCGCGCAGCTTGACCGAGGAGAATTCGGTACGGCTGCCGTTCTTCTTGACCACATACGGCATCACCAGTTCAATGCGCTCATACGTGGTAAATCGTTTATCACATTTGCCGCAGCGCCGGCGCCGGCGGATAGCATCCCCCTCCTCCGATACACGCGTATCGAGGACCTGGGTATCTTCATGCTGGCAGAACGGACATTTCATATGGGCGCTTTGGTTTAGTGACGCCGGCCACTGCCGGCGTCACGGTACTGCAATTACTTGGCGTAGACAGGGAACTTGTCAGCCAGCACCTTCACCGCCGCTTTCACGCGCTCGATGGTGGCCGCGTCGTGCGGGTTATCCAGCACGTCTGCGATCAGGTTGCCGACTTGTTCCGCTTCCGCTTCCTTGAAGCCACGGGTGGTGAACGCAGGCGAACCCAGACGGATGCCCGAGGTCACGAATGGCTTCTGTGGATCGTTCGGAATGCCGTTCTTGTTGCAGGTCATGTGGGCCGAACCCAGGATCGCTTCCGCTTCCTTGCCGGTCAGGTTCTTCGGACGCAGGTCCACCAGCATCACGTGCGACTCGGTGCCGCCCGACACAATGCGCAGGCCGCGCTTGATCAGGGTCTTGGCCAGCACGTCGGCATTCTTCACCACTTGCTGCTGGTACTCTTTGAACGCAGGCTGCAGCGCTTCCTGGAAGGCCACGGCCTTGCCAGCGATCACGTGCATCAGCGGGCCGCCCTGGATGCCAGGGAAGATTGCCGAGTTGATGGCTTTCTCGTGCTCAGCCTTCATCAGGATGATGCCGCCGCGTGGGCCGCGCAGCGATTTGTGGGTGGTCGAGGTGACGAAGTCAGCGTGCGGCACCGGGTTAGGATACAGACCGGCAGCGATCAGGCCAGCGTAGTGGGCCATGTCGACCATGAAGTAGGCGCCGATCGATTTGGCGACGGCAGCAAAGCGCTCGAAGTCGATCTTTTTCGAGAACGCCGACGCGCCAGCGATGATCAGCTTAGGCTTGTGTTCCTTGGCCAGTGCTTCCATCGCAGCGTAGTCGATGTCTTCTTCGGCGGTCAGGCCGTAGGAAATCACGTTGAACCATTTGCCGGACATGTTCAGTGGCATGCCGTGGGTCAGGTGGCCGCCTTCTGCCAGCGACATGCCCATGATGGTGTCGCCTGGTTTCAGCATGGCGAAGAATACGCCCTGGTTCGCTTGCGAACCCGAGTTAGGCTGCACGTTGGCCGCTTCCGCGCCATACAGTTTTTTTACGCGGTCGATGGCCAGCTGCTCGACGACGTCAACGTACTCGCAACCGCCGTAGTAGCGCTTGCCTGGGTAGCCTTCGGCGTATTTATTGGTCAGCTGCGAACCTTGCGCTTCCATTACGGCTGGCGAGGTGTAGTTTTCCGAAGCGATCAGCTCGATGTGATCGTGCTGACGGGTGTTTTCGTTTTGAATGGCGCCGAACAGTTCCGGGTCAATGCTGGCGAGGGTGTGATCTTTTGCGAACATGAAAAAACTCCAATCGGGTGAGTAATCGTTACTGGCAGTTGGATCGAAAGAGAGAAGCCATAGCGGACCGGCAGCCTCTTCGTGCTTTCCATCGAGGGCTGCCCAGGCGAACGGCTATTGAAATCTCACGTTTCCCGGTGGATGCCCACCTTTCGCCGACTGACCAAAACGCACCATTGTGGGGCATTTTTGAAAATCACTCCAGCTTTTCGCCAGTTACGTGAGACGTAATGGAAGCCAAATTGTATTTGATGCGCCAGATTTGAGCAAGAATATAGATTGCATTATTAGCAATCCCACCTGATCGCGGATTTGCGGCTACAATTTTGTCCAACCGACCACTCACCCAAGGACAGATCATGATCGTCTTCATCACCGGCGCTACGGCCGGCTTCGGCGCTGCCATGGCGCGCATTTTCGCCAGCAACGGTCACAAGGTATTGATCAGCGGCCGTCGTGAAGACCGCCTGCAGGCATTGTCGGCCGAACTGGGCGATGCGGTACGCCCCATCGTGCTGGACGTGACCGACAAGACCTCGATCCAGGCCGCGCTGGACAGCCTGCCCGCCGACTGGCGCGCCATCGACGTGCTGGTCAACAATGCCGGCCTGGCGCTGGGCGTGACCCCGGCCCACACCTCGTCGCTGGAAGACTGGGACACCATGATCGCCACCAACGTCAGCGGCCTGGTGGCCATGACGCGCGCCATCCTGCCGGGCATGGTCGAGCGCAACAGCGGCACCATCATCAACATCGGTTCGATTGCCGGCTCCACCGCCTACCCGGGCGGCAATGTGTACGGCGCCACCAAAGCCTTCGTCAACCAGTTCACGCAGAACCTGCGGGCTGACCTGGCCGGCACTGGCGTACGCACCACCAACCTGGCGCCGGGCCTGTGCGGCGGCACCGAATTCTCCAATGTGCGCCTGAAAGATGACGCGGCAGCGGCCAAAGTCTACGAAGGCACCACCCCGCTGACGGCCGAAGACATCGCCAACACGGCCTACTGGATTGCCACCCTCCCTCCGCATGTCAACATCAACCGCATCGACATGATGCCGACGTGCCAGGGCTACGGCGCGCTCAACATCAAACGCGCCCTCTAACCCGCCCCGACAGAGGGGTCTGACCCGTACGGGTCAGACCCCGCGACGGACCGAAGTGCGGGGTGAACGCCAACACTGCTTGACTTAAGCGAAACTTAGTTTCTCTTCACGCATGAACTAATTTCGTAAGCCATTGTTACAATGCTTGGCAACTTGCAAGTAAATCGCTTTACTGTCGTTAGGCCACCCTTGCGCGCCAGTTGATAAAGTTCAACCAAAACAACAATATCGCGTAGAATGTTGCTCAATCACATTAGTAGTCAAAACAACATGCCAGCTGATTTCATCTGGAACGTACGGGTCTATTACGAAGACACCGACGCCGGCGGTATCGTCTATTACGCAAACTATCTCAAATTCTTTGAGCGCGCCCGCACCGAATGGCTGCGCGCGCTCAACGTCAACCAGCACGATTTACTGGCTGAACATGACGCCATGTTCGTCGTCAAAAGCGTGAGCGCCGACTATCATGCGCCAGCCAAACTGGATGATGAATTAAAATTAACAGTTAGTATCGAAAAAATCGGCCGCGCCTCCATCGTTTTCCATCAGGAAGCGTGGTGCGGCGAGCAATTGCTGAATACGGCGCGCGTCAAAGTTGGCTGCGTCGATTCTGCCTTGCGTCCGCGCGCCGTCCCGGCGGTCGTTGCCGACAAAATGCGCCCTGCCCGTGTTACCACCCAAACCGACTGAACACAATGAACGTCACTCAAGACCTGTCTTTCCTGTCCCTCATCACCAATGCACACCTGATCGTGCAGCTGATTATGGCGCTGCTGTTCGTCATCTCGCTGACCAGCTGGACCTACATCTTCAGCAAACTGTTTGCGATCAAATCGGCACGCCGCCTGACGGTGGAGTTTGAAAAGACCTTCTGGGCCGGCGGCAACCTGCACGCGCTGTACCAGAACGCCGGCAAGGACCGCGCCAACAGCGGCCCGCTGGCACGCATCTTCGAAGCCGGCATGGGCGAGTTCATCAAATCCAAAGCCGCCTTCACCGCCAGCCGTGAAAACATGGACGCCGGCGCCGTGCTGGACAGCGCCCGCCGCGCCATGCGCGCCGCCTTCCAGCGCGAAATGGATGCGCTGGAATCGCACTTGGCCTTCCTGGCCTCGGTCGGTTCGGTGTCGCCGTACATCGGCCTGCTGGGTACGGTCTGGGGCATCATGAACGCGTTCCGCGGCCTGGCCAACGTGCAGCAGGCCACGCTGGCCGCCGTGGCGCCAGGCATTGCCGAGGCGCTGATCGCCACCGCCATCGGCCTGTTCGCCGCGATTCCCGCCTTCGTGGCCTACAACCGTTTCTCGTACGACGTGGACCGCCTGGCGATCCGTTTTGAGAGCTTTGTGGAAGAGTTCTCCAACATTCTGCAGCGTCAATCGCGTTAATCACTATGGCTTCTTCTTTCTCCAGCAGCATGCGTGGCGGCCGTGGCCGCAAGCTCAAATCGGAAATCAATGTCGTGCCCTACATCGACGTGATGCTGGTGCTGCTGATTATTTTCATGGTGATGCCGTCGGCCAACGACCCGAGCGTGGTCGACCTGCCGCGCGCGGAAAAATCCACCAAGCCGCCAAGCGACTACGTGCAGATCGTGCTCAAGCCGAACGGTGCGCTGTCGATCGGCGTCAAAGGCAAGGATGAGGACGCGCCGGAAACCGCGCCCAACCGCGACGCACTGGTACGCAAGCTGCGCACCATCCACAACGACCATCCTGACTATCCGGTGCTGATCGCCGGCGACAAGGAAAGCAAGTACGACGACGTGATTCAGCTGATCTCGGAAGCGAAGAAACTGGGCATCACCCGCGTAGGCCTGTCCACCAAGTAAATGCAAAACATGAAACCCGCAACCGCAGGCGGTCCGTACAAGGTTCCGCGACAACACGACAGCTGGCGTTCGATCACGCTGGCGGTGGCGATGCACGCCGTGTTGTTGCTGTTCCTGTGGGTGGGCGTGAGCTGGCAAAACAATCAACCGGTCGAAGTGCAGGCTGAAATCTGGGACATGAAAGTCCAGGACGCCGCACCGCCAGCGCCGCCCGCCGAACCGGCGCCGCAGCCTGAACCGGAACCCGAAGTCGTCAAGCCGCCGCCCCCCGCCCCGAAGGTCGAAGCGCCGCCGGTGCCGAAAGAAGATCCTGAAATCGCCCTCCAGCGCATCAAGAAGAAAAAGCTGGAAGAAGAGAAAGCTGAGAAGCTGGAACAGGCACGTCTGAAAAAAGAAGCTGACGAAAAACAGGCCAAGCTGGACGCCAAGAAAAAGGCCGAGCAGCAAGCCAAGGAAGAGAAAGAAAAAGAGAAAGCCGAACAGGAAGCCAAGGAAAAAGCGCAGGCTGAAAAAGACAAGAAAAAAGCCGCCGCGGAAAAACTCGCCAAGGAAAAAGCGGACAAAGCCGCCAAGGAAAAAGCCTTCGCCGCCGAAATGAGCCGCATCACCGGCGCCGCCGCCAAAGGCACGACCGGCACCGCAGCCCAGTCGACCGGCGGCCGTACCGACGGCGGTTACAAGGCCGCCATCGTCGCCAAGATCAAGAGCAACCTGAACGGCAACTTTGACGACAACCTGACCGCCAGCTACGCCATTACCCAATTGCCGAGCGGCGAGATCATCGGCATCCGCAAGATCAAAGGCAGCGGCTCGGACGCCTACGACCGGGCGATCGAGAGCGCGATTAACGCATCGTCGCCACTACCAAAGAAAAAAGATGGTACGGTAGAGCGCGACATTAATGCTGATTTCAAAATGAAGGATATGCACTGACATGAAAAAACTGAACATGCTCTACACCGGCCTGGTCATCGCCGCCACCATGGGCAGCGCCCAGGCACAGATGCGGATTGAAATTTCCGGCGTCGGCAACAACCAGATCCCCGTGGCGGTAGCCGGTTTTGCCAATGAAGGCGTGTCGCCGCAGAAAATTTCCGAGATCATCAAGGCCGACCTCGAACGTAGCGGCGCCTTCAAGATCATCGACGCTGGCGTCATCAATGACGTCAACAACATCGACTACAGCGCCTGGAAATCCAAGGGCGCCGCTGCGCTCGTGGTCGGCACGGTCGACGCGCTGGCCGACGGCCGCTACGACGTCCGCTACAAGCTGATGGACACCAATCAGCAAGCCAAGATCTCCAATCTGGACAAGGCCGTCACTGCCCAGTTCACCCGCCTGTCGGCCCACCTGATCGCCGACGATGTGTTCTTCAAGCTGACCGGCATCAAAGGCGCCTTCTCCACCCGCATCGCCTACGTCAAGCAGGAAGGCCGCAACTACCAGCTGCTGGTCGCCGACGCCGACGGCGAAAACGAACAGCTGGCGCTGCGCTCCAACGAACCGATCATCTCGCCATCATGGTCGCCGGACGGCACCAAGGTAGCCTACGTCTCGTTCGAACAGAAAAAGCCCGTGGTCTACGTGCAGAACCTGATCACCCGCGCCCGCACCGTGGTGGCCAATGAAAAAGGCAGCAACTCGGCGCCCGCCTGGGCGCCGAACGGCAACAAGCTGGCGGTGGCGCTGTCCAAGGACGGCCACACCCAGGTCTACACCGTCAACGCCGACGGCAGCAACCTGCGCCGCGCCTCCAACAGCGCCGGCATCGACACCGAACCGCAATGGTCGGCCGATGGCGACAGCATCTACTTCACGAGCGACCGCAGCGGCGGCCCGCAGATCTACCGCATGAATCCGGACGGCAGCGACGCCAAGCGCGTCACCTTCGGCGGCAGCTACAACATCAGCCCGCGCATCTCGGCGGACGGCAAAACGCTGGCCTACATCTCGCGCCGCGACGGCAACTTCCAGCTGTTCGTGCTGGACCTGGCCAGCGGCCAGGAGCAACGCCTGTCCGACACCACCGACGACGAGTCGCCAAGCTTCGCCCCCAACGGCAAATACATCATGTACGCCACCCGCGCTGGCGGCCGCAAATCGCTGGCAGTGGTCTCGGTGGATGGCCGTGTAAAACAACGCCTGACCGCTCAGGCGGGCAACATCAAGGAGCCCACCTGGGGTCCGTTCATGCAGTAATTTCGATTCACTACTAGGAGAATGAATATGCGTAAACTCAGCAGCCTGGCATTTGCCATCACCACCGCCGCCATCCTCGCCGCTTGCTCGTCGACCCCGATCGAAGAGAAAAAGCCAGTGGAAGTGGTTGAGCGTCCGGTCGAAAAAGCCGTACAGCCACAAGCGGACACCCGCACCGTCGCGCCCGTGGAAACCAAATCGCTGGACCCGCTGGACGATCCAAAAGGCGTGCTGGCTAACCGCAGCGTCTACTTTGACTTCGACAGCTACGCAGTGCGCGCCGACGGCAAGCCAGTAGTGGAAAACCACTCGGCCTACCTGGTCAAAAACAAAGCCCGCTCGATCCTGGTCCAAGGCAACACCGACGAACGCGGCGGTTCCGAGTACAACCTGGCGCTGGGCCAGAAACGTGCTGAAGCCGTGCGCAAAGCCATGAGCACCCTGGGCGTGCCAGAGTCGCAGATCGAAGCCGTATCGCTGGGCAAAGAAAAGCCAAAAGCCGAAGGCCACAACGAAGAGGCATGGGCACAAAACCGTCGTGCTGACATCGTCTACAAGTAATCAAAAGCACTACCTTTTTGCCGGGTCACAGGCATAATACGGGGCGGCGCGCGGACTAATCCGCGCCCTGCCCCGTTTCTTTATTGTTTAGATTTGTGTGAAAGAGCGCCCGACATGATGAAATTCTCCAAATCCGGCCTGAGCGCCGCCCTGCTGGCCGCGATGACCTGGCTGCCGCTGCAAGCCCATGCCGGCCTGTTCGACGACGACGAAGCCCGCAAAGCCCTGCTCGACCTGCGCACCAAGGTCGAATCCATACGCGCCGACCTGCAAGCCCGCATCGACACCAAATCCGACAAGTCCAGCACGCTGGACCTGGTCAACCAGAACGAAGCCACGCTGCAGCAGGTGAACCAGCTGCGCGGCCAGATCGAAGTGCTGGCCAACGAACTGGCCAATGCCCAGAAGCGCCAGAAAGACTTCTACGTCGACCTCGACGCGCGCCTGCGCAAGCTGGAGCCGCGCGAAGTCACCATCGACGGCAAGACCTCGCAAGTGGACCCGAGCGAGCAACGCAACTACGAAGCGGCCATGCAGCTGTTCAAATCGGGCGACTACAAAGCAGCCGGCGGCGCGCTGAGCGACTTCGTCGCGCGCTACCCAGGTTCCAGCTACGCCTCCAACGCCCAATACTGGCTCGGCAACTCCTACTACGCCCAGCGCGACTGCAAGGCCGCGATTGCCGCCCAGCTGGTGGTCCTGAAAAACTACGCCGACAGCCCGAAAGCGCCCGACGCCATGCTCAACATCGCCAGCTGCCAGACGGAGCTGAAAGACAAGGCGGCCAAAAAGACCCTGCAAGACCTCATCAAGCAATACCCGGACTCGCCTGCGGCCGCCACGGCCAAAGAACGCCTGGGCGGCAAATAATTACTGACGGGCATTTGACAGCAGAGCTGATTACCCCCTATAATCTCGCTTCTTTCGGGGGTCGTTAGCTCAGCTGGTAGAGCAGCGGACTTTTAATCCGTTGGTCGCAGGTTCGAATCCCGCACGGCCTACCATTCCGAAAGTGCCTAGGTTTTCATACCTAAGGGTCGTTAGCTCAGCTGGTAGAGCAGCGGACTTTTAATCCGTTGGTCGCAGGTTCGAATCCCGCACGGCCTACCAAGATTCATCAAAAAAGCCCACGAATTTCGGTTCGTGGGCTTTTTTGTTCTGGTCGCTCTCTGGTCGTAGCGAGATTCTCTCAGTTGCGCCCTCCCGGACTATAGCGCCCCGTCCGATACGGCCACAAGCTAGGACAAAGAGGAAAAATCGAATAAATCGCGCGCCCGCCCTTACGGCACCTCAACCTTTGCTGTGCAGCTCCGCCAGCATAGACTGATAGCTTTCGATAGCCACTCGAACAGCCAGCTCAGTAACATACAAAATCTCTGCATAACTATTAATGTGCTCCGGCAGGCTCATGTTTAGAATGCCGCCGTCGTCTGTAACAAAATGCGCAACGGCATTCCGATAGCGAGGGGTTAAAGTACTATCTAGAAATACCTTAATCGATTGGCCTATATGTTGCCTCAAAGACTCTACAATATAAGGCGAGTCTGGCACTACATCTCGTTGCTGCGTCAGTGTGATGTTCTTGGACTTTGCTTGCTTAAATAGATTTGCTCGCATGATGCCATATATCCCATCAAGCAACTTGTGATAACACAAAAATTTATAAAAGCTGCTGCCAGAATTCTTAGCTTCACGATATAAGGCGAAGACAGGCATTAGCTCTGGGAAAAGGCTCCCAAAATGCGGACTAAGCGTCGCGGGCCTATACGGCGAAACATAATCAAGCGCTCTAATGTTATTCTTACTGTCTTCAATACTAATAGACGTCAAGAATAATGGGCTATTCACATTAAACGTCAAGAGGTCTAGAAAAGGCACCACCGCCAGCATGAATTTTTTACGAGCGTCAGCAATGCTCCCGGCTTCGCATTCAAATGCGACCAGAGAATGCTCCCCACGTGAGTTTTTGCGCAATTCGAATACACCATCGGGACAGCGAACTCGGCTAAGATGGGTAGTTTCAGGTGTCAGAAGAAATGAATCCCCATCATTCACATCAAAGCCAAACTTGATATCCTCAGTGGCAGTTTCAGACTTACCTAGCCGCCCGGCCAACTTAAATTTTCTCATCGAAGTATCGTGTAACCGATCCTCGTCCCGCCTCGCTTCATTTTCAAACACATCAAGCACGAACAATTCGCCTCGAATTCCAGCCGGTCCTAGCTCATCGCAAGAGATAGTCGTGGATACTTTATCGGGTTGCATTATGAAAGCCCTTTCGATCAGATAAGATATACACTATGCTTATCCTGTTTTTTTCTCGAATAGACTCTTGCGTCCAGTCGGGATTTTCGCCTTCTTCATCGTTGCCTGCATAGCTGCCAAGTCATTACTTGACATAAATTCACGTTCAATCATCAATACAGAATCACTACGCTCAAGGATTATGGCGTCCAACTTTCGGGGGAATGGACGTTTATCCACTTTGATATAGGCAACAACATCACCAAAGTAAAATCTGTAAGAATTCACACCATCCCACTTTTCCGCAAATGGGTCCATATTCGTTCGTGACAGAATGTGGGCATCATCATCCTTCTCTCTCCCCCAACAAGAGAGCGCAACCGCAAAAGCTGAGTCTAGCGCCACATCGGGATCAACGGCTTTCGCCGCAAGCGATTCATACGGTCCTAGGCGCACCCGTCGATAATAGGAATTGGTCGATATCGACGCCCGCCATAAAACAGAAACAAAAAAACGCAAAAGTCGTTCTTGGTCAACCTTGCCCGGCACCGATCTTCTCGCAACTATACTGTTCTGCTCTCGAACAGGGACGAATAGTTCATCAAATCGATTGATAAGAACCTCTGCACCATAATCATCCAACCACCCAAATTTTTTCTCGCATCCCTGACACAAGATCCCGGAATCATAAACTCCTACCGGCGCTTTCTTCGGGTACTGTCCATCAGCAACCATGTATTTTGGCCCCGCATTCGCGTGCCTGCCACGGAAGAACGCTTCTGGAATTACGTGTGACTTGCCGAAGTTATTCGAGATATCACAAAGACGACATGGCATTAAGTTCATCCCTTGGTTATATAAAGCGATGTGAAATTCAAAAGTACTCCTCGGCCGCGAACAGAAATGTCTATCACTACATTTCACTTTGAATACAGCGAAAGCAGTACCAATCTAGAAATAAGTATCCGTGCAGAGTGTGCAAAAATCTTATCAGAATATCTAGTCGCGGCGCTCGGAAAAATCCGTACCCGCGCTGAGGCTACACTTCCGACGCCGCGACCAGAAATGGACCGGCACACAGTCCTTCCCCTAGCTCTATTCCCTCCTGCCGCAAATGCGCCTAGGCGGTGCCTCAAGCACTTCCCAGAAGCAGAGTCTCCGAAGCAGGTTCCACGGATTCTAACTCCGTGTCTCGTAATCAGGCGGCTAAGTTGCGGTCGCGCAAGCTGCGGGATTTTAGTGCGGCTTACCCTGCATCACATGCCTAACTTGAAGAGGACAGCCCTATGGAACCGAACAAAACAGATAAAGATGAAGCGATTTTTAACAGCACGATGAAATCGTTGGAGGCGCAGATTACCAATGTGGGCGCGCATCTGAGCATCGACACCAGGGCACGCCTGCTCTATATCCAAGAGATAAAAAATATGTCCGACAAGCTGCGAGCCGACGCAATCTCTCGCAGGATCAGTTGGGCTGCGGCTGCACGTCAAGCTCAGGAAACGCGAAATCTCATCATGGGAATAATTCGCGCGCGCAGCACCCCGGTGGGGCGAGCGTTTGCCGAAAGTATGAAGCAAGAAGGCTATTCGCTTAATCAACTTATCGCTCTCAAAACCGTGCAATTGAACGGCGAGCAAGCACTTTTCTCACGCCTATCGATCACAAAACAAAACGCTGTTTATGCCAGCATCGTCACATCAGCAGGTAGATCGAATGCTTACGTGAGCCGAGCAATGGCGGGCGCCGCTTATGCGGGGCGGGGTTTGCTGTTTGTGGCGATAGCACTATCAACCTATAAGATTGCGACCTCATCGAACAAAGCTGCGACCTTTCAAAAGGAACTTGCCGTAAATGGTGTCAGCGTGGCAGGTGGGATTGCCGGCGGTGCACTCGCTGGATTGGCGTGCGGGCCGGCCGCGCCAATTTGCGTTACAGTGGGGGCGTTTGTCGGTGGAGCGCTTGCGGCGTTCGCTACTGCTAACTATTGGTAGGGCTTTTATGAAGCTGACACATGCTCCCGGCTACTCTACTCGGGTCATCACTCCGCCGACGTCCGAGCTGGCGCCGACCAGTGAGCTCATCATCGAAGGGAAGCCGACTGGAAGGATCCTCGGCGGCGCGGTGTTTGAAGCCGCGCTGAACTGGAATGATTATGTGCTGTTATTCCTGACCGACGATGTGCCTTTTGAAGACACACTCAACATTTATGTTCTGGACGAAAATCTTGAGGTCGTCGACTCGGCGCGCATGTTTTACATCTACTCAACGGGCGTATTTTCGGCTCTGGATTTGACGGAATCGAATACTGTGCGCTTCCGCTTCTTCGGTGGCACGCTCTGGACGCTCAAGCTCTTCCCTGAAAAAAAATTTGCACTGCCCATCATCTCAGGCACATTAGGTGTTAGCCGACCTTTCACTTTCTTCCGCCTGTTCCAGTTGCAAAGCCGCCCTCTTCCCGAGCCATCACAAAGCGAAAATTACGACTACACAGGCATCAGCTCGTAACCAAAGCCGCTTATACCTTCAGTAGGCGCCAGGCCCACACCATTCGCTCATGCGAACACCAAAAACGTTTCCCTGTGACAATGTGTGCAAATTCGACCTGATGTGCTCTGTTACACTCCGCCGCCAAAATGAAAACACACGAAACGGGGAAATATGCTGTTCATCTGGGGTAAGCGCACGTACGGCGCGGCGGACAAAGTGGGGAATGTCTCGGTCAAAACCATGTTTGGTCATTTCTGGTATCTGCCGTTATTTCCAAAGACCAGTTATTACGTCGAGGCCAAGAGCGGCAAAGCTTTTGAATTGAACGGCTTGCGGTGGCGCTCTGTCCTGTTCGGCTATCTTCGCGTCTGGGGTGCGGTCTGTGCTGTCATCGCATTTCTGCACGCGAGAAGCGAGGAAGGTACGGCAGCCCTGCCGGCCTATCTGCTATGCGCCTTGGCCACGGCGGCCGTCATTGGCTCTTATTTCTATGACCGCAAAACGCAGCGTGAGGAAGTGCGCCAACTGCGCCTGTCCATGGAAAAGAACTTCGGTGTCGCATTAGATCCTTACGAATGCCTGGAGAGTTTGCAGCAAGAGATTACTGCCAAAGCGCAGGCCAACAGCGTCGCTCAGCTTGATGAGGACTGGCACAAGCAGACCATCCGCGATCCGTTTTCAGACCAGCACCAGCTGGAGCTGGCCCTGCTCCGGGCGCGCTGTGATCGGCAGGACCAGGTCTTGCAGCAAGAGGTGTTGAAGAAGGTGGCGAGCCGCCGCGAGTAGCGGACTATTCACTCATGCGGATGCCGCGCGCGTCGATGCGCAAACGGTCAGGGTCCAGGCCCACCGTCCGCAGATTTTCACGCGCCGCATCGCGCAGGTGGGCTTGCTGGGCCGGCGGTTGCGGCTTGGTTTGCTGCGACTTCCAGGCCAGCGCCATGAAGGTGCCGGTCATTGCGCTTTGTTCGTACAGATTGCGCAACGCGGACGGACTTTGCGCGCCCAGCGTCGCGCGCAATGAGGGCTGGCGCCGCAGCTGCTCAACCACCACGGCAAAGTCTTCATCAGACACTTCCTTCCCCGTCATCACCATGTAGTTCCCGACCAGGAAAGCAGCCAGAGCGCCGCCGACATCGTTGCGCGGCAAGTGCAGCTTGGTCTCCAACTGATACCAGACGTCCATGCTGTCGCTGAATGCCTTGCTCATCACGGCACGGTGCTGCGGCGGGAAATGCTGCGCGAGCTCGGCCGCGTTGCGCGACACGGTCGGCGGTGCATCGGCGCGCAAGGTCGCCGGAGCCGGCTCGCGCTGGCCCGACTTCTTCTGCGCTGCGGGGTCCGCCGCCTGGATCATCAGCGAATTATTGACAATCGAACTATGCATGAAGCTGCTGAGCGGCGCTCCGTAAGTGGCGTAGTCCGCGCCCAGCCATTGGGCCTGCGCCGGTAGTGCTGCGGCGCTCACCAGCGCCAGCACCATACGTACCGGCCCCCATCCATATCGCGTGTGCTTCATTGTCATCCCTCCCCAAAACGCGGTTCAGGTTAGCAAAAAGTCATGCAGCACGCCGCACGATTCCATCATGGGAGCCTATCGGTATCCGTAGCGCCATAACAACGAGTCTATGTGCGCTAGCTAACTTATGGTCATCAAACTGCGCCCAGCCAGGCGTTCAGCGACAAACGGAGAGATTTTGCCCTATAGCGGTGCGCTAGGATTTGACATGGCTTTGATAACCAATAGCAACAAATGTTGCTTGCTTATGAAAAGCCTATCTACCTCCGGCCCGCCTTATCCCTGCGCTCCGGACGGCTTACGAATGCATATAGGAGACTGGCATGAAACCATCCCGACGCATGACTCGACTCAAAACCACTGGCGCTGCCCTGCTGCTCAGTGCGCTGCCGTTTGCCGCGCAAGCGTGCAATGCGGAGCCGTATATCGGCACCGTCTGCACCTTCTCTTTTGACTGGTGCCCGACCGGCTATATGCCCGCCGACGGCCGCACGCTGAACATCCGCGACTACACGGCACTCTTCGGTCTGATCGGTTTCAGCTACGGTGGTGACAAGCAAAACACCTTCGGCCTGCCCGACCTGCGCGGCCGCACCACGATCGGCAAGGGCCAAGGCACGGGGCTGCCTATCAACATCACGATGGGGCAAAGCGTCGGGCAGCAGCAGCTCACGCTGAGCACCGCGCAAACACCGCTGCCCGCCCACACCCACACAGCGACATTTTCCGCCACGCCGTCCACCACCAAAGTGACCATTCCTGGCAGCAGCGGCAACCTGGCCGTGACGGCTGCGCTGCAGGTAGTGCAGGGCACGGGCAATATCAGCGGCAACAATGTGACGCTGGGCGCCAATCAGACCGGCTACCTGGCGGGCATGAATGGCGCGACCTCGGCTGATCCGGTCAGCTTCAACGGGCCGTACACGACGGCCACGCCACCCGCCAATGCAGGACGCCTGCCGGCGCAGGTGCAGATCACCGGCAACGCCTCCACCGCTGCGGTCGATATCCAGGTGCCCACGATCAGCGGTGGCGCCGTGGTCGTGGCGCAGGCTACTGCGCCAGCTGCGGCAGTGGTATCGACCCAGTCGCCAGCGATCGGCATGAGCACGTGCATCGCCGTCACCGGCCTGTACCCCAACCGCCCCTGAGCATTAGCAGCAAGCCCGCAATCCCGCAGTCCCATTGTCACACTAAGGGAATCAAGATGAGCAACCGCGACCTTCCCCTCTTCCACCTCATCTCACGCACGCCATTTCTGGGCGGAAGCGGAGACGGCGCGGCTTGCGTGCGCGCTGCGGCGCCGGCCGCCAACGCCGGCCGCAAGGAGGCGCTGCTGATCGACACGGCACTCGAAGACCGCCACGTGCTGGCAGCCGGCGCACGCCCCGGCATGGCCATCGTGGAATTTGACGGCCAACAGGACGGACTGGCCCAGCTGGTGCGCTGGGCTGCCGGTGCGCAGGATTACGATGCTCTGCACTTGGTCTGCCACGGCGCGCCCGCGCGCCTGCAACTGGGCGCGCGCACGCTCGACAGCGCCGCGCTGAACGATGTGGAAGTCCAGGCCATGCTGGCTGCGCTCGGCATGGCGCTGCGCCAGGGCGCCAGCCTGATGCTGTATGCCTGCCAGGTTGCCGAAGGCGCACAGGGCGCCGCTTTTGTTGCGGCACTGTCGCAGGCGCTGGGTGTGCCCGTGGCGGCGGCCAGCAGCGTACTGGGCGCGGGCAACTGGACGCTCGATCATGCACAGGGCGTGGGACAAGGCATGCGCGCCGCGCTGGCCTGGCCCGAGTACGCACATACATTGACGGTGGCCAGTACCGAGACCACGTTTAACGCGCCCGAGATTGCAGGCAATCAGAATTACAACTACAGCCAGGTGTCAGCGGGCTATGCCACACCCTATGTACTGAGCGCATCGAATGTGGGCAGCAGCGGCTGGGACGTGGTGGCGCAGTCGAGCAGCAATATCGCCCTGTTTGCGATCCGTGGCATCGGCTTCGGCACCAACGGCTATGGCACTGCCGGCGAAGGCGACAGCAGCGCAATCCGCGTGCAGGCCGACGACGTCGACTACGTCACGTTCAAGGCCAATGCCAGCAGCTACTGCTTCGACCTCAACGAATTCTATCTGCGTAACAACATCGCGCCCGCGATCACGGTGCAGGCGGTCAACAGCAGCGGCGCCACGGTAGGGAGCGCGGTGACCTTCAGCGGCTTGCTGGCCAACTCCTACAACCGGATCGACCTGTCCGCCAACACCGATTTTCGCGGCATCTACGGCTTCAAGGTGACGTTCGGCCCGGAACAGGACGCGCCCTACTTCGACACCATCCGCATCACCAACATCACGACGGCGCCAGTGACGCTGGTGAGCAGCGCCGCGCTGTCCGCCGATACCGGTTCCAGCACCAGCGACTTTGTCACCAAGACCGCCGCCCAGACCATCAGCGGCAGCCTGAGCGCGAGCCTGGGCGCCACCGAACGGGTTGAAGTGTCGTTCGACGGCGGCGCCAGCTGGCAGAACGCCACCACTTACGCCAGCGGCTCCAGCAGCTGGTCGACCACCACCACGCTGGTCGGCAGCGGCACCTTCCAGGCCCGCGTCACCAACAGTTTTGGCAGCACCAGCGCCTACAGCCACAGCTACACACTGGACACGGTGGCGCCCACCACCACCGTCAGCGGCCTGAGCCTGTCGGCCGATACCGGCACCAGCAGCAGCGACTTCATCACCCAGACCGCCGCGCAGAACATCAGCGCCACGCTCAGTGCCGGCCTGGGCGCCGGCGACGTGCTGTATGCCTCCAAAGACAACGGCGCCACCTGGACCGACATCAGCAGCAGTGTGTCCGGTACGGCCGTCAGCTGGAGCACTTCGCTGTCCGGCAGCAGCACGCTCAAGTTCAAGGTGACCGACCTGGCGGGCAACGACGGCGCCATCGCCAGCCAGGCCTACCAGATCGACACGGTGGCACCCACCATCACCATCGGCAGCCTGTCCCTGTCGGCCGACACCGGCGCCAGCAGCAGCGACTTCATCACCAAAACCGCCGCCCAGACCATCAGCGCCACGCTCAGCACCGGCCTGGGCGCCGGCGACATACTGTACGCCTCGAAGGACAATGGCGCCACCTGGACCAACATCAGCAGCAGCGTCTCGGGCACCGCTGTCAGCTGGAGCACGTCGCTGACGGGCAGCAGCACGCTCAAATTCAAGGTGACCGATGTGGCCGGCAATGACGGCACCGTCGCCAGCCAGGCCTACACCATCGACACCACCGCACCGGCGGCGCCGTCCACGCCGGACCTGGCAGCTGGCAGCGATAGCGGCAGCTCCAATACCGACAACCTCACCAACAACACCACGCCCACCATCACCGGCACGGCGGAGAGCGGCAGCACCGTCACGCTGTACGACAGCGACGGCAGCACGGTGCTGGGCACCGCCACGGCCACCGGCGGCAACTGGTCGATCACCGCCAGCACGCTCACGCCCGGCACGCACAACCTGAGCGCCAAAGCCACCGATGCGGCGGGCAATGTGTCGGCCGCGTCGTCAACCCTGGCGGTGAGCATCGATACCAGCGCGCCCAGCGCACTGGCGCTGAGCAGCGCCAGCATCGTCAGCACCAGCGCCACCAGTGGCGCCAGCATCGGCACGCTATCCGCCAGCGACAGCAATACCATCACCTACGCACTGGCGACCGGCAACGGTACCAACGACGCGGACAACGGCAGTTTCACCATGACCGGCGGCACGCTCAGCGTCGGCGGTGCGACGCTGACTGCGGGCAGCTACCACGTTTATCTGTCGGCCACCGATGCCGCGGGCAATGTCAGCCATCTGGCACAGACGGTCACGGTGCTCAGCGTGCCGACCGTCAGCAGCATTGTGCGCGCCGGCGGCGCCAGCACAACCGTGGCGGCCAGCGCGAGCTCGGCCACCTACACCGTCACGTTCAGCGAAAGCGTCACCGGTGTTGACGCCAGCGACTTCGTGCTGACGGCCAGCGGCAATGCAGCCGGTACGATTGCGTCCGTCACCGGCAGTGGCAGCACCTACACGGTCACCGTCAACAGCCTGGGCGGCGACGGCAGCCTGCGCCTGGACCTGAAAAGCAGTGGCACCGGCATCCAGAGCGGCGCCAGCGTGGCCATTGGCAGCGGCTACACGGCCGGCCAGACCTACACGCTGGACCATACCGCGCCAGCAGCGCCATCCACGCCCGACCTCGCAGCCGGCAGCGACAGCGGCATTTCCAGCACCGACAACATCACCAGCAACACCACGCCCACCATCACCGGCACAGCGGAAAGCGGCAGCACGGTCACGCTGTACGACAGCGACGGCACCACGGTGCTTGGCACGGCCACCGCGACGGGCGGCAACTGGTCGATCACCAGCTCGGCGCTGACCTCGGGCGTGCACAACCTGACCACCAAGGCCACCGATGCGGCAGGCAATGTGTCGGCCGCAACCTCGGCGCTGGCCGTGACCATCGATACCGCCGCGCCAGCCAGCGTCGCGCTGAGCAGCACCACGGCCGCAGTGATCACGTCCACCTCCGGCGCTGCGCTGGCCACCTTGTCCGCCACCGACAGCACGACGGTCAGCTACGCGCTGGTGACCGGCAACGGCACCAACGATGCGGACAACGCCAGCTTTGCCATTTCCGGCACCAGCCTGAACGTCGGCGGCGCGGCGCTGTCGGCGGGGACTTACCACATCTACCTGTCGGCCACCGACGCGGCCGGCAACGTCAGCTACCTCGCGCAAACCATACTCGTACAAAACGCGCCCGCCGTGCTCAGCATCGTGCGCGCAGGCGGCGCCAGCGCGGGCGTGGCCGCCAGCGCCACCACGGTCAGCTACACCGTCACCTTCAGCGAGAGCGTGACCGGCGTCGACGCCAGCGACTTCACGCTGACCTCCACCGGCAACGCCAGCGGCACCATCGCCTCGGTCACCGGCAGCGGCGCTACTTACACGGTCACCGTCAACACGCTGGGCGGCGACGGCAACCTGCGGCTGGACCTGAACGGCAGCGGCACCGGCATTCAGAACGGCGGCAGTGTCGCCATCAGCGGCGGCTACATTTCCGGCCAGACCTATGCGCTCGACCACAGCGCGCCAGCCGCACCCACTGCCTTGGCCATGACGGCGGGCACCGATACCGGCATCTCGCACGCCGACGCCATCACCAGCAACACCACGCCAACCTTCACCGGCGTGGGTGAAGCCAATGCCGTGGTCCATCTGTACGACACCGATGGCGCCACCTTGCTGGGCACGGCCACCGCCGATGGCGCCGGCAACTGGAGCATCACCAGCAGCACGCTGAGCACCGGCAACCACACGCTGACCGTCAAGCAGACCGACGCCGCCGGCAATGTCTCCACCGCCGGCACCGGTCTGGCCGTCGTCATCGACACCAGCGCCGCCGCGCCGGCCACACCGGTGCTGGCCAGCGCCAGCGATGGCGGCATCGTCGGCGACGGCATCACCAATGTCGCCACGCCCACCATCACCGGCACCGCCGAAGCCAATGCCGCCATCACGCTGTACGATACGGACGGCGTCACCGTGCTGGGGACTGCGACGGCGGATGGCTCTGGTCACTGGAGCATCGTCTCCAGCACGCTCAGCGACGGCACCCACACGCTGACCGTGCAGCAGACTGACCGCGCGGGCAACGTCTCCACGGCCAGCGCAGGGCTGTCGCTGCTCATCGATACCGCTGCCCCATCGGCGCCATCCGCGCCTACCCTGGCGCCAGCCAGCGACAGCGGCACGCAGGGCGACAACCTCACCAATATCGCCACGCCGGTGCTGACCGGGACGGCGGCGGCCAACGCCACCGTCAAACTCTACGACAGCAACGGCACCACCGTGCTGGGCACCGCTACCGCCGACGGCGCCGGCAACTGGAGCATTACCAGCAGCGCACTGTCGGTCGGCGCGCACAATCTGAGCGCCAAACAGTTCGACGTGGCCGGCAATGCCTCGCCCGCCGGAGGCACCCTGAGCCTGACCATCGAAGCGCCGCCCACGCAGCCGGCCACCACCATCGACGGCGTGCCGGTGACGCAGCAGCCGGTCAGCCTGCCGGGCGGCGGCAGCGGCATGCAGATCGTCGTCCCGATTGTCAGCACGACGCGCAGCGACACCACGGGCAGCGCCAATGTCGCCGATATTCCGCTGGTCACCAGCGGCGCCAGCAACCTGCTGATGGCGCAAGTGGCGCCGGGCCTGGGGCTGACTGCCACCGGCGGCGCCAGTGCGCCAGCCGGCAGCTCCACCGAACACCTGATCCAGGCGATCCTGGCCGCCACGCCCGACCATCCCGCCAGCGATCAGGGCCACCTGACCGGCAATGGCGTGACCTTCCTCAACCAGCTGGCCAGCAGCGCGCCACTGCTGGTGCAGACCATCGTCCCCAGCAGCGGCGCAGGCGTGACCGGCGCCATGCTGACGCTGACCGGCGCCAGCAGCGACCAGCAGCACACGGCGCTGGTGATCGACGCCTCCCACATTGGCACCGGCAACACGCTGCAGCTCAACACGGTGAATTTCGCCGCCATCATCGGCGCGGCCAACGTGAGCGGCAACACCAACGGCCAGATTCTGACCGGCGACCAGGCCAGTCAGCAGTTCACGGTGGCCGCCAGCAACAGCAGTTCGGTGTTTGCCGGCGGCGGCAGCGACCTGCTGCGGTTTTCAACGCCAACGGCCGCAGCGGCAGCGCAAAGCGGCGGCGCCCTGCATGCGGGCACGGCCGCCACCAGCAGCATCCTGCATGGCGGCCTGGACACCGATACCGCCCAGTTCAGCGGCGCCAGCACGGACTATGTGCTGGTCCAGCATCACGCCTATCTGACCGTGAGTTCCAAAAGCCAGCCCCAGCAGCAGGCCGTGCTCATCAACGTTGAACGCCTGCAGTTTTCCGACACCACGCTGACGGTCGGACACGACGACGCGCTGACGGCCGTTGCCGGCCTGTACAAGGACGTCCTGGGGCGTCAGGCGGATTATCTGGGGATCGAGTCCTGGGCCAACGCCATGCAGGCTGGCGCCACGCTGGGACAGGTGGCGCTTGGCATCATGACGTCGCAGGAGGGGCAGCAGCGCAACGGCACGGTCTTCAATGGCGACAGCGCGCACGACCTTGAACTGCTTTACCAGGCCATTCTCGGCCGCCACAGCGACGCCGCCGGCCTGGCGGCCTGGCAGCGCGTGTGGAATAACGGTGTGTCACTGGAAACCATCGCAGACGGCTTCATGCACTCGCAGGAAATCGTCCAGCATCAGATCGCGGTGACCGGCTGGGATTTCCTGGTGTAGTGTTAACGACGACTGCGCGGCGGTGCCGGTACCGCCCGCGCAGGGCTGACTTAGCGTGGAGCTTTCGGCTTGTCGCCGTGGGCCGCCGCATAGATGGCCTGGGCGTCCTTGTGCGCCTGATCGATATTGCGCAACTGTTTATCCTTGTCGTGTTTGACAAAGAATTCCTTGTCCTGCGCGGCCACCACCAGCTTGACGGCGGCGGCCTCGGGCAGGCCATATTTCTCGAAGATCAGCGTCGTGACTTCGTCCAGATATTCTTCGTAGGTCATGGGACCGTCCTCTCAAATCGTATAAGAGGCGCATTATAAATTATCGCAGCGACACACCGCTGGTCCGTACCTGCGCCGGCATATGCACATCCTGAACGACAAGCTGGTCGGTGACGTGCTGGATGAGGCGGCCCAGCGGCTCTTCGACCCAGCGGTGGAACGCCTCCCCGGCCAGCAGGCTGGAGGCCCAGGCCGTCAGCATGCCCAGTCCCTGCCAGGCCGGTTCCACTGGCGCAAAGTGCGTGAACGCGGCGTTCACCAGCAGGCAGACGGGGAAGTGAATCAAAAATACCGAATACGAAATCTTGCCCATATGATGCACCGCCGACCAGGCACGGCCATCCGAAGTGGTCTTGACGCGGCCAAACAGGAACAGCACGCAGGCCACCACGGCCGCCAGCGCGATACGGCTACGGAATTCCAGCGTCAGGCCGATCAGCGCCGGCAACAGCGCCATGGCCAGCAACAGCATGGCGGCGCCCGGCTTGCGGCGCGGATCGCTGGCCCACCAGGCCATCATGCCCAGGCCATAGCTGCCGAAGAAATACGGCGCCCAGTTATCCCATTCCGCATCCAGATTAAAGTGCAGCAGCGACAGCGTGATGCCGGCCGCCACCGTCAGCGGCATCAGCCATTTCATGGGGCGCTTGCCTTCGGCGATGCCGGCAAACCACAGCAGCATCACCAGCACGGCATACAGCTGGAAGTCAATCGCCACATACCAGGCGCCGGCCGACAGCGAGGCATAGCCCAGTACGCCATGCAGCAGCAAGGCATGGGCACTCAGCTGGCTCAGCGTGGCAGGCGCCGAAATGGAGTCATGCGTCATCCATGCGCCGGCCTGCAGCGAGGCGGCGGCGGCAATCAGCGTGGCCACAAAAAATGGCGGCGCCAGCTTGACGTAGCGGCGCCAGATGGCGCGCAGCGGCTGGGCATAGCCCGCCTCCGCGCCGGGCGCCAGCGATTTGGCCGCGAGGAAGCCGCCGATCACCAGGAACACTTGCACGGCAATGCGCGCACTGCTGCTCAGCCAGTCGATCACGGCAGGAGCGATGATGCGTGCGTGGTCCGCCATCGGGCCGTAGAACGCCAGATGGTGCCAGACGATGAACTGCGCCGCACCCGCCTTCAACAGATTAATCAGTCCGAATTGCGCCGGCAGCGGCTTGCGCGTGCCCTGGGCAATTCCCTCAACTACTTTCATTAATATTCCTTGCTAAGCAACTTATGTACAGCAAATTGCTGCTTTTAATGGCAGGGCGATATGATAGCTGAGGTTGCTTGTTTAGTGGCGCGCTGATGAATTTTTTTCATGCCCACGCCCATCGGGCCCCTTGTACTTTCCAAAACGGGATCGTATAATTCTGCCCCTTGGGTCGTTAGCTCAGCTGGTAGAGCAGCGGACTTTTAATCCGTTGGTCGCAGGTTCGAATCCCGCACGGCCTACCAAGATTCAAGAAAAAAACCATCTTCGGATGGCTTTTTTGTTTTCAGCGCCGGAATTTGCGCGGCTGGCGTTTGCGTGCTGCCGAATTCTGATCCTGCAAGATCGCATCCACGCGCTCCGACGCCTCGCGCGACAGGCGCTGCGCCAGTTCGGTGTCCGGGAAATGTTCAGGCTGGCGGTAGGCCAGCCATGCATATGCCGAGTACAGGCGGCAGGCATCTTCCACTTCCTGCAAATTCATATAGTGCAGCGGCGTCTCGCCCGACTTCAGGGGCGTGATCTTCTTCTGCGCCAGCGACCTGGCCCAGTTCTCCCACGCGTGCTGCAGCGACGGCACCTTGGATGATATCGGCACCAGCGACAGCGCGAACTTTTCCGCCACCGTCAGTTCCAGCGTATCCAGCCAGGCCGCGCGCTCGAACTGGTCTTCGGTAATGCGCGGATAGAAGAAACCATCCGGCACATCGATATTGTGCACAAAGCGCTTGAGCAGCTTGGCCAGCGCATGCTCGTGCGTGACCGAGGAAATACGGTGCAGATGCTCCAGCGTCGGCGCCACGGCAAAGCCGGTGGTTTTCAGCGGCACCGGCTTTTCGCGCAACAGCGAGCGCATCACATTGTGCGTCTCGTTGTCGTAGCCCGCCACCAGGCCTTCCTCATGCACGCCAAAGCGCCCTGCCCGGCCGGCAATCTGGCGCGCCAGCGCGGCTGGGATCTCTTCCTCTTCGTAGCCGTTGTATTTGACGGTGGTGGTCATCACCACGCGCGCGATCGGCATGTTCAGGCCCATGGCGATGGCGTCCGTGCCGACCACCACGTCGGCCGCGCCGTCACGGAAACGCTGGGCCTGCGCGCGCCGCACCTCGGGCGACAGATTGCCATACACGGTGGCCACCGACAGGCCCATCTCGGTCACCATATCACGCCACATCAGAACTTCGCGGCGCGAGAAGCAGATCACCGCGTCGCCGCGGCGCAGACTGCTGAGCTTGCGCACAGCGGCCGGTTCGACGGTCAACGGTCCCTTGCGCTTGAGCAGGTGGACTTCCAGTTCGCACTCCAGGCGCGCAGCCAGCACCTCGATGGCGCGCCGCGCTTCCGGCGCACCCACCAGGTAGACCACCCTGGCCGGCGCCCCGCAAACGGCGGCCGTCCAGGCGGCGCCGCGATCACGGTCAGCTAACATCTGGATCTCGTCGATCACCGCCACATCGACCGGCGTCTGGGTATCCAGCATCTCCACGGTGCTGGCGACGTGGGTGGCGCCGGGCATGAGCCGGCGCTCCTCGCCCGTGACCAGACTGACTTTCAAGGGCTTGCCATGCTGTTGCATTTCCTGCAAGCGCTCATAGTTCTCCAGCGCCAGCAAGCGCAGCGGCGCCAGGTAAACGCCGCTCGGCGCCTTGCCCAGGGCTTCCATGGCCTGGTGGGTCTTGCCGGAATTGGTCGGCCCCAGCACGGCAATCAGCTTGCGCTTCATGCGGCGCGCGACGTCAAACGAGGCGGGATATTCCGCCAGATTGATGCTCTGGCGCGTGCGCTCGGCGTGCTGCTCCTCCATGTCGCGCTCGACCGCGTGCTCCAGACGCATGCGGATGCGGTCGAACACCATGCCGGCCGGCTCGGAAATTTGCATATCGCTGAGCGCCTGCAGGAAAGGCTCGGCGTCCATATCACAGTCATCGCAGGCCTCAACCAGCTCCTGGACGAAGGTGGCGGTGTCCGCGTGCAGGGCGTCGATGACCTCGTCGCTGGCCCGTTCGCGCAGCAATGCGCCGCGCGCCTCGGCATCCATTTTCCGCCACTTGGACGGCTTGGCCAGCACGCCTTGCGTCGGCACCAGATCGTAGGCGATGCGGCGGCCACCGTAGCTGACTTCGCCAGTGATGCGCAGGAAAACGCGGCCCTCCATCCGGGACAGCGAAATGCCTTTGTCCGCCAGTCCGAGCTGACGGATCAGCTCATCATCCTCTGCTGGATCGCCCTCAAGGGCGGTAATTTTCGGCGCGGAGGATGGGTGGGTCATGACGGTATACTCGGTAAAGACTGGCCCCGGATTATACCGTGCCAGCCTGCGCCCTCGTCTTCCCAGGTATTTTCTGGCACCATATCGCCCCATGCCTCAAACCATATATACGGCCGTTCACCATGAACTGCTCATTAAAAAAAGCCGCTTTATCGCCTGCGTTCAACCCATGGCGGATCGCGCCAGCGCGCAGAAAATCGTTGCCGAATTATGGCAACAACATCCGGGTGCGGCTCACGTATGCTGGGCATTATTAGCCGGCGGCCAATCTGCCGCAGTGGATGATGGTGAGCCTAGCGGCACTGCAGGCCGTCCCATGCTCGATGTTTTACGTCACCAGGATCTGGAAGGGGTATTAGCGACCGTCGTGCGTTATTTTGGCGGTGTTAAATTGGGCGCTGGCGGACTGGTGCGCGCTTATACCGACAGCGTCGCCCAGGCATTATTACAAGCCGAGAAAATCGCCATTATCAAACAGCGTTGTTTGATTTGCACCGTACCTTATGCCATGGAAGGCCTGGTACGCCGTGAAATTGAAATCGCCGATGCTGTGCTGATTAATGTCCAGCATGCCAGCGACGTCCAGTTTGAATTCAGCCTGCCAGATACCATCGCCGATGCATTCATTATCCGCCTGAATGAAGCTGGCCATGGCCGCATCAGCTGGATAACTCCCGAAGACGAATAAACCGTCCTGGCCGACATTCCCGTCGGCCGCCCTTCACAAGCTGATTTTTGGCGTATTTATGCCAATTTTTAGCATGCATGAGGGGCTACACGCCGCAAACTCCATAGCGTGCCACGGGGTTTCAGGCGCTTGCAGGGCGCAGCGAACCAATAACTACCCTAATTAAATAATCAAAATGCCTGGCGTCCTAAAACTTATTTTAATTGCCATATAAGAACAATAGGTGTATATTGCCTTAAATCAACTATCGCTAATCGCCCAACACCCGCGATTGGCCATTATTTCCTCACTGGCCTTATTCCCGCCAACGTTCCGCCGGAACGCGAGTCATCTTCCCGATCACCGGAATATCACGATGAAATTCACTAATCTGAAGGTAGCCGCCCGGCTGGGTCTGGGCTTTGGCGCTGTATTGCTTATGCTGGCGATTACGCTTGCCCTGAGTATTTACAGCCAACATCAACTCAATGAAAACACGGACGATATCGTCACGGAGACTTATCCCAAGGTATTACACGCCCAAGCCGTCATGAATCACAGCAATCAAATTGCCCGCTCGGTGCGCAATGCCCTGCTGATTCATGACGAATCCCGGGCGGAAAAAGAAATTGCAGTAATCACCGCCAAGCTCAAGGATGCCGATGAATCCATGGCCAAACTGGATAGTTTGGTTAAATCCGACAAAGGCCGCGCGCTATTCAGCGCCATGCAGGCCGCGCGCAAACCCTACGAAGCGACGTTGGCCCAGGTACTGCGTTTGCGTCTCAATAACGATATCGACGGTGCAGTCGAGTTAATGCTGGGCACCATGCGTGAGCAGCAAACCGCCTATATGGCCGCGATCGACACGCTGATTGCCCACCAAAGCGCCGCCATGGAACTCGCGCGCGCCAAGGCTGAAGATACTTACAAGCAATCGCGCAGCCTGGCGTTGGGCTTGGGCCTGATGTCGCTGGTCACCGGCGCAGCCGTGGCCTGGCTGATTTCGCGCCAGCTGCTGCGCCAGCTCGGCGGCGAACCTGGCGAGGTGGCGGATATCGCCCAGCAGATTGCCGGCGGCGACCTGTCCGTACCGATCGCACTGCGCGACGGCGATAAGCGCAGCCTGCTGTTTGCGATTCAAAACATGCGCGACAGCCTGGCAGACATCGTCGGCCAGGTGCGCAGCGGCGCCGACTCCATTGTCACCGCTGCAACAGAAATCGCTTCCGGCAATATGGACCTGTCGTCGCGCACCGAGCAGCAAGCCGGCTCGCTGGAAGAAACCGCCTCGTCGATGGAAGAGCTGACCGCCACCGTCAAGCAAAACACCGAAAACGCGCGCCAGGCCAACACGCTGGCGCAATCGGCATCGCAGATCGCGGTGGAAGGCGGCGCGGTAGTGGCCAACGTGGTGCAGACCATGGATGGGATCAATGCGTCGGCCAGAAAGATCGTTGACATCATCAGCGTCATCGATGGCATCGCGTTCCAGACCAATATCCTGGCGCTGAATGCGGCGGTGGAAGCCGCACGCGCGGGCGAACAGGGGCGCGGCTTTGCCGTGGTGGCGTCGGAAGTGCGGACGCTGGCGCAGCGTTCCAGCGAAGCAGCCAAGCAGATCAAGTCGCTGATCGATGATTCAGTCAGCAAGGTCGGCGTAGGCACCGAGCTGGTCGGCACCGCTGGCGCCACCATGGAAAAGATCGTGGCCGCCGTCAAATCCGTGACCGACATCATGAGCGAGATCAGCATTGCCAGCCACGAGCAGGAAGCGGGCATCGAACAGATCAACCACGCCATCACCGAGATGGACACGGTAACGCAGCAGAACGCCGCGCTGGTCGAAGAAGCTGCCGCTGCGGCGGAAGCGCAGCAGGACCAGGCCCATCATCTGGTGGAACTGGTCGGTGTGTTCAAGCTGTCGGCGGACCAGCGCCGTCAAACCGGGGTGAGCGCAATCGGCATGGGCCAGCGCAAGCCGCAGCTTGCCCTCGCCGCCTCGCACGCCAGTGGCCGCCGCGCCGCTTAAAACTTGATCGACAGCCCGACGGTCCAGCTCCAGTCGGGCGTGTTGCGGTTCAAGCCGCGCGACAGCGCCGTATCCACCTGCACCATGTCGGTCAGCAGGTAGGAGCCGCCGATATCAACTGTGGTGAGCGAGCCGCCATCGCGGCCGCGCGCGATGCGTGGCGCCGAGTACTCCACAAAAGTGCGGCAGCGCTCGCTCCATTCCTTGCCCAGCACGATGCCGAAGATGCCGCTGGTGTAGCGTTCGCCATTGTCGTTGTGCTGCCAGGCCAGGCCCGGCATTACGCCCAGGCCGAAGTCATCGGGGAGTTCCCACTCGGCCGCCAGGCGCAGCGAACCGCCTTTGCCGGCGGCGCGGAACGGACCGGAGCCGCTATCCAGATCCACATGCCCGAGTACCGCCATGGACGGCCGCGCGCCTTGCGCATCCGCGACATGCCATTTCACGCCCAGCGAGACATCGGCATAGCCGTTCTGCGTCTGCCGGCTGCCGCTCTGCAAGTCATCGGTCACGCTGCGCATGCGGCCATCGGTTTCGATGCGCGCTTCCATGGTGTCGCTGATGCCGAAGCGCAGCAAGGTCGGCGTCGAGTAGGTGCGCTGCCGGATGCCATTGGTCTGGTCGCGTTCCAGCGCAACGCTGGTTTCGAGCTGAAAGCGGCCCTTGCCGACGACGTTGCTGGATTCGACAAAGTCCGGCCGGTCCGTCACGATCTGATCTTTTTCATCGGCCGCCTGGGCCAGTGTGGGCAGAACCAGCAGTAAAGCTGCCATCTTCAGCACACGCATGTGACCTCCACAATCAACGAACTGTGGACATTACCCTATCACATTGGTATAAATTCATCGTTGGAAAATTCCCACAACGAAAGATGAAGATAGAAAAACTCGAACTGGCAGGCTTTGAGGATTTCCTGGACTACCTCAACGATCACTTGTCGGACAATGGCCGCAACGGCACGGCTTATTTCCAGCCGCTGCCGCGCGCCGAATCGCGCTTTCCGGCCGAGAAGGCGGAGGCGTTCAAAAACGGCATGCAAATTCCAGTGGGTGAGCCGGGATGGCGGCGGGTCTGGATCGCGCGTGCGGCAGAGGGCGGCATCGCCGGCCACATCGACCTGCGCGCGCTGGCGGAACGCCATACGGCCCACCGATGCCTGCTCGGCATGGGCGTTGATCGCGGCCATCGCCAACGGGGACTGGGCGGCCAGCTGATCGCGCACGCGGAAGACTGGGCGCTGACCGCGGGCCTGCAATGGATCGACCTGCAGGTGCTGTCCGTGAACGCTCCCGCAATTGCGCTCTACCAACGCCAAGGCTTCCGTCAGACCGGCGAAATCCCCAATCTGTTCCACATCGACGGCCAGCACTTCAACTACACCAGTATGAGCAAGCGCCTGCGCTAGGGTGTCCGTTTCCGGGCAACGGTGAGCGGAGGCGGGCAAAGGCGCTAGCCGCATGCCCGGCCAAGCCATTGATTTATATAGTTTTCGACACTGGCACGGGGCTTGCACTAGAACGGGCATGGACACCATCATCGCCCCCGACATCATCGCCCGCCGCAAGCGCAAGAGTTTGCTGGCAATGGCCGCCCTGCTTGCGACCCTGAGTGTGACCGCCTGGGCCATTAACCGCGCGGTCAGCCCCAGCGTGGATGCCAGCAACGTCAGCATCGCCACCGTGCGCAGCGGCAGTATCGCCAACACCATCAATGCTTCCGGCATCGTGATACCGGTGCATGAGGAACTTGTCTCCAGCCCGATCCAGACCCGCGTGGCCAAGGTGCACGCCAAGCTGGGCCAGCAAGTGCAGGCCGGCGAGCTGCTGCTGGACCTGGACAACCGCACCATCCAGCTGGCCATCGATTCGCTCAAGGAGCAGCTGGCGCAGCAGGAAAACCGCATCCTCGCGCTGACGCTGGAAATGGACCAGAAACGCAAGCAGCTCACCAGCGCCATCGAACTGCTGCAGCTGGACCTGGAAGCCACGCGCGTGCGGCTGGGGCGCTTCCAGACGCTGCGCAAGGCGGGCGGCGTGTCGGCGGAAGACCTGCTCACCGCCGAACTCAACGTCAAGCGCAACGAGATCCAGCTGCGCCAGCATCACGAGCAACTGGAGGACAACAAGCGCGTCACCAACAGCAATATCGAAGGCGCACGGCTGCAAAAGAGCATCCTGCAAAAGCAGTTGCAGGAACAGCAGCAGCTGCTGGCGCAAACCCAGGTGCGCGCGCCGTTCGCCGGCATGCTGACCTGGCTGCTGGCCGATGAAGGCGCCAGCGTGAATACCGGCCAGCTGGTCGCCAAAGTCTCCGAGCTGAACAACTACAAGGTTGAGGCCTCGCTGTCCGACTTCCATGCGCGCGTGCTCAACGCCGGCCAGAAAGTCCTGGTCGAACAGGGCAACACCCGGCTGCAAGGCGAAGTGCAGACCGTGCTGCCGGAAATCCAGAACGGCACCGTCAAGCTGCTGGTCACGCTGGCTGAGCCGCATCACACCATCCTGCGCAACAAGCTGCGGGTGGAGGTCAACATCATCACCGAACAGAAGCAGCACACGCTGCTGGCCGACAGCGGCCCGGCCTTCAACGGCCGTGGTCCGCAAGACCTCTTCGTGGTGCGCGACGGCATTGCGCACAAGACCACGCTCAACATCGGCGCCAGCGATGGCAAGGCCGTCGAAATCCTGTCCGGCGCGCGCGCCGGCGATCAACTCATCATCTCAGACACCAGCCGCTACAAGGACCGCGACAGCGTCCGCGTCGCGCAATAACCAAGGAGCCCAGCATGATACGCCTGAACAAAGTCAGCAAAACCTACCAGACCGACAAGGTCGAAACCCTGGCCTTGAAAGACATCGACCTGCACGTGGCGAAATCCGAATTCGTCAGCATCATGGGTCCCAGCGGCTGCGGCAAGAGCACGCTGCTGAACCTGATCGGTCTGCTCGACGAGCCCGGCAGCGGCGCGATCCACGTGGGCGGCACGCCGGTGGCGTCGTACAAGGACAAGTATGTGGCCCGGCTGCGCAACAACACCTTTGGCTTCATCTTCCAGAGCTTCCACCTGATTAACGACCTGCGCGTGATCGACAACGTCGAGCTGCCGCTGCTGTACCGCAATCTCTCCAGCAAGAAGCGCCAGCGTCTGGCGCGCGAGGCGCTGGAAAAAGTCGGCCTCGGTGCACGCATGGACCACTACCCGAATCAGCTGTCCGGCGGCCAGCAGCAGCGCGTCGCCATTGCGCGCGCGATTGTCGGCCAGCCGCAGGTGCTGCTGGCCGACGAACCCACCGGCAACCTGGACAGCAAGATGGGCCAGGAAGTCATGGACATCCTGCTCAAGCTGCACAGCGAAGGCACCACCATCGTCATGGTCACCCACAACGAGCAGGAGGCCAGGCAGGCGACCCGCATCGTGCGCGTGTTCGACGGCCAGTTGGTCGCATAGGGAGCGCATATGTTCAGAAATTATCTGCTGACGGCATGGAAAGTCTTCATGCGCCGCAAGCTGTTCACCGCCATCAACCTGCTGTGCATCGTGCTGACGCTGGTGGTGCTGATGGTGGTCACGGCGCTGCTGCAAAACACCTTCGCGCCCAGTGGCGTGGAAGGCAAAAGCGACCGTTTTGTGCAGATGCTCATGGTGAGGTCGGTGCATACCGAACGCGCCGGCATGCGCAGCGGCACGCTTGGCTACAAGCTCATCGAGCAGTACCTGAAGCCGCTCAAGCATGCCGAACTGGTGTCGGCCACCAGCTTCCCGCAAACAGTCTCGGTGTACCAGCAAAACCAGGTGAGCGAGCTGTTCATGCGCCTGACCGATGCGGAATACTGGAAGATCCTCGATTTCACCGTGCTGCAGGGCCGCGTGCTGAATGCCGACGATGTCGAGCAAGGCCGCATGGTGGCCGTCATCAACGAATCGACCGCGCGCAAACTCTTCCCCGGCCAGACCTATCTGGGCCAGAAATTCAGCGCGGGCGGCCAGATCTTTAGCGTGATCGGCGTGGTGAAGGATGAGCTGCACCTCAACGCGTTTTCAGACATCTGGGCGCCCATCACCTCGCAGCCATCGAGCGACTACAAGAACACCCTCTTTGGCGGCTACACCGCGATGATGATGGCGCGCACGCCGCAAGAAATTCCCGCCTTGAAACAGGAAATCATCCACGCCGCCACCACTGTGCAATACGACGATCCCAACAGCTTCAACAAGACCATGTTCTGGGGCGACTCCAAGCTGGAACTGTTTTCCCGCACGCTGCTCGTCGACCAGTCGGAAGACGGCGGCGTCCCCAAGCTGCTGGCGGGCCTGGTGCTGCTGATGCTGCTGTTCATGACACTGCCCGCGCTGAACCTGATTAACCTGAACGTGGGCCGCATCATGGAACGCAGCAGCGAAATCGGCGTGCGCAAAGCGTTTGGCGCCACCAGCCGCCAACTGGTGGCGCAGCTGGTGATGGAGAACGTGCTGCTGTGCCTGGCCGGCGGCGTGGTCGGCCTGGTGTGCGCGGCCGGCGTGCTGTGGTGGCTGGAAGGCTCGGGCCTGATCCCCTACCTGCAAGTCCACCTCAACCTGGCCGTGTTCGGCTATGGCCTGCTGATTACACTGGTGTTTGGCGTGCTGTCGGGCGTGATCCCGGCCTGGAAAATGTCCCGCCTCGCCCCGGTTCACGCCTTGAAAGGAGCCGCATAATGCTGCGCCATATGCTGAAACTGATCTGGAAACGCAAGTCCCGCAACATGATGCTGAGCCTGGAAATCCTGCTGGCCTTCCTGGTGGTGTTCGCGATTGCCGCGTTCGGCCTGCGCTACTGGCAGTTGTACCAGCTGCCGACCGGCCACGCCTATCAACACCAGTGGTCGGTCACCATCCGCAGCGCGCAGGACCTGCCCAACGATGGCGCCCTGTTCGACAACCTCAAGCGCAGCCTGCTCGCGCTGCCGGAAGTGGAGTCGGTCGCCTTCAGCTCGTTTGGCACCTACGAAATGTCGCGCTGGACCGAGAACTATGCGCTGCCCGACGGCAGCAACCGGCTGCAAGTCGACAGCCTCAACGTCAGCGACGACTACTTCGCCACGATGGAAATGACACCGGCGGCCGGCCGCTTCTTTTCCAGGGCGGACGATGGCGCCGACGCCATTCCGGTGGTCATCAACCGCCGCCTGGCGGACCAGTGGTTCCCCGGCAAGCAGGCAGTGGGCCAGATCGTCGTGCTCAAGGTGGATGGCAAGCAGGAGGTGCCGCGCCGCCGCATCGTCGGCGTGGTGGAGGATTTCCGTTCCCATGGCGAGTTCATGGACCCGGTCTACTTCATGCTGCTGCGCTGGGTGCCGGGTACCGGCAAGGATGCGGTCAACAACATCATGCTCAAGCTGAAGCCCGGCACGCCGCGCATCTTTGAATCCCGCCTCAACGCCAAGCTCAAGCAGGTCCGCAGCGACTGGTCCTATGTGGTCACGCCGCAGACCGATGCCCGCTCGTCGATGCTCAACACGCAGCTGGTGCCGCTCAAGATACTGGGCGTGATTGCCGCCTTCCTGCTGGTGATGGTGGCGTTTGGCCTGTTCGGCGTGCTGTGGCAAAACACCACGCAACGCATCCCGGAAATCGGCCTGCGCCGCGCGCTGGGCGCCGATGCGGGCAGCATCTACCGCCAGATCGTCTCAGAGCAAATGCTGCTCAGCACGGTCGCCATGCTGGTGGCGCTGGTGCTGGTCATCCAGCTGCCGCTGACCGGCGTGTTTGGCGACAGCCTGAACTGGACTGTGTTTATCGCGGCCGTGGTGCTTTCGGCCAGTGTGATCTATCTGCTATCCTTGCTGTGTTCACTCTACCCCGGCTGGCGCGCCGCGCGCCTGAGTCCGACACAAGCGCTGCACTATGAATAAGACATGGAATCCACCCGTAAGCAACGCATCTTAATTGTCGATGACGACAGCGCGGTGCAGGTGTCGCTGGCCCTGCTGCTCAAGCAGTCCGGCTACGACGCCGTATGCGCCGACGATCCGCAACAGGCGCTGGCCGTGCTGGCGCAGCAGCCCATCGACCTGGTTTTGCAGGACATGAACTTCTCCCTGCAAACCAGCGGCGAGGAAGGCTTGCAGCTGCTGGCCGGCATCCGTGCCGCGCAGCCAGCCCTGCCGGTGCTGCTGATGACGGCCTGGGGCTCGATCGCGCTGGCGGTGCGCGGCATGCAGGCCGGCGCCGCCAACTTCTTCACCAAGCCCTGGGATAACACCCAGCTGGCCGAACTGATCCGCACCACGCTGGAGGCGGCCACGCCGGCCGGCCGCGCCTCGCGCCAGGCGCTGGACGCGCAGTTTGATTTCAGCGGCATCGTCGGCGAACATCCGCGCCTGCTCAAAGTGCTGAGCACCATCGGCCAGGTCGCGAACACGCGCGCGCCGGTGCTGATCCTGGGCGAAAGCGGCTGCGGCAAGGAGCTGATTGCCGACGCGCTCCACCGCAACAGTTCGCGGGCGGGCCAGGCCATCGTCAAGATCAACATGGGCGCGATCACGCCGTCGCTGTTCGAAAGCGAAATGTTTGGCCATGTGCGCGGCGCCTTCACCGATGCCAAGGCGGACCGCAAGGGCCACGTCGCCAGCGCGCACGAGGGCACGCTGTTCCTCGATGAAATCGGCGAGCTCAATCGTTCGGACCAGGTCAAGCTGCTGCGCGTGCTGCAGGACCAGACCTACCAGCCGGTCGGCGCCAGCCGCACCGAGCGCGCCGACGTGCGCGTGGTGTCGGCCACCAACCGCGAACTGGCGGAACTCGTGGCCAGCGGCGAGTTCCGCGAAGACCTGTTCTATCGCCTCAACCTGATTACGATACGCCTGCCGCCGTTGCGCGAGCGGCGCAGCGATATTCCGCTGCTGGCGCGCCACATCCTGGGCGAGGTGGCGGCCAGCTATGGCCTGCCGGCGGCAAGCATCGCGCCGCAGGCGCTGGAGTGGCTCAGCGCGCAGCCATGGCCCGGCAATATCCGCCAGCTCAAGCAGACGCTGGAGCGCACGCTGCTGCTGGTCGGCCGTAGCGAGCTGCGCCAGGCCGACTTTGTCGCCGCCGAGCAGCATGAACACGGTGGCCCGCTCAACGCGTCCGGCGCGCGTCTCGGCGTGGATGGCATGACGCTGGAGCAGGTCGAGCGGCACATGATTGCCCACGCGCTGGAACAGCATCAGGGCAATATCTCGCGCGTCGCCAAGGCGCTCGGCCTCAGCCGCACCGCGCTCTACCGCCGTCTGGAACGTCACGGCCTCGGCAGCGCACCGGAAAGCGAAGCGCTGCCATGACCTTGCGGTGGCGCCTGTATGGCTATCTGATTGCCGCCCACCTGCTGTTCCTGGCGATCACCGTGCTGCTGTTCCGTACCCAGCCGCTGCTGATGCTGGGGCTGGAGGCCACCGTGCTGCTCAGCCTGGTGCTGGGCATCCGCCTGATCCGCCGCGCGCTGGAGCCGCTGGGCTACACACGCCACTTCCACGACCTGCTGCAAGACCAGCACTACGCGGCCCGCCTGCAACACAGCGACGACAAGGAACTCAATGAACTGGTCCAGCTGTTCAACACCATGCTGGGCGCGCTGTATCAGGAACGCTTGCAGATCGGCGAGCAGCAAGGCTTTCTCGACCGCCTGCTGGAAGCCACACCCAGCGCGGTCATCGTGTTTGACTTTGATGGGCGTATCAGCCTGCTCAACGCCAGCGCCCTCGCCCTGCCCGGCCTGGCCCAGGCGCATGGTCAGCCACTCTCGGCCTTTGCTGGCGAGCACAGCCTGCTGGCCCAGCTGGACGCGCTGCCGCTCGGCGATTCCCAGCTGCTGACCGGCGCCGATGGCCGCCGCTACCGTGGCCAGCGCGGCCAGTTCTATGACCGCGGCTTCGCCCGCCACTTCCTGCTGGTGGAAGAGCTGACCGAGGAACTGGAAAGCTCGGAAAAAGCCACGTATGAAAAGCTGATCCGCGTGCTGGCCCACGAGGTCAACAACACCGTCGCCGCCACCGGCTCGGTGCTCGACTCGCTGCTCTACTACCGCCGCCAGCTGGCCGAGCGCGACAGCGAAGACTTCAGCACCGCCATCCACGCCGTCCAGCGCCGCAACGCCAGCCTGGGCGAATTCATCGAACGCTTCACGCGCGTGGTGAAAATGCCGGCGCCGGAACTGCGGCCGAATGCCGTGCGCGATGTCATGGACGACATCCTGTATCTGTACCGCGAACAATGCCGCAGCCGGGGCATCAGCATCGCGTGGCAGCGCTGTGACGAGGTGCCGGCCATCGCCATGGACCGCCAGCTCATGGAGCAGGCGCTGCTGAATATCGTCAAGAACGCGATGGAGGCGGTGGAGATGGGCGCGGGCGCGGACCGCCACATCCACCTGGTGCTGGCGCAGGAGGCAGGCGCGGTCCGGCTGTCCGTGATCGACAGCGGCAACCTGCTGGGAGAAGTCCCCGCGCATCAGCTGTTCACGCCTTTCTTCACCACCAAAAAAGGCGGCCAGGGCATCGGCCTGCTATTTGTGCGCGAGGTGCTGAATCGCCACGGCTTCCGCTACCGGCTGGCCGCGACGCCGGACGGCGCCACCAGCTTCGACATCTGGCTGCTTAGTCCACGCGCTGCACTTTAGGGTTGCGGTGCGCGCCCTCGATATCGAGGAAGATCGCGCCCAGCATGCCGCGCTTGACCGTGACCTTGGGATTTTTCAGCTCGACGATATCTTCCGTCTCATCCACCACTTTCCACACCTGGCCGTTCGCCAGGCGGATGCGCTGCCCACGTACCCAGCCATCAAACTGGCCGGCAATCGTGGTTTCGATGGCGTTCAGGCGCACCGGACGCAGGATTTCCGGCTCGCGGCCAAACATGGCTTCCAGCTCGGCAGGGGTGGGCGCGGCCACCGTGGTGTAGGCAGGCGCCGCGCCCGCACGTGGTGCGGCAGCGGCGGCCACCACGCCTGCCGGCGGCGGCAAGGCGCCTGGCTGGGCCGGGATGGCGTTATAGCAGGCCAGGCGCACCGGGCCGTCCTCCAGCTGGCGGCACTTCAGCAGCGCCGCATCATTGGCCAGGGCGGCCGTCGAAACCAACATCAGGGCAAACAAAGCTTTCATCGCGACTCATCCATAAAGGTCAACACTGCCGCGATTATAGTCAGATTCAGAATTCTTCCCAACCATCGCCGCTGGCAGCGCGCGTCAGCTGTTTCGGCGGCGTGGCTGGCGCGCTGCTCAGCGGCGGCCGTTTCGCCGCCGGCTTGAACGGCACCGGCTTGGGCGCAGCCGGCCGTACCGCGCCGGGCTGCTGGCCGTCGATGCGGAAGATGCTGACCACGCGCTCCAGGTTGGCAGCCTGGTTCTGCATGGCTTCGGCTGCGGCGGCAGCCTCTTCCACCAGCGCCGCATTCTGCTGCGTCACCACATCCATCTCGCTGACGGCCTGGTTGATCTGCTCGATGCCGGCGCTCTGCTCGTCGCCGGCGCTGGAAATGTCGGCCATGATGTCCGTCACGCGCTGCACGCTGGTCACCACCTGCTCCATGGTCTGGCCGGCCTGCTCCACCAGCTTGCTGCCGATCTCAACCTTTTCCACCGAGGTGCCGATCAAGGTCTTGATTTCTTTCGCGGCAGTGGCCGAGCGCTGCGCCAGCGTGCGTACTTCGGACGCCACCACGGCAAAGCCGCGGCCCTGCTCGCCCGCGCGCGCCGCCTCCACTGCGGCGTTGAGCGCCAGGATATTGGTCTGGAAAGCGATGCCGTCGATCACTGCAATGATGTCGACGATCTGGCGCGACGATGCATTGATGGCGCCCATGGTATCGACCACCTGCGACACCACCGCCCCGCCCTGCTGCGCCACCGCCGATGCCGACTGCGCCAGCTGGTTGGCCTGGCGCGCATTGTCGGTGTTGGCGCGCACCGCGCTGGTCAGCTCCTCCATCGAGGACGCCGTCTCTTCCAGCGAGCTGGCCTGCTGCTCGGTACGCGCCGACAAATCCTGGTTGCCACTGGCGATCTCGGTCGATGCCGCAGCAATCGTCTGCGTACCCACCCGCACCTCGCTCACAATTTGGGCCAGGGCATCGCGCATCAGTTTCATCGCGTGCAGCATGCTGTGCTCGTCGTTGCTGCGCGTATCAACCTGCACGCTCAGGTCGCCTGCCGCGATACGGCCGGCAATCGCCGCCGCATAGTCCGGCTCGCCGCCCAGCTGGCGCAGCAGGCCACGCGCGATCAGCGCTGCAGCCACTGCGCCGACCAGGATCGCCAGCCCGCTCAGCGTCAGCATCAGCACGCGGGCGCGGTGATAGGCCGCCGTGGCTGCGGCTGCATCGGCCTGGTTGGTTTCCTTTTGCAGGGCGGCATAGTCATCCATCGCGTCTTGCCACTGCTGGGTGGCTGGACCGGCCTGTTTCATCAGCAGCTCGGTCGCCACCTCATCCTGGTTGGCCAGCGCCAGCGTAAACACCTGGTCATTGAGCGGCCGGGTTACCTGTGCCTGAGCGGCAATGCGCTCGCGGATCGCCAGCCCCTTGGCCGTGGCCGGCAGCCTGGCCAGCGACTCCACAGCATGGTTGTAGGCGGCGCGCGCCTTGGTGACCTTGTCCAGTTCCGCCCGGATGGCTGCTTCATCACTGAGCAGCACCACGCTGCGCGTCACCCGCGCGACGATATGCACCGATTCCGACATCTCGGTCACCAGCTCGGTCTTGACGGCATTTTCATTGACGATTCGGTCGAGCTTGGCATGAATCGTGCTCATGTTGAATACGCCAAGCATGGCTACCAGCAACAGCAGCACCAGCACCAGACCAAAGCCCAGCCCCAGGCGGGTACCGACTTTCATGTTTGCGATAACCATGCGCTGCTCCTGTAAAAATCGATGCAGGAAATTGTACGCCTGCCCATACATATAGTTTCAATAAATTAATTAATTGCAAGATGCTATATACGTTTTTCTCATAGGCATATAGCCAGAAATTCGCATAAACGCATTTAAACCAACGCTGGTCGCATATAAAATGCACGATCGGTGACAAAACAAGTAGCAAGGGGCAAGAAATGGCGACAAATGTAATCCTCAACCTGCTGGCGGCGCTGGCGTTGCTGGGCCTGTTGTATGCACAACAACGCAAACATGCATCGTTTTCGGTGCGCGTATTCACCGGCATGGGGCTGGGCGTGCTGCTGGGTGCGGCATTGCAAGCCCTCTACGGCGCCGGTGCGGCCGAAGTGAAAACCACCGGTGACTACCTGGACATCGTCGGCAGCGGCTACGTCAAATTGCTGCAAATGATCGTGATGCCGCTGATTATGGTGTCCATCATTTCCGCCATCCTCAAGCTCAAGGGTATCAACTCATTAGGCAAAATCAGTGCGCTAACTATCGGAACGCTGATGATCACCACGCTGGTGGCCGCCAGCATCGGCATCCTGATGGCCAAACTGTTCAGCCTGAGCGCGGTGGGCCTGACCGCGTCCGCGGCTGACATCGCGCGCGGCGTTTATCTGCAAGGCAAGGTGGAAACGGCGCAGGCGATTTCGCTGCCGAGCATGCTGCTGAGCTTTATCCCGGCCAATCCCTTCCTGGACATGACGGGCGGCCGCAAGACGTCCACCATTGCAGTGGTGATCTTCTCGGTGTTCATCGGCATCGCCGCCACCGGCATCCACGACAAGAAGCCGGACATCTTCGCCTCATTCGAGCGTTTTATCCAGGTGGCGCACGCCATCGTCATGCGTATCGTCACGCTGGTGCTGCGCCTGACACCGTATGGCGTGTTTGCGCTGATGGCGCAGGTGGTGTCCAGCTCCAGCTATACCGACATCCTGCACCTGATCGATTTCGTACTGGCCTCGTACAGCGCGCTGTTGCTGATGTTTGTGGTGCACCTGGCCATCGTCTCGGGCCTGGGCCTGAATCCGCTGCGCTGGAGCAAAAAAATCCTGCCGCTGCTGACCTTTGCGTTCACCTCGCGCAGCAGCGCCGGTGCGATCCCCATGAGCGTGCAGACCCAGACCACGCGCCTGGGTACGCCTGAAGGCATCGCCAACTTTGCCGCCTCGTTTGGCGCCACCATCGGCCAGAACGGCTGCGCCGGCATCTATCCGGCGATGCTGGCCGTGATGATTGCACCGACGGTCGGCATTGATCCGTTCACGCTGGGCTTTATCGCGCCGCTGCTGGCCATCATCACCATCGGCTCGGTGGGCGTGGCGGGCGTCGGCGGCGGCGCCACGTTTGCCGCGCTGATCGTGCTGTCGTCGATGAACCTGCCGGTGGCGCTGGCCGGCCTGCTGATTTCGATTGAGCCGCTGATCGACATGGGCCGTACCGCCCTCAACGTCAGCGGTTCGGTGACGGCAGGCGCCGTCGCCAGCCGCGTGCTGGGCGAGACCGACATGGCCGTCTTCAACAGCGACGCTGAACCACCGGTCGACAGCGAGCGCAAGGCCGCCTGACGGAATGGGCTGCACCCCGCTGCGGCCTTCGCTCTTCCTGGGCACCCAAGCAGTGCACGCAATAAAAAAAAGGGCCCGCAGGCCCTTTTTTTGTCAGCTACGCCGTTCCGTATCAGAACTTGTAGTTGTAGGCAAAGCCCAGCAGCGACAGATGGGTCTTGTAGGTGCCGCGCGTGGTTTCGCCGTTACCGGTGCAGGTGGTCATCAGCGGGTTGCAGTTGTTGGTGTAGTTGATCTTCGCATCCTTGAAGTCCAGGAAGCTGTAGGCCAGATCAATCGACGAACGTGGGCTCAGCTTCCAGTTGGCGCCGACCGAATACTGCATACGGTCGCTGTCCGGCAGTGCTGGGTGGGTCAGCTCGGCGTTTTTCACTGGCGACTCATCGTAGGCGACACCAGCACGCAGGGTCAGGTTTTCGTTGTACGCATAGTTGCCGCCCAGCGAAACGCGCACGGTATTTTTCCACTGCTGACGGATCACTTCCGCGCCTTCGGTGGTGCCAGGGAACTGGATGTCCAGGTCGCCCATGCGGTTGTTGCGGGTGAAGGTCACGTCCGCCATGCCGGCCCATTTCGAGTCGAACTGGTGGAACACGTTGGCCGACAGGGTTTCCGGCGTGCGCAACGCCACCAATGCAGCCGAGTTCACTTTATGCGAAGCCGCTTGCAGCACCTGGTTGACGATCGGATCGGTGGTCACTTTCGAGAAGTCCCACACGGTGCTGCCTTTCAGCTGGTGCGAGATCGACGAGCGGTATGCCAGGCCGAAGCGGGTGTTCTGGTCCAGCGTGAACATATAGCCCAGGTTGAAGCCCCAGCCCCAGTCCTTGCCGTCGTTCGAAGCGTGGCCGTCGTTGACAGCGCGCAGCAGTGCCGGATTGCCGCCCAGTGCCGCGATCTGCTTGATCAGCAGCGCGCCTTGTGCAGCGCCCGGGCCGCTCGACAGTGCGGCCACCGAGCCTGGCACGTCCACGGCCTGGGCCAGTTCGGCTTTCATGTATTCGGCATCGATACCGAAACCAAACGCGTGGTGCTCATTGAGCTTCCACGATACCGAAGGGTTCAGGTTGATGGCTTCCAGCTTGATGTTGGACAGTGCGTAACGGCCGGTCCAGGTGTCGCCGTAGTTCAGCTTGGCGCCGTAAGGCACGAACAGGCCCAGGCCGACGGCCCACTGGTCGTTGAGCTTTTTGCTGACGTACAGCGATGGCGCGGTCACGGAGTCCGGTGCGTAGTCCTTGGCCGCAGTGCCGCCAGCTGGCTGGCCGGTGAAGTGGGTCGAACCGGCATCCGAGAAGGTCGAATGCGGCACCACGACGGTGGCGCCGGCGCTGATCTGCGTGCCGTCCAGACGGGACAGGCCAGCCGGGTTGTAGAAGATGGTCGAAGCATCCGCAGCTTCGGCGCCGTTGGCGTCCGCCGTGCCCTGGCCGGACACGCTTTGCGAACCAAAACGGTAGCCCGACGCCTGGGCGCTGACGGAAATCGCGCTGAGCGCGGCGGCAATAATCAGGGGGAGATATTTGTGCTGCATGACAGTCTCGCTTTATAAATGGTTTTGTGGTCCGGTAACCAATTTTTAGTACCGGAAGGCCAGCAGCATACTACACAAGTAAAACATTGCAAAAGGCAAGCCGTTAGAGGAGGAATACTAATTAAGACCTTGAAACCGAGCAGATGCTCTGCACGTCAGTCACAAAAAAAGGGCCCGAAGGCCCTTTCCCGTATTTAATTAAAAATACTATTAGGCAATTTTTCGCTCTTCTTCCACCGGTGCGGCGGCAGGCGTTTGCGGGCCGCCACGGCCGGTCAGCTTGCGCACCGCCTTGACGATCATGCGGTACACAAAGCGCACCAGCAGCAGCGTCAGCAGTGCTTCCAGCAGCGTCACCACGGCCGCCAGGGCGACCGGCTGGCGGGCGGCACGGTGGCGGAACTTGGCGCCCATGCTGTCCTTGGCAATCTCGATACTGTCGTAGAAGGTGGGCACCATCAGCAGGGTCAGCAGCGTGGAGGTGATGGTGCCGCCAATAATCGCGATCGCCATTGGGCGATAGAACTCACCGCCCTCGCCCAGCCCCAGCGCTACCGGGAACATGCCGGCGATCAGCGCGAAGGTGGTCATCAGGATAGGACGCAGACGCATGCGGCCGGCGTACATCAGCGAATCCTCACGGCTGAAGCCCTCTTCCTGGCGCTTGCGGGCAGCGTCCAGCAGCAGGATCGCATTCTTCGCCACCAGGCCCATCAGCATAATCACGCCGATCAAGCTCATCAGATTAATCGTGCTGTTGGTCAGCAGCAGACCGATCACCACACCGATCAGCGACAGTGGCAGCGACAGCATCACCCCGATCGGCGCCGTGAACGAGCCGAACTGCATGACCAGAATCAGGTACATCAGGCCGATACCGGCAATCAGCGCGATGCCCATGGCGCCAAACACTTCCTGCATGTCCTTGCCGGCGCCGCCCAGGGCCAGACCGTAGCCTGGCGGGAAGTCGATGTCCTTCACCAGCTTCATGGCGTCCGTGGTCACCTCGCCTGGCGAACGGCCTTCGACGTTGGCGCTCACCGCAATCACGCGCTTGCCATCCTTGTGCTTGATGGTCGATGGGCCCTTGCCCATGGTGACGCTGGCGATCTGGTCCAGCGGCACCATCTGGTTGGTGCCTGCCACCGCGATCGGCAGACGCTCAATGTTCTCGGCGCTGGTACGGTCTTCCGGCGCCAGGCGCACTGCCACGTCGCGCGACTCGCCGGTCGGATCGACCCAGTCGCCCACTTCGATACCGGCAAACGCCACACGCAGCGCCTGCGCCGCATCGCCCGCCGCAATTCCCATGGAATTGGCCAGGCCGCGGTTCAGTTCAATCTGCAGCTCGTCTTTCGGGTCCATTTCCGACAGGCCCACATCAACCGCGCCCGGCACCTTGCGCAGACGGTCCATGAAGGCATTGGTAATTTCCATCAGCTTGCGCGAATCGGTGCCTGTAAATTCAATCTGCACCGGTTTGCGGGCGCCGTTGCTGAGGTCGTCCAGCACCGTGTACTCGGCGCCAACCAGGCCTGCCAGCTTCTCGCGCAGTTCCTTGGCAACCTCGATCGCACCGCGCTTGCGCTCGGTCTTCTTGCCGATATCGACGTAGATGCGGCCGCCACTGAGGTTGACGTAGCTATTGGTTTCCTTGGTTTCCTTGATGGTGCGGGCAATCACGGCCGCCTTTTCCAGCTTGAGGCGCGAGTACTCCAGCGACGACGACGACGGCGTCCGCACATCAATTGCAATCGTTCCCCAGTCGGAGGCCGGCACAAAGCTGGCGCCGCCGAATTTGGCTTGCAGCATGATCGCGCCCACAAAGGTGGCCATCGCAATCACGGCCATCGAGCGGCGGTGATGCAGCGCCCATTCGATCACATTGCCGTAGCGGTTGGCCTGGTGGTCAAACCAGTGGTTGAACTTGGCGAAATACTTCTCGATGCCCTTGCGCGGTGCGTTATGGTGATCCGGCGGATCACCCCAGAACGCCGACAGCATCGGGTCCAGCGTGAACGAGATCAGCAGCGACACGGCCACCGAGCAGGTCACCGTCAGCGCGAACGGACGGAACCATTCACCCGTGATGCCAGGCATGAAGGCCACCGGAATAAACACTGCCATGATCGAGAACGTGGTGGCGGCCACCGCCATGCCGATCTCGGCCGTGCCGCGCAGCGCGGCGGTGCGGCGGTCGGCGCCCAGCTGCATATGGCGCACGATGTTTTCCCGCACCACGATGGCATCGTCAATCAGCACGCCGATCGCCAGCGACAGGCCCAGCAGCGTCATGAAGTTCAGCGTAAAGCCGCACAGCCAGACGCCGATGAAGGCCGCCAGTACCGAGGTCGGCAGCGACAGCGCGGTAATCAGCGTCGAGCGCCACGAATTCAGGAACGCATACACTACAAAGATGGTCAGGCCGGCGCCAAACACCAGCGCCTCGATCACGTTGTTGAGGCTGGACTCGGCGTTTTCGCCATCATCCTGCGTGACTTCCAGCTTGGTGCCGGTCGGCATTTCCTTCTGCATTTCCTTGACCATGTCGCGGATTTTCGCAGCCACGGTCACGGTCGAGGCATCGCGCGAGCGGGTCACCGAGATACCGACGTTGGGTTTGCCGGAGCGCACGCTCAGGCTGTTGACTTCCGCGAAGCCGTCTTCAATCGTCGCCACTTGCGCCAGGCGCACCAGCTCATCGCCATTGCGCTTGACCACCACTTGCTGGAACTCTTCCGGGCGTTCGATACGGCCGACCAGACGGATGCTCTTCTCATCCAGATCGCCGCGCACCTTGCCGACTGGCGCATTGGTGTTCTGGTTGCGCAGCGCATTCACCACATCGCCTACCGAGACGTTGTACTCGCGCAGCTTCTCAGCTTTGAGCAGCACGCTCAGCTCGCGCTTGAGCGAACCGTCGATGTTGACCGAAGCCACGCCGTCGATACTGCGGAAGCGGTCGGCCAGCTTGTCTTCGGCCAGGCGCGAAATTTCCGCGTGGGTCTGGGTGCTCGACGACAGCGCCATCTGCATCACCGGCTGCGCCGCCGGATCGATGCGCTGCAGGATGGGCTCGCGCATCTCGGTTGGCAGCTTGTAGCGCACGGCCGCAATCGCGTTGCGGATTTCGTCCGACGCTTCAATCAGGTTCTTGGTAAAGGTGAACTTGATGAAGATGCTGGCCGAGCTTTCCGACGCCGTACTATTAATCTCGGTCACGCCCGTAATCGAGTTGAGCGACTTTTCCAGACGGTTGATGATCTCGCGCTCCACCGTCTCCGGCGAGGCGCCAGGATACGGAATGTTGACCACGATGAACGGCACTTCCACGTCCGGGTTCTGGTTGACACGCAGCTTGTTCAGCGCCATCAAACCCAGGCACATCATGGCGACGATCAGCACGATCGTGGCGATGGGCCGTTTAACACTAAAATCCGATAAGAACATGGCTGATATCCCTTTTATTTAGCCGAAGCCACTGCCTTAGGCGCAGCGATTTCCACTTTCTGGCCATCCTTGAAACCGGAAGCCGGCACACGCACCACCATATCGCCCGCCTGCAGGCCGGTCAGCACCTGCCAGCGGCCGCTGCGTTCGTCGCGCGTGCCGATGGTCAGCGGCACCTTGGTCAGCGCGCCGCCCTTGACGCGCCACACATAATTGCTGTCGCCCGCCTGCACCAGCGCCGACGGCGGGATCATCAGCGACGACGAGGTCTGCGATTCAACGCGGCCTTCGGCGTACAGGCCGGCCACGCCGGGACGGCTGGCGTCGGCAAACTCCACCAGCACTTCCACCTGGCGCGTTACCGCGTTGGCGGCCGGATCGACCCGCTTGACCTTGCCGTTAAAGCCCTGGCCGGGATAGCCGTTCACGCGGAACAGCACCGGCTGTCCCACCTTGACCACGCCGATCTTGTCGGCCGAGACCATGCCTTCAAAGCGCATGCTGTTGGGATCGATCACTTTCACGAGTTCCTTGCCGACCGCAGCGGTATCGCCGTTGGACACCTTGCGGTCGCTGACGATGCCGTCAAACGGCGCGCGCACCACGGTGCGGGTCAGCTGCTGGCGCGCGGCTACCGAGCGCGAACGGGCGGCGGCCAGATCGCTCTGGGCATTGTTGCGGCGCACTTCCGCGTCTTCCATCGCGGTGGTCGAGACCATGCCCGAGGCCAGCAGGGTTTTCTGGCGCTCGTACATGCGCTGGGTCTGGGCCAGCGTCTGCTCGGCGGCGCGGGTGGCTTCATCGGCCGAGGTCAGGCTGTCGCGGATCGAGGTTTCGTCCAGCTTCAGCAGCACATCGCCTTTTTTCACCGGCTCGCCATTCTCTTTGAGTACCTGAACTACAACCGCACTCACCTCCGCGCGCAGATCGGCGCGGCGCTCGGGCTGGATCGAACCGGTGATGACCGGGCCGGACGCCAGCGCATTGGATTCAACCGTCAAGGTATCTTCGGGCGACATCTGCAAGGTGACTTTCTTGTCGTCTTTACCTGCGGAAGCAGAGGCCGAAGCAGACGCTCCAGCTTTTTCAGGCTCCTTGGCTGACTTGCCGCATGCAACCAGGGCAGAGGCAATGGCGAGAGCGAGAAGGGTTTTGCGCAACATAAAGTTCTCCGAGAAAGTGGCACCTGAGGTGCTTTTAGAATGATCCAGACTACAGGGCGCAGAGTATCCGTGACCGACGTTGTCAGGTCAATCATAGTGCGACGGACGGTAGAATTTGTGGCTGAAACGCCAAATAGGAGGATAAACGGTAAACCGGCAGGCTGGCGCGGACGTCCAGCCGGACAGCGGTGCGGACAGCCCGCACCGCCCAGGCAGCCTTAGCCGCGGCCGAACACGGCGTGGATGATATGGCCCATGATAATACCGGTGGTCAAGCCGCCGGCGATTTCCACCAGCGTATGGCCCATGCGCTCGCGCAGCCACTTGTGGCCGCCATCTTCCTTGGCAAGCCGGTTGATGGCGGCGGCCTGCTTGCCGACGTGCTGGCGCAGGCTGTTGGCATCGATAATCACGATAAAGCACAACGTCACGGCAACGCCGAACGCCGGATGGCCGATGCCTTCGCGCAACGCGATCAAGGTCGCCATGCTGGACACCACCGCACTGTGGTTGCTTGGAAAACCGCCGTTACCGACCAGATTAAACGCCCATTTGCGCGCCTTGGCGCTATTAATCAGAAACTTGATCGGGCCCACCGTGATCCAGGTCAGCAGCGGGGTAACGAGGTAAGCGATGTCCATGATTGAATCCTTTGCATTTTTTGTGGCGACATTATGGCAGACGGTGCCCCAGCGGCGGAAGCAAGTAATATAAAATTCACCCCATCCTCAAAATTTCAATAAAGACAACGATGCAGCACTTCCGAATCTCCTTTGCCGTCACCTTCATCCTCATGGCCCTGGCGGGCTGGTGGGGCTACAACCACGGCGGCGTCAGCGCCATGGTGCAAGCGCTGTGGATCACCGCCGTCCTCGGCATCATGGAAGTGTCGCTGTCGTTTGACAACGCCGTCGTCAACGCCTCCGTGCTGCGCCACTGGAACGAATTCTGGCGCAAACTGTTCCTCACCGTCGGCATCCTGGTCGCGGTATTTGGCATGCGCCTGCTGTTCCCGCTGCTGATCGTCTCGCTGGCCACCGGCCTCGGCCTGATGGACGTGTGGCACATGGCCACCAACGCGCCGCAGGAATACTCGCGCTACCTGACCGGCGCCCATGCCCAGGTGGCGGCCTTCGGCGGCGCCTTCCTGCTGCTGGTGTTCCTGAACTTCCTGTTCGACGACCAGAAAGAACTGCACTGGCTGGGCTGGATCGAAGAAAAACTGGGCCAGCACGGCACCGAAAGCCTGGCCGTGCTGCTGACCCTGGCAGCAGTGTTTGCCTGCGTCTCGCTGGTTGCGGCCGAAGCGCAATACACCGTGCTGACCGCCGGCGTGGTCGGCGTCATCATCTACCTGGCCGTCGGCTGGATCAGCAGCCTGCTGGAAGAAGACGAGCCGGACGAGGACGACGACACCACCGAAGCCGGCGTCGCGCCGGTGGTGGCCGCCGTCGCCAAAGGCAGCATCGGCGGTTTCCTGTACCTGGAAGTGCTGGACGCCTCGTTCAGCTTTGACGGCGTGATCGGCGCCTTCGCGATTACCACCGACGTCGTCGTCATCATGCTGGGGCTGGCGATTGGCGCCATGTTCGTGCGCTCGCTGACCGTATTCCTGGTCCACAAGGGCACGCTGGACGAATACGTCTACCTTGAGCACGGCGCGCACTACGCGATCGGCATTCTGGCCGTCATCATGCTGGCCAGCGTCAAATACCACATTCCCGAATGGTTCACCGGCCTGTCCGGCGTGGCGTTTATTGCCGTCTCACTGTGGTCATCGGTGCGCCACAAACGCCGGAACGCCGCGTGATAATATTCAAAACATTGCCTAACTCAAAACCACTATGACCACTTCCAAACGCATCCTGCTGTCCTTCATCGGCCTGCTCGCCGCCGCCGTGCTGCTGATGGCGGCCTACACCTGGGCCATGCTGCACGTCTCCTATTCCGAAGGCGAACGCGCCGGCTACCTGCAAAAATTCTCCACCCGCGGCTGGGTGTGCAAAACCTGGGAAGGCGAAATCTTGCTGACCTCGATGCCGGGCGCGATTCCCGAGAAATTCGAATTCAGCGTGCGCGACGAACAAGTGGCCAAAGACCTCACCGCCGCCACCGGCAAGCGCGTGATCCTGAGCTACGCCCAGCATAAAGGCGTGCCCACCCAGTGTTTTGGCGAGACGGAATACTACGTCACCAAAGTCGTAACCCAGCAGTAACCCCTACGCAAAACACGTACTGAAAAACAGCAAATATTGATTTCCAGTAGACTTGTTCTTTTGCTGGAAATCAAGTTATATGAAACACATCATTTGTGGCCTGCTGGCGCTGGCAGCGGGCGCCGTGTCCGCCCAGGAAGTGACCGGCTATGCGGGCGCGCTGCACGTCAACCAAGCGCAAGAGAACAGCTTCAGCGCCGGCGTCTCCTACTCCCACCCGGTAGGCCAGCACTTCGCGCTGAGCCTGAGCTACCTCAACGAAGGCCACCCGACCGACCACCACCGCGACGGCGTCGCCGGGCAGATCTGGGTCCGCACCGGCTACAACCAGCCCGGCTGGACCTTCGGCGCAGGGGCCGGCCAGTACTACTACTTCGACACCACCGAGTTGCACAATCCGGTCGGCACCCAGTACACCAACGACCACGGCTGGGCCGCGATCTACAGCCTGCAGGCGACCTACCACTATCCCGACAGCCGCTGGTACAACCAGGTACAGCTCAACCGCATCTCACCGACCGGCAAAGACGCGACCACCGCGCTGATGCTGGGCGTGGGCTACCAGTTCAACGGCGTCAAAGGCGACAAACTGCATGTGCAAGATGCAAGCGCCGACGAAGCAGTGACCATCATGGCGGGCCAGGGCATCAACAACAGCCTGGACTCGGAGCGCGCCACGATCGCGGCGATAGAATACCGGCGCGCAGTGAGCCGCTACATCGACTGGACAGTCACCGCCATCAACGAAGGCAACACCGCGCAAAGCAAGCGCAACGGCATCGCCACACAGCTGTGGCTGATCCGATCACTGAATGAGAAAGTCGAGCTGGGGATGGGCGCAGGCCCCTACTTCACGGCCAAGGTGCCGGATGCGGAAGGCCAGCGCTCCCACAAAGCCGGCCTGGTGAGCATCGCCGGCCGCTACCACCTAGCCAAGCGCGTAGTGGCGGAAGCCGCCTGGAACCGCGTCGTCACCGACTACCACCGCGACGCCGACCTGCTCCTCATCGGCCTCGGCTACAGCTTCTAAACTCCGGGGTCAGGTCCGTCATTTCTACACGAGCTCTGCCGTAGTCACGTGACTACGACAGAGCTCGTGTAGAAATGACGGACCTGACCCCGGATTGTTAGCGGGCGCGCCAGACGGCTTGGGTAGCGTCGGCTGACGGCGATTGGCGGGCGGCTTCTTTGCGGGCGCGGGCGTCGTCCAGCGTGGCGATCACTGGGCTGTTGTCGGCGGCCAGGGCGGCTTCGGCGGCGACTTTGGCTTCGACGGCGGCCAGTACTTTCTGGGCGGCGGCCAGGCGGCGGGTTTCCAGTGCCAGCAGCTGTTGCTTGGTGGCGGTCATCGCGGCTGTGGTGTCGGCGACTTTGCGTTGCATCGCGGCGTGGGCTTGTGCCGCTTCCAGCAAGGCTTTCTGCGCGGCGGCTTTGTCGGCGGCGGCTTGGGCGGCGGCCTGCTCTGCTTGCTCGCGTTCTTGCATCAGCGCGGTTTCGGCCTGCTCATCGTCGGCGCGCTGGCGGGCGCTGGCGGCGACGTTTTTCTCGGCTTCCAGCCGGCCGGCAATCGCTTGCGATGCGCGCGCTTCCGATGCCGTGGTGATGCGCTGCTGGGTCAACTTCTGGTCGATCAGCGCCAGCGATTTGCGTTCGGCTTCGACGAATTCACGTTCTGCCTGCAGCAACTCTGCTGCCTTGGCGGCTTTTTCCTGTTCGGTACGGGCGCGCTCGGCGTGCACCACGCCCAGCTCGACCGCCAGGCTCGCTTGCACCGCCAACGCTTGCGCGGCGATGGCTTTCTGTTCCGCTTCTGCCGATACCTGCTGCGCCATCACGCGCGCGGCTTCGGTTTCACGCTCGGCCGCTGCGGTGAGACGTTGCTCGGCTTCCTGTTGCTGGCGGAACGCCGCAGTCTGGGCGCGCTCGGCGGCGACGCGCTGCTGCGCGGCTTCGGTGGCGCGCTGTTCGGCGTCCAGTTTTTCTTTCAGCGAGATGATGGCTGACTGCTCGGCGGCCGTGCGCTCCTGCTCGGCCTTGAGCAGTGCGGCAGCCTGTTCTGCACGCTGTGCGGCAACGGTATTGGCGGCGTTTTGCGCTTCGACGTGCTGGGCCAGCGTGGCGACGGCTTGTTGTTCGGCGGCGTTCTGGCTGGCGGCCAGTTCGGCAGCGGCCTGCGACAGTGCGGCACGCTCGCTGGCCAGCACGGCAGCGCGCTGCTGCTCCAGGCTATCCACGCGTGCAGCTTCGGCGGCGATGTCATCGGCGGCCTTGCGCAGCTTGGCCTGTTGCAGCGCGGCGGATTCGGCCTCGACTTTGGCATGGGTGGCGATCTCGGCCTCTTCTTCCGCTTGCACCCGCGCCTGGGCGACGGCGCGCAGCTGGTTGTCGACTTCGATACGCGCTTCGGTCGCGGCCAGGATGCGTGCATCGGCTTCGCGGCGCGCCTGCGCGCTGGCGGCGGCAACGGCTTCCAGGCGTTCGCGGTGGATGGCCGCGTCGCGGATTTCTTTTTCGGTTTGCAGGCGCAGGCGCAGCGATTGCGCAGCGCTGTGTTCGGATTCGGCCTTAGCCAGCGCGATCTGTTCACGCTCCTGTTCCAGGTGCGCCAGCGCGCGGGCTTCTTCGAGCGCGCGCACTTCGGCGGCAGAACGGTTGAACGCCGATTCCAGCGCGATCTGGTCCGCACGTTCGCGCTGCTTGGTCAGTTCCAGCGCTTCCGCTTCCGCTTCGGCCAGCTGCTGCGCGGTCTGGCGTGCAGCATGGGCGTGACGTTCACGTTCGCGCGCCAGCGTGGCGACACGCGCATCGGCCGAGGCGATCCCCACCACTTCATCCTTGGCGGCCTGGACGGCAGCGACGCGCTCCGCGGCCTGCAGGCGCGCCTGCTCGGTCTGGACTTGCAGTTCTTCTGCCGCGCGCGAAGCTTGCTGTGCCAGCTCGGCTTCGGTGGCCATGTGTTCCTGCGCGCGCTTGCGGTTTTCGCCTTCGGCCTTGGCGCGTTCTTCGGCGGCCTGGCGGATCTGGTTGTCCGCTTCGGCGCGGGCGCGCAGTTCGGCGGTTTCCTGTTTGACGGCATCCAGACGCGCGACGCTGGCCTGCGCCGCCGCGCGCAGCGATTCCAGCCGCTCTTTGTTGGCAACGATCGCCTCTTCCGAGACCTGGGCATTTTGCAGCGCGACCGCCGCCGCTGCCGCATCCATGGCAGCGCGGTCGTCCGCCAGCGCCCGGGCGCGCGCTTCGGCATGCGCGCGGCTTTCGGCGGCGCAGGCGGCCTTGGCTTCCGCTTCGACGCGCGCGATGGCTTCCTGGATGGCTTTCATTTCCATTGCCGCACGCGGCAGCTGGGCCGGGCTGACGTCCTCGGTCTCATGCAGTGACAGCATGGGCAGCGGCAGCAAGTCGTGGTCGGTTGCGCGGTCTTGTTTGTCCAGTTGTGCTTGCATGAGAATTCTCGCTAGAAAAGGATTTCTGAGCACTCATTATCATGTAGCAACCAGACAAGCCTAGCCGCAAGCAGACACGGAAAACCCCGCTATTTCTTAGATTGGCAGCGGCGGCTCGTCCATGAGCGCGACCTGCTCGCGCAGCTCCAGGATGCGATCCTGCCAGTAGCGCTGGGTGTTAAACCATGGGAAAGCCGCCGGGAAGGCCGGGTCGTCCCAGCGACGCGCCAGCCAGGCCGAATAGTGAATCAGCCGCAGCGTCCGCAAGGCCTCGACCAGATGCATCTGGCGCGGATTGAATTCGCAAAAGTCTTCGTAGCCGGCCAGGATGTCGCCCATCTGGCGCACCTGTTCGGCACGCTCGCCGGACAGCATCATCCACAAATCCTGGATGGCCGGTCCCATGCGGGCATCGTCAAAGTCGACAAAATGGGGGCCGGCATCGGTCCACAGAACATTGCCGCCATGGCAATCGCCGTGCAGACGCAGCTGCGGCAACGCTCCTGCCCGGTCGTAGCTGCGGCGCACCCCATCCAGCGCCTGCTGGGCGATGGCGGCATAGGAGGCTTTCAAGTCCAGGGGGATAAAGTCGTTCGCCTGCAGGAATTCGCACGGCTCGGTGCCGAAGGTGTCGATATCGAGCGCGGGACGATGCTGAAATGCCCGCGCCGCGCCCACCGCATGGATGCGGCCGATATAGCGCCCGGTCCATTCCAGCACGGACGGGTCGCTCAATTCCGGCGCCCGGCCGCCATGGCGCGTGAATACGGCAAAGCGAAAGCCGTTGAACTGGTGCAGCGTGCTGCCATGCAGCGCCAGCGCCGGCACGACGGGGATCTCGGCCGCCACCAGCTCCTGCGTGAACGCATGCTCTTCGAGGATGGCTTCGTCGCTCCAGCGGCCGGGACGATAGAACTTCACTACCAGCGGCTTGTCGTCTTCGATGCCGACCTGGTAGACACGGTTTTCATAGCTATTCAGCGCCAGCAGGCGGCCATCGCCGCGCAGCCCGATGCTGTCGAGGGCGTCGAGCACACAATCGGGGCTCAACGCGGAATAAGGGTGTTGGACTGTCATAAGCGCCATTGTACGGGGCGCGGCGTGTATACTGTCGGCTTCCACCAAATAAAAAGAGCACGCTATGCAACTCGATCAGCCCTTGAGCGAAAAAGAATTCGACGAACTGGACAGCTTCCTGCTGTCCGACCGCACGCCAGAAGATGCGATGACCATGGACATGCTGCATGGCTATCTGACGGCCATCGCCATCGGCCCGGAATCCATCATGCCATCCGAATGGCTGAAGAAAGTCTGGGGCAAGGAAGACACCGACATCCCGTCCTTCAAACACGAGAAGGAAGAGCAGCGCATCATCCACCTCATCATGCGCTTCATGAACGAAGTGCTGGTGACGTTTGAAGTGGCGCCGAAAGAATTCGAGCCGCTGTTCGTCGAGCACGAGCACGAAGGCCAGACCCTGATCAACGCCGAAGCCTGGTGCTGGGGCTTCTATGAAGGCATGGACCTGCGTCCAGGCTCGTGGCAGCCGATCTGGGATTCGGAAGTGGCCGACCTCATGCGCCCTGTGTATCTGCTGGGCGCGGACGAAATCGAAGAGGAGGAACTGGCGCTGGTAGAAGATCCGGTCAAGGCCCACAAGCTGGCGCTGGAACTGGAAGCCAACCTGCCCAACATCTACAAGTTCTGGCTGCCACGCCGCAAGGCCGCCGTGGAAACCGTCAAGCGCGAAGAACCAAAGGTTGGCCGCAATGACGACTGCCCATGCGGCAGCGGCAAGAAGTTCAAGAAGTGCCACGGCGCCGAGTCCGCCGAATGATGGCGCGCGCGGCGCTGTTGCTGACACTGGCCTGCCTGACTGCAAACCTCGCCGCGCAAACCGAACTGCTGACGGACCGTACCACGGCGGCCACGCAGGCCGCCGATGCTACGCTGCTGCAAAATCTGGACCGCAAGGTCTGGACCGCCGGCAGCTTCCACTCCGGCAAAAACACCTTGCCCTACCGGCTGCTGCCGCCAGCCACGGTTGATGGCGCCAAACGCTACCCGCTGGTGATCGTCCTGCATGGCTCCGGCGGCATCGGCCACGACAACCTGAGCCAGCTGGGCGCATTGGCCCTGTCGTGGTCCGCCCCGGATATCCGCGCCAGCTTTCCCGCATACGTCCTGGCGCCGCAATTCCCCGAACGCAGCGCCAACTACCAGCGCTCCGCGGCCGACGGCCTGCTGGCCGCCAGTCCCGGCCCGAACCTCCCCACGCTGACCGCGCTGGTGGACGATCTGCGCCAGCGCTACCCCATCGACGCCAAACGCATCTACATCACCGGCTTTTCGATGGGCGCCTCGGCCGCGACGCAAGCCCTGTTGCAACGGCCGAGCATGTTTGCTGCCGCCGCAGCTTTCTCTGGCGTGCCGCCCGAACGCAGCGCCGCTGCGCGGCTCGCCACCACGCCGCTGCTGATCGTGCATGGCACCGCCGACCGCGACAACCCTATCGCGCCCGACCGCGCCATGGTCGCCGCCTTGCAGCGCCAGCCAGGCGCCAGGGTCCGCTTGCTGGAATATCAGGGCATGCCGCACCAGGTGCCGGACGATATGCTGTTGTCCAAAGCCTGGCGAGTGTGGCTGTTCGCCCAATGACAGAGGCGTCAAGGCACTTTCTAAAGTAGAATTTAGGCATCTTTTTGCAGAATGCCTATGTTCCCGTTCAAGCTGCCCACCACCGCGACTGCGCCGTTCTGTCCTTCCGAAGTCGCGGGCACCGTCGCGGTGCCGGAAAGCGATCCCTTCTGGAAGAAAGTCCTGCGCTTTGCCGGCCCCGGCCTGCTGGTGTCGGTCGGCTATATGGACCCGGGCAACTGGGCCACAGCGATTCAGGGCGGTTCGCAGTTCGGTTATCAGCTGCTGTTTGTGGTGGTGCTATCCAGCCTGGCGGCGATTGTGCTGCAATGTCTGAGCATGCGGCTGGGCATCGTCACCGGCAAGGACCTGGCGGTGCATTGCCGCGAACAATATCCGCCCGCAGTCGGCAAGGCGCTGTGGGGCTTCGCTGAAATTTCCATCATTGCCTGCGATCTGGCCGAAGTGCTGGGCTGTGCGCTCGCGTTCAAACTGTTGCTGGGCGTGTCGCTCCCGGTCGGCGTGGCGCTGACCGCGCTGGATACGCTGATTGTGCTCGGCCTCAAAGGCAAAGGCTTCCGCCAGGTCGAGGCGATTGTGCTGGGCCTGATCCTGACGGTCGCCATCTGTCTGTTGGCCGAACTGGTTTTCGTGCAGCCGGACTGGCACGCCGTGGCCGCCGGCCTCGTCCCATCCATCACCACACTGTCGCAGCGCGAGCCGCTGTACCTGGCCATCGGCATCCTGGGCGCCACCGTAATGCCGCATAACCTCTACCTGCATTCGTCGGTGGTGCAGACACGTGTGGTCGCAAAACAGGACAGCGCCAAACGCCAGGCCATCAACCTGTCGCGCATCGATACGATTGTGTCGCTGCTGCTGGCCTTGCTGATCAACGGCGCCATCCTGGTGCTGGCGGCGGCCGCGTTCTACCAGCCGGGCAATGACCGCGTGCTCGACATCGACGACGCCTACCGCCTGCTGGAGCCGGTCGCCGGCACGGCGTTGGCCGCCATTCTGTTTGGCCTGGCCTTGCTGGCGTCGGGCCAAAGCTCCACCTTCACCGGCACCATTGCAGGGCAAGTCATCATGGAAGGCTTTCTGAAAATGAAGATTCCGTGCTGGCAGCGGCGTGCCATCACGCGCGGCCTGGCGCTGGTGCCGGCCATGATCGGCGTGCTGGTGCTGGGCGAGCATTCGGTCGGCAAGCTGCTGGTGCTGAGCCAGGTAGTGTTGAGCATGCAACTGCCGTTTGCCATGTATCCGCTGGTGAGCCTGACCTCGCAGCAACGCATCATGGGCAACTTCGTCAACGCCTGGTGGACCATGGCGCTGTCGTGGTGCCTGTTTGCGATCATCTCCGCCGCCAATGCCTGGCTGGTGTGGCAGGCGTTCGCCTGATGCGCCCGGCCGTCAGATTGCAGCCGCCGCCGGCCAGCGCCGGCACGCTGCCGGCCAATATCGGCGCCGGGCTGTTGTCCTCGGTCGTGATGCTGTGCTACGCGCTCAGCTATGCGGCGCTGATCTTCAGCGGCGACCTGGCGCAGTACCAGCACGCGGGTGTGCTGGTCACGCTCATGAGCTGCGTGGTGGCGGCGTCGGTGATTGCACTGTGCAGCTCGATCAAGTTTTCCATCGGCGGACCGGATGGCAACTCGGCCGCCATCCTGGCCGGCATGGCCAGCGGCATGGCGGCGGACATGGCGGTGCCGAGCGGCGGGCATGACCTGCTGATGACACTGCTGGCGGCTTTGGCGCTGAGCTCACTGGTCAGCGGCGCGCTGCTGTATGGGCTGGGCGCGGCCAGAGGCAGCACGCTGATTCAGTTCCTGCCGTATCCGGTGATGGGAGGCTACCTGGCGGGCACGGGCTATCTGCTGCTGGCAGGCTCGTTCCGTGTGCTGACCGGCGAGAATCTGCACTGGTCGCACCTGGGCGCGCTGGGTGAACTGTCGTGGCTGGCCTGGCTGCCAGCTGTGGTGGTGTGCGCCGTGCTGCTGACCGGCGCGCGCTACATCAGGCGCTTCACGCTGGTGGTCCCCATCGGCATCGGCTCGGGCTTGCTGGTGTTCTTTGCGGGACTGGCCCTGACCGGCATGACGCCCGAACGCGCACGCCATCTGGGCCTGCTGTTTGAAAGCGTGCCGCTCTCGGCGCTGCAATTGCCGATGTCGCTGCCGCCAGGGCAGATCGACTGGGCCGTCATAGCCCACCACCTGCCGGAATTTTTTGTGGTGGCAGCCGTCTCCGCGCTGACCATCCTGCTCAACGCCACGGGCGCCGGCCTGGCTTGCCAGCAGGATCCCGACCTGAACCAGGAGATGCGCGCGGCGGGCCTGGCGAATCTGCTATGCGGCGCGCTGGGCGGGATCGTCGGCTACCAGTCGCTGAGCCGCACGCTGCTCAACCGCCGCGCGGGCGCCTCCGGCCGCAGCAGTGGCCTGGCGGCTGCGGCGGGCTGCCTCATCGTCATCGCCCTCTTTCCCGGCCTGATCGGCTGGATGCCCAAGTCCGTGCTGGTCGGCCTGCAACTGTATATCGGCATCGGCCTGATCCGCGAATGGCTGGTCAATTCCTACCGCAAGCTGGGACGCGCTGAATACCTGCTGATTCCGCTGATCGTGGTGGTGATCGCCGTGTATGGCGTGGTGTCCGGCGTTGGGCTGGGCATCATTGCCGCCTGCGTGCTGTTTGTGGTCAAGTATGGCCGCATCAGCGTGATCCGCAGCGAGTTTGACGGCCGCACATTCAGCTCCAACGTCGAGCGCTCGATGGCGGATACGGCGCTGCTGCGCGAGCATGGCGAACAGGTCGTTGGCGCCAGCCTGCACGGCTTCCTATTCTTCGCCACCGCCAATTCGATTTTGCAGCATGTGCGCGCACGGCTGACGGCTGGCGTGGCGCCGCACTTTGTCGTGCTGGACTTCCGCCGCATCGACGGCCTGGACGCTTCCACCTCCGTGAGCTTCATGAAGCTGCGGCAGATCAGCGATACCGCAGGTGTCACGCTGGTGCTGACCGCCCTGCCGGCCGACGCGCGTCAGCTGCTTGCCCGCGCGGGCATGTTCAGCAACACCGTGCAGGACTTCGGCAGCCTGGACGCGGGCATGGAATGGATAGAGGAACAGATCCTGGCGACTTTCCCGCATCAGCAAGGCACGGCGGCCGGGCTGCAGACCCACTTCACGCGTGCTGCGCTGGCGCGGCTTAATGCGCAGCTGGTGCCGCGCCAGCTGGCGGCGGGCGAACTGCTGTTCACGCGTGGCGATCCTGGCGATGCCGTCTACATCGTCGAATACGGCCGCGTCACCGTCTCGCTGCCGATGACCAACGGCGACGCCCTGCGCCTGCGCTCCTTCGGCGCCGGCACCATCGTCGGCGAGATGGCGCTGTACACCCAGAATCCCCGCAGCGCCGACGTCCGCGCTGATGTGCCAACCCTGGTGCGCAGCCTATCGCTGGCAGCCCTGCAACGCATGGAAGCGGAAGACGGCGACACCGCCCAGCAATTCCACCGCTACGTCGTCAACACGCTGGCCTCACGCCTCGCCATCACCAACGAAACCATCCGCGCCGCTTACTGAGCTGGACCTTCCTCAATACTCCACAGCAATCTTCAACATATAACAGTAGCTCCTATTTTTTCAAAAAAGGGGTCATCATGAAGACTGCTCTTTTTGTCATGTACCTGTCCGGCTGCGCGCAGGCTGCGTGGGCGGCCCCAATCACGATCCAATGCCCACAGACCATCAGCGTTCAACAAACAACCGATGCGCGGAATGACGAATGGGAACCCATCGCCGACGAGGGCCTGACAGCGCCCTCACTTGTCAGCATCGCGGTCTACGTCGGTCATCCAGGCGAAGCCGGTACGCTTGTCCCTGACCAGACGATCAACTCTACTGCAGGCGAGACAACAATCTGGCATCTTGCTCCGGACTCGCGCCCCTATTGGGTAGCCTGCATTTACAACAACTCACGTCTGTTGCTGGGAAAAAGAATCCCTGACAGTGCCGGACAATGCTATTTGAAAGAGGCGCTGCGGGGGAAAAAGAAAAACGGCGTCATCTCTTTCGAGTGCGAATGAGCGCTTGGCTGCCTTGGGCCATGCATCGCGTAAAATAGATGCCCCATCAAGGAAGGGCTTATGTCGAAAGAAGTATCAAACAAGCTGCCGCCGCGTATTGTGCTGTCGCCGGAGGAAGCGGCGGCCAAGAAGCTGGCGCTGGAGGCGCGCGATGCGCAGGTGCGTGGGGTGGCGTCGATTCACGCGATGCGTGAGCAGATCAAGCAGGCCTCACGCAGCCTGCCGGTCATCCAGGAAGTGCCGCGCGTGCGGGCCATGGATGCGGCGGCATTCCGCGAGCGCGCTGCGCAGGGTTTGCCGTTTCTGATCGAGGGCATCGTCGGCCGCTGGCCACTGACCGCGCAAGCGCCCGGCATTCTGCGCGAGCAGTACAGCCATCTGCACGTGCGCGCCCGTGTTGGCGATTACATCGGCACCGCGTTTGCCGCCGACCGCGCGATGGCCGACATGACGATGGCCGAATATCTCGACCTGGCCGCCGCCACGGAAGGCCTGCCGCCCTATCTCGGCAACCTGGAACTGCGCGAGCTGAACCGCATGTGCCACTGGCCCTCGTATTTCGACAAGATGGGACCGCCCCGCTTCTGGATCGGCCCGGCCGGCACGGTGACGCCGCTGCACTGCGATTACGACGACAATATCTTCGCCCAGATCTGGGGCACCAAGCGCATCTTCCTGTCGCCACCGCACCACGACGAATTCATCTATCCGCGTGAAGCGAACCCGATCCTGTTTGGCTCTCCGTTCGATCCGGAGGCGCCGGACTACACTCAGTTTCCGCTGGCCCGCCAGGCCACGATGATCGAAGTCATCGTGCATCCTGGCGACATGCTGTATGTGCCGGCCGGCTGGTACCACCAGGTGCGCGCGCTGACGTTCTCGCTGTCGTCCAACCGCTGGGCCAGAGGCGTGCCCTTCGTGTTGCGTGGGCTTTAATCCGGGATCAACTCAGCCGGCACGTTGTACACAAAGGCCTTGCTGTCGAACATGACTTTCCAGGTCTTGCCCTCCACCGGCACGCCGTACTGCGATCCTTTGACGGAAACGGTGAGCGGACCTGGCTGGGCACTCACCACGGGCGCGGTGGTGTAGCTCCAGCGCACGCGCTCACAGCGGCGCGGCTCGTTGTCCGAGAGCGCCTCGGCACTCATGACGTCTTCATCCGATGCGTTCTCCGGCAGGTTCTCGTATTGCGTCATCTGCTTCTGCCACGATTCATGCTCGGCATTGGCCTGCGCACAATCCCCCGGATCAGATTCCGCCGACGCCTTGAAATTGGCCAGCACTGCAATCGTGTCGCCGTGCGGCGCCAGCATGACGTTGTTGACGCTCACCCGGTCCTGCTTGGGATTGGAGGCATCCTGGGTCTTGATCACCCAGGCCCAGGTATTTTCCGACAAGGCCTCAAAGCGCACTCTTTCCGGCGTCACGGGTACCGGACTGTCGTAGCGGTGCGGATCGCTGATTTCCACCAGGCCGTCGCCGCCCTTGCCGTCCGAACGGATCTGGAACACGCCATAAAAACTGCTCTGGCTGGCGCCGAGGCCGGTGCCGCTCACGGCAAAGTACAGCTCGTCGCTGGCGCCCACCGCTTCAATGCGCGCCTGCTGGATCACGCGCACCAGGAAGGGCTGGTTGTTTTCATCCACGTACACCCAGCCTTTTTTCTCGGGCGAGTACTTGCCGTAGTTGCGGGTCATGGACTCGTCGATAGAAGCGGTCTCGTCAATCTTGACCAGTACCGGCCCTTTATTGGCCTTGTAGAAGGCTGCCACGACCAGCAGTATCGCCAGCACGCCAAGCGTTGCCAGCGCATACAGCACATAGCGTCCCCAGCGGGGTTTCTTTTTGACCGGCGGCGGTTCGGCGGGAAGGACGGGCGGAGAGGGTTCCAGGATATCGGACATGGTTTCGCAAATAAATATTGGTAAGTTGATATTTGCGAAATGATAATTCCAAAAAGAAAATCGCGGCGCGCGATTCAGGGCCTCTGCACAAACGCCGCCACATCCTCCAGGGCCGGCGATAGCCAGCGCAGCGGCGTGGCAAAGGTCGCGATCAGCGTGGTATGGCTCACCTTGTCGTAGTACAGCTCCTGCACCGGTACGTGCTGTGCGCGCAGCGCAGCCGCCAGATGGGCCGTGTTACGCGTGGGATTGACCAGCTTGTCGCTACGCGCCGCGATCAGCAACGCTGGCGGACTGGCCGCAGTGACGTGATGGATGGGCTGCGACTCAGGCGGCGTGGCAGGGAAGTGAAACACCGGTTTGGTGGTCGGATTTTCGATCGGCAGGAAATCATACGGCCCGGCCAAGCCGATCCAGCCGCGCAGTGCGGATGGCGTCATGCCCTGCTCCGCCAGCCAGCGGCCGTCCAGCGCGATCATGGCAGCGTTGTAGGCGCCCGCGCTGTGGCCCATGACGAACAGGCGTTGCGGATCGCCGCCATAATGCCCGGCCTCGCGGTGCGCCCATGCCACCGCTTGCGCCGCATCTTTTAGAAAGTCCGGATAGCTCACTTCGGGATACAGCCGGTAATCGGCAATCACGGTGACGATGCCACGCGAAGCCAGCGCACGGCCGACAAACGCATAGTCTTCGCGCTCACCCGCGACCCAGTTACCGCCGTAGAAAAACACCACCACCGGCGCGGCGCCGTGCGCATCACGGGGCTGGTAGACGTCCAGCTTGCGGCGCGGGCCGTCGCCGTAAGCCAGATTGGCCGTGCGTTCAGACGCCGTGCCAGGCGTGAGGGCATTCAGCGCGGTGAGCGGCGAACAGGCAGCCAGTACCGCCAGCAACAGCGGCACTGCAGCCAGCAGCAGGATGGAAGACCGTGTCATGGCGGCGAAGGAGGCGGTTTAAGATGCCCTACTGTAGACCTGCGTCTGCAGCTTCACCGTGCGCCACAGCACCACCGATGCGCTAGTGAGTTAGTGTTTCGCAGTCCAGCGCCGCAGCATGAAGCCGCCGCCGGGCATGCCACGGCACATCGGTCCTTCCGACGACTCCAGCAGCTTGAAACCGTCGGCAGTCCACAGCCATTGATCGAAGCTGCCGCAATCGGCCAGCCCGCGCCCCTTGGCAAAGGAGCTCAATACGCCTTTGTCGAACGAAGGCTCGATCAGCATATCGTCGGGCTGGCCGCCGCTGACGGTCGGCAGCACGACGCGCACCGCCTTGTACGGCGACTTGTCGCTCACACGCCAGATGCCATACGACGCCTGATAAGCACCACGTGTGCATTCACGGAACACCAGCACTTCGCTGGCGGACAGCCGGTAGATTTCGCTGTTGCGGCGTTCGTCCGCGTTGGGCGCATCGGCATCGCAGTCCGCATCGCGCAGCACTTTCAGGATCGCCGGCAGCAGCTTCTGGTCGCTGTCGCGCGACGCCAGCACAGGCGCCGCACGCAGCACGGGCGCAGGCAGCGCGGCAGGTACGGCGCTGGCCGGCTTGAGGCCCGGACGCGCCAGCGCGGTCACGCTCAGCACACGCCCCTGCACATCATCGATCTTGAGCAGCGCCGCCTTCATGCCGGCCAGCGACAGTTCCCACTGATGTTTGTTATCGGTGACGATGGCGCTGTCGGCCTCCTTCATGGCCGGCAGCAGGCGCGCGATCTGTTCCGCGCTCAGCGTCCCATCCTGCTTGATGCCACTCACGGCCACCTTGCCGACACGGATGCTGTACGGTCCGGTGCTGTCCTGCTCCGACTGCGCATCGATACGCACCGTGACCGGTGCATTGCCGCCCGCATCGCGCGCCAGCCACATGGTCACCGGCAGCTCGGCGTCTTCACGCTGATAGCCGACCGCCTCGCAATGCCGCGTGTTGTCGCACGAGACAGCCCAGTCGCCATAGGAAAACTGCTGCGCCGACGCGCCAAGAGAGGTCAAGGCGCCCAGCGCCAGCAGTAGCGCCTTCATCACAGCTTGATGAAGTGCTCGCGGTAGTACTTCAGTTCTTCGATCGACTCGACGATGTCGGCCAGCGCGGTGTGCTTCTGCGCTTTCTTGAAGCCGCTGACCATCTCCGGCTTCCAGCGCTTGCCCAGTTCCTTGAGCGTCGACACGTCGATATTCCGGTAGTGGAAGAACGCTTCCAGCTTCGGCATGTAGCGCACCATGAAGCGGCGGTCCTGGCCGATGGTGTTGCCGCACATCGGCGCTTTGCCTTTTGGCACCCACAGCTTCATGAACTTGATCAGCTCTTCTTCTGCATGGGCTTCGGTCACGGTCGACGCTTTGACGCGGTCCACCAGGCCCGAGCGGCCGTGCGTGCCCTTGTTCCAGGCATCCATTTTGTCCAGGGTTTCATCCGACTGGTGGATGGCAAACACCGGGCCTTCGGCCAGCACGTTCAGGTGCATATCGGTGATGACCATGGCCACTTCGATAATACGGTCGGTGTCCGGCTCCAGGCCGGTCATTTCCATATCAACCCACACCAGATTGAACTCGTTCTGGCGCGGCGTCGCAGGAACAGCGGCGGAACCCTCTGGCAAATCAGTAGCTTGTGACATAATTCTCTTCTCTTGGCTAAATTAATCCGAATCTGCCATTTTCTCACAGGCACAGAATGTATTCACTCGCGTTTTCGATTTTGTTCGTATCTTTCATCATTTTGACGCTGCTGGTCCGCTTTTGGCTGGCCTCGCGCCATATCCGCCATGTGCTGGCCCATCGCAGCGCCGTCCCCGCGGAATTTGCAGAAAAGATACCGCTCGCCGCCCACCAGAAGGCCGCGGACTACACCATCGCGCGCACCAAGTACGGCCTGCTGACGCTGATGGTCAACACCTTGCTGCTGATCGGCTTTACGCTGCTGGGCGGCCTGCAGTGGCTGTCGGTACAGATCTTCAACCTCACCGGCCCCGGCATGGGCTACCAGCTAGCGCTGCTGGCAGCATTTGCCGCCATCTCTGGCCTGATCGACCTGCCGTTCGACTATTACAAGCAGTTCGGTCTGGAGCAGCATTTCGGTTTTAACAAGATGGGGAAAGGCCTGTTCTTCAAGGATCTGGCGATCTCGACCGCCATTGGCGCTGCGCTGGGCCTGCCGCTGGCGTGGGTGATTCTGACCCTGATGGCGCAAGCGGGCGACCTGTGGTGGATCTACGCGTGGCTGGTCTGGACCGGCTTCCAGCTGCTGATGATGGCGCTGGCGCCCAATCTGATCCTGCCGCTGTTTAACAAATTTACGCCGCTGGAAGACGAGGCGCTCAAAAGCCGCATTGAAGGCCTGGTGGCGCGCGTGGGCTTTGCCTCGCGCGGCCTGTTTGTGATGGACGGCTCCAAGCGCAGCGCGCATGGCAATGCCTACTTCTCCGGTTTTGGCGCAACCAAGCGCATCGTGTTTTTCGACACCCTGCTGGCGCGCCTGCAACCGCAGGAAATCGAAGCAGTGCTGGCGCACGAGCTGGGCCACTTCAAGCTCAAGCACATCATCAAGCGCCTGGCGATGATCTTTGCGCTGTCGCTGGCGTTCATGGCCATGCTGGGCTACCTCAAGGTACAGCCCTGGTTTTACGACGGCCTCGGCATCAATCCGCTGACGCTGCCAGGCCAGGCCAACGACGCCATGGCGCTGCTGCTGTTCATGCTGGTGCTGCCGGTATTCACCTTCCTGTTCGCGCCGCTGGCGTCGATCGGCTCGCGCAAGCATGAGTTTGAAGCGGACGCCTTCGCCGCCAAATACACCGACGCGCGCGACCTGGTGTCGGCGCTGGTCAAAATGTATGAAGACAATGCCTCGACACTGACGCCCGACCCGCTGCATTCGGCGTTTTACGACTCGCACCCGCCGGCCAGCGTCCGCATCCGTCAACTGAATCTGGCGGCACAATGAGCGAGAAACGTACCGCCACCATCATCGCCGCCCATGGCCGCCACTACCTGGCCGAGTCGGACGGCCTCAAGCTGCAATGCGTCACGCGTGGCAAAAAGACCAATGTTGCCGTTGGCGACATCGTCCACATTACGCTGACCTCGGCCGACCAGGGCGTGATCGACAAGATCGAAGAGCGCAAAACCCTGCTGTACCGCTCGGACCAGTACAAGTCCAAGCTGCTGGCCGCCAATTTGACGCAGCTGTTCATCGTGGTCGCCACCGAACCCGGCTTCACCGACGACCTGGTGTCGCGCGCGCTGGTGGCGGCGGAAGCGGCCGGCATCAAGGCCCACCTGATCCTCAACAAGACCGACGTCGCCGCCGCGCTGCCACGCACGCGCGAACGCGTGGCGCCGTACGCGGCGCTGGGCTATCCGGTGCACGAAGTGTCGGCCACGGCCCAGCCGGAAGACACGATTGCCACGCTGCGCCCGCTGCTGGCGGGCCAATCGTCAATCCTGATCGGCCAGTCGGGCATGGGCAAGTCCTCGTTGATCAACCTGCTGGTGCCGGAAGCGGACATTGCCACGCGCGAAATTTCCGCCGCGCTCGACACCGGCAAGCACACCACCACCTTTACCCGGCTGTACACGCTGCCGGACCTGGGACCGGAATCGGCCATCATCGATTCGCCGGGCTTCCAGGAGTTCGGCCTCTACCACCTGAGCGAGGGCATGCTGGAACGCGCCTTTGTCGAGTTTGAACCCTACCTCGGCCATTGCAAGTTCTACAACTGCCGTCACCTGATCGAACCGCAGTGCGCGGTATTGGCGGCCGTCGAGGAAGGCAAGATCGCCAAAATGCGCCACACTTTGTATGCACAGCTCTTGCATGAATCATCACAGACACTGTATTAAAAATAAGTTTTAGGGCTATAATGCCCTGAGGCAATTTCCGCGCGTTTCCATCAGCAGCCCAGCCCCAGCTGCGGCGCGCGGTACAAGGAAGGTATGTGATGGACATGTTTGCGCTGGATGACGCGTTGGCCGATTGGGAGGCAGCCCTGCCGCCCTTGCGTGGTGCTGCGCGGCTGCCGATGCTATTGCCGCTGGCATGGCATCTGCGCCAGCGCGACACGCCGCGCGCGCTGGACCTGGCCAGCGAAGGCATGGCGCTGCTGCCCGCCGCCGGCCTTCCCGACGCCGATGCGCAGGCGATCGCCGCGCGCTTCCTGCTGGTGCAGGCGGAAGGCAACTGGCTGGCCGGCAAACTGGACGCCGCCGACAAACAGGCGGCTGATGCCTGTGCCACTTTCACCACACTCAACAACGCTATCGGCCGCGCCGACGCCCACTGGCTGCGCGCCTGGGTCGCCATCGACGGCGGCAACCATCCGCGCGCGGAAACCGAACTCGAATCCATGGCCGCCGCCTCGCGCGAAGCCGGCGACACACAACGCTGCGCCATTGCCGATGCCGTCAACGCGCGCTGGAGCGTGTTGCATGACCTGCCCAGCGCACAGCAGCGCTGGGCACAGCGCTTCAGCAAGGACGACGAGGCGCTGCAGACTGTCGCCAGCTGGGTCTACGATTACTACGGTCTGGCCGCCAGCCAGGCCAGCGATTTCGGCGGCGCCGCCGCGCACTACCTGCGCTGCTATGAAGCCGCGCTGGAAACCGGCCAGCTGCGCATGGCCATCACCGCCGCCATCAATATCGGCCTGGATTTCACGCTGCTCAACGACCACCACGCAGCGCTGGAATGGATGGAAAGCGCGCTCGATCTGGCACGGCCTACCGGTTGGCCGCGCAGCATCGGCGCCTGCCTGATGCACACGGCCGACACCATGCGCCGCCTGGGGCGGCTGGAGGCGACCGGTGAGCTGCTGCAGGAAGCCTTGCAGATACTGACGCCGTTGTCGGGTGCGCGCAGCTACGCCACCGCCCTGCACTATCTGGGCGACCTGTCGCTCGACAAAGGCGACTACACCGCCGCGCTGGACGCCTTCCGCAAGCTGGAAGCGCGCGGCGAGGCGCTGCGCCACGCCGACTTCCAGAGCGTAGCCCGGCGCGGCCAGGCGCACGCACTGTGCTTCCTCGACCGTCCACAGGAGGCGATGGCGATGGCCGAACAGGCGGCCTACCTCGCGCAGCAGCAGGCCGACCGCTACAACCAGGTGGCGGCACTGCGCGTGATGTCGCTGATCCATCTGCGCCACCAGTTGCCAACACCGCTCGGCATGACCGAACCTAACGCCACCCTGCACTTCCTGCACAAGGCGCTCGCGGTGGCGGGCCACATCAATGGCTACACGCTGCCCGCTGACCTGCATGAAGCGCTGGCGCGCGAGTACGCGCAGATCGGCGACTACCAGAAAGCCTACGCATCGGCGCAGCAGGCGGCAGCAGCACGCGAGAAGACCCACAGCCAGGACGCCACCAACCGCGCCATCGCCATGCAGGTACAGCACCAGACCGAAAACGCCCGCGCCGAAGGCCACCATCACCGCGAGCTGGCGGCATCGGAAGCGCGCCGCGTGCAGGTGCTGCAGCAGACCACGTCCACGCTGGAGCGCCTGTCGGCAATTGGCCAGGAAATCACCACCCACCTCGATGCCGACGCCGTGTTCAAGGCGCTGGATCGCCACGTGCAGGCGCTGCTGCCGGCCAATTCGATGGCGGTCTACATCTGCGACCCGGGCTGCGACACCATCAGCCGCGTGTTCGGCATGGAGAATGGCCAGCCGCTGGCCAACAACACCATTGAAATCGCCAACCCGCGCGCCAACGCCGCCCGCAGCCTGCGCGAACGCCAGGAGATTTACGTCGCTGATGCCGGCCCGGAAGACATCTTCCTCGCGCCGGGCACGCAGCTCATGACCAGCGCCCTGTACGTGCCGCTGCTGGTGGGCGAACGCACGCTGGGCGTGATGACCGTGCAAAGCAGGCAGCGCAACGCCTACGGCGAACGCGAACGCCTGATCTTCCGCACGCTGTGCGCCTATGGCGCCATCGCTTTGGATAACGCCGAAGCCTATCGCCAGCTCAAGGACGCGCAAACCCAGCTGGTATCGCAGGAAAAGCTGGCCGCGCTGGGCGCGCTGATGGCGGGCGTGGCGCACGAGCTGAATACGCCGATCGGCAACAGCCTGCTGATCGCCTCCACGCTCAAGCAAAAGTCCGAAGAACTGGAAGCGCAGATGAATGGTCCCGGCCTGAAACGTTCATCGCTGGCCACCTATCTGGAAGACGCGCGCAAGGCCCATGAGCTGGTGATGCGTGGCCTGAACAGCGCCGCCAACCTGGTCAACAGCTTCAAGCAGGTGGCGGTCGACCGCACCACAGAGCAGCGCCGCATGTTCAATCTGGCGCAGGTGTCGCATGAAGTCATCGCCACCATGATGAACCGCATCCGCGGCTCCAATCACCGCATCGAGATCGAGGTGCCGGAAGCGATTTCGCTGGACAGCTATCCGGGGCCGTATGGCCAGGTCATCGCCAACTTCATCAACAACGCGCTGCTGCATGCGTTCACGCGTGAACGCAGCGGCAGCATGTGGCTGCGCGCGCAATCGCCGGTGGATGGCCGCGTAGTAGTAACCTTCCGCGACAATGGCGGCGGCATCGCGCCGGAGCACATGTCGCGCATCTTCGACCCGTTCTTCACCACCAAGCTGGGGCAAGGCGGCAGCGGCCTGGGACTGTCGATCAGCTACAACATCATCACCTCGCTGATGGGCGGCCTGATTACGGTACACAGTTCGCGCGATGGCACCACGTTCACGCTGGACCTGCCGCTGACCGCACCGGAACACAAGCAGTCAGCCACCACGCAGATCTACCACTGACCCATGCAGATACTGTGCATCCTGCCCGCCGCTGATCACGACCCGACCGAGAGCGCCGTGCTGTGGCATGCGCTGACGCAGGCCGGCATCAACGTACAGTTCACCACGCCCGCCGGCGCGCCCGGCCACGCCGACCGCCGCCTGACCGACATCGGTTTCGGCCTGCTGAATCCCTTCCTGATGACACGCAAGCCGGCGCTGGCCCGCTATCGCGCCATGGCCGCTTCGCCCGCCTTCAACGCGCCGCTGCCTTACGACCAGGTTGATCCGGCCGGCTACGATGGCCTGATGATCCCGGGCGGCCACGCGCAGGGCGTCAGGAGCATGCTGGAATCGGCGCACGCACAGGCGATCTGCCTGGCCTTCTTCGAGGCCGACAAACCGGTGGCCGCGGTCTGCCACGGTGTGCTACTGGCGGCGCGCGCCCGCGATCCGCACACCGGCAAGTCAGTGCTATATGGCCGCAAGACCACTGCCCTGCCGCCGTCGATGGAGCTGAGCGCCTGGCTGCTGACCAGGCTGTGGCTGGGCGGCTACTACCGCACCTACCAGGAAACTGTGCGCGCCGAAGTGCGCCGTGCCCTGCTCAGTCCCGAGGATTTCGACGACGGTCCGCTGCTCTCCAGGCGCGACAGCGAAGCGCATCCCGGCCATGGTTTCATTGTCAAGGATGGCAACTACCTGTCCGGCCGCTGGCCCGGCGACTGCCACCGTCTCGCCAGCGCGTTTGTGCAGCACCTGCAGCGCACCGTGGCACCTGTATAGACAGCATAATCTGCGGCGATTAGCCCTATTCGCCGAATTGCCTTTATAATTGATCGGCTAAGCTTCAGCCATCTGTCAGTTGTCATTATGCCCATGCAAAAACCGATCAAGCATTACCTGCAGTTTTCCGACCTCTCGCTGGAAGAGTATGAATACGTGATTGAACGCGCGCATATCATCAAGCGCAAGTTCAAGAATTACGAGATCTACCACCCGATGATCGACCGTACCCTGGTCATGGTGTTCGACAAGAACTCGACCCGTACCCGCCTGTCCTTCGAGGCCGGCATGCACCAGCTGGGCGGCGCTGCTATCTATCTCAACACCCGCGACTCGCAACTGGGGCGCGGCGAACCGGTCGAAGACGCCGGCCAGGTCATGTCGCGCATGTGCGACATCATCATGGTGCGTACCTTTGGCCAGGACATCATCGAGCGTTTCGCCGCCAATTCGCGCGTGCCGGTGATTAATGGCCTGACCAATGAACATCACCCATGCCAGGTATTCGCCGACATCTTCACCTACATCGAACACCGCGGCTCGATCAGCGGCAAGACGGTGGCGTGGGTAGGTGACGCCAACAACATGCTGTACTCCTGGCTGCAGGCGGCCGAGGTATTCGGCTTCCACGTCAACGTCTCCACGCCGCACGGCTACGAGATGGACATGTCGCTGGTTTCCACCGACCGTTTCACCTTGTTCGCCAACCCGTCGGACGCCTGCGAGGGCGCGCACCTGGTCAACACCGACGTCTGGACCAGCATGGGCTACGAAGAGGAAAACGCCGCCCGTCTGAAAGCCTTCGACGGCTGGATCGTGGACAGCACCAAGATGGCGCGCGCCGCGCCGGACGCCCTGTTCATGCACTGCCTGCCCGCGCACCGCGGCGAGGAAGTCTCGGCGGACGTCATCGACGGCCCGCAATCGGTGGTCTGGGACGAGGCGGAAAACCGCCTGCACATCCAGAAAGCGCTGATCGAGTACCTGCTGCTCGGCCGTCTGGACGGCAAATAAAGAACACTTCACACACACTTTGGAACTAGCATGAGCGACATTAAAAAAGTAGTCCTCGCCTACTCGGGCGGCCTCGATACCTCGGTCATTCTCAAATGGCTGCAGGATAACTACCAATGCGAAATCGTCACCTTCACCGCCGACCTGGGTCAGGGTGAAGAGCTGGAACCTGCACGCGCCAAGGCGCTGAAGTTCGGCATCAAGCCAGAGAACATCTACATCGATGACGTGCGTGAAGAATTCGTCCGCGACTTCGTCTTCCCGATGTTCCGCGCCAATACCGTGTACGAAGGCGAATACCTGCTGGGCACCTCGATCGCGCGTCCGCTGATCGCCAAGCGCCTGATCGACATTGCCAACCAAACCGGCGCCGACGCCATCTCGCACGGCGCCACCGGCAAGGGCAATGACCAGGTACGTTTCGAACTGGGCGCCTACGCGCTGAAACCGGGCGTGAAAGTGATCGCGCCATGGCGTGAATGGGATCTGCTGTCGCGTGAAAAACTGCTCAAGTACGCGGAAGACGCCGGCATCGCTATCGACATGAAACACAAGAACGGCGGCGCGCCGTACTCGATGGACGCCAACCTGCTGCACATCTCGTTCGAAGGCCGCCACCTGGAAAACCCAAGCGCCGAAGCCGAAGAATCGATGTGGCGCTGGACCGTCAGCCCTGAGCAGGCGCCCAACGAAGCCGAATACCTGGACATCGAATACGAAAAAGGTGACATCGTTGCGCTGAACGGCGTGCGCCTCTCGCCAGCCGCAGTGCTGACCGAACTGAATCGCCTGGGCGGCAAGCATGGCATCGGCCGTCTGGACCTGGTGGAAAACCGCTACGTCGGCATGAAGTCGCGCGGCTGCTACGAAACCCCAGGCGGCACCATCATGCTGCGCGCGCACCGCGCCATCGAATCGATCACGCTGGACCGCGAAGTCGCCCACCTCAAGGACGACCTGATGCCACGCTACGCTTCGCTGATCTACAACGGCTACTGGTGGGCGCCAGAGCGCGTCGCGCTGCAGACCCTGATCGACCACACCCAGGCCACCGTCAACGGCTGGGTGCGCGTCAAGCTGTACAAGGGCAATGTGATCGTGGTGTCGCGCGACTCCAAGACCGACTCCCTGTTTGATATGAACATCGCCACCTTCGACGAAGACGGCGGCGCCTACAACCAGGCCGACGCCGGCGGCTTCATCAAACTGAATGCGCTGCGCATGCGGATCGCCGCCAACGCACGCCTGAAGCGCGGCCAGTAATCCACGCTTCGCGTCACCGCATCAATGGCCGCTCGCTGAGCGGCCATTTTTTTGATACATTGCTTCCACGCCCTGATCGAGAGTGGAGCAACCATGCTTAAGAACCTCAGTATCAAGAAAAAACTCGCCACGGGATTTGGCGCCATCGTCGCCATCATCGTCATCCTGCTGGCCATGGCCTACAATAATTTCACCCGGCTTTCCACCGCCAGCGGGTGGGACCGGCATACGCTGGAAGTGCTGCTGGAGGCGAACCAGATCGAAACCGCCATCGTCCAGATCCAGAGCTCCACGCGCGGCTTTCTGCTGACCGGCGATGAAAACATCGCCAGCCAGATCGCCGCCGAAGAAGAGACCATGCGCCACCATCTGGCCGAGGTCACGCGGCTCACGTCGGACAACGCCAACCAGCAAGCGCGCCTCAAGCGCCTGACGCCCTTCCTCAACAGCTGGCTCGACAAGGTCGTCAATCCGCAGCTGGAAAAACGCCGTACCGGTGCACCGCAAGGCGCCGCCGCTGCCGATGTGCTGAACGGCACCCGCACCATCAGCGAAGCGCGGCGCATGATCAAGGAAATCACCGACGAGGAAGACCGCCTGCTGGCGGAACGCAGCCGCACCTCCGCCAACCTGTCGGACGCCATGATGCTGCTGCTGGTGCTGGGCGGCGGCGTCTGCACCGTGCTGGCGCTCATCATCGGCGCCATCCTGCTGCAGGCGCTGGGCGGGCCAATCGGCCGGTTGGCCGCAGTGGTTGACCGCATCGCCCACGGCGAGCAAGACGCACGCGTGGAAGTCAGTTCGCGCGATGAACTGGGCCAGGTATCCATCGCCTTCAATCAGATGGCGCAAGCGATCCAGGACAGCCTGGAGAAGGAACTGGCTGCCTCCGGCCTGCTCAAGTCCAAGGTCGATTCGCTGCTGGGGGTGGTCAGCAGGGCCGCATCGGGCGACCTGACCGGCAAGATCGAAGTGCGCGGTGACGATGCGATTGGCCAGCTGGCCGATGGGCTGGACCGCATGTTCGACAATCTGCGCACCCTGCTCAACGATGTGCAGAAAGCCGGCATCCAGGTCACCACCTCGGCCACCGAGATTGCCGCTTCGGCCAAAGAGCAGGAGGCGACCGGCGTTGAACAGGCCCAGACCAGCATCGAGATCCTCAGCACCACCAAGGAGATTTCGGCCAACATCACGGAACTGGTCAAGACCATGGAGGAAGCCACCTCGGTGGCCGACTACACCACGCATGCCACCGCCGACGCCCAGGGCAACCTCAAACGCATGGACGGCACCATGCAGAATATGGTCACAGCCACCGACTCGATTAACGCCAAACTGGCGGCCTTGTCGGAAAAAGCTAGCAACATCAACAGCGTTCTGATTACAATTACCAAAGTGGCCGACCAGACCAACATCCTGTCGCTGAATGCCGCCATCGAAGCTGAGAAGGCTGGCGAGGCGGGACGCGGCTTCTCCGTCGTCGCCACTGAAATCCGCAGGCTGGCAGACCAAACCTCCGTCTCCACCTGGGACATCGAACAGATGCTCAAGGAAATGCAGTCCGCCGTCTCCGCCAGCGTGATGGGCATGGACAAATTCTCCGAAGAGATACGCCGCAGCGTCGGCGAAGTACGCCAGGTGACCAATCAACTGTCCGGCGTCATGGACCAGGTGCAGAAACTGGCGCCACAGTTCGATCTCGTCTTGCAGGGCATGCAGTCCCAAGCCGTCGGCGCTGCCCAGATCAATGAAACCATGATGCAGTTGAACGACGCCACCCAGCAAACCGTGGAATCGCTGAAATCGACCAGTGAAGCGGTTCACCAGTTGCAGTATGCGGCGGGCGGGCTACAAAGCAGCGTTGCCACCTTTGCGGTAGCTAGCTGAAAACCATAAAAATGGCCGGTGTGGGACAATGCCGCGTGCAAGCGCGTCCCCGCCAGTCCTGGAGAAAAAATGTTTAACGACTTGAGCATCAAAAAGAAGCTGTACCTGAGTTTTAGCGCCATTCTTGCCATCATCCTGGTGTTATTAGCGATCGCCTACAACCGCTTTATGAGCCTGTCGGAGGCGAATGCGTGGGACCGCCACACCATGGATGTGATCCAGGCCATCGACGTGCTGCGCAACGATCTGCTACAAGTCCAGGTGGAGGCACGCGGCTACTACCTGACCGGGAACGCGGCGCGCCTGGAGCGCACCCGCAAAGAGATGACCGATCTGCCTACCTCCATCAGTGCGCTGCAAAAACTGACGGCCGATAATCCAGCCCAGGTCACGCGCTTCAAAAAACTGGACGAGATGATCCAGGCCTGGAGTGCGGAAGTCATCGATACGCAAATCAAGATGCGCCAGGAGCTGGGCGACAAGCCCGGCGCGGCGGACGCCATGGGCCGCACGCCGCAGCTGTCGGGTTCCACTTCATCCGTCATCGGCGCCATCTACAAATACATGGACGACGCGGCGGCCGAAGAGCAGCGCCTGCTGGCCGAACGCAGCAACGCTTCGGAGCGTCTGCAGGAAACCATGCGCATGATACTCACCGGCGGCGGCGTGGTGTGCGTGGTGCTGTCGCTGGGGATCGCCTGGCTGCTGGTGCGCTCGCTGCTGGCGCCCTTGTACAACCTGACCAGTGCAGTCCACAAGATCGCCGCCGGCGACCAGTCGGCGCGCGCGCTAGTGCTGTCGGGCGATGAACTGGGGGATGTCACGACCGAATTCAATCGCATGGCGCAGTCGATCCAGGACAGTCTGGCCAATGAACTGGCCGCCACCAACCTGCTCAAGTCCAAGGTGGATTCCTTGCTGGGCGTGGTCTCCAAGGCGGCGTCGGGCGACTTGACCGGCAAGATCGAAGTGCAAGGCGACGACGCCATCGGCAAACTGGCCAATGGCCTGGACCGCATGTTTGAAAACCTGCGCGCGCTGCTGAACAATGTGCAGAAGGCCGGGATTCAGGTGACGACGTCGGCCACCGAAATCGCCGCCTCCGCCAAGCAGCAGGAAGCCACCGGTATCGAGCAGGCGCAGACCAGTGTCGAGATCCTCAGCACCACCAAGGAAATCTCGGCCAACACCTCGCAGCTGCTCAAGACCATGGAAGAAGCCACCGCTGTCGCCGACTACACCACCAGCGCCACGGCCGACGCCCAGAACAATCTGCGCCGCATGGACAGCACCATGCAGCATATGGTGTCCGCTACCGATTCGATCAACGCCAAGCTGGCGGCGCTGTCGGAGAAAGCCTCCAACATCAACAGCGTGCTGACCACCATCACCAAGGTGGCCGACCAGACCAACATTCTGTCGCTCAATGCCGCCATCGAAGCCGAAAAGGCTGGCGAGGCGGGACGCGGCTTCTCGGTGGTGGCGACGGAAATCCGCCGCCTGGCCGACCAGACCTCGGTCTCCACCTGGGACATCGAGCAGATGCTGAAAGAGATGCAGTCCGCCGTTTCCGCCAGCGTGATGGGCATGGATAAATTCTCCGAAGAGATACGCCGCAGCGTCGGCGAAGTACGCCAGGTGACGGACCAGCTGTCCGGCGTGATGGACCAGGTGCAGAAACTGGCGCCGCAGTTCGACGTGGTCCTGCAAGGCATGCAGTCGCAGGCGGTCGGCGCGGAGCAGATCACCGCCACCATGATGCAGCTGAATGACGCCACCCAGCAGACGGTGGAATCGCTCAAGGCCACCAGCGAAGCGGTGCACCAGCTGCAATACGCGGCTGGCGACCTGCAAACCAGCGTCGCCAACTTCGCGGTGGCGGTGTAAGGCGGAGCGGCCATGAAACTACTCGTCTTCCACATCGGCGCCGATCGTTATGGCTTGCGCCTGCGTGATGTGGTGCGCGTGCTGCCGCTGCTGGAACTCAAGCAGCTGCCGCTGGCGCCCGATCCCGTGGCGGGACTGATGGACCTGCACGGCGCCTCGGTGCCGGTGATCGACCTGTGCCGCGCAGCCGGGATCCCCAGCGGCGAAGACCACTTCGACACGCGCATCATCGTCACGGACTATGTGACGCCGGAAGGCGCGCACCATCCACTGGGCCTGCGCGCCGAACGCGTCCTGGGCGTACAGGACGTGCGCGACGACCAGCTGGCCGACAGCGGCGTGCAAGCCGCGCCCTTCCTCGGCCAGGTGGCCAGCGACCAGCAAGGCATGCTGCAACTGGTCGAACTGGAACAGCTGCTGCCAGCCGAACTGCGCGCCCTGCTGTTCCAGACGGTGGACAGCGCATCATGACGCCCGCCCAAACCATGCTGCGCGCCGCGACGGGACTGAATCTGTCCAAGTCGATCGTCGAGCGCGCGATCAAGAACCGCATGGAGCAGACCGCCGCCAAGGACCACGACGACTATCTCAGGCAGATGACGCCGGAGGAGATGACCGCGCTGGTGGAACTGGTGGTGGTGCCGGAGTCGTGGTTCTACCGCGACCCGCAAGCCTTCGTCGCCATGACGGACTTCGTGCGCGCGCGCCTGGCCGCCAATAACGACCGCCTGGTACGCATCCTGTCGATTCCATGCGCGGGCGGCGAAGAGCCCTACACCATCGCCATGGTGCTGACGGACGCCGGCATCCCGCCGGAGAACTTCATGGTGGACGCGTTCGACATCAGTCCCACCTGCGTGGCGCGTGCCAAGAGCGGCATTTACGGCCGCAACGCCTTCCGCGCGCAGGACCTGGCATTCCGCGACCTGCACTTCACCAGCGCCGGCGACGGCGACTACCGCGTCAACGACGAGATCCGCAAGCAGGTGCGCTTCAAGCAGGGCAATCTGCTGGAGTTCGACCTGAGTACGCGCGCCGGCTATTACGACGTAGTCTTCTGCCGCAACCTGCTGATCTACTTCGACAAGCCGACCACCAAGGCCGCGATCGAAAAACTGTCGGCGCTGCTGATGGACGACGGCCAGCTGTTTGCCGGCTACGCCGAGGTGCCCTCCTTCTGCCAGCACGGCTTTTCGCCGCTGTCGCACAACCAGGCTTTTGGCCTGCAGAAGGAAACCGCTGCGCCACGCAAATCGCTGCACACCACGCGCACGCCCGCCAAGCCGCCAGCGCCCAAGGCCACCCGCAGCATCGCGTCGCCGCCTTCGCTGCCGCCGTCCGCACCAGCGCCGCGTCCACGCGTTGCCGCGCCTGCGGCGGTCAAGCCGGCTACCGCACCGCCCGCAGTTGCCGCCAACCTGCTGGCCGAGGCGCGCCGTCTGGCCGACCTGGGCGACATCAAGGCGGCGGAGACGCGCTGCCGCGACCATCTCGCGCTCCATCCGGAATCGGCCGAGGCCTACTTCATCCTCGGCCTGCTGAATGAGCTGACCAACAAGCCCAAGATGGCGGAAGACTACTGGAAGCGCTGCATCTACCTGCAGCCTGACCACTACGAAGCCCTGTGCCATCTGGCCCTGCTGGCCGAAGCCAATAACGACGCCAGCGGCGCCGCTGCGCTCAAGGCGCGCGCCGCCCGCATCTACAAACGCCAGCAGGCATCCTAAAGGCGATCCGACATGAGCACCATCATCTCCCCCATTCCCGTCGGCGTCCAGGACTGCTGGAACCGCATCGGCGTCAATGGCGACCAGAGTTGCGAACGGCTGGCGCAGCACGTCCACTGCCGCAACTGCGAAGTCTATGCCGCCGCCGCGCAGCAAAACCTGCAACGCACCGTCAGCGACGACTACAAAAAGGAATGGGCCGCCCACTTCCGCCAGGTGGCGACGGACAACCAGCAGCAGGATGCGTCCTGCCTGGTGTTCCGTGTGGGCCGTGAATGGCTGTCGCTGCCGACCCGCATGTTCGTCTCGGTCGCGCCCATCGCCAAGCCCCACCGCCTGCCGCACCGCAGCTCGCGCGGCTTGAGCGGTATCGTCAACGTCGGTGGCACGCTGTACCCCTGCATGTCGCTGGCCGATCTGCTGGGCATCGATGACAGCGAGGGCGAAGCGGCAACCCATCGCCATACCTTCGCCCGGCTGTTGCTGACGCAATGGGAGGATCAGGCGTACGCGCTGCCGGTCGCAGACCTGCATGGCCTGCTGCGCTACGCCAGCAGCCAGATGCAGGCTCCTGCGGCCACCATCAACAAAGGCCTGTCGCGCTTCCTGACCGGCGTGATTACGCATGACGACATGCGTATCGGCGTACTGGACGAAACGCTGATCGGCTACCAACTCGCGAGAACCTTACGATGAGCCAGGATAACAACAGAGACCTGAGCCAGTTCTCCATGCTGGACCTGTTCCGCATGGAGGCCGACAGCCAGACGCAAATCCTGACCGATGGCCTGCTGGCCATGGAGCGCCTGAAGGATGACGCCAGCGCCGTCGAGTCGATGATGCGCGCCGCGCACTCGATCAAGGGTGCCGCCGCCATCGTCGGGCTGGAAGTGGTGGTGCAGCTCGCGCACGGCATGGAAGACGCATTCATCGCCGCGCAAAACGGCAAGCTGGCGCTGACGCCAAACCGCGTCGACGTCCTGCTGGCGGGCGTGGACCTGATCCTGCAGCTCTCGCGCCTGCAGGACAGCGAAGTGGATGCCTGGCTGGGCGCCAACGGGGAACAGATCAAGCGCACCATGCATGCGATCACCACCATCGCATTTCTGCCGGAGCCGGTGCCGCTGGTCCCGCCACCGCCCCCACCCGCCGTGGCGCAGCCAGCTGCGGCACCGGCCGCGCCCGAATTCCCGATAGGTGAACTGCCGATCGCACCACCGCCGCCCGCGCCTGCCGCCGGCGCCGCCGAAGAAGCGCCCGCCGCTGCCGCGCGCCATCCCGCGCCGATGAAGCACGCGCAGAACTTCGACAAGCTGCTGTCGCTGGCCAGCGAGTCGCGCATCAACGCACACCAGATGCATCCGTTCATCCAGAACCTGCAGCGCTTCAAGCGCAATCAAAGCAGCCTGTTTGCGGTGATCGAACAACTGCACGAAGCCATCTCCAACAGCACCGACGCCAGCCTCAAGGAAAAGTCGCTGCTGGCCTTGCAAAAGACCCACCCGCTCAAACAGTTCGTGCTGGAACACATCGCCGATATCGAAGCCTACGAACGCCGCCTGCTCGGCGTCTCGCAAAGCATGGTGGACGAAGTGCTGACCATGCGTATGCGCCCGTTCCGCGACGGCGTGCAGCACTTTCCGCGCATGGTGCGCGATCTGGCGCGTAGTCTCGGCAAGGACGTGCAGCTGCAAATCATCGGCGAGGACACACTGGTCGACCGCGACATCCTGGCCAAGATCGAAAGCCCGCTGAACCACATGCTGCGCAACGCCATCGACCATGGCATGGACCCGGCGGCCGACCGCATCGCCGTCGGCAAACCTGGTACCGGCACCATCGTGCTCGAAGCCAAGCACCGCGCCGGCATGCTGAGTATCGAAATCAGCGACGACGGCAAAGGCGTGAATCTCGAAAAAATCCGCGCCCGCGTTATCGAGCGCAAGATGGCGCCAGCGCAGATGGCCAGTTCCATGTCCGGCGCGGAGCTGATGGAGTTCCTGTTCCTGCCGGCGTTCAGCCTGAAGGAAGGCATCACCGAGATTTCCGGCCGCGGCGTCGGCCTGGACATCGTCCACGAAACCATCCGCTCGCAAAACGGCACGGTGCGCATCGAGTCGGAACTGGGCGTCGGCTTCCACACCTACATCACACTGCCGCTGACGCAATCCATCGTGCGCGCGCTGGTGGTGGACGTCAAGGGCGAGGCCTACGCCGTGCCTATCGTGCAGGTGGAGCGCGTACTCAAGGTGCCGCAATCGACCATCCACACGCTGGAGAACAAGCAGTTCTTCGATTTCGGCGGCGAGCATCTGGGGCTGGTCTCGGCGGCGCAGGTGCTGGAGCTGGGCGCCACCGAAGCAGGCAGCGCCGAACTGGCCGTGGTGGTCATCGGCACCGGCGCGCGCCGCTATGCGCTGGTGGTCGATGCCATCAGCGGGGAACAAAGCCTGGCGGTGCAAGCCATCGATCCGGTGTTCGGCAAGATGCGCGACATCTCGGCAGCGGCGCTGCTGGACGATGGCGAGCCCGTGCTGATCCTCGATGTACCGGACCTGCTGCTGTCCATCGACAAACTGCTGCACGAAGGCGGCCTGCATCAACTGGCCAAGTCCGACGCCGCCGAGCGCCGCAAGACCAAGCGCGTGCTGGTGGTGGACGATTCGCTCACGGTGCGCGAGATGGAGCGCAAGCTGCTGCTCGGTCGCGGCTATCTTGTCGACATTGCCATTGACGGCATCGACGGCTGGAACGTGGTGCGCAGCGGCGACTATGACCTGGTCATCACCGACGTCGATATGCCGCGCATGGACGGTATCGAATTGGTTACATTAATTAAAAAAGATATACACCTGCACAAGCTGCCAGTCATGATAGTCTCTTACAAAGATCGGCCTGAAGACCGGGCACGCGGCCTGTCGGCCGGCGCCGATTACTACCTGACCAAGGGCAGCTTCCACGACGAGACGCTGCTGGATGCGGTCAATGACCTGATTGGAGACGCCCACCGATGAAAATTGCCATCGCCAACGATGTCGCCATGGCAGCCGAAGCGCTGCGGCGCGTGGTCGCCAGCACCGCCGAACACCAGGTGCTATGGATCGCCCGCACCGGCGCCGAGGCGGTACGCATGTCGGCCGAAAAGCGCCCCGATCTGATCCTGATGGATCTGAACATGCCGGAGCTGGATGGCGTGGAAGCCACGCGCCAGATCATGGAGCAAAGCCCGTGCGCCATCCTGGTGGTGACGGGACGGCCGCAGGATAACGTCAACCAGGTGTTCCGCGCGCTGGGCGCCGGCGCACTGGATGTCACGGCCACGCCGGTGCTGCAAGGCCAGCCAGGCGGCGATGCCGAGCTGCTCGCAAAAATCCGCACCATGGACAAGCTGATACGCCACAGCGGCGGCAGCCAGGCCATGCTGCCGCGCAGCGCGATCGGCAATGGCAATGGCGGACAGGCCGAGCATGAAGCCGAAAAGGTCACAGCGCTGCTGGCGATAGGCGCGTCCACCGGCGGCCCGGTGGCGGTCTCCAAAATGCTGGCCGGCTGGAAGCCGCCGCGCGGTTGCGCCATCGTGGTGGTGCAGCATATCGACGAACATTTTGCCGACAACTTCGCGCGCTGGCTGGGCGAACAACTGGATATGCCGGTACGCGCCGCCGAGGAAGGCGACGAACTGGTGGCCGGCACGGTGCTTATCGCCAAGAGTAACGATCATCTCACGCTGGATCAAAACCTACGCTTGCGTTACGATAGTCACCCAAAGGACTACGCCTACCGGCCGTCGGTGGACGTGTTCTTTCACTGCGTAGCGCAACACTGGAAGGGCGAGGCGATCGGCGTGCTGTTGACCGGCATGGGCCGCGATGGCGCCGAAGGCTTGCTGTCCATGCGCCGTGCCGGCCAGACCACCATCGCCCAGGACCAGGCCAGCAGCGCAGTGTATGGCATGCCGCGTGCAGCCGCGGAGCTGGATGCGGCGCAGATGGTTTTACCGCTGGCGAAGATAGGCCCGGTCTTGCGTGGCACCTTGGGCAGTCGTAGCTAATAACCGAAGAGAATCCTGATGTCCGAAGCATTAGTATCTGCAGCAGATCAAGAACCGGTCCTGACGACCTTTAAAGTGCGCGTGCTGCTGGTGGACGACCAGCTCATCATCGTCGAAGCCGTGCGGCGCATGCTAAGCGACCAGCCGGATATCGAATTCCATTACGTGACCGACGCCACCAAATCGCTGGAGACGGCGCTGCAATTACAGCCGACCGTGATCCTGCAGGACCTGGTGATGCCGACCATCGACGGCTTTGGCCAGATCGTTCAGTACCGCGCGGAAGAAGGCCTGCGCCATGTGCCGGTGATCGTCCTCTCGGCCAAGGAAGATCCGAAACTCAAGGCGCACAGCTTTTCCACTGGCGCCAACGACTACATGGTCAAGCTGCCGGACAAGCTGGAACTGCTGGCGCGCGTGCGCTATCACTCGGGCGCGCACATCAGCCGCCTGCAGCGCGACCAGGCCTTCCGCTTCCTGCGCGAGAGCCAGAAGCAGCTGGCCGACGCCAACATCGAACTGCAAAAGCTGGCCGCGCTGGATGGCCTGACCGGCATCGCCAACCGTCGCCGCTTCGACGACACCATGCACATCGAATGGCAGCGCGGCCAGCGCGACAAGAAGCCGTTGACGCTGCTGCTGTGCGACGTCGATTTCTTCAAACTGTATAACGACAGCTTTGGCCATCTGGCAGGCGACTTGTGCCTGAAGAAGGTCGCCGCTGTCCTCACTGAACACCTGAAGCGCCCGGCCGACCTGGCCGCGCGCTACGGCGGCGAGGAATTCGCGATTATCCTGCCGGAGACACCACTGACTGGGGCCATGATCGTGGCCGAGTCGTGCCGCCGTCACCTGGAGCAGCTCGCGATTGAAAATCCGCAGGCCAGCACCGAGTTTTCATGCGTGACCATGTCGATCGGCGTGGCCAGCGTGGTGCCCTCGCCTGCGTCCAGCATCGAAGAGCTGATCCAGCAAGCCGACCGGGCGTTGTATGCGGCCAAGAACGCCGGCCGTAACCGCGTCCTGCACGCGGACGAGCCGCCCGGTCCCACTCCATCGAACCAAGGAAACGCAGCAGCATGAGTACTCAAATCGATCAAGTCAGCGTCGTCAAAAAATCCAATATCTACTTTGACGGCAAGTGCGTGTCGCACACGGTCATCCTCGCCGATGGCAGCAAGAAAACCGTCGGCGTCATCTTCCCCTCCAGCCTGACCTTCAATACCGGCGCGCCGGAAATCATGGAAGTGGTGGGCGGCGTCTGCAAGGTACGCCTGGACGGCGCCAGCGACTGGCAGACTTATTCCGCGGGACAGGAGTTCAAAGTAGCGGGCAACAGCAAATTCGATATCGAAACGGTGGAAACCCTCGATTACGTTTGCCACTTCGGCTGAACAAGGACTACACTAAAAGCAGACCAGGGTCTGCTTTTTTTACGACTATGACTACCATACCTGCAAACAAACTGTTGGCCATCATCGAAGCCCAGGTGCACCTGGTCGGCCTGGGGAATGACCTCAGCGCGGTCATGGACGCGGCGTCCGCCAAGGCGGTTGAACTGACCGATGCCGATGGCGCCGTGGTGGAGCTGCTGGAAGAGGACTCCATCGTCTACCGTTCCGCCAGCGGCCTCGCCGAAGCGCAGCTGGGGTTGCGCATGCCGGTGGCGAACAGCCTGTCCGGCCGCGTGCTCACCAGCCGCACGGCCGCGCTGTGCACCGACAGCGAAATCGACGACCGCGTCAACCGCGACGCCTGCCGCAAGGTCGGCCTGCGCGCCATGGTCATCGTGCCCCTGATCGCCGATGATGAAGCGGTCGCCGTCATGAAGCTGGTATGGAAGGAGCCGCGTGAATTCAAGCAGAACGAGGCGGAGATCGCCCAGCTGCTGGCCGATATGACGGCCATGCTGATGCAGCGCGCCACCCGCGAAGGCCCGAATGTGCTCAAGCAGCGCATGACGCTGGACGAAGCCACCGGCACCGCCAACCGCTCTTTCTTCTACGAGCAGCTGCAGGCCAAGCTGACCAGCGCGCAAAACGGTCATGCCCATCTGGGCGTGGCGGTGGTCCGCATCGACGGCATCGAGAAACTGCCGGAAGCACTGGCCGATATCTCGCGCCGCATCGAACGCGAATGCCGGCCGGGCGATCTGGTGGCGCGCATCGGCCACGATGAATTCGGCGTGATCCTCAACATGGCCTCGCGCCGCTCGATCGTCACCAGCCAGCTGCATCGCATCAGTCTTTCAGTGACGGGCGAGTCCCTGCCCGGCCTCAGCGACGCCGCGCTGCGCCAGGCCTGCCACACGGGCAGTTCGCTGTATCCGGAAGATGCCCGCACCGCGATTGAGCTGGTGCAGGCGGCGCGGCCTTAAATAAACACCGGCTCCGGTTCCAGCAGCACGCCGTAACGGGCCTGCACGTCGGCCTGAATTGCCCTGGCCAGCGCCACCACCTCGGCGCCGGTGGCGCCGCCGTTATTCACCAGCACCAGCGCCTGCTTTGGATAGACGCCGGCCGCACCGAGGTGCTTGCCCTTCCAGCCGCATTGATCGATAAGCCAGCCGGCGGCCAGCTTCTCAGTGCCGTCCGCTTGCGCGTGGTGCACCAGGTTCGGGAAGCGCTCCAGCAGCGCGGCGCACTGCGCGCCCGGCACCACGGGATTCTTGAAGAAGCTGCCGGCGTTGCCGATCACGGCCGGATCGGGCAGCTTGCGGCGGCGTATCGCGATCACCGCATCGGCCACCTGCTGCGGCGTCGGCGCAGCGCCCAGGCCTGGCTCGTTGGCCAGTTCCGCATAGCGCAGATTCGGCTGCCACTGCTTGGGCAGCGCAAACGTCACATCCAGGATAATCAGCGTGCGGCCTTCGTGCTTGAACACGCTGTCGCGGTAGCCGAAGCGGCATGTGGCCGCGTCCATCACACGCGTTTCCGCCGTGGCTGGATCGAATACGGTCACGCTGTGGAAAACGTCTTTAATTTCCAGTCCATAGGCGCCGATATTTTGAATCGGCGCCGCGCCCACCGTGCCGGGAATCAGCGACAGATTCTCTAATCCGCCCATGCCTTGCGCCAATGTCCATTGCACAAACTGGTGCCAGTTTTCACCGGCCGCCGCGCGCACAAAATGATATTGCGCATCGTCACCGATAATCTCTTTTCCTTCCAGCGCAATGTGCAACACCAGGCCGTCAAAATCACGCGTCAATAGTAAATTGCTGCCGCCGCCTAAAATCAGCTTCGGCAAAGAAACCCAGGCGCCGTCAGCATAAACGCCGAGCAGTTGCTCTTTTTTTGTGACGCGCAAATAGGCGTGGGCAGCGGCGGCAATGCCAAAGGTATTCAGAAATTGCAGGGGAAACTGATATTGAATGGAAGATGATGCGGACATATGGGAAATAACCAATAAATTTAGTCGATTATAGAGCGAAACAAGCAAAAAACCAGTGCCGATATGGGCGCGAAATGCAGGTTGTCCGTTAAAATGGCAGTCTTTGATGCAGCAAGATAAAGGAAATAGTTATGCCGTCGTTTGATGTAGTTTTGGAAGCCGATATGATCGAAGTAAAGAATGCCGTTGAGCAATCTCAAAAAGAGATCGCCACGCGCTTTGACTTCAAGGGTACCGGCGCCGCCGTCGAACAAAAGGACCGCGAGCTGACCGTCACCGCTGACTCCGACTTCCAGTTGCAGCAGGTGCGTGACGTGCTGACCAACAAACTGGCCAAGCGCAAGATCGACGTGCGTTTCCTGGAGGACGGCGACGTCAAGAAAATCGGCGGCGACAAGGTGCGCCAGGTGATCAAGGTCAAGAACGGCATCGAGTCCGATGATTCCAAGAAAATCGTGCGCGTCATCAAAGACAGCAAGATGAAGGTGCAGGCATCCATCCAGGGCGAATCGGTGCGCATCACCGGCGCCAAGCGCGACGATCTGCAGGCCGCCATGGCGCTGCTGCGCAAGGATGTGACCGACCTGCCGCTGGAATTCAATAACTTCCGCGACTGATCCCCCGCCTGCGCGCGCGACAGGCCACGCGCCGTCGCGCCGTCACAAAGCTGTAGTACACATGGAGTAGAATGAATCGGAGCCTCCGTGTATGCGTACTACCGCGCGACCGCATTTAACCTCGGTAGTCTAAGGATAGCAATGAAACGTGTTGATGATTTCCGCCTGCGATTTGGCAATGAAGAGTACGTGCCCATCATGATCGGCGGAATGGGTGTCGATATTTCGACCTCTGAACTGGCGCTGGAAGCAGCCCGCCTGGGCGGTATCGGCCACATTTCCGATGCCATGGTGGAAGACGTGTCCGACCGCAAGTTCGACACCAGCTTCGTGAAAGACAAAACCAAGCTCTACAAGCACAACATCAACAACATGGACAAGTCCATGGTGCAGTTCGACCTGGAGCGCCTGGCGCAGGCGCAGCGCCTGCATATCGGCAAGACCATGGAGCAGAAGCAAGGCCCTGGCCTGATCTTCGTGAACTGCATGGAAAAGCTGACCATGAACGGTCCGCGCGAAACCCTGCGCACGCGCCTGAACGCGGCGCTGGATGCGGGGATTGACGGCATCACGCTGTCGGCCGGCCTGCACTTTGGTTCGTTCGCGCTGATGGCCGACCATCCACGCTTCCGCGAAGCCAAGCTGGGCATCATCGTGTCGTCGGTGCGCGCGCTGCAGATCTTCCTGCGCAAGAACGCCAAGCTGAACCGTCTGCCGGACTACATCATTGTCGAAGGTCCGCTGGCCGGCGGCCACCTGGGCTTTGGCCTGGAGGACTGGAAAGACTACGACCTGATGACGATTACCAAGGAATTGCTGGCGTATCTGAAGGAAGAGAAGCTGGAGATTCCACTTATCGCTGCGGGCGGCATCTTCACCGGCTCCGACGCCGTGAACTTCCTGGAAGCGGGCGCGGCCGGCGTGCAGGTGGCCACGCGCTTTACCGTCACCAAGGAATGCGGCCTGCCGGACAAGGTCAAGCAGGAATACTTCAAGGCGCAGGAAGACGACATCATCGTCAATGGCGTGTCGCCGACCGGCTACCCGATGCGTATGCTGAAGAACACGCCGGCGATCGGCGCCGGCATCCGTCCGGGCTGCGAATCGTACGGCTATCTGCTGGATGCAACCGGCAACTGCGCCTACATCAACTCGTACAACCGTGAAGTGGCGGCCCATCCGAATGACAAGAATATCTCGGTGATGGACAAGACCTGCCTGTGCACCCACATGCGCAACTTCAACTGCTGGACCTGCGGCCACTACACCTACAAGCTCAAGGACACCACGTTCAAGAAGCCGGACGGAGAGTACCAGCTGCTGAGCGCGGAACACGTGTTCAAGGACTACCAGTTCAGCACGGACAATCAGATAGCCATGCCTGAAAAAGAGTTCTAATCAGTCTTGACAGCATAAAGAAACGGCGCCCTGGGCGCCGTTGTTCTTTTATCCGTCTTTGTTGATCCGGTGGATCAAGGCGCCAAGCACATCTTCCGCCATCTCGTTTTCCACCTGGCAGGTGCCAGCATTCTCGTGGCCGCCGCCGCCATACTCCAGCATCAGCGCGCCAATATTAGTCTTCGAGCTACGGTTCAGAATCGACTTACCGGTCGCAAACACCGTGTTCTGGTTCTTCAGGCCCCACAGCACGTGGATCGAGATATTCGTCTGCGGGAACAGCGCATAGACCACGAAGCGGTTGCCGGCAAAGATGATCTCTTCATTGCGCAAGTCCAGTACCAGCAGGTTCTGGTGCACCGTAGCGCAGCGCCGGATCTGGTCCTTGCATTTCTCGGCATGCTCGAAGTACAGGTCCTTGCGTTCCCGCACGTCCGGCAGCTCCATGATCTGCGCGATCGTGTGGTTCTTGCAGTAATCGATCAGGTCCATCATGAGGTTGTAGTTCGAGATGCGGAACTCGCGGAAGCGGCCCAGGCCGGTGCGCGCGTCCATCAGGAAGTTCAGCAAATCCCAGCCCTCCGGATGCAGCACTTCCTGCTCGTTGAAACGGGCTGCATCGCCCTTGTCCACTGCAGCCATCATGTCATCCCACGACGCCGGGAAGGCTTTCAGGCCACCATAGTAGTCATACACCACGCGCGCTGCGGACGGCGCCTCAGGGTGAATAACGTGATTCTGGCGCTCCCCCGTGTTACGGATGGTCTCAGAGAGGTGATGGTCGAAAGCGATATGCGCCCCCGCGACATAAGGCAGATTGGTCGTGATATCACGGCCGGTAATCGTAATTTTCCCATCCTGCATGTCCTTGGGATGAACGAACAGGATTTCGTCGATTAGATCCAGATGTTTTAGCAGTACTGCGCAAACCAGGCCATCAAAGTCGCTACGGGTCACCAGGCGATATTTCTTCTCTTCCGACATGAATGCACCTCTAGGAGTTGGTCACTTCGAGCACTAATAATACAACCCATTTTTGCAATTGACCAAAAAAAGTCCGCTCGCCCGACTCGGCGTCGCGCGAACGGCACTCAGAACGGCAACAAACCCGTTCGGTCCTGGCTTATTCAGCAGGTTCGGAAGACCATAGGCCAAGCGTTCCCGCATGCTGCGTGACAAACACATAAACCATCGTACTGGTATTCACTTTTGGCAGCCGGTATGCGCGCAGCATCAGCCCTTTCCCATCACTCGGGTCGGTAAGGTTTTTGCCCACCAACGCGGCGCTGACCTGAGCAGCAGTGTAGCTGGTTCTGCCATCGGCGCCGTACAGGAACAGGTTGCCGGCACTGTCAAACTCCAGACGCTGCTGCGATCCTTGCTGCGTGCAATTTTCAAAATGGGAACCGGTGATAATACCGGCCAGATCTATTGCACTGATGACCGGCGTCGCCTGGCTAGGTATCAGCACATCGCTGGCCGGCTTGTCTGCCGTGCCTTGACACAACATTGCAATGTCCGGTATCGCATAACCGACAAATTTAGGTGAGTCATGAAAACGCGCCGACATGATGATCATCGCCACACTATTGCTCACCGGCGCCGTGTAGTTCCAGATATCCGTGCTGAGATTGCGCGTCCAGCTAACGCTCTGAGGCGTCGCACCAAAAACCACGGTGCCTGCAGACGGCGTGATCGGCACCGCACGTTCCGAGTAGAGATACTTGGCGCCATAGGCAATTGAATCTTCCTGATTGCTGTATCCATAGTAGCGACGAACAGCAGTGACAGCACCGCCAAGCGAACCGAGAGAATCTACATAATGACGCACCTTGTCCTGGTAACTGGCGATATCGGTGTGGGCGTCAACCGCATCGATAAGCTGTACCGCCCGCTCGTCGTTGCCCGAGTACAAGGACTGCAGAATCCGACCGCCTTCATCAATCAAGGTATACAGTTTGTGGAGTACCGCCAGCTTGTTGGTAGCGGCCAGCGCATCATCGTTCTGACCACACAAACTCAGCAATAATGCAAGCTGAGGCCGGGTTAGCTGGCCACTCTTCAGAAAACCGGCCCAGTAGGCAACGCCTGCGGCCTCAGCGTTACGGCCAAAAACACGGCGGTAGACGGAGTTAACAAAAGTATTGTCATTACCCAGGAAGTTCAGTTGCACTTCTTGCCGGTTGAATATCTCATCCAGCGCTTGCTTGACCGCGTCATTGTGGGGATATGCGGTCAGCCACTCCAGTGCAGACACGGGCAAGCCTTGTTTCTGAAATGCCTGCGACAGCCTTCCCATGTCCGCCACCGCAGGCGGGAGACCGGAATACACCAGGAAAATCTGTTCAATCAGAGGGCGATACTCGTTTGCATCATGTTGCGCGGGAACTGGCGCATGCATTGCCATCCTCTGTGCCGATGGCGCACTACTGTTTTCGCCGCCACAGGAGGCCAGCAATAAAGGGAGCAGAGCTACTGCCACGGTATTCAGGGTAATTTTCATGCCAAATAGAAATTAAAAATAAAATAATTATATATTTAATGCAATTCTTTGCACATAAAAACTACCGCGTAAACGCAAAAAAGCCCCAACCGGTTTTATTCGGAAGGGGCTTTTTCTATATAACTAGCTTGACGATAACCTACTTTCACACTGGTTGCAGCACTATCATCGGCGCAGAATCATTTCACGGTCCTGTTCGGGATGGGAAGGGGTGGGACTGACTTGCTATGGTCATCAAGCTTTGACTTGTATGCTCTGCAGCCACGTGGTGGGCTGCACAGCGAATCTGGGAGAAGTAAAGTTGGGGGTAGCACTCACCATCTTAGTAAATGCATATAACCGGCAAGGTTATAGGGACAAGCCGTACGGGCAATTAGTATCAGTTAGCTTAATGCATTACTGCACTTCCACACCTGACCTATCAACGT